>CASIAB010000007.1 GCA_949372635.1 uncultured Pseudomonadales bacterium
AACTTAGAACGAGACCTGTCTTCATGTTTTGATCTCCTCACCCCGCCTACTGCTAGTCAGGCAGCCTATAAGCAACCAAAGCAGCAGGAAAATCTGTACGCGAGCTGCCGATCTGTACGACGATATACTGCTTACCCTGATGCAGATAGGTCATCATGCCGTATTGACCAGGGGCGGGCAGCGGCACACTGCCGACGATCTCGCCAGTGAATTTGTCGCGTGCATTTAGCGCAAGTGGCGCATCGGGTATTTGCTGTACCCCTCCTTCGCTCAATGCGCGAGTTTGTACCAGAAGATCAGCCATCACCATTTGTATGGACCAACCGACACCTCCAGTGTCAGGCACGTCAACACCTTCTAACAGAGGATGGTTCTTAATCGAATCAGGAGTAGGGCCGAGCGCCATCGACCAGGCCTTCTCGCCGCTATTCATCTGATACGCGGTCAGTTGATTATCCATCGGCTTGAAAACTCTGAGGCCATCTATGGTAGGCAGCCCGCCGCCGCCGCCAGGCAACCAAGCCGCCACGGTCTTGCCAGTAGTCGGCGTGCTATTTGGTGTCACACCGCCCTGACCTGGGATTGGATAGTTAGGATTGTCTCTATCGACCCCGTTCGTTGGCCTCATGAACCCCGGCGCGAAACAATTGCGCGCGTGAGATGCGAACATCAAGCCCGTACTCGGATCGCCGACAGGCGGATGCGGAATAACATTGCCGCCGCCGATGCAGCCGATATTGTTGATATAGTCATTCTCATGCCCCTGTGGCAGAGCGGGAACATACAAGCCACCAACTCGATAGCCATTCAGGATTACCATCGCCTGTTCTTTTAACTCCGGCGTGTAATCTATAACAAACTCTTCGGTAAGGCCGTTCGTTACAATCCCGTCAACAGGTTCCGGCCAAGTTGGAAATGGCTGAGTAGGAGCGGTGTAATTACCTGGCACCTGTGTTTGGAATACCTCACGGTCCTCTATTGGCCAAATCGGCTCGCCGGTCTCTCGATTAAAGGCGAACACGAGGCCTTGTTTAGTATTCTGAATAAGTGCAGGTATCGTTTGCCCATTGACGGTTAAGTCCATCAACATGGGTGGAGTAGGCAAGTCATAGTTCCATTGATCGCTGCGATGAATTTGATAGTGCCAACGACGTTCGCCGGTTTGCACGTCCAGCGCCAACACACTGCCGCCAAATAAGTTATATCCAGGACGGTGACCGGCATAGGCTTGCACAGTAGATGCATTGGTTACCATGTAGACGAGCCCTAGCTCAGGGTCAGCAGAGGCTGGTGCCCACGTGGAGATGTCGCCGGACCACTGCCAGGCATCGTTTTCCCAGGTCTCGTTACCTACTTCGCCGGGCCGGGGAATGGAATGAAACTTCCACAGAAACTCACCGGTCGCCGCATCGAAACCCATTATGTCGCCCGGGACATTCTCGATACGAGTCTGTCCGTAGCTAGGTTGATGCCCAACCAAGACGACGACTACACCATTTACAACAATCGGCGGGGCTGAGGCGGTAACCATCCCAAGTTCGCGCGGTATACCGTAGTCCGGGTCGTAGCTGCCGCCGGCAACGACATAGTCCTGCCACGGGCCCCAGTCTTCAACAAGCTTGGGAATAAGATCTACGGCACCGGTCTGACCGAAACCATCAAGGGGAACGGGTTCTCCCCAATTCTCTAAGGGCCTGCCAGTCTTGGCATCTAGCGCCCAAAGGAAGAAGCCGGGCGTCGTGATGTAGACAACTTTTCTGCCGTTTACCTCAGCATGAGCGACACCTTTACCGTATGCCTGCCGCGGCGAACGTTGGTGGCGAATCGTGGCAGGCTCGCGGAAAGTCCATAAATTCTCGCCTGTAGCCGGATCCATGGCAATGACCTGTCGGCGCGGAGTCGCCACGGTGTACAACATGCCGTCCACATAGGTTGGTGTGGAACGAGAGAAGTAGTCGAGATTCGGGCCAAAATTATCGCTGCGCCAAATCCAAGCCTGCTCAAGGTCTGAGAAATTCGTGGCATCGATTTGATTCAGTGATGAGTAGCGCGTGTTGCCTGCATCGCCACCGAGATAGCGCCACTCGCCGTTTTCTGTACCCGTCAGGCCTTGCGCCATTGTCTGGCTGGCAAACAACAAGGCGATTGAGGAAAATAAGAACGCTAAGGCTCTCCGGACTTTGATAGAAGAGTGCATGAGTTTTGGCCCTATTATGCTGCCGGCTTAGCACTTCGCACATACTGAGAAGAAGGCCTGCCGCACGTCTATTGTTGGAATTTCTAAGTATCTAAGCACTAGATTAAAAGCTAATGCGCCCGAAGTCCATGTCCCTCGCTTCTCACTGCTCACCATTTGTCGGTGGCGACACCATGATCATCAAACCTAGCACAGAATTGGCCGTATAAATCTTGCGATACTGCACCGGGTGTCAGTATTATATGCGCTTTATGGATGATTTAGTCTGCCTAATCTGAACTGAGACATCTAAGCATTTACTAAATTCTATTTCCCCAATTAGTTAACTAGGTGATCTAACAATGTTTACCATTAAGCCAAAGCAAGAACCGACGCGAATCGTTCGCAGAGCTCTAGCACCTCTTATATTCCTTGCTGCAATCGGCACTAGCTCCGTCGCTGATGAAGGCATGTGGCAGCCACATCAGCTGCCCGATCTGGGTGATCAACTGCGGCAGCTAGGCCTCGCAATTAACCCCGAGAATCTTAGTCGCCTGGATCAGTTCCCGATGAATGCTGTCGTCAGCTTGGGCGGGTGTAGTGCATCCTTCGTATCACCCCAGGGCTTAGTGGTGACCAATCATCACTGTATCTATGGTTCTGTGCAGTACAACAGCACGCCGGATAATAATCTACTGGCCGATGGATTCTTAGCGAGGCAACTCGGTGAAGAGATTCCAACTGCGCCGGGTACGCGCGTGTATGTCACCGAGGAAGTAACCGACGTGACTTCAAACGTGCTGGCTGACGTTACTACGTCGACTTCTGGAATAGATCGCTACAAAATGATCGAGGCGAATCGGAAGTCTCTGATCGCTGATTGCGAATCGTCGGGCAATCATCGCTGTGGCGTTTCCTCTTTTCACCAGGGCTTGGAATATTTTCTAATCAAGCGCTTGGAAGTTCGCGACGTACGTCTCGTCTATGCGCCAGCAACAAGCATCGGAAAATATGGCGGCGACATCGATAACTGGCAGTGGCCACGTCACACGGGTGACTTCGGTTTCTATCGTGCCTACGTAGGAACAGATGGGCGACCTGCAGAATACAGCGAAGACAACGTGCCCTATTCTCCTGCAAGTTTCTTAGAAGTTAGCGCGAAGGGCGTAGAAGATGGCGACTTTGTAATGGGTGTCGGCTATCCCGGCGGCACAAACCGCTACCGCACTGCCGCCGAGGTTGAGAATGAGTTTGAGTGGTACTACCCACAGGCGCGCGGTTTTCGTGAGGACATAATCAGCATCATCAACGAGAACTCCGCAGACGGCAGCGCTGCACGTATCGCTTACGAAGGCACGCTTGCCAGCTTAAGCAACTACTCAAAGAACTTTCAATCTATGGTGGAGAGCTACGGGAAAAGCGACTTTATCGACAGACGCATAGCGGCTGAGACAGATCTTGTCGAATGGATCAACAGAGATTTTGACAGACGCGAACGGTATGCTCCTGCAGTAGGTCAACTCGAAGCACTAATAGACTCAAATCATGCCGCACGCGAGTCTGATCTTGTGCGCAGCTATATGGGCTATGCAACTCTGCCTAGCGCCGCACATCGCCTGTACCGCTTAGCCATGGAAAAACAAAAGCCCGATACAGAAAGAGAGCCCGGTTACCAAGAGCGAGACTTAATACGTTTTCGTCAATCGATGCAGGCTATTAGTCGACGCTTTGATGAGACCGTCGACAAGGCAACGCTTAGTTATTTACTTTCCCGCTATGCCGAACTACCCGAGCAGTATCGCTCCCAAGCAACTGACTCCTTCTTCGGAATTTCGAGTAACATTAATCAGGGACAGGTAGACCAGATTATCGAAAACAGCTATACGCAAACATCCTTAAAAGAAGAAGGGACTCGCCTAGCATGGCTAGATAGTTCGGTCGAGGAATTTGAGGCTAGCGACGACCCCTTGATTCGCTACGCGGTGCTCTCCTACGCTGAGCGCATGGCACTCGAGCTCGAAAGCAAGGAACTACGCGGTCAATTTCAGCGCTGGCGCCCCGAGTACATGGAGGCTGTTATTGCCTATAACCGCAGCCTAGGCCAGCCCATCTATGCTGATGCCAACAGCTCACTGCGAGTCACATTCGGTCAGGTGCGCGGCAACCAACCAAAAGATGGACTGGTCAACCAGCCGTTTACTTCACTAGAGGGCATTCTCGGCAAGGACACAGGTGTCGATCCATTCAATGCACCTGCGAAGCAATTAGCTCTTATCCGTGCGGGTCAGTATGGCGACTATGCCCTACCATCAATAGGTACGGTGCCGGTAAATTTTCTGAGCACGCTAGACATTACCGGTGGTAATTCTGGCACCGCAACCATGAACAGTAAGGCACAACTTGTTGGCCTCCTATTCGATGGCGTCTACGAAAGTATCATCGGCGACTGGGATTTTGACCATACGAAGAATCGCGCGATCTCCGTCGATGCCCGTTACATGCTATGGGTGATGGAGTATATGGATGGCGCGACAAATCTCTTAGAAGAAATGACTATCGTCCAATAGTGAAAAAACGGCGAAAGAAATTATGACAAAGAAAGCATCACAGACAATTGCTGGCCTAGCATTTCTCATATTAATTATGGGAGGAGTGCAGGCACATGAGTCCACAGCCCATTACCTGGCGAACGAAGGATTAATGGTAGAACATGGCGACACCAAAATTCTATTCGATCCGCTGTTTCGTGATGACTATCGACAGTACATGTTGTTGCCAGAAGAGTTGGAAGAAGCGCTCTTCGCGGGCACAGCTCCCTTTGAAGGTATCGATGCTGTGTTTGTCAGCCATCACCACGGTGACCACTTCTCACCGGTCGATATGGTTCGCCTATTAGGGGACCAATCGGGCATAAGGCTGTATGCACCAAACCAGGCAGTCATCGCTATGCGTAGCGAGAGTAGTAGTAATGAAGCTGATATTTATGAGCGTGTAACCGCGGTGAATCTTGAGTACAAAGATGCACCTGTAACATTTAACATGGAGGGACTACTGATTGAGGCGGTGCGCATTCCGCACTCGGGGTGGCCGACTGGGAGACTCGACATAGAAAATATCGTGTGGCGTGTAACGCTAAACGATGACACGACAGTATTGCATATGGGAGATGCCGACCCGAACGATGCACATTTTGCGCAGGATGCACAATACTGGGATCGTAACAATCCACATATGGCATTTCCGCCGTATTGGTTCTTCAGCTCAACTAGCGGACGAGAAATTCTAAATAACAGAATTAAAGCGAAAAGAAATATCGGGGTGCACGTGCCGGTCACAATCCCAGCCGACCCCTTGCTCCGCCCGGTCGAACTGCGCAGCTTTGATCTTTTCACCCTGCCAGGGGAAACTAGAACTATCACAGCAGAGGATTAGTCTGCCGCCGCTTCGACGTCAGCTTCTTCGACACGACCCGCGCGCAGAATTACTGCCATCGCATAGTTCCCCGAATGGCAGGCGAATTCGTAGATACTGTCCTCGACGCTAGTCATCGAAGAGATACCGACTATCTTGTATGTAAAAGTAGTTTGGTCGTCCACTGTAAATTCATATTCGAGCACTCCAGCGGCAGTCGGCGTAAAGCGCTCGATAAGTAACCGGTCCTTCGCATTACCAAAAGCAACGCCTCTCAGACTTAGACTACCAACCTTTTCACTGAAATTTCGTATCTATACAACGAAAGTATTGCCATCCCAGTAGCCACGTGAATCACCCGACCACTGCTCGATAGAGCTATCTATATGCGGCTTCTCTTCGAGACTAACTATGCGCGCATCCCAGCCCATCTCGATCAAGAGCACCACATGATCAGCGTTCTGAAAAATCTGAATATGATTGTTGTAGTAGCCCGTTAATAGTGGCGGACCTGACACAAACACCAAGCAGCGCTCCGAGAGCGCCGCGATCTTCGGGGCCGGTGCGGCCGACGCCACCATGGGTGTAGCGAACTGGACGTGACTCGCCGAAATCGACATCGGTTGTAATTTCACCGCCCAGCTGCATATGAATTCCATCTCGTACCGGAAGAATCCTTCCATTGCGTGGGTGTGTGGTCAACGAAGTTCGGCCACTGATCTGCAATTCATTTCTATCATTCCAGTAACCGTTATAGGCGCCAATCACCCCGCTAGGATAGGCACCCGTACTACCACCTCGGGTAGACCGAGCGCTCAGGCTGGCTTTATGTGCGTCTTGAAGAAATTCGGTCTCGCCGAATCTCTCCGGTCGCTCTAGGGGTGTACGCGACGGGAAATTCCACACGCCACGTAGATCGGGCTGGCCGTGTTCGGTGAGGTTAGGCGCATAATCCAGAGCAGAAGCAGGAAAGCTAAGTGAAAAGAACGCTGCACTAAATAGAGCGAGGCTACTAAGAAAAGTATGGCCCATTGCAGACCCTGTATACTGACTCCATCGTTCTGGAGCTAAGACTTCGTCTGTAGCATAGTCACGAGCGCTTGCGCATGAGCGGCAGCCTCAAGACCTAGGGGTGTTAGGTAGCCGCCGTCTTCCAGCGTGGTGATGTTCGAGGCAAATAGACGCTTCGCCGAGGCAATCCGCTCGGGAGCGGCCTCATGATGGATTTTTATACCTCCTTGTGAACTATCAAGATTGAATAGGTTGAGAAGTTCCAAATCTTCGAGAAATTCGCTGCTTAAACTCATGGTAGGTCTCTTGTGGCTTGTAGTACTGCCGGCAGCATAGCACGTGATCCGGTGGTTTTTTACAAGGAATGGAGAAAACTCATTATCTCTAGAGATAGCCATCGTCATTCTTGTGAATGGAAGCGACGTGATCGATCTCGAAGTACCTATAAGCGGAAACGTGAACGACCCAAAGTTCAATTTCAGTCCAGCAATCCGAAGAGCCAGTACTAATACCCTTACTAATATAGCAGCCGCACCATTTCCCTACTCGGCAATCTTATCGGCGGTGGCGGGGACGAAGGTAGCCTCGAGCAGATTCGATTCCTAACGGGGCGCTTCGATGTTGCAGCACCCGAGCAAGAGATCTTATTACAGCTTAGTGAAGCGCTAATGCAGCAGCGGCTGCTTGAAATCCCAACGGTTACTGCTGCAGCGAACGAGCCTGCCCTTCAAACAAAAGATGTTGATAGCGTTACAGTAGAAATACAGCTAGCAACACCAGGGTAACTCGACACCCCCACCGATATTGCAGACTTGCGCGGCCGAAGATATCAGCGAAGGCGAATTAGCCCAACTTAAATCTGCACGGCGAGATACAGTTATGAAGTTTCTTAACGCAACGGCAGCATCTCTGCAAGCCGACTCATAGAAGTTGAGCCGATAGTCAGCAACGTAGATAATGGTTGGCTGGAACTGCTTTTAGGTTTGATCGCTCAATAGATTAGAGTGAGTTGCAACACGAGGCAGCCTATTCGTGTACCATCGCCTTCTTAAAACCATCCCGCTCCATGAGATTCGCTAAATAGCGCTGACAATTTGGTTTGTAGTGATCACTTAAACCAAGTGAAATTCCCATAAAAAGCGCGTAGCCCACCGCTATATCCGCAATGGTAAATCTATCGGAACAGAGAAATTCTTTACCTTCTAGAGCCGACTCGACGCTGCGTAGGCGAGAGAAATACCACTTGGTATAGTCTTCCACCACCTGCGGGATCCGTCTCTCTTGGGGCTCCAATCTTGTATAACGCAGAACAAGAGTCTGCGGGAATGTCAGTGTCGCATCACTGCGATACAACCAATTTAGATACTCACCATATTCTTTCTCATCTGGACGCAACGCCAACGGTGTCGGTCCATACTTATCTACAAGGTAATGACAGATGGCTGTCGACTCCGTTAGCGTAAGCTCTCCATCCTTGAGGCTAGGTACCGTACCCAAAGGATTGATGTCCAGATAGCCTACATGTTCGAATCGGGGCGGAAACGTCATCGTGACCAGCTCAAAATCTAAGCCCAGTTCTTCTAGCGTCCAAAGAGGCCGCAAGGAGCGCGAGTTTTTACAGTGATAGAGACGCATATTAGTTGGCACTCAAATTGTGTTTGGTAACAAGTTAAGCAGTATATAGGAGGCATAAATTTAGATCACTTCATCTCACCCACAGCCAATGCAGTTTGGTTTAGGTCGTTCAAAGTAGGAGCAGACTCAGCAATGTGAACTCTCTGCCTTTCTAAGGTCTATCCATGTTGTCTGATCCACTAATTCAAAGTACTCTGCGCTGTAGTTAATCTCCTAAGAAACGGAAACATCCATGACAAGCTTTATACGTCTTAATTCGAAAGCTTTGAAGCATACATTGTTATTTGTAGTGCTAAGTACTCTGATAGCCTGTACCACATCAGTCAGCGTCGACATGCCAATTAGCATGGGATCGGACCTGGCAATAGTTTCGCCAGAGGCAGTTGGCATGGATTCAGAGCGCTTGAATCGTGTAACGGCCGCCATGGAGAATCTCGTAGACGAAGGCCTACTAGCTGGAGCTGTTACGATCGCCGCGCGCGACAACAAAGTAGTGCACTTTGAATCTGTAGGCTACCGCAACTTAGAGTCTAGAGCATTGATGACGAATGACACGCTCTTCCGAATCTATTCGATGTCAAAGCCCGTAACTGGTGTTGCTTTGATGGCTCTGTATGAAGAAGGCAAGTTTAAACTTTCTGACCCAGTCGAAATGTACATTCCGCAGATGAAAGATTTGCAGGTCTATACCGGAACCAATGCCGATGGCAGCATGACCACTGAAGATGCTAATCACAAGATGACCATTCGTGAGTTGATGAGCCATACAGGTGGTCTAAGCTATGGCATCTTTTCCCAGTCCACTGTTGATTCCGCTTATCTAGCAGCGGGTATAGGTGCGGCTGCAGCGGCTGGTATTCTCGCGCCAAATGAAACTGGCAGAGACTTCGTTAAAAAGCTAGGGCAGATTCCATTAAAGAGTCAGCCAGGGTCACAGTGGGAATATTCAGTGTCTGTTGATGTGCAGGGCTATTTAGTGGAAGTACTTTCAGGCCAGAAATTTGGAGAATTTTTAGAGGAGAGAATTTTCACGCCACTCAACATGGAGGACACTGCCTTTTATGTACCAGAAGAAAAACTAAGTCGTTTCTCGCAGATGTATACCTATTCAGAGGCAGGAGCGTTGGCCCCCAGCGAACTATTTCCTGGCGCTGACTTCACGAAGGCTCCTGCATTCGAATCTGGAGGCGCCGGTCTCGTCTCTACGGCCGCAGATTATATGCGTTTCAGTCAGATGCTACTCAATGGTGGCGAGCTAGATGGGGAGCGGATACTGGCGCCTCTTACGGTCGAATTAATGCACCGTGACCAGACTCCGAAAGCAATGGCCGAATCCGCCCTAGATCAGCAAGGCACAGCATTCGGTTTGGATTTTGCAGTAATTCTAGATCCAGTCGAGGCGGAGAGTTATTCCAAGGGCGAATACTACTGGGGCGGCGCTGCCGGTACTTGGTTTTGGATCGACCCTGTTGAGGACATCGTTTTCGTTGGCATGATTCAAGTTGCAGGCCCGCTGACACCAGATGTTCGTGGCACTTCTCGCCGCTTGCTCTATCAGGCGATCATGGAACCTAAGGGAATCTAGTCCTGATCCGAAAAACTGGGATCAAGACACCATTATTCGTTGAATGATATTGAGCAAAGATGAGGCTTGAGGAAATTTACATTAGCTCCTCTAACCACTCCACTCAGACCCATTGGCAGTAAGAATATCTGAATAAATGTAACGACTAGGTAGTAGTCATCCAGAATGTCATATACGAAGTAACAAAAAGGATACCGACCTGACGACTCATTATCCCTTTACTTCTCGAAACGATATACGATTGATCGGCAGCCACGAGAGTGATAGAGATATTCGCGCTCCTACTTTCTCTTTCGTTTCAAAAAAAATCAGTTCCGAAGCAATTTCTAGGGCAGTTGCCGAGGACAAAGTTGCTATCAGCTCTGGTCACTTTTATGCCAAATTTCTAGTAGAAAATTTAGGTATAAAGAATACTAAGGATGGCTTAAGACGCTGCTCTATGGCGCATTAAAACACTATCGGTGAAGTCGATAGACTGATTCGTTCCCTAGATCGAGTTTTAAACTAAACTCCCCGCGTCACTTTTCACGAGAGAAATATTCACATGATTAAACTTGAAGATCCCACCCTGTTTAAAACCGAAAATTATGTCAATGGAAAATGGATTGGCGGCTCTGCCGGCCACATAGAAGTGTTGAATCCAGCGAATGGCACTCTTGTAGCGAAGACAGTAAACGGTAGTGCAGAGAACGCGCGCGATGCGGTAGAAGCTGCCGCGGTGGCCTTCAAAAGCTGGAGCAAGATGCCTGCGAAGGAGCGCGCTTCATACTTACGCAAATGGCATGATCTGATTCTAGAGAACGCGGATGACCTCGGCGCACTGATGACAGCGGAACAAGGAAAACCTCTTAGTGAGGCAATAGGCGAAGTAAAGTATGGTGCTGGTTTTATCGAGTTCTATGCCGAAGAATGTAAGCGCGTCATGGGCGACATCATCCCCACCGTAGCGAACGATAGGCGGCTGTTGGTCTACAAACAACCTGTAGGCGTTGTTGGTTGCATCACTCCATGGAACTTTCCCAACGCAATGATTACTCGAAAGGCAGCGCCTGCTATGGCCGCAGGCTGCACCGTTGTAATCAAACCCGACGCTGGCACCCCACTTTCCGCACTTGCCCTTTGCGAACTAGCAGAGCGTGCGGGCATACCCGCTGGCGTACTGAATGTTGTCGTGGGTAGTGACGCTCAAGCTATAGGAGAAGTACTCACCCAACACGAGAAGATTGCCAAGTTTACTTTTACCGGCTCAACGGCTGTAGGCAAGATTCTAATGGCGCAGTGCGCGTCGACGGTAAAGAAGATTTCCCTAGAGCTCGGCGGCAACGCCCCCTTCATCGTATTCGATGATGCCGACATCGATGAAGCCGTCACGCATTGTGTCGCCACCAAGTTCCGAAACTGCGGCCAGACCTGTGTGTGCACGAATCGGATCTTCGTTCACGAAGCGATTGCTTCGGACTTCACCGAGAAACTCCAGCATAGTATCTCCGCTCTCAAGGTTGCTGACGGATTCGAAGAAGGTGCCGAAATTGGACCTCTAATCAACACACAAGCTCTGGAGAAGATGGACGTGCTAATGGCGGACGCCGTAGACAAAGGCGCGAATGTGTTACTCGGAGGTGCACGGCACCAACTTGGAGAGAACTTTTATCAGCCAACACTGCTAAGCAATGTAAGTGACCCTATGCGACTAGCGAACGAAGAAATATTCGGCCCGATAGCAGCTGTGCAAACCTTTACTACTGAAGACGAAGTCGTAGAGAAGGCGAACGCGACAGAATACGGACTCGCCGCTTATTTTTTCACGCAGGATATTGGCCGTGTAATGAGAGTATCGGAAGATTTAGAGTACGGTATTGTCTGCTCGAACTCTGGAGTGTTCTCAACCGAGGTGGCGCCTTTCGGTGGTTGGAAACAATCGGGCATAGGCTCGGAGGGTGGCAAGGAAGGCATCGCCGATTTCTATGAAACAAAGTTCCATTCCCTCGGCGGTGTGTAGGGGTTAGTGCTTAGCAATGTAATATTGAATAGTCCTAGCTTTATGGAATCGGAAACCGGCTCCTTCATAGACGAAGTCACGCTCGGCGCTAAAGTCGATGGTCGCTACCTGTGCAGAAGCTAATAAGCGGGGAGCAAAACAGTACAACAGCCAGCAGAACTTGCCGTGCTCGCGCGATTACTTTCAATCTTTGGGTACTAGTGATTTTCATCTGATTAGCCGAGCTACAATGCTACGGATACAACCCGCAACAACGCGGAGAAGTAGAAGTAGAAGTAGAAGTAGAAGTAGAAGTAGAAGTAGAAGTAGAATGAATCTTTCACAGAATATAGAGGGACACAAGCCTAAATCCTCAGAGACTCATAGCAATAGCAGTTCACCGAATCGTCTAATCATCACGGTAGTTAATTTTGAGTCCGTTAAGAAAATTCCTAAGAATCTGATCTTTGCATTCACGATAGTGCTTGTGATCTGGTCGCCGGAAGAACGCACTTAACTCGTGCTTGCTTATTTCTTGGCCTGCAGATTCCAAAATTTTCAGAATTTCATCTGCCTTCAGACTCAATGCTATCTTCAACTTCATGAATACCATATTGTTATTCAGCTTAATCTCAACTCGAGGAGGCTCCCCCTCCTTCTCGCCTCGCAAAGCGATGATCATGCCATTGAGAAATGCGGCAAAGGATGCATCACTGCATTTCTCAAAATCTGTGTCGTCGTCCTGCTTTAGCCAGGCAGAAACTTCTTTGCGATCAGTGGTTACGTTGGCCAGACCGAAGATAGCAATCATCTTGCTGTCATTGAAGTCCAATATGTAACGTATTCGTCTTAGGCAATCATTGTTCGTCATGTTTTCTTAACTCTTTATTCCAATCGCTTTTCTACCTGCCTTCTTTGGCGCCGGCATCTTTCGCTTAGTATTGACTGTTGATTTACGAACTGGCTTGCCAACACCTACAACGTCCTTTTTGTTTTCATCAGCAGCGAACCCATCTAATGTCACTGACTCTATCGCTTCATCACAATGCATACGATAAGAAACTCCGTCAAATTCGATAATATCACCAGAAACAATTTTCTTTCGCTTTTGTGTTTCGATTACAGCATTTAACGTCACAAGACCGCCCGCGATGGCCGCCTTTGCCTCTCCTCCGCTGGCTACTAGACCTTCGAACTTCAAAATCTTGAATAGATCGATAGGCTGCTTCATTAGCTCGACTACCTGTACTTCATCGTCACTGGCGGCTGTCGTATTAGTTTCTGAATCTGTCATGTGTTTCTCTTCAAGCAATTAGATAGAAAATGCGTGATCAGGAGACCTTTTGTAGCCCTTGCAGAATGAGTTCGCACTCGCCCAATTCACTGGCAACAAATAGGGAGTCACCGGATATCGTTATCGAGAGATCAACTCCACGATCAATGATAGATGCGAGCGCCTGCACTTGTCTCCATTGGAATCGGTAAACATTAACGTCCAAATTGGTGAGCTGCTTTTCGTTCTGTTGCCACCAAGTCTGCGCCTTACTATTGAAGCTATAAATTTTAACTTCCTTCGCAATCCGGCTGACCTTCTTTACTCTCTCTGGCGATGGCTCCCCCACATCGATCCAGAGCTCCAAGTTTCCATCTAGCGTATGCGCCCAAATATCTGGCTCTTCGGTATCGCTAAGCCCCTTGCACAGTAGAAGTTGTTCACTGGTATTCAGACAGAACGCCAGCACACGGACCATCATTCTCTCCATCGTCTCCGATGGGTGGCGAGCGATCGTTAAGCTGAGCGCGTCGTAGATATCCCGATTCAAGTCACTTAGTGAGACCGTCAGTTTATAGATAGTAGGCTTAATTGCCACGGCGGCACTCTAGGTCGGTTTTAGGAATAGGTGTGCAATGGTTATGCGGCGCACACTATAGCATCAATAGGGACTTTCGGCGTACCGTAGGACGTGCAAGCCGCTCGTGTAAGATTGCCTTGCATAGAGCCTTCCGAGCAGTCAATAAATTAGTTGTCGATGAGAGGCTCAGCTCAAGCGCGACGCCAAAGATAGATAGGGGAGCTAAGGGAATAGATTGGCTGAAAGCGCGAGGTATAATGGATAGCCACCTTAACGAGCTATTCAAATCCCTGTTCGGCTATGTTACCGCAATCGATGGCATGCTGGCGTCTGAACCAAGACTATGAGCGACGCCTGGCTAGCGGTGATGCTATCCCTGAACGTCTACGCTGTCCCTTGCCGACACCGCCGCATGCCAGCTCCATAGATTAGAATTTGACGCATCTACGGTCAATCCAACGAGCGATGTTGCGAAATCGATGGCAGTTAAAAGCGTAATATCCGCAATTGTAAACCGGTCACCCGCGACATAGGGTGCGGCCTCAAGCTCTGCGTTTAGGCGCTCACAATACTTCGCAACATTCGTATCACTCGCTACTTTAGCCTCGGGTATCTGTTTGAATATTCCCATAGCGCCTACGATTGGACCATTGACCCAAGACACACCGACCTGGTTCCAGAACTCTGTTTCGATATGACGATTGCGCATCTCAATATGTCCAATCTCAAACGGATCTCGCCCCATAAGATTAGGCTCAGGATGCATTCCCTCAATATAGCGACATATTGCAACTGATTCACCGAGGCAACGCCCATCTTCTAGCTCAAGAACAGGAATCTTACCGCTTGGATTCTTCTTGAGAAACTCTGGCGTCTTGTGCTCACCTTTGGCCATATCACAATTCACTAGCTCGACCTCTACGCCTTTCTCAGCTAGAAATATTTTCACCCGTCTTGGGTTCGGAGCGCCGCCATAATCATAGAGCTTCATAAGCTTGTAACCTTAGATTAGTATTTGTAAATGAAATCATTTAGGAAACAGCTTAGCCTTTAGGATCTTGAAGTCCGCCGAATGCAGCAAAGAAAGACTTGAAGAAGTTCGATAACTCCAATGTCATAACAGCGAATTCTTGATCGAATTTTTGTGCAGCGCTTTCGATTTCCTCGTTTGCCTCTTCCTGCTTCATACCAACAAATTTTAAGCGCTTTATACTGAGGTCATCGCCAAGGCTACAGCTAAGTAGACTGTTCCAAGTAACGCCTAGATTCTTCACTTGCTTGCCCGCCTCAAGGTGACTCTGAATCTCATCGGAAAACAGATCCTGCCCCTTACAACGCACGATGTTGCTGCCATCAGTTGGGTTGTAGAGTTCACAGTCTTCATCGATGAGGAAGTGATCACTCGCATGTTGCTCTTTTAACCAACGGGTCATCACATCGCTAGGTGCGCGATTTGCATCGGGTATCGACACCTTCAGACTACCTAGGCTCTCACGAAGCAGGCTAAGCAATGCCTCTGCCTTTGATGCACTGGCGGAATTCACAACGATCAAATTGTCTTTAGTGGAGATATAGGCAAATGTTTGCTGATTGCGCGTAAAGGCTCTAGGCAGCAGTGAAACAAATACGTCGTCCTTAATCTGACGTTTTTCCTTCCTATAAATCTTACGGCCCTGACGCTCTTCTAGTTCGGCCACTTTTTCGTCTGCAGCTTCATTCACCACTGAGGAAGGCAGCAATCTTTCCTGCTTCTGCGCACAGAGCATTATATAGTCACCCTGCACATGAGTGAGCATCTCACCTTGTTTGCCGAGTGGGCTGATCCAGCCGTATTTCGACTTATCGTGACTACTGCAGGGATGGAATATTTGTTCGGTCAGTTTTTTTTCTATCTCTTCTGGGGATGCGCCGATCGCCTCATTCAGGCAATATAGACGTGCATTTTTAAACCACATAAATTAATTTCCAGCTGGCAATACTAAGTAGTGCGAAGGTTGTGTAAAAGGAGTAACGCGGCAGATTATGCGCGATACAGACGCAGTATTCTAGTGCTGGCTTGTGCTTAGTTTCTTTCGCTACGAGACGGTTCAATATCTCTCATGCATACGACAAAAATCAAACGTGAATGATAAATTTCATCTCTCACGCCGCTACCTCTACGTAACACTCTGAACCCTAACTTTAGGAATTGATATGAAACAATTACTTTTGACTCTGAGACTCCTATCAGCCAATAACAGTGCACTAGCGCTAGATGAAACGAACTACAAAGATGCGGATTGGCATTTCGCTAGCGCGGCAAACCTCGCGGCCTTTCAGGCTGACCCTGAAAACTATGCGCCGCCTCAGTATCCCTACAATCGCTCTTCTTCAAGTTCAGCGGCTCACAAGAGACAGTAATGATATTTAACACCCTAGGCGCCTGGATGCTGGACTGCCACGAGGTTTAGCCGAGAGCTTCAATAGCCGTGGTGGAGCAGTTACTGGAATTGCCGAGCTCATCGCCGCCATTCTAGTTCTCATACCCGTGACACGGGTTTACGGGTTTGCGGAGCGCTGGTCGGTTTGATGGTTATGTCGGGCGCGATCTTCTTTCACTTATTCACCACGTTGGGCGTGGTGCGTGTTGTACATAATGACCTGTAGCGTATGGTTGAGCGCCGTCGCGCTTCTTTACATAAATAGACAAAAATTTTTGCTCTAGTCGGATACTAGATTGGCGTCTGGCCGATCTTCGCAGCTAACATGCACTACATGGTCCTGCTGCACAGCTAAAGCTCTAAGCACTTCATAGCTGATATTAGCCTTTAATTCCATTCCTTACTCCCACACTTTTGCTGACCTTGTCTCTCCTAGCATCAGATCCAATAGGGAAAATGTGACCTGCTTTTTACTCCAGTGCCAATCTCGCCTATAGTGAGCGATTCTCAATATTAAGAAGAGCACTCGAGCCATGACCGATACTACTAGCGCTGCGTCAGCACTACCTATCGCTAGAAAGGAGATCACCTTCAGAGTTGTGTTATTGGGACTACTTCTAGCGGTGGTGATGGGGGCCGCGAACGTCTACGTGGGCCTAAGAGCGGGCATGACCGTTTCCGCTTCCATACCTGCGGCCGTAATGGCCATGTTGTTATTTAAGATGCTGTTTAAGGATTCCAGCATCCTCGAGGCTAATCAGGTACAGACCTGTGCCTCTGCGGGAGAATCTCTCGCGGCAGGCATTATTTTCACCATGCCAGCCATGATCTTGATTGGCTTCTGGGATTCTTTCGATTTCTGGTCTGTAACCATTATCGCCCTAACTGGGGGGCTGTTAGGCATCCTATTCATGATCCCCATGCGTAAAGTCTTCATCCTCAACAACCCCGAACTCGCCTATCCAGAGGGCGTGGCCTGCGCAGCTGTGCTGCGCGCCGGCGAAGAAGATGGAGAGCAAACAGGTGCGGCGAAAAACCTCATGTTTGGCGGCATGTTAGGAGCTGGCGTGGCCTTGGGCGCGAAACTATTCGGCGTGTTCACAGCCACTTTAGAGGCAGCCACTGTTCTCAGTTCGCGCATATTCTATTTCGGTGGCGATCTTTCCCCGATGCTCATCGCCATCGGATTCATTGTGAGATTGAATGTCGCTATTCTTATTTTTATTGGCGGAGCCATCTCCTGGATTATTGCTATTCCCCTGCTGGGCACGGGCGATCAATTCCCGTCTGCGATAGATGGTGCTTATGAACTATGGAGCACTCAGATTCGCTATGTAGGTGTTGGAGCCATGGTGCTTGGCGGCTTTGCCTCCTTGTACTCTGTTCGCTACGGCCTAGTAGCCGCCATCAACGAACTGCGTAATAACCTGAGCAGCGGCAACATGATGAAACCCGATCTAGAACGGGACATCCCGATCTGGGCAATTATCACGCTTACCATCGGCTGCGTCTGCGTACTGGCCTATGTTAACTATCGCTTTACCTCTGGTATCCGCATAACTCTGCTGGCTACAGCCGTGATGCTGGTCATGGGCTTCTTCTTTACTGCCGTCGCGAGCTACATCGTGGGTTTGGTGGGCAACTCCAATAGCCCCGTCTCAGGCATGACGATCACCGCGGTTCTCGTCGCCGGCGGCATGTTGTGGCTGTTCAATTACTCCGGAATGGAGGCTATGGTGGCAACGTTAGGCATCGCCGCCATCGTCTGCTGCGTTGCCGCGACCAGTGGCGATGTCTGTAACGACTTGAAGACTGGAGCCATCTTAGGTGCTGCACCCTTTCGACAACAGATCATGCAGATCGCCGGCGTGTTCGTTGCGGCGTTCGTTATGTCACCTGTGCTTAATTTGTTGCACAACAACATTGAAGGCGGCATCGGTGGTAGAGAACTATCTGCCCCTCAAGCTAGCCTGTTTGCCTCACTGGCGCGGGGCTTCTCCGGCGAGGGGCAACTTCCCTGGGACATGATCGGCTATGGCGTCCTCGTGGGTATCGTTATCCTGATTGTTGATTGGTATCTAAAATCTACCGGGAAAAAATTCAGAGCACATCTGATGCCCATTGCTGTCGGCATGTATCTGCCGTTTGGCCTTGCCACGCCGATTCTTATCGGTGGCCTGATCGCACACTTCCACACTAAGGGAACCCCTGAGGCGAGCCATGACAAGGTTTTGCACCGCGGCATACTGTTCTCATCGGGTGTTATCGCCGGCGAGGCATTGATGTCCGTCGGCCTAGCTTGCCTTACAGCACTAGGCGTCCAGTCACTCGACATGGGCCTATCCACTGGACTCGTGACGATTCTCTCAATAACGGCAGCCGTATTAATAGTGTGGATGTTTCATAAGTTCACACAGCCAATGAACAGCTAGAAAAAGCAACACAATTAGCTTTGTACTCTTAAGAGAATAGTTGTTAACGTTAGTGGCATACACCAACAATCCTGCGATCTGAGGAGATACGGAATGCGTGTTACCACCTTGGCGCTAGCTCTAGCGCTCTTTATGCCGCTAGCTTCGGCACAGATAGCGCCAGAAGAAATTAGCATCGAAACGATGTCCGATCCCGGGCCTAACTGGTTCATTTCCAAGACGGGAAATGGCGGCTATATCTTCGATGCAACTACCGGTGAGATGCAGGGATTGCTCTCCCTCTCCCGCTATACGCCATCAATTACAATGTGGCAACCTCGACGTGAATTCTATGCGACCGAATCCTACCTCTCGCGAGGCGTGCACGGCGAGCGTACCGATCTGGTCGCTGTCTACGATTTTGAGAACCTGAGCCCCGTAGCAGAGATTATCATTCCCAATCACATGGCACGCCTGTCTTTCCGCAATCATCTCGGTCTCATGAACAATGGCCGTCACCTTGCAGTATTGAATATGAACCCCGGCCATTCGGTCTCCATCGTCGATGTGGAAGATCGAGTCTTTATCTACGAGGCCTCTACTCCTGGTTGCGCAGTCATCATGCCCGTAGCAGATAGCGACTTTCTGCAGCTTTGCGGCGACGGCACACTGCAGCTAATTCAGCTGGATATTAGTGGCTTCGAAGAGAATCGTGTACGTAGCGATATTTTCTTTAACGTTATGGAGGATGCCATCTTCGATCGAACTGCGCGCAGCGCTGATGGCTGGTATCTAATTACCCATGCGGGGATTATTTATGAAGTTGCAAGCCAAGGTTCTGAAATCATCATCAGCGATAGCTGGAGCGTAACCCAAGAGGGAGAAGATTCCTGGCGACCTGGTGGCGACGAGTTTATTACTGCCCATCGCGATACCGCGCTGCTATATGTTGTCATGCATGAAGGCGAGGTTGATACGCACCACGTCCCCGGAGAAGAGATATGGGTGCTGGATGCGAATTCTGGCAACCGAGTTCATAGAATAAAGCTTGAAGTTCCAGCCTCGTCCATAATGGTTACTCAGGAGGCCGAGCCGAAGCTTATCGTAGCAGATGACAACGGCGGCACTCATGTATATGACGCGCTCACATTTGCCTTTGAACGCACAATTGTAACTCCCGGCGCCGCCTTGTTTGAGGATTTCTAGATCGTGATCGATCCGCTACTGCTAAAAATTATTTCACTCGGTTTCGCTTTGCTATTTCTGATCGCTGCCGTGCATAAATTTAGCAACCGCGAGCATTTCCGAGCAAGCTTCGAGGCTTATGAAATAATTCCAGCAAGCCTATCTGCTCTCGTGACGAAAATTATTCCCCCATTCGAATTACTCTTAGGTGTTGGATGGTTAGCTTTTGGCCTATTCGCTATCGAATTCAAACTTGTTACTCTTGCTAGTGTTGGCCTATTGGTAAGTTACGCCTTGGCTATAGGTATAAACCTTAAGCGCGGCAGAAACTACATCGATTGTGGCTGCACCTTCTCTAACAGTAACACATCAAACGCAGACAGCGGCTCGCAGCAAATTTCATTGGGGCTTTTTTACCGAAATGTATTGCTAATTATCATGGCAATTGTGTGCATAATTCCTGCTGGTGATCGTAGCCTGCAGCTTATAGATGTTTTCGCCTTATTCTTTTCTGTTGCTGCATTAATATTGTTATATGAAACTTTTAATCAAATACTGACGACTAGAAATACGATTAATTCTTGGAGAAAAAACAATGCTTGAAGCCTTGTTAGTCTCCAATATAGTTTTATGGATTTTAGTTTTCGTGTTGTCACTACTCGTCTTAGCACTTTCTCGACAAGTTGGAATTCTTCACGAGCGCGTCGCCCCTGCCGGCGCACTCATGCCTACCAATGGCCCGAAAGTCGGCGAACTCACAGAAGAGATATCTCTGAAAAGCATACACGACCAAGTACTGACCATAGGCGGTGCTTCTACTGGCAATCTAGCCTCTTTCATTCTATTTATTTCGCCCACTTGCCCAGTGTGCAAATCATTGGTACCTACGGCAAAGTCTCTAGTGACTTCCGAGAGACACCGTATGCAACTTCTATTCGCGAGCGATGGCGATGCGCTTGAACAGCATCAACGTTATGCGAAAGGCTTGGACCTTGGCGATTACCCCTATGTGTTGTCTGAGGCATTGGGCCGAGCTTTTGAGGTCAGCAAGCTGCCTTTCGCCGTATTAATAGGTGCGGATGGAATCCTTAAGGGCAAGGGACTGGTGAACACAAGGGAACATATGGAAAGCCTGATTGAATCGATGGATTCGGGCGTAGTGAGCGTACAGGAATATATTGGCAGCATTCAGAACGAGCAAGAAGATATTGAGCCTTCAGCGATGGAACACACATCATGAATATAGAAAAAATCATAGAACGTGGTTACTACTGGATTGACAATCAAGCGAGGTCGTCGAGCTTGGCATTGGCACGGAGAATATCCCGTAGAAGTTTTCTCTCCAAACTAGGAACGATGCTGGCAGGCGCTGCCGCATTCCCGTTGCTGCCCGTAGCACGGTCGTTTGCACAAAGTTCTGTTGAAGAAGTTGGTGATCCACAGAGCTGCGAATACTGGCGTTACTGCGCCATGAGCGGCACGCTCTGCTCGTGTTGTGGAGGTACCTATACTTCTTGCCCTCCAGGATCTGAGGCTTCACCAATCACCTGGGTCGGCACTTGCCGTAATCCAGTGGACGGCAGGGACTACCTAATGTCTTACAACGACTGCTGTGGTAAGTCGGTGTGTTCCCGCTGTGGCTGTCACAACACAGAGGGCGATAAGCCTCTTTATTTCAACAGCAATAGTAATAGCGTCCTGTGGTGTTTCGGCACCGAGAATACGAGCTATCACTGCACAGTCTCTCTAGTATTAGGTACCACCGACGAAACGAACTAGCGGCGGAATTTTCAGTTAATGAATCTATTTCCTCTCGAAAGAACTGTCCTGTTAATTGCGCTGCTTGGTCTCAGCAGCAATGTTCTTCCAGCAAGTCCCCACATCAACTACCTACTCTATTGCACTGGCTGCCATGCAGCAGACGGTGCGGGTAAACCACCCAATGTCCCCTCGCTTCGGCACGAACTCGGCCGCATGATTTCGGTACCCGAAATGCGCAGCTACCTAGTTAGAATTCCAGGCGCATCACAGGCTCCCATTTCCGATGCAGATCTCACCGATGTAATTAATTGGCTCCTTCATGAATTCAATAGCGATACCTTGCCACCCAACTTTGAAGAGTACTCGTTAGAAGAAGTCTCTAGCGCGCGCCAAAATATTCTTGCTGATCCGCTGAAGTATCGAGCAGAGCACTGGAAAGCTTACGACGAATAGCTACGAATATTAAAGTGATCCAACACCACTCAAGCATAGACATACGGCTGCTTAGCTCTTTTTCTTTTGGCTAAATCACTCAGAATGTCAAAATCATGCACTTCAAGACAATACTTAGCACACTACTGACCGTCATATTGCTAACCCATCGCTGCTTGCCGCGCAGGAACGCTTCCTCGAGATAAAGACCTTGATGGCGGATGAAGAAATCAAGGCATCTGACGTGAACGATCTATCCCGCCGCCAGCTTGATGCATTAAATACTAGGCTTATACGCCACACCGCGAAAGAGGCAACAGTTCTGCAGGTAAAAAACAAAGCAGTGATCGAAGCAGAAGCAGATAGATGGACAGAATCCGTTCGAAACTAGTCGATTCTTGACGCTAACGCGGTAAAACGTCACACAGAACCGTTTGCCAATACCGCCTTCAATCCTTCAAAGGAAACACTCATGCCGTGTTCTATTGCTGGGGAAAACTGATCCGGCGCTATTTCCGTTGCCCAAGAGAAATGACAGCCCTTCTGGCTTACAGACAATTTTATCGTAGCCAGGTGATGCTCTAGCGGCGTAGGTGTCTTGATCGCAGAATACTGTAGGCAGTGACTCTCATTATCCAAGGTGATAATTCTTTCCTGAACCTCACCGATGCCCTCCATCGTGAATGAACGAACTCCATCCTCTTGTGTGATCGAGTCTACGGCTGGGACCCAATCGGAACGTGTCACGTCGGCGAATATCGCCCAGACTTCTTCTAAGGGATAAGCCAGTTCTTCTTCAATAGTTACAGTCTTCATCTCACCTCTCCTCACTTACTTAACTGGTAGCTCGAGTGCGCGCCCAGATATAGACGGGAAGCGCACATGACAGACCAATAAAAAGGTTAAGTGCAATGAATACCCAAGATTGAGGTCCGACTACAAGATTAGAAAACATATAGATCCAAAACACAAACGAACTAATCAACAGATCTGCGGTGAATCCTCCCGCCGCGCCATTCACACACGTTGCTGCCACAAAGAATAAATCTAGACCATTTCCGGAAACAAAATTCGTGGAAAAGACTATCGGTATTACAGCACGCAGATTGGCTAGTGTAAGATTTTTTGTATTCTCCTATTACGCCTCTATCCATTGTAGAGCTAGTCTCGCCAAATAGCGGTCTGTATTCAATTACCTTTTAGGTAATGAATCTGCTTTACTATCCGGCGGCTGCGAAGGCAGATTTTGTGGTATTCTGCCTAAAAATACCAAGGCGGCTTTCCCTTCGAGTTTCTTCGCTAGGTTAACCAGAGTTGCCCAGAAGCTGGAGTTAGTCATGCGAAATAGATTACAAACACTGGTAAAGAGCCTATTGGTGATTGCTTGCATAAGCGTATCCTTCAATAGTTCTGCACAAGACCCTGAATGGGTCGATCTCGCCGTTCATAACTTCGGCGCACCTATCAACACCATGTGGGCCGAGGGAGAACTTTCCTTTGCTGCCGACGGTACGATGGTCTACTGCAGCGCGAGACAGGATATGGCTGTAGCTCCGGGCGACCCAAAAGACCTCTATATCGCTACTTTCAATGCCGAGACTGGAAGCTGGAATACTCCAGTAAATATGGGCATACCAATCAATGCACCACCGGCAACCGATGCCGACCCCATGCGCGCCGGCGATGATCGCGAGCCATGGATAACTGCCGACGGCAATACTATCTACTTCAAATCTGACCGTCTCGCCACTACTAGCCCGCGTAATGCGAATGATCTTTTCATTACTCGCAAGGTCAATGGACAGTGGAGCACCCCAGAGTTGATAGGCTTTCCTATCAGCACAAACGTTGGCAACGAGCACTGTCCTGCTATTCTCCAAGACGGCGAGACGCTCTGCTTCGCGTCAATGCGTGAAGGCGGCTACGGTGGATCCGACATCTATTGCTCCAAGCCAGACGGCAATGGTGGTTGGCAGGAGCCCGTTAATCAGGGGCCAAATATAAATACAGCAGCCGAAGAATTCCATTTTTCCCAAGACAAGGACGGCATGGTGTATTTCACCTCCTCCAAACCTGGCGGCTTTGGTGGCACCGATATCTACAGCGCGATGATGCAAGGTGAAAATACTTGGGCGGCAGCTAGAAACCTTGGATCACAAGTGAATACGTCCGGAGCCGATATGTGCCCCGCATTCCCACCAGGCGACAATACAATTACCTGGTTCTCCACTCGGGACGACAATAGCCTTGGTAACATAGACATATTTTGGACCAACAAACTGAATGTGAGCGAGTAGTATTATTATGAAAAAAATAATCGCCTAGCATGCCGCTTCCGCCAGAATATGTTATCTACAGTAGGCGTGCTGTTACTTGTCTCCTGCGCTGTAAGCCCAGAGACTCAGGCGAAGATGGACGAATACACCAGAACGATTCTGAGCTGTTTGGGCGATGCAGAGTGTCCTAGCAAGTGAGTCGTTGCCAGAACATGGACGCTGCAAAATTCTGACTTCAATACCCGCGGCGAAAGTGACATTCGCATCAACGCCAGTAGCAACATTATCAGCCAAAGCGTTATTGGCGTCACTGTCACTAAAGTCGCGAATGATTTCGGAGGATTCCAGCTCGTTGCCGACCTCGAATTTTTTAGTGCCAGTTCATTCCCAGAAATATGGGATCTAAACGTAGATTTTAATAAAACAATTAACGGAACATCTGAATGAATCGAATAGTCACAAGAAAACTTCTAGCACTACTAATAATTTTATTGCCGAGCGCGGCGTATTCTCAAAATGATTCCGAGCAATGGATTCACCTCTTTAACGGCAAAGATCTTAGCAACTGGACTCCTAAATTCACCGGCCATGAGCTAGGCGTAAACTACCGCGATACGTTTCGATTAGAAGATGGTGTTTTTAAAGTTTCCTATGACAACTGGTCTGACTTTGATGGCGAGTTCGGTCACATTTTCTATGAAGAGAGTTTCTCCCATTATAGATTGGTGGTGGAATACCGATTTGTAGGGGATCAGGTAAACAATGGCCCTGGCTGGGCCTTCCGTAATAACGGTGTCATGTTGCACGGCCAATCTCCACAATCCATGACGTTGGACCAAGAATTTCCCGCCTCAATCGAAGTGCAATTACTCGGCGGCAACGGCACCGATGAGCGGGCAACGGCAAATGTCTGCTCACCCGGCACGCACTACGTAAAAGATGGCGAGCTAGTTACACAGCACTGCATTAACTCAAGCTCGGCCACCTATCACGGTGACCAATGGGTAACGCTTGAGGTTGAGGTGCGCGGTGATGACCTGATTCGCCATACCGTGAACGGCGAAATGGTTTTCGAGTATTCGAAGACGCAACTAG
This sequence comes from uncultured Pseudomonadales bacterium, assembly GCA_949372635.1. Classification (GTDB taxonomy): domain Bacteria; phylum Pseudomonadota; class Gammaproteobacteria; order Pseudomonadales; family Pseudohongiellaceae; genus UBA9145. The sequence continues at coordinate 25,230 of CASIAB010000007.1, forward strand.
ATGAAAGCGATCCCGATGCGCAGAATTTAATCAATCAGGCTCAGCCTATCGCTGTAAGCGAGGGTTATATCTCATTGCAGGCAGAAAGCCATCCAACTGAATTCAGAAGAATAGACCTTTTACCTCTGGCTCACTAAAAGTTCACTATCCGAGCTTTGAATCTAGAGAGTTCCGTCGGCGATCAGATCTGCTGCGTAGTGTGCCGCTCTAGCACTAAACGCCATGTAGGTGAGTGAAGGATTCTGACAAGCCGCAGATGTCATAAATGATCCATCAGTGATGAATAAGTTCGGCACATCGTGCGCCTGACACCAACCATTTAGCACAGAGTTCGCCGGATCGTGACCCATTCGTGCGCTACCCATCTCATGAATTCTATTCCCCGGTTTCGTCAGGCTAACATCGTTCGCCGTGATGTCCGTGCAGCCGGCCGCCTCTAACATCGCAACAGCATCCTTGCTCGCCTCCTCGAGCATAGTGTGTTCGTTATCGCTATAGGTTACATGGAACAGCGCTAACGGATTGCCCCAGCGATCGCGCTTCGAGCTATGCAGCGTAACTCGGTTCTCTGGATTCGGCAGTTGCTCACCGAACGCGCCTATGTTGACTCGCCAAGGGCCAGGGTTCTTATGCGCTTCTTTGAAGCCGCGACCGATACCGGCAATCCGTCCGCCCGCATTGCCTAACGGGCTCGAGCCACCTTGAAAACCAAAGCCACGAAGATAAGGCTTATCTTGACCGTTGAGATTCGCATAACGAGGAATATAGATACCGCCACTGGGCCTGCGACCGAATACTTTCTGGTTATCGAAACCACTTATCAAGCCAGCCGCGCCCGCGCCACTCACATGGTCCATTAAGTTTCTGCCAACTTGATCGGAACGATTCACTAACCCAGTTGGGAAAGCCACAGACTTCGATTGCAATAGAATCATCGCCGAGGCAATCGTAGAGGCATTCAAGAAAATCACCTTCGACGTATAGAGACGTTTCTCATTTGTTTCTGCATCGACGATACGCACGCCAGTTACTCTATTAGTTTCCGCATCGTATTCAATCGAGCTCACGATAGCGTTATGCACCATTGTAAGATTGCCAGTTCTCTCGGCAGCCGGCAGTGTTGCGTTCAAGGATGAAAAGTAAGCCTTGAAAGAACAACCGAAGTGACAACGGTTACGGACTTGGCAATTCGATCTGCCTAATGATTGCTGCTCTTCAGTCGCATCGGTGAGGTGCGCTACTCGCGCAGCGATAACATTTCGTTCTGGAAACGTCGTTTCCACTTTGGCTTTGAGTGCTTTCTCGGCATCCGTTAACTCGAACGCAGGTTGAAAGACACTATCAGGTAACTGTGGTAGGCCTTCGGCGCTGCCCGCTATGCCGATGAAGGTTTCCACTTTCTCATACCATGGTTCTAATTCTTCGTAGCGAATTGGCCAGTCTATTCCGTAACCGTCAGTCTTGTTCGCGTTAAAATCTAGGTTACTTAGGCGATAAACTTGGCGTGACCACATGATGGAACGACCACCGGTATGATAACCACGCAACCAATCGTAGCTGGTGCCCTCTGCTTCCTCATAGGGATGTTCGTCATCTCGCACCCAGAAATTTTTGTTAGATTCCTTGATCGCGTAAGCAACACCGCCGTACTGTTTAGGATAGCGTTCGGCAATCTCATCCTGTGCCACGTTATCCAGATTCGGGCTCTCCCAAGGAGCTAGATTATCGACGTAATCTCGCTCTGGAATAATTTCAGGTCCGCGTTCGAGCACCAAAACCTTCAATCCACGCTCTGTGAGTTCCTTCGCGGACATGCCGCCACTCATTCCTGAACCAACTACTATTGCATCAAAGTCTGCCACGGGTCACTCCCTATCTAATTCTGTTTTTACTTCTTGTATTCTATCTCTTCGTGTCTCTGCTACTTCTAGATCTCGACACTCGGATCCCAGCGCCCTGGAAAGGCCACCCATTTCAATTCTTCGGTAGCACCATCTTCTGTGGCGAAGTAGGACTGGCTCACATAACCCTTCACTCGCTTATAGCCACTTGTGTCACTATCTTCTGCAAAAGCTGCAGCGTCGAATGAAACTAGTGATTGCTCCGCTGCGGTGTCACTTGCATCTAGGAAGTTCCCGCCAGCGCGCTGGTCTAACTCAACTTTTATGTGACGCAGTGCTGTTCGATGAGCATTCTTTGTTTTATTGTTCGCCCAGTCTGTCATTAGGCCATCCATATAGCCTGGGACATTGGCGTCCACCGCGCCGGGAGTTTCAGTGCGTGGAATAATCAGGTCGCTAATACGTGTCACTAGCGCATATTCCTCACTAGTATAGAAGCGCGCTGCCGATCCGGGCCGCGTCGATAATACATTCGCAACTCCACCACACGCTGTTAGGGCGGTTGCGCCGCCGATCGACACAATCAAACCCTGCAATACTTCTCGTCTTGTTGTCATGTTCCTGCCTTTTTTTAGTCTTTCTTATTCAACTGAATACGCACCGAATTCAGAAAACGGTGTTACGCACTGTGTAGAGGCTAACTGCTACTGAGGCCATTCCATTGCCTGGACTATCGTGTTCGACAAAGAAGTGTTCGAAACCTGCTGTGTCTGCATGACTGAAGATTTCGGCGAAATCTATTTCTCCGCTCCCAACATCTGCCATACGGCCAAACTCATCCATGTCTTTGACATGCAGCATGCTAAATCGCCCTGGATGACTTTCAAAATAGGTAACTGGGTCGACACCCGCATTGCGAATCCAATACAGATCGAGTTCCATATCGACTAAGTCTGCCTCGGTCTCGTTGAGCAAGATATCGTAAGGAATCTGGCCTCCGGTTACTTCAAATTCAAACGAATGGTTGTGATAGCCCATCTTGATACCTACTTCTTTACAGACCTCACCGGCGCGATTCAAGTAGTCAGCAGTGCGCTGATACTCAGAAATGGTACGCTGGTTTGCTGGTAATATTGGGACCACAATAAATTTCTGTCCCAAAATAGCAGCTCTTTCAACCTCGCCTTCGAGATCGTCTCGCAGCGCCTGCAATTGAATGTGTGCAGCTGGGGATGTCATGCCGTTCTGATCGAGTGTTCGTCTCACTTCGCTGGCAGATCTGCCAAAGTATCCTGCAAATTCCATTTCCTTAAAACCCAAGTCCGCGACCTTAGCGAGGGTGCCTTCAAAGTCTTGAGACATTTCATTGCGCAATGTATAGAGCTGCAGTCCCACATTTTCAACTCGACGGCCTTGCGCTAACGCAGTCATTGGCAGAGAAGCGGCAGCACTCACGATTGCCGAGGAGCAAAGAAACTTACGTCGGTTAAAACCACGAGGTGTTGAGGGTGTCTTGATATTCAATCTTAGTCTCCTGCTCGTATTATTATTTGAGGCTCTAATCCCGGCGCCATGCACCGCGCTGCAAATAAACCGCAACGATCACTATTATGCCTTGAACCGCTCCATTCAGGTAGTTACTTACCGCGTCGGTCAGATTCAAAATATTGCCTATTAGCGTCAGTATTAACGCCCCTACGACAGTACCCCAGATGCGTCCATAGCCGCCCTTCAGCACTGTACCACCGATAATGACCGCCGCTATTGCCTCGAGCTCCCAGAGTATGCCGGTCTGCCCCGATGCCGAACCTAGGCGCGGCACATAGATAATAGTTGCAATAGAGACACAAACTCCCTGCAGCATATAGGTCGCCGTCTTCACGCGATCTACATTAATGGCTGAGTAGCGCGCAACGCTCTCGTTTGAGCCTACTGCGAAACAGTGCCTGCCGAACACAGTCATATTTAGGAGCACATAACCGATCACCGCCACTGCTAGGAAAACCCAGACAGGATAAGGCAGGCCAAGAAACACGCCGTAATAGACTTCCGAATACACATCGCCGATCGTGAAGTTAAGCGATAGTGTGCCGCCGTCTGCCATATAGGTAACCAATGAGCGATAGATCCCCATGGTGCCGAGCGTAACAATGAAGGCTTCAATCTTCGCTTTCGTGGTAAGTAGGCCATTTATCAGGCCTGCAACGGCACCGATACCCAGCGACGCGATGATTGCCAAAATGATAATGGCTACCATCGAATCGATAGTGTCCATCAGCGCATTCATCAACAGGATCATGCAACCGGAAATAAAAGCAGCCATCGAGCCGACTGAAAGATCGATGCCTCCTGCCGTGATTACGAAAGTCGCACCGATGGCAACGATGCCAATAAAAGAACTTCGCGCCAGAATATTGCTAAGATTGCCGCTACTAAGAAACGCATCGTTTACTAATACACCGATGGTAAAAACCACAACAAGTGCAATAAAAGGTCCAGCAGTTTTTAAGTCAAACTTAGGCATTAGATGTTCCGCTTCCTAATTGATCGTGGTGTGACGGCTTATTTTTCAAGCCTGTGGCATAGCGCATAATTTCGTGTTCTTCTATTCCGTCGCCCTCTAGCACACCACTTATCTGAGAGTGGTACATCACGGCTACGCGATGAGAAAGACCGATAACTTCGGTGATGTCGGAAGAGATGAGTATCAACGAATGTCCTGATGCCACCAGCTCAGCGATAAAGTGGTAGATCTGGCTTTTAGTGCCTATATCGATTCCGCGAGTAGGCTCGTCTATTATGATGACGCTTGGCTCAGCTTCAAGAATCTTGGCTAGCAATAGTTTCTGTTGATTTCCGCCAGAGAGGTTTCCTGCCACGATTGATTTATCCTTCATACGGATGTCGAATGTTTCGACGGCCTTCTTGAACGCGACATCTTCTTGTTTAGTGTCGATCAACAAACGTGAAATTTTGTGCAGTGAAAACAAGGAGAAATTAAAAACCAACCCTTTCTCTAAGAGCAGGCCGCTTCCCTTACGATCTTTCGTGAGATAGGCGACTCCTTTGCTGCGCGCCACAGAGAGTTGCTTGAAATTAACACGTTCACCACGTAGCTCGACTCTTCCTGTGTTTCCCTTCGCGGAATTTCTCAATCCAAGCACAGTTTCTATCAACGCCGTGCGGCCGGAGCCAACAAGCCCGGAGAAACCGAGGACCTCACCTTTTCTCAACTCGAAGCTACTGGGCTCTGAACTGCCTTGTAGCAATAGATCACTAACTCGAAGAACTACTTTCGACGCGTCGGGAACCTTGGGAATCTCCGGAAAGAGAGAGCTTAACTCTCTACCCACCATCAATCGCGCCATGTCATCCTTGCTCAAATCAGCAGCAGAATAACTGCCCACTAACTCGCCATCACGCAGCACTGTAATCACATCAGCGATCTGCTTGATCTCATCCAACTTGTGCGAGATGAAAACGATCGCCACACCATCTTGGCGAAACCGGTCGATGAGCTCGAACAGCACTTGACTTTCTTGTTGCGTGAGCACAGCGGTGGGTTCATCGAGGACAAGTACACGAGCATTTTTCGCCTGAGCCTTCGCGATCTCTACCATTTGCTTTGCAGAAACGGGAAGCTGATCGACAGCGGCGTCGGGGTCTATATCACTGCGCAGAACGTCTAAATATTCCTGCGCCTTGATCCGCATTGTTTTCTTATCTAGAAAAAAACGCCCGTTAATTTCGTTGCCGAGGAATATATTCTCTGCCACGGTGAGCTGCTCGGCGAGATTAAATTCCTGATGAATTAGTACGACGCCTGCCTGTTCGGCGATCGCGTTGTTCCAGAGGGTAAGTCTCTGTGAACTACCGCTGCCATCGCTAATGTGCAATTCACCCTGAGTGAGCGCCTCGAAGCCGGAGAGGATTTTGACTAACGTAGACTTCCCGGCGCCATTCTCGCCAAGTATCGCGTGCACCTCTCCGCCGCGAAGCGTCAGATCGATGCCGTGCAAAACTTCGACAGGGCCGAAAGACTTGCGCAGGTTCTTAACTGAGAATATGAGCGATTTAGTATTTTCGTCTGACATCTGAACTTCTTATTCTTCTCTAGGCTCTCGTTCTAGAATACCAGTCATACTACTATTCATGTTAATTAGGGCGATTCCACATGTTTTCCAACACGGTACTGCCATATTCTTTTTGTCCTTCAATAAGAAGCACTCGCATCTGTTCAACAACTTCCGGGAATTCGCGCGTAAAGCTGTAAGTCTCCGACGGGTCACGCTGCACATCGAACAACAAACCATTAGGGCCGTAATAGGAGTCCGGATTATCGAAGCTAGGCACAGCAGCCCTGTAATGTGTTTCAACTACGAGCTTCCATTGACCACTGCGCACACCGGCGATTCGATCCCTATCGAACAGATAGAGCACCTCATGAGGTGAAGTTGCACCATCGGTTAGCATCGGTAAAATATTTTTTCCATCAATTTGACGATCTGTAGGTAAGTCGCCGCCAGCGAGCTTCACGAGCGTTGGAAATAAATCGATATTCATTGCCGGCTCGTTCGATACTAATCCGCCTGGAATTGTACCAACCCACTTTGCGATGAATGGAACACGTTGCCCGCCTTCCCAGGAGCTACCTTTACGATCACGAAATGGTCCAGGGCTTCCCTCGAACCACGGCCCATTGTCCGAGGTAAAAATAACGATCGTATTCTCTTCCAGACCTAGCCTTTTCAATGTGGCTAATACCTCACCCACACTCCAGTCGATGGTCTCTACCACATCACCGTATAGACCAGCATCGGACTGACCGCTGAATTGATTCGACACATACAAAGGCACATGCGGAAATGTATGCGGCATATAGAGGAAGAACGGATCGTCCTGGTTCTCTTCGATAAAACGAATCGCCTCATTCGTGTAGCGTTCCGTCAAAGTATTCTGATTAACCGGATTCTCGATCATCTGATCCTGACGATAGAGTTCCAGAGGCGTCATGTCGTTGCTATGCAGGACTCCGAAGTATTCATCGAAACCCTGAGTGAGTGGTGACCATTCCATTCGACTGCCTAGATGCCACTTGCCGAAAAGCGCGTTCTGATATCCGAGTGGCTTTAACGCCTCAGCCAGGCTGATCTCCTCCGAGGCAAGGTGAACGTCGTTGGTGGGTCGCGCAACATCGCTTACCAGATCGAGACGAATTGGATAGCGACCCGTTAAGAAGCCGCCTCTAGCAGCAGTGCAGACGTTTGCGCTGGAATAGAAACTATCGAGTCTCGCACCTTCTAGGGCCATGCGATCGAGGTTCGGTGTTTTTATTAGCTGTGAGCCATACACGCCTAAATCACCATAACCTAGATCGTCCGCCATAATAACGATGAAGTTGGGCCGCTGCGCGTCTTGCGCCTGAACGCCAGTAATAAGGCTAGCCGCCACTAAAAATAGCAATGATTTAACAAGTCGTCTCATGCTTCTCTTCTCCCTCAACTTTCTTCAGTTTAGCCCGAATTCCTGGCGTCTACTAATATCCCGTTCCTGGCATAACTTCGAAACTTGAATTGAATGTAACCAGCACGGATGAGAGCTGAAGTAGAACTGCCTGATTACCTGTCACCATTCCTACCCCCGCCTGCAACTGTGATGCGAGTGTCTCCTGCCCCATGATAACCGTCTCAAGGTCACTCCGATTCATGGTTATGGTTACGTCAGCGTCGTCAGACAAATAGCCTTCAATATTGGTAAGCGTGCCGCCACTCATTTCCACGACAAAATTTTGCTGCGTATCCGGCGAGCTAAAGTTGATCGTAAAATCCGTTCCATCAGCGAGACCGCTATCGACCCTGGTCGCGACCGCATCCCACCATTGAGTAGTGGTCATAGCTCTAGCTAGGCTAGGGGTCGTGCCGCGGGGAGCTGCCACAGCCAGGGCGCCGTTTCTGAGCTCCTGCGCCGAAGAGAGAAAGACGTTACGCATACTCGCGCTCTCATACTGATAGCCGAGTTGCTCGAAGACGGAGGCAAGCAAGTCTTTGGCTTCGCTATTGTCTGGCTGTGCATAAACTAGCTTGTTAAGAATTTCCATGGCCAAGCGATACTCCCCTTCATCATGCAAGGCCTGCCCTCGAAAAATAATTTCTTTAGCGCCCCCCATCATCTCCACGTACAGAGGTGCAGAGTCTGCAGGTGAGAGAGGAACAAGTGTTGCAGGGTTGCCATCCCAGTAACCAAGATAACGATTCAACACAGCACGAGAATTATGAGACTCGGAGCCATGATACTGTCGCGCACTCCACTGCTGTGCGAGACTAGCTGGTACCTTGTACTCGTTATGAATCTCGTTGATCGTCACACCCTGGTTAGCCAGATTCAAAACCTGATTGTTTAAATTCGCATACGCATCACGCTGTGTGCGCATAACCTGCTGGATCCGTTCATTCCCCCAACGTGGCCAGTTGTGAGAAGAAACCAAGACCTCGGCATCCTGACCAAATCGATACAACGCCTCATTGATCTGCTTTGACCATTGCAGCGCATCTCTCACCAATGCTCCTCGCAGGGTATAGACATTGTGTATCGTGGCCGTAATATTTTCCGCAGCCCAGAAAACTTTTTGATCTGGAAACCAAGTATTCATCTCTGCCGGAGCCTCGGTGCCAGGTGTATTCTGAAAAACCATGCGCACACCATCAATAGTGTGTTCTTCATAGCTATCTTCGATAATCAAAGTGGGCGCAATCAGTCCCGTTGTTCCTGCTGCCAGCGCTTTGCCAATTGCAGAGTCAACTTGACCAAAGGGCCCGGAAGGAATACCGCGCCCATACTGCAAGCCTGCACGCCGTGACATTGCATTGCCTGCATACACATTCTCGGCGATCGCCTCTTCCATAAATCCCGATGGCGAAATGACTTGCACCGCGCCCGACTGCACGTCCTGCTCGCTGATCACTCCGCGAACACCGCCGAAATGATCGATATGCGAATGAGAGTAGACGACTGCCCGCACTGGCAGTTCGCCTAGTTTTTCGTTCGCAAGACGCAGCGCTGCCGCTGCTGTCTGCGAGGTAAGTAGCACATCAAATAAAATCCAACCCGAATCGCCTCTAACTATAGTCATATTAGCTAGATCAAATCCACGCACCTGATAAATAAAATCGGGAACCACCTCATAGAGGCCAAAATTCATATTCAGAGTTGCTTGTCGCTGCAACGATGGATGAATGCTATCAAAGTCCAATTCTTCAAGAAGAAAGTCATAGCGCGTCATATCCCAAACGACTCGACCGTTTTCGGCAAGGATTTGTCTCGAGCCTGGCTCCGCTATGAAACCGCGCTGAGATTCCTCGAAGTCACGCTGATCTTCAAAGGGTAGACTATTACGAAGTTCACTCTGTAGCTGCGAAGTAAAGCTACTTGGTTCCGACCCCTTTGCATTGAAGTGATCCTGCGCAAAGGCACTGCAAGCAAATACTGTGAGAATAAATCCAAGGGCTGATATTTTAGCGCGACGAGAATCGCATAAAAAAAGCATGGGTGTTCCCCTTATTTTTTAAATTTTTCTACTATTTACAGTAAGAATGAAAAAAGCCAAGAGGCTTTGAAATCTCTTGGCTTTTATATAGCTTCAGTGACTTTGGCATATCCGAAAATTCTAAAAACTACTTCGATACTGCCTAGCAACCATTACGACTAGAAACGTGAGCGTGTGACCTCAACATCTGCATTGCGAAAGAAAGACTGAAATTGCCTTTCGACTATGATCGCCTCTTGAATCTTACCCTGAGCTTCCAAAGCCTGAAAAAGACCGAACGTACTCCAACCATTTTGTTGATTCGAAATTAGATCTTTTCGATATACTTCTTCTGCTTCTGCTGCACGGCCAGCATCTAAAAGTACTGCACCTAGATAAAGACGCATGGATTGAGACCAATCTGGCGGCTCAGTATAGTTAAGCGTGTCTTGTAATTGAATTGCGACATTATAATGAACGATAGCAGCATCGAGATTACCTTTAGCTTCTTCGATTTCACCATGTAGCGCGTGGCTGGCAAGATTAAGAACGTGAGATGCTGGAGTTGGTCCAACACCAGTGTCGTCAACACCATCTGCTTTCATCTGCGCCTGAACATTCGCTAGTTCATTTTCAGCTAGTTCCATATGACCCTTCGCAACATGCGCACTGCCTTTAACATAGCTCCACATACCATCTAGGTATGGCGTACCACTATGACTTTGCTCTGCGTTATGAAGTTTATCGTATTTACCAAACACCTTATCAACAACCCAGGAGTGTGCGACTCGCTTCTCTCCTCTTCTAACCGCTGCAGCGGCATCACCAACACCGTCGGCACCACGCTGCGCTGCAGCCGATGACTCAGCATAATTGCCTTGTAGCATATTGGCATACCTTACGAAGTCTAGTGCGTGTGGCGCATGGGCTTTATGTGATAGGCCATAAGTACCAATATTTGGGAAATTTGTGTCTCCCCAAATTTCAGCGAACTGCAGATCTACAATCTGCGACCTTTCATTGATATCGATCGCTTTCTCATACTCGCCGACACGAAGATAGATGTGCCCTGGCATATGCACCATATGCCCTGAGATTGGCACGGTACCTTCAAGTTTCTGTGCTGCCGGCATGGCAAGCTCAGGTTGGGAGGATGCTTCCATCAGGTGGATATAAAGGTGGTTAGCTCCTGGGTGATCATGCTCAGAGCGCATTGCAGATTCAAGGGCCGCTTGCGCCTCCGCTGTACCACCTTTCGCAAGGCCGTTCTCGTCCCAATAATCCCAGCGTGTCGTATTCATATAAGACTCGCCGAAAATTGTGGCGATGTCAGCATCGTCTGGATACTTGTCATGCAAGCTGCGCATGGCATCAACGAAAGCGAAGTCTCTTTCTACCGTATCGGGAATAGCATCCTTGTTATAGAGAACGAAAAGCGCATTAATCATGTCGCGCTCGCGCTCGCTGCCATTATTAGCCAGAGCAAGTGCGCGGCGGATCGCTGCAAGGCCGGCGCCATTTGGATCGTCAGGGAGGCTCTGATAACGGCTGTTTGGATTCGGACCAGCTGCGTGAGCTAGGCCGAAGTGAGGCATGGGGCTATCTGGGTCCAGACGTGCCGCTTCCTGATAGGAAGCGATTGACTCTGGGAAGTAGAAGCTCCATGCCATTCTGATGCCCTGATCAAAAAATGCCTGGGCTTCTGCCGAATCGGTGGTGATTGGCCGGCTATAGGTTCCGCCGCCTGGGACCATGACAGCTAGAGCCTCGTCGCTTTGGGCCATCAAATTTAGCTGTGGTACGAGTAGTAAGGCTGCAACTGCAACCGATGTGAATAATTTCCGCATAAAATTAAACCTCTTTAACTTACTGATTTATCTGTTTTATTTGTAAAAATTTGTGCTTCTAACATTAAATGTTTTCTCTACTATTCAGCCGTCATAGAATAGAAAAGCAAGACCTAAAACTGGTACAGAGTATACCCCATTGATTCGCAACATATAGCGGCCCATAGGGCAGTGTATGCGACATATTGCCGCGATATTATATTATTTTAGGGGTCAGATTCACGCAAATACTGATCTAGATTAGAAGAGAGAAACTATGAGTAAGCTTGTCCTAGATGTATTCACTGACTACGTCTGACCCTGGTGTTATCTCAGTACCGTGAGTATTGAAAGGCTAAAGCAGAATTACCCTGTCACGATCCGCTGGATTCATTTCCCACTGCACCCTGAAACGCCTCCGGAAGGAAAATCACTGGCGGAGTTGTTTGCCGGCCGTGATCTCACTCCTATGCGCGAGCGAATGAAAGCACTAATGGCTGAAGCTGGGCTAGAATACGGCGAACGCACACATACTTTTAATAGTCGACACGCACAGGAACTTGGCAAGTGGGCGGACAGCAAACCTGGTGGCGAAGCGATACATGATGCGCTGTATCGGGCCTACTTTGCGGACAACAAGAATATAGGCGATGTCGAAGAGTTAGTTGGGATTGCCGAGGCTGTGGGTTTGGATGGGCATGAGGCACGACGCATAATCATTGAGCGCGGATATAAGGAAGCCGTCGATAAAGACTGGCAGCGATCTCGTGAGGCTGGTGTCAAGGGTGTGCCGACGTTTTATGGCAATGACCTAGTTGTTGTTGGTTGCCAACCCTATGAGACCTTAGAGAAGTTTGTGTTACACCTAATAGAAATGAATTCAAATCAGAATGAGGCCGGATAATGTCTACTAGAACTGCGCTAGTAACTTGCTGCGATAGATATATGGGCAAGGCGATCAGAGAGAAGTTTGAAGAGCTTGGTATCAAAGTGATCGTCGGTCCATCATTGATGCACAACGAGCAGGACGTCAACGAACTAGTGGCCAACGCGGGTGACATCGATATCCTCGTTGCTAATCTTGCCGAGCCATCGATGACGGGACCGGTGCAGGACATCGACAATGAAAATTGGAATCTATTATTCGATTCGCTAGTTCATCCGCTAATGTATCTTGTGCGTGCGGTCACGCCGCAGATGTTAAAGAGAAAGTCCGGGAAAATTATCGCGGTAACGAGTGCCGCGCCGCTGCGCGGCATCCCAAATAATGCAGCCTATTGTGCAGCACGTGGTGCACAGAACGGTTTCATCAAAGCGGTTGGGCTAGAGTTGGCACGAAGCAATATTCAGGTAAATGCGATCGCGCAGAATTACATCAACAATAATACTTACTATCCAGATGATATTATCGAGAATGAAAAATTTCTAGAGCACGTAAAACGTAACGTCCCTACTAACAAAATAGGTGCGGCAAGCGAAACTGCACAACTTGCTGCCTACCTTTCGCGTGAAGACTGCAGACACATGGTAGGACAGATAATTCCTTTGGCGGGTGGCTGGACTACCTAAACAAGTTTACTCTAAGCGCTTGGACCAGCTACGACACCGCTATCATGTAGCTTACCAATCTCACTCCCCGAAAGACCGAGTGTAAGCTCTAGTATTTCATCGGTATGCTGACCGAGTATGGGTGCAGGTGTCACTGAAATGTTTCCGAGACCTTCAAAATTTAGTGGGTTTGATGGCATTAGATACTCTCCGATACCCGGCTGCTCTACTTTTTCGAACAACGGATTGTCGACGCTGCAATCACTATCGGTCTGAACAAGTTGCTGTATCGTTTGATATGGTCCCCAGCATACAGAAGCCTGATCGAGTTCTTCGTGCACAGTGGACGAATCTCGTTGGCCGAACCAAGGCTGGAAGAGTCCCTTCAATTTTTCGCGCGCCTTGAAACGATCGCCCTCATTGCTAAAGTTGAGATCTAGACTCGCTTCCAGCTCTGTTACCTGTATCTGGGTCTCCGTGACTCGCAATATTGCTTTCCACTGATTTGAACTGACTCCAACTATCATTACGCGCTTACCATCCTTACACGTAAAGTCATGGCCGAAGCTACCGAATACATGATTGCCAACAGGCTTACGGGCCTCCTTATTTACTTCTGCTTCAGCTAGATATCCAAGATGCCCCATAGTCGCCAGAGCGACGTCGGCTAGCGCAAGTCGTATAAATTGCCCTTGGCCATTAATTCTTCTGTGCCGTTCGGCTGCAAGCAAGCCTAAAGCGATGTGTTGACCCGCTATAACATCCCAGGCTGGAAACGGATTATTAACCGGGCTCTCGCCATCTCCACTAAGAAACGGCAACCCCACTTTACTGTTAACAGTGTAATCCAGTGCACTTCCACCATGGCGATCGCCAGTTAGATTGAGATAAATGAGATCCTGACGTCTTGCACGCAGTACAGTGTCAGAAAGCCAACCCTTGGCGGGGAAATTTGTAAGAAAAATACCTGCATCTTCACCATCAGCACAGATGAGTCGCGTGACAAGCTCCTTTCCCTCAGGTTTGCGGAAATCAACGGCGAAGGAGCGCTTACCTTTGTTTAAGCTGTGCCAGTAAAGGCTCTTGCCTTTGTCAGTGACTGGCCAGCGACGATAGTCGATGCCGCCCCCGATCTGATCAAAGCGAATAACGTCCGCTCCAAGTTGTGCCAAAGTCATACCGCCAGAGGGTGCTGCTATGAAAGCACTCCCTTCAACTATACGCATTCCACTTAGTAAGGCTTGCAAGTTTACTCCACAATTTTTTCGAGTTGATTTTATTTGGGATTATTATCGTCTAGTATATTCGACTAAATATCAGTTCCCTATTGATCTTATGAGTCGACTGAAATTAATTTTGACCAAGAGTCTCACATCGATTTTTCGATTAATTCTCGAGCAACAACTTTTATTGCCAGAACCTCTTCCGCTCCCTCAAATATAGAGAGCACCCGCGCGTCCAAAAAAAGGCGACTTACCGCCGACTCCTCTGCATAGCCCATGCCCCCATGAATTTGCAACGCTTCACGGCATAGCATCTCAGCAGCACGACAACTAAACAATTTCACAAGGCTAGCCTCCATCTGACCGACACCATCATCCATTAATTCCGCTACTGCATAGCTAAATTGCCGCGCTGCTGTAAGTGTCGCCAGCAGCCTAGCCAATTTAATCTGTGTGAGTTGATAATCTGCGATTATGCTGCCGAATACTTTCCTGTCTTTTGCATAGGAGAGCGCACGCTCAAATGCAGCCTGCATCAAACCGGTCGCACGAGCAGCTGTCTGAATTCTTCCACCGGCGAAGCCCGCCATGGTGAAGTAAAACCCCTTCCCTTCGCCCGCTTCCTCGCCAACGAGATTTTCCGCAGGAACGAGAAAGTCTTCGAAAAATAAATCATAGGAATGCATGCCACGATAGCCGATGGTTGCAATAGCCTTCCCAGTTAAGGAACCGCCACCTGACTGCATATGATTGAAATCATGACCACTGAAGGACGGTTTTTCTACCAGAAACAAACTAAGTCCTTTATAACCTAGCGAAGAGTCCTTGTTACTGCGCGCCAATACGACAAGCAATTCAGACTTCCCTGCAAAGGTGCACCATGTCTTGCTGCCGTTAAGCAGCCATCCGTTCTCGACTGGCGTTGCTTTAAGAGAAACCGCAGCGACATCAGAGCCGGCATTAGGCTCGGTGATAGAAATCGCACAGAGCGTTTCCCCTGACGCAAGCAGAGGAAGCCATTTCTGTTGCTGCTGCTCGGTTCCACCACTAAGCAGCGCACGTGCTGCGATTTCCGGCCTCGTTATCAAACTACCTGCTGCGCCGAGGGAGCCTCGGGATAGTTCTTCTGTCACAACGATCATGCTAAGGCTATCCGCGCAATCATCTGGCTGGAGTCCACCGAATCGTTCCGGTATACAAGTACCGAAACAACCCAGTTCTGCTGCGCCTTGGAGAATCTCGTCAGGGATATCTTCATCAAAGCGATGGACTTGTTCAGCAAGCGGCATCACCACTTCATTGGTAAAACGGTAAAATGTTTCCCGTACGAGTTCCTTTTCTTCACTCAGCATTGAAGGCAGGCGCTGAATATCGTTTCCAGCTATTTCACTGCCAAGGTTCGACAGAAATTCTGAACTCGCATAAGTGTCTAGCAGCACCCTATAAGTAGCACTCACATGAATGTCCAATAGCTTTGCTCTATCTAGACCGATGTCTGTTGCCCTAGCGACTAGGCGGTTTAGAACTGCTTGAAAAGTCTCTGCACAAAAGCTCAGCGCAAGCTGCTGTGTGAATTTTTGTGTAGTTGATTTCTGCGCGTAATCAATAAAGGCCGCTGCGGCAGAAAGCTCTGCCATGCAGAATGCTAATTCGTAGCTGGAAAGCTGCCAGTCATCTAATAGATTCCCATCATAGTTTCCATCTCTGGAACATTCCCCCTTTATATAAGAACAAGCAGTCATCACCTGCAGTTTCAATTCGGCTAGTTCGGTATTTGCTTCTTCAAGATGTCCGGAGAATGATGTCATTTATATAGCTCAAGTTTTCAGCTTAATAAACTGAATGTCGAAGAGTTGAGAATTTTATTCGATATCGTCTACAATTGCGTTCTATGTTCCTTTGAAGAAAACACAGATAAAGATTGATTAAATTAGAGGCAATGATGATACAAAAAACTAAGGTTGGCTAGAGCCTCACTATCTACGTTCTATAATCGCCTTATCGATCATCTCGCTAAATATTTCCCGGAAGCCTCCGCCGCTAGACGGCGAAACTTGAGCCATAATAACGATTACTGTAGATTCTATCGAGTCTATGAAAAAGCGCGTAGCCGCAGAACCATCCCACCAGATAGTTCCCTCGGAAACAGGAAAATTATATTCTGCTGGATTCATAACCAAGTTGAAGCCACCTAAGGTCCAGCCTGAACCTAGCCAGTAACCTCGACTGCCAATGGGCATGGCTTGATCGGGAACGGCGTTCGCATACATCAACGCGGCAGTCTTTTCACTGAGAACCGGCCTACCTTTGAATTTTCCATTATCTAAAACCATCTGCGAAAAATTTAGAAAGTCTGAGACACTAGATAAGAGGCCTACGCCACCTTCGATCAATGTCGGCCGCGATGTCCACGACACGGATTCTATTTTATAGGGATCCAATCGTCCATTATTGGGCCGATAAAGCTCCGCCAACCGACTGGCATCGCCTCCTTCGGCCCAGAACATTGTGCTGCTCATCTCTAGCGGGTTGAGAATATTCTCTTGCAAGTATTCTTCAAATGGCTGTTCCGACCAGACTTCTATTAACTTTCCTAATATGGTCGCATGGATCCCATAACGAAATTGTGCCCCTGGGTCTTGAAACAAGGGTATGCGTGCTACGTTAGACGTCATCTGATCCAATGTGATATTTTTATCTCTTACATTGTTCTCTTTGTATAATTCGGAACTACGGCTACCCAAGCCCGACGTGTGAGTAAGAAGATTCGCGACCGTGATGTCACCAGTGCGCTCCTTAGTTTGTGTGATATCTATACTAGACGAATCCAGTAATACTCGCTGGCTCTCAAACTCTGGCAAGTACATCTTTATAGGATCATCTAATTGAAACTTACCATCCTCATACAATTTGAGAACGGCAGCGCTAGTGACTTGACGCGTCATCGAATAGATTCGAAATAACGCATCGTTTTGCATCGACTTCCCACTTTCAAGACTGAGCTTGCCGAGTGATTCAAAATAGACTAGCTTGCCATCTCTGGCGACTGCCGCAACTACACCTGCTAACTCTCCATCGTCGATATGCTGCTGCAGACGGGCAGTAGCATTAAGTAATGCTGAGGAAGACATGCCCACCGATTCCGCTGACACAACCTCTTGCGCGTTGCTGAAATGAATCTGACAGAACAATAAGCTGACAAGAGAAAGTCTCATCCACAGTCTTTTAGTCATTCTTATTCTCAACTCTCTTATAATTATTTTAGGCTTAATTGAGCTTCTTCGACCCAGCTACTTACCCTCGATTCCAGCATAGGCATTGGCAGAGCGCCTGCACCAAGCACTGCATCGTGGAATGCTCTGATATCAAAATTGTTTTCTAGCGCCGACTCGGCATTCCCCCGGAGTTCCTGAAATTTCATCATGCCAATCTTATACGCTGTAGCCTGTCCTGGCCCAGTTATATAACGTTGAATCTCAGAGCGTATCGCCCCCTCCGCCTGCGCGGAGTTATTAATAAAATATTGCACAGCACGCTCTTCATTCCACTGCTTAGAATGAATGCCAGTATCGACAACTAAACGAATCGCTCTCCAGAGCTCACCGCTTAATCGGCCAAAATCCGAATAGGGGTCTTCAAATGCTCCCATCTCTTTAGCGAGCCATTCCGCATACAGTCCCCAGCCTTCTGTATATGCCGTGGTGCGATACTGGGTCCGAAACCTAGGCAAGTCAGTTAGCTCTTGTTGAATCGATATCTGCATATGATGCCCAGGATTACCCTCGTGATAAGCCACATCTTCGAGCTGAAATATGGGCAGTGTCGTCATATCGGACATATGCGAATAGAAAACCCCCGGTCTGGAACCGTCGGGCGTACCGGATGCGTAATGCTGCGCGGCACCAGCTTGCTCTCTAAACGATTCGACGCGCCGGACCTCCAACTGCGCCTTCGGCAGTCGACCAAAAAATTGGGGCAACTTCAACGTGATCGAATCGAGATATTCATTGTTCAGGTCGAGATAATCCTCACGTCCCTCATCGGTGTTAGGAAAGTAAAAACGGTCATCTTCTCGCATGAAAACAAAGAAATCTTGAAGAGACCCTTCAAAGTCTACAGCGTTCTTTATCTCTTCCATAGATCCATGTAAGCGCGCAACTTCCGCCAAACCAATTTTATGAATTTCATCTGCGGTGAATGCAAGCGTAGTCATTTGCGCGAGGCGATAGTTATAGTAATTTTCTCCATCGGGAAGCGCCCACACTCCCTGCGACACTTCGGATGCAAACACTTTGTCTTGTTCCAACCAAGCGAGTATTTCCTTATAGGAAGACATCACTTCGCCCGCTAAAACCTCCTGTGCCTGAGCTATATATTCTTGAGCCTGATCGCTACTAATCAAATCAGTTTCAACTAACGCCTCAATCTTACCTTGTATATCAGTCCAAATTGGTGAATTCGGCGAGCTGTCATTCGTATTAAAAGGAATGCCAGAGGTAACTCTATCTATTTCAGCAATCGCGAAGTCATAGGCGAATGCCGGCTGTCGAATACCAGCGTTTGATGCAGAGCGTGCACGGTCGAGCAACTCGCCAAAAACTCGATCGAGCTCTCCCAATCGAGACAAATAAGCTTCTATATCTGATGCATCATCGATGCGATGATAGTTAATTAGGAAATTCGGCAACGAAGCATGTGGACCTCCGCGCCCAAAAATATAGCCATGTTGTCTGAAAGGAACAGCCGCTTCGGCGCGATCTAAGGAATAGCTCCACATGTCATAAGATAATTTGCCGTCCTCGTTAAGAAGTCCGTAATCGAAACCTACCCGCATGGCGTCGACGCTTTGCCTGCGCCATGCAAGCTGTTCTTCGAAACCGGCGACGCTGTAGTCATTCAAACTGTCGTAATCGGATTTATCACCCAAGCGCGTCTTGGTCTGGGGGCTGAATTCAAGCTGTTCGGCATATTGTTCATCGAGCCAGTCGTTTAGGCGCACAGTCTCTGTGGTCAGAGTATCGCTTTGAACTTCGGTAACTTCACCGTTTGCAGTCTCTGCAATTGATTGCTGAGTGAGTTCTTGATCATTACAGGCAGCAAGCATCAGAATGAGTGAAAGAAAGAATAGGCGCATGGTTAATCTCATAGGATTCATCCGTCTGTGGGGTAGTAGAAGAGTTTAAAGTTCTAGCATTTAGAATGGGCGTCAATGCTGGGTCTAAGTCTGAAGCTAATACTTTTATTATTGGTTGTCCAGCAACTGCTGCCAGGGATAGGCTCGGTCAGCTAGGGCTATAAAAAAGGGGTTCAGCAACTCTGGCTTGGAATTGTATCTTAACGGTCGGAACTGCAGATCTACGATTTCGCCGCCGGCTGCACAGAGAATGCCGTGAGCGGCTGCGGTATCCCATTCGCAGGTAGGGGCCATTCGGGGATAGATGTCAGCACTACCCTCGGCTAATAGGCACATTTTTAGCGAACTGCCCATGTTCAATAGTGCCGCTTTTCCGAAATGATTCTCGATCTTCCCAATAAGCGCATCCAATTGCTCGCCTAAGTGACGACGACTGGCGACGATACGAACACCTGAGCTTTCATCCATGGGTCGACTGGAAATCGGTTTCACTTCGCCATCCGAGTGATTCGAGTTCTGCTTCCAGGCTTTGAGACCGATGCCGCCGAAGTAACTAATGCCAGTGATCGGAACATGTACTACCCCCGCCACAGATTCGCCATTCTCTATCAGTGCAATATTAACCGTGAATTCACCATTGCGATTAATAAATTCCTTAGTGCCGTCCAAGGGATCGATTAACCAGTAACGTTGCCAAGATTTTCTTAAACCATAGTCGATTGCGTCAGACTCTTCCGACAAGAGTGGAATATCAGGTGTTAGGTTACTTAACCGATCGACTATCAAATTGTGGGCACGCCGATCGGCATCGGTAAGCGGCGAATCATCCAACTTCATACTGACTTCGATTGCCTGATCGGAATTGTAGACGTCAAGAATTTCATTGCCGGCCGCTATCGCTATCTCATTCACAGTTTTGAGTAGTTGCAGATCGATCATCTATGAACACATCCTGTCAGAAAAATTAACACTAATAATAAGCTGCAGCAGCGCTGTGCTACCACTGCTTCGTATTTCAGGAGTATCATGTTGCATGAGCCGCCAGTTCTTGCCAAGGCTTATTTCCAGGAGATAACAATGCCACCTTGGTCAGACATCGACACCATCATGTTCGACATGGACGGCACTCTACTGGACCTACACTTCGACAACTATTTTTGGCAGCAGCTAATTCCAACGTGCTATGGCGAAAAGCATGGTCTGAGTCAGGCTGCTGCGCTCGAAATCATTCGTTGCAAAACTGCCGAAGTCAGAGGCACCCTAGATTGGTATTGCCTCGATTACTGGAAGCAAGAATTGGAACTGGATGTAGCAGGACTGAAGACCAGCATTAAACACAAAATAAGTGTACGGCCAAATGTCGAAGAGCTTTTGCAAAAATTAAAGCTTAGCGAAAAGCGGGTTTTACTGGTCACGAACGCACACCCTTCGAGCCTGCAGATAAAGATGGAACAAACGGGCATCTCGCATTACTTTGATCAATGCCTAAGCTCACACACACTTAAATTAGCAAAAGAGAATCACGGTTTTTGGGAATCTCTTCAGAGCTTGGAAAAATATAATCCCGAACGTACCGTATTGTTCGATGATTCCTTGCCTGTACTCAGGCAGGCGCGGCGCGAGGGCATCAAGCATCTATTCGGGATCAAAAAACCAGATAGTAAAAAGCCTGTAGTATTGATGGGTGAATTTTTGCAGATTGATGACTTCTCTCAGATCATGCCACCCCAATCAAACGGTAGCGCCCTGGTGTAACTTGGAATTAAGTCAATAATGGCAAAGAGCACAGCCTCAGAGAAAAGTAGCGATCTACACCGACTCCGTCTAGACAAGTGGCTCTGGGCGGCACGCTTCTATAAAACTCGTTCCGTGGCCAAACAAGCGATAGATGGCGGCAAGGTTTACTGCGAGGGTGGTCGCTGCAAACCTGGCAAGGAAGTGGAAATTGGCATGGAGATTCGGCTACGTCAGGGCTTTGACGAGAAGACCGTGACCATCAAGGCGCTATCGGACCACCGCCGCGGTGCTCCCGAGGCTCAGCTACTATACGAAGAAACCAAAGAAAGTATTGAAATCCGCCTAGAACGGAGAGCACAGCGCAAGGCCCAGCCCAGCCTTGGACCCGCAGCTGGCAAGCCAAACAAGAAAAATCGACGCCTCATCCATCGTTTTAAGCAGGGCTAGGAGTACCGTTGAATAATTTTGCGCCCTGAAACTGATAGGATTACTCATCTCATCCTGGCTAGGATGCTAGCAGGCGACGTTACGACCGTTTTCAACTCCTTATTTCCACTAAAAAGTCCCGTTAGCACTGACTAGTGATATTTGTCATAATGCCCCTCACCTGAAATGAGTCATCGCTCAAGTCCGGGCTAACGCATTATCAAGCCACTGCGGCGCATAGCAACTTGTATCAAAGGCCTTCCAGGAGATACCTTGAGCAAAGAATTCAATGAGTGCCTGCAACGCTACAAGCTTTCCGAATTTGACGCGGCATGGGGAGAGATTTATCGAGGAATCGAGAAGGAGAGTCTGCGGGTATCTGCCGATGGGCATATTTCACTCTCAAGCCATCCTCAGGCACTGGGCTCTAGCTTAACTAACCCCTTTATTACTACCGACTTCAGTGAATCTCTGCTCGAATTCATCACACCCGTTTGTAGCGACATTGATGAATGCATGAAGACGATGGAAGACATACATCGGTTTACTGTGCAGAATCTCGAAAATGACGAGATGTTGTGGGTGGCGAGTATGCCTTGCCCGCTAGGCGCTGCGGAAGACATCCCAATCGCACAATACGGCTCCTCGAATGTCGGCAAACTAAAAACTCTCTATCGCCATGGGCTGAGCAATCGGTATGGCCGATTAATGCAGATTATTTCGGGCATTCACTACAACTTTTCGATGCCCGAGTCGTTTTGGCAACCCTACGCAGACAGCTGCGGATTTAAAGGCGACCTAAAAGATTTCAAGACAGCAAGATATCTACACCTCATACGAAATTTTCACCGTTATTCTTGGTTGCTTATCTATCTATTTGGCGCCTCACCGGCAGCCTGTAAGTGCTTTGCTACAGGTCGTGAGCACGGTCTTGAGCAGCTCGATAACTACACCTTGTATATGCCGGATGCGACCTGCTTAAGAATGGGCAATTTGGGGTATAAGAGCGAGGCACAGAAGTCACTATTTGTTTGCTACAACGAGCTAGATTCCTACGTGGATTGTCTGCGCGAGGCTATGGATACGCCCTATCCCGAATACGAGGCCATGGGTCAGAGCGTCGATGGCGAGTATCAGCAACTCAACACGAACCTGCTGCAACTCGAGAACGAATTCTACAGCACCATCAGACCGAAACGCGTGGTTAAGAGTGGTCAGCGACCTTCGGAAGCCCTCACCCAAGACGGTATCGAATATATCGAAGTTAGAGCACTAGACCTGAATCCCTATCTCCCCTTCGGAATCGATTCGGAGCAGATTCACTTCCTTGATAGTTTCCTGCTGCACTGTCTATTAAGTGAGAGCCCTGAGTGTCATAAACAGGAATTCTTCGAGGTGGCGGGCAATCTTGCCAAGATAGTTGATCACGGTCGCGACCCGGAGCTCTCTCTCAACCTAGGATCAAAGCCAAAGAAAATGCATGATTGGGGTAATGAGATTTTGGCAGAAGTCGATAATGCCGCTTCATTGTTAGATCACATTCATGGCAGCAGGAATTATTCCAACAGCGTGACCGCACAATCCGCTAAGATAGCCGACCCGGAGCTAACTCCCTCAGGCAGAATTCTGAAAGATATGAAGGAAGGCGATATATCCTTTTTCGAATTCTCCATGCAGCAATCACGTAAGCATCGTGACGATCTACAGAACAATGGCATGAGCGAGGCCACCGTCAAGATGATGACCGAAACAGCAGCACAATCACTCAAAGATCAGACGAACATAGAGAGCTTGGACACAGTGGATTTCGACGAATACTTGAAGAATTGGAACGACGCATAGCGGTTCTTGTCGCAAAACCAATATGCTAAGCCGCTGCGCACTGAGTAAGGGCTCACAAAGCCCAAATCACATTGCAGATAGAACAGATAAAGATGGAATATTAGGAGCAGTCGATGGCCTTGGCAATACCCAACAATAAAATGATCAATATAGGTGTTTTCCTGGCCACGGTAACCACTATCGGTATCGCTTTATATCTGGAACACGTGATGCTATTTTCTCCCTGCGGCCTGTGCATCACTCAGCGCGTCTTCTTTATTCTCTGTGGCCTGGTCTGTCTGGCATCTGCGATTCACAATCCCACTGCTGATGGACAAAAAATCTATGCCTTCGCAGCTGCTGCGATGTGCATCTTCGGAAGTTATTTTGCTGGGAGGCAAATTTGGTTGCAACACCTCCCTGAAGACTTAGTACCCGCCTGTGGCCCTGGCTTTACTTATATCCGCGACAACTTTCCGTTCATGCAGCTGCTAGATTTCCTACTAGTAGGCGACGGCAACTGTGCGGAAGTTCAGTTCCGATTTCTTGGCATTTTCTCGATCGCCGAGATGTCTATCATCGCATTCGCTGGTTTATTTACAGTCTGCCTATATACAGCATTCCGTCAGCAAGCAGAGACGCACTAACTAACCGCGGCGCCAGGCAAAAAACTTCTCGAGATAAGGAAAATACTTTACCGGTAGGCGCTCACTGCGCCAAGCGTTAGCCGCAAATTTGTTCGCCTCCAATAGAGTTGGATAGATATGTGTCACTGCCGAAATTTTCTTCAAACCCATTCCGTGGGTCATGGCGAAAACAAACTCCCCAATCACCTCGCTTGCGTGATGCCCAACTATGGTCACCCCTAGAATCTTATCCTTACCTGGGACGGTGAGAATCTTGATGAAGCCATGAGCCTCTCCATCTGCTAACGAGCGATCGTGGTGCTCCATTTCATAGCGAGTGAGCTCATAGACAATATTTCGCTCGACAGCTTCCGTCTCGTTGAGCCCAACTCTTGCAACTTCCGGGTCGGTAAACGTAGCCCAAGGGACAACATTATAATTCGTCTTCGAGCGCCAGAGCCCACCCAACATTGCATTCAGCGAGGCGAACCAGGCTTGAAACGATGCCATATGGGTAAACTGATAGGGACCGGCTACATCGCCGCAGGCGAAAATGTTTGGCAGGGTTGTTTGCAAGTATTCGTTGACCTCTACTGTGCCTTGCTTGGTAAGCGCTAGGCCCAAATTTTCCAGGCCGAAACCTTCCACGTTTGCCTTGCGACCAACCGCCAACAAAACCTTGTCGAATTCGACTCTAACAGTCTTTCCGTTATTGTCTGCTTCCATGTAGTCACCACTATCGCCGGCACCAAACTTCAATAGTTTATGGCCGGTGAGCAACGCAATGCCCTGCTCTCTAAAAGCCTTCGAAACTATCTTGGACACTTCTTCATCCTCACGCGGCATGATGCGGTCAGCCATATCCATCTGCGTCACTTCTGCGCCGAGATTACTGAATGCCTGCGCCAATTCACAACCGATTGGTCCACCACCCACAACTAGCAGCCTCTTCGGCAACTCATCCAGCAACCATACGGAATCAGAGGTGAGATGGTTGATTTCATTCAGACCAGGAATAGGTGGTACGAATGGCTGTGCACCCGTGGCAAGAATTATTGAGCGGGTAGTGATTTTTCTGCCGTTCACTTTTACAGAATACGGGGATTCGATAACAGCATCGCCTAATTCAACTTCGACACCCAAGGATGTGAAGCGCTCTATAGAATCATGAGGTTCAATAGTTTTGATCACTTCTTGTACACGCGCCATTACTGCAGAGAAATCTATCTTTCCCTGCGCTCCTTCGATTCCAAATTCTTTCGCACGTCTTATGTAAGCCATAATGCGACCACTGCGAATAATCGTTTTGCTGGGAACGCAACCTGTGTTTAAGCAGTCTCCTCCCATTTTGTGCTTCTCGATAAGAATCACTTTCGCTTTCGCTCCTGCAGTAATCAGCGATGCTACAAGTCCTGCCGAGCCCGCACCGATCACTACAACATTTGCGTCAAATTTTTTCGGCTTGTCGAATCTTTTTAGCGCCTTATTGCGCTGCACACCATTAAGGATCAATTTGGTAATAAGAGGAAACACTCCTAGCAGCACGAGAGATGACAAAACCGGCGCACTCACCATTCCCGAGAGGGAAGTTATCTGCGAAAGCTCTGAGCCGGCATTCACATAAACGATGGTCCCGATTAACATCCCGGCCTGACTCACAAGATAGAACGAGGTTGTGCGAATTGCAGTCAGCCCCATCAAGAGATTCACCACGAAGAAGGGAAACAGTGGAACCATACGAATACTGAAAAGATAAAAGCTGCCGTCTTTCTCTATGCCTTTGTTCAGGGGAAGCAGATAGTCGCCGAATTTTCTCTGCACCCAATCTCGGAGCAGCACGCGAGATACCAGAAACGCTAGGGTTGCGCCAATGCTACTGGCGAAGGACACCAGCAACGTTCCCCAGAACACGCCAAATATAGCGCCACCTAACAGCGTGATAATTATTGCACCGGGAATCGAGAGACAGGTGGCGATCACATAGCCCGTGAAGTAGAGGAGGGCTGTTTGAACAAAATTTTCATTCTTGTAATCTTGAATGCTGGAGAGTTGAGATTGTGCGTATTCAAGAGTTAAATACTGCCCTAAATCCAAAGTGACATAGCTGATCACTGCTATCACTATTAAGGCGACTACGATGAATTTTGTCTTATTCACAGATTTTGCCTTCAATTCCATTTACAGGAGGATTACTTGACATTGAGGGACGCAGAGCAGTTTCTGGCATATAATTCTACCAACTAATATTTGCGAACACAGTTCGGTATGCTATAACCGTTTGCGCATCATTAGCGAGAAAAATTTCGCTTAGTCAGCGACGCAAAAACTACTTCTCTTTTAGAGCTCTGCGCTTCAATAACACTACAAAGGTTCATCTAATCGTGTCCAATTTTGACTTCAGTCGAAAATACCCCTCAAGCCGCATGCGCCGTATGCGCCGCGACGAGTTCAGCCGCCGCCTCATGCGTGAGACTCGATTGAGCACAGATGATCTGATATTCCCGATTTTTATTGTCAAAGGAAACAAGCAGCGCCAACCTATCGAATCTATGCCGAGTATATTCAGGCTAAGCATAGATGAATTATTAGTCGAAGCAGCCGAGCTTATAGAGCTAGGTATTCCAGCGGTCACACTATTCCCATCTTTAGGTGACTCAGCCAAGAGTCTCGATGGTAAAGAGGCCTATAACAGCGACGGCCTCGTACAGCAGGCTATTCGAGCGTTAAAAGAAAGTTTTCCCCAACTCGGCGTAATTACCGACGTTGCCTTAGACCCCTACACGACTCATGGCCAAGACGGCATCATCGATGCCGACGGCTATGTGCTCAACGATGAGACCGTCGAAGTACTCAAACAGCAGGCGCTATCACACTCCTTGGCCGGCGCCGACATAGTCGCCCCCTCGGACATGATGGATGGCCGCGTTGCTGCAATTCGCAGCATTCTCGAAGAAAATGAGCAAATCTACACTCGAATTCTCGCCTATTCGGCCAAGTATGCCTCCAGTTACTACGGTCCGTTCCGCGACGCAGTCGGTTCAAGCGACAATCTGGGTGGAGGCAACAAATACAGCTATCAGATGGATATCGCTAACAGTGATGAGGCTCTGCAAGAAGTGGCAATGGATCTTGCGGAGGGCGCCGATATGGTTATGGTGAAGCCGGGTATGCCGTATTTGGACATCGTAAGCCGAGTGAAACGCGAATTCGGCGCGCCAACCTTCGTCTATCAGGTAAGCGGAGAGTATTCTATGCACATAGCTGCGGCACAAAATGGCTGGTTGGATGAAGAGGCAGTAGCTATGGAATCCTTAATCGCCATAAAACGCGCGGGTGCAGACGCGATTCTTACCTATTTCGCGAAAACTGCAGCCCGCATACTAAAGAGCTGAAATATCTGACGGACATTTCACAGGAAAATCAACCCGCCACTTGAAACCTGAATTTTTGGCCTTATCATAGGCACCATGTGAGCCTGTAATCGAATATTTTAGTCTAACAGACTCCTTATTTACGACTCTGAATCCCCAAATAGCTTAATACAAGGAAATCTCTTATGAGCGACAATATCGTTCACACTTCTGATAGCAGTTTCGAAGCTGACGTACTTCAAGCCGAAGGCCCCGTTCTAGTTGATTTCTGGGCGGAGTGGTGTGGCCCCTGCAAGATGATAGCGCCAGTACTTGAAGAGCTAGCCGGCGAATACGACGGCAAACTGAAGATATGCAAGATGGATGTCGATGCCAACATCGAAACAGCTCCAAAATACGGCGTAAGAGGTATTCCTACCCTAATCGTGTTCAACAACGGCGACGTGGCCGGCACCAAGGTTGGGGCATTGTCTAAATCACAGCTTTCCGCTTTTATTGACAGCGTGATTTAAATTGCGTTTAATGAGGCATCTTAAGAATTTGAGATGCCACAGGATGTCTCCAAGTCGATTCAATTCAATATGGTATTGGTCGATCCGATTACCAAAAAAACTAAAATCCCTGACTTTATATTGTGACTCGCCGGATGTAAGTCCGATACCCAGAATCAAAATTAAACGAATTTAAAAGCCCACTTCTCACCATCGACTAGTATTTACAGGTGGACATAATGAAAAAGTAGGTCTATATTGCGGAAAAGTTGAAGTTAAAAAACAGCGCTGCCCATTTAAATAGCCAAAGAACTACAGTCAACACATTAAATACCGATATAAACCGCAAGTGATGCAACCGACATTAATCGCTAATGGAATTTAGAACGGTCAGTCGTTAGCAGCTAAAAACAACAATCTCCGCCGTACATGAATTTTTAAAACTTAAGCCAAAAACCCTTAGCGAAACCCCTAACTAATACTACTTTATCTATGGCACTTAGATGTGCGTGCCAATAATAATTTAGGCAGCCCTACTAAACCTGATATAAATCAAGCACTCCAAAACTAGAAACCTCTGAACTCCTAAACTCACAAGAAGATCCTAATACATGAACCTAACCGAATTAAAGCAAAAGCCAATCGCTGAACTTCTAGCTACTGCCCACGAAATGGGATTGGACAATGTTTCGAGAACACGCAAGCAAGACATCATCTTCGTGTTACTCAAGAAGCATGCGAAGAGCGGCGAAGATATTAGTGGCGACGGGGTCTTGGAAATATTACAGGATGGGTTCGGCTTCCTGCGGTCGGCGGACTCTTCGTATCTGGCAGGGCCGGATGATATCTATGTTTCACCTAGTCAGATAAGACGCTTTAATCTACGTACCGGCGACACCGTCGCAGGGAAAATTAGACCGCCAAAAGACGGCGAGCGCTATTTTGCACTACTGAAAATTCACGAAATTAACTTCAGTAGCCCTGAAGAATCCAAGAACAAGATCCTTTTCGAAAACCTCACTCCACTATTCCCAGACGACAGACTAACTCTCGAGACCGGCAATGGCAGCACCGAAGACCTTAGCGCCCGAGTCATCGACTTGGCGGCACCCATTGGCAAAGGACAGCGCGGTCTCATTGTTTCTCCACCGAAGGCAGGTAAGACATTAATCCTGCAAAACATGGCGCAGTCCATTGCTAGGAATAATCCCGAATGCAGACTCATCGTTCTTCTAATCGACGAACGGCCGGAGGAAGTAACAGAAATGCAGCGCTCGGTGCGCGGCGAAGTTGTAGCCAGCACATTCGATGAACCGCCTGCCCGGCACGTACAAGTGGCAGAGATGGTGATTGAGAAGGCGAAGCGTCTAGTCGAGCACAAAGAAGACGTGATCATCTTATTAGATTCGATTACGCGTCTTGCCAGAGCCTACAACACAATCATCCCATCCTCCGGAAAAGTATTAACTGGTGGTGTCGATGCCCATGCACTGGAGCGCCCGAAGCGATTCTTCGGCGCGGCAAGAAATTTGGAAGAAGGCGGCAGCCTCACTATTATCGCTACTGCGCTGGTCGAAACCGGCTCGAAGATGGACGAAGTCATCTACGAAGAATTTAAGGGCACGGGTAATATGGAATTGCATCTCGATCGGAAAATTGCAGAGAAGCGAGTCTACCCTGCCATCAACGTACGCAAATCTGGCACACGTCGTGAAGAATTGCTAACCTCCGAAGAAGAATTGCAACGCATGTGGATTCTACGCAAGCTGCTCACCTCGATGGAAGATGTGCAAGCCACCGAATTCATTATCGACAAGCTGAAAGAAACGAAGACTAATGAAGAGTTTTTCAATTCGATGAAACGCAAGTAACCTGTTCTAGCAAATCCGTGTCTTAACCTATTAACAACGTAAACGGCCCGCCATGTCATTTAGAGATTTGCGCGACTTCATAGCACTTCTTGAGGAAGAGGGTGAGCTCAAGCGAATCCAAACAGAAGTCGATCCTTATCTAGAAGTTACCGAGATAAGCGATCGTACGCTGCGCAGCAACGGTCCTGCGCTGCTTTTTGAAAACCCTAAAGGCTCGAAGATTCCGATGCTTACTAATCTATTTGGTAACACTCGGCGCATCGCGCTGGCCATGGGACAGAAAGATTTGGAGGGCCTTAGAGACGTAGGTAAATTATTAGCCTTCCTTAAAGAGCCCGAACCACCGAAGGGCTGGAAACACCTCTGGGAGACACTACCAAGTTACAAGAGCGTGCTTAACATGCCCGCCAAAGTTCGCAAGTCCGCGCCTTGTCAGGAAGTAATAATACACGGTGATGACATTAACCTGAACTTCTTACCCATCCAGACATGTTGGCCGGGAGATGTCGGCCCTCTCGTTACGTGGCCTCTAGTTATCACGAAAGGCCCTGATAAAGAGCGACAGAACCTCGGCATCTACCGTATGCAGTTGGCAGGGCCCAATAAACTTATTATGCGCTGGCTTTCGCATCGTGGCGGCGCACTCGACTTTCTCGAGTGGCAGCAGGCGCATCCGGGCGAATCTTTCCCAGTATCCATCGCTATCGGTACCGACCCAGCTACTATTTTGGCGACCGTTACTCCCGTGCCCGACACCTTGTCTGAATATGCCTTCGCTGGCTTACTACGCGGCAGAAAGACCGAAGTCGTGAAATCGCGAACCAATGATTTGCAAGTGCCAGCCAGTGCAGAATTCGTCTTAGAGGGCGTAATTGAACCTGGCGAGATGGCCGACGAGGGACCATATGGTGACCATACAGGCTACTATAACGAGGTCGAAAAATTCCCCGTGTTCACGGTGACGTGTATCACCCATCGCAAAGATCCAATCTATCACAGCACCTATACAGGCCGACCGCCAGATGAGCCTGCGATGCTAGGCGTCGCATTGAATGAAGTCTTCGTGCCGCTTCTACAAAAACAATTTCCAGAGATCGTCGATTTTTATTTACCTCCGGAAGGCTGCTCTTATCGACTTGCAATAGTTAGCATAAAGAAACAGTATCCCGGCCATCCCAAACGAGTGATGATGGGTGTGTGGTCATTCCTACGTCAGTTCATGTATACCAAGTTTGTTATCGTGGTCGACGACGATGTAAATATTCGAAGCTGGGATGATGTGATCTGGGCAGTAACTACCCGCATGGATCCTATTCGCGATACGGTACTCATTGACAACACACCTATTGATTACCTAGATTTTGCATCTCCCGTATCTGGTCTTGGCTCGAAAATGGGCATGGATGCAACGAATAAAATGGAAGGTGAAACAACTCGTAAATGGGGCAACACTATCGCCATGAGCGATGACGTGAAGGCACGAGTTGATCAAATGTGGCAAGAACTCGGCATCGAAAGCGACGAGAGCTAGACCTATAACTGCTCGTTCTGGCAATTCAAAATAAACGGTCTCTTACGCGAAGTCCTGTTTTAAAAAAAATCAGAGAGGGCTTGCTTGAACAGGTCGAGGTGTTAATGGCCAACTTATGAAAAATGCACTTCTTTGGCTGCGACTGATATTCCTTGTTTACAGCGTCATATTACTTGTCACGGTATTCCTTCAGAACAAAACAGATATCGTTTTCATTTTCGCCGTCGCTTCAGACTCCGGGCTTGCGATAATTATCTTATTCTGGGTCTTGACTATACACCCAATACCGGCCACCACATTCACAATACTCAGAGACAGAAAGAATTCGGTCACTTTTTGAACTTTGCTCTAGATTCAGCTCAATAGTATTCTCTCGAATTTCTTGCGCGGCGGTGTATGGCAGATCTTTGCACGTATCTTCGACATGAACAATATAGATATAAGCAAAATAGACATTAGTGTGATCGTACTCTATGAGGGCATCCACCTACGCCATTATCATATGAATAATTCTATCCATTCTAGAATTTTACTTATTTAGCTCCAACGAGTTGCATTCCACGTTGGCCTTGGCCTTATTACTAGGCAGTGTCGTGGCTACCCCCCTAGCTCTATATTTCAAAAAGCGTAGCTTCATTACTCTGATCACCACCTATGTGCAGTTGACCGCCGTATATAAATTTTTCTGGTAGTTTTCCCCCGGTCCTTGCTATTTCCAAATGGCAGCTATTAGCATGAGTGCGGCAAGCAACTGCATATTTCCAGCAGTGGCTTACTACCTCTTCTCCTTTGTTGTAAGCTTTGTCAGCATTTATTCGCTCTAGGGTATCGGCATTTTCGAGGTCATGTACTCCGAAATTGCAATCTTCGAGCTATCTTGCACACCGCTGATCATATTCGTCGCAGGCTCTCGAGTCTTAGTACTGTTCTGCGATATGCTAACTTGAATTAGTTATATGCAAATTAAAATCAGTGGCGGGGTTGGCGGGAAGCAAGACGCTCAGTAGAATATGGCCACCGCCTGGATGTAAAGCATCAACAGCGTAAACCATCAAGAGTACAAACTCTTCAGGAAGCCTGAATTATGAGAAAAACACTGTCACGACGCCTAGCCTTAGGCTCTCTATTGATGCTCGTTCTATCATCAAACCAATTCAATCTTGCGCTAGAAAAAGACACCAATCTCGAAGACACGAATTGGCAACTGCTAAACATGAAAGTATTGGGCGGCTTCCTGTTCACACCACGCGATCCAAGCCAATATCGTTTGAATTTCCGATCTGAGAACAGACTCACTGGCACATCAGACTGCAATACAATCACCGGCTCCTATTTTCAGGAGAGCATCGGCTTTCGCTTCGACCCTTTCGTTTCCACACGCAAACTCTGCCCCCCGGGCTCGCTTCATAACAACCTAGTCCTAATTCTAAAAGATGTAAACGAAATCGAATTTCGCGATGGAAAGATGTTCATGACGAATGGGTATGATGGAGTGGAATTAGAATTCGAGAAACGCGGTTTTTAATTTAAACCAAGCGTTTATATCTACTCAATATCTACTAGACTTTATCTAGGGCTTTCGGCATTGAAAGGTTGGGTAGCTGAGCACCAACTCTTTGCAAAAATTTCTCTTGATGTTCATCGGCGAGCTTCTCTTCGCCTAAGAATTTCAACAATCGCGCGAGCTCACCATGAGCCTCCGCCGTAGACGAGATTTCAATGCTTTTATCAAAATACTCTCTCGCCTTTCCCCAGAGTTCGTTACGCATCGCTAACCGTCCCAGCGTAACTAATAGCCTCGCGTTTCCTGGCCTGTTCTGAATCCAGCTCTCTGCTATTAACAGCTGACGATGTGACGTACCAAAATCCAACTCGCCGTAGCGCTTAATAAGTTCGTCACTCCAACTCTTATTAAGAGCAACTTCTATAGCCTTGCTTGCCTGTTCTTTCTGATCTAGCTTAAACAATAAATCAGCATAATGTTTAACGATTTTCTCATCGTACTTGTAGAGTGCCGTACCTTTTTTCCAGGCCTTCTCTAGCTGCGCACTAATCTCCGTGTCACTAAAATCTATTCTCTGATTGCCTATCCGGTATAGATTTTCTATGAAGATTCGAACACGAATTAGCTCGGCCTCCTGACCATCGATTACACTATTCTTCTCAAGGGCTGGCAGCAACTTTTCTAGTTGCTCCCAATCGTTGAGCTTCAAGTAGACCTCTTTCAAAAGTTGCAGTAGAGACGTATCATTCAAAGAACTGATTTTCATCTGCTGTAGTACGGCCACGCATTGATCCAGTTGATTAGACTTGAACAAGAGTTGCGCTTTAAGCGAGTTGACAGTAGAGCGTACAGCAGGGTACTTATTTTCAGCAGTCTCCAGACAATTCATCCACGCATCTTTATTACCCAACCGATGTGCTGCGTAGGCCGCGGCGAGATAATTGACGACACTCGCATCCGGATCCTTCATGCCTTTCTTAAGGAGGTTGTAACTAGACTCCCAACTACCGCGGGTAAAGTACAGCAAACCCTCGATAGTCTTGCTCCTACTTTTCGCTCTCAAGTGCTCCTTGTAGTTTCTCCCAAAACGAATAAGGTGCCAGGGATTAATCCAGTGACACACAATAAGAATAAACTTAATGACAAGATAGAGAACGATTACCGCAGCGAGCAGGGCAAACACGCTGGTCTCAAAAGTAGTGTCGCCGAAGGCAATTAGCAGATAACCGGGGTCGCCTGGGAATCCAAGATAGAGACTGACTAGAAGCGCCAGAACTATTGCGAGAAGGCTAAAGAGGTATAACTTGACCATAGACTAGTCTACCGCTCGCTTTCTGCGAGTTGATTGATCAGTGACAAGGACTGACTCAAAGCTGGCAACAGAGGATCGATGTCGATTGCGCGAAGTTGATTTATCTTGCTCGTCAACGCTTGCCCTTGCACTGAATTAGTAACAGCATAGCGTTGGAACCATTCCTGACCCTTCGCCATGGCCTTTTGATACAAGCCGTTGTCGCGCATCAAAAGAGCGAGCTTTGCCTGTTCGAGCATAAGCCGTAGATTGTGTTTAATAAGATCGTCCTGCCCGGGAGCCAACATAGCCTCAGGCGTTTCTTCCCATTCGCGCCAGACAAATATTGAGCTCAGAAATTCGAAGCTGTAATCTAAGAAATTATTCGCTTCGCCACCTAGTTTCAGCGGCTGAGATTCAGAATTACGCCGATTTTCAAATTCTGTACGCATGCTATTGAGCAGGTCGATGTTCTCCATTTCTGCGAGTAGGCTATCCAAGCGCAGATAAATGCCTTCACGATCCAGAACCTCTATATTTCTTAGTGTTTGTATATCGATTGCGATCGCCTGCCGGACAGCGAATACACTCGAACTGCCAGAATCCACCAGCGCCTGATCTGCAATCTCCAGTTGGGAGATCGCGGTAATAACGTCGCCCTCTAACCTTAACTTCAGATTGGCTAAACCAACTAGATACTGCCCTTCGAGAATCTTCCAGCCTCGATCAGTCGCATTGTTCGTCAGCAACTGTGCGGCTTGAAGATCCCCGAGCTGTAACGTAAGGCTATCGATTTCACCAGATAGTACCGATTCCAGCTCTCGCACAGAAGAATCATCGAATTCAATCGGCTCAGGAGCGGCAAGCTGCGCCTGCTCGATCTGTGCCAATTGCGTGCCCTGTGTGGCTAGGCTCTGATTCAACTGCTGATTTTCGAGCTCAAGCTCGGCCAACTTCGATTGCAGGGAAATTTGTTGATATGCGAGGAACAATACCCCAGCAACGATGGGTAATAGAAAAATGGTAACTGCCGCAAACCGCCGCCTTGCGGTCTGTTGCTTTCGAGTCGATCGGCTACTGACCTTAGCCGCATTGCTCTTGGATATTTCGTCCAAAATCTTAGGTGTTTCTGACTGCTCTGTCACTGGACTGCCTTCTAAGTCGTGAACTTGAGTATAGCTTACTCTTGATTAATGCCGAGTTCACCCAGCGCGCTTACAAAACTTAACGGATCGGCGCCACTGGCGTTGTGCACTTTTTGATATCCAGCTTTTTCCGCCTGTCGTCCAACTCTTTGTGAAGGAACCAATAGGTTAAATTGCTGTAGCTTCTTTCTATCATCGGCCAATAGATGCGTTAGTCTATCCAATGATTCACCGCTACTTACAGTTAGTACATTGACACCGGCTTCGCACAATCTATTGCAGAAGTCTGCGCTCGTGTAATCTATTGGAGAACGGCTATAGGCCTCGAGATAATCGACAATGGCGCCGCGCTCGCGCAGCGTGTCAGCCAATAGTTCTCGACCTCCCTGTCCGCGCACAATGCCAATTTTCTGCCCGCTAACATCTTGCAGTTGAGGCAGGCGCAGTATGTCTTCGCTGGTCATTCCGTTACTTGGCTGAGTTACTTCGCAGATGAATCGCTCTGAAGCAGCCTCCGCCGTCGTGGGCCCAACCGCGATTACATTGACACTGAGAGGAACCTGTGGCCAATAATTATTAATGACTTCTCCGCCAAATCTCACAGCATTGTTGCTTACAAAAATTAGAGACTGATAACAGTCTAACTGCAAGACTTTGTCTTCTAGATCTTGAATGGCTTGTAAATCATTCAGAGCCTTGATCTCGATAAAAGGAAGCGACAGAACCTTCGCTCCACCAAACTCAATTGCCTGTCTCAAAGTGCCTGCCTGATTCGAGGAGCGAGTAATTAGAACAATAAGTCCAGATAGGGAGTTAGGTTTTATCAATTATATCTGCTCTTAGCTATTTATTAACTATCTATTGGTCTCGCACGGCGTTAAGTATTTCCTTCGCTCCCTGAGACAAAAGATCTTCGGCAACAGTAAGACCTAGTTGTTCTGCGTGATGACGATCGCCGCGAATCTCGCTGCGAATTATCTGTGTCCCTTCCAAGCTTCCAACTAAAGCACGCAGATGCAACTCCTTACCATAGAGCTCCGCGAAGCTCGCGATCGGCACTTGGCAACCACCCTGCAGACGTGCATTCACTGCTCGCTCAGCAACTACCCTACACGCAGTATCCGCATGATGAAGGCAGTCGAGCAGTTGTAGTGTTTCAATATCTTGAGTACGACACTCGATGCCCACCGCTCCCTGACCACCTGCAGGAAGGGAGTCTTCGAAAGAAATGCTCTCACGGATACGCCCTTCCAGCTCCAAGCGTTTTAAACCTGCTGCCGCAAGAATTATCGCGTCGTATCCACCGGCATCTAACTTCGACAGCCGAGTTCCCACATTGCCACGCAAATCTGCGATCTTTAAGTCCGGACGTAGTTCCCGCAGCTGACATTGGCGGCGAAAGCTCGAAGTGCCTACCGTTGCTCCATGTGGCAGGTCAGCCATTTTCCCATAATGATTGGAGACAAAGGCATCGGCGGGATCATCGCGTTCACATATAACCGCCAAGCCAAGCCCTTCTGGGAACTCCATCGGCACATCCTTCATCGAATGCACCGCAATATCTGCCCTGTCTTCCAATATTGCGTGTTCTAGTTCTTTAACGAAGAGACCCTTGCCCCCCATCTTGGCCAAGGGTGTATCCAGAATCTTGTCGCCGCGAGTACTCATGGCAAGCAACTCAACTTTCAGTTCGCCGTGGGTCTTTTCCAATGCAGTCTTTACGTAGCGGGCCTGCCATAGGGCGAGAGGACTTTTACGAGTAGCAATTCGAAGCATTTTAGCTGGCATGGCGCACTGCTCTTTATCTTTTCTTTCATGATGGAATAAGTATCATTTTACGGTATATGCTACGATTTGTCCGAATTTGCTGCTGTTGCGGAGAGTTTCAACTGGGTTCAAGCTTTTGTCGATCCTGCTATAATACCGCTCCTGTTTAGCAAGTTCAGTTAGTGGAGTTCAACCACAGCTGTTCTAGGCCTAAATCGGAGGTACCATGAGTAGACAACTAATTTCCAGCGGCTCAGAATTTGAGAGTAAGATCGCCTACTCCCGAGCAGTAGTTGACAGTGATTTGATGTCGGGGTTTGGCACGACTGGGTATGACTACAAGACGATGACGATTTCCGAGAGCGTCACTGAACAGTTGGATCAGTGCCTAAAAAATATTAAACAGGTTCTAGAATATGCAGGCATTGATTTATCTGGGATCTTTCGCAGACGTTACATACTGCCGAACAAAGCTGATTTTAAACCCAGCTGGCCGGTATTTCAGAAACACCTCGGCTAAGTCCTCCTTGCGGCCACAATGTTTGAAGCTGGTTTGCTCGATGGGAGAATGAAGATCGAGATTGAAGTAGCAGCGAAACTATCAGCAGAAGAATAGACCCTACTAGCTAGTGCACAATATGCATTGCCCACAAACTTACAACGTGAAACCAAGCCATGAGCAACAATAAGGATCAGAATAAACTTTGGGGCGGCAGATTTACTGAAGCCACAGATGCCTTCGTACAACGATTTACCGCCTCTGTAGATTTTGACCGTCGCTTGTTCCAGCAAGATATAGACGGCTCGGTCGCCCACGCCAAGATGCTAGCCAAAGTGGGAATTTTGACGGCGGACGAAGTATTGCTAATACGCGACGGACTAGAATCGATTCGACAGGACATTGCTGACGGCAAGTTTGAATGGTCTGTCGCGTTAGAAGATGTTCACATGAACATCGAAGCAGCACTCACCTCGCGCATCGGCGATGTAGGCAAGAAACTGCATACGGGCCGTTCGCGGAATGATCAGGTTGCTACTGACATTCGATTGTATGTGCGCGGCGAGATCGATCTGATTGCCCAATTGATTACGAAGCTTCAATCGGCCCTGCTTGGCGTTGCTGAGAAGGAAGCAAGCACGATCATGCCTGGTTTCACTCATCTTCAGACTGCACAACCAGTTACCTTCGGCCACCATATGATGGCCTGGTATGAAATGCTAGATAGAGATTATGATCGACTTCTCGATTGCCGCAAAAGAGTTAACCTGTCTCCTTTAGGCTCAGCAGCCTTAGCAGGAACCTCGTTTCCTATCGATAGAAATTTTACGGCTGAGCAACTCGGTTTCGATGCGCCAACTAGAAACTCATTAGATTCGGTTAGTGATCGAGACTTCGCTATCGAGCTTGCGTCCTTCGCCAGCATATTGATGATGCATCTCTCTAGGTGCTCCGAGGAACTAGTACTATGGACTTCGGCACAATTCAATTTCATCGATCTACCCGATCGATTCTGCACTGGCTCATCGATCATGCCACAGAAGAAAAACCCCGATGTACCTGAATTAGTTAGAGGCAAAACTGGCCGCGTTCATGGGCACCTTGTGTCATTACTTACGCTGATGAAGTCACAGCCACTTGCGTATAACAAAGACAATCAGGAAGACAAGGAACCATTGTTCGACTTAATCGACACGGTAAAGGACTGCCTATTTGCCTATAGCGAGATGATGCCTGAGGCAAGTTGCAACAAGGACGAAATGTATGCCGCCGCGAAACAAGGCTATGCGACTGCCACTGACCTGGCAGATTACCTAGTAAAACAGGGAATGGCCTTTCGCGATGCCCACGAAGTCGTAGGTAAGTCAGTGGCCTTCAGCATCGAAGAGAAAAAGGACTTGGCAGATCTGTCGTTGGCCGAGCTACAGATTTTTTCCGATCTCATCAAAAAAGATGTCTTCGAAGTCTTAACCCTGGAAGGGTCTATCAGTGCGCGAGATCATATCGGGGGTGCAGCACCTTCTCAGGTATTGGCGGCGGTGGCGACTGCAAAGGCAGCTATCTCGAAACGCTAACTATTGTTGGGCAAAAGCATTAGCTGAAGTTAGCGATCTCTTCCTGAACTTCTAGCCACTCTTCCTCACTACTCACTAGTTTTGACTTAAGTGCACCTTGCTCCTGAATTAGCGCGTTCAGATCGTTCTTGTTGGCTTCAAGGTACATGCTATCGTCACCAAGCGAAGATTCAATTTTGGTCAACTTCGATTGAATCTTCTCGATCTCTGCCTCGAGACGCCTCTCCTGCTTACTCAGTGGTGCCAACTTTTTACGGCGATTTGCCGCCTGCTGACGCTTCTCTTTCTTATCCAGCTTCGGCGGTGCTATAGCACTTGCCATTTCCGCAGCTTCCCCCTGCGCGTCAAAGTCAGAAAAAGTTTGCGTGCTCAACCACTTTTCATAGTCCTTGAGGTCGCCCTTGAACTCGGCGAAAACACCTTTGTGTATTGAATAGAATTCGTCCACTGTATTAACTAAGAGATGACGATCGTGTGAGACAACAACCATAGCGCCCTGATAGCTTTGCAGCGCAACAGTGAGCGCATGACACATTTCGAGGTCTAAGTGGTTAGTTGGCTCGTCTAGCAAAAGCAGATTAGGCTTCTGCCAAGCAACTTTTGCCAGCGCGAGACGTGCCTTCTCGCCGCCCGAAAAATTTTTAATGGCTTCACTAACTCGAGTCCCACGAAAATCGAACCCACCGAGATAGTCTCTAATCTGCTGCTCTGAAGCATAGCCCTCTTCCTTTTGAATGAGCTCTATCGGTGTCGCCTGTTGATCTAGCTCATCAACCTGATGCTGTGCAAAATAGCCAATCTTCAGTTTCTTCGATCGAATAATATCTCCATCGAGTTGCTGCATTTGACCGGAAAGGATTTTTAATAGTGTCGATTTACCACTGCCGTTAAATCCCAGCAAACCGAAGCGCGACTCAGAGCGGACATTTAATTCAATTTTTTCAACGAGCGGCTTATCGAAACCAATGCTCAAAGAATCCATCTGCATAAGGTAGCTTGATGGTTCATCCAGCTGAGGAAACTGAAAACGAAACGGTGAATCCACGTGTGCCGGCGCGATATCTTCCATTCGATGCAGTTCTTTTAACCTGCTCTGAGCCTGTTTCGCTTTCGTAGCCTTCGCACTAAAGCGACGCACAAAGTCTTGAATTTCTGATTTTCTCCTTTGCTGCTTTACGTATAAGGCCTGCTGCAGAGCCATCTTTTCAGCTCGTTGTTTCTCATATGAGCTATAGTTGCCCTTGTAACAATCCAATCCACCGCTGTCGAAGCTGATGACATTATTAATCACCGAATCCAAGAAAGCCCTATCGTGAGAGATCAGCAAGATCGTACCCTGATAACCTTGCAGCCATTGCTCTAACCAGATCGTCGCCTCTAAATCTAAGTGGTTGGTTGGTTCATCTAGCATCAATAGATCAGATGGACACATGAGCGAAGCGGCTAGATTTAGGCGTACACGCCAACCTCCAGAAAAATTGCTGACTGGCCTGTCGAATTCATCTACAGCAAACCCCAGACCTGAGAGAAGCCTTTCGGCTCGGTGAGTGATGTCATAGCCATCTATTTCCTCCAATTTGCCGAATAGATCAGCCAGCAGCAGATTTTTACCACCCTTTTCGGCCTGCTTAATAGATTCTTCCAATCGACGAAAATCAACATGCGCATCCAGCACGAAATCAAGCGCGCTGCGGCAACTGCCTGGCGTCTCCTGAGCCATCGATGACCGGCGCAGGCCGTTTGGCATCTCGATCTCACCCTCTTCCAGTGCAATATCACCACTCAATGCTCGAAACAGGCTGGTCTTGCCGCAGCCATTACGACCAATGACCCCTGTTCGATACCCTTTGTGGATAACTAAGGAAACATGGCGCAGCAGAATTTGACTGCCACGCATCAGCATAATATTGTTTAGAGAAATCATTGCGCCCAAAAGCTAATGGAAATGCGAAGCGACACATCATACACTAATTTAACTTTATCCTTGGGCCCTAAGAAGCGGCACCCCACGAATATGAAGACATAGAGTGAATTCGATGCGGCACTAGACTTGATCGATGGTTCCCATATTCGTACTATAAGGACTGCCCCACTATTTCAGAGGGACAAAGCAGTTCGGAAGCTATAATGAAACAAATACTAATCATTGATGACGATGAGAATTTAGGCCAGCTGCTCACTCAGTATCTCGAAAGATACGACATGCAGGCTCACGTCGCTTTGATTCCAAGCAAAGGTTTTGAATTATTAAAAAAGCTAAAACCCGATCTGCTAATACTCGATGTGATGCTTCCAGAAAAAGACGGATTTGAGATATGTCGAGAGATTCGTGCCAAATCTTCCATTTACGGTCAGCTACCGATTCTAATGTTAACCGCGCACGCCGAAGTCACTGATCGAATTGTCGGGCTTGAACTTGGCGCGGACGACTATCTACCCAAACCATTTGAGCCGAGAGAACTTGTCGCTAGAATTCACAATATTCTTCGTCGCAGTAGCGATGACAATAATCTACGCGATATAAAGAACATCAATGGCCTCGAGGTCGATACCTCGCGCCGAGAAGTTAAGCTCGATTTTGAAGTGCTAGATCTAACCACTATGGAATATGAACTGCTCATACTTTTTATGCAGTTTCCCAACAAAACATTTACACGTGACGAACTTATGAATCGCTTACGCGGCATTGACGCTGAGCTCTTTTCTAGAGCCGTAGACACTCTGGTGAGCCGCTTGCGACACAAGCTAAATGACACGTCGAAAACTCCGCGGTTCATCAAGACCGTGTGGGGTCGCGGTTATGCTTTTGTCGGCGAACAAATATGACCACACTAGTTCAAGTAGTCAGGCGATCACTTTTTATTCGCCTGATTTTCATATTTGGCGTTACCGTGATTTTGTTCTTCGCTATCTTCTCCATTTCCCTGCGCACCGTTAATCAGAACAACAACACAATTGATGCCATCCCCGACTTTTTTACTCGCAACATCGAATCGATCATCGAAGACATAGGCACGCCTCCAAACCTGAACAATGCGATTCGACTTGCAGAAGAATTAGATTGGAGCATCGCGATTAACAATCCGATCATGCGCTGGAGCTCCGACAACGAATACCGACTCCCAGTCGAGCAATCTGTTTTTAATCGAACCCTAACGGCTGACGCCGAGGTTCGCTCAATTAATAGTGAAGACATTATTATGGTTCAACGTGGAGGCTACGATTTCTACCTGTACCAACGCTCCCTAAACAACAACTCGAACTATATCGTACTCTATATCGGTGTCGCATTGGCCAGTATTGTCTTGCTCCTAAACTATTTCATGGTCAATAAGTTGCTCGACCCAGTGCGCCTTTTAAGAAAAGGTGCCGAACGAATTCGTCTTGGTGATCTAAGCTTTCGCGTAAAGAGCAATCGGCAAGATGAACTCGGCGAGCTAACCGATAGCATCAACCACATGGCAGACTCTCTGCAATCGATGTTAGAGGCTAAACGCCAGCTACTCCTCGCTATTAGTCATGAGCTACGCACCCCCATAACTAAGGCAAAACTGCGACTGGAGTTCATGCCGGGCAGCGACGAGAGAGATAAGCTAAAGGAAGACATTCAGGAGATTGAATTACTGATCACAGATCTTATCGAAGCCGAAAGGCTCAACGAAGAACACGCGGTGCTAACTGCCGAACCCACTCCGATTGTCGCCTTCGTCGAAGGCGTCTGCGATCAGTTCAAGAACTACCCCGGTAAGATAGAGTTAAAACTACCAGCACAAGATCGTGAGATTGTTATAGATAATTTGCGCGTTCGTCTACTAATTACCAACCTAGTCAACAACGCAATAAGACATGGTCAAGGCAATCCGATTGTCGTACGGGTCAGTTTTAACGGTCAGTTTACCCACTTAGAGGTTAATGATAACGGTGAGGGTATCGGAGAAGAACACTTGTCGCAGATCAGTGAACCTTTCTATCGCGCCGACAGTTCCAGGCAACGAAATACGGGTGGCTTGGGGCTAGGCCTATATCTGTGCCGACTCATCGCGAAGGCTCACGGCGGCGAGCTCCTGATCCGAAGTCTGCTTGGGGAGGGGACACACGTCAAGGTGAAACTGCCGCCTCACCCGCCGCTCGAGGAGTTAATGGATAAGTAGCACCGTTGTGCGATGCTACTTCCATTTCTTCTTGCCCTGAAACGAATCAGCCAGATTCCAATTCAACCGCTCAACTTACACGCCTAGGCGTGTGCCGCCTTGCGACGCTGTGCTCGCAGATAACTCAGTAGCAGAGCTAGCAGACTCAGCAGCACGGGGATCAAAGCCGTGTTAATCAGTTTGAGGTTCGCACCAAGTTGCTCAATGTCTTCTGTCAGCTGGTACTGTACTTCGCGAAGGCTACGCCGGGTTTCTAGCATCTGTTCATTGAACCGATCTACTTCGGCTTGAATCTCCGGTGTTACCTGGCCGACTAATTCTCCATTCTCATCTTGGTTTAACTCCGCCAATGACGCTTCAGCTTCGGCCAAGCGATCAAGCAGTTCGGCCTCTTCAACTCTTAAACGGTCATCCGCCTGACGCTGTAATTGAATTACTCTAGTGAATGGTCGCGAGTAAGTTCCACGGCCGCGGATGCTGGACAGGTCTGCACCACCGCCGAGGTTGTCTAGCGCGTTGATCACCATATCGCCATTGTTAGAAAATGGCCGAGGAATACGCTGGCCCATAAATTGGCCTACCTGAACCCACATCCTATCGCTGAGCATGTCGGTATCAGCGAAGACCAAAATATTCACTTCGTTATTTGAGCTACTGAGATGCTCGGAGACCGATTCTTCCTCTGTTGGATCTTCTTCATCAAGTGCTTCTACTTCCACTATCGGCCTCCCATCAGGAAACGCCGTCTCGATGACGCCGCTAATTCTCGCAGCGATGGTATGGCTTATACCTTCAGAGACAAACTCATCGAACAGAATAGATGGATCAGTAACATCCTCGAGCAGCC
This sequence comes from uncultured Pseudomonadales bacterium, assembly GCA_949372635.1. Lineage (GTDB taxonomy): Bacteria > Pseudomonadota > Gammaproteobacteria > Pseudomonadales > Pseudohongiellaceae > UBA9145. Next base: position 68,976 of record CASIAB010000007.1, read on the forward strand.
GGGCATCCATTAACATCGAATCACTCGATGAAACTATCAACGCCTCGAAAAGAGTTTTTGCGCCGGCCGCCTGACGAATCACGCCAGGGGACGACATGTTGATAGTCTCGAGACGGCTCGTAACGCTGTCACTCTGCGTCAGAAAGTTTCGCTGCGCGCCTAACATACCCAGGTGGGCAATAGGACGTTGACCCTGACCCATAGATACGCGCAGTGCGAGCTCGTTGTCAGTGAGCACCTTGTCGCCCGGAAATTCTATTCCCCAAGCCTCGAGCAGACCCGGTAATTCTGAACTCATGCCGGCAGGTATTAGATTGCCCTGCTGCGTGCGGCTGACCATTGAATCAGCATTCGGATCTAGGAAGACCATAGTCTTGCCGCCACGCATCACAAACTGATCGACCGCATAGAGCATCCGCTCTGAGAGGCCCTGCGGATGCACAATCATCAGAATGTCGATCTCTTCGTCGATCTCCACTGTTGTATTGTCAACTCTTTGCACAGCGTAGAGCTGGCGAATGATATCCATGATCATCCACTGCGCAGTTGCCTGCCCCGCGACTGGATCGAAGCCACCATCAATGTCCAATTCCGTTAGCAAACCCACTACTTGTAAATCTGGTTCATTAACCTTAGTAATCAATTTCATGAATTCATATTCTAGAAACTGCTCTAGTTCAGGTCGAATAAGGGGCAATGTTTCAGCAGCCCTACCCTGCGGGTTGTTCTCCCGATCTTCCGGCTGGGCTACTACCAAACCAAAATATATACCCGGGGTTCCCTGAGAGATCGGAACTGCCTGAATGCCGAACTGAGTTGCCAAATCTTCCTCTTCGGAAAATGGCTGGGGATCGATAACACTTAGGCTAATTCGATTGTTGCTAGCAATTATGATTTCTCTCAGCAACTCCTGAACTCTATTTGCATAGGTTCGAATTTGAGGGGTATCTTCAGTGGCGCTTTCCGAATAGAAAAACATTATCTCCAAAGGGCCTTGTAAATCAGAAACAATATTTTTTGTACCCGGCGAGAGTGAGTAAAGATCATCCTGGGTAAGGTCGATCCTTACGCTTGGCAAAGAACTAATAACTAAGACACAAATTACCAGCGCTACAGAAATAATTAACAATCCGATTCGAGAAAATAGAAAATTGATATTCATAAGCCTAATCTTCCTTAACTGGCTTTCTTAAGTTCGATTACTACAGCACTGGCGAAGAGCCAAGCTGCGATGAAAACACCAAAGAATAAAAAGTCACGAACATCGAAAACCCCTTTGGAGATAGAGTCAAAGTGCGTTAAGAATCCCATTGATGAAATGGCGTCAATAATAATCTGGGGAACCCAGCCGGTTAGCATGCCCAATAAAAATGGATAGCCTAGCAGCACAAAAATCACGCAAATAGTAACTGTGAGTATAAATGCAATCACGGGATTCTTAGTACATGCTGATAAACAAGCACCTATCGCTAGATAAGCCCCCGCCATGAACCAACTGCCAACATATGCCGCAAATATAACTCCATTGTCCGGGTCACCTAAGTAATTGGCTGTTATCCAAATCGGAAACGTTAAACAAAGAGCGATTCCTATTAAAGCCCATGCTGCTAGATATTTTCCAAGAATTGCATCTCTGAGATTTACCGGTAGCGTTAGAAGCAATTCAATTGTTCCAGTTTTTCTTTCGTCCGCCCACATGGTCATTGCAATAGCCGGCACCATGAATAAGTACAAAAAAGGATGAAAGGCAAAAAACGGCGACAGGTCTGCTTGACCTCTGACATAGAAACCACCAAAGTCGAAGGTTAAGAAGCCATTCACCACTAGGAAAATGACAATAAAAATATATGCCAATGGCGTTGCGAAATAACTTAGTAGTTCGCGCTTAAAGATAATTGATAGATTTCCCATTACTGCGTTCCTTGCGTCTGCTGCGTCACCGTTCTGAACACATCCTCAAGTTGCCCACGACTGGCATGAAACTCGGTAACCGGCCAATGCCTGGTCTGCGCGATTTCCGATACCTGAGAAAATATTGATTTACTGCCGCTGGCTAGTATACGGAAGACCATGTCGTCTTCGCTGTCCTTCTCGACATCGCCCACTTCAGCAATGCCGGTTAGGTCAGCTGCTAGGTCATAGTTCTCGCTCAGACGAACGCTCACTGCGTGATGGTATTTTGAACGCGATTCAAGTTCAGCTGGAGTGCCGTCTGCGACAATTCTGCCTTGCGCAATGATGATCGCACGACTACATACCGCAGTTACCTCTTCCAATATATGGGTAGAGATAATGACGATCTTGTCGCGGGCTAAGTTCTTAATCAGTTCGCGGACATGGTGTTTCTGGTTCGGGTCAAGGCCATCTGTAGGTTCATCCAATATTAGTACCTTAGGGTCATGCATGATAGCCTGAGCCAAACCTACGCGCCGCTTAAAACCTTTGGACAAGGTATCGATAGTTTGCTGGCTGACTGAGTTAAGCTCTACTTCATCCAGCACTCGCTGTACACGCAACAAAATCTCTTCTCCTGTGTAACCTCGAATCTGCGCCACAAAATTTAGAAACTCTAAGGTTGTCATATCCCCATAGGAAGGCGCTCCCTCCGGCAGATAGCCCATAAGAGATTTCGCTTCGATTGGGTTCTTACTGATATCAAAGCCGTCAATGCTTACCGATCCATGACTGGCGGAAAGAAATCCGGTGATTAGTTTCATCGTTGTGGATTTACCCGCGCCATTTGGCCCGAGAAATCCGAGCACTTCACCTTCCTTAACAGTAAAGGTGAGGTCATCAATAGCGGTAAACTGGTCGAAGTTTTTTGTTAAATTGTTAATTTCAATCATCTACTTTCAGACCCTGATGGTTGGATATCTAGTTAGTATTGCGGAAGTAGCGTAGCTACAAGATCCTGCTGCTGATCTTCGCTCACGAATCGGACCGAGCTCGTACCGACAAGGCTAGTCGACTAGCCGTAAATGTTATCTGCAAATTATGAAGGGCAAATATAGGCACTTAGATCGCATATTTCAAGGCCTGACAGACCAAACAGTCCATTCCACAAGACAGGGTACAAAATGGGATGACAGAACAACCAGCCCTAGCGTTGAAGAAAATTTAGCCTGTGCTTCTATTTGCGCTGACGTTATAATCTCTGCTTTCCGGCTGTCCAGTTAATTATTTAAGCTAAATGCAATTTCAGACCAACAGATTCTTCGCCCTTTTGGCGCTAGTAAGCCTTACGCTAAGCCTGAGCTATTGCGGACAAAAAGGCGGTCTAACTCGTCCAGAGCCATCTACGCTTGCTGTCTCGAATTTCAGCTCGGACAAATAGCTCGTAGGGCCACACGGCCCACACCTTGCGGACTCCAACTACGAATGGATTATTTCAATTACAAAGGTGATGTCCTCTATGCAGAGGAGTTGGCCGTCTGTGAGATTGCCGAAAAGCATAACACGCCCTGTTTCATCTATTCCCGCGCCACTTTCGAGCGCCATTATAGAGCCTATGAAACGGCACTTTCCGGGCTGCCCAATATGATCTGCTATGCTGTTAAGGCGAATTCCAATCTAGCGGTATTGAATGTCCTGGCCCGAATGGGTGCTGGATTCGACATCGTCTCTGGTGGCGAGCTCAGCCGCGTTCTTAAAGCTGGCGGAGATCCCTCGAAGATTATATTTTCTGGTCTCGGCAAGACTGTAGCCGAGATTCAACAGGCGCTGCGGGCTGGCATTCACTGTTTCAACGTAGAATCTGAGGCGGAGTTGACTCGCCTCAATGAAGAGGCTCTGCGGCTTAATCTTCCGGCCTCGATATCGGTGCGTGTAAATCCCGATGTAGACGCCGGCACCCACCCCTATATATCGACCGGCTTGAAAGAGAACAAATTTGGAATCTCCACTGATCGGGCGATAGCGGTATATAGAGCCGCTGCGCAGATGGAAGGAATCAAAATATGTGGCATTGACTGCCATATAGGTTCGCAACTTACATCCGTAGAACCTTTCCTCGATGCAATCGACAGGCTGCTGGCAATGGTGGACCGCTTGAGCGAGGAATGTATCAATTTAAGTCACTTCGATATGGGAGGAGGGCTAGGTGTTAACTACGGCGCAGAGAGCCCGCCACTGCCCTCTGAACTTATCGAAGCGGTAAAAGGTCGTTTCAGCGATCGCGGCCTTACTCTGATAGTCGAGCCCGGGCGTTCAATCGCCGCAAACGCCGGCATCTTCGTGACTCGTGTCGAGTACATAAAGAACACCGAAAATAAGAATTTCGCAATCGTCGATGGTGCAATGAACGATCTATTGCGGCCCGCGCTTTATAGCGCCTGGCAGGAGATCATTCCAGTGATCAAAAGAAGTGGCGAAGCACTTAACTTTGATGTTGTTGGCCCAATATGCGAGTCAGCCGATTTTCTTGGCAAGGACAGAGAGTTAGTAGTGGCAGCAGATGACTTGTTAGCCGTTCGCTCCGCCGGTGCTTACGGCTTCGTAATGAGCTCGAACTACAATACCCGCCCACGCGTTGCCGAGATAATGGTCGATGGAAACCGCGCGCATGTCGTTAGGCGTCGCGAAGTCCTAACAGATCTTCTCGATCTGGAATCTTGTTTACCTAGTTGAGACGAAAAATGGATATTCACTTCACAAAGATGCATGGCCTAGGCAACGACTTTATCGTGCTCAATAACCTGCATAATGAATATCAACTGAGCGCCGAGCAAATTTCTGTACTGAGTCATCGGCAGTTAGGAGTGGGTTTCGATCAATTGTTATCAGTAGAGGCTTCCGCAGAGCCCGGCATCGATTTCAGCTACCGCATCTTCAATCAGGACGGTCAAGAAGCGGAGCATTGCGGAAATGGCGCACGCTGCTTCGCCAAGTACGTCGTTGATAAAGGCTTGTTCGACGGAGATACCCTAGTCGTCAAGACGGTCAACCGTCTACTTACCCTTGAAATTGTCAGTGATGGCTCAATCACGGTGGATATGGAAGCGCCCGTGTTTACCCCATCGAAAATACCATTCATCGCCCGCGTCGATGCAAACCTACATTCGCGCCAGCTTACAGTCTCGGGCAGCCCAGTCGAAATAGAGTTTTGCGCGCTGTCCATGGGCAACCCTCATGCGGTAATTAGAGTTGAAGAGATAGATCAAGCAGCCGTAAAAGAGATAGGAGAAGCACTCGGTACGCATCCGGACTTTCCTGAAGGCTGCAATGTAGGTTTCATGCAGCTGTGTGACAGAAATACCATAGCTTTACGTGTATATGAACGTGGTGCCGGCGAGACGCTAGCCTGCGGCACTGGGGCTTGTGCAGCGGTAGTTGCCGGTTGCTTACAAGGTCTGTTAGATGATACGGTCAGAGTGATATTACATGGCGGAGAGCTTAGTATTGAATGGCTAGGAATCGATACTCCTGTCTTAATGACAGGGCCAGCCACAACAGTTTTTGAGGGGAAAATTCAGATATGAAGAACGATAATTCGGCGGCTAAAAAAATTGAACCCTCCAGTAGTAGCGAACTCTCTGCGGCAGAAGTATCCAGCTACCTGAAAGCCAATCCCGAATTCTTCATTGAGCAAGAAGATTTGCTTGCAGATCTTTCTCTGCCGCACGAAAGTGGTAAGGCGATCTCTTTATTAGAACGACAAGTTAACATTCTGAGGGACAGGGGGGCTGACGCGCGACAGAAACTCAATAACCTACTTGAGAATGCCCGCAACAACGATCAGCTCTTTGATACAACGCGCAGTCTGGTTCTAGCCCTACTCCGCGCGAAAAATGTAACTGAAGTTGCCGACGTGGCTCAGGATCAGTTGTCGAATCATGCCAATATCGATTCCTGCGAAGTCATTCTTGTAGCTAAGAAAAGTCTGAAGATTGCAGACTCAATAAGAACCGAATCGGAAGACATTCTCCAGAAGCAATTCGTCGACGTATTCCGTCTTAAGCGAACTCATTGTGGCCCCATAAGCGAAGAACAGACTCAGTACCTTTTCCCCACACAATGTAATAGCATCAAGTCGACTGCTCTTTGTCCCGTAATCAGTAACAGCGACGTATTGGCGCTGATTGCATTCGGTAATAAAGCGGGCAACTACTTCAATGTAAACTTAGACACTCTTTTTCTAGATTTTATTGGTCACGTAGTCGGCGCCGTACTCGATAACCAGCTCGCCGACAGCACACAGTAGATTTCTAAGGCATGTCACGGGACTTGAGCAAAGGTTGCCTAGATGTCTGTTGAAAACCCAGCTAAAAAGAAAAATCAGGTTTCAATTATCTGCCGCACATTGGGTCGCCCTGAATTACAGCAGGCACTTCGGTCCATCGCATCTCAAGATTATCCCAATATCGAAATCGTTCTAGTCGATGCTACCGGAAAGCAATCGATAGACTCAGCCGCTAGCGGCGACCGTCCGCTTGAGTTCGTGTCTACCGGCTCGGCCCTCAGTCGTTCAGCTGCTGCGAATGCTGGCTTGGAAGCGGCCCACGGCAAATATATTCAATTCTTAGATGACGACGACTGGATTGACCCAAGTCATGTCAGCCAGTTAGTTAACGCATTGGAGAGCAGTGACGAGACAGCGGCCGCCTATAGTAGTACGCAGAAGACCAATGCCGCAGGCGACTCTCTGGACTATGTATTCAGAGAAGCTTTCGATCCAATACTGTTGATGCGAGACAACTATATTCCGATTCACTCAATCTTATTCGATAGTTCGCTACTCGAGCATGGCTGCCGTTTCGATGAGGCCTTCGACATTTATGAAGATTGGGATTTTTGGTTGCAGCTAAGTCAGCATGCCAATTTTCAACATATCGATTCGATCACAGCCTATTACAGAGAAGGTGGCGACTCCGATACTGCGCTTGCAGACGTACGTCTACGTTATCAGGCAGACACCAATCTCGGTAAAGGCCGTGCCGCCATTTTCGAAAAGTGGCTGCCAAAGTGGACGGGCGAACAGATGAACTTCCTCATCGGCCAACTCGATCAATCTGTACTACTCTGTGAACAGGATGCCCGAATTCACAGCGAGCTTAGAGAGAATGCAGAACTACAACACGAGATAGAGAAACGCGACTGTCAGATAAATGAGCTCGACCTCAAGTTTCAAGAAACAGCATCGCAACTCGAGCAACAGCAAGACTATAGCAAGCAGCAGGCGCGGTTGCAGGGGCAGTTGCAGGCGCGGTTGCAGGCGCGCAGCGCAGCAGGAACAGCAGGAACAGAAAGCACAGCATATCAATGAATTAGAGCAAAGATTGAACGCAATTTATGACTCTTTGAGCTGGAAATTAATGGGCCCAGTTCGTCGAGTTAGCCGGACACTCCGGGCAGAAACAGAACCCGACAACAACAAATCGGATTCGGATAAATAGGCATGGAAGACACAACGCAGAGCGGCCAGCAGTCCGCAGTTCCAATTTGCTCTCTCATTATACCAACGAAGGACAAACTCAATTTCCTTAAGCCTTGCATGGAAAGTGTGCTTGCAAGCGATGGCAGTGACGCTGTCGAGATCATCATCGTCGACAACGGGAGTGTCGAGTTCGAGACACATCAATATCTTCAATCCCTGAGCGATTTGCTCAATGTTCGTGTGCTGAACTGGAACGAGCCCTTCAATTTTTCAGCGATAAATAATTTTGCCGCCGACCAATGCCAAAGTAACTATCTATGCTTCCTCAATAACGATATAGAAGTCAAAGATTCGCAGTGGCTTCGCAAACTCTTAGCTGTAGCCCAGTTAAATGAAGTTGGGGCAGTCGGCTGTACGCTGTTATATCCCGATTCATCCATTCAACATGCTGGCATTGCACTCGACGAAAAAACTATCGCGCAGCATATTGGTGTAGGTGAGGACAGCGGTTTTCTAGCCGAACAAGGCATCACCCTACCCTATGCAGTCGATGCTGTAACCGCTGCCTGCTTGATTATACGTAAGGCTTTATTTCTGCGCATGGGCGGGTTTAATGAAGACCAACTAACAGTCGCATTTAATGATGTCGACCTCTGCCTGCGTCTTGCTGATAAAGGGCTGTCGATACTATGCCACCCTGGGGTGACATTAATTCATCACGAGTCCGTTTCCAGGCAAAGCGATGAATTACCCGCCAATCGCAAACGAGCTCTAAAAGAATATGCCTTTATGCAATTCCGTTGGCGCATACGTCTCACTGGGCGCAGCTTCTCCTCCGGATTTCCAGATCTCATCCGAGATGCTGCACTACTCAATGAGAAAGCTTCTACTTCCGATGCTGATATAGCCAGAAGGGCCGCAGACAATCTCTATCTGGAAGACATTCCATCCCGATCAAGCTCGAAAGAGATGCGTAATATCTATTCGACGGCAGTATCGCTGTCAGAGACGCAGGACTATTTCCGCAATCTGCAGAATGATTATAAGAACCTTGAGGCTCATGCAGAGCGGCTACAACACGCGCACGCACTCATCGAGAACTCCATCTTCTGGCGGATGACCTACCTTCTGCGCTTACTGAGGAATGCGATCGCGCCGAGCAGCAAGAAGCAAGAAGCAGTGAACAAGCCACTCGCCGTTGAGAATTCCGAACAAGTGACACATCAGGTCGAAGGACAACTTCTCGAAAAACAAAAGCTCGATAGCTCGGCCAAGGCCGCGTTAAATAAGTTTTTGGTATCACCAGAACAACTAAGGTTTCCAGAAAGTGAGAAGCCGCAACTCTCTATCGTACTCGTGTTCTACCAACAGGCACACCTCAGCTATCTCTGTCTGCAATCATTGCTGGAATTCGCGGATGTTAGTTACGAGTTAATCATAGTAGATAACAACTCCACAGATGAAACCACTGCGCTTCTGGACAAGATTGATAACGCCACAATTATTCGAAACGTAGAAAATCTTGGTTTCGTAAAGGCGGTGAATCAAGCAGCAGAATTGGCGACAGGCGAGTACATCCTTCTTCTGAATAATGATGCTCTTATAGAAAAAAACACATTGTCTAATGCACTACAAGTAATTGAGTCAGACGAATCCATTGGCGCTGTGGGCGCTAAGATCAAGTTGCTCGATGACAGCACACAAGAAGCAGGAAGTATTATCTTCAGCGATGGAGCCTGCCTTGGCTACGGCCGCGGCAAACCAACAGACAGCTATGAATTTATGTTTCAGCGAGATGTTGACTACTGCTCCGGCGCTTTTTTGCTCTTTAGAAACAGCAGCTTCAAAGCCCTAGGTGGATTCGATCTCGACTATGCGCCCGCCTACTATGAAGAGTCTGATTTCTGTATTCGTTTACAGAAAAGAGGCCTGCGCATCGTCTATGTTCCTACCTCCCAAATCACTCACTATGAATTCGCCAGCTCCGGAGGGATCCAGGCCGCGAAGATACTCCAAGCAGAGCATCAACAATTGCTCTGCATCAAACACGCCGACTTCCTAGAGGAGCTGTTCAAGAACGATGGCAGCAACATCCTCCGAGCGCGTAACCGGAACAATTTCCCCAACATACTAGTGATTGATGATCGCGTGCCCCACCCTAGCCTCGGGGCTGGCTATCCTCGTTGCTCAAACCTGCTCTTCGAGCTGAGTAAGATGGACCTTAATATTAGTTTCTATCCTTTGTTGTTTCCTCAAGAAAAATGGGACGACGTCTACAAAACTGTGCCCAACACGATTGAAGTTATCTTGGAAAGCGGCCTTGAGGAACTGCAGCCGTTTTTGGAAGCGCGAAAGGGTTTTTATCAACACGTCTTAGTAAGCCGTGTGCACAATATGGAATTCTTTAATCACTGTCTGAGTCTGGATCCTGACTTGTTGGGTGACGCCAAGATCATCTACGATGCTGAAGCGGTGTCTGCTCCTCGTGAAATTCTGCGTATGGAGTTTCTCGGCGAAGCCATGTCCACCGAAGATCAAGCAAAGCTCATCGACAAAGAGTTGCAACAATCGAAGCTGGCGGAAAAAATTGTTGCTGTATCAAACAACGAGGCCGAGATTTTCAAGCGGCACGGATATAGCGATACAGTCGTTCTCGGTCACACCATAGCCAGCAAACCTGGAAGCAACGGATTCATGCAGCGTAGCGGCTTACTATTCGTGGGCGCGCTTCGAGACGAGGGCTCACCGAACGTCGATTCATTGCTCTGGTTTCTGATCAATGTCTTCCCAATACTCGAACAGGCCATTCCCGGCATAAAGCTCAAAGTTGTAGGTGACAATTCGGCGCCTTCGCTAGCAACCACTGGCAAAGACAACATCAACTTCACCGGTCGTGTCGACTCAATTGAGGAGATCTATAACACCTCTCGCGTGTTCATTGCCCCGACGCGTTTCGCAGCAGGCATCCCACACAAGATTCACGAAGCCGCAGCGAACGGATTACCTTCGGTGACCACCCCACTGCTCGCGCAGCAGCTTGGATGGAAGGACTCAAAGGAATTACTCGTGGGCGATACACCTGAAGCCTATGCAGCTCAATGTATTAAGCTGTATCAAGACGAGAAGCTCTGGCAGGATGTCAGAGATGCAGGCTTAGCAGCGATAGTCGAAGACTGTTCGCAAGAGACTTTCCGAAAAAACCTAGCCGGACTTTTTAGCTAAAACCGTCTAGCCAAGCGATACATAAGGCGCTGCACAATACCAATCTTAATCCCCATCGCTATGCAGAGTCGCAGGCTTAGCCGCTCCCTGCCAGACAACTGAGATCCATAGCGGCGATTAAACTCGGCCGCTTGATTAGATACCTCAATTAGATGTTCATTAGATTTTCGCGCTAGTATCCTGCTCCACAATGACATGCTGACAACAGACTCCTTAGTAAACTCTTTTGCTCCGATGGTGTTATTGCCATGTTGGCGGTAATGCACCAAGGGAATATCCAGGTAGACTAATTTCCCGAATGCACCAGCAACTAAAGCCAGCCACCAATCGTGCATAATCGCCTTTTCAGGAATTGGTATTGCCTTCTCCGCTAGAGGCTCGTTAATCAGCGCGGTGCATCCTGTAACTAAATTACTGATGACGAGATTGGGAAAGCTATTCCTCCCAATTTCTAAACCCTGATAGCTAATCAAGGATTTCGCTATCACCGTATTTTGCTCGGAGACTACTTCGAGATCGCTATGTACAATTATGGGTAATGTAGAATCGTTATCCGCTTCAGTTGCCAGCATCGCCTCCAACAGTTTCTCTATCTTCTCAGGAAACCAAGTGTCGTCCTGATCGCAGAACATCATATAAGTCGACTTCAATCTTAGTAAACTTTTGTTCTTCAGTACGTAACCGACAAGGAAGGCGAAGCCAGCACTCGCTCCCATATTTACACCATCGCTAGATAAAAAATGAATTCGTTCTGGATGATCACCAGCATAGCTCTCAAGAATAGAAACTGTTCTGTCACGCGAACCGTCGTCTCTCACTACCAGAATGAAATTTTTATGGGATTGGGCTAGCAACGAATCAAGTTGTTCGCCGAGGAATTTCTCCCCATTGTAGGTCGAGAGCAGTACAGCGATCTTTGTGTTTGCGCTCATCTACTACTAAACCAGTGTCTTGGCATCACGAATGCCGGAGCGAATAGTTTGAAAATACTGACGACGCTGCCCAGAGGTTATCAGTAACCAACTTGTCTTTAAGGTGAAGCGAATCATGTCGCGCAACTTCCATCCCAAGGGAGAATAGGCTGCGCCATAGAGATGAATTCTATTCCTACTGGAATAATAAATACGTGAGGGGTTATGCTGAGCGATTAACCCTGCTTTCACCAACGGATTGGAACTGCGCTCACCTATAGCGTGATACAGCACTGCCGCGTCGGTACCCACTAGGTCGAAACCCAGCGACTTAGCACGAAAGCACCATTCCAGATCGACATTATCAATAAAGTAGTTTTCTTTCATGTCTCCCACCTCATCGATACATTTGAGATTGAGCAGAGATCCAGAAGAAATAAGAAAATCGGCGATGAAATGCTTCTCCTGACCCGCGAAGGATCGATCGGAACGCCAGAAGATCTTGCTGAACAATTTAAATGGCGTCTGGCGCATAGTCTGAGGATTGATAATTCTAGGGCCTATTGCGGCTATGCCATTCTCGCTGAAGCGACTCGCCTCGGTGTGTGCGTCTACCATACGCGCTATGAAAAGGTCGCAGAGGCTACTGTCCTGATCGAACAGGAACACGCAGTCATAATTTTTAGATCGCGCACAATTGATACCTTGATTGAGAGCCTTTGCTAGGCCTTCGTTCTCGTTGAGGCTAATTAATTCGATACAGCGCTTATAGACCATGATCGACGCTGCCAGCTCATCGATTGCGACGGATCCATTGTCGATGACTAAAAAGTCGGTTTCCTTGTTGAGCTGACTAACCAGTTTTAGTAATGCAGTTATATCGGGATTGTAAGTGACTACAACAGCGCAGCTACCTCCTTGCACAGGGTTAGTCGCCTCATTGCCGTCGCTAGCTGTCACCTGGCACTTCCGCAGAGATAGTGAGCCGAGTTGGGTCACTGCTGGATATGATAAGGAAATAGCCAATGGACAGCACGCCAAGGCTCAAACCGACAACTACCCCCGCATCCAAGATCCCGCGCCAAGGCTGCGGCATACTGCGCGCAATAAGTATGAAAGAGATGATCATAGTGGTCAGCGCGAAGGAAACAATCTTTCGCCTACGAGTCGCATAGACATATCCCATGCAGAAAAGTGGCGCAAGCAGCACATGCAATGGTCGCGGGTTGTTGGCAAGATAACGGGCTCGAACGACCACTCTGGGCGCGAAGCCCAGATGAAACCCCTTATAACCTTCCGCATAGGCCATGTAGACTACGCTGAAAACCAAGGTTAACCAGTGGACCATGCTCATAGACGAGTTTTCTAGCTCAAGCGCCATAGGTGCAAGCCTAAATATCGCAAATATCAGCAGTAATAAGACCCCGCCAATACCCCATGCCATTCCAAATACTTTCAATTTAATTCACCGCCTAGATACGATTCGCCATTATAGCGGCTTTGCTGCAGAATCTGAAAAATCTTTCTAGTGTACCTCTAAACAATTCCAAGGCACTCTACGGTCTCTTGGGACTTGCCGCAGGTTTGGAACATCGCTTCTACAGATAAAGTGAGATATTATTTCGCCCTGTTATCAGCGGCTACAATCCACTGGGATTAATTAGCCGCCTCCTCCGCTTCAGCTCACTACAGGATAGACCGAATGGGTGTAAAACTTGGTGTAGTGATGGATCCCATCGAATCCATCACTGTTAAGAAAGACACGACTCTGGCTATGTTATTGGCTGCACAAAAGCGTGGCTGGGTGATTCACTATATGTTGCAGTCCGACATGTATCTTGATCAGGGCCAAGCCCGAGCGACAATTCAAAACCTCTCGGTTAAAGATGACGAGAAGGATTGGTTCAGCCTAGGCAGCAAGACCGATACCGCCTTATCGGAACTAGATGTCGTTCTCATGCGCAAAGATCCTCCATTCGACATGGATTATATCTATTCAACTTATCTTTTAGAGCAGGCGCAATGTGAAGGGGTAATGGTAGTCAACGATCCACAAAGCCTGCGTGACTGTAACGAGAAGTTGTTTGCCACTCAATTTCCACAATGCTGTCCACCACTGATCGTCGCCTCTTCACAAGAAAAGCTAAAGACATTTCACAAACAGCACAAAGACGTAATATATAAGCCACTAGATGGCATGGGTGGCGCATCAATATTTCGAGTAAAAGCTGGCGACTCCAACCTAAGCGTCGTCATAGAGACCCTAACCGATAACGGCCGACTACAAATTATGGCACAGAAGTTCATTCCCGATATCGTGAACGGTGACAAGCGCATCCTAATGATCGACGGCGAGCCTGTAGACTACGCGCTCGCCAGAATTCCTGCTTCCGGGGAGACCAGAGGAAATCTGGCGGCCGGTGGCAGCGGCGTAGCGCAGGAACTGACCAAGAAGGATCGCTGGATTTGTGAACAGATCGGTCCTGTTCTTCGAGAAAAGGGCCTAATCTTTGTAGGACTCGATGTGATAGGTGACTATCTAACTGAGATCAATGTCACCAGCCCAACTTGCATACGCGAGATAGACAAGGCGTTTAGTCTCGATATAGCTGGCGACTTGATAGACTGTATTCAGGCGAAACTAAACGCCTCCTGATGTCAGCAGAAGGCCTCAATGGGGCGGATCCGTGTTAACAAGCGATAAAGACCTTTCTACAGAGCGTTTCGGTTTTACTGTATTTCTCTCGACTTGTGTTCATGCAATCATAATTCTGGGTGTCGGTTTTACCTATCTTGAAGAATTGAATAGCGAGCCCGCACTCGAAATTACCATGGCACAGTACAGGAGTGAATTCGCTCCAGACAAGGCTGATTTTCTGGCACAGGAAAATCAAATCGGTAGTGGCACACTCGATAGCGCTGCCGCACCTAGCACTCCCTTTAAGTCCCACTTCAATGATGAAGTGATTCAAGAAGTCGTACCCATTCCGCAGGCGCCAGAGATTATAAACGAAATAGAAGTGCGAGACGCTGCTATAATTTCTTCAGTTCAGAATGAGCAGCAGGTACAACAACAGTATGACAAGCTCGAACACAAGAACGATAAACCTCTCTCCGACGAATCTACCCCAGACGATCTAAGACTTGCTATTGCGAGTCTACAAGCGCAGCTCGATCTACAAAGTCAGGCCTATGCCAAGCGACCAAGGAGGTACACCATCTCTTCCGCTTCGACAAAAAAAAGCCATGACGCACTCTATTTAAACAACTGGCGAAGAAGAATCGAAGCAGTTGGTAATATAAATTATCCACTTGCAGCGAGGCAGCAACAGCTCTACGGTAGTCTCAGGATGCTAGTAGCGTTGTTTCCAAATGGCGAAGTCTCAAAAATTCAAATATTACAGCCATCGGGACATAGTCTGCTAGATCAGGCTGCGGTACAGATCGTCAACATGGCTGCGCCATTCGATCCTTTCCCGGAGGCAATGCGTGCCGAAGCTGATATACTGGAGATTATACGAACGTGGCGCTTCCACGAGGGAAATGCATTAACCAGTTTCTAGAGCGCCTCTGAATAAGTTAATGGCGTCTCAGAATTTTTCTATTCATAGAACTATCACTCACGACCATTCAGAGCAATGACAGATATCAATAGCCCAAGTTACCTAGAGAATCAGTTCCTGATCGCGATGCCGCAGATGGAAGATTCCTATTTCGCCAACACCGTAACCTATCTTTGGAAGCACAACGGTGATGGCGCACTGGGTATCGTCATCAATAAGCCCTTGGAAGCCAGTGTTGCCGACATATTCGACGAATTGGAAATCGAGTGCAGCATCAAACAAGGCGCCTTTCGAAACGAGGCTGTGCTAGCCGGCGGGCCCGTGGAACGAGACAAGGGCTTCATCATTCATGATGCCCCAAAGAACTGGGAATCATCTATATCGGTAACTGAAGAGATCAGTATCTGTACGTCTAAGTCTATCCTCGAAGACATAGCGAGCGGCAACGGGCCAGAGAAATACCTTATCGCACTGGGATGCGCGGGCTGGGAAGCAGGCCAACTGGAACGCGAGATCATTACAAATGCCTGGCTCACCGTACCTGCAGACTCTGCGCTGATATTCTCAAGCGATTATGAAAACAAACCACAGCGCGCAGCTTCACTTCTAGGCGTCAATTTAGAGCAGCTCGCTCCAAAAGCTGGCCACTCCTAACCTGATTTATTCGTGATAATCCACAGCTTCCCCAATAATGACAAACCAGTTTCCGCTCTCGGATTTGACTACGGTACGCAGCGCATCGGCGTGGCATTTGGTCAGAGCCTTACAGGAACGGCTCAACGGGTTTGTGTGCTTAAGGCTAGAGATGGCATTCCGGACTGGGATCAGATAGAAGCTTTAATAGACGAATGGAAACCTAACCTCTTTGTAGTAGGTATCCCCTATAACCTCGATGGCAGCGAGAGTGAACTCATGGTTCGTGCCATTAAGTTTGCAAACCGTTTGAACGGTCGCTTCCACAAACCCAGCTACTCAATGGATGAGCGTCTCTCTTCAGTTGAAGCCGCGGAACTAGCCGTCGAAGAAAACAGTGGCGCAAAAAAAAGAGCCGCTATAGATGATATGGCGGCTCAGATTATTCTAGAAAACTGGTTTTCAGAATTGGCTGCCAGCAAAAAACTTAGATAGCCTACTATTTTAATTCTACCCTAAAACGAATCAGGCATCTTTTCCTTCATTTTCACTGCTTCTCTGCTTATCATGCCTTTCGACAACAGATCTTTCAGAAATTGATCTAGAGTCTGCATTCCTACACTGGCACCTGCTTGTATCGCTTAATACATCTGCGACCCCTGTCCTCGCGAATCAAGTTACGGATTGCCGATGTTCCCATCATGATTTCATGTGCGGCAACTTGACCGCCGCCCGGTTTCTTCAAAAAAATTTGCGAAATAATTGACTGTAGTAATTCCGATGACATAGATCTTACCATATCTTTTTCTGCTGCTGGGAGTACATCGATAACCCTGTCGATCGTTCTCACTGTAGAGCTTGTATGCCGAGTACCAAAAACTAAATGACCCGTTTCAACAACAGTAAATGCACGCCGAATCGTTTCCAAATTTCATAGCACAACAATAAGAATAATGTCGGGGTCTTCACGAAATGCGGAGCCTAATGCTTTTTTAAAGCCATGTGTATCTCTATGAACTTCGCGTTGGTTCACCCGGCATTTTTAGCTCTGATGAGAAAATTCTATCTGATCCTCAAAGGTGAGAATATGCTTGTACTTAGTCTCATTGATATAATCAACTATTGCTGCCAGCGTCGTACTTTTAACTAAACCTGTCAGCCCGATTACTACTACCGACCCTCGAGGCACATCGGCAATCTTCCTGAAGATTTAACCCATGCCTAATTGCTCCATGGTCAAAACCCTAGAGGGGATAGTAGGAAAAACTATAGCGGAACCACGATTCTGGATAACGGCATTTATCCTAAAGCGGGCAAGATTTGGAATTTCAAACGAGAAGTCGGTTTCTAGAAACTCTTCATAATTTTTTCGCTACTTATTATTAATGATTTCATAAATAAGCGAGTGAATTTCTTTGTGATCCATTTACGCCACATTGATTCGACGGATGTCGCCATCAACATGAAGGAATGGCGGTATGCCACCCGTGATGTGTAAATCCGAAGCACCTTGCTTTATGCTGAACCCAAGTAATTCTGCAATATCCATTTGTCTTCATTACCGCTTTTTACAGTTTTTCTAGTGCTCAGCAGGTCCTCGAGCGTTAACTTCTTACTCCAGTCGCTTGAATCAGTCTTTTTATTAACAACTCAGAGCCCTGATACCACTAGCCAATTATCATAAGCTCCCTTATAGTACCTGCTCTGTAGCGAATACCCCATACTCGGCTAGCGCATAATTCCAATCAAAACGTGATCACCATAGCAAAAAATATTAAACAGCTAAGCGACCGAATACAACGGCTTGAACACCAATATGAGCGTAGCGAAGCAAGTGTGAAGTTGCTGGCCGTCAGCAAGCGGCATCCGGTAGAGAGCATTATTGCGGCCAATAAGGCTGGCATTGAAGACTTCGGTGAAAATTATCTGCAAGAAGCGCTAGATAAGATCCAGCGTTTGTCTTCATTACGCGTGAACTGGCACTTTATAGGGCCTATTCAGTCTAATAAAACCAAAGCTATAGCCGAGAATTTCCAATGGGTGCACAGCATTGATCGCTTAAAGATTGCACAGCGTTTAAACGATCAAAGAGAACCCTCTGCAACGAAGCTAAATGTCTGCGTGCAAGTAAAGATTTCACAAGAAATGAACAAATCCGGCGTAGAATTAGGTGAAGCCGAGGCTCTCTGTGACAGCATAGAGGCACTGCCGAACCTACATTTACGCGGTCTGATGGCGATACCTGCAGCTGAACCCGATCCTCACTCACAGCGAATGGCCTTTCGAGCATTAGCGCAAGAATACTTTCGACTAAAGCCACGCTATACGCAGTTGGACACGCTATCGATGGGTATGAGCAATGATTTTGAGGCCGCTATTGCCGAGGGCTCAACACTCATTAGAATCGGTACTGGCATATTCGGCCCTCGCAGCTAGCTCAGCAACCTACGGCGCTCCTAGGGCCAAGCAACCTGGTTATCTGGGCTTCTTTAAATAAACAAAGTCGACCGAAAAAATGCCCGAAAATAGCAGCTTCCTTGTGGAAATTTTAGTGACATATGAAACAAAGTGATTTAAATCCGTATTCAGATGCATTATTCAGGGTCGACTAAATACGTTAGAATAAGAGGCTGTTCTATAGTGACTTCCGAAGCAGCAATAGCATTCGGAACCCGGCCAGGGAGAAATTTTGAAAAGTACTACAATTGGTTTTATTGGCGCCGGAAATATGGCCAATGGCCTTATTCGCGGCCTTATCACCAAAGGCACTAAGCCTGAAAATATCTGGGCCAGTGACTCGGACGATAGTAAACTTCAGTTGCTCGCCCAAGACTGCGGAATACAGACAGGCAAGAATACAGACATAGCGAGGAGCGCCAGTTTGATCGTGCTGGCCGTTAAGCCACAAGCGATGAGAGATGCCTGTAAGGCATTGGCGGCGGATATAGGCGATCGTAAGGTGCTACTGGTATCGATAGCCGCAGGCATTACCACTTCTCACTTAGAGAGCTGGTTTGGTGAATATGCGGCTATCGTACGCTGCATGCCTAATACACCAGCTCTTGTCGGCATGGGTGCAAGCGGACTATTTGCGAACGCTAAGGTTACCAAAGAACAAAAGCAACTCGCCCAAGAGGTTATTAGTACTGTGGGCTTCGCCACTTGGGTTGATGCCGATTCAGATATCGATATTGTTACCGCAATTTCCGGTAGTGGGCCAGCCTACTTTTTCCTGTTTATGGAAGCCATGCAAGCAACAGCGAAGGAAATGGGATTGAGCGAGGATTTGGCACGAGCACTCACCTATCATACAGCGGCTGGCGCGGCCACACTGGCGCAATACAGCGAGGATGACATTGCTACGTTGCGGCGCAACGTCACTTCACCCGGCGGTACTACTGAACAAGCGATTTTGCAATTTGAGGATGGCGGTCTTCGCGGCTTAGTTGCCAAAGCCCTGAAGGCAGCCAGAACTCGCTCTGCAGAACTGGCCGAAGAAATCGACAGAGCGTAGTGCTCTTTAGTCGCTTATTTTATATGGAACAACTGTTCCTTATCTAATGATCAATGATTTTTAAAATATTTGGATAGCAATATTATGGGAAGCTCTGCAGCATTAATTTTTAGCACGGTTACTGGGATCTATCTATTTTCCGTATTGCTTCGATTTTTGCTTCAAGTCGCTAAAGCTGATTTCTATAATCCGGTTTCGCAGGCCGTAATAAAAATTACTGACCCAATGATTCGAATTCTTCGGACGGTTATTCCTGGCTACAAGGGTATAGATGTTTCTTCGCTCGTATTAGCTTTCGTCATAGAAGCTGTTGCAATCTGTACGCTAATTATTCTCTATGGAGAGAACATCTCAAATATTGGCTACACGAATATAGTTACCTGGGCATTCGCAGGCGTATTACTGATTATAATAAAAATTTATTATTATGCTATATTGGCATCTATTATCATGTCGTTTGTTATGATGTTTTCGGGCAGCACGAATCCTCATCCACTATTGCTACTAGTTTGGCAACTGACTGAACCTGTTATGGCACCGGTTCGGAAAATGATTCCTTCTATGGGCGGATTGGACTTTTCACCTATCTTTATTTTCGTCGCCATCCAAATTATTCAAAACTTTATACTCACTACTTTCGGCGTCGGCCCGTACGCGGCGGTTATAATAGGGATATAGAACATCGCCTCAATATTTAGCTGAGTCGAAATATTGTTATGTGCTCTTGCTATGTACTATCTTTCGGCAAAAAAACGTCTTATACCTGAACTGCAGCGTTCAGCCCAAAGCCAACGTAGACCGAATAGTTGGGCCATTGGGCGAACATCTGAAAATTCAAATCTCCACCGCACCATTTAATGGAAAAGCAAACAAACAACTAATACGATTTTTTGCAAAAATATTTCATACCAAACAGACTGCTATTACTATAGTAAGCGGGCTAACGGAACGACATAAAGGAGTGTGCATCAAGGAATTCCTGTCTATTCCCTGGTCTAAAAACACCCAAGGGCGCGCTTTCCTGAGAGAGCTTAGTACAGAGTTAGCTAATAGCTAGTTAGGAAATATTCAGAAAAAAGGATAGAAAGAGCCGTAAAACCATTTGCAATGCCAGACTCAATACCCACAGATTCAGTTGGCCTCGTTACACCTCAGGTCTATAAATTCGATGAGCCTCTAACTCTTCGTAGCGGCAAGGTATTGCCCAAGTATGAGCTAGTCGTTGAGACTTACGGCAAGCTCAATAATGAAAAGACGAATGCCCTTCTTATCTGTCATGCACTCAGCGGTGATCATCATGCGGCCGGCTACCACAGCAAAAATGATAGCAAACCCGGCTGGTGGGACAGCTGTATCGGGCCAGGAAAGGCGATAGATACTAATCTCTTCTACGTAGTTAGCCTGAATAATTTCGGCGGATGCGCCGGCAGTACCGGCCCAGCCTCGATCAATCCCGAGACCAACAAGTACTACGGCCCAGATTTTCCTGTCGTCACCGTGCGTGACTGGGTGAGCAGCCAGCGGCGGCTGATGGATCGAATGGAGATTCCGGAATGGGCGGCTGTTGTAGGGGGCAGCCTAGGAGGCATGCAAGTATTGCGTTGGGCGATTAGCTATCCCGGCAAAGTTCGTCATGCAGTCTGCATAGCTGCAGCGCCTAAACTGTCGGCGCAAAATATTGCCTTCAATGAAGTCGCTAGGCATTCGATCACTAGCGATCCAGATTTTCATGAAGGGCGCTATCTAGAGAAAGGCACCTATCCGAAGCAAGGCTTAATGCTTGCCCGCATGGTCGGGCACATCACCTATTTGTCGGACAGCGCAATGCGCTCGAAGTTTGGCAAGTCAGTTTCAAATTTCGAACAGGATACGGCGGAAAATTTCGGCAGAGATCTACGCTCAGGAAAACTAAACTTTGGACTCGATGTGGATTTTCAAGTAGAGAGCTATCTGCACTATCAAGGAGAACGATTCTCCGAAAACTTCGATGCAAATACCTATTTGTTGATGACGAAGGCGCTAGACTACTTCGATCCGACCGTGGATTTCGAAGGCGACTTGTCAAAGGCATTTACCAATAGCGACTGCAAATTTCTACTCATGTCGTTCAGCACGGATTGGCGATTCCCATCGGAGCGTTCCCGAGAGATAGTATCTGATCTTCTTAAGGCTGGCAGAGAAGTGAGCTATCTCGAGATCGAGGCGGATCAGGGACATGATGCGTTCTTGCTTCCTATTCCCCGTTATATTGAAGCTCTCTCGGGCTTTCTACAGCGAGTGCATCAGGAGAATGAAAGCGATGCGCCCTGATCTGGAAATCATTCAACAGTGGATACAGCCTAACAGTAAGGTGCTCGATCTTGGCTGTGGCGATGGCAGCCTGCTGCATTATCTGCAGACAACTAAGAATGTGCACGGCATTGGATTAGAGATCGATGAAACGAATATTCAGCACTGCCTCGATAGAGGAACGAATGTAATCGAGCAAAACTTGGACAAAGGGCTCTCCAATTTTCAGTCAGGGAGTTTCGATACTGTCTTATTAGCACAAACGCTGCAGGCGCTCAGCAAGCCAGATCACTTAATCGATGAGATGCTACGCATCGGCAAGAACGGCATCGTGACATTCCCGAATTTCGGCAACTGGAAGAGCCGCTTGTATCTCGCGAGCCGAGGTCGCATGCCCGTTTCGAAATTCATTCCCCACTCTTGGTATAACACACCAAATATTCATTTCTGTACTGTAAAGGACTTCGATGCGTTATGCACGGAGAGAGACATTAAGGTGTTAGCTAGAACGGTCGTCGATCTTGAACATCAGGGTAGTTGGTACATGAGAGCCTGGCCGAATTTCTTGGGTGAGATTGCTATCTACCACATCAGCAAAAACACGGACTAAAGGTTTTCTAAAAGAATGCATAAGGTGGTATTAGCTAGCAGCAACAAAGGAAAGCTTGTTGAACTGCAGACAATTCTCGATCAGAGGGATGTTCAATTATTCCCACAATCAGAATTCTCAGTGGGCGATGCAGACGAGACTGGGCTTAGCTTTGTTGAAAATGCACTGATAAAAGCTCGCCATGCCTGCCTCTCGACCGGCCTCCCCGCTATCGCGGATGATAGTGGGATAGAAGTGGATGCACTCAAAGGCGAACCAGGAATATATTCGGCGCGCTATGCTGGGTCCCATGGCCCCGAGGCAGACATCGATAACAATGCGAAACTACTACGTGAGCTCGAAAATATAGCTGAAGCAGATCGCACCGCAAGATTTCAGTGCGTTATCGCCTATATGCGACACGCCAAGGATCCAATGCCGCTGATTTGTCAGGGCACGTGGGAAGGACGCATACTGTTTAAGGAGGAAGGCGAGAACGGATTCGGTTATGATCCTCTATTCTATGTACCGAGTCACAGCTGCGCATCTGCAAAGCTGGATGCCGCAACAAAGAACGCCATCAGCCATCGAGGCCAAGCGCTAACGCAGCTCCTAAAATGTTGGAACTCCCACCACTAAGTCTCTACATCCACATACCTTGGTGTGTGAAGAAATGCCCCTACTGCGACTTCAATTCTCATGAGGCGCAATCACACATTCCCGAAAGCGACTATGTGGATGTTATTTGTCAGGATTTCGATCGTGACTATGAGCATTGCGATGCTCGTCCGCTACAATCTATTTTTATTGGCGGGGGCACACCTAGTCTATTTGGAGCGAAGTCATTCAAGAAAATTCTTACACATATACGGTCGAAGGCGACTTTAAGCAGTGAGTGTGAAATTACCCTTGAGGCAAATCCAGGCACAGCGGAAGCGGACAAATTTTCCGGGTATTTTGCAGCCGGGATAAACCGTCTTTCTATTGGCGTTCAAAGCTTCGATGAACGACAGTTAAAAAACCTTGGCCGCATCCATTCGGCTGATGAGTCCAAGCGTGCAATCGATTTTTCTAGAAGAGCTGGCTTTGATAATTTCAATTTGGATTTAATGCATGGCCTTCCCGGACAAAGTGTTAGCGATGCGCTTAGCGACTTGCAGACTGCAATTGATTCTGGTCCGCTTCACATCTCTTGGTATCAGCTCACCATCGAACCCAATACTGTCTTCCATGCGCACCCGCCAGCTCTCCCCGAAGAGCCAATTCTAAACTCTTTGGAGGATGCTGGGCTGGCACTACTCGCAAATTCTGGCTATCACCGTTATGAGGTATCGGCGTTCTCAAAGGATGGTTATCATTCACGCCACAACTTAAATTACTGGGAATTTGGCGACTACCTCGGCATAGGCGCTGGCGCCCATGGCAAAATTACCCTTGCCCAGTCGGATACCATTGTTAGAACACAGAAACATAGGCAGCCAAATCACTACCTCAACAAAAGTATTCAAGCTAACATCAAACGAACCGAAATCCTAGCGGATGAGCGCGCCATTGAATTTCTACTGAACGCCCTTCGCAGTAGACATGGGTTTTCAGAGTCCATGTTTCAATCCAGAACAGGGCTCCCTTTTAGCGCTATAGGAAAGAAGGTAGAATACTTGATTACGGGTGGGCTGTTGCAGAGGCGAGATGGCCGTATAGCCGCCTCTGACAAAGGATATCGACTTCTAAATAGCTTGTTACAAGAATTTCTTTAAGGAATCTCTGGTTAAGCCACTAGCTACTCTGCGAGAGCTTAGAGGGTACTGCTATAGACCGCAGTGCGCCGCTATTAGTTCGCCCTTAGCAAGCGCGACAACGCAGCAGCAGTAAAAGCCAAGCCGCGCCCGAAGGGGCTAAAAGCCAGAGTGACTAGAGACTTGATTAGAGACTCCACAAGGTATCTATGGAAAATTTATACGAGAAGCACTGCGAAGCTTGTCAGATGAGCGCTCCGCGGGTTAGCGATGAAGAGGCGGATGACCTATTAGTTAAGGTCCCTGGCTGGAAACGAGATTCCCATGAAGGTGTCGAAAAACTAACTCGCGAATTTCATTTTGTAGAGTTCAAAGATTCAGTTGCGTTTACCTACAAGATAGCTACCTTGTCCGAGCGCGAAAATCATCACCCTTCCATCTTAACCGAATGGGGCAAAGTAACTGTTTCCTGGTGGACGCACAAAATTAATGGACTACACGTTAACGATTTCATCATGGCCGCAAAGACCGATATAATAGCAAAACTCTTCACTCCCTCTTAACATTTACACGACGTTGACTGGAGTATTTCCGTGTCAGTTAATTCCAAATCTCTGTTTGAACAACTCAATAATGTTGTAGGTCTGCCCAGCGTCAGCTCTGCTAATCCGAGCATCGATATTAGTAATAAAGCAGTAGTAGACCATCTAGCGGAACAATTCGAATGCCTTGGTTTTAACTGCGAGCTAATTCCAATCTTTGGTAGTGAGACAACTAAGTTCAATCTAATCGCAACTCTTGGATCTGGCCCCGGCGGACTGGTGCTGGCAGGTCACACCGACACCGTGCCGCTAGATGAAGAACTGTGGTCGGTAGATCCCTTCAAGGTTACTCAACGCGATGGCAAGCTGTTCGGGCTCGGCGTTACTGACATGAAGGGCTTCTTTCCAATCATCATGGAAGCGGTAAAACCACTTTTGGAAAAAAGCTTCAAAGAACCTCTCATCATTCTCGCGACGGCGGACGAGGAGACATCTATGCAGGGCGCACGCAGTATAGTTCAATTGGGCCGACCTAAAGCACGTGCTGCTATCATCGGTGAGCCGACCGGCCTAAAGCCGGTAAAGGCTCACAAAGGCATTATGATGGATTCCGTTCGATTACTGGGGCAGAGTGGCCACTCCTCCGATCATTCTCTGGGTAACAATGCACTCGATGCCATGCATGCGGTAATTTCTGATCTAATGACCTACCGCGAAGAATTGAAATGCAGGTACAACAGTGACCTATTCAGTGTTCCTCACCCAACACTGAATCTCGGCGTTATACATGGCGGTGACAATCCCAATCGAATCTGTGGCCATTGTGAATTAGAATTCGATATTCGACTGATGCCAGGCATGCATACCGAAACTGTGCGAGCAGAGATAAGAAATAGAATCGCGACTCTAATGGATCCGCTGGGTATACAATTTGAGTTAGCTGCCCTGTTTACAGGCGTGCCTGCTTTTTTTGCTGACGAGAACAGCGCCCTATTGAGAACCGCTGAGAAACTCACTGGTCACTCGGGCATCAGCGTAGCATTTGGAACTGAAGGCCCTTTCCTGCAAGAATTGGGAATGGATACTATAATAATGGGCCCCGGTAATATCGATCAGGCCCATCAGCCTGATGAGTATATGTCGATAGATGTGATCGAGCCCTGCATCGATGTGCTGCAGAAGATGATTAGCCATCAATGCTTGTAACAGAAAATTAGAGAGATTGGAATGATGAACAACGAACAAGATAGCATTGGCGTGATCGAATGGTTCCGTGCCTCAACGAGTTATATCAATACACATCGAGGAAAGGTGTTCGTCGTGTTATTGAGCGGCGAAGCGTTAGAGGACAAAAACCTGCCCAATGTTATCTATGACCTAACACTACTGCACAGTCTTGGCGTAAAGCTAGTGCTCGTTCATGGCGCTAGACCACAGATTTCTGCCGCGCTAGAAAACGATGCCAAGGTCTCATCCTATCATCGCAATATTCGCATCACAGAAGCAGATTGTATCGATACTGTGACACGCGTTGTCGGTGGAGAAAGCGCAAAACTCGAAGCTCTCTTCTCCATGGGAATAAGTAATTCCCCAATGCAGGGCTCTGATGTGCGTCTTTGTCGAGGAAATTTCGTAACAGCCAAACCCGCTGGCATTCACGATGGCATCGACTTCCAATACACGGGAAACGTTAGAAAAATCTGCGCTACTGCAATCCAGCAACAGCTGGAACAGAATAATATCGTGCTGCTTTCGAATCTGGGTTATTCGCTAACGGGCGAAATCTTCAACCTATCTGCAGAAGAAGTAGCGGCAGAGGCTGCCATAGCACTCCAAGCAGAAAAACTGATTCTAATGATTCCACGCCCTGGCGTACTGGATGATGACGGTAGCTTAGTTGCTTCACTAAGTGGAGATGACGCCAGATTCTATGCGGACAAACTTGCCAAGTTAGATGAGGAGTCGCTGTGCATAAGTCGTGCACTCGATACCTGCCTGCGCGCCTATTCTAATAATGTTCATCGGTCGCACCTTATTAGCTTCAAGGAGAATGGCGCTCTAATACGCGAGCTGTTTACGCGGCAAGGAAACGGCACGCTTATTAGCAGTGATAGCTTCGGGGATTTGCGCGTCGCAACTATTGAAGACGTCGCTGGCATACTCAAACTCATTAGACCTTTAGAAGAGAACGGTTCACTGGTAGAGCGTTCTCGCGAATTGCTAGAGACAGAAATCGATAATTTCAAGATCGTTGCGCTAGAAGACTCTGTCATTGCCTGCGCAGCGCTCTACCCTATCGGGGAAGACTTCGCAGAGGTTGCCTGCATCGCTATCGACAATAGCTTTCAAAAGAATGGCTATGGCGACCGCCTCCTAAGCAGCCTTGAGAGTCAAGCTAAAGCGGCAGGTATCAAGAAGATTTTCGTATTGACTACTGTTGCATCACACTGGTTTTTGGGGAAGGGATTTTTGGAAGTGGAACTTACCGATCTGCCGGAACAAAGGCAAGGACTCTACAACTGCCAGCGTAAGTCGAAGGCATTGTTAAAGGTATTGTAGCTAGGGTTTACGAAGCTTAGCTTATACGTTGCATTACGCAGATACTGTAGTTATATTGATTAGATTCATCGTGCTGGTATTGCTCACGTGAAGTTTCTTTCCAATTCGACTCATCAAATTCGTGAAGTATAGTATCCCCTTCGACTTGCGCATGCACACGCGTAAGATGTAGCGTATCTGCAAGAGGCAGCGCCGCCTGATACAACACCGCACCGCCGATTACAAAGGCCTGGGTATTATTCGTCTCCTTAGATACTGCTTCGGCGCACTCAATCGCCTGCTGCAAGGACCCAACCACTTCGGCACCCTCGGCCTGATAGCCTGCATTGCTAGTAATGACGATGCTGGTTCTTCCCGGTAACGCGCGCCCTATAGACTCCCAAGTATTGCGCCCCATGATCATGCAGTTCCCCATGGTGGTACGTCTGAAATATTTTAAGTCTTCAGAAAGGTGCCAAGGCAAACCATTGTCACGTCCGATCACTCGATTCTCAGACATAGCGCATATCAATGCGAGTTTCATAATATGTGCTCTTTAAAGATAAATAGATTCGAGAAGATTAAACTGAAAATGGATAGGCGATGGAATCATGGTGCTCATAACCCTCGACTTCGAAATCCTTCAGGGTTACCCAAGTCTCAATATCTTCAAGTGATTTTATATCCGGATTGATATGCAGCTGTGGAGGATCGAACGGCTCACGCTGTAACTGAACATCGCGCATTAATTCGAGCTGGTCTTCGTAGATATGGGCATTGACGATCTTGTGATAGGCAAGCCCCGCCAAGTTGCCAGTAATCTGCGCTACAAGTGCCAACAATGTAAAAACCTGAATCTGATTGAAATTGAGTCCAAGCGGCACATCACAGGAGCGCTGATAGCTTGTAAGGTGAAGCACGTCGTCGAGTAGAGAAAACGTATGAGTGTGCATACACGGACGAAGACAGCCTAGGTCGAACTCGCCAGGGTTATAGAACGTCAATATCTCCCCGCGGTCGTCCACGCCTCGACGGAGATTATCGACTATCTTCTTCAATTGATCAATGCTTCCCCCATCCGGCTTCTGCCAACTTCTTCCTTGAACGCCATAGACCCGACCCATGTCATCAACACCCTTTCGCGCAGGATTACTCAACCATACCGCGTTTTCGTTGGCATTCGCATCCCATGATTTAGTGCCCAGTGCGCGAAAGTCTGCGGCATTGTCCAAGCCCTTCAGATATCCAAGAAGTTCGCCAATAGCGGCCTTCCAGAAACTCTTACGAGTAGTAATGATGGGAAATGCGTTTCTACCAACATTATAGGTCAGGTCCGCATTGATAACGGTGAGGCACTTTTTGCCGGTCCGCTCGTTCTCAATCCAAACACCTTCATCGACGATTTGCTGACAGAGAGTTAAATATTGCTGCATGACACTTTTCTTCTATCGATTAAGTTAAAGGGGCGACTACAAAGGTTTAAGTTATGGTTGAGGCTTCACATAAGCAAGTACTAATAGGACCACGCCGGCGGCTATTAAGGGAGCAGATAACACTTGTCCCATAGTCATCCAATCTAACGCGACGAAACCGAGGTGCAAATCGGGCTCGCGGAAGAATTCAATGAAGAACCTGAAGCTTCCATATCCAATCGCGAATAATCCGGTAACCACCATTCGTGGTCTAGGCTTAGACGAGAACCACCAGAGGAAAGTAAATAATACGATTCCCTCTAATGCCACTTCGTAGAGCTGCGAGGGGTGGCGTGCCAATTGATCGACGTGGGGAAAGACCATGCCCCATGCCACATCAGTGGGCCTGCCCCAGAGCTCGCCTCCGATGAAATTGCCGAAACGGCCAGCGCCGAGGCCGAATGGCACGAAAGGTGCGATGAAGTCCATAACCTCGAAGAACTCTTTCTTGATGTTACGGGAATACAGGAAGAATGCCAGCAGCACACCGAGCAACCCACCATGGAAAGACATGCCTCCTTCCCAGACCCTCAGTAGCCATATTGGATCAGAGAGGAAGCGGT
The DNA here is from genome assembly GCA_949372635.1 of uncultured Pseudomonadales bacterium. Lineage (GTDB taxonomy): Bacteria > Pseudomonadota > Gammaproteobacteria > Pseudomonadales > Pseudohongiellaceae > UBA9145. The sequence goes on from CASIAB010000007.1 coordinate 97,920, forward strand.
CGAAATTATAGAACAACACAGAGCCCATTCGGCCGCCGAGAACCGCACCCAATGCTCCGTAGAACACCAAGTCGGATATCTGCTCTGCTGTCCATTCACCGGGTTGTTGCTTTGCGCGGATTGACGCCAGCCCCCAAGCACCCCCGAAAGCGATCATATACATAATGCCATACCAATGAATGCTTATTGGCCCGATGGCCAGTGCTACTGGGTCAAACTGAGGAAATGTCAGCATGGGTCAGTGTCGCTTGTGTGGATTGAGATGCCCGCAGGCCATTTAGCATTCATTATACTCACCCCGTGGCAAGAAAGTTTGGCAAATTTGCTTAGGGAGATTCTGTCCATTCTTTCTGTGAGACGTTAACATAATGAATATGTGCCTAATCATTTTTGCATACCAGAGCGACCCACGTTTCCCGCTAGTTGTAGCCGCCAACAGAGACGAAATTTTCGCCCGACCAACCAATCAATCCGCCCTCTGGACAGATGGAGAATCTGGCCAACAGATACTCTCTGGGAGAGACAAGCAGGCTGGGGGTACTTGGCTGGGTATAACTCAGAGCGGGCGATTTGCCGCAGTGACGAATATAAGAGACCCGTCTCGGACCGAACGTCGAGCTCCATCTCGTGGCGACCTGACGCGGGAGTATCTAGCAGGCAACGATTCCCCGCAGCAATACTGTAAACGATTAACAGAGAGTTACGATCAATTCGCTGGCTATAACCTGCTCGTAGGCGATAGCAATTCACTATTATATGCAAACAACCGCGAAAAAAAAGTTTGGGAGGTTGAACCCGGGGTACATGGATTGTCGAACGGCTTGTTGAACTCCTCTTGGCCCAAAATAGAAAAGGGTAAAACACGCCTGCAGGCATTGATGAAGCAACCTGAGGGGCTAACTACCGACGCGCTTATCGCGATGATGGGTGACAGGTCTCAAGCTCAGGACGCGGATCTCCCGGATACTGGAATCGGCATTGAAATAGAGCGTAAATTATCTTCCGCCTTTATTCTCAATCCAAAGAGAGATTATGGAACTCTGTGCTCTACCGCTTTAATCGTCGATCAACGGGGCGCTACACGCTTTAGCGAACAAAACTTCGACTCGCTAGGCAATAGATCTCAAGGTCATGCATTTCAGTTGCCGCCAGCCTAGCTATAAATGTATTTATGGCGCTGGCTAAGTTTAAATCTAGTATTAATCCCCTGACCACCGCGAGGCCTCTATGTAAATCCCCAAAAATTTCGAGATTACTGATGAGACAGAAATAAATAAGTTCATCGAAGCAAAATCCTTTGATCAATTAATCTCTCTGACCGACATTGCAATCGTCTCGCCTCATATAGCTTTTCTCTTTGATGCTGAAAGTAGAGTACTTTTGGGTCACATGGCCAAAACAAACCCGCAATGGCAGCAAATACCAAAACAGAAGGTTCTCGTCACACTGCAGGGCAAGCATGCTTATGTAAGTCCAAGCTGATATGAATCAGCAGGAGTTCCAACATGGAACTATCAGGCTGTGCATATATAAGGAATCGCGGAGAGTTTCACCGATCCGGAAAAACTCAAGCGCGTGGTAGATACTCTTACCGATCAGAATAAATCTGGCTACCCTAATCCTTGGCAACCCGACTATGCTGCCTCGATGCTACGCGGTATCATGGGCATCGAGATTTCGATTATTTCAATACAATGTAAGTTTAAGCTTAGTCAGAACTGTAGCGTTCAAGATCAATCAAATGTGAAACAGCAATTGGCCAATCGCAAGCATGAAGCATTAGCGAATGAAATGAATAAGTCCTAGCGCACTTAGCCTTCTCTAAAGTGTTTGCAAACTTTCACTATTGCTGACTTGAAATTGAAAATCGAAATGGAGAATTTTTCCACACCAGGCTTTCAGAAAATATCGGGGTTTAGGAGCATGTCTACTACGAGATTTCTCGCGAGAGACTTTATAGAGGATTTCAAGAAAATCACGTAGCCATCTCTTCACAGCAAAGTCCTGAACACTAATCAGACTATCCCGTTTAGTTTGTGCGAGAGGATCGAAGTAGTCGATCGACACCCGCGTTATACAAGGCCAAATCAACCGCGCTTCGTACCATCTGCGCATCATCAAGCTGCATCACGTTCTGCAAGAGTTCTTCAGCCACTTCTAATGTAATGCTGCGTAGCACAGACTTTACTTTTAATAACGAAGCAGCGTTCATCGATAGCACATCGTAACCCATGGCCATTAACAATATAGCAGCGCCCGGGTCCCCTGCCATCTCTCCGCAAATACTAACATGCTTATCTTCCGCTTGAGCCGCATTGACTACTTGTTGTAATGCACTAAGTACGGCCGGGTGAAACGCGGAATAGAGGTTGGCCACTCGTGGATTATTCCTATCTACTGCCAGCAGATACTGTGTCAGATCGTTGCTACCTACGGATATAAAGTCTACTAACTTGGCAAGGGCACGAGCCTGATAGACGGCCGCTGGCAACTCTATCATAACTCCTACAGGGGGAAGTTTTACCTTTACTCCTTCCTGAATAAGCTCGCGATATTCCTTTTTAATGAGTTGCAATGCCGATTTAACTTCGTTGATGTTGCTGACCATAGGTAACATGATCTGTAAATTATCGAGACCAACGCTTGCTCTCAACATAGCGTGGATCTGTGCCGTGAAAATCTCAGGATGGTCCAGAGTAACTCTAATGCCCCGCCATCCAAGGAATGGATTTGCTTCTTCTATCGGGAAATAGGGCAAAGATTTGTCACCGCCGATATCGAGCGTACGCATGGTCACCAACTTCGGAGCGAATGCCTCTAACTGGTCACGGTAGATTTGGTATTGCTCCTCCTCGCTGGGAAAACGTTCTGCTAGCAGGAAAGGCACTTCCGTTCTGAACAACCCAATACCCTCGGCACCCTGGTCGAGAGAGCGTATAACATCTGTCATTAATCCCGTGTTGACCCAAAGATGTACTCTGTGATGATCCGCCGTCTCACAAGGCAGGTCCTTCAAACCTTCAAGACCTTTATCTAGCTGATCCTGCTCCTGAATCGTTTCGAGGAAACGAGTACGGGTCTGATCTGAGGGGTTAGTTATTATCTCGCCCTTATAACCATCGATTATGACTTCCTTGCCGTGCAACTGGGTATAGGGCAAATCCAGAGCACCCATTACCGTTGGTATGCCCATGGTTCTTGCAAGAATCGCAACATGTGAATTGCCCGACCCCTTCACGGATATCAAACCCTTCAGCTTGGACCCGGGCACTTCCGCCAACATTGAAGGCGTAATCTCTTCGCTGACGAGAATCGTGTTGCCCGCATACTCTGTTTCTACAATGACTTTCTCTTGCAAGTAGAACAATATGCGGGCACATAGATCCTTGATGTCGATTGCCCGCTCACTGAGATAGGGATCATCCATCTCCTCGAAGGCTCTAACGTGTTCGTTTGCTACGTAGGCAAGCGAACCCTGCGCCCAGTAACCCATTCTTATTCTCTCGACAATCTCATTGCCAAGCGCCGCATCATCTAACATACGAACGTAGACATCGAAAAGCTGCAACTCCTCTTTAGCGACCTGCCCAGATAATTTCGCATGTAGACTGCGCATGTCCTGTCTTACCAACTCGAGACAGCTATTGAGAAACTCTATCTCACCTTCGATGTCTCGAATGCGGCGTTGGGGTATCTGACTAAGGTCCGCATGCGGGAAAACGACAACAGCCTGACCGACGGCGGCACCGGAAGATCCTGAAACCCCTGAAAATATTGTGTCTGAGGTCTTATGGCCAGATGGGCTAACACCCTCTACTGCGCCAGTAGCCTCCGCATGAGCAATTACTCCAGAGAGTTGAGCGGAAAGCGTTATCAGGAATGCCTCTTCACTTTGGTCGAAGCGGCGTCGCTCTTCGTGCTGAACAACCAGCACTCCTAGTACTGAGCGATGGTGAATAATCGGCACACCAAGAAAAGAGTGATAATTCTCTTCACCGGTATCTTTGAGATAGTGAAAACTCGGATGCAGCGAGGCATCCTGCAAATTGATCGGTTCAGCATGTTTCGCGACGAGACCAACGAGACCTTCTCCTGCTTCTAGACTGACGTGTCCGACCGATTCTTTCTTCAATCCGTCGGAGGCCATCAACACATGTGCATTGATGTCCTTGTCGAGCAAAAATACGGAACAGACCTGAGTATCTAAAGCTAGACGCACTTTTTGGACGATTATATCCAACGCCGACTGTAGATCTCTAGCCGCATTTACTTTTTGTACAATGCTTCGCAATCGCTCGAGCACTAATTTCTACTCCAGTATCCCAACGCTGCGAAAGCACTTTCCACGAACGATAAAATACTTGCTTACTTCGGTTCGGCGTGAAGGTTTGATTCCCAAATCCAGAAATCGACCGAGGGTGGTGCAGTATCGGTCTACTGCCTTTTTTTATTTTGAACTTCTGCTTGTTAGAGCAGCAGATAGCTAGCAATTAATTATAGGACTGCCTATATAACTGCTAAGAGGGATCTCTAACTGTTGCAAGGCCTTTCGGTAGACATCCCGTTTGAAGTCGATTACTTGGTCCACCGGGTACCAAAAATTCACCCAACGCCAATCGTCAAATTCTGGCTTTTCAGTCTTATTCAATTCGACCCTACTATCATCGCCTTCAAGGCTGAGCAAAAACCATTTCTGTTTCTGACCAATACAAAGCGGGTCACGGTGCTGACGGATAAAATTCTCCGGAAGGCGATAGTGCAGCCAGTCTTCAGTTTGATGCAGAATCTGTACATCTGCCTCAGACAAGCCAACCTCTTCATCCAACTCTCTAAACAAGGCCTCTTCCACCGACTCACTTTGCTTAATCCCGCCCTGAGGAAACTGCCACGCACTCTGCCCTATTCTTTTCGCCCACAGCAACTGTCCTTGTCTATTACAAATGACAATGCCGACATTTGAACGAAACCCTTTTGAATCTATCACTGCTCCCAGCCTTGATAACGAACTATTACGGAAATAGTCTGTATTGTTTCACAAAACTTCCCTCTTTATCAATGGTTAAACTTAAGCAAAAACCATTATTTCGTATTATTATCAATATGTTAAGTACGCTTTTAGCAAGCCGCAGAAATCTATTCAAGAACTCGATCAGTGCAGAATAGGGCATCAGGCGGCTATAATGCTCGAATAGCCTGAATGACTCATGGGTCAACGAGCAAACTACGTTGAGAAAAGGGGAGAAATCTACATGCAGACGACCAGTTCGGGAAAGTTAGCTTTATTCGATCTGGATAACACCCTACTAGAAGGCGATAGCGATCATGCCTGGGGAGAGTTCTTGATCAGTAATAGTTTGGTCGAAGAGAAAGCCCATCGAGAGAAAAACGATCACTTCTACGATCAATACAAGCAGGGTGCATTAGACATACACGGTTACGTCGCGTTTACACTTCAGCCTGTAATGCAGCTCGACCGCACACAGCGAGCGAAGCTAATTGCTAAATTCATGGAACAATCTGTTGCACCTATCATTCTGGACAAGGGTAGAAAACTCGTCCGCACGCATCTGGATGCCGGAGACTTCTGCATTATCATTACCGCTACCAATGAGTTCATCTCAACGCCGATCGCTAAACTCTTCAATGCGGATTTAATAATAGCGACACAACTGCAAATTAGTAACAATATGTACAACGGAAAAATTTTAGGAACTCCCTGCTATCAAGCCGGCAAGGTTGCGAAAGTCAATGCATGGTTAGACCAACAAGAAAGCCGCTTCAATCTTAGTGATGCCGTATTCTACAGTGACTCCATAAATGATCTACCTCTACTGCAAGAGGTTGCAACACCAGTGGCAGTGGATCCTGACCCGAGATTGCGCGAAAAGGCAGAATCCGAAGGCTGGAAAATTCTAACGCTACGAAGCTAGTGCATCACGTAACTCTTATGCAAACATCTCTCAATTTAGGTTTGGCCCAGCAAAGGATGTGTATCGCAGTACTCGTGCCCCTATTTCTTATCGGGTGCAGCGAAGAAATAGCTGAACCAAAAAATATTGAATCAGTAAAAGAAATCACTCCCAGTGCATTCGAATTACTCAATCCTGAACTAAGCTCCTCCGCTAAAGAAATAATTCTAGAATATGTCGAACAGATAGGCACGGACCTCCTCCAAGCCGAAATTGAGATTGAAATTTTACAGTCTTCGATAGTCATACTTACTGGACAAGCAAACAACGAAAATCTAAGCCTCTCAAAACAGGCTTGGCTCAACGCGCATAGCACATACGAGATCACTACGCTGCACCGTTATTTTGCCATGCAGCTGCTTGGGGAGCAGAAAAGCTCAGCGCTAATGCAGCTTCAGTATCAAATCAATCACTGGCCGATAATTCCTGGATATATCGACTATGTAAATGGTTATCCAGATAGCGGTATAGTTCACGATATTAACGTAAATCTAGACGCGGGCTCTCTTCGCGAGCAGCATGGCACCTTTGATATATCTGAGGTGACGCTGGGCTTCCATGTGATCGAATTTTTGCTTTGGGGAAGCGGGAGTCATACTGATCCCCGACCCCCTGAAGACTTCGATGCCGTGTTAGAACTCACTCCGGAAGAAACAGAAAGCGGCTATCTCCTAGAGCAACTAAGTAATAACCGCAGGCGGCTTTTCCTGTCCATAGCCACCGACACCTTAGTCAAAGATTTTCGAGCGCTGCAATCTTTATGGCTTTCTGAAGAGCCAAGTATAAGGCGAAGAATCGAATCGACATCGGGAACAGAACTTATCGTCATTCTTGTGGAATCGATGTCGGCAATGCTTAGGGGGGAGTTGCTGGTACGCTCTTTATATCCAATGCTTAATGGGAGTTTTTTTGAGGGCATACAGTCCCCCTATAGTCGGTCAACACAGAATGCGGTGTCTAGTCAGTTGAGCGGGTTGGAGAGGCTGTTACTTGAACGCCAGAATGAAACCGGCACAACTTTAGACCTCGTATTCTCTGCCATATCAGTTGAATTTTCTGAATTCTTCTACAAAAACTTCGATGCGAGCAAGGCCTGCCTTGTGTTGCTATACCGCAACAGGGAGAGAGATTTAGCAGGAACTACGAATGAGAGAGAGTCCGAGATCGTTGAGTGTATTAATTTACTGACCAACATTATTGACTATAATGCCAAACTCAAATTCGATCTCATCAATTAGGCCTACGAACTAATTGAGCGCCTAACAAACAACTACCTCAATCTCAACAATCAGATCGTCTGCTAACTGCTCCAACTTTTCCTGCAACTGCTCCAAAGTAACCTGCTCCGGCACCTCGAGAGTCGCTTTTGCTTTGAATAAAGCATCGGACGACATAGGCGCCGGTGTGCATTGGGTATTAAGCCGCTCCACATTAACGCCTAGCGCCGATACTGCAGCAGAAATTTCTTTAATAATGCCTGGCCTGTCATTGCCCACTAAGCTCAGCTCAACCATTCGCCATTTTTGATTTGAAGACACATCTGCAGCTTTCTCTATTACCAGCTTTAACTCAGGGGGAAGCCCATTCAATTCTTCTATAAGCTTTTCCACATAATCATCCGCCACGCTAACCCGCAATATGCCTGCAAACTTTCCAGCCAGTAGGGACATGCTACTCTCAAGCCAGTTGCCCGAGTTCAAAGCGATAGTCTGTGCTAGCGATTCTACTAGGCCCGGTTTGTCATCAGCAATCACGGTTAGTACTAGATTAGTCCTCATATATTCCTCTGCATTGATTCGTTTAAAGTTAGACCCGCACACTAGGGCTGCAATGTATAAGCCATTAGAAAAGTCCAATCTGATTGTTTAATATTTTGTCCATAGACGATGATTTGAATATCAATATGGAATTTGCAATCGGTGTTAACTGTCTTTCTATATAGAACTCATAGTCTATCGCCGATTCACGATACTGGCGAGTCTCTGCACCATTAATTGTCATGAAGTATTCGATCCAACCTCCCGACTGATAAAGACTCGGCAATTCTCGTTGCCTACGAATATCTTCTGCCTTACGTGCTGCCTGCGCATGGGGTGGAACATTCTTAATGTAGTTCTTCAATTTTCGGCGCAGGCGTTTACGCAGAACCAGCTCGTTCTCAAACATCCCATCGCCTGAGACAACACCGCGTTCTTACTAGCCTTTGCCTTGTCGCGCGCGGACCACAAGGTGGAGATCAATTCCGGCAGAATGAATTCCTTACGAGAAAACTTTCCACCGTCATAGCCCTCGATCGGATTCTCCCCATGTGCGGCAACGGCGAGGGCCAGCGGATCAACATGGAATGTCTTTATGATGCTTGGATATAGGCTCTTGAAGTCTAAAACAATCACATTCTGATGAATTCCAGGAATGGAGCCCATCACATAGCCACCGGGACTGACATTGCTGACTGTGGATTTGTCTACAAACGGTGCGACATATCCCAGGCGATGCAGCCGAGGAAGATAGAGAAAATCGAAGGCTGCGACAGAACCACCGTAACGGTCAAGTTCCAGTCCCGTTAGCAAACTTCGCTCCATGGCAAAAGAAATGAGCGCCTCCTTCTGAAGAATATCCCAGACTAAGCGGCAGTCCTCGAGGTTATAGCGCGCTAGGACTGGCTTATTATTATTAAAAAGCTCGGTGATTTCCGCGCCACCTTGATCGACGTCTTCTACTAACTTTCCTCTATCCAACAGCTGACGAGAAACGGACTCCAGTGAGAAATTCTCGAATTGATAAGTGGCAGAGCGCATTAATTCGATTCCATCCAGCACCCCTCGACCGGGCAACAATGCGTAGTATCGATCGTTGCTATCTCTTTCCTTGCGCCAGCTGATGGCCTCGTTGTTACGCCCTAGCAGCAATGGCATTTTTAGCCGATCACAGAAGTTTTGCAGGCAACGCAGGTCGAAATTCACGATATTCCAACCCATGATCACGTCTGGATCTAGATCTAAGATCTTCTTAACAAACGCATTGATAACCTCACGCTCAGAATTCAGCTGGCAGAGTTCTAGATTGCCGCCATCATGAGTCTGTTCAATGGAATCTTCGGTTGAGCCAACCATATAGACTATTGAAACATCATCCGAATAAATTCCTATCGAATAGAGGGTGCTAGCATGATAGTCAGTCTCTATGTCTACAGAAACCGCATTAAGCTGTGGTCGGTATTCTGTAGCACGCAAGTCGCTAGGCATTATGTCGCTAAAGCCATCGTTCTCATTCAAACTGCCTTCGATTGAGACAGATGCCGTAATAAAACGCTCCATAAGGAAGCGATCCGTAGGTTTAAGATCTGCTTCTGTTATCCGAATGTTTTTTTGAACGAGCCTAAGTCGAATATCGAAGAGCTTTCGCTGGCTCTTGAGATAGAGCGCCGACATGAGTTCAGTATCGAAGTTCTTCAACTGCGTTGCAGCAATTCGCCAACCAGTTAGCGGCGAGAGAATCTCTTCTACTTGAGCTTGCTGCTGCGTAGGGAAGAAGCAGACTGTTTCCTGTCTGGAGAAGCGAAGGCACAGTGGGCCAACATTGCTAGCCAGCCAAAAAATAAGATCGACACCCGCCCCAGATTCAACCCACTGTCTAGTGAGTATGAATCCGTCGCGTACCGAGTTTGAGGAAATTAGAGACTAGATGCGCACAGTTCGCGGGAACTGTGCGTAGTTTTCCCAGCGGCTCACCTTATCTGGAAGTTCTTCCGTAGTCGCTTGTACATTACCATCAACGTCAGTTACTCGAGATACAACCGTGTGCTCTCCCGGCGTGGCATTGTTCCAATCGTAACGGAATAGCTTCCAGGAATATTTCGTTGATCGCGGATTAATCTCGGCGCGTTCCCATGGACCGTCGTCCACTTTGACTTCGATACTTTCAATAGATGTGCCATCGTTGAGTACAAAACCTTGAATCGTGTGTTGGCCACCCATCTCTGTAACACGAACAATAGAAGACTTCAGGTTTATGGTGGTAACAGAGTTTTCAACCCAGCGTTCTATGCCTCCAATGCTTTCTTTCTTCAGAGTCACATAGTCACGCCCCATGAAGCGGCCCATATATCGAGTGTCTTGAATATGGATCTGATTTAACCATTTTACATTGGAAACACCATACCAACCCGGGATCAATGCACGCACCGGCTTGCCATGATAAAGCGGCAGCGGCTCTCCATTCATTTCGAATGCAAGCATATTCTCAGGGCGCATCGCATCGTCAATGGAGAGGCTACGTGCGAATGCTTTGTCGACTTCGGTCTCGCGAATCGTCTCGGTTTGGACATCGCTTCCGAAGAATACGATTTCCTTAGCGCCGTCTTGAATGCCCGCTTCCTCTAGAATACTCGCCAGCGAGACACCACGCCAGCGCGCGTTACCAATCAGCCCCTGAAACAATCCTCGGCTATTGCCGCCGCACTCAAAACCAACCTGCTGTTCGATATTGTCTCGGGCCATGAGTTCTGAAAGAGAAAACTCTAACTCATTGTCTACCATGCCTGTCACTTTCAGCTTATAGGTTTCGTTGTCAATCTCTGGCTGACCATAGTGCTGTACTATGTAGAAATCATCGTTGTCGGTGAAATGGGTCGTTATTTCGCGCGTATCCAACCAGTGAGTCGAGTTTGGTCGAGCCGGGCGCGCGTTGAAAGTATCGGGCACGTCAGTAAAGGGAACGAGTTGCTCGCCTTGGGCTAGCGCAGGAAAGATAAACCCTGGTACTGACGCAGCTCCGGCTGCCAAGGCTCCTGTGCCTAGAGCACCTTTAAGAATATTGCGTCGAGCACTATCGGTTGGCTTGTCATCTTGATTCATGATTTTCTCTCTTTTTCTTGGTTCCGCTGATTCTCAATCTCTCTAAGAGAAGCACCAGCACTTGAGTCCATCCTTAGTGATAGCCGACCACCTTATCACAACAAACTAGTGCGAACCCAGTCGTAAAACTATGAATCTACGAATTGTCACGCCAAGGAATTTATTTCTTCATCTAGTCTAAAATTCTTGTTGGTGACGATGGGTTCTAGCACCTGAATACGTCCCTCGAACTCAAGGGCTTTCACCTTCAGAGCGATATTTTCATTCCGCAGCTGTCCTGCTCCGCTTTTTAGCTGCTCAGTGCGATATTTGATATAGACACCCGAAACTAACGAACGAAAACACTATAGCAACTATTAATACGGGCATAAATCCATCGTCCATTCGACTAGTCCCTACTATGAAATATATAGATTTCAATACTCAAGATCGACGCTTATCAGAATTTTAAAGATCTACGGATAGGCGGCCCCATCACTGATTCATGTTGGGAGCAATCGGCCGGTGATTCAATCGTGTACCAAACTTAACGCAACCAAAAGAAACCAGTATGAGTACAGTTTGCAGTAGACAGGATATCCGCCCAACCGTACCGAGTACGCTAGAAAGCGCCCAAGGTGCCGACGCTTGGCTGGCGACTACAAACGACAGTTGCTGGCGCGTGCTAACCGATTTTCATAATTGGTCAGATTTGGCTCAAGGAATGGGCAGTGGAAAGCAGACAGACTCCCAACCCCCAGCAAAAGGCAGCAAGCCTCAAGTAGATAGTGGGCACAAGATCACATGCTCCATTGACCGTTGGGGCCCACCTAGAAGACTTCAGGTCAGTATCGACCTGGCCGTCGGACAGATAGTTGATAGCTTCCTGATTGAAACTAGCGCCGAGAATGCAGAAATGTGTCTTTCTCTCAACTTGAAGCGAAGCCTTATTTGGCGTATCTGGTATCGCCGCTCTTTTCTCCAGATGGCGACTACAGAAACTCCGGGCCAAAATACTTACCAATCTAACCGCCAGAACAAGATCACCAAAGAACAACTATGACTAACTGCTGGAGAATAGTGGCTATTTCTACAAACTTACCAACAACTGATTTGGCAGCCTAGATGTTATCCGGCCTATTCCTGTCAGTGCTGATGTCCGCCCGCGCCATGCACATGGCCATGCGCAATCTCTTCTGCACTTGCATCGCGAATGCCTTCCACCTGCACTTCGTAGTAGAGAACTTTTCCTGCCAGAGGGTGATTGAAGTCGACGTCGGCATTAAATTTTCCAACCTTAAGAACAACAACCGCGCGCTTTCCTTGATTGGTTTCTACAGTCGCAGGCATGCCGGGTAATATTTTCTTTACCGGGCCAGGAAACTGTAGATGTTTGATAGGAACTCGCTGCGTAGAATTTGGACGGCGGAATCCATATGCATCATCTGGTTCCAGCGTAATCTCAATCGCGTCACCTACTGTTTTGCCTTCCAGTGCTTTTTCCAACCCCACCACCACATTGTGAAACCCGTGCAGATAAGCCAGCGGCATACCTGAATGAGACTCCTCACGCCAATCCCCACGATCGCCATCTACTCCCACTTCGGCCAACCGATAGTGAAAACTAACAACCTTGTTCATAGTGATAGCTTGCTCTGCTTTTTCTTTTGCTGCTTGTTTATCTGGTGAAAGTACTTCTGACATTTAGCTCTCCTGCGTGTGGAGGGGATTCTAGCAGATGATACGAGCTTATATGTAGTCGCTGCCCGCCGATACCATCTGTTCATCATGCAAGTGCTGCGAAAAGTCCGGTAGCAGTAGCCATTCGCCGGTGGTACTTTCATATCAAGCCAAAGCAGATTGGGGGACTTTAATAAAGCATAACGACTCAGATTCCAAACTACCTGTGTCAGTGCTTGATGAAAGTAATCTGGATACTTATTTCCATAGACTCAATCAATATTCAGGACTTTCCTTCTCCTTACCGGAGCGGTAAGCACGTGCGCTCGGACCACTCATCGACGGCAGTACGCTATTACTCACCAAGACTTTAATACCCTAGCGGTTAAGAATTCGAACAGCTAACGGTTTACCTTTGGCATCTTCCGAACTTTCTTGATCAAAAATGTCGCTCAACTAGACAATTTTCAAACAGATACGGAACTTCAATAGCATTCCCTGAATCGGAAATTGCTAGAAAAATTTTTAGAAGCAGCCGGCTTATTAAGCATGTATTTCCCCCGTTTTGAGTATTCGCTATGGCCTCTGATCCCGCTAAGGCAGGTCAAGTTTTTTGAATCGTCTAAGTCATCATTTGAAACAACATGACGTGATTATTACTCCGAATTCTATTTTCGGCCTATAAAAAGACTGGGGTCGGAGTCTCACTAACCCGCTGAACCCAATCTAGAGTGGCCTGTACAAAAACCAATACAGTGCAGACCCAGATTCGTGGATCTGTTCAGGGCGCAACTCCAGACAGAAATTGACTACATCTCGCCATGTGGCCGAAAGTGCTGAAATGGTGTATAATTTAAGGCTTTTGTAGCATTAGAGAAAGTTAAGCATGGCAAATAAATCAAAAAAAGACGCGGCTGTAAGTAATCGCGCAGATCTTGCACAGCACGTAGACACATTCTTAAAGTCAGGCGGTAAAGTTCAAGAAATCCCTTCTGGTGTTAGTGGTCAAACCTCGACCAGCGGCCCAAGACAGATAGTGCTTAGCCACAAAACCAGCTCTTAGTAACCTTGCTGTCGCTGCGCAGAGATTCTGAGCAGACGATCATTCTGTTTGCGTCGCCTTTACGTAATCCCTGCGAGGCTTCACTACGCACTCTGTTTTGCCCTGCCTTTGAGCTAGGGCTGGCTAATCTCGTAGCCCTTCTGTGAGAGCAAATCTAGCAGCCCGTTCTTGTCTACAATATGAGCCGCTCCGACTAGAACAAATTCAGTGTCCGCGTCTTGTAGCATCCTAACCGTCTGGAGAACCCATTTAAGGTTTCTTTGTAAAATCAGGGCTTCATAGAGCTCGGGCGCTTCTACCTTCATTCTTCCAAGAATAGCTTGGACAAGCCTTCAGAATCACCCGAACGCCAGGCACCGATCATACCGCCAATAACGCCGCCCGTTTCTGACAGGCCTCTTTAAAGAGAGAAGGATGAATTCGCTATAGTTACCCTTTCCCAATGCCGCGATAAGTCCTATTTGTTCCTGCACTCTCACCAATTGCCCTCCTGCTTTTCCACCACCGAGTGCCCGAGTGTGAAAGAACCCATCTACTCCTTGAAGTGTAAAGCCCATACTTTGAAATACAAGGATCTGCAGGGTACTAATGAGAAGCTCGGGTTTAAATTCCCCCCAGTATTCCTATCGGCACCCCTGCAGCCTGCATATAGGCATAAAAGGGTTGTGTCGGCCTGGTCAAATTGATCTGACAGCAAGTAATCGCTAGGTCGCAATAAATACACCGTTCCACCGAGATAAATAACGTTGCCTCCCGATCGTACTGACCAGACAGATCCATATCTGCAATGGCCTGTGAAATGCCAAGTAGGGCCACACACACAAAAACTGCACAAGTTCGAAGAATCGACTCCACTGATTTTTGCATTTCTACTTCCTCCCACTAATAGCTACTACTTCTTCAAGCAATGTCAATTGCGCGACTTGCATTGCTTATCTATTCAGGTATTTACTCTAAGATTTTACACCATTAAGCGTTAAAGGTAGCATGCTCGCAACTAGCGCAAAAGTGAATCAAGACACAGGCCGGCAATCCCACTATGTCAAAATTAGTATTCAGACTGCGTAACGTTCCCACTGATGAGGCACAGGATATACGCGAGCTTTTAGAGGGCAATAACATTGCCTACTTCGAAACTTCGGCAGGTAACTGGGGAATTTCATTACCCGCTATATGGATACATGAATCTGAGAAATTCGAATTAACACGGCAATTGATAGATGAATATCAGATTGAGCGTACCAAGCGATTACGCAAAGAGTACCAATCGAGCAGAGCGGACGGCGGTGCGAAAACTATTTGGCAGAGCTTTAAAGAAAACCCACTCCGATTTATCGCCTTTTCAGTGTTAATCGTCGTCATATTAATGATTTACATGCGGGTTTTTGTATTCTTCTGAGCTACTTCTCGAGAGCCGCGTCAGTAACTAGTTAAATAGCTAGACCAGCTCACCAAATTCTCCCCGCTCATCGTTACTCGCGAGATTTAGCGAGGGGTCCTAATTGTCTGCAGAAAAATTGAGATCATTTTTTAGGAGCACCCATATTTCTTCGCAACTCTTCGATGAACTGCAGGCCTATACCGCGAATTTTTACATCCAATCCAATCATAACGAATAATTTTAGATCTTCGTCTAGTTTTATTGACACTCCACTGACAGACGTATCCTAGATATCACGAGTGATAGCGCCCAAGAGTGGGCGGCTAAGGCTTGCCCAAAATTCTATCTCTACCCGCTTATTTCATCTTTTATTTATCATAAGTACCTTCTCACGTTGCTTTTTTTCTAGCCGCGATTCGATACTAGGCTTAAGTGGCTTTTGAATCCAATTGAATTCATGGTTATTGTTTATCGTCTCGCTATCTGATCTGGCACGCATTTCTACACGCTATCTGAATAAAAACTCAGTCCTGTCATAAATATGGAAACTGATCAGATCACTAATCTATTACGAACAGATTAATATTGATATTGCTGGAAGCCTTCTCAATAAAATTTCAGAGGGCTTTATCCAACAGCCGGCCATTTACCTGCTATTTATTTGCCACGACACTTTACAGTGCTGGAATTGTGTTATATAAAATCGCTAGGTTTTTGTTAGTGGTTCTAACGGGGGGAATTTGCTAACAATACTTAGCTACCCTGACATTAAAAAAGGAGGTGATCCCATCAATTATCAATCTATTAAGGGAGCCTCCAGTTACTTTATCTAAGTAAGAAGTTAGATACTTGATCGGGTAATTGGAGAGGCATCGTCGATACTAGTTCGCGATTCCTTTGCTCCCAGTAAGTAGTAGATCCCGTTATCGCGTTCAGTGATAGCGGGATTTTCTTTTTAGGGAAGAAATGATTTTACGCACAGCTAGCGAGCGCCGAGGTAAGTTCGCAGTATTGCTGGTAAATTCTTCTTGATCGATGCCCGCTGCAATTTCTATTCTTGGACGGCTTCAATTTCTTTCAGAAAAATTACTTTACCAGATTCCTACACAGCTATGGGAATACCATGCTCGTAAAGTACTCGGTTCTTACTCAGTCTCGCGAACTGACGGTTAGGGGAAATTAGATTTAAAAAGATTAGCGGATCTACCTCTGTAAGACTGCAGTATTTAGGCTTGTTTGAATTGACTTGTTTCTTAATTTTGCGCAAAAATCCACCGCTTCACGGTGGACAAATTGCTTGCCACCAACATCTGCTTCAGTCCGGCCACCATGAATAGTGCCACGTAGGCGGAAATAAGCCTCTCGAGTTGTTCCTCATCGAGAACATGCCAGTGCCGACTATTCGTTTGAGGTTAATCTAGCGCCTCGTCCGTTTCCAACAATCTCCACCTGCCCCCATCTTTAACGCCGAACATGGCCCGACGGCCTCACCCTTTATGCGCACTTAGCTTCTTTTTATTCGGGATTAACGGCGCACGTAAGCTGGTAAAGCTATCGCTAATTATCGTAGCCATCGAAACGAGAGTGAGGGTTGCAATGTCGTAGCGAGAGCGATAGCTGCTTGAACACACGCAAGAACCGAATATTCGGGCTCCGCATTCATCAACGCTCAATCTCCCTCAAGCGAATTGACATGCTTGGAAGACCTGAGCTAGTTTAGAGGTCAATAAGGTGCAGAATTAATGAATGATCTAAATAAAGCCAGTATTACGGAGCGTCTTGGCAGCAACCTGAATCTGTTTTGGAAGGAAAATAAACAATTTTTCTTATTGCTGATCTGCATCGTCTTTTTCAAGAGCGCAATTGCCGACCTAAGCTCTATCTCTGGCGCCTCTATGCAACCAACGCTACTCGATGGCGACAAGGTCTGGGTGAATAAGCTCGCCTACGACATAAAGATACCCTTTACCGAGATATCCCTAGGCCAGCTCTCCGATCCTTGTGGCGGCGATGTAGTCATCATCGACTCTAAGAAGGCCAATAAGCGCCTTGTTAAGCGCATTGTCGGCGTGCCTGGCGACACCATATACATGCAAAACAACGCCCTTGTTATCAATGGTGAGGCCGCGCATTACGAGGTTCTCTCCAGAGATGACGATTCCATTATCATTCTTGAAGAGCTCCCGGATAAAACGCATCAGGCGCGTTTGTCCAACCGCTTCGTCAGCCGAACCGCTCGCAGCTACGGACCTGCCGTGGTGCCTGAAGGCCAATACTTCGTGTTGGGAGACAATCGAGATAACAGCGCAGACAGTCGTGTCTACAGCTTCGTACCCAGAGAAGAAATCATCGGCCGCTCAAACTCCGTGGTTTTCTCTCTTGATAGTGACAATAACTATCTACCGCGTGGCGAGAGATTTCTCGCAGGCCTCGATCAAAATTAAACATTAATAAATTCAGCCCTGTTCCGCTGAATATGCAGCACTAGAGGGCTTCTATGGTAAATATTATGACTCACCGCATTGAAGCCGCTCATCAAATTCTAAGTAATTTAACTATCTTGAAATAAATTGGCATAAATCAGGTATTGTTAGTTATGCTTTAACATGCTCAAAAAGCGGGGCCAGGGCAAAAGTTTTGTTAAAACTCGCGAGGTAGTCATGACTCAGAAAAACCAATCCCGCTTCTGCGTGATGAGAAGTTTGTTGCTTACCCTAACGTTGCTTGGAAGCTTCCCGGTTTCGACGGCACAGGATTTCGCCTGGGCTCCAGACTTTCCAGTAGGCGCATCGGTTCCGGAGATCTCAGCACAAGATCAAGATGGCAATGTTCAATTATTTGACGACTTAAAAGGCGAGAAGGGCATGCTCTTAATGATGAGCCGCTCCTTCGACTGGTGACCATACTGTAAAGCTCAGCTCGTGCAGCTGACTGAAATCAGTGATCAGATAGAAGCGATGGGCATCAATGTTATTGCCCTAACCTTTGATTCAGTGGAAATATTGAAGACCGTGCAGGAAGATCAGAACATTCAGTTCCCTCTTCTTCACGATGAAGAAGTCACCCATGTGAACGCCTTCGGTATTCGTAATTTAGACTACGAACCAGGGCATCGAATACACGGTATACCATATCCAGGCATATTCCTGATCGATTCAAACGGAGTCATTAAGGCCAAGTTTGCAGAAGAGAGATATCAAGATCGACCTCCCTTCGATGACATACTTGAGGCCGTCTCCAGACTTCAAGCGCCGCAGAACTAACGGGGAGACGAAAGGCTTTCCGTTAGTTTTTGTCGAACACTATCAGATATAGTGAACGCGGCACTCTCATCAAAAACCTACCCCGTGCACAGCTCAATCCGGTCATACCTGAATATGCAAGGGACGCGGACCTATTCGTTGGGTAGCTCACCGCACTTCGAATAGCATTGTAATTCCTTGTCCTACTACCCTTTTCCCTTTGTCCGCATCAAATGTAATAATCTAGCCGCACGCAAGGCATGGTCCATGCTATCAAGATGTACCTAGCATAATTCAGTCAGTAATTTAAAAAATAGCCGAATGTAGAAATGGAACTTTCTCCCCATCCTAGCTTTAAGCTCAGCACGAGTCTTTTTCTCCTCGCGCTCGTTATCACGGAATTCCTCTCGCTAGAACTTCATGCGCAGTCCCTGAGTAATTACAACATACCCAGAGTGGATACCAAGCCGCGAATTGATGGTCAGATAGATCAGGGAGAGTGGAGTCAGGCCAAGCGCATTCCCGTCAATATAGAAACCAATCCGAATGACAATGTCCCCGCCGAAGTGGAGGCGCAGGCCCTGCTCATGGAAGATGGCGAGGTCCTGTACGTCGCCTTCATCGCTCTAGATCCGGACCCCGATCAAATCCGCGCGTTCTATAGAGACAGAGACTCCATGTGGAACGATGACTGGGTATCGATCGTTCTAGACACTTTCAACGACGAAAGACGCGCGTTCGAATTCTTTGCCAATCCCTACGGTGTGCAGGCGGATGCCATACAAGACGATGTGAACGGCGATGAAGACGAATCTTGGAATGCCATATGGAACAGCGCCGGACAGATTAACGAAGATGGCTATGTCGTGGAGATGGCTATTCCGATGAAGCAGCTACGTTTTACGCCTAGCGAGACCAACCAGACTTGGGGCATCGATCTAGTCAGATTCTATCCGCGTGACCGAGGCACACGCATTGCCAACAATCCACGAGATAGAAACATATCTTGTTATATCTGCCAGATTAGCAAGGCAGACGGCTTTGCCAATCTAACTCAAAGTAGAAATCTTGAGATAATTCCGACTATAACCTCCACTGCGGTAGAGAACAGAAACCCAGCCATGGCCGGTTGGGATAGCGAGAGTCCCGATGCAGAAGGCAGCCTCGATGTGCGCTGGGGAATTTCTCAAGACTTGTATCTCAACGCGACACTGAATCCCGACTTCTCTCAAGTCGAGGCCGATAGTGCACAGTTAGATATCAACAACACTTTTAGTCTGTTCTTTCCAGAGCGACGAACTTTCTTCTTAGACGGTGCAGACTACTTCGATACCTTTGAGCGACTCGTGCATACGAGAAACATTTCCGATCCGGACTATGGCCTAAAACTCACGGGCAAGAGTGGAGATCACACCTATGCTCTGCTTACTGCCAACGATGTAAACACGAGTTTCTTGATACCCCGTAGCCTAGGCTCCAGAGTTGCCTCACTCGGCGAGGCTGAATCCAAAGTTGCGATTGGCCGCTATCGCTTCGATATTTTCGAGAATTCCACTATCGGCGCCTTAATTACCGACCGCCGTGCTGACGGCTACAGCAATACCGTCAGCAGTGTCGATGCAGTGCTCAGGCCTACTGACCAAGATTCGATCTCTATTCAGACCATGCACTCCAGCTCTGACTATCCAACCCTCATACAGAGCCAATACGGGCAGGCAGCCAGCCTTAGCGATAGAAGCCAGCGTCTGGAGTATCGCCACAATGACCGGCGCTGGGACTGGCGCTTAGGCTACACAGACATGGGGGATAACTTTCGTGCGGATCTCGGCTTCGTGAATCGAGTCGATTTCAAGTTTGTCGTGGCAACAGTAGGACATACCTGGCGCGGCGAATCGGACGACTTCTTCAATCTCATCCGGATCGCGCTAGACTACGATAGAACACAGAATCAGTCAGGCCTGCAGCTCGAAGAAGAATTTGAAGTATTCCTCAATATGAACGGCCCCAAGCAGTCGTTTGTTAGTGGGCTATTCGGTGGTAGCGAGACTTACTGGAACGGCAAATATTTCGATGAACAGTTCAATCAGCTTAGAGTTGGATTTACTCCCAGAGCGAACTTGCGCCTGAGTGCCCTTATACGAGTTGAGGATATTGTCGACTTTGCCAATACTCGCCTCGGCAGGTCAAAGCGCTTTGGGCCTAGCATCAATTATCGCTGGGGCAAGCATCTAGAGTTGAATCTAGATCATACTCTGCAGCAATTCGATGTAGACGGCAGCAGATTATTTACCGCGAACCTGACTGACTTAAAGACGACGTACCAATTTAGTGCGCGCAGCTTTCTTCGCTTCACGCTCCAATACACCGACAACAAACGTAATCAGGGCCTGTACGTCAGATCAGTGCAGGCACGCACTAAGCAACTCACCACACAGCTTCTCTACAGCTATAGATTCAGCGCCGCCACCCGTTTCTTTATCGGCTACTCCGATGCCGGATTTCAGAACGATACTTACGACGCCATCGAGAAAACCAACCGCACAGTGTTCGCTAAGTTTAGTTATGCCTGGCTCCCCTAGGAATATTTCTCAGCAAGAATCCTTGTCCATTAGATACCCCAAGATAGAGTCCTAAAACACCTCAGGTTCTCCTATTAAAAGACTCGACCTGTGGGTAAAATGGCGTTTCCTTTCCCCGCACTCGGACGCTTTATTAAATGAGCCAACAAACTTCGCTATATCAGAAGCATCTCGATTCCGGCGCCAAAATGGTCGATTTCGCCGGATGGGATATGCCCGTTAATTATGGCTCCCAGATAGAAGAACATAATCTGGTAAGAAACCAAGCGGGTATCTTCGACGTATCTCATATGACGGTAGTTGATGTGTCTGGCAATGGAGCTGAAGCATTCCTGCGCTATCTCTTGGCGAACGATATCGCCAAGTTAGATGAAGTTGGGCGGGCTCTATACAGCGGAATGTTGAATGAGACCGGTGGCGTTGTTGACGACCTGATTGTCTACCGCATGAGCTTTGGCTATCGCGTCGTGGTGAACTGCGCTACCCGCGACAAGGACTTGGCTTGGATACGCACCCACGCAGTAAACTTCGACGTCAGTATTGAAGAGAAGCCACAGCTTTCTATCCTAGCCGTTCATGGGCCTGAGGCAATTGACAAAGTCAGCTCGATACTGACTAGTGACCGCGCCACAATAAGCAAAGGGTTAAAGAATTTTCATGGCTTTGAATCAGGCTCTTGGTTTATAGCTCACACCGGCTACACTGGGGAAAAAGGTCTCGAGCTAATCCTCCCCAGTGAAGAGGCACCAGAAATTTGGGATAAGCTATTAGAAGTTGGCGTCAAGCCAGTAGGCTTGGGCGCAAGAGATACACTGCGCTTAGAAGCAGGAATGAATCTCTATGGCCATGACATGGATGAAACGACTTCACCCATCGCCGCCAATATGAAACAAACAATAGCCTGGCATCCCGAGGACCGCGACTTCATTGGCCGACAGGCGGTCACGGCTCACTTAGCAGAGAACGAGGCCCGCACAATGCCAATCCTCACCGGACTAGTCCTGGAACAGCGGGGTGTGCTACGAGAGGGCCAAAAGGTTCTGTGCGACAATGGAGAAGGCGTAATTACCAGCGGCAGTTTTTCTCCCACCTTGAGGCATTCAATCGCATTGGCTAGGATTCCTATGGGTAGTGGCGCTTGCCAAGTAGATATCCGCGGCACACTGACCAGCGTGAGGATAGTAAAGCCAAACTTCGTTCGCTTCGGCAAGAAGGTGTTCGAGTAAAAGATTGAGACTTCATTCATAAATTAGATCTGCTGATTTAGAGCGATTCAGCTACCTTGTAGAGTTAAAACCAGCACCGATAAAAAGAGGAATACCTAGTGAGTACATATCCAGACAATCTTAAATACGCCGCCACTCATGAATGGGTTCGACTCGAAGGTGATGGCACGGCAACGGTGGGCATCAGCAATCATGCTCAGGATGCATTGGGTGATATCGTATTCGTGGAACTGCCAGAAGTAGGAGCTACTATTCATTCGAAAGATGAAGTAGCGGTCGTAGAATCCGTGAAAGCTGCATCGGATGTTTACAGCCCAATGTCTGGTGAAATTATCGCTACCAATGCCACGCTCGCCGATGCTCCGGAAACCGTAAACGCCGTGCCCTACGACGGCGGTTGGTTCTATAAAATTCAAATTAGTGACGAGCTAGAGCTGGATGAATTAATGGACGCCGACGCGTACTCGGATCACTGCGAAGAGGGCTAAGAAGCTGAGTCGTGTGGGCGAATACCTTCGCCAACTAAAGCATATAGATTTACCCCGCGTCTCTTTAATACACTCTAATTTCAAAGATAAATTATGTTTTCTGACAGGACAGTAATGCAAACGCAATCCAATTCGGCCGCTAAAAACGATTCCGCACAAAACGACTCCGCTGTGTCTCTCGAGGCTCTGCAGTACAACGACCAATTTATCGATCGACATATTGGTCCAAACAAAATTCAGATAGAGCAAATGCTGAAGGTGCTGAACTTAGAATCTCTAGATGATCTTATCGCCAACACTGTTCCCGAAACGATTCTCCTGAAAAGCCCTCTGGAATTGGATGACCCGCTGACTGAAAATGCGGCACTGGCAAAACTAAAGGCAATCGCTGAACAGAACAGTACGGCGAAATCATTTATAGGACTTGGCTACTACGACACTTTTACTCCAAATGTAATCTTGCGCAACGTATTAGAAAATCCTAGTTGGTACACGGCATACACGCCCTATCAACCCGAAATTTCACAGGGCCGTTTAGAGTGTCTACTCAATTTCCAACAGATGACTCTCGATCTGACCGCAATGGATCTGGCAAACGCTTCGTTGCTTGATGAGGCTACTGCCGCTGCGGAGGCGATGTCTCTCGCGAAACGCGTAAGTAAAAACAGTAAGGCGAATACGTTCTTCGTTGACCAACACTGTTTCCCACAGACCATCGATGTCATAAAGACTCGAGCAGAATGCTTCGACTTCAAGCTAGTCATAGGTGATATCGCCGACGCCGAGCTGTCCGAACTGTTTGGTGCTATTTTTCAATATCCCGCGGTGACTGGCGAAGTTCAAGATCTCACTGATATCATCAGCCAACTGCATGAACACAAAGCTATCGCTGTAGTCGCAGCAGACCTAATGAGCCTGACCCTTTTAAAGCCTCCCGGCGAAATGGGAGCAGATGTCGTTACCGGCACTACACAGCGCTTCGGCGTACCCATGGGATACGGCGGCCCACATGCCGCCTACTTCGCTACTAAAGAAGACTATAAACGTGCCCTGCCCGGTCGCATCATTGGCGTCTCCGTTGACAAGCGCGAGCGCCAAGCATTTCGTATGGCACTGCAAACTCGCGAGCAGCATATTCGCCGCGAGAAGGCGAACAGTAATATTTGTACTGCACAAGTATTGTTAGCAAATATTTCTGCTCTTTATGCCATGTACCATGGACCCAAAGGTCTCAAGAATATTGCTCAGCGAATTCACCGACTGACTTCTATAATGGCAGCAGGATTGAACACCGCCGGCATTGAAATAGTTAATGAAAATTTCTTTGACACTCTTACATTGAAAGTAGCCGCTGATGACTTGAGTGCTATTTTGGATCGCGCGAAAGCGAGCAATATTAACTTACGCATCGATAGAGCCGAGCAAGATAAATCAATCGGCATAAGTCTAGATGAATGTTCCTCCAGCAAAGATGTTAAGAATATTTGGCAAGTCATTCTTGGCGATGCCTCACACAAAATTTCGGCAGCCGATATTGATGCGCTGATCGTAAGTGGCGAAAAGGCAGCAGTTATCCCAAATAACCTGATTCGTCGCAGCGAATACTTGCAACACCCCAACTTCAATAATTATCACAGCGAAACTGAGATGATGCGTTATTTGAAGAAACTCGAAGACAAAGATATTTCGCTTACCCATTCGATGATCGCATTGGGCTCCTGCACGATGAAACTTAACGCCGCTGCAGAGATGGCTCCAATTAGTTGGCCCGAATTTGCAAATCCACATCCGTTCACACCGGTAGAGCAGATGGCAGGCTACCAAAAGATGATTACCGGCCTCGAAAAGATGCTAGAGGTAATTACCGGTTTCGATGCGGTAAGTATGCAACCGAATTCAGGCGCTCAGGGTGAGTACGCTGGTCTGCTAGCCATTAAGAAGTACCTTGTGAGCATCGGTGAAAGTGATCGTCATATATGCCTAATACCTAGCTCGGCACACGGCACGAATCCAGCCAGCGCACAGATGATTGGCATGAAAGTTGTGCTCGTTGCCTGCGACGATAATGGCAATATCGATGTTGAAGATCTCCGCAGAAAAGCTGAATCGAATACTAATAGTCTCGCTGCACTGATGATTACCTACCCCTCCACTCACGGTGTGTATGAAGAGGCCGTGAAAGAAATCTGCCAGATCGTTCATGATCATGGCGGGCAGGTATATATGGACGGCGCCAATCTCAATGCGCAGGTTGGAGTAGCGAAGCCCGCTGATATTGGAGCTGACGTCTCTCACGTAAACCTGCACAAAACATTCTGTATACCACATGGTGGTGGTGGCCCAGGCATGGGACCTATCGGCGTGAAAAAACACCTCGCGCCGCATGTTGCGAACCATTCCCTTATTAAACTAGATGGCCCAGAGACTCATAATAGTGCAGTCTCTGCCGCCCCCTGGGGCAGCTCCGGAATATTACCAATTTCCTGGATGTACATAACCATGATGGGCGCCGAGGGGCTCCTGAAGGCGACTCAGGTTGCGATTCTAAGCGCGAACTATGTCGCTGTCAGATTGGCCGAACACTACCCGGTACTCTATACCGGCCGCAACAGCATGGTGGCTCACGAGTGTATTATCGATCTACGTCCTCTCAAGCTCAGCTCGGGTATCAGCGAAGAAGATGTCGCTAAGCGACTTATGGATTTCGGTTTCCACGCACCAACTATGTCATTTCCAGTAGCTGGAACGCTGATGATCGAGCCAACCGAAAGTGAGTCGAAGGCGGAGCTAGATAGATTCATCGACGCACTGATTCTTATTCGCAAAGAAATCGCAGAAGTCGAATCAGGCAATATCGATGCTGAGAACAATCCGTTAAAGAATGCACCTCACACTCTTGCCGACATGATGGATAAGAATTGGGACAGGCCTTACAATAAAATGCAGGGTGCCTATCCCAGTCAGCCCGAAGGCGTATCTGCTTCAAACAAATACTGGCCGAGTGTAAACCGCATTGATAACGTCTATGGGGATAGAAATTTGTTCTGTGCCTGCCCAAGTATCGAGAGCTATGAATAAGCAGTACTAATGAGGTGGGAAAACTCGACTAGTCCAAGTCCTTTCCATCGATATCCCAGCTCCTTTTTCCTAAAATAGTCTCATAATCTAGTTAGATTCCAACAATAGCATTGGAACCTAAAGCTCTCGCTTCATCTTCCAGCTCCATAAACACGATGCCCGGAGCACGACTCGAAGTTCTAAGCTCTTGGTGGCAAGCCGTGAACCAGTGTAATACTCTTCAACGTCGTACCAGCACGGCGAAACTCAGAAAGGGCTTGATAGTCATCATCGTTGTACCACTGCTTGGCTAATTCCTCTGAAGGAAACTTAAAGATAATGATACGACCTTCGAGTGGAGAATTCCCTTCAAAATTCTCATGGTTATCATCGAAGGTCACAAACTCACCGCCAAATTTTTTCAATATGGGAAAGAATCCCTTCTCATACTTTCGGTATTCACTCGCGTCTTCAACTACGAGATTAGCTATCATAAATACTTCTACTTCAGACATTTTCTCTCCCTATCTGCTCTCAATATCGATTCGCTGCAATTACCATTATATTAAGTCGCACCACAAATACTACCCAGCAGCGTTAACTATACCCAACCACATAACAAGAACAGAAAGATTGCCAATGGCGAAAATAACCAGCCTGTGCAGCACGTTGTTATAGCTTAGATGAATTATACTATGCAGCACTCGCGCAGCGACGAGTATCCACGCACTGATTACGGGTAGCTGCCCTGTCTGATCCAACACCAGATACACGGCACCACCGGCATAGAACAGTGTTGGAACTTCGAAAAGATTATTGAAATTACGTGTCGTCTTAGCGACGAAATCGGGAATATCGTGCCCCTGCATTAAGCTATAGTAGTTCTGCGGCACCTCTCCGCTTTTTACCGACCCAATTCTCACACGAGCCGTGAGCACCATAATTACCGTAGTTAGAATGACCAACATAAACATTGCGTGTAACATCTTAATCCCCTTTTAAGCCGCGAAAACGACCTCTGTCTGTTCACGGCCAATCCGCAGTATAATTCCAACTAATTGCATTAAACAGCACTCAGGGGAACGGACTTGACCACAAACAATTATGCCAAGCATATTTCTACACTTACCCGCACCTATACCGATGCCCTGCACTATCTCAGCAATCAAGACACACAGCCCGCGGCGGTACTTGTCCATAGCGGCGCGCAAGAGCACTACTATGGCGATGATCGAGGAGTGGCATTCCAGGCTTACGGCCACCTGCTGCACTGGATACCAGTCAATCGCCCCAATCAATTCGTCTATTTCCGCCCCGATGAGAAGCCCATCTATTTCCAGATCGTACCTAGCGATTTCTGGTACGAACAGGATATAGATGTTGAATCTGAGTGGGAGGAAACGCTAACTATCGTTAGATTGAGCAGCTTGAATGAGCTCGGTGCACAGTTAAAACAGCATCGTGTAGCGGATATTGCCTACATTGGTGGACATGCCGACATCGCCGCCTCTCTCGGCATCGATAAGTCATTGATTAACCCAAAAAGACTACTAGCCTATCTCGATTTCTCGCGAGCAGTGAAAACAAACTATGAGCTCGAGCAGCTGCGTGCTGCTAACCGCCTAGCCCTTCTCGGCCATGCCGCTGCAAAGACTCGTTTTTTAGAGGGAGGAAGTGAATATGAGATTCACATGGCCTTTCTGCAA
The DNA here is from genome assembly GCA_949372635.1 of uncultured Pseudomonadales bacterium. Classification (GTDB taxonomy): domain Bacteria; phylum Pseudomonadota; class Gammaproteobacteria; order Pseudomonadales; family Pseudohongiellaceae; genus UBA9145. The sequence goes on from CASIAB010000007.1 coordinate 125,146, forward strand.
GCCACACAGAATCTAGAGGACGAGTGCCCTTATACGAATATCGTTGCGCTCAACGAAAAGGCTGCGATATTGCACTATCAATTCAAGCGCAGAATAAACGGGAACAAGGGGACGGTTTTATTAATCGATGCAGGCTGTAAAGTAAAAGCCTACGGCTCAGACATTACACGTACTTCGGTAAGCGAAGCTGCCCACCCTAAATTTCGATCTCTCGTTACTGCGATGGAAACACTAGAACTCGCATTGGTCGAAGAGGTGAAACCTGGAAAAACCTACCAATCATTACATGCGTCGACACTAAAAAAGATCGCTAGTATTCTTGTTGATCACAATATCTGTAAGGGCGAACCGGCAAACCTAATTGAACGGAATATCCCACAGCTGTTTATGCCTCATGGAGTCGGGCATTTGTTAGGAATTCAAGTACACGATGTGGCTGGACATCAATCTGATGTTAATGGAACCATATTACCTCCGCCTAAAAATTCTCCAGCACTTAGAAATACACGGCTGATGAAAGCCAATATGGTGTTTACAGTAGAGCCGGGGCTGTACTTCATTCCACTTATTTTAGAAGCCGAGCGAGGCTCAGATCGTGGCAAATTGATAAACTGGAATACCGTCGATGAGCTCTATCCTTGCGGAGGTATTCGCATCGAAGATAATATTCGCGTGATATCCGATGGCGCTGAGAATCTAACTCGCCAATTCGAATAGAAAGATTCATTAGGGATTTGAGACAAGTGGCACAACTAGTTTCATCAACGCAGGCAAGGCATTCTGATTTTCTCTTACTAGCTGTTTTCCTCGCTCACCCATTTCCTGACGCGCCCGTTCGTCTGCGATCAAAGTAGAAACGCTCTGAGCTAATTCCATCTCGTTCTGTATAGTCTTTAGACCACCAGCGTGTTCTAGTTGTTTGCAGATGGTAGCGAAGTTGTACTGAGAGGGGCCTACTAAAATCGGAATGCCCATTGCCGCCGGCTCGAGAACATTCTGACAGCCTGTATCGACAAGACTTCCACCTACGAATGCGATCGTCGCAACACTGTAGTAGTCCAACATTTCTCCCATGCTATCCCCTATCAAAACTTGAATGTTAGGCTCTACTAACCCATCGTCACTTCGCCTCACTGTAGTGAAACCTTTGTCTTCGCTTAATTTACTAGCCTTGGCGAATCGCTCAGGATGTCGTGGAATCAATACCAAGAGTAAAGAAGGAATTTCAGCAAGACATCGTTTGAAAGCGGCTAACACTTTCTCCTCCTCACCCTCTCGTGTGCTAGCCGCAATCAGGACCGGTCGCGCCATGTTTCCGATTGCGCAGAAGTAGGCTTGTTTCTCTTTCTCATCTACATCAACTAAGAATTTCAAGCTACCGGCAACTTCTACCTGCTCTGGGCTGGCCCCGAGGTCGATAAAACGCTGTGCATCGGGAGCAGATTGAGCGGCTATCATGTCGATCTTCTCTAAGAGGCTGCGCGTAAATGTCGCGAATCGGCCATAACCTGTGGCTGACTTTCCCGATAACCGTCCATTGGCTAACAACAGCTTAACGCCTCGATGATGACAAAAATGCACTAAATTTGGCCAGAGCTCTGTCTCCATCAAGATCAACAGGCTAGGTCGATATTTATCGAGGAAGCGATTACAGGCACCTGGCAAGTCGTAAGGAATGTAGACATGCATCACTGACCCGCCGAAAAGCATGCGGGCTCGGTCTGAACCTGTGGGTGTCATGGTTGTTATAACAATCTGAGCGTCAGGATAGAGACGCTGCAATTCTTTTACCAGTGGCGCAGATGCGGCTGTCTCGCCTACCGAAACCGCGTGGATCCAAAGTATAATTTTGGTCTTGGCGAACTCCTCAGGCACTGGCTGTAAAGCAAATCGCTCACCAATGCGTTTCCGATAGGCCGGCATTTCTAAAGATCGGACCAAAAGGCGGATGATAATCACAGGCAGAGCGAGATAGAAAATGACACTGTAGATAATTCGATTCATGAAAACCCAGCCTAGTTATTTAGTTTGCCGCTCAGATAAGGAAGTAATTGGGAAATAGTCCCTTATGCCGATATAATTTGGGCCCTGTAGTTTTTCTGAATGCAAACAAGACACTCACGTCCCAAGCATCGCCTGCGGCTCCGAGATAAGGTAACGAATGACATCGAGCTATTCAACCGACATCGTGATATTTGGCGGTGGAATTGCGGGCCTCTGGATGCTGAACTGCTTACGCAATCAAGGCTATCAAGCCATATTGCTAGAAACAGACAAACTCGGCTCCGGCCAGACTCTCGCTTCACAGGGCATTATCCACGGTGGTCTCAAATATGCACTGAATGGAGCTCTCGGCGGGACGGCGAATATCATATCTGATATGCCTGCACGCTGGCGCAGCTGTCTAGCCGGCGAGGCGGAGATCGACCTTAGAGGATGTCGCGTCCTCAGCGAGCACTACTACATGTGGTCCAACTCTGGATTTCGCTCGAAGCTTAAAACCTTTCTCGGCAGCAAGAGCCTTAGTGGCCGAGTTACAGCTTTAGGGAAACAGGACTACCCAGATTTTTTCAAGGAAGCTACCGTCGAAGGAACTCTATATAAGCTACCGGACTTTGTAGTAGATACAAACTCCCTACTAAACCTGTTAGTCGAGAAGCAACGCGACTGGATATTTCAAGTCAGTCCAGGGAGTTATAGATTCGAGCGCAATGAGTCAGGGCTCATCAAGGCCATCTCATTTAATGATAAGGATAATCAATTTACTATTGAAGCACAGAAGTTTATTTTTAGTGCCGGCAAAGGCAATCAGCAACTCATTGATGACGCGAATCTAGCGAAGCCGAGGTCGCAACTGAGGCCGTTGAATATGGTCTATGTAAAGGGAAGAGATCTTCCTCCTGTTTTCGTGCACTGTATAGGAGATAGTTTTAGTCTAACCCCAAAGCTGACTATTACCTCCCACAGCGATGCCGATGGAGAGATGGTTTGGTACCTCGGCGGTGAGATCGCTGAGTCCGGAGTGGGTAAAGACTCGAAGACCCAACTTTATTCTGCCCGAAAACTTCTAACAACTTCGTTTCCCTGGATAAATTTTGAGGAAACTGAATTTCATTGCTTCGCCGTCGATAGGGCCGAGGCCAATGTAAACAACAATTATCGACCGGAAGATGCCTATTTTATTGAAGAGAGTAACGTGTTGGTTGCATGGCCCACTAAGCTAACTCTTACACCAAATTTGGCCGACAAAATTACCAAGCATTTCATATCTAGTGGAGTTATTCCGTCAGGAACTGCTAGAGAACAAGGTTTGATTGGTGTATTGGAAGCCGCAGAGATCGCTACTTCACGCTGGGATTAGAAACATATGCGTTTGGCAAAAAGAAAACTGGGGAAGACCGGCCTTGAGGTTTCCTGCCTAGGCTTGGGTACAGTCAAGATAGGCCGCAATCAAGATGTGAAGTATCCCAACAGTTTCTCGCTGCCATCCGATGATGAGGTATCCGCTCTGATTGCCCGGGCCAAAGAGCTCGGTATTAATTTCATTGATACAGCTCCCGCGTATGGCAGCAGCGAGCAACGCTTAGGACGTCTCCTAAAAAAACGTCAAGATTGGATTATTTGCAGCAAGGTCGGTGAAGAGTTTACTGCAGGAAAATCTCAATTCGATTTTTCAGCAGAGCATACACAGCGCAGTATAGAACGTAGTCTACGAGACATAAGAACTGACTATCTTGATATCGTCTTAATTCATTCCGATGGAAGCGACCGCAAAATCCTCGAATCCAGCGATTGTCCTGAAACCCTACTACGACTCAAGGATAACGGCCTCATCAAGGCCGTTGGCATGTCTACCAAAACTGTGGAAGGTGGCATGAAGGCAGCCGAAATGCTTGACTTGGTGATGGTCACCTACAGTCCGTCGATGCAAGACGACGCGATTGTGATCGATCACGCACTCGCGCTCGATAAAGGAATTCTCGTTAAGAAAGCGTTGAATAGTGGCCACGACTGCATCGCTGGTGATGCAAAAGAGAATTCTGTTGGCACTAACTTCACACAAAGGAATCTCCGCTTCGCACTCGATAAAAAAGGTGTCACTAGCGTGATTGTGGGAACTATAAATCAGCAACATCTGCTGGACAATATAGAAGCCGTTCAGTAACCAAGCTCTATTGGTTACAGCAACCGCAACCTTTCTAACCTGACTCCTTCACTTTTTCTACTATAGCCGAGGTTGAGCAGTCATCTAGAAATTCTAGTGCTTTCACTTCACCGCCATAAGAAAGAACGTAATCGCCGCCGACAACTTGCTCCAAGGAGTAGTCTCCTCCTTTAACGAGTATATCTGGCTGTAGAGATTTTAGTAATTCCTCTGGCGTGTCTTCTTCAAAATTTACAACCCAGTCTACTGCCTCTAGGCCATCTAGCACTGCCATTCTACGCTCAACAGGATTAATTGGGCGGCCAGGCCCTTTTAATCGCGTAACAGAATTGTCTGCATTGATCGCTACCACGAGTCTGTCGCCTAGTTTTTTTGCTTCGCCTAGATAACCGACGTGTCCAGCATGAATGATATCGAAGCAGCCATTGGTGAATACGATTTTTTCTCCATGAGCCTTAGCATCATGCACAGCGATGCTAAGTTGCTCTGCAGTCATCACACCCAACCCAGAATCTTGTTCAGCCAGTATCGCCCTGCGAAGTTCTGGGCCGCTTATCGCCGCAGTACCTAGTTTGCCGACTACTAGTCCGGCTGCAAGATTCGCGATCCCCGTAGCATCGGCGAGGCAATCGCCGGCTGCAATTGCCGAGGCGATTACAGAGATAACCGTGTCGCCGGCGCCAGTCACGTCGAATACCTCACGCGCGCGTGCAGGTAAGTGCAACTCCTCTGAGTTCGGACGTAGCAAGGTCATACCATGCTCACCACGCGTGATAAGTATAGCCTGCAATTCGAGTTCGCTCATAAGCGCCAGGCCCTTACTCACAAGTTCTTCTTCGTTCCTACAAGGTCCGACAACCGCCTCGAACTCGCTAAAGTTTGGTGTTAGCAGGGTCGCACCGCGGTACTTTTCAAAGTTGGTCCCTTTAGGGTCAACGATAATTGGAATATTTTTCCCCCTAGCACATTCGATCAAAGCGGCAACATCTTGCAATACACCCTTCGCATAATCCGAGAGCACGAGTACTTGCGCGCTTGGAAGAAGCGAGGTTGCGAGCGATTGCAGATCAACCACATCTTTTTTATCAAATTTTTCTTCGAAATCGAGGCGGATTAACTGTTGATGCTGGCTGATTACGCGCAGCTTGGTGATCGTCGGCTTATCTTCGGATTTCAGAAATTCGCAATAGACTCCGGCGGCGGTGAGGCGAGACTCCAAATCCTGCGCATTGTCGTCCTTACCTACGACGCCGATAAGTGTAGCCGCCGATCCTAAAGCAGCAATATTCAGCGCCACGTTACCCGCTCCACCTGGCCGGTCTTCCTGGTTGCCAACCTGCACAACCGGTACTGGTGCCTCCGGAGATATTCGCAAGGCAGCGCCATGCAAATATCTATCCAACATGACATCACCGATAACCAATAACTTAGCTTGCTGAAAAGCTGGCATCTCAAGTTTCATCAGAGGTTTCCTGTATTCGACGACTGCAGTGTTAATGCTTTTGATATCGGCTGATCATATCACATGGGCTAAATGCTGGAATAATGGGGCTTTCAAGTCGATTTATTCATTCTGCCCAAAAGTGGGAAATTTCTACCAATTAAACGAATTCTATCGCTAGTTAGTGGGGCCCTAATAACGATATTCAATAATAAGCAATTGAAGACTCGTAAAGTGCGGTTATTTCTGGTCTTCTGCTACAATTCGCTCAAGCAATAGCGATAAACCTATTATTCTCCTTGTTCTCTCGGCACCCAGTCTGGTGCTCGCTGGCGTAACTAGTGGCTGAAGATTCGAAAATAAGTACACCCCTGAGCCAGTTCATCGCGCCACGCTACTGGTCGACGTGGATAGGCTTGTTCGCAATGTGGCTGGCGGCACACCTGTCTTATCCATTACAGATTCATATCGGACGAGGCCTTGGGCTCTTAAGCTACTATTTCGCTAGGTCGAGACGGCACATTTGCGAGGTTAACCTACGTCTTTGCTTCCCCGAGCTAACCGAGCAGGAACACAAGAGACTAGTAAGAAAAACTTTTCGTTCTAACGGCATAGGACTTATCGAAGTAGCTATCGCTTGGTTTAGAGATCCGGAAGACTATCGGTCTCGAACTACTGTGACTGGATTGGAAAACCTAGAAGCGGCTATCTCCAAGGGTAAGGGAGTACTGCTTCTCTGCGCGCATTTCTCTAGTCTGGAAATGGGTGGTTTCTTGTTCAATCTAGTCGGAGATATGGATGTAACCTATCGACCGAACAAAAATCCGCTGTTTCAAGCGGCAATGTTCAACGGCCGTATTCGCCACTTCCGCCATGTCTACGACCGAAAAGATGTACGGGGCGCGATGCGAACATTAAAGGCAGCCCGGATTCTTTGGTACGCTCCAGATCAGGATTACGGTGCGGAGCACTCGGTGTTCGTCCCCTTCTTTGGTGTTCAAGCTGCGACTATCACCGCTACAGCCCGATTCGCCAAGGTAAATAATTCCGCGGTAGTGTTTTATAGTCATTATCGCAATGAAGATAACTCGGGGTATCATCTCGACTTCGCACCCGCCCTAAAAGAATTTCCAAGTGGCGACGCTGAAGCGGATGCGCGCACTACTAACAATATAGTGGAACAGGCTATACGCAAACAGCCCGACCAATACCTTTGGTTGCACAAGCGATTTAAGACGCAGGCTGCGGGGCCTTCCGCGAGACCATATTAATCTTGTTTTAAAAAACGAATAGCTGAACAGTGAACAAAAGAAATAAGTGAAGATGAATCTAGATTGGCGAGAACATGACATAAGATGGATCGCTGTAGCGGCGAGCCTCGTTCTGTCTATCTTCACTTTACTCGTACAGGAAATTCCCAACTCGGATGCCTACACCTACGTGCGCACGGCGGAGATATTCCTTGCGGAAGGAATCGTCGCGGCTTATCAACATTATTCATGGGCAACATATTCGATACTAATCGGAATAGTATCCGCAACTGGACTGGATGTATTCTCAGCTGGCTTGTTAGTCAACGCGATGTTCTACGCTATTCTTGTTTACGCCTTTCTCAGTATCGTTAAAGAAACCAATAGCTCCGAGCCCTTGCTCGCCATTGCAGCAGTCTGCATCCTGGTTTACCCGCAGTTGAATGAGTACCGCGGCTTATTAATTCGTGACATTGGATTCTGGGCGCTTTCTCTTGTGGCGCTTTGGCAGCAACTGCTCTACGCCAAGACACAGTCGACGCGCTCTGCAATTATTTTTTGTGCGAGCTTAATTTTAGCCACGTCGTTTCGCGCAGAAGCGTTTGCCTATCTGGCATTTGCCCCTCTCGCCTTGTTGTTTAATACGCGTCTCGAAATCGGCGCTCGCAAGACTCTTCTAGTTAAAATGTATGCAATAACCATTTCTCTCTCGATAGGTCTGCTTTTTTTTCTCGAACTGGTGGGGCTAAGCATGACCCAGCTTTTCATTAAATTTGCTTCCATCTACGAGCCATTTCTTTCCGGAAATTTTACGCTGACCGATGAACAAAGGTCGCTCTTCGGCTCATTGTTGTTTACGGAATACGCAGCTATTTTTTCCAACGAATACATTGAGATATTTTTGCTGGCAGGCATGATTTCTATTCTATTAGCTAATCTGCTGACTGGCGTGGGCGGTCCGTATATGATCATTTTAATTATTGGACTCTTTAAGAATTGTCTTAGTCTCAACAGGGAAGTGGCCATACCTGTAGCGATCTATCTCTGCATAAACTTTTTGATAATGCTTAGTTTCATTATTGTTACTCGTTATTTATCCAGCCGCTATACGATGCTAATGTGTATCTTGTTAGTCCTATTTATCCCTCCCATTGTGCTTCATCTTTTGGATAACGCGAAGATATCCGGCCAGAAAAAAATTGTTTACATCGTTTCAGTCTTCTTCTGTTACTGCGCGATCGACTCTTACTATAGCTTCGGTAAATCGAAGTCCTACGTGAGAGACTCAATTGAGTGGATAAAACAAAACACCGACGATTCTTCAGAGCTGGTGACGAACAATCATGCGATTGCCTATTTCAGCGGTAAGGTTGAGGACTACGATTTGGTCCAAAGAAACTTGACTGAACAAGAGATACTATCTAGCAAGATTGGCGATACGATTGCGGCCGAACTCACCTTCCAAACGAAAAATTTGCTAGAAACGAGTACTATAGTCGATAAATTAAAGGTGCTTGCATATTTCCCAAGCACCGAGACAAAACGTATTGTGATTCTTGAAAGGGTAGACTCAAGTATCTCCGAATAATTCAACTATTACCATTCATCCGAGGACTCGCGCTTACTAACCAAGACTCCTTCCATGATTAGGTAATCCAGGTCCGTTCCCAGAAACATATTTAGCGCGTCTTCCGGCGAACACACCAAGGCTTCTCCGGGTCGATTCAATCGTGCATTGATGAGCATGCCATGGCCGGTTTCGTTCTGAAAACTAAGCAGGAGTTTATGTAAGTTTGGGTTGCTAACCGAATCAACTATCTGTGTTTCAGTACTTTTGTCGACATGAACGATAGCTGGATATTTTTCAGACCAGTTATCACTCGCAGTTACAGCACGGCACATGTATTTGTCGTGTTGCTGTGAAGGGATAAATTCCTCAGCCACGCTATCCAGAGCGCATACCGAATATGGCTGCCATGGTGCCCGAAATTTGACCTGATGATTAATCTTCTCAACGACCTCCGGAAAGTTTGGATTCGCTAATATGCTTCGATTGCCCAATGCCCTAGTGCCGAATTCCATTCGACCTTTAAACCAAGCAAGTAGATGCCCTTGGGCAAGAATCTGTGCAGCTTTTTCATAAGGCGTGTCGAGAATCTGCCAGAGCGGTTTATCTTGGTGAGATTTACAGGCGTCAATACACTGCTCGGCAGTATATGAAGGCCCATGAAACATATGCTTAACGGGCTTAATCTTCGTGCCTGATTGACGCACGGCAAAACTAGCGGCGCCAATAGCGGTGCCTGAATCACCGCATGCTGGGTGAACAATTAGCTCCTTAACTTCGGGCAGATTCGCAAGGCGTTGATTCAGACGAATATTCATTGACCCCGTTCCGGCAATGGCGAGCCGGCCGGTATCCGCAAGAACATCTGACAAGTAGTGTCTAATCAGTTCAACAGAGAGGTCTTCATAGAGTTTCTGTATCGCAGCGGCATAGTGAACATAGGGATCATCAACAAATTTGCCTACGCGTCTCGGCCCTAACAGGTCTACGAGCTTCTGACTAAAATAGTGCCCTTTCGACTTTGCCTTGTAACGACGAAATCCGACGGTACCAATCAAGGTATTGTCTACCTTAAACTTCTTGCCGTTAAATCTCGCAAGATAGGAAAGATCGTATTTGGAGGCATCGCCAAAAGGAGCGATACCCATTACTTTAATCTCCCCTTCGAGAATTTCGAAGCCAAGGTAGTCGGTGAGCGCCGCGTACATCACACAGAGTGAATCTGGATTATAGAATTCTTTAACCTTTTCTATTTTGCCATTCTCCCCATAGCCGAGAAGAATATTTGAGTATTCACCCTTCGAATCGTTGCAGAATATCGCGGTCTTCCCCTCTCTTTCGTCGAGATGGTAGGCGCTACTCGCATGTGCGAGCTGGTGCTCCACAGGCACAATCTTCACTTTATTTGCAGGAATATGAAGTTTCTCTAACAGCCCTTTTAACTCGGCGATATACCTCCGATAGCGCCTATTGCCATTCAGAAGACTATCTACTGCCCTATCTGGCGCATACCAATGCCGATAGGCATAGTGCCACCGGGCTTTCGTAAACAGACTAATCGGCGCAAAGGGAATAGCCACCTGATCAATCTGTGCGGGGTTTATGCGGGCGATCTGCATACAGCGTCGTGCAGAAAGATAGGGTTTTTCATCATAGGCATGCTTGCGCCTACTAAGTCGCTCTTCCTCTACCGCAGCGGCCAACTCGCCATCGACGAAGAGTGCTGCGGCGGAATCGTGTCCAATTGCGCCTGATAAACCTAATGTAATAATAGTCATAGACTACGCCAAGCTAAAACTTTGCTGCATCTATTAGCAGCTTCTCTAATTCGGGCTCCATCGAAGTGCCCACCCAGTTCTTTCGAAATCGTTTTAAGTCCTTGCTGAACTTCTCCACAAAGCTTGTCCTAGACCTATTCCGCACCATGGCATCTAGGTCCAACACAACTAGTTTCTTATCTTGAAGCAAAAAATTGGTAGCCTTCATGTCGCCATGGCTAATCTGATAGTCAGCCATTACTTTGAATAGACCTCTAAATAACGCGACGATTTCATTCTCGCGAGTCTCTAGTTCCTGTTTTTCCCACGCCGTTCCTAGATCATGCTCTTCAATATACTCGCTGAGAAGGTAGGCGCGCTTGCGGAAGATCCAAAAGAAGCGTTCTTCTAAACAGAGAAACGGATGTGCAGTAGCCACACCGAGCATTTCCAGTACAGACGCATTACGCCAAGAATGGTGAGCTCGACTTGGACGAAATGCTCTAGAGAAGCCGTGCCAAAAACTCTTTATATTATATCGCTTCAACACATAAGCACGCTCGTTGATTTTAACCATCGCTACGGTTGATGAATTCCCATCTTTCAACAATTTTTTTTCATCGATGAAGCTATCAGGGTCGGCAATAAAGCGGTCCAGCTCAAGGGAGTGTATAGACCTATCGTAGATATAGAAGAAGTTTGCACCCTGCTCACAGCGATTCGCGCTGGTGGATCGGGAGAGCTTTCGCTCGTAGGCGCTGAGCCGCTTCCTCCGCGCCTTAATTATCTTTTCGGCAAAATCTGTAGTGTCATCAATCGCAAGCCCAGGTGCTAGCTTACTGTATTGATCGAATAGTGCGCGCCAATGTTGATCTTGAGAAACAGGAAACTGCGCGAGCAACATCGCTAAATTCGCAAGCCTGGTATCAATATCGAGAGCGTTTCCCTTGCTCTTAATATCGGCGCCATCCAAAACGTAGACAATACCAGCACTGAGCATAAAGTTGTCTAGGTGAATGTCCTTCTGCCAAAGACCCGCCCGATGGCAATCGGCCACTACCTTCACACCCATCTCCAATATTTCGGCCCGAGCCTCTTCACTCTCAGTCTCATCGAACAACGTCGCCAAACTAGTCCCCTGACGTAAGTATTCGATAACTAACATGCCGGCCTTTTTATCCGAAGTAGTTGTTTGTATAAGAAGCTTGGGGGTAGGGATGTGCGCTTGTTTGAGCCTATTGATGCCAGCAATGTCTTTCACCATGCCACGCTTCCAGCGATTATTACCAATAAACATTTTTACGATGACAGTTCGATTCTGCCAGGTGGACAAGGCTACTAACCTTTTCCCAGGAACCGTCCGCAGCAAGGAATCAATTTTTAACTCGGCTATACCCTGCTCTGTATCGATGCTGATGCTAAAAGGCGTTGGTATGTGTCGACCCATGGCGATAAGTTCTGAGCTTGAGAGTAAAGTCATGGCGCTAACTCACCTGGCTTAGTTTCTTATGCATAGACAGTGCCCGCTTTTGCGCCGCACTCCAAAAGGCCCCGTTATTTTCTAACGCATCGCGCAAACTCATGTCGTCATAAATTTTGATAAAACGGAAAAGGTCACGCTGTGTTAAACCAATGTCCATAGCTGAATAGAGAAGCCCGCTTACGTCTTTGACTATCCAGCGGAGTCCCAGAGGATTTTTGATGAGAGCTCTATGTAAGTCGATTATAAAAAGCTCTAACGCCTGTTCTGAGAAAGCATCAAGACAGTTCTTTGGCATTAGGAAATGACAGAGATAGAAATCTCTATGACAGACTCCTCCCTTGTGCAGTGTTCTGCTAATGCTGGCGAGCTTATTCAGAAGCTTTTGCTTCAATGTAAAGCCGGGTGGGTTTTGTCGCCAATCCTTGCAGTAATCCTCGAGGCTAATGGTGTCGGCCAGATCTTCAGTGACTATGAGAGACTGTCTTCTAGCAGGATTCCAGCCCTTACTGCCATAGGCCTTCGACGTCATCGTCGCCAAGCCCAGTGATTTCAGTTTGCTAATTGCGCGCCATTCGTTCTCGGCACCCAGGATAGGCAGACGCAGCTGAACAAGATTCTTAACAATCTCTCTCCAGCCAACACCGAAGTGATTCTTAATAAAATAGCTCTTTCCACCGAGCGCGAATTGCAGGGTCTTTCTACCTTGTACATCTCGATAGACTTTGCCTTCCATCGCCCGCAAGTTATCGAATGAATCCCCTTTCGGGAGGTCCTTTGCGAAGTCTTCACTCAGATATTGCATATGCTGTGCCCTAAGCTTCTCTGGCCAAAAACTCTTCGAAAAAATCTGCAACTGCAGCCGCCTGCGAATATAGCTCGTCTTGCCTCCCATATTCTAGACCATTCTTCGACCAATCGGAGGTATCTAGGTTCGCTAACATCTTTGCCAGATAGCTATTCAATTGAGATTGCTTGAAAGGAGCACTGCACACTAGCCCGGACTTCGCCTGCTCAATATGAAAGGCATAACCGCAAGTCGAGGTCGTAAGCACCGGTAGTCCAGCAATAGTTGCCTCTAACAGCATATAACCAGCACTTTCAGAATAGGCTGGGTGCAACAACAAGTCAGCTGTTGCCAAGAATTTAGGTATATCGTCGCGACCGCCAAGCACAGTACATTGCCCGGCGATGCCTAATTTCTTAGCAAGTCTCCAATAGCGATCGGGATTATCCTGACCTATAAGTAGATAGTGGCAGTTCTCAAGCTGTGGCTTTGGAAGAGCGGCCACTGCTCTGAGCGACCTATCCACACCCTTTACTCTAAAACCCGAACCGACTTGTAGAAGCAATTTTGTAGTCGCGGCCAGGCCCAAATCAGAGCGTAATTGAATTCCAATTTTCTTGTCTATTGTATCGACTTTCCTATCTATCGAAATTCCAGGAGGAATTTGGTGAAGACGCGGCCCGCAATCAGGATAGTATTTCTCGAATGCTATGCGCTGAAGAGGAGATAGGATTAACGCTTCAGTTCGCTGCGATGCTGCAAACACAGCCTCTTCATATTCTTTGAAGTGCTTGTATCGCGCAGTAAATTTGTAGTAGAGGCCTCGCTGCTCTGCCGCCTTCTCCATGAAGCATGGGTCTGCGGCAAAATAGATATTCAAAAATGGCATTTTGTTAAAGCCAATCACGAGGCTTTCACCCCGTTGCCTCAACACTGTGCGGACCCATTCGGTGTAGGCCTGGTTACGTTTGATACGGTTTCGTGTCGAGACGGGCACCAAGATGACATTTATTCCGTCTGGAATATCCCCATCCCAACTCAACGTATAGACAGTAATGTTATGCCCACGCGACATACATTCTTTTGCTACGCGAAGAAAATCCCGCTGCAATCCGCCAAACGGGAAGTAAGAATAGATGAGAAAACTCAGATGCATTGGTTAACTATTCATCGATTAAGATTCACCCAACAAACTCTCAAACTGCTGCCAGACTTCAACCGGTCCGTGGGATGCAAAACACGGTGGAGTAACTGCGAATGAACTTCCTGCGTATTCCTCCGTAATTCCCGGGCCTAAGTATCCACATGTCTTCTTAACACAAGGCGCGCAGTTTAGACTCGAATTGAGGTGCAATTGACTATTGCCAAAAGTCCCAGAGAGCTCTGGATTCGTTGGACCATAGAGAGAAACTATTGGCTTCGCTAGCGCCGCAGCTAAATGGCCCAGACCAGTATCTACGGCAATCACGCCATCAGACTTTTGGATGTAATTGGCTAGCCCGGTTAATGTCTGCTTATCGAGCACCTCTACCCCCTCGTTACCCTGAGCGATAAACTTAGCGCGTAATTTTTCTTTCGGAGTACCCCAAGGCAATAGAACTTTATATCCCGCCTCTGTACTTATGTGTGCAAGGTGACGCCAATAATTTTCAGGCCAGTGCTTTGTCTGCCACGTTGTGCCATGAAGAAACACTACCTGCTTGCCCGCTTTCTTAATAGTTTCACTAGGAAAGTCTATTCTACTAACATCAATACCATAGTCGATTTCCTCCGGATCGTATTCGTATTGCAGCGCCCGAGAAAACAATTGTCGAATCCTATCCACGGCGTGATCTGTCCAGGGAACAGAATAGACTTTGTTGTAGAACAGCGTGGCCATTGGTTCGCGAATAGTACGATTGCTGAGCCCTATCGTTAAGCCTTTGGAGAGCCGGCTAATAAATCCACTCTTGATAAGTCCCTGAGCATCAATAACAAGGTCGTAGTGAACGCCTTGCAATCCACGTTTGAACGCACGAAATTCGTGATTCATATAGGTCTTCAAGATATTGCGCCGCCAACGTCTTAACGCCACCGGTATGACATTTTTAACGGCGGGGTGCCAACTCGGCACCTCAGCGAAATTTTCCTCGACCACCCAGTCGAATTGAATATCTTTTCTCGCACGCTGCGCATCGGTAACTGCAGGCAGCGTATGAATCACATCACCAAGAGAAGAGACTTTTACTATTAACACTCGCAATGAACTATTCCTTTCCTGTTCTCTTCTAATCTATTCTGTTTTTCTCAGGGCTCATCAGTCAATTGCGCGCAGTGGAGGTTAGCTCAGTGATAGCAGCAACCACTCTACTCGGCTCAAGGTCTATTAGGCATTTCTTGTGCACTAAGGGGCATTCTCTCTGAAAGCAGGGTCGACAATCGATATCAGTGAACAATAATTTCGACTTGCTGCTTAATGGTGGCGTAAAGTCGGGCGAAGTTGAACCATAAAGTGCAACAATCGGCTTATCAAGCGCGGCAGCGATATGCATCAGCCCTGAATCGTTGGATACGACGGCCTCGGCAACCGACAAAAGATCGATTGCCTGAGCTAGACTCGTCTTACCTGCTAGGCTCACACATTTCTGCCTTGGTTCCTCGGCAAGCATATGCAAAATTTTATCGGAGACTTCGACGTCTTTTTCGGAGCCAAATATCCATACCTGCCATCCTTCGTCGATCTTTGTTTTGCAGGTGTCCACAAAATGCTCAGCAGGCCATTGTTTAGCCACACCGAACTCTGCTCCTGGACAAATTGCCAATATCCTATCCTCAACCCCTAGATTAAATTTAACCAGCGCCTCTGCCACGCTCTGAGGATCGGACTGCAATCTAGGCTCAGGGATCCGATCTGGTGGTTCATCGGAGCGCGGATAAGCTAAAGCGGCGAAACGCTGGACCATAAGAGGAAATGCATTCTTATCGAGGCGTCGACAGTCGCTCAGTAAAAGGTTGCGCCATTCGCCTTTCCAGGCTATCCGCTTCTTGATCCCTGCATGGAAGGGAATCAATGCCGACTTGAAGGAGTTCGGTAACACGATAGCGGTAGTAAATTGCTCGCCACGAAGGGACCTTCCCAGAGCGCGGCGCATTCCTAGTCGCAGCGCTCCGTGACCCATCCCTAGGCCAATCCCTTTCTCTACTTCGAGCATTCTCTCCAGCAGAGGCCGAGTCCAATCTGGCGCTAAAACTGAGATTCGGCAATCTGGATATCGTTCCTTTAGGCACATGAACAAGGATTGCGCCATGACCATATCGCCAACCCATGCGGGACCAACCACCAGAATATTCTCTTGGCTTTTTTTTAGCGTCATCTCAAAGCTAATGCCTTCCGTCTATGTTGTCTGGGGTAACGCGCAAAATTTCTTTGACGGCAGGGAATACCTGCAGCTATTTTTTGTGCCCCACATTAAGCAGCCCACCCCAAAAGCCCTTCAATTCCAATAAAGAATTCTTCTTGGCGGAAGGTTTTTAACTTCTTCTGTAGCTGACATCTAATTCTTCGAAGCGTCGGTGTTGTGAGATTCACCAAGTTTAACCCCGCACAGATCAAAAACAAACTCTGTGGTCGAGTATTGGGAGCGTATTGGAGTGATATTCGAGCAGTATTTGAGTTTGAGCGTATTTACCAGCCATAGTAAACACAATTACCGCATATCGAGAATGTCGGCACTAGACTAAGAGAATAGATTCCTGCTCTAATTATTCGATCAACTTCACCCACTCGCCTGCTTTGGGAGTGCCTCTTGGGTAGTAGCCATTGAGAAGGCGCAGCGACTCTTCTGGATAGTTAGCGATGCGGCTGGATTGAGCCACTACCGAGAAATCAAAGAATTCACTTGCCTGAACGAACTTGATCTTCGCCTCCGTTCCGGATGCGGTCTCCCCTTGTTGAATCGCTCTGAAGGTTCGAATAGATGCGAGCAGTCTCTCATCGATCTTATCACTTGCTTCTGCATCTGTTATCTCTGCTCGAAAGGTGAACACTCTCGGCCCCAGATAGATCGCGGCAACTCTTTCTATATTACCAGTCTTGGGTGACACTGCTACGCCGGTATGACCTAGCAGCCGGTACTGCTCGAGCTTCTCCGATTTTTGTAGTGCACCTATACCCATCTCGTCTCTAATAAATACGCGGGGCTCTACATTCTCTTGTATGCGCTGCACCTCAATATGTATGGAACCCTGCTCGGCATTGGTGGCAGTCACTGTCGTAGTGGTTTCTTCTATCAACCATTCGTCAGGGAACACAACGGTGTAGCCGAGTAATGCCTGATAATAACGGTTACGCGAATCGGTAGCTTGTGACCCCTCGCTCTGACCAATTACAAGTCCATCGAGGCTCTCTCTGAATTTTGTATCATCTACTTCTGTAATTTCATTCCCGGAAATACTGCCCACTTGAGTGATCGCCTGTTGCAGCCGTGTATCGTTTCGAGGGTGCGTAGCGAATAGGCCGTGATAGCCGCCACTAGTGTTTGAGACCAGTCTATTAAAGTCTTCTTGATTCTTAAGCACAGTAATTACTTCGATCATCGCGGCTGGGTCGTAGCCAGCCTTAACTAAATATTCTGCTGCGAGGCTATCCGCTTCGAGTTCATGATCTCTGCTGAATCCACTTAAGCCTGTCTGCGCCCAAATTGAGGCTACTTCACTAATTTGGTTTCCAACGTACCCGCTGCCGGTTGCCACCGCAGTGACTAAACCGCCAACTGTTGCGGCTGTCTGCGCAATACGTCCACGTGCCTGTTGTTGAATCCCATGCCGCGCCGTAATGTGTCCAATCTCATGAGAAAGCACGGCAGCTAGCTCTGCCTCCGAATTCATAAAAGTGAGCAGACCACGATTTACATAAACATAACCGCCGGGTAGGGCAAACGCATTTATCTCAGGACTATCAATTATATTGAATGTGTATTCTAAATCTGGGCGATGGCTAACTGCAGCTGCTTTGTTGCCGACTTCACGAACGTATGTGAGCAATTCTTCATCTTCGAGAAGAGACATGCTAGAAAGAACTTTATTGTGCTCTTCTAAACCAATCTCTTTCTCTCGCTTCTCAGACATGAGAACTAAGTTGGGGCTACCTGTAGCCGGATTGACCGCGCAGGATGTAAGAAAGGGAAACAGACAGAAAACGCAGACTAGGATAGCTGCCTTTAAGGTTTGATTTTCCAAAATTGATGATTTAGCCGAGCTTGTTAAAGCCAGATTAGTCATAGTCCCACCTCTATATAGTTGGCTTAACGCATTAAAAACTTAAGTAATTAGCTGGAAATCAACTGCCATTTACGAAATCTTTAAGCTGAATTGCGAGACGTGAGCAGGCGTTTGCTTCAACCCTGGCTAGTAGCGGTATTGGAATAATGAATGCCGGCAGATAGGACTGACCAGTTGCATCAGTGCTTATAGTGCCTACGTTCGTTAGAGAGCCTACATCCCATACACGAGCATTAAAATTGGCGTCATCTTCCCATGATCCAAAACCAAAGCAGCCTCCTCCACCGGGGCCGACTGCGCAAGATATTGATCCGCTGCGGTCCGTTGTTTCGGTGAACCCATCCAGCCAAACTATGTAACGAACTCCAAACTCAGTCATCTTTTGAGAGACAACTGCTTCAGTCATCAAGCGCTCCAAGTCACGAGTGCGCAGAGGCGCGGTTCTTGGTTCAAACCAGGGGAACATCGCATCAATAAATTCTTGTTCCGGCACAATACTGATTGGGTTCTCGCCACGGTTCATCCCCTCACCGACGCATTCTACAAATTCGGCACGCGTCTCGTAGTCGCTAGCCTGTCGTCGCCCTAGAATAACTACCGACTCGTTATTCTCTATGCCCGTTTCGCCTTGGCGAAACTCGTCGATAGTCGTGGTTGTGCAGGAGGCAAGCGAAACCAAAAGCAGCAGGGCAATACCTAATCTATTTGTTCGTAGAAAGTTCTTCATGATAGCCCTCGTGTCAATCGACTAAAGTACGACTCTTATTTCTAATTACAACGTATTTAACCAATCTTTAACTTCTGGAACTTTTGAAAAGCTTAGAGAAAAACTCGAAGCTAGGTCACGAAGCGCGACTATAGCCGCCGCATTAATTGCGGCTTCTACCGAACGTAGCGACTCGCTCGGAGTCTTACCATACGAAGTCAACACCCAGTCTGCGATATAGTCGCCATCCGCCGTCATCAAACGCATATTGTATTTAATCCAAATTTCGTAGACATCAAGCTTTGTCTTGGTTGGCAGGGCCAATTGAAACTCTTCTATTATTGGCTCAAAGATCGCATCGACGCCCAAGGCCTGGGCTTCTGCGATCGACTCGACCACCACGACCCCGTCAAACATAGCCGGCAGTACTGTGCTAAAAAGTTCAATATGGGATTGCCCACTGGCAATATTGTATTCTTCACTCCCAGTTTCAGAGTATTCGATATAGGCAAATTCTGTGAGTGCGGATCCGTATAAGACCGCCACGTTGAGGGGTAGCTTGTTAATATTGGGCGTCGGGAAGCTTCCCTCAATAACTACGTTGTTCACTCCACAAGCTGTTAGGTAGAGAGCTATCACTAATATAAGTACTGTTCTCATCCTGCCTCTCATCGATCCGCTCACTCTATGCATTATTAACCTTGTTCTTAGCGACTAGTCATAGCCACCAAATCACTCGAAATCATTCAGGCCTACGAATGTACCACCGTTTCGCTGCGTCATCTCTCGCATTAGAGTCGAATATCTATAGACGCTCTGTCGGTATCGTGCTTGAGCGGTGAAAATCACTGGAAAGCCTATCCCGTGTATACGCACCAGTCTATCTCCATTCTCGTCTTCTACGTTGATGCGATCAATCGTCTGCAATACGTTCTGAATAGACCCTCCTGGCTGAAAATCATCACCAATTACATAGATGCTGATTTTCTTACCTGGTTCGTAGAAAGTATTTATCGCGCGTGTCACTCCTTCTACGGGGCTACTATTACTGAAGGGGTTCCAGGTCCGCAGCGTAGAGACGATTGTATTGCGACGCGCAGGTGTATCAGGGATCCACTTGCCACGATAGGAGTCGAACATGTAGTCGCCCATGTCGTTCATGATCTGGATTCCCTTAACCTCAGGATAGACATTTAGCGTATCATCGATAACGCCGAGCATCTTGTTCCAAGCGCTGCCATACATGCTGCCCGAGGTGTCGATTACGAAAATAATGTATTCGCTATCTACCGGTATCCCGCCTATAACGTTGTTCTCCGGGGCGCTGCTATTCGCGAGCAGGCGCTGCATCTCTTCCGTCATGCTCTGCTGTGCGATAGCAAGGCGGCCTACCTCGTCGGTAATTTCGGTCGATAACTGATTCGAGGTCTGAAATCGCCCCTTTGTATCATCTAGATCTCTCTGCAGTCGGGCGATACGGTCCTTCATAGCAGAGAGTTGCTCGTGCTTGGCGTTCAAGTCACGATTAAAGATGGTGGTTTCTCCACGAATGGCGAACAGCTGTTCCTGCAATTTAGTGATTGCACCCTCTGGAGGCACATCTACGAGCTCGATGGAGACTGGCTCGCCGGATTTTGTAATCATCAGCAGGATGATCATGGCACCAAATCCACAGGCAGCCACGTCTAGGAAAGATACTGAAAAAGAATCTGTCTCCCCACGTTTGCGTCTCATGGCCAATCCCTCGAAGGCGTTATAAATGACCCTTGTGTGTATTGAGCAAGCTGCCAGAAAGCAGCGGCGGCACTTGGATCTCCTTCCAAGGGCAGCAGTACAATGTTGACCGGTATGCCCTGAGGCAATTCTCCTAAGGCGTCTTCATAAAGCTCTAAGCGCTCCGAGGGCGTAACCAGCGTACCATTCGAGCCACTATCACTTAGCGTGGGTAAGCCATCGGTGATCAGGAAAATATTATCTGGCCTAAGTGACATGTTTGCGACGGCCTTAAAAACTTGTTCCATGTTTGTGCCATTCGCAGGCACGATTTCCTTCACATTCTCGATCGCATCGTTAAGCCTATCTCTGTCTGCAACTTCTTGCCAGCCGTCTAGAGAGCTACCCAACACTGATTCGAGGTCTTCGTTGAATTCCCAGATTTGATAACGACTCGTGATTGGCAATTGTGTGCTAATCCAATCTACGGTCTTAACAACTCGTTGCCACTTAGGTGCCTGCTTCTTACGACCATCTGACATATTGCGAGTTCGAATAATATTCACCAGCGTACTGTCGAGCATACTCGCAGAACTGTCCATCAATATAAGGATACGCTGGCCACCCAAAAATAGACCAGACAGGTACTGTCGGTTTCCGTCTCCTAGGAATTGCCGCACGCTATTACCTTCCTGCTCGAGTGCGCTCGCCTGCAGGCGTAGCAACTCTTCTTCCAATGATTGCACGTCTGCACGCAATTGCTCGATACTTTCTTCAGTAGCAACACTTGAGTTTTCCAAGGCTGCAAGCTCTTGCAGAAAGGTTTCCAGTTGTTCTTGAATCTGCCGCGCTAGACCTTCGGCAGTGACAACTTCGAAGCTCACATCTGAGAAGGTATTGCGCAGTTGGACCAAACCTAACTCACCCACCTTGACCTCTTCGCGCAGTAAATTTACCTCGGCGGTCAGATCAGGGTTCTTCTCCAAGGTATTCGCGGTACTGTTATGATCGAGGATTAAGAAAATCAAAATCACAGCACCAAATCCACAGAACATGACATCTAGAAATGCCAGGCTGATCGGGTTAAGATTTCTGCGTCTTGCTTTGCTGCTAGACATTGCTTACCTGTATTAGTCGAATCGCCTCGCTACCTTCACTGCATTGAATCAGGTCGTCCAAACCAATCGCATGTTTTCCGGCAACCTTAAGCTGATTCAATAGAAACTCTTGCTTACCACTATCTAAGTAGAACGATTTATCATGCTTTTCTATTCTCCCAAGCTGCTTTGGAAGATCCGCGCTAGCTAAGGGAATCGCCGTACTTCCAATGAGAACATGGGTGGCTACTTTTCCCGCCTTGGCCGCGACTTTCAAAGCGCGTTTATCAATCGCCTTTACCGTATCCGCAATCTTGGCCAGCTTTGTAACCAATTCAACATGTTCATCACCACGGATAATGCTTGCGCGATTTTGGAACACAGACTTACTAATCGCATCAACTGGGAGCAGCGTTATTTTAATGTTCTCAGAAAGATAAGAATGAAAACCAGGAAGCTCTGCGAACTCGGGGCTCAATAGTAATTCGCTGTTACCAACTGCCGCAAGCTCAGCGACTTGTTGCCCGATACTCTTGTAGTGTCCTGATAAATTACTAATCAGGCTTTCACGTGGCATCTTGGCTGTGTGAACCGCTGTATTAGCCGTTAGTTCAAGCAGAAGACTATTCTGATTTCCATCATCCTGCTGCAGCCACGAAGGAAGTGCGTTATACAGTTGCTGCTCCGATTCTGCGTCGTGTTGAGGGTTGAAACGACACTGCTGGATGAACAAGTCCGTAGCCAACTGCATCATAAGATCCATGAAATTCTGACTGCCCACGCCCGGGACCTGAATAACTGATTCCCGTTTAAGCATGTCGTCGTCTACGGCAATTTTAGTTAGTACGACTTGGTGCAATTGCAACTCTGCATAGACGTAGGAATCAAACTCCAACTTCGTCGAGGACACTGCCGCCAGCGCAGAATCCACAAGGCCTGCTGTCCGAAACGGGCTCTGATTTACGAGGCCCAACAAGATAGCAAGATGCGCTCGGGTAAAATTTCCTGGCACTGCAAATATCACATCCCCATCGATCTCGCCTGCTTCTGCTAAATGTAGCAGGTGGGCGTACGCAATATCGGCAAAGTGGCGAATGCCGGCCGTTTGAATTAGGGGGTCGATACTGAGCTCGTGCCAGTAGCGGTTATAGCTATTGGTAGGATGTATCCGTGCCTGTTGTTTAGCAGCCTCGCCTAGTATCAGCTTTTTGTTTTCCACGGCCAACGCAAAACCCGGACTCTCAACAAGAATTCCCGACTCATCGCCAACACGCAAGGCGTTATCGTTTAACTCGATAACTTTCAAATTCATTATTTAGCATCTCTGTCTGGTACTTGCAGGTGTCTCAGCATTTTGTCGTCACAGTAGTTCTGACAATCCAATACCAGCCTGTCTTGAATCAATTGTAATTGGTGAAGCACAAACATCAGCAAGATACTTACCACAAGTGCAACGAAGGTTGAGTTAAAGGCCACGCCTAGACTGGTGGTAACCCCCACAATGTCTCCGCTCACAGCTTGATAGGCCTGGCCCAGTGCCGTGCCAATGCCGCGAACGGTACCAAGGAATCCAATCGACGGAATCGCCCAAGCGATATAGCGGACAATCGTCAGTTCCGTTTCCATTCTATCTGCTTCGGTTTCGCAAGTGACCTTGATCGTAGTCGCAACGTCTTGAATGTTCTTAGTCGATTGAAATCTATGCAGACCGGCAAGCAATGCCCTCGGCAAGAGAAATTGACGCTCTCCCTCCGGCAACGCCTGAATCGTCCGCGCATAATTGCGGGCATCCTCAGGCAATATACTCATGCCATCGGATATGTTGATCAGGGTTTTCTCTAACAGCGCCCTCTCTCTCAGTGTCTGCTGTACTTTCATACCGAGCATCGAGAGCGCCCAGAGCAATAAGATTATGCATGTCTCTTGTTCGAAGTCGCGCAAAATAATATAGATCGAGCGTTCCGGCTCGAAGTTAGGATCAGTCTCCTGCAGCACGTTTTGCTGTTGTTGGATCAAATCAGCGCTAGGCCTTATAACCGCTACATAAGCTGCGTGAACAACGATCACCGCTATAATTAATGCTGCGACTTGATAGAGTGCTTCCGATAACAGCCTTTGCTTCATAGTGGTTCCTTAGCTTTCCTGCTCTGCTGATCTAAATATCGACGGGAAACGAAACGCCTAAGTCCTGTGAAATTTCCTCGGTCGGGATAAAACGGCCCGAGGATTCTTCATCTTCGTTTGTATCTAAAATTTCGGCGGCGATTAGATCACTGCCGTCTTCTTGAGACTCGATGCTAATATCCGACTCAGTTTGCACAACCTCTTGAAGACCGGCATCTTGAGCAGGTGGATCATTCTCCGCTGCCATTGCGAATCGGCAAAAACTTAACAATACAAACAAATACAGTTTACGCATAATTCTATTCCTCCAAATAACGCGCTATACGAAAACCAACATCGTCGCGCACTTCTTCGCCAAAATCGCGAAAAGACAAACGCAGTTCAGTTACCGAGCCGTGCGCCCAGCTAGACCCTCTAATCGTATGAAATTGGCCCTCACTCGGTCCTAGCGGATCGACCTCGACTCCACCTATAGCCCCTACTGCGCCGTAAAAGTCATGCACCCACTCAGCGACATTGCCCGACATATCATAAAGCTCGTATTGATTTACATCGAACGACGCGACAGGAGCGGTAGCGAGATAGCCATCGTCGTAATCGAACATTATTTGTCCGAGATAGGACTGAGCAGTTATGTCCGCAAAATTTCCCGAATTTCCTGCCGGTGGAATTGTGTCTCCCCAGGAATACTTAAGCTGACCCCCGCTGCCATCGGTTCTTGCTGCCCAGGCCCATTCCGCTTCGGTGGGAAGACGATAGCCGGCAGACTCTGCATTGAATCCAACGACGTTCTCGCCCGCTACCTCGTAGAAATGCGGCAATGATTCCTGGTCGCTCAACCAATTGCAGAACAGTGCTGCCTGCGCCCATGTAATGCGGACGACTGGTTGCGCCTCGTTGTCAAGCGTCAGACCCTCTAGAGTTCCAGAGCTGTGCTCTGCGTTAAACAATCTGAATTCAGCATTGGTAACTTCGCGATTACCCAGATAGAAAGGCCTTTCTAGTTTGATGTCACGAAGATTCTCATTGGGCCTTCTGCCCGCTTCACGTCGCGAAGCACCCATGGTGAATGCCCCCGGATAAAACAGCTTAAGTGTCTGTCCTGCGGCCGTCACGATCACTGGTTTAATCTGCTCCAAGCGTGACTGCTCTAAAGACTTAAGGGAGACACTGATTATTTGTTCTAGCCCTGGACGGGAAGTGAATTCGGTAGAATAGGGAATAAATCCTGCCTTACGGATTTCGATCTGCTGACTTGCAGCCATCAACTCAATGGTTTGATTTGCAGCTCCCCTGAATTCGCCATCCACATAAAGCTCAGCGTCGTCAGGTTGCGCGATGACTCTGACCGTCATCAATATAGGCTCCAAATCTATATTTAGCTCTCTTTCTTCGTTCGCCTGTGTCTGGATCGAGAGCGAGCTCGAGTTATAGCCGTTCTTGAAGAAGGTAAGTTCATGATTCTGGCCCGGAGGCAGTGCAACTTCTAACGGAGTGAGCCCCTTGAATTCCCCTCCGATCGTTACGCTTGCAGCAGCAGGGTTCGACTGGATGAACAACAACCCGTCGGCAGGTTCTAGCTCAACCAACGGTACAGAAAAGTCCTCGCCAGCGAGCACATCGAATTCTTCTTGCCATGCTTTATGCCCTGCTAGTTTTAATACGAGGTCACGCTGGCCCTGAATAATTTCGGCGTTTATAGGAGTGCTGCCGATAAATTCGCCGTCCACCAATACATCCGCTCCACTTGGTGTGGTAGTCAAGCTTACAGTCGCCCACGCCGGCTCCAAGCTTGCCGAAAAGCTCTGCTCGACTGCTCTTCCCTCGATATCGATTGTCTCGCCAAAATCGAGATACCGGTCTTTTGAAATCGATAGCTGATGCACACCTGGTTCTACTTCTACATTCACTAACGGTGTTTGCCCGATATCGACACCGTCTATTCTGATTCTCGCCTCCAAAATATTTGTACTGTCGAAGCTAATAATACCTGGGAGTTTGCGCATCACGAACGAATGCGTCTGAGATTGTTCTCGGTTTACCAATAAACGAGTGACGGTATCGTGATAGCCCTCATTTTTCAGCGTAAGCTGATA
The DNA here is from genome assembly GCA_949372635.1 of uncultured Pseudomonadales bacterium. Classification (GTDB taxonomy): domain Bacteria; phylum Pseudomonadota; class Gammaproteobacteria; order Pseudomonadales; family Pseudohongiellaceae; genus UBA9145. Next base: position 150,588 of record CASIAB010000007.1, read on the forward strand.
GGAGCCTGTACGCATTAGATAGCGTTGGCCCAGCTTGAAGCTAGTGCCAGTATCGATGCTCATTTGTGCGGTTATAGGGTCTACGTCTACGAACACAGATCGAGCAGTTAACACAAACCATCCCGTCGACAGCGACACGAGCAGAAAGCTGGCTACTACTACATGCAGCCATTTAAATTTGTAGGAAAAACCTTGGCTCTCTTCACGATGCGGAGTGAAGTCTATAGGAATAATAGGGTCTGTTGCCCCATTTATATCCTTTGTTTCATCACTATTGCTCATCGTTTAGCGCCTGCTTGAAGAAGCGATGGGCTCATCGCACTGAACGCTGACAGTCTCGGGGGTGAGGCCAAAGCCTACAGTAAATTCTTCACGAACTTCTCTATAGCCGCTGCGTTTGCCTATAGCAACATAACGCCCCGGCTTCAACGAGAGAGACGTTTGCTCAAACATCCCCATGTCCTGGATTCTTAGCAGTGTAACTTCAGTCTCATTGTCTGATCTAAAAGAGATATCTATTGGCACAAGCGAATATTCCAAGAAGGCTTCCAAGTCATCTAACTGTCCCTTGAGCCTGGGCCCTGGATTCTCAATGTCTCGACCAATGAAATAGGATATCCGCGTCTCTTCGAAAACTTCGTCCTCAGAAAATCTTTCTGGATTGTCTACGGCCTCCACTAACAATCTATCTAACCTAGCTCGTTTATCTGCGTAGTCACGACCGTTGATTGCAAAAAGTAGATTGCTATCGATAGCAAGAATATTGTCGTATTGTTCGACCGCATCTTGCCATTGCTCGTTCTGCTGCGCTGCTGTAACCAATCCACTTAATCGATTAATTTCCGTATTCGCAATCTCGTTCTCGGTTTGATTAATTGCGGCCTGTGCTTCATCCAGCTTGATACCAAGTCGGGAGGCTCTCTGAAATTGTGCCACTGCTTCTTCGGGTTCACCGGCTTGCAGCAACACATAACCACTCGACATGATTTGGGCAAATTCGTTTTCGGTAATGAGTAGAGAGACTGCAGCGATTTCCTCCGCGGCAACCTCGTTGTAGCTGTCCAAATTTAACACTTCACGGTAGTTCGCAAGAGCCTGCTGCAATTCGCCGTCCTCGACTAAATCGTCCGCCTCTTTCAACAGCGCACTTACATCGTCCAAGGTTAGCGCGCGTTGCTCGCCTATCTGCGCCAACTGGTTTCCCGGATCGAGCAGCAGCGCTAAAGTATATTTTGTAAGCGCCTCTGCTGAGTCCAGCTCGATCAGCGCCTGTTCTGCTTCAATAAGTGTCTGCTCTATAACCGAGGAAACTGAATCGATTAGACTACTTAAACCCACGCGGCCACTCTCATAGAAGTCGCGAGCCAATACAAAGTCCTGCGTCCGATAATACTCGTCGCCAATACCGGCCTGCTCCAAGGAGGCCAAATATTCTTGCTCACCCCAAACGACTACATCCAGAGCATCTAATTCAGTCTGATATTTCAATAACTCGGCAAGTACGTCCTGTGCTTCTTTGCGTTGCAAAGCGCGTTGCGCTTCTTCGAAGGGAGAGATTGCGCTTGTAGTATTAGCCACAGTTTCAGCAACGGAAATATCAACTGAATCGACTCGCCGCTCTAAAGGCAATTCGTATTCGGAAACAATAGAAGGAAGAACAAAGATGACTAATAGGGCGAGCAACAACAAGCCGCCCAAGCCAAACCAAATCCACAGCGCAGGTTTTTCGGCTTGCACAGTAGCAGCCTGATTTAAAAATACTGAATTATCATTGTGATCAAAATTGTTACCGTCAATCTTGTCGACATCTTTATCTGACATAGCGAATTCTGTTCGTGGGGAGGCCCACAATGATGAATGAACCGATTAAATATCACCTACTTCTGACGCGTAGATATCTGCCAGAACATCTTTCCACTGAGCATACTGCTCTTCGACTGAACCGGTGAGTGTGATGGTACGATCATCCAGACTAAATACGCGTGGAGCAACTTCGTTTTCGAGGGACTCTCCCAATTCTTCCAGTGCGTCCGAATGTAATTTTGCTTCGGCTCGTTTATCGAAGCCGCTCTTAATCAAATACGCACCGGCGCCAACACCAATTGCGCCGCCGGTTTGTGTCGCATAATTTCCACCGCTAGTCGCCGCAGCCAAGCCGCCGAGAACCGCCGCCGCACCTGCCACGAACCGTCGATTAGCCGATGCTCTTAACTCTCTAAGCTCAATCGTTTCGTCATAGCTCAATGCTCGCCATGTGTCGTAGGGCAATCGCATCTGTCTAACATAGGTAGCATAGTAATCCTGAACGGTATCTATAAACATGAAATCCCGCTCTCTAATGTCTCGCACTCTTTGTAGGACTGGATCAGTTTCGGCTGGAAGTGCGGTTATCGCCAGATTGCCTTGGCGATCTGTCGTCAAATACGAATCAAATACTTCCGGTGAGAATCGGCGAGCAAACAGTAATTCGGAAATAGTCCGAACCTCTACGATCTGTTGGTTCGTTAAATTACGTTTCCTATATTCCAATAAATCATTGGAGATCTTGTTGTAGATAACCTGAAATGGATCGGCTTGTTGTCGCTGCGAAGGCTCGTAGCTGAACTGGCTAATCAACTCAGAGTAAACCTTCGTGTACCACTCACGACCACTCGAATCAGTCACCGCGATACGAATCTGCATGGCCTCCCCATCCGACTGCAAAATAGTGCCATTTATAATAACGTCCATGGGGCTTTCGTTATTGGGCATTAAACGCACGATGCCCCAGTTCGCCGAACGCTGCAGTGTTTCCGCTAGTAAAAATGGTGCATAGCGCGACTCAGCTACGCGGATTTCATGATTAGTAGTTTCTTCGTCACGCTTCTCAATCTCATCTATACCTGGATCGAACACCGAGACGCCAACATCGAGGAGTAAATCTTCAGGCACATTCTGACTGTCTTGAACGATAGATATGTAGCTGGTGGTCTTCACGGTATGTGTATTACAACCCGCCAGCGCGAGCACTAGTAGACCCATGCCCGCTATGTTCTTTGCCTGCTGCACTGTTAAAGCTATCATTGCTCTTCACCTAAACCTGTATAGTTTCTATATTCCTGCCAGAGGGCTTCACGCAATTGCAGATCGGGTTCACTCATTGCCGCCTCGCGAAGCTGCCTCGCTACAACATCATCGTCACGACCACTGGGAATGTCTTCTGGTGCAGGAAAAGTTTCTTGTGGTGGCGAATTAGAAATCCCGGGCGGTAGTGAGGATGCCAATACTGCCGAAGCACCTGATTCAGGCAAGGTCTGTGGCTGCGAAGAACTGCTTCCACCGCCCGCAGAACCGCCTGCCGCAGATGACCCCGCCGCATTGCTCTCGGCCTGCGCCCGCTCTCTCTCACTAAGAATAAACCCGTCGAATGTCTCGTAGCCGCGGCGTAGCTGCTCATCCAATACCTCTGCGCGCTCTTGTGCCGTCATCGCCCCATTACCACTAGTTTGTGCTCCGCCATCTCCACTCCCCGAACTATCCTGTCCGCTCGAATCTCTACGGCCAGAGCCAGATGTATTTCCCCCACTTAATGCGCCATCTGGCAACGTATCTAAACTATAATCTCCACTTGGACGTCCTATTCCGCCTCCCGATGAGTCAGTAATCCCACCATCTAGATCGCCCGTAGATTCATCTCTGCCGCCGCCCGGCTGATTTCCCGCTCCTGGCAATCGAGCCTGAGAACCCGCTCCCTGGCCAGAACTGCCAGCTAATGTGCCTGCTGGCGTCGACCCTGCTGCGCTGCCCGTCGATTGACTACCCTGCTGCGCAGCCTGTGCTCCGGGCCTTGATCCATCTCTACTTTCCTGCCCAGATTGCTGATCCGCGCTACTTGAGTTTGCCGACGGCTGACCCCCCGCAGCACTGCTCTGACTAGATTGTTGCCCACTCTGACTGGAAGGAGCGCCTGGCGTGCCCTGGCTCTGGCTAGAACTTGAAGAACTGCTAGAGCTAGGGCTCGACGGCGCCGAACTGCTTGAGCTTGAAGAGGGCGAGGGCATGGATGGTGAACTGGTCGAACTCGAGCTGCTAGTCTGACATGCCACTAAACTAAGACTCAGCGCTCCTAGAGCAATAAGTCGTGATAGAGGTAAGGACAAATGCGGCTTACCCTTGTAGTTCCTCAGTTGCATGGATTCCATACTTTATATTCCTGTTCTCGAATTCCAGCATTTGGCCGTTTTTCGAAATTTAATGCCTTTTAACTGCCTTTCATGGAATTTAAACTGTTTATCTAGCTAGATATAAAATTCATAATACCGACAAAATAATTATTATTAATAGTCTTAAGCTCCTTAACCAAAGCTTAACAATTACGCCGCAAGCCCTCTATTTCTGCCGATTATTGGCTCGATGCTACCTGTTCGCTTAATAAATTAGTACCAATACCGGTACCTAAAGTGGTTCTCAAAAGAACGTGCCGGCTCGCCATCAACGAGCACCGGCCGAAACCGCATTGAGCGAACTGATCTCCGCAATTTACCCAGCTGCATCTGATTGTCCTGAGTTTCCTCAGAGATACTTACTACCTTCCTAGCTAAGCCGTCTGCCGTTACATCAAAAGTCAGGTCGGCATAATCAAAACTCAATGCTTCGGTGCCGTCCTCGTTAGTATAAAGCGCATCAGGCGTCTCAATGGATGACCCAAATGCTGGAAGTGGAGTTACCTTGCCAAATAATTGCGATGTTAACTCTTCACTGTCCTCCAACTCCTGGAGCATATCCCAAGCGAGCTTATAGTTTTTCAAGGCGCCCTGACGCTGGCCGAACATGAGATACCAATCGGCTAAGTAAGTAATCGCTTCGGCTAAACCGTAACTATCGTAGCCTTGCTCTTGATAGAACATTGCTATTTCTATCAGCGCGCGCTCGCCGGTTTGAAAACCTGGAGGCTGCACTTGGCGCTGTCCATTAAGTTTCTCTGCAAGCATCTGCTGCATACTTCTATATTCGGGGTTGCCAATCTCCGCCATCAAATCAGGGTTTTTGGCTACCAAATAGGCCGAAGTTGCGATATTCCTCTGATAATTTATAAAGCGCTTGTCGGCCTTACCAAAATGCAAGCTCACCATCCGTGCCGCGGCGTTAAACATTATCTGAGACTGTCGCAGCTTGATTCCCAATAAGTCTCCGTAACCGATTTTGAAAGCCTGAATATTCCAAGTTGCTAGACGGTCTAACACAGGTATTAGACGCGGATCATTCAAGCCATAAGCTTTCTGCTGCACATGAAAGAGATAATTATTGTAGGTATCAGCCTCTTCCCAATTGCCCAGCGCCATATGGCTGGATATTAATTGTTCCACTACCGGGATTTGCTCAAGGGTATAGAGGCCGGAATTGATTCTATTTACATGGATGGCTCTATCTAGCGTCTCAATTGCGCCGCCATGATCGCCCTGCTGTTGCTGCAGGCGTCCCAGGGAGGCAAGTTCCTCTACGAGATCAAAATCCCAGGCGCCTCCATCCAGCTCAATATCCGCCACTGTGTTGCTGTATAGCCGAATACTATCCAAGCGCTGACCGAAGGCCGGGTCCGACTCTGGATCGACGACCAGTGCCTTTAGGGGCATTACTGGATTCACTCCGTCCTCAAGGTAGGCCGGCGGATCGATATAAAGAAGTGGCAATCGCGAGCGATCGCTCGCTGCAGGCTCTCCTGCTTCCTGCGCATGCACCAATGATCCAGCTAGGGCGGCGATTAAGCTAGGAGCCAAGCCAGATAAAAAGTATATATGATGAAGAAAGCGTCGTCTCATGGTAATGCCGGTCTTGCCTTTTTGCTATTTATAGCCGGTGCGTTCGCCGGTGGTTTGGGAGAAATACGCAGAAGCGATCCTGCGAGCTATTCAGTTATATCACCTGACAATTTGACCTGTAAATGACTGCCCTCCAATAACGGGCAGTATATGCATCTATACGCCTTCTGAGAACAAATCAGTTCATCTCTCAATACTAAGAATGCTCCCAACGCAACTGAGCTATGGCCGCTGCGGCTGTTGTGCCTTCAACTTTGTTTCTGCAGTACCAGATTACCAAAACCATCTACGGCTGCCGACCAATTGGCAGCTACGAACGTAGTGGCTGAATATTCCGTAATAACTGCTGGGCCCTCAATCAATTCGCCCGGATACAACTCTGCGCGCGCCAATAGCCTTGCCTGCTTAGTCTCTCCATAGACCTTACAGTGCCGAGTATTATTGCAGTGCGCCGGCGTAATATGTTGCGGTAAAACAAATGGAGTTTTTTTAGTCGATAAATTAACACGAATCGTCAACAATTCAATTGGCGCATCGTGTCTATATCCATACCGCTGCTCGTGAAGTTGCTCAAAAGCTTCGAGCACTCCGGCTAGGGCATGCCAGTCGATATTCAACGTGTAAGACTGCCCCTTATATCTCAGATCCGCGCTGCGCTTAGGAACTAGCATCGATGAGTGCAGACCTTCTAAGGCTAATTGCTCCATCCCACCTTGCTCCAATTGAGCAAACTGATCTTCTAAGGATTTTTCATCAATGGGCTGCAAATCCAGGCTTAGTGTCTTGGAAAACTGTCTACCCTGATCCGCCACGACCATACCGAGCGCCGAGAGAACGCCTCCATGTACTGGCACTAGTGCATTCTTCATAGCCATAGCATCAGCAAGCGCGCACACATGCAAACCACCGGCACCACCAAAACTCGCAAGTATAAAATCCTTCGCATCATGACCCTTGTTCACGGAGATAAGCCTTATCGCCTTCGCCATGTGCTCATTGGCTATATCAATAATGCCAAGCGCTGTTTCCTCTATCGATAGGCCGATTCTCTGCGCGAGCGGTTCTAAGCTTGCTTGAGCTTTCTCGAGACTGAGCTTCAGATCGCCGGCGAACGTGGAATTAGATTGCAGCCGACCAAGCACCACGTTCGCATCGCTTACTGTGGCACCAAGGCCTCCGCGACCGTAACACGCAGGCCCGGGGTCTGCTCCTGCCGAACGCGGACCAACCTGAAGCATTCCTCCAGCATCAACATAGGCTATCGAGCCACCTCCCGCCCCGATTGTCTCCATATCAACCATCGGCACGGCAATCGGATAATTCGAAATTGAGGATTCGTTGCTGGTGCGTATCTTTGTGTCCAGGAGCGCGACGTCCGTAGAAGTGCCTCCCATATCGAAGCTCAGAAACTTCGACTTACCAACTTGCTTCGCCAAATAGGCGATTGCAGTAAGTCCGCCCGCGGGGCCGGACAGCAATAGATTTACCGCCGATTGCGCTGCCATGCCAGCAGACATCGTCTCGCCACTCGACTGCATGACCTGCAGCGAGGTATTGCCTAACTCGCGTTGCAGCACACTAAGGTATCCACTAATAACCGGACCCAATGCCGCATTGAGCCAGGTCGCTATGCCACGCTCATACTCTTTGTATTCGGGCAATACGGTGGAGGAGCGACTAACGAAGCACTCGCCAAATTTCGCCTTAATCGCAGATTCAATCCTGCGCTCAAAGCTGTCATCTAGAAACGAGAAGAGCAAATTAATAGCGACGGCACTGGGTGCAAGGGACTCTATTTTGGCAAGCAGTTCATCGAGCTCAATTTGGGAAAGAGGCAAGACCACAGTGCCGTCAGCGGCGACTCTGCCACCCGTCTCGAGACATAACTCGGGTGGAACCGGAGGCGGCACTGCAGGAGTCTCCAATGCATAGAGCTCTGGGCGAGTCTGTCGCGCGAGTTGTAACATGTCCGCGAAGCCATAATTGGTAATGAAAGCAGTCCGCGCAAGCTTGCCCTCGAGAACGGCGTTGGTCGCGACAGTGCTCCCATGGACGAGCTGCAAGCTTCCATCATCCAAATGAGACTCCAGGCCCATTGCCTTTATGCCATGCAGAATTGCCCGCTCCGGCGCGTCGGGGGTAGATAAGGTTTTGTAAACTCTGACGCTGACGATCGGCTCAAGCCGCACCAAGACGAAGTCCGTAAACGTTCCACCCGCATCAATTCCTAATAACATTTGCTTCTGCGAACTCATGGCTACTTCCTTTCACCTAAGAGAAAGATTATAAAGCAGTCTGCTCAAGCTGCTAGCCATCATACAACCGAGGTGCGAATTGCCGGAATTACCTGAAGTTGAGACAACCCGTCGCGGCATTGAGCCACACATCGAAAATAATAAGGTCAGCAAAGTCATACTTCGCCGCAAGACTTTGCGTTGGCCTATTACTCCCGCGCTTTGTAAAGATCTCCCGGGGGAAGCCATTAAATCAGTTTCTAGGCGCGGAAAGTATTTGCTGCTCGCAACCAAGAAAGGGTGTGTGCTCATTCACCTTGGAATGTCAGGCAGTCTCAGGATCGTCGATACTAATCAAACAGCGGCGAAGCACGATCATGTCGATATCGTATTTGCGAACAACAAAGTGCTGCGCTACACAGACCCACGGCGTTTCGGTTGCATATTGTGGGATACTGAGTCGATAGAATCACACCCCCTCTTGGCCTCTCTTGGCCCCGAACCGTTAAGTAAAGAATTCCACACCAATTATTTGTTTCAGAAGAGCCGTACCCGCAACGTTGCTGTTAAGACTTTCATCATGGATAGCAAAGTTGTCGTTGGTGTAGGAAATATCTATGCTAATGAATCCCTGTTTCTTGCTGGCATCAATCCGAAGCGCAACGCGGGGAAAATTTCCAAGCCACGCTACGAGAAACTAGTGGAGTGTATTCAGCAAGTTTTGCAGCGAGCGATCGATGTCGGCGGCACAACGCTCAAGGACTTTAAGGGCAGCGACGGGGAGCCCGGTTACTTTGCACAGTCGCTTAACGTCTATGGCCGCAAGGGCGACCCCTGCCATGTATGTAAAAATACTTTGAAAGAGATACGCCAAGGCCAACGCAGCACGGTGTACTGCTCCCAATGCCAAAAATAATAAGTGGCTAAGACGAACACTTTTGCTGACCTGCCATAGCTTCGGCTACAGCCGGATGGACAAAATTGGAGATGTCGCCGCCATAGGCTGCAATCTCGCGCACCAAAGTAGATGAGATGTAGGAAAGGTGTTCCGCAGGTGCGAGAAACACAGTTTCTATACTCGGCTCCAGAATGCGATTCATGCCAACTAGCTGAAACTCGTACTCGAAATCGGCAACCGTACGCAGCCCACGCAGGATGATTTTGGCGTCACACTCCTTCACGAATTGCGTGATCAGGCTATCGAATGACCTAACTTCCACATTTTCTAGATGACCCAAAACTTTTTTAGTGAGCCTCACCCGTTGCTCCAGCGGCAACGCATTAGGCTTCTGCTGATTCTTACCGACTACTGCCACAATAATTTTGTCGAATAAACCGGAAGCCCGTTCTGCTAGATCCATATGGCCGTTGGTGATTGGATTAAACGTTCCCGGGTAGACCGCAATTTTCATCATAACATTCTCATTTTTATCGTGTATAGGCTCTATGGCCTTGGTTAGCAATACTGGCTTGAACTTATATCTCAAACTAACAGATCGCGCCAATGATCACTCACACCTGCATGAAATTCAATATTCTCTGTTCTAACCAATTATCGGGATTTGAAGAAACGAAGCCCACGTGACCACCCTTCTCCGTTAGCTGCATCTGCACTGACGGCGAGAGCTTCTCTCTATCGGGGATCGATTTGGGAGGAATCATAGGATCGTTCTTACTCTGTATCAGTAATGTATCGACTGCTATCGAGTTTAGAAAGGCAGAGCTGCTGCATTTCCGGTAATAATCTTCGGCTCCTTCAAATCCATGAAGCGGCGCGGTTATCTGGTCATCGAACTCCCATATAGATGAGATGCTGCACGTATCGCCCAGCTGGGCGATACGTGACGCTTGCTCTGGATTAAACAGCTGCAGATGCTGGTGCTTGTGCTGAAAGTTTTTCACTAAGCGGCGCACAAAATATTGCCCGTATATTCGACTTACACCCTGCAACATGGCTTGCGAGCAATATTCCAATTCAAACGGAGTCGACACCGCCACAGCTTTACGAATGTTGGGGTGTGATTCAATCTCGCCTAACCATTTTAAGAGTACATTCGCGCCTAACGAGTAGCCTACCAACACAAAATTGTGCGCAGGATATTCAGCCGCCAATTTACTAAACACTTCGTTAACGTCTTCAGAGACACCTGAATGATAGGCCTGGGCGAGTCGATTAATTTCTCCGCTACAGCCACGAAAGTTCATCGCGACCGAGGAAATACCCTGATCATTCAACAGAGACTGCATGGCCAAAATATAAGACGATCTCGAACATCCGCACAAACCATGGAGTAAAAACACGATCGTATTACCTTGGGATTTTTTAGGATCAAGAGTCGTCCAATCGACATCAATATAGTCACTGTCATCAAGCTCGATTCGTTGCCGTCTATGCATAACCGTTTTTGCAGGAGAGAATTTCCTCCACAGAGTTTGACTATGACCCTCCGGCAACCACCAGGTTGGAATGAATTCGTTTTCACTAGTGCCAGTTGTCATCTTTATTTGCTGTTTCTTATAACATTATACAGTCCGAATTGAACTAATCCTGCATTCTTACTTTTCACTTCAATCCAATTGCTAGGCAAATCATCGTCGATTGATTTCTTCTCTTTTTCGATATACACAAGCCCGCCTGCTCTTAGCAAATTCGCACTCTCGAGTTTTACGATTGCGCGAGCGAGCATCTCGCCTTTAAAGGGAGGGTCGAGAAACACCAACCCATATTGCTTTGAGTCTTGCGCACATCTGTCTAGCCACTCGAACGCATCGGAACAATACACGTTGCCTTGTTTAGCGTCTAATCGTTCGATATTATTTCGGATCGAGTTTACTGCCGAGGAATCCTGTTCGATAAAATCAACTTGGCTTGCTCCTCTCGAAAGAGCTTCGAAGCCGAGGGCTCCACTTCCTGCGAACAAATCTAGGCAAGTTTCACCTGCAGTATAGTCTCGCAGCCAATTGAAGAGGGTTTCTCGAATCCTATCCGCAGTGGGCCGCAATCCCTCTAGGCTTGGAAATTCTAGCTTTCTACTTCTGTACTCGCCCGCTATGATGCGCACGCTGCTGTTTTTTTGAGTAGTTGACTGCATAATAGTTGGATTATCTTTGAAGTATTAGTTTTTATCTGTCATGAAGCCAAAGCATAAGCCTATCATCTCAGGACTCGCCGTAGTATTAGTTGAATCACTCAGCTGTGGTAGCATAGCGGCTCTCTAGTCGTATCTATTTGAGTGTTCTTATCATGTTTGGTCTAGGCAAGAAAAATAAACCTGAAGTCTCCAAGTCCACCGAAGCTTTAGAGGGCAAATCCATTAGGCCTGCAACCCTTGACGGCGCGGCCGGTCAGGGTGAGGACGGAATATTTACGCGCTTGAAGAATGGGTTAAGCCGCACGCGCAGCAAAATTAGTGATGGACTGGCCGGAATTGTTCTCGGCGAGAAGACTATCGACCTCAATCTGCTAGAAGAAATTGAATCGCAGCTACTCTCTGCAGATATTGGCATCGATGCTACTGATCAAATTATCTACAACCTAAAAAAGCAACTTGGGCGGAAGCAGTTAGCCGATCCGGAACAGTTCATGGCAGCCCTCCGGCAAGAGCTCACCAATATTCTAGAGCCCGTCGATGTGCCTCTCATAGTAAAATCCCAGCCCAAACCTTTCGTCATCCTGATGGTAGGAGTAAATGGCGTTGGCAAGACAACCTCGATCGGTAAGCTCGCGAAGCTTTATCAGTCGCAAGGATTGAATGTCATGCTCGCCGCTGGCGATACTTTTAGAGCCGCTGCAGTGGAGCAATTGCAAGTATGGGGCGAAAGGAACTCAGTTCCCGTAGTCGCGCAGGCCACTGGGGCCGACAGCGCGTCAGTTATTTTCGATGCCTATCAATCGGCGAAGGCGAAGAATGTCGATGTGTTAATCGCGGACACCGCTGGGCGCTTGCATACGAAAGACAATCTCATGAACGAACTAGAGAAAATCGTTCGGGTATTGAAGAAGCAAGACGAGCGTCTACCAGACGAAGTCTTATTGGTACTCGATGCAACTACCGGCCAGAACGCAGTCAACCAAGCCGAGAGTTTTCATAAAACCACAACCCTAAGTGGTATCGCACTTACGAAGCTAGATGGAACTGCGAAGGGTGGCGTGGTGTTCGCGCTTGCAAAAAAGTTATCCCTTCCCATTCGCTTCATCGGTATAGGTGAAAAAATAGATGACCTAAGGCCGTTCAATGCCAAAGATTATGTCGATGCTCTTTTCTCTAAATGAGCCCCCTTGTTAATTTGGACTTTTATCTACTAGGCCATTGGTATGATCAAGTTTGATAACGTCAGCAAACGTTATGCCGATGGTCAGGAAGCATTGTCTAATATTAGTTTTGAAGTTAGTCACGGCGAATTTGCTTTCATTACCGGACACTCTGGAGCTGGTAAGAGCACACTGTTAAAACTTATCTTGGCAATGGAAACGCCTAGTTCAGGACAATTAATTGCAAACGGTGTAAATCTAAATCGAGTTTCTACAACGCAAATCGCCCGCCATCGCCGTCAGATCGGTACCGTTTTTCAAGACCATCAGCTTCTCCATGATCGCACTGTTTACGACAACGTTGCGCTTCCTCTCGAAATTTGCGGCTATCAACCGAATGATGCTGCTCGGCGTGTCAGAGCAGCTCTGGACAAAGTTGGCTTGCTGAACAAAGAAAAAAGCTTTCCCGAAGCTCTCTCGGGGGGAGAGCAGCAACGCGTGGGAATCGCGCGCGCCGTTGTTAACAGGCCTAGCATTATTCTGGCTGATGAACCTACTGGGAATCTGGACCCAGGACTATCAGCAGAAGTAATAAGGGTCTTCCAACAGTTTCAGAGCGTTGGTGTGTGTCTATTGGTTGCGAGTCATGATGCGGCGCTCATAGAGCGCTTGAACTGCAGAAAAATAGTCCTCGAAGGTGGAAAGCTCCGGGCGGACCAAAAGCCTAGGCCAAAGGCATGAGTGCCACTAAGCGCAATAATGACAATCCAAATCAACCCCGAGTGAACCGCAATACACGAGCCGGACAGTCCGGGTCATTCGGAGATCTATTTAAACTCCATCGACGCATCGCAAAAGTCAGCGCTATACGTCTCCTGCAAACGCCGGCATCTAGTCTGGTTACGCTCTTTGTTTTCGCTGTGGCCCTGCTTTTGCCTGCACTTCTGCTTAGCCTAAACAGTAACCTAGCTAGCCTTCTCGCCGGCTTTCAAGACAGTGCTCAGATAACTCTCTATCTTCAAGATAGTGTTTCGGAGGCTGAAGGACAAGAAGTTAGTGATGACTTGCTAACTAGAAACGATATTGAGGGCGCGTACTATGTCTCACCCTCTCAAGCATTAGATGAGTTTGGTGCATCAAATGGCTTGGAAGACTTACTTATCGAGATGACCGCCAACCCACTGCCAGGAGCAATTGTCCTTACTCCATTAGATGTCTCATCTTCAGCTGCAGATGAGCTTGCGAGGCAGCTACAAGAACTATCCCAAGTCGATGTGGTTCGGGTCGACAGCCTCTGGCTGCAAAGATTAGCGGCGATATCAAATCTGGTCAACGCTATTGGCAGTGTACTCGCAGTTATCGTGATTTTTGGACTATTCTTGGTGGTGGGCAACACAATAAAATTGGCTATCGAGAACCGTAAAGCCGAGATACTAGTCATTAAATTGATAGGTGGCAGCGATATGTATGCCGCTAGACCTTTTTTATATACTGGCCTCCTCTACGGGCTGGGCGGTGGAATCTTGGCTACTCTGCTTCAAGGCATCGTTTTAGCTACTTTTAATTCGAACTTAGAAGTATTGATGCGGCTGTACGAGAGCGACTTTCAGTTACGTGGCTTCGGATTAATGAGTTCGCAGCTCATAATCGTCGCCGGCGCTGTCATTGGCTGGACGGCAGCACTCTTGGCTAGTCTGCGCCATATTCGTGCTATTAACCCCTAAACTCCCCTCCAATTCAGCAATTTCTTGTTCGCCCTCTTGAAATGGGCGAATGCAGCTCCATGTATAAAGCAATAGCTTCAACTCTAAATCCACACTTTTTCTAAACTATCGGGTCGACGCTTAGAAATTAGCGCTGAAACCTCCAAAAAGCTCCATAAGCGCCGGCGTTTAGAAAAAAGGTATTATTGGCGGAGAGAAAGTTTGAATGCTAAAATCGGGATGTGGTTCCGTAATCCATCATAGATTCCAAATTATTCAGGAAAGAGTGAACTCAAATGAGCACAGCTAACAGTTTACAAGTTTTCGACCCCACGACTCCGGGTCAGGATTTAACTGCTTATATCGCTTCGGTGAATAGCATCGCTATGCTGACGCCTGAGCAAGAGCTTGGACTTGCCAAGAAGTATTACTACGAAGATAACGTGGATGCGGCCAGACAATTGGTTCTCTCACATCTGCGCTTCGTCGTGCACATGTCCAAAACATTTTCCGGTTATGGCCTATCTCAGGCCGACCTGATCCAAGAAGGTAACGTTGGCCTGATGAAGGCTGTTAAGCGATTCAATCCAGAAGTGGGTGTTCGCCTAGTTTCCTTCGCCGTACATTGGATCAAAGCAGAGATGCATGAATACATCCTGCGCAACTGGCGCATTGTCAAAATCGCTACCACCAAAGCACAGCGCAAACTTTTCTTCAATCTGCGCAGCTCTAAGAAACGTCTTGGTTGGTTGAACAACGAAGAAGCCGAAGCAATGGCACAGGACCTTGGGGTTGATGCCAAAGTCGTTAGGCAGATGGAAGGACGAATGGCCTCCTATGACACCGCCTTTGATGCCGATTCAGACAGCGACGATGAAGCAGCCTACAAAGCACCGGCTTTCTACTTAGAAGATCAGGCATCTGATCTGGCTACCAATGTAGAAGAAGATGAGTTGGAAGAAATAACGAACAGCAGTCTCCATTCTGCCATGTCTGAACTAGATGATCGCAGTAAAGATATCTTGAACAGCCGTTGGTTGAGCGAGAACAAGGCTACGCTGCATGAGTTAGCTAATCGCTACGGCATTTCTGCTGAGCGCATTCGCCAACTCGAAAAAAATGCGATGAATAAGATTAAAGTAAAAATGGCAGCCTAAGCAATGATTAGAAAAAGCCGCGAGCTCTCGCGGCTTTTTTTTGGCTTCGATTTGATCTGTTACCGATAGCATCACTGAGCGCGAACTAACATGGCCAAACTTATTATCATCCTAGCCGGAGTTAATGGCTTTCTGGCCGTATCAATCGGCGCATTCGCAGCACATATGCTGCGCGATAGACTGAGCCCAGAGCTGCTCAATACATTTCAAACCGGCGTGCAATATCATATGTACCATGCACTCGCGCTGCTCGGCATCGGCTTGATGATGCTTAATTTCTCGGCATCGAACCTGCTACGCATTAGTGCCTACTTGATGATGTCAGGCATTATTTTATTTTCCGGCAGCCTGTATCTACTGAGCATTACAGGAATACGATGGCTGGGTGCGATTACCCCTTTAGGTGGACTCTGCTTTCTAACAGCGTGGGCGCTCATAGCCTGGTTCGCAGCGAATCAACAGTTCCCCAGCTAAGCTTAATACTAAAATAGTAATCAATCGAAGAGTCGATATAACCGAGTGTCTAATTCAATACCTGACGAGAACAAGAGACCGATACGCAGCTATGTTATTCGGTCCGGGCGGTTGACCGATTCCCAGCGTAAGGCAATAGAAAACTATTGGGAAAGCTACGTCGTCGAATTCAACAACGAATCTCTCGACCCAAATAAGTTGTTTGAAAAACCGCAAAGGCTAACGGTAGAAATTGGTTTCGGGATGGGCGACTCACTCCTAGAAATGGCGAAGCAAAGTCCTAATCAAAACTTTCTTGGAATTGAAGTGCATCAGCCCGGCGTCGGCAAGCTCCTTAATGGCATTGTCGAAAACAAACTCACTAACATCAAATTGATCTGCCATGATGCCAGAGAAATTTTGGAAAATGGATTGCCCGACAATTGTATTGATAGACTATTATTATTTTTCCCCGATCCTTGGCACAAGAAGCGACACAATAAGCGACGCCTAGTGCAGCCGGAATTCATCGAGCTGCTGCTTAAGAAATTAAACAAGGCGGCGAGAGCTTCATTTCGCCACAGACTGGCAAGCCTATGCTGAACACATGGTGGAAGTGCTGGAGGGCAACCCTGGTTTAGAAAACATCCTTGGTGTGCAGACCTACTGGCCGGAGCCAGATAGGCCCGTTACAAAATTCGAGAAACGAGGACAGCGCCTCGGACACGGAGTGTGGGACCTCAGATTTCGGTCCAGAGTTTCAAGCTAGGATTTCAATAGAAGGAATAAGCTAGAACCAAAGTCGGTGCTCGTGCTCTTTAAGCCAATTTATGTAGTGATCGCAATCAGGACAAATGGACTCAACCCGATTCCAGAACCTCTGCGAGTGATCCATGTGCAACAGGTGGCAAACCTCATGAGTGATCATGTAATCGATAATGCTGTAGGGCGCCAACATAATCATCCAGTTGTACTGCAGTACTCCCGTTGACGTGCAATGCCCCCATTTCGACTTAGTCTTTCGAAACTTAATTTCAGTGATCTTGTGTTCGACGCCTAAATAACGGGCTAAGCCTCGGGCCCTAGGCAAAATATATTCACTCGCCTTATCGATTAGAAAGTCTTCTACCTGAATCTTCGCTTTGGCTGGGGTCAGCTTATGTCCTTGTATAATAAATTCATCGCCAACTACCATCACTCGCTGCTTACGCCCTTCCTTGAAGACGATGGTGCGCTCGCGGGCCCGATAGAAAATCTTGCCGCCTCTCTCGACTCTTAATGCCTGCTTCTCGCGTAGAGATTCTTCGAATAGCCGACCTTCTATCCAAGCGTGATTCGAGGTAATGAACTCCTCGACCTCCGATTTAGTCGCGCGCAGTGGGCAACGCACCACTACATTCTGTTGCTTAATATACAGAGCGAGCGTCTTCCGCGTGCTGCGCACTATTTCGCACTCATACGGTCGCTTTACAGTCTTGCTTCTGCCGCCAAAGTTTAAAGGTAGTATTTTTGCCTTGCTCATTAGACTCACTTTTTAGCCTGCTTTCTGGCTATTAATCTTGCTATCGCTCGTTCTGGACTTGATACCTCACCTTCAAAATTCCGAATAAGCTCCCATCCTGCAAAGGCCTGGACCAATTCGCCCTGCTCCAAGAGAAAATCTGGATTACTTGGCCTGCCGAACCGCTTTTGGTCAACCGTGAATGTCTCATAGACAATCAATCCACCTGGCCGAATCGCCTCTCTAATAAAGGGAAAAAGCGGCCTGTGCAGATAGTTGAATACTATGACTGCATCAAAACTTTTGCCTATTAAGGGGTTTTTACCCTCACTCACTTTAGCCTCAAAATCTACCAACCAACAGGCACTTTTCTTTGCCCTACGCACTGCTAACTCGACTATGGGAACAATAGATTGTAGATGGGCTTCATTATTATCTGCAAATAGTACCGGAACATTATGGCTAACTAAAAATAATCCATTTCTCCCTTTGCCGCAGGCGAGGTCCAAGACGCCATTCCCAATTTGTAGATTATCGAACAAGCTTGAATTATCTATAAGAAATGATGAAACATTGGCATTTGAATGAGACATAGATAACAGGGTAATGAACTGGTTAGAATAAGAGCTAGATAACAAGATAATGCACTGGATAGTAAAAGATAAACAGCTAGAATGAACCGTGTCTCGAATTCTATTCGAGTTACGGCCAAGGGCTGCGTAGAATAGCGCTAAATCTTCTTTACAGCTCGAGTCAATTGATCGAATCCAATTCTCAAACAAGCAACTCACAATGACGAAACCCACACAGAACAAAGATCGAATATTCGCAGAGACGAAGCTTCCTGGTGACTTCGTTTTCGACGAAACCGTCGCCTCCGTATTCGAAGACATGATCAATCGATCCGTGCCGGGCTATAGCACAATCATAGCTATGATTGGTGTGCTGGCAGAGGAGTATTATCAGGAGCGCAGCCGAATCTATGATCTAGGCTGCAGTCTAGGAGGCGCCACTCTAGCCGCCGTGGATCGGGTTGATTGCCAAGACTACTCCGCAATCGCCATCGACAATTCAACTGCCATGATTGACCGCCTGCAAACCAAGTTAAAAAGTTTGCCACAATTCGCTATTAAGATTGAGTGCCGATGTGAAGACCTGTGTGACGCAGAGATATCAGATGCCTCGGTCGTAGTATTAAACTTTACTCTTCAGTTCATCCCTCTTACCGAACGAGTTCCCTTACTTAGAAAAATCTACGCAGGAATGAAGCCGGGCGGTGTGTTGATCATCTCAGAGAAGATTACCTTTCCCGATGAAAAGCTCAATCAATTGTTTATTGAGATGTATCACAGCTTTAAAGAAAATATGGGCTACAGCAAATTGGAGATAAGCCAGAAGAGGGCAGCATTAGAGAAGGTCTTACTTCCAGAGACCCTTAACTTACATCGAGACCGCCTAAAGGAAATTGGCTTTCGATCCGTCGATGTCTGGTTCCAGTGTTTTAACTTTGCCTCCATGGTTGCTTTTAAGTAGAGTCCTATGAATCTAAAGCCTCTACAAAAACTGATTGATGGGTCACCGCTGGAACCATTCCTTCCCTTCACGAACGATAAATTCTTGCAGCAAATTCGCTACGGCGATTTCCCGAAATGGCGTAAGTTGCTATCCCAGCTACCCCAGATCCAACCCAGTTCGGTGGACTTTAGCATGAAAGTTAGAATCGGTAGCGCCAGTGATAGTGATCCGGAGACTCTTGCTCAACTGCGAGAGCAGCTTTTGGAATTTATACCGTGGCGTAAGGGGCCGTTCGAGCTATTCGGCATAGACATGGAAACGGAGTGGCGATCCAATCTGAAATGGGACCGCCTAGTTAAAGAGATTGCACCGCTAGAATCCCGTCGCGTGCTCGACGTAGGAAGCGGCAACGGCTACTACGGATTTCGTATGTTGGAAGAAGGCGCCGAGATGGTGCTTGGAATCGATCCATATACCGCCTATGTTGCGCAATTCTGGCTACTAAAACATTTTGCAGCCGAGTCTCCAGTATTTGTGCTGCCCCTTACCCTGAAACAGGTACCACCCTCACTAAACTACTTCGACACTGTGTTCTCGATGGGGGTGATCTATCACCGGCGCTCACCGATCGATCATATTCTGGAATTAAAGAGCTGCCTACGTCCGGGAGGCGAACTGGTCATTGAATCGATCTGTGTCGATGGCAAGGCAGGTTACAGCCTAACTCCCAACAAAAAATATGCGCGCATGGGCAACGTCTGGTTCGTCCCAAGTATCCCCACCTTAGTACAATGGCTCTCTCGATGCGGTATGGAACAAATCTCGGTTATCGATGAATCGACTACAACTATAGATGAACAACGTAAAACCGAATGGATGCCCTTTGACTCTCTCGAAGATGCACTAGATGTAGATAACCCTCATCTTACGATAGAAGGCCTTCCTGCCCCAAAACGCGTAATAGTAAAAGCAATTCGCTCTTAGTGCGACCTTTCTAGCTACGATCTTCCTACTTATCTAATCTCTAACAATTATCATATCGTTTCTAATTCTGACGTACATAGTCGACTATTCTAAAGGTTATACAAAAGGAATCACGAAGCGCTTTTTCTCTTAGAACAATAAGTAAAAAATATTGCTTTTACAGTGACACATTTTCCAGACTATCGCATCGTATATCCGTTTAAGCGAATTTCCAATCCTTCAAACTCAACACTATTGACGTGCTAGGGCATTTACGTTAACACTACTCCTGCCCTATAGAGGGTCAGCTCTAATTCTATCCCTAATAATATTGAGACCAACAAGATGGCCAGACCACTGAGAATTGAATATCCCGATGCTGTTTATCACGTATCCAATCACGGCCTCGACAAACGGCGCGTCTTCCTTTCGGCGAAGTACTATGAAGCTTTCCTTGAGGGACTAGAGGACGCATGTTGTCGGCTCAATGTCGAAGTGCATGCCTACTGCCTACTCAAAGACGGTTATCATCTTGTCGTGAAGACTCCAGAGGCGAATCTTAGTCGCTTCATGCGTCAAGTCGACGGCCTATACACTCAACAGTATCAAAAAATGAAGGGTAGTGACGGGTCGCTTTTCAGAGGCCGTTACAAAGCCGTGCTAGTCCAAGCCGAGAAATACCTGCTGCCACTATCGAGCTTTGTACATACGCAAGTGAAGGCCTCTGAGCTGAATAGCTACCCATGGTCCAGTTATACTAATTTTACCCGCAAGGCGAAACCACCGATTTGGTTCAATAGAGACGAAACGCTTAAACAGTTACACACTACCGCGGCAAAACGGCCAATCGCTTACAAAAAATTTATTGCCCAAGGGGTATCGGAAGAACTAGCGCATTTTTACGGCAAAAAGAATTTGTCTTCCCTGCTTGGCGATGACAAATTTCGTAAGACTGCACAGAAG
Organism: uncultured Pseudomonadales bacterium; assembly: GCA_949372635.1. Lineage (GTDB taxonomy): Bacteria > Pseudomonadota > Gammaproteobacteria > Pseudomonadales > Pseudohongiellaceae > UBA9145. The sequence continues at coordinate 171,127 of CASIAB010000007.1, forward strand.
AAGAAATCTGCCACCACCGCTCGCGGCATCTCCCGCGGTGCAAATGCTAAGTGGAGGCCTTCTTGCCGACAGATCATAAGCGCAGTGGCTAAGGAATTTAAAGTTTCTGAGGCGAGCATCTATAAGGCCGCTCGAGGCCCAGGCTCAAAGAACGTGCCTCGCTGGGCAGCCATGTATCTGTGTCAGGAGCTCTCGGCTGTAACTCTGCAGTCAATAGCCAAGCTGTTCAAACTGAAGCGCTATGGCACTGTTTCAACGACTGTAGGAAAACTAAAGAAAGAGTTTGGTGAAGACAAGAAATTGGTTGCCAGCACGCAAAAACTGAAAAAGCGGTTGAGTAAAGGAAAGTAAACCTGAAAGATGTGCTGAAGCTAAGACGATTTCCGCCTCCGCGATAAGTCTTTGGTTCAGTGCAATCTATTCCGCACATAACAGTGACTCTATGATTAAGAATCAGGCAGGCATCAAAAAGCCGGAATTTTCTGCTGAAAAGTCCGGCTTTATCGATTCTGGGAATAGAAGATATATCTCGGAATGGTGTTACTTGATTTTGGCTTCTTTGTAGACCACATGCTTGCGAACAACTGGATCAAATTTCTTAATTTCCATCTTGTCCGGCATAGTGCGCTTGTTCTTATCAGTGGTGTAGTAGTGGCCAGTCTTGGCACTAGAAACTAGCTTAATCAAATCTCTCATAATCGTTGCCTTTATATTGCTAGCTTGGGCCTGAAACGTTTATACGCGAAGGCCATTGTTTCTAATATCCGCTAGTACTGCGTCTATTCCGTTCTTATCGATTATACGCATACCCTTGGTAGACAAGCGCAGCTTAACAAAGCGCTTCTCAGACTCTACCCAGAACCGATGAGAATGGATATTTGGCGAAAATCGCCGCCGTGTTTTGTTCCTTGCGTGGGAAACGTTGTTTCCTGTAACTGGTTTCTTACCAGTCACCATACAGACCCTGGACATTTAGCTGCCTCGTTTGTGTTAGCTGATTACTTGTCTTTTTTGACTTTTTCTTGGCGCTAGACTCATCAGAGAACTAGGCATAAAAAAGAGCTGGGTTTTATACCAGAACGATCTGCCAATAGCAAGGTAATGAGTATATCGACCTGTTGGCGCATGCCATGCTCGACAATGCCCCGGGCCTAATGCAGGGTCATCTACTCGCCTAGTTAGCGCTTAGGAGCAATCCTCTTACAACAGCCACGCCCTGCAAATAAAACCACTCGCGAGTTCCCGATCACCAAATAGCCCGAGAAGCGGACAACAGTCGTCTCCAAGGCCATGCGTAGCTTATTGGGAATAGCTATACCCGCTATGCCAGAGGGATAGTTTTGGGCCGGTATTACCGCTGCCGCATTGCATTATAGGCAACCTTTGACGACCACTCTAGGGTAGACAATAGTGCCGCGAAAAAGGTCTTCCTGCTTCACAACATGGTGTTGATTGTTAAGAAATAGACAGCTAACTATCTCGCAGCCCCTGAATTTTGCACGCAGATAATCCCCAGTTGCTTGGGAGCTATTCAAGATATCCTTCGACTGTATGCCATCAAGCATATGCCGCTGCAACAATTCCTTCATTGCCACGAATCGGGCAACATTGACCTCACCGATTTCAGGATTCTCACTAAGACTAGTGCGATCTGCCGCTGGGAGACCGACCAAGCCCCCTTAGCGGCTGAGCATGTCTCTCGCAGTATCCAGCGAAGTCCTACACCATTGGCTTGTTTGCTGAATTACGACCAATAGCACAGCTGTCAGACAGGCTGGCAGCGCCTTTATTAAACAGCTTCTCTCTAGGATCCTCAAGCTGCGGCCAAGCCCCTGATTCCAAACTTCATACTTACGAAGCCTCTCACTAACGCGCTCTCTAGCACATAAAAGAATAGACTGTGCCCGGCAGAACCGTTAACTTGCCGACAAATTGATTAACCCAAAACTAGCTGCTAGTCTACCTATCCCTTGAACTACCTATATTTGTTGGGTCTCCATGTTAAGCTTTACTAACAAGCGCATTTTACTCGGTATTACGGGCGGCATCGCCGCGTACAAATGCGCCGAACTCACGCGCCTGCTAGTCAAAGCCGGGGCCGAAGTCAGAGTGGGCATGACACGAGCAGCAACCGAGTTCATTACGCCGCTTACGATGCAGGCACTATCAGGCCAGCGCGTCCATCTAAATCTGCTAGATAGCGATGCTGAAGCGGCCATGGGCCATATTGAATTAGCTCGTTGGGCAGACTTAATATTAATCGCACCAGCTACAGCAGATTTCATCGCTCGAATCGCTCAGGGCCAAGCCGATGACATCCTCTCCACTATCGTGCTCGCCACATCAGCGAAGATTGCAATCGCACCTGCGATGAATCAGGCGATGTGGGCGAATGACAGCACGATGACCAACCTGAATGTGCTGGTTGATCGCGGATACCATATCTTTGGCCCAGAAGAAGGTGAACAGGCCTGCGGCGATGTAGGGCTAGGACGCATGATGGAGCCTGCGCAATTGCTAGAACTAAGTGCCAGCTTGTTTGAAACAGGCGAGCTCGCGGGCAAGAATTTCGTCATAACCGGAGGGCCGACGCGAGAGGCAATCGATCCGGTAAGATTCATAAGCAATCACAGCTCCGGAAAGATGGCCTATGCGCTGGCTGCCGAGGCAGTGGCAGCAGGTGCAAAAGTTACCCTAATCAGCGGGCCAGTAAATCTACCCACTCCTGAAAGCGTCAAACGCATCGATGTAATCAGTGCGGCCCAGATGCTCGGGGCAACTGAGGAAGCCATGGCAAATTGCGACGTCTTTATCGGTGTTGCCGCCGTGGCCGACTATCGGCCTGTAGAAATCGAAAAGCAAAAAATTAAAAAGTCTGACAAGCTGATGCAACTAACACTAGTGAAGAACCCAGACATTATCAGTAAGATTGCTCAACTTAAAGACAAGCCCTTTGTTGTAGGCTTCGCTGCCGAGACAAATGACATCGTCAGTAACGGGAGAGATAAATTGAAGCGCAAAAATCTCGATATACTATTCACAAATAACGCGACCGAGACCTTTAACAACGATTCTATTTACGTAACAGCTTTGACTGAGACGAGCGAAACCGAACTAAAAGCAGGCAACAAGTATGTAGTAGCAAGAAACATGTTGCAACTCATCGCTACAGCTCTTAACGAACGATAGTCATAACTACTAATCTACAGATCTATCGGCAAAAAACATGATTCAAGCTGAAACACAAACCGAGTCCGAATTAATTCCGGTTTCAATTTTTAGAGCCTATGACATTCGCGGCATCGCCGGCCAAGAGCTCACCACACAAAGTGTAAAGCGAATCGGTCAGGCGATAGGCAGCGAAGCTCTCGACCAGAATATTGGATCCCTATTAGTCGGATACGACGGCAGACTCTCAAGCCCTTCCCTATCTATCGCACTGATCGAAGGCATTCAAAGTAGTGGTTGTAGTGTAGTGAGTATTGGCCTCGTGCCAACACCACTTCTCTATTACGCAACCTTTACGACCGACTACACTTCGGGCGTTATGCTAACAGCCAGTCATAATCCGGCTAATTACAATGGCTTGAAAATTGTATTCAACCAAACCAGTCTCGCCGACAATCAAATTCAGACAATTCGAACACGTATTGAAAACAATCAGTTAAGAACGGGCAGTGGCGGATTCACAGAGCTCGAAATGGATCGTAGTTACATAGATGAAATTTGCAGTCGAATTCATTTAAGTAAACCATTAAAGATTGTGATCGACTGCGGTAATGCAGTACCCGGCAAGATCGCGCCGACATTGTTTCGAGAGCTAGGCTGCAATGTTCATCCAATTTTCTGCGAAATCGATGGCAGCTTTCCAAATCATCATCCTGACCCAACAGTGCCTAAAAACCTAGTCGCACTCGCCTCCACCGTGCTGCAGAAAAATGCGGATATCGGAGTCGCGCTGGATGGCGACGGAGACCGAGTAGGCCTCATAACGAATCGTGGCAAGTTCGTGGATGCCGACCGCATGTTGATGCTGCTCGTGCAATCTATCTTGCCAAATTACTTGGGCCGAGCTGTTGTATTCGATGTGAAGTGCAGCAGCAAACTAGCTGTCTTAATTGAAAAATTTGGCGGGTCTCCAATAATGCACCGCAGCGGTCACTCCTTTATGAAACAGAAGATCGAGGAGACCGATGCCATACTTGGAGGTGAGTTCGCCGCACATATCTTTATTAGAGATAACTGGTTTGGGTTTGATGATGGTTTTTATGTCGCGGCTAGGCTGCTTAGGATAATCAGCGAGTCTGACACATCGAGTGACGAAGTATTCAATCAGTATGTAACAGGATTCAGCACCTCAGAAATAAAAGTCGAGGTTCCAGAAGAGCGTAAATTTTTACTGATGGATCGATTGCTCGAGTTGGCCAGTTTTCCTGCCGCGAAGCTGATTACTCTCGACGGGCTTCGTGTGGAATATACCGACGGTTGGGGCCTAATACGCGTCTCAAATACCAGCCCTGCTCTGCTACTTCGATTCGAGGCAGACACACGGATAAGAATGCATGAGATCCAAGAGAGGTTTAAGGCGCTAATCCTCAGCGCAGATAATAATTTAGAAATAAGCTTTTAGGACGCTATAAAGAGCTAACAGTTGAAGCTTGAGTGAAGCATACAAACAATGTCTTCGAGCTCACCCAATGGAAAGACATGTCACTATCACTAAGTAATGCAAAAAATATCGCCAAGGTTCTTACCGAGTCGCTGCCTTATATCCAGAAATTTACGGGCCGCACAGTAGTAGTAAAGTACGGCGGCAATGCCATGGTCGACGAAGCGCTAAAGCAGAGTTTTGCGCGAGATATCGTGTTGATGAAGCTTGTTGGAATCAATCCGATCGTCGTACATGGAGGTGGTCCACAAATTGGGAGCCTTCTGGAGAGGCTTAATATCGAGTCTAGCTTTGTCGATGGGCTGCGCGTTACCGATAGTCAAACCATGGATGTGGTTGAAATGGTATTGGGCGGCCTCGTAAATAAAGAGATCGTCTCATTGCTAAACAAAAGCCAAGGCAAGGCAGTAGGCATAAGCGGCAAAGACGGAAATTTGATTCGCGCAAAGAAGCTAAAGATCAGACGCGATGGCTCAAAGCTTGATGTTGATACTATAGACATTGGCCAGGTTGGCGAAGTGGTTAGCATAAATACTGAAATACTCGATGTGATGAAGGATAGCGATTTTATTCCTGTGATCGCCCCCATTGGCACCGACATCAACGGCGCCAGCTACAATATCAATGCCGATTCAGTGGCCGGAGCAATCGCTACCGTTCTTGGCGCAGAGAAGCTAATTCTGCTTACTAATATAGCTGGCGTTCAAGATAAGAAGGGAAATGTGCTGACCGGCCTTAGTATTAAGCAAGTTGATATGCTTATTGCCGATAAAACTATCCACACAGGGATGCTGCCCAAAGTCAAGTGCGCGCTGAGCGCTGTTAAAAAAGGTGTTACCAGCGCCACAATTGTCGACGGAAGAGTCGAGCATGCGGTGCTCCTAGAGATATTTACAGACGAAGGAGTCGGTACTTTGATATCCGCGAATGGACTGGATCAGAACGAGCCGAGCGAATAAGAAAACATGGACAAAGCCAACAAGATTTCTCGAAAAGATCAAATCCTGAAAGCGCTAGCACGAATGCTGGAAGCAGCCCCGGGCCAGCGAATTACAACCGCCGCCCTCGCCAGAGAGGTCGGAGTCTCTGAAGCCGCCCTGTATAGACACTTTCCAAGCAAAGCGCGAATGTTCGAAGGGCTCATCAAGTTCATCGAGGAAACCCTATTCGCGCGAATCTCCAGAATAATCAATGAGGAAAATAGCGCAGAAATTCGCTGTCATAATATCCTCCTCTTAATACTCACATTCTGCGACAAGAACCCTGGAATGACGCGTCTACTTACCGGAGATGCTCTCGCAGGAGAAACAGAAAGACTGCGCGAACGCATCGCCCAATTCTTTGGTAGGTTGGAAGCTCAGCTCAAGCAGGTGTTGCGTGAGGCTCAGATTCGGGAAAACCTGAAAACGACTATCTCTCCAGCCATTCTCACGAATCTGTTGCTCGCATCGGTAGAAGGTAGGTTAGTCCAATTTGTTCGCAGCGAATTCAAAGTCTCGCCTCTGGACAATTGGGACACTCAGTGGGACTTTCTAAGCAAAAATTTGTTAGAGCCTTATTCTGCCAGAGCCGAAATCGAGACCACTATATAACTTGCGCCCAAACTTGCTAGGCAGCAGATATTCCATACTCTTCACGATATGCCACGACTGCATCTAGATAAGGCTGCAGTTGCTCGTTCTCGAATGCCATCAAATAGTCTACAATGACTTGCAAACTAATTATGCTAACCACTTTTATCTGGTAGCTCTGCTCTATCTCTTGAATTGCCGATAAGCTGCCTGACCCCTTCTCCTGCCGGTCCATGGCGACAGCTATGCCATTCAAATGGGCGCCGTTGCTACTGATAATCTCCGCCGCTTCTCTTACCGCCGTGCCCGCCGTAATAACATCATCGACAATTAGTACATCTCCGCTTAACTGCGTGCCGACTATAGATCCGCCCTCTCCGTGTGCCTTCGCTTCCTTGCGATTAAAACAATACGGCTTATTGATGTTATGTTTGTCCGCCAATGCCATGGAAGTCGCTGTAGCCAATGGAATGCCTTTGTATGCTGGTCCGAATAAAACATCATACTCAATTTTTGCATCGATGATCGCATCGGCATAACAGCTGGCTAGAAAGGACAACTTGGCGCCAGTATTGAAAAGCCCTGCATTGAAAAAATAGGGACTTACCCGGCCAGACTTCAAAGTAAATTCTCCGAAGCGCAGAATCTCATTCTGAATCACGAAGTTTAGAAAGTTTTTCTGAAATTCTTGCATCAATGCCCCATTTCGCCGATTCGTATTCCCGATAGTTAGTAAGAAATAAACTCTGCTACGACCTTATAAAAGCGCTTGCTTCTGCTTCGCTACCAAATCTTCTATGCCGCTTTTGCCTAGCGCAAGCATCTCTAGTAATTGGCCATGACTAAAATCGCCATCTTCACCTGTGCCCTGCACTTCGATGAATCCACCCGATTCTGTCATGACGATATTCATATCGGTCTCTGCATTGGAGTCCTCGTCATAGTCGAGATCAAGCACGGCATAGCCTTTGAATATCCCCACTGACACGGATGCAATAAGCTGCTTCGCTGGATTTGTGCTCAACATTTTATTCGCGATCATATGATTGATCGCATCCATCATTGCGACACAACCACCAGTAATCGACGCAGTTCTCGTTCCACCATCGGCTTGTATTACGTCGGAGTCGATCTTTATTGTGTGCTCGCCCAGCTTAGTCAGGTCTATAGCTGCCCGCAGGGAGCGTCCGATTAGTCGCTGAATCTCGAGACTACGACCAGACTGCTTGCCTCTGGCTGCCTCTCTGTCCATTCGGGTGTTAGTAGAGCGAGGTAACATGCCGTATTCAGCTGTTAGCCAGCCCTTACCACTGCCCTTCAAGAAGCGAGGGACCGACTTTTCGACACTCGCATTACATAACACCTTAGTATCACCGAATTCGACCAATACAGAACCTTCCGCATGTTTCGTGTAATTTCTAGTGATGACGATATCGCGCAATTGATTGGCGCGTCGGAGGCTTGGCCTTATAAGTTCAGTCATAATTTTCCTGTGAGTACATGTCTGTAAGCGCATGGCTTGCCGCAAGCAAATTATCCTAGATATTGATTGTTATAGCGAGCCACAAGTCACGCACCTCTGTGGCCTTAAATTAATATCAAAGACCGGCGAAAGAATTGAGGCAAAACATGCCAACAAAGTAGACTGTGATTACAACACGATTAGGTTAAAATGATGCCATTGAATTTCGCCTTCATATTTGGATAGTAGACTATGACATTAAGTATGACTGCCTTCTCTAGACAGCAGCAAGAACAGGAATGGGGTTCGCTTACCTGGGAAATCCGATCTGTAAATCACCGCTATCTAGAAACCAGTGTGCGCCTGCCGGAATCGCTTCGAACGTTGGAAAACGGCGTGCGCGAGGCGGTACGTAAACGACTCACCCGCGGCAAGGTGGAATGCGCACTGCGCTTTCAGTCTGAGGCAAAAGTTTCTTCTGATCTGCACCTGAATACAAAGCTAATCCAACAACTGGTCCAGGCAAACATCGAGATCGAACAGATTACAGGCACATCGGTAAGTCTCAACAATATGGAAGTGCTGCGCTGGCCCGGCGTCATAGAGGAGCAAGATTTCGATAAGACTTCTATCGAGAAAAAAGCGCTTAGTTTGTTCAGCGCTGCGCTAGATGACTTAGTGGCAGCGAGAGAGCGCGAAGGTGGAGAACTGCAGGGCTTTATACAGCAGCGTATCGACTCCGTGCGCGAGATCATAGTTAGCATTCGCAATAGGATGCCGGAAATTCTAGCGAAACAAAAACAGAACATACTCGATCGCTTGGCTGATCTCCAGGCAGAACTCGAGCCGACTCGACTGGAACAGGAAGTATCTTTGCTCTCTCAGAAGGCGGATGTTGAAGAAGAGCTGGATAGACTAGACTCTCATTTGAACGAAGTAGAACGCTTACTGGGCGCGAAGGGCCAAAAGGGGCGGCGCCTCGATTTCCTCATGCAGGAGCTGAATCGCGAGGCCAATACACTTTCCTCAAAATCCATCGTCGTCGAAACTACACTCTGCGCGGTGGAATTAAAGGTGTTGATCGAACAAATGCGCGAACAAATTCAGAATGTCGAATGAGAATGTCAGAACTAAACCTAGTTTCGGAGATCAAGCTGAATGTCTAAAGGCACACTATTCATAGTGACGGCACCTTCTGGTGCAGGCAAAACCAGCCTGGTTAAGGCCTTGATTGAGCGCGAGCAGCAACTGCGTGTATCCGTGTCTCACACCACCCGGGCCAAGCGTCCCGGGGAAGAAGGTGGCGTGAACTACCATTTTGTCGGTGAAGCCGATTTTATGGAGATGCTGCGGTCGGGCAGCTTTTTTGAGAGCGCTCTGGTCTATGGCAATCACTATGGCACCTCGCAATTATGGGTAAATGAACAGCTAGAAGCCGGCCTCGACGTAATTCTTGAGATCGACTGGCAGGGCGCGGTTCAAGTTCGTAACCTCGACCCGAAAGCCTGCTCCATTTTTATTCTGCCGCCTTCTCTGGAAACTCTAAAAATTCGCCTTCTCAATCGAGCTCAGGACGATACCGTAACCATCGAGAATCGCATGAATGAGGCGGTTACGGAAATTTCCCACGTCGCAGAAGCCAACTTTGTTGTCATTAACGACGACTTCGACACGGCGCTGGAAGACCTCTGCGCTATCATCAGATCGTGCAGGCTTACTATGAAATATCAGGAAACGAATCAAGCAGCGCTCTTCGCTAGCCTTACTTTAGGCTAGTAATTCTAAGTAGCTAAGTACCCTGAAATCGTCTGCTTTCAATAATTGTATGCATTCTGCGCCAGAATTCAGTAAAATCCTCGGTCCTCGTCAAATATGCTCCTCGGAGCTCCGATGGCCTAGCCCGATACAGCTTGTATTTGGCACTCAGCCACCAATAGACATTTAGATCATTAAGGGTTTGGTATGGCAAGAATCACTGTAGAAGATTGTTTGGAAAACGTTGATAACCGCTTTGAACTGGTCATGGTATCCAGCAAACGCTCGCGTCAGATTCAAACTGGCGGCAAAGACCCGCTGGTTTCTCTAGATAATGACAAGCCTACCGTACTAGCACTCAGAGAAATTGCCGAAGGCCTAATCGATGCCAGCATCCTGATAACCAAGCCACCTAGCGTAGAGCTCGCAGAGTTGGCTGACGAAGCAGCTGAAGCGGTAGAGAAAGTCGCAGAAGCTGAAGAGACTGTCAAAGCATTTGCACCTGAAGAAGCCACCGAAGAACCGGCCAAAACAGAAGACAAAGAACCCCCTGCCGCGAAAGCTTAAGCACTGTTCTAATAACTAAGGAGTCGAGTCTTGCAGGTCCCAGCACTAGACAAGATCGACTCTTTAGCCTCAGATCTCACCAATTATCTCGGTAAGGACCAAGTTAACAGCGTACGTCGCGCCTATTATTATGCCGAGCAAGCCCACGAAGGCCAGTTTCGTCGTAGTGGCGACCCCTATGTCACTCACCCCCTCGCAGTAGCCGGCATTCTGAGCGAAATGCACATGGACCATCAAAGCTTAATGGCCGCTATGCTGCACGACGTAATCGAAGACACCGGCATTACCAAGACCGCAATAAAGTCGCAATTTGGCAATTCCGTCGCTGACCTCGTAGACGGTGTAAGCAAACTCAACAAAATCACCTTTAGCAGCCGCGCCGAAGCCCAAGCAGAGAACTTTCAGAAGATGGCGATGGCCATGGCGAAGGATCTGCGTGTGATCTTGGTTAAGATAGCGGACCGCCTTCACAATATGCGCACGCTGGATGTACTTGCTCCGGAAAAACGCCGCCGCATCGCACGAGAAACCCTGGATATTTATGCCCCCATCGCCAATCGGCTGGGGATGAACATCGTTCGAATCGAATTCGAGGAGCTGGGCTTCGCAGCGCTCTATCCGATGCGTGCGCGCCGAATTTCGGCTGCCGTGAAAAGCGTGCGCGGCAACAGAAAAGAAATTATTTCCAAGATAGAGACTTCGATTGCCGCCTGCCTCGAACGCGAAGGCCTGCCCGGTCGCTGCATCGGGCGCGAAAAACATCTCTACAGCATCTACGAGAAAATGCGCAGCAAGCGCAAATCCTTCTCGGAAATCATGGACGTGTACGCGTTTCGCATTGTCGTCGATCGAGTGGATACCTGTTATCGCGTCCTAGGTGCTGTACACAGTTTGTACAAACCTGTTCCTGGTCGGTTCAAAGACTACATATCGATCCCTAAAGCAAATGGCTATCAATCTCTTCATACTACTCTGTTCGGTATGCACGGCGTGCCCATCGAGATTCAAATACGTACCGAAGAGATGGAAGGGATGGCGAACAACGGCATTGCCGCACATTGGCTCTATAAGTCGAGCGAGGATCTGCCTAGCAATCCACATGTTCGCGCTCGTGAGTGGGTAAATGGCTTGCTGGACATGCAGAAAAACGCCGGCAACTCATTAGAGTTTATTGAGAACGTGAAGATCGATCTCTTCCCCGATGAGATTTATTTGTTCACACCAAAGGGAACAATTTTCGAATTACCAGCCGGTTCTACAGCGGTGGATTTCGCCTATGCTATCCATACCGATGTCGGTAACTCATGCGTCGCCTGTCGAATTAGTCGGCGCCTCGCTCCATTGAGTGAGCCACTGGAGAGCGGTCAAACCGTTGAGATTATTACCGCGCCAGGCACACAGCCCAATCCAGCGTGGTTGAGCTTCGTTATCACCGGTAAGGCACGCAGCAATATTCGCCACTATCTGAAGAATCAGAAACTCTCCGAGTCGGTCGCACTCGGGAGGCGCCTTCTGAATAAAGCATTGGCAGGCTTCGGTGATCAATTGGACAGCATCGCACAGGAAAATATCGATGCGATTTTGCAGCAAACTAAACTCAAATCCATGGATCATTTGTTAGAAGAAATTGGTTTGGGCAATCGTATGTCCTACATGGTTGCAGAACGACTGGCCACAAAGAGTAATATTTCTGCCGACGACGCACAGAGAGAATCGGACAAACAAGGTTCACTCGATATACGCGGCTCCGAAGGAATGGTAATGAATTATGCCAAGTGCTGCCATCCCATTCCAGGCGACCCAATCGTTGGCCATATCAGTTCTGGTCGCGGCATGGTAATTCACACAGATGAATGCAATAACATCGCCGACGTTCGAGACAACCCAGAAAAATGTGTATCGGTACGCTGGGATCCCGATGTTCAGGGCGAGTTCTCTGTTGAGCTTCGCGTCGAGTTAGAAAACGAGCGCGGTATTATCGCAACACTGGCAACTACAATTACGGGAACTGAAGCCAACATAGAAAAAATTTCTATCGTCGAGAGAGATGCTCGCTTCAGCATCGTAAACCTCTCACTTAATGTTCATAACCGAGTTCACTTAGCGCGCGTCATGAAGCGCGTACGGCACATCAAAGCTGTCGCAAAAGTAACTCGAGTAAAGAGCCGCAAGGTCCGCAAGACGATCAAGAATGTCGTCGGCAGCAACTAAATATAAACTGGAAAATTACCATGACTACCCTAGAGCAGGTTCATTCTGATTCGGCACCCGCAGCAATTGGCCCCTACTCCCAGGCGATTAAAGCTGGGCCCTTTGTTTTCCTGTCGGGACAGATTCCGCTAGATCCTAAGAGCATGGAGATCGTCTCCGATGATGTCGCCGCACAGACCCATCAGGTTTTTAAGAACCTGATCGCGGTCGCGGTCGCTGCCGGCGGCAGTTTAAGTAATGCAGCGAAGCTGACCATCTATCTTACCGACCTTGGCGATTTCGCTGTGGTAAATAAGATCATGGCTGGGTATTTCTCTGAGCCTTATCCAGCACGAGCTACAATACAAGTCAGCGCCCTACCCAAAGGGTCGGCAGTTGAGATCGAAGCCATTCTGGCACTGTAGATCTCATTACAACGCATGACTGAGAACTGTGACTGCTTTGTCTTAGCGCATTCGTAGCACTACTGTATAAAAACACATATACTTTGTTGGTCTCTGCCGGAGAGGGTTACCTTAATCCATTCTATGCGCTGTCGATCTCTCAATCGAGGATAGAGGGCTCACTGCTAAATTGGACACTACACACTGTGAATGCTGCCATCCAACAACTCGACACGATCCCCATCACACGCTTGAAAGGCGTAGGCGCCGCGCTTGAGAAAAAACTAAACTCTATTGGCATCAATAACCTGCAAGACCTGCTTTTCCATCTGCCTTTTCGCTATGAAGACAGGTCTCGAATCGTATCCATCGGATTGATCAGCGCGGGTGATACCGTTCAGATACAGGGCGAGATCGTGAGTACCGACATACAGTTCGGTCGCCGCCGAAGCCTGCGTTCTATAGTTAAAGACAATAGCGGCTTCATCATACTTCGCTTCTTTCATTTTAGTAACGCACAGAAGAGTTCTCTCGCAGTCGGCAGCCAGATCCGCTGCTACGGCGAGGTAAGGCGAGGTAGATCCGGGCTCGAGCTATTCCATCCCGAGTACCGTGTCGTGCGCGAAAACGAAGACATAATCGTCGAAGACTGCCTAACTTCTATCTACCCGACAACCGAAGGGCTTGGACAGACTCGACTACGTAGCATCGCAAATCAGGCGCTCGCTTTCTTGCCCGCTAATTCCGATGATGATTCGGTTGTTGGTTCCGCACTTCAAGAACTATTGCCAGATGAGCTAATCGAGAAATTTCATTTTCATTCTCTTATCGATGCTATAAAGCTCATTCATCGACCTCCATTGGAGACTCCGCTAAGCTGGTTAAGTGAAGGCAAAAATCCGGGGCAACATCGGCTGTCTTTCGAAGAGCTACTCGCTCACCGCTTGTGTATGCGCCGTTTTAAATCTGACGCGCAGCAAGAGAGCGCACCTAAGTTTAGCGATTCGCCGGCGTTAGTTGCAAGCTTTCTCAAAGCACTCCCCTTCAATTTAACTAACGGTCAAAAACGCGCCTACAAAGAGATCGCCGACGATCTAGCAAGTGACTGTCCTATGCTTAGACTGCTTCAAGGTGATGTTGGATCCGGCAAGACTGTAGTTGCTGCCATATCGGCACTACATGCGATTGACGAGGGGTATCAGGTGGCAATAATGGCGCCTACAGAATTATTGGCAGAACAACACTTTGCGAATTTTTATCAGTGGTTCGAACCGTTAGGCATCAACGTTGGTTGGCTAAGTGGAAAGACAAAAGGAAAAGCCCGCAATGCACAACTTGCATCATTAGGCAATGGCGACTGCCAACTCCTAATAGGAACTCACGCGCTTTTTCAAGACGAGGTAATCTACGCTAGGCTCGGGCTCATCATAATTGATGAACAACACCGTTTTGGAGTCCACCAACGACTTGCCTTGCGTGAGAAGGCAAGTCAACACGCATTGAACCCACACCAGTTAGTTATGACCGCGACCCCGATTCCTAGAACCCTCGCTATGAGTGCCTATGCCGATCTCGACAACTCAGTAATCGATGAGCTGCCACCTGGACGAATTCCTGTAAACACTGCCGTTATTTCCAACGATCGCCGAGATCAAGTTATGCAGCGCATCGAGAGCGCCTGCAAAGGAAATAGCCAAGCCTACTGGGTCTGCACTTTGATCGAAGAGAGTGAGGCGCTGCAATGCCACGCGGCAGAGGTGACGGCCGGGCAACTCACCCTTCAGCTACCCGATATAAAAATAGGACTTATTCATGGGCGCATGAAGCCACAAGAGAAAGTGGGTATCATGCAGCGTTTTAAGGTGGGAGATTTGCAGTTGCTGGTGGCAACTACCGTTATCGAGGTGGGTGTCGATGTGCCCAATGCCAGCCTGATGGTAATAGAGAACCCGGAACGCCTAGGCCTCGCGCAGCTGCACCAACTACGCGGCCGTGTCGGCAGAGGATCGACCCGTAGTCATTGTATCCTCTTGTATCAGACCCCCCTGTCTAAGGCTGGCAAGCAACGCCTATCGGTAATGCGCGAGAGCACTGATGGATTCTACATCGCTGAGAAGGATCTCGAGCTGCGAGGACCCGGCCAGGTCCTAGGCACCCAACAGACCGGATTGATGAGCTTTAAGGTAGCGGACATCAGCCGTGATGCCGACCTCTTAGATCAGGTAAAAGAAGCCTCAGAGCTCGTTCTGGAAAAGTACCCTGAAATCATAGACCCATTGATTAATCGTTGGTTGGGAGACAACGTCCACTATGCCAATGTCTAGTCAGACGATTACTATTATTATCTAAAGGATCGCTTACCACTCCCCCCTAAACTAATTTTTACTCTCACCCTGAAGTCTTTTATGCTAGCGGCTCAATACGCTGTAGCCAAGTATTAACTCCTCATGAAATTTGTAACAATAATTCGCGCCAGAATAGTTTCAAAA
Organism: uncultured Pseudomonadales bacterium; assembly: GCA_949372635.1. Taxonomy (GTDB): domain Bacteria; phylum Pseudomonadota; class Gammaproteobacteria; order Pseudomonadales; family Pseudohongiellaceae; genus UBA9145. The sequence goes on from CASIAB010000007.1 coordinate 186,234, forward strand.
CTTCGATCTCGATTTTTCGAGCTCTATACGAAGCTGCCCGCATTCGCGGAGTTAACTCGTGTTAATAAGCCTATCGGTATTTATCTGCTGCTTTGGCCAACGATCTCTGCGCTGTGGATAGCCGAAGAAGGCTTCCCTCGGTTTTCACTGCTATTTATCTTTGTCGCTGGTACAGCACTCATGCGCTCAGCTGGCTGCTGTGTGAATGATTTTGCCGACCATAAAATCGATGGAAAAGTCGCAAGGACGCAGCGGCGGCCTCTAGCCACAGGATCGCTTACGAGAAAAGATGCTTTCCTTTGTTTCGCCGCTCTATCTCTAATTAGCTTCGGCTTAGTGCTAATAACAAATGAAAGAACCATTGTTCTCTCATTTGCCGCCGTTGCACTTGTCGCTATATACCCGTTCATGAAACGATTCACACACTTGCCCCAGTTAGTTCTAGGAATCGCCTTCTCTTGGGGAATATTGATGGCTTTCTCCGCATCAACCGGAGATGTTCCTCAGCCTGCCTATCTCTTATTCGTAGCAAACTGTTTGTGGACTGTTGCCTACGATACACAGTATTCGATGGTAGATAGGGAGTTTGATATAAAAATAGGAGTCAAGTCTACCGCAATACTATTTGGTGATGCCGACAAGGTCATCATTAGTAGTCTGCAGGTCATGTTTATTCTAGCGATGATTCTCGCTGGCAGGCAGTTCGAGCTCGGGACGAGCTACTATCTTTCTCTCTTCATAGCGAGCGGGCTCCTTGCCTATCAGCAATATCTCATCAAGGATCGATTGCCGGGGCCCTGCTTCGAATCGTTTCTGAATAATAATTGGGTAGGTGCAGTGATTTTTGTTGGCGTGCTGCTTAACTTCATTTAGCGTTATTTGGTGGACCAACTCCATTTTCTGGTTTGAAGTCAGCCCATCGCTTCTAACTAGTAATTACACAAAAGCCTGTATACCAGTCTGTGATCTGCCTAGAATTAGTGCGTGAATATCCTGAGTTCCTTCATAGGTATTTACTACTTCCAGATTCTGACAATGACGCATAATCGGAAATTCGTCCGAAATGCCATTACCTCCCAACATATCCCTTGCCTCACGGGCTGCGTCCAATGCCTTCAGGCAAGAGTTACGCTTTAACAGAGAAATGAGTGGTGGCGCTAACTTGCCCTCATCTCGAAGACGGCAGGCTTGCAAGCAACCCTGAAGGCCTAAAGAGATATCGGTTTGCATTATAGCCAGCTTCTTCTGAATCAGCTGATTCGCCGCAAGCGGTCGACCGAATTGTTTTCTATCCATCGTGTATTGCAGCGCCGTATGCCAGCAAGTTTCTGCGGCACCTAGAGCTCCCCAAGCAATCCCGAGCCGGGCAGAATTCAGACAGCTAAACGGACCGGCTAAACCCTTCGCATGAGGTAGCTTGTTCTCCTCAGGCACGAATACTTCGTCCATCACGATCTCGCCTGTTATGGACGCACGCAAGGCTAGTTTTCCTTCAATCTTAGGAGCACTTAGCCCCTTCATACCTTTGTCAAGAATGTACCCGCAGATCACACCAGTATCATCTTTCGCCCACACGATAAAGACATCAGCGATCGGCGAGTTACTGATCCAATTCTTCGCACCAGTCAAGGAGTAGCCGCCTGCAACGGACTTCGCTCTCGTGACCATGCCGCCCGGGTCGGAACCGTGATCAGGCTCGGTAAGACCAAAACAGCCGATATATTCACCGCTTGCCAACTTCGGCAAGTACTTCTGCTTTTGCTCTTCGGTGCCAAATTTATTGATTGGGTGCATAACCAGGCTCGATTGCACGCTCATCATTGACCGATAACCAGAATCCACGGCCTCAATCTCGCGCGCCATTAGTCCATAACAGACATAGTTCACACCAGCGCAGCCGTAACCTTCGATGGCGGAACCAAGCAGTCCTAGCGCGCCCATTTCAAGAAATATCTCCGGATCGGTTTGCTCTTTTTGATAGGCTTCGCGAACACGGGGCAGCAACTTCTCCTGTGAGTATTGCTTCGCCGTATCTCGAACCAGGCGCTCTTCCTCCGATAATTGTCCTTCCATCCCAAATGGATCTGCCCAATTGAATGGCACATTGTCCGATCTGACAGACATAGTTTTCTCCTAGTTAGCTCTAGCTACGCTACTGTAGACTAATTCGTGTGTGCTCGGTTTGCTCAATTAAGACAATAATCAGAGAAGCTAGGCCGCTCTGAGCCGGGCGCAGGCGCGATAGTCTATCAAACTTCACAACTTTTCTCTAAGAGGACTACAAATTGCCTAGATAGGGATAATACTTCGATAAAGCGGAGAATCTCGGCGACATTTTGATAGAATAGCGTGCCATGGATGTATCCCACATATTAGATTCACTCAACGATGAGCAAAGAAACGCAGTAGCGAATCCGTCGCAGCACCTGCTGGTCCTGGCAGGTGCCGGTAGCGGCAAGACACGCGTGCTTGTCCACAGGATCGCCTGGCTACTGGAAGCCGAGCAGGCCTCCCCCTATTCTATTCTTGCCGTGACCTTTACCAATAAATCCGCACGAGAAATGCGTGGCCGTATAGAATCGCTGATGGCGAATTCCTTCACAGGCATGTGGGTTGGTACCTTTCACGGCCTTGCCCATCGACTGCTACGTACCCATTGGAAAGAGGCCGGCCTAGTCCAAGACTTCCAGATCCTCGATGGCGACGATCAACTACGTTTGGTCAAGCGTATCAATCGCTCATTGAAGATAGATGAGGACAAATGGCCTGCAAAACAGTGCCAGTGGTATATCAATTCACAGAAAGATGAGGGACTCCGCTCCGGCAATATCGATCATTTTGAGGACGATTATACGAAGACCATGCTTCAGGTTTATAAGGCCTACGAGGAAGCATGCGATCGCGGCGGCATGATCGATTTCGGGGAGATCTTGCTCCGAGCTCACGAGTTATGGCTAAAGAACCCTCAAGTGCTGGAACACTACCAGCGACGCTTTAAACACATTCTGGTTGATGAGTTTCAAGACACCAACTCTATTCAATATGCCTGGCTGCGAGTGCTGGCCGGGACGCAGAACCAACTGATGGTAGTTGGAGATGACGATCAATCAATCTATGGTTGGCGCGGCGCTAAGATAGAAAATATCCAACAGTTCAATGTAGATTTCAGCGATGCCGAAACCGTGCGCCTGGAACAGAACTACCGCTCTACCTCCACGATTCTCAAGGCTGCCAATAACCTGATCTCAAACAACCAAAGCCGCCTTGGCAAGAACCTCTGGACTGAGGATGGAGATGGCGAGCAGATCAGCTTATACGAAGCATTCAACGAACAAGATGAGGCCCGCTTCATCGTAGATCGTATGCAAGACTGGTTTAACAACGGCAACCGGCGCTCCGACGCTGCTATCCTCTATCGCTCCAACGCGCAGTCACGCGAACTCGAAGACGCTCTCCTACGCATGGGTATGCCTTATCGTATCTATGGCGGCCATCGTTTCTATGAACGTCTCGAAATTAAAAACGCATTGGCCTATCTACGCCTCGTAATAAACAGAGACGACGATACCGCCGTGGAGCGAGTGATCAATGTTCCAGCGCGAGGCATCGGCGGCCGAACCATCGAACAAGTTAGAAGCGTGGCGAGAGCAGAAAATTGCTCACTATGGCAGGCCTGTGCCAAATGTGTAAACGAATCCCTCATGACATCGAGGGCTTCCAATGCCGTGCTAGGCTTTCTGGAACTAATCGATGAGCTAAGCCTCGCCTGTAGTGAATTGGAATTAGCAGAAAAGGCGGAGTATATTGTTAATCATACTGGACTTATTCAACATCATGAAAAAGAAGGTGGCGAGAAGGCCCGCGCGCGAATTGAGAACCTGGAAGAACTAGTAACAGCCGCAAACAATTTCGACGACCCAGATATCGATGAAGGCTTTGACTTGAAATCTAACGCCTTTCTGTCTGCATTCCTAGATAAAGCAGCCCTAGATGCAGGTGAGACGCAGGCCCATGAATCCGAAGACGCCGTGCAATTAATGACGCTGCACTCCGCAAAGGGCTTAGAGTTTCACCTCGTATTTCTTGCGGGCATGGAGGAAGGACTGTTTCCTCACAAGATGTCTATAGATAATATTGCCGGTCTCGAAGAAGAGAGACGACTATGTTATGTCGGAATAACACGCGCCAGAACCAAGTTGTATATGAGCCATGCAGAATCCAGAAGGATGCATGGTGAGGTGAATCTTTGTCGGCCCTCGCGTTTCATAAATGAGATACCGAACGAACTGCTTGATGAGATTCGGATGAAGTCTAGCGTCAGCAGGCCGTCGTTCGGCAAAACACGAATCGGCAGCAGAGTAAGTAGCGAAATCAGCGGCGACATAGAGGTCCCGGAGACTGATTTATCATTGGGGCAGCGCGTCGTCCACGGGAAATTCGGCGAAGGTGTTATCCTTAACTATGAAGGACAAGGGCCTAATGCTCGAGTTCAGGTAAACTTCGATGCAGTGGGGAGCAAGTGGTTGGTGCTGTCCTATGCCAAACTGGAAGTGTTGGCATGAATCGCGAGTAATGCGAGATATGCAGGGAAATAATTATGTTACTCACGAATGCATTTAGCTCGACTGTTAAAAAACTGTGCGCCGCCGCGCTCCTTTCGATCTTAACTGCCTGCGGTGGAGAGCCTCAATCATCAAATCCTGTGGCATCGAGTATTACACAGGAACAAACGGTCTATGAATGGAAGTTAATTACATCCTGGCCGAAGAACCTACCTGCACTGGGAACATCCCCCGAGCACTTCGCCGATATCGTCGACAAGATGAGCAATGGCCGCATGCGCATCCGCGTATATGGCGCGAATGAATTAGTTGGTGGTCTCGAAGTGTTCGATGCCGTATCCCAAGGCGTGGCCGAGATTGGCCACACAGGAGCCTATTATTGGCAGGGCAAGATCCCCAGCACGCCTTTCTTTTCCACTATCCCTTTCGGGCTAACAGGCACGGAAATGGATGCCTGGCTTAGCTATGGCGGCGGTAATGAGCTATGGCAAGAGATCTACGCCCCCTTCAATCTAATTCCAATGCGCGGCGGTAACTCCGGCACCCAGATGTTTGGCTGGTTCAACAAAGAGATTAACTCCCTAGCCGATTTGCAGGGGCTGAAGATGAGGATTCCCGGCCTCGGTGGCGAAGTATTTCGTCGCGCTGGAGGCACTCCGGTCACCAGGCAGGTGAGCGAAGTATTCACGGACATGCAGACCGGCGCACTCGACGCGACAGAATTCGTAAGTCCGTATAACGACATGGCGGCGGGATACCATACCGTTGCCGACTACTATTATTACCCCGGCTGGCACGAGCCCGGTACAACTCTAGAAACTATCTTCAACAAGTCCGCGTTCGAGGCTCTCCCCGAGGATCTTCAAGAGATTCTTAAGGCAGGCACCGAAGTGATGAACCAACTTTTGATGGACGAGCTCACTGCGAAAAATAACGAAGCGCTACGCGTTTTGGTTGAAGAACACGGCGTAGAGTTAAGAAGACTTCCAGATGACGTGCTTGTAGAGCTACGAGATATTTCCAACCAAGTCGTTGCCGAACTCGCGAATACTGACGAGATCACGCGACGCATTTATGATTCGTATAAGAGCTTTCAAGCAGGCGTAGAAAATTATCACCGCATTGCCGAAGACGCCTATGTCGAAGCGCGAAAGCTACCGAGTAATTAGATCTAGATGCTCATAGCAGGTTGAGGGCATCTTAGAATACGTCTTGGCTTACCTTAATCATCAATCGCAACAAAAACGAACTCTCCGTCTGCCATCTTAGTAGGCTTATCAATAATACTGATATTGGAAGTCCAAACTTCTACATTAGTCTGCTCAAAGGTCTTACCTGTTTTTACAACCTTCGTGTAACAGCTAACGGTAGCGCCCACTTTAACCGGACTGGTGAAGTGCAAGTTCTGAATGGCGACCGTCACCGAAAAACCTTGTGTAGCCATCTTGCTCGCAATGATTGCCGCCAAAGATATCGTCGTTCGCGTCCTTCGGCATCGCGAGAGTTTGTGATGCCGGCTCTCTTATGGGGTCAGCTTCGTTGCTGATCATAATAATTCCCTAAGTAAAGTAATTATAGAAGTGTGGCCGTCTCGATCAAAGTATTTATCAAAGCACCGAGGGCAGCCAAGTTGCCAATGCCGGTTGCAGCGCGAGCAACAATAACAGTGCAATCTGAATTATTACAAAAGGTATAACGCCTCTATAGATCTCAATGGTCTTGATTTCAGCTGGCGCCACGCTTCGCAAGTAGAAAAGAGAAAAGCCAAACGGCGGGGTGAGAAACGACGTTTGTAAATTTACCGCGATCATCACTCCCAACCAAATCGGATCAACGCCCATAGCCAAAAGTATTGGCCCCACAAGCGGCACAACCATGAACGTGATCTCTATAAAGTCTAAAATAAAGCCTAAAAAGAAGACCAGAAGCATAACGACGAGAGTCGCCGAAACCACACCGCCAGGCAGGTTCCTTAATAGTTCTTCAATCAATACATCGCCACCAAAGCCTCTAAATACAGCCGAAAAAATCGTCGCGCCAACTAAAATCAGATATACCATCGACGTAACGCGCATAGTCTCAATGCTCACCGAGTGCAGCACTGTCAGAGTTAACGCTCTCTTTATTAAGGCCAAGATCATCGCGCCCACCGCGCCAACGCTAGCTGCTTCGGTTGGCGTCGCTATTCCCAGGAGTATAGAGCCCAGCACAGCAACCATGAGCAGTACCGGAGGAAGCAAGCCCTTCAATAACGCTGTAAAGACATTGGTTCCCTCATCCAGTTCGTCAATTACTATCCGCGGAGCGTGCGATGGTTTCAACATGGCGATGACGAACATGTAGGTCGTATAGGCAATGACTAACAGCAGGCCCGGGATTATCGCGCCAGCAAACAGGTCACCGATCGAAACAAAACCGGGCGCGAAGACACCTGCATTTAACTGAGACTGTTGGTACGCGTTCGAGATAACTTCTCCAAGCAGTACCAAACAAATAGACGGCGGAATGATTTGCCCAAGTGTTCCCGTCGCACAAAGCGTACCGCAAGCCAGCGAGGGTTTATATCCTGCCTTCATCATTGTCGGTAAAGAGAGTATGCCCATAGTGACGACCGTTGCGCCGACGATGCCGGTGCTCGCAGCCAGCAACATGCCAACGATAATGACTGAAATCCCGAGGCCACCAGGAAACTTCCCAAACGCGATAGCCATGTTCTTGAGTAAGTCTTCTGCGATACGGCTTCGCTCCAACATCGTTCCCATGAATACAAACAGCGGCACAGCAAACAAGTTTTGGTTAATCAATAAACCATATATGCGATTTGGAATAAGTGAAATATAGGCTGTATCGAAAACACCGCTCATCGTTCCTATAGCAGCGAACACCAATGACACGCCAGTAAGTGATAAGGCAATCGGGTAACCTGCCATCAGCACGAGACACACAAGCAAGAAAAAAAGAATAGGAATAAATTCCGCCACTAGGGGTCTTGTCGCTTAATTACAGAGATTGATTTCACTATCTCTGAAATTCCCTGTAGCAATAGTAAAGCAGGTATGACAAGAATTACTGCCTTCAGAAAATAGACGAAAGGAAGGCCGCTAGATTCTGCTGATCCTTCCCGTATTCGCCAGGAAACGGCAACGTAGTCCCAACTAATCCAGATAATAAAACAGGTAGAAGGAACTAGAAAAAGCAGAGAGCCGAATAGATCTACCCAAGCACGCTTTTTTTCGTTAATTCGGCTATAAAAAATATCGACCCGAACGTGACCCTGCTCCTTAAGCGTATAGGCGCCACCGAAAGTAAATATAAGCGCGTTGATATATATAATCGATTCTTGAAGCGCGATCGAGCCAATTTGAAACACGTAGCGCAGCACAACGATGGCGGCCATAGCAATCACCATAGTCAAGGTGAGCCAGGAGAAAATTCGGCCTAGACGATTCGACAACTCATCTATGATAAGAGAAAGTTTTTCCATGATTTTATATGGGCTAAAGCACCATTGTTCTTAGTCGTATTCATTTTTTGCGTGTCCCGATCTAGTTACTACGTAAACTCTACTAAAAAGGAAAACTCATTATTACACACATATCAGGGCGCTATTAAGATGTCAGTCGTGGGGCTCATAGCCACACTCGCATCAGTTGATAGCTAAGAATAAGGAGACCCGCCGCGCTAACTATCGTCAGAAGACCCAAAATCCATATTATCCCTCTTCTCACACGCACACCTATTCGCCTGTAGAATGTTGCTTCACTGCCGGCCTTGTCCGGTATCTCTTGAAAAAGCTCACCAGTGCTATACAGCATCAGCGCCCAGCAGAACCCTAGGATAGCGGGCATCAAGAGCCCATCATTATCGAGCAGTGGGTTATTCAGGACACTGAGAACAAGCACCACTAAAGAAAATCCAGCTAACATGAATATTGGCAGCCGAAACCTAGCTAAAATAGTGGCAATTCGCTGTAGTCGCTCTATCATTGTGGTCTGTAGCCGCCTAGGTGAGCATTCTCGCCAGCAAGCTTACCTACTAAAAATACAATCATCCACAGGGCTAACCAAGGTACCGGCATTGAGTTCTCCTACTGATCCCGTAGCGGCTGACATTTTCGAACTTCCATTCCTAGCAGGCATCAATCCCGACGGTGACCCTGTCTTCGAGAGCCTCGAAGTCGAATTTGTCGAGGATAGCGAAGACGAAGTGCGGCTCGTACACTCCCCTTTACTGACTCGCAATCTGGCGGCTGGAGATAAACTCAAGGTCATCGACGTTTCTTCGGCAGAATATAGGTTGCTGCGTCGCAGCGGAAATCTATCCATTCGCGTCTTCCGCCAACATCAACTAGATATATTGGCAGAAAGCCTTACGGGAAGGATTGAAAAGCTTGGGGGCAGCTTAGACAAGCAAACCGATCGCGCATTGGTTTACAGCATACATTTTTCCATCGGCTTCCAAGTCATCGAGGAGCTATTGAGCACTATCTGCAAAGATTATTCTGACACAGTTTGGTATTATGGAAACGTTTACGATCCCGAAGACGGCACGACCGCGCTAGAGTGGTGGTCGGAATTCGAAGATCAGGAATAGCCCTTATCCGTTTAACCAATATTCGATTAAATAGACGAGTAATCAAATCATGCTAATTGTAGTATCGCCCGCCAAGTCTCTCGACTTCGAAACTAAGGCTCCCACACGGAAGTTTACTGATCCACAATATCTCGCAGAGTCCACACAGCTTGTGGATCAATTGCGGAAGCTAAGCCCGGAAGATTTCTCCGAGCTTATGAATATCAGCAGCGACTTGGGCGAACTCAACCATATGCGGTTCGCAAACTGGCATACACCTTTCGATTTGAAGAATTCCAAGCAAGCCATTTTTGCCTTCAAGGGAGACGTTTATATCGGTCTAGAAGCGGGAAAATTCTCAATAGCGGATCTGAACTTCGCACAAAATCATTTACGGATTTTGTCTGGGCTGTACGGCCTGCTTCGACCTCTGGATTTGATGCAGCCTTATAGGCTTGAGATGGGGTCCAAGTTCAAAAACAAGAAAGGTAAGAACCTCTACGAATTTTGGGATGGCCAGCTTACTGAAAACCTCAACGAATTATTAGAGAAAGACAAAAAACCAGTATTGGTAAATCTCGCTTCAATAGAATACTTCAGCGCAATCAAACCAAAATCGCTTAACGCTGAAATTATTTCCCCGGTGTTCAAAGATTTCTCGAATGGGAAATACAAGATAGTGAGTTTCTTTGCAAAGAAAGCCCGCGGCTACATGACAGCCTACATTATTCAAAACAGAATTAAGAATCCTGAAAAGCTTAAGGATTTTGACGCAGAGGGCTACCGCTATAGCGAAGAGAATTCGACACCAACGCAGCCAGTCTTTCTGCGTGACCCCCAGTAATTCTATGAATGAACTGCCCTTTAGCCAAGCCTGCGAGAATAATAAACAGGTTATTCTGGAAATACTTGAACGGTATCTTAAAGATGGCGACCAAGTGCTTGAGCTAGCCGGCGGCACCGGTCAGCACTGCGTTCATTTCGCGGCGAACCTGCCAAATCTTCATTGGCAGTCCTCTGATATCCCCAGCAACCTAGATAATCTCAACCTGCGCCTTGCTCATGCTAAGCTCGCAAACCTTCCTGAGGCCATAGCCATCGATGTAAATCACCCTTGTTGGAATAGCGACAAGCCTACTGCAATTTTTAGCGCTAACAGCTTACACATTATGTCTGCCGATTCTGTTGAGAATTTCTTCAAGGGAACAGGGAAAGTTCTACAAGCCAATGGAACACTAGTCGTATACGGCCCCTTCAAATACGCCGGTAGATTTACGTCTGAAAGCAATGAAGGCTTCGACCGCTTGTTGAAAGATAGAGATCCGGCAAGTGGTATTCGGGATTTTGAATGGGTAAGTGATTTAGCGACTAAAGCCAACTTAACCCTCATCGAAGACAATGCTATGCCGGCCAACAATCAACTTCTAGTCTGGAAGAAACCTAAGTAGTATTTGCCAAGTATAAGTTATACTATTTTTTATAAGTACTAATCGAGAAACGTGAGGGCAACAAATCTTCCAGTACCTCAGAGCCACCTTGGCTCTGCGTCGATGACTGGTACTCTTTTGCAATAACCTCACGACATTTCTAAACGCGATTTAATGAGGCTCTCCGTTGCCGCGGCTGGAATCCTCTTGCCAAGTGCAAGGCCTGTTTATGCCGTATTTTGCCGCTAATTCCATTATCATGATTCCGCAGAGATGAATTCGAACGTTGCCAAAACTAATGGCGCAGAAATTGGGAGAACAACCATGTCAAAATTACGAAAACTTATCCTCAGCATAGTGATTGCGGGTACGTCCGTGTCCTTGCTCTCGCCCTTAAGCATGGCTCAGAATCAGGTGATACCGCAACTGGGTGGTATTTGGACCAACGCCTCCAGAACCAGCCTAACGCGCCCCCGCGGGCTTGAGACACTGGTCGTGACTGGCGACGAAGCAGAAAAAATTGTGGCGAGCATGAGCATAGCCGGCATCTCGGCAGAAAATGTAGAAGCAGGGCCGGCTATCGATCCAGAAACTGGAGCACCACCCGTTGGCGGTCAAGATTTCGGACTGCGTGGTTATAATCTATTTTGGACCGATCCAGGCTCCACTTTGGCATTGGTAAAGGGCGAATTCAGAACCTCTTTAATCGTAAACCCAGAGAATGGCCAAATTCCTCGATTGGAAAATCCAACATACAATTTGAATAGAACGAATTTCGGCGCACGCTATCTCACCGGGGTTGGTGATACATCAGGGCCAGAGGCAATACCCATTGCCGAACGCTGCCTAATCGGATTCGGTAATACTGCAGGTCCCGGCATGTTAGGAACACTGTACAACAGCACTTATCAATTCGTGCAAACTGATGACTATATAGTAATTAGCGTTGAGATGGCGCATGATGCTCGCATCATACCTCTTTTCGATTCTGCAGAAAAAGCCAGAGCAAATACCCGGCCGAAAAGTCACTCACCTTGGTTTGGTGATTCTCGCGGCTGGTACGAAGGTGACGCCCTAATTGTAGAAACGATCAACATCAGCCCGTTGCAAATGTCACAGAGCTCTATTCCGATTTCGCCAGAAGGAAAATTTACTGAACGGTTTAGTCGTTATTCTGATGCCGAAATTATCTACCAATTTACCGTGGAAGACCCCAATCTTTACAGTCAGGCATGGACTGCGGAACTGAGTTATCACGAAACCGAGGGTCCTCTTTACGAATATGCTTGTCATGAGGGCAACTACGCAATGCCCGGTATCTTGGCCGGCGCTAGGCGCCAGGAAGCGGAAGGGGCAATGAAGCAACAATAAGTTCACGCCATCCAAAAATCGAAAAGGCTTCTTACCCATTCTGAGTAAGAAGCCTTTTTATTTACCTGAAATTAATATTGTATCGGCTTTTCGAATTTCATAAATAATATGAGGGTAGCTGATTCCGCTTAGAACTCTATCAATCATCTGATCTCGCTTCACTCCGCCAATCTTCTCCATAGCACGCATAGAGACAATATTCTTATCACCCACCCAAAATACAACCGTGTCTACGAATTTAAAAGCATGGTCCAACATGAGTTTCTTGATCTCGGCATTGTAGTTACCCCCCCAGAAATCATAATCTAGAAACGTCCACCCTATTTCAACCTCGCCTAACTCTTCATCAAGACCATTGAAGCGGCTTGATCCTATTATTCTATTGGTCTCACTGTCAACAAAAGTGAAAGCGCTACCGCTAGCGATCGCGCCATCGAAGAAAGCACGAAACACCGGCTCTTTATAGCGTTCAGTCACGGGGTGAAATTCCCAAACTTTTGGGTTTGCTGCCGCCGAAAACATGCCCTCCCAATCACATTCTTCGATCGGGCGAACAATTACCAGGGAGCCTTCTAAGACTGGCGTGAGATCGAATGTATCCGTCATATGAGGTTACTTCTTGTTTTTGTGTTAGAGCATTAAATTTCGTTTGATCCGCATCTAGATTGACGACTTGAATTAGTTAGTCGTTGGTTAAGGGTCTTTTTTGAATGGTAGGAGCGCACCTGCTTCTGTCTGGTATTTTTCGATGTGAAGTCGCTCTTCATCAAGAAATTTATTTATTGCTTGAGCAAATCCTTCATTAGCAATCCAATGATTTGAATAGGTCGTTATTGGCTCGAAGCCTCTTTGAATCTTATGCTCCCCTTGAGCGCCTGAATCGAAACTTTGCAAGTTGTGCTCAATGCAGTATTCCTGGCCTTGGTAGTAGCACGTTTCGAAATGTAGAAATTCATAGTCTTGTGCACTACCCCAGTACCTTCCAAAAACCTTCTTATTGTTTCTGAAGAAGAGAGCTGCAGCGATCATCTTATCTCCATCTAGCGCAACTATCATGAATAATTGTTCTGGCATTAGCCGTGCTAGCTCGGCAAAGAAATCTTGACTCAGATATCCCTGCATACCCCGCATCATGTATGTGCTTTGATAGAATTGATAGAACGTATTCCAAGACTTGGGGGAAATATCATCTCCGTTGAGCGTTTCAAATCTCGTGCCCCTCTCTGCAACCTTCTGCCGCTCTCTTCTTATGTTTTTCCTTTTACGCGAATTAAGCGTCGCTAAAAAGTCATCGAAGCTTGAGTAGTCACGATTGAACCAGTGAAACTGGCAGGCAGTTCTCACTGGAATCCCAAGTGCCTCAAACAGCTTGTTTTCCTCCTCTGTTGGAAAAAGAATATGCCAAGAAGACGCTTTTATAGATTCCAGCTTACTCTTCAGCTCATCGAAAACCAATTTGGCGATGTCATCTCTTCTCACTGAGTTATCTGTAAATAGCCGTGCACCATGGCTAGGAGTGAACGGTACTGCGCTGACAAACTTCGGGTAATAGTTAAGACCATAGTTCTGATAAGCGCTCGCCCAAGCCCAGTCGAAAACGTATTCGCCGTAAGAGTTAGTTTTTTGATAGAGCGGCATAACAGCGACTAACTGACGCGATTCGGCACCCGCACGGCCACTGTAGACAGCCACATGATGTGGTTGCCAACCGGTCGTCTGGGTAGTACAGCCAGTCTTCTCTAGAGCCCATAGAAATTCATAGCGAGTAAATGGGTTCTCTATTCCAACCAGACTATTCCAGTCCTCTGCACCAATTGTAGCGATTGAATCCACAAATTTTAGATCGAGCACTTGCATAGGCTACATGTTACCTCGAAACGTCGTAGTACGGAGATTTGAGAGTAATTTAGTGTTTGATCGGAGTGAGTTTTCACGATACTAATAGCTGCGGTAACCTGACAAATTGAGTAGCATGTAAAGCCTAACTCAAGACTGATGGCAGTGTTAGAAAACTAGGCGGTCAAAAAGTGCATTCACCCAATCTTATACGACGAATAGCTGACAGCAGTTCTGTAATGCGCAAGTCCGAAGCTAAAGTAGCAAGCTACGTACTGCAGCATGCCAATGACGTTATCAAGATGCGCATCGTCGATCTCGCGGCCAATTCCGATGTCAGCGAGCCCACCGTGATTCGCTTCTGCCGGGCTATTGGCTTCGATGGCTTCCTCTCCTTCAAGCTACAGCTTGCCCAGCAGCTAGGTTTAGGCGGTGTCTATACCCAATTCGCGGTAGATGATAAGGACACAGTCGAAGACCTACGCAATAAGGTTTTCGATACAACGGTGGGCTCTCTTTTGACGGTTAGGGATCAGCTAGACCCTGAAGTGTTGAAAACAGCGATCAATACCATTAACAACGCCAATCGCGTTGAATTCTACGGCTTCGGCGCTTCTGGCTCTGTCGCAGCCGACGCGCAACACAAATTCTTCCGCTTGCAGCTATCATCTGCAGCTTATACAGACCCGCACATTCAGCAGATGTCAGCGATTTCACTAGGCGCTGACGATGTTGTGGTGGCTATATCTCAATCGGGGCAAACCCGCGCCCTGCTGGAGAGTGTGAGCCTGGCCCGACAAGCAGGTGCTACGGTTATTGGTGTAGCGCCCCAGAACACTCCGCTGAGTGAACAATGCAGTCTACCTATTTATGTGAATATGAAAGAGGAACACCAGGCGTTCGCGCCAGTATCTTCGCGCATCGCACATCTGGTGGTAATCGATGTACTAGCAACTGGTGTCGCTAGGCATCGCAAACCCTTGTTGAAGGACCATCTAAAGAAATTGCAGAAGAGCCAGCGGGCTCTTCGTGATATCGATTCTAATTAGAATTGGGCTAGTTCAATTTTTTAGTTGGTCGCTTCCAGCCTATAATATTTCTTTGTTTCCCTCTTGCCACCGCTAGACTGTTAGCAGGCACGTCATTGTTTATCGAAGAACCAGCCGCAACAAATGTATTGTCGGCGAGAGTAACTGGCGCAACTAAAACGCTATTCGATCCCACGAAGACATTATCGCCAATGATCGTCTTGTGTTTATTAAGTCCATCGTAGTTACAAAAAATTGTGCCTGCCCCAATGTTTACATTCTCACCAATCACGGCGTCACCGATGTAGGCTAGATGGCCGGCCTTCGAGCCTTTGCCAATAACTGCATTTTTAGTTTCGACAAAGTTTCCAATCTTGATGTTCTCTTTCAAAATAGTACCAGGTCTAATTCTAGCGTAAGGGCCAACAGTTGTGTCCTCTCCAATCTCTGCACCATCTATGTTCGTACCCTGAAGTATATTAACATTGTCGGCTATTTTACTGTCTCTAATGACAACGTTAGGACCGACCTTAACGCCATTGCCCAAAATCACGTGACCCTCAAATATAGCGTTTATATCAATCTCTACATCGCTACCCGTTTTGATTTCACCGCGAATGTCGATGCGTAATGGGTCGCGCAATAGAACTCCAGCTTTTAGAAGTTGTTCGGCTTTGTTCATTTGGAATTTTCTCTCTAGGCCGGCTAATTGTGCCTTGTCGTTTACACCTTGTACTTCATTATCATCATCAATAACCATCGAACAGATGGAGCAGTCACCGTCAGCTGCCGCCATCGCAACTACATCGGTCAGATAGTACTCTCCCTGTGCATTATCATTTCCCAGCCTGCTCAGCCACGTATTTAGCTTATTCGCTGGAATGATCATGATGCCAGTATTGATCTCCTTTATTTTTTTCTGATCGTCGTTGGCATCCTTTTCCTCGGCGATTGCTATTACTTCATTCAAGCCACTTCGGATAATTCGCCCAAGACCTTTCGGGTTTTCAGTGACAAGGGTGAGTAGGCAAAGTGTATTTTCGTTCGCTTGCTGGACTAATTTGCTTAGGGTCGAAAAACTGGTAAGTGGTACATCGCCATACAAAACCAAAACGAGCTTTTGAGGCTTTTCTATATCGATAATCGGCATAGCCTGCATAACAGCATGGCCAGTGCCGAGCTGCTCTTCTTGCAGAGCCCACTGCAGCTCAGTGTCATGGCTGAATTCGGTTTTGATCTGCTCCGCTCCATATCCAACAACAATATGGATCCTCTCGGGCTTTAACTTCTGAGCAGTATTGAGAACGTGACTAAGCATCGAACTGCCGCCTATCTGATGTAATACTTTAGGAATCTTTGAATTCATTCTTGTACCGCGACCCGCTGCAAGAATGACGATATCTAAATTCATATTTAATCCGTTCATAGGAGTCAAATTCGATGAATGCTTGTTTGGATTAGGATCTAATCGATCGAGATAATGAGTCTAGGCCAAAAGAATAACAAAAAAAAAGGTAGCTCATGCCACCTTTTTAGGTTTTCGTCATACCAATTTGGCTGACTGCTACCCCTTAATCTTCCGGAGAGCACGCAGCTGGGCCGCTGCCTCGGCCAACTGAGCAGCGGCAATCGAGTAATCAAACTCCGCACCCTGATTCGCTATAGCCTTTTCGGCATCTTCCACTGCTTGCTGCGCCGCCGCCTCATCTAAATCGTCAGCTCTAAGCGCAGTATCACTCAGCAGAGTAACCGCACCTGGCTGAACTTCCAAAAACCCACCAGACACATAGAAAACTTCTTCTTCCCCGTTTTGGAGTGTTAATTTAACCGGCCCTGGGATTAATGCGGTCAACAAGGGCGCGTGCCCAGGAGCAATACCAAGATCTCCAAGAGACCCTGCTGCTACAATCATCTCAACAAGGCCCGAGAAAACACTCTTCTCGGCGCTTACGATGTCGCAGTGCATTGTCATAGCCATATCTAATTACTCGTTCTTGTCTTTAGAGACAAAGGGGCAGATTACTTTAAAGTTTCCGCTTTAGCGATCGCTTCTTCAATAGAGCCTACCATGCTAAATGCTTGCTCTGGGAGATAGTCATACTCACCCGCCAAGATGCCTTTAAAACCAGCAATGGTGTCTTTGAGAGAAACGTATTTGCCCGGGGCATTGGTAAAAACTTCCGCCACAGTGAATGGCTGCGATAAAAATTGCGAAATCCGTCTCGCACGACCAACTGTCTGCTTATCTTCGTCGGACAATTCGTCCATGCCCAAGATAGCGATGATGTCTTTCAATTCTTTATAACGCTGCAGAACCGTTTGCACGCCATTCGCCGTGTCGTAATGCTCGTTACCAATAACCAGTGGATCTAGCTGACGCGAAGTAGAATCCAATGGATCCACCGCCGGGTAAATACCCAATGAAGCGATATCACGAGATAATACAACTTTCGCATCCAAGTGAGCAAAGGTTGTTGCTGGTGATGGATCAGTCAAGTCATCCGCTGGTACGTATACCGCTTGGATCGACGTGATAGAGCCATCTTTTGTAGATGTGATTCTTTCTTGAAGGGCACCCATTTCTTCCGCAAGTGTGGGCTGATAACCCACTGCTGATGGCATGCGGCCAAGTAGTGCTGATACTTCTGTGCCCGCAAGCGTGTAACGATAAATATTATCGATAAACAAAAGTACGTCACGGCCTTCATCACGGAAGTCTTCTGCCATGGTGAGTCCGCTTAGAGCAACACGCAGTCTATTTCCAGGAGGCTCATTCATCTGACCGTAGACCATCGCTACTTTAGACTCGCCTTCTAGGTCGATTACATTTGATTCCTGCATTTCATGATAGAAATCGTTTCCTTCACGAGTACGCTCACCAACACCGGCGAACACTGACAAGCCACTGTGCTCTGTTGCAATGTTGTTAATGAGCTCTAACATGTTTACCGTCTTGCCCACACCCGCACCACCGAAAAGACCAACCTTGCTGCCCTTTGCAAAAGGACAGATCAGGTCAATTACCTTGATGCCTGTTTCCAACAATTCATTAGAGCTAGCCAACTCTTCATAAGTGGGCGCCTTGCGGTGAATCGGCATACGCTTCTTCTCACCGATAGGTCCACGCTCGTCGATTGGTCGGCCCAGTACATTCATGATGCGACCGAGTGTTTCAATACCGACTGGTACAGAAACAGGAGCACCGGTATCTGCAACCTCAAGCCCACGACTCAGGCCCTCAGTACTACCAAGCGCAATAGTTCTCACCACTCCATCACCTAGTTGCTGCTGCACTTCTAACACGATGTCTGTATTGCTGACTTCTAGTGCGTCGTATATAGAAGGCACTCCATCGCGTCCAAATTCTACGTCGATTACAGCGCCAATGATTTGTACGATTCGGCCGCTACTCATGTCCGGTTCCTCAATCTCTTAATTTTTTATCTAAACTTCTTGTTAATGGCACTAGCTGAATATGGAAGACCAGTGCCGCTAATTTCTGTTAACTATACTGCCGCAGCCCCGCCAGCTATCTCAGATAGCTCTTGAGTAATTGCTGCTTGTCGAGCTTTGTTATAAACCAACTCTAGGTCTTCAATAATATCGCCAGCGTTATCAGTTGCGCTCTTCATTGCAACCATTCTTGCGGCTTGCTCACAAGCATTATTCTCAACTACCGCCTGAAAAACTTGTGATTCGATATATCTCAGTAACAAACCATCTAGCAACTCTCTCGCATCGGGCTCATACAAATAATCCCAATGATGTTGCATCTCTTCATCTTCGGAAGGAAGCAATGGCAGCAACTGATCGATAGTCGGCTGCTGCGTCATGGTGTTAATGAAGTTATTACTAACAACCATCAACTGATCAATATCATTATTGTCGAATTTTTCCAGCATAACCCGGACGGAACCAATCACATCGGCTACCTCCGGCGCATCACCGATGCTATCAACCGCAGCAACCACATTGCCGCCGTAGTTGTTAAAAAAGCGTGCAGCCTTCTTACCAATCACACAAAAGTCAATCTCAACATTGTCGTCATTAAACTCTTTCATCGAAGCAACTGCTGCTTTAAATACATTGATATTTAAGCCGCCGCAAAGACCGCGGTCTGAAGAAACAATTATATAACCAACACGCTTTACGTCTCTGGTCTCGAAATAAGCGTGCTTGTATTCCGGTGTTGCGTTGGCGATGTGGCCGATTACCGAACGGATACGATGCGCATAGGGCTTACCAAGTGTCATGCGCTCCTGAGCTTTACGCATTTTACTTGCCGCCACCATTTCCATCGCGCCGGTGAGACTCTGAGTACTTTTAATACTCGAAATCTTGGTGCGTATTTCTTTTCCGCCAGCCATTCCTTAAAGCCTCTGAATTATTTTGCCTTCCCGACTACCAAGTCTGTGTGGACTTGAACTTTTCAATTGCAGCTTTGAACTGCGCGCCGATGTCGTCGTTGTAGTCGCCGGTATCGTTGATTTTTTTGATCAGTTCAGCATGCTCGCTATTCATGTAAGACAGCAGGCCTGCTTCAAAATCCAATATCTTATTCAACTCAATATCTGTCAGAAAGCCTTCGTTCGCCGCGTAGATAGAGATGCCCATTTCCGCAATCGACATTGGCGTATATTGCTTCTGCTTCATCAATTCTGTCACACGCTGACCGTGCTCTAACTGTGCTCGAGTCGCATCATCAAGATCAGAAGCGAAAGCAGCAAAGGCGGCTAATTCACGATATTGAGCTAGCGCGATACGGACACCGCCGCCTAACTTCTTAATAATCTTAGTTTGCGCAGCACCACCCACACGCGAAACAGAGACACCCGGGTTCATCGCAGGACGAATGCCTGAGTTAAATAGGTCTGTTTCCAAAAATATCTGGCCATCTGTAATCGAAATTACGTTGGTTGGCACAAACGCCGAAACGTCACCAGCCTGTGTCTCGATTATTGGCAATGCCGTCAAAGAACCTGTCTTCCCTTTCACTTCACCGTTAGTAAACTTCTCCACATAGTTAACGTTCACTTTCGATGACCGCTCCAAAAGACGTGAATGTAAGTAGAAAACATCTCCGGGGTAGGCTTCACGGCCTGGCGGTCTTCTTAGTAATAAGGAAATCTGCCTATAGGCCCAGGCTTGCTTAGTCAGGTCATCATAGACAATCAATGCGTCTTGACCGCGATCACGGTAGTATTCGCCCATCGTGCAGCCTGAGTAGGGCGCTATGAATTGCATAGATGCTGGATCGGATGCTGTCGCTGCTACGACGATCGTGTATTCCATGGCGCCGTGCTCTTCCAGGCGATTTACCACGTTAGCTACAGATGAGGCTTTCTGACCTATCGCTACGTAGACACACTTAACATTCTTACCTTTCTGATTGATGATCGCGTCGATCGCTACCGCTGTCTTTCCTACTTCACGGTCACCAATAATGAGTTCACGCTGACCCCTTCCGATTGGAACCATAGAGTCAATTGATTTCAATCCTGTCTGTACAGGCTCGTCAACTGACTGTCTTTCGATTACGCCGGGCGCTACTTTTTCAACCGCGTCGGTCATAGTTGTTTCAACTGGGCCCTTGCCATCAATAGGCTTGCCTAGCGCATCAACAACGCGCCCTTCTAATTCAGGGCCAACTGGGACTTCTAAAATTCTCTTTGTACAGCGACAAGTTTGACCTTCGCGCAGCGAGAGATAATCGCCTAAAACAATCGCGCCTACAGAGTCGCGCTCAAGGTTAAGCGCCATTCCGTATACACCACCCTCGAACTCGATCATTTCACCATACATCACATCGGCTAGGCCATGGATACGAATAATGCCGTCAGATACGCTGACGATGGTACCTTCATTTTTTGACTCAACAGACACATCGAGCTTGTCGATCCGCTGCTTAATAATGTCACTGATTTCGGATGGATTCAGTTGTTGCATGCTTATTTCCTTGTTCCTGACCTGCTCAGGAATTCATTGATTCAGCTAATTTAGATAACTTTCCGCGTACTGAGCTGTCGATGACATTGTCACCCGCTCTAATTACCGCACCGCCGATCAAGCTTTGGTCGACATTTGTAGTCAATAATATTTCTCGCTTAAGGCGATCTTTGAGAGCATTCGCCAGCTTGTTTGAAACATCTGAACTAATTTCAAAAGCTGTTGTGATCTCAACATCGACCGACATTTCCTGTTGTGCTTTCAATGCCTCAAACAGTGAAGAAATTTCTGGCAGCAACACTAGACGCTTATTATCAGCGAGTAGGGATACAAAATTCTTCCCTTTCTCGTCGAGTTCATCTCCGCACACGCCAATAAAGGCGTCGGCGATTTGGCTCGATGATAGCGATGGGGAACTTAGTATGCCACTCACTTCAGATTGATCCGCTACGGCTGCAGATAAAGCGATCATGCTGGACCATTTATCCAGCGCGCCATCCTGCAAAGCAGTTTCAAAAGCCGCCTTGGCATAGGGTCTTGCTAATGTGATTGGTTCTGCCACTGTCTAGTTTCTCAAAGCTCGGAAGCTAATTTGTGTAACATATCTTCATTGGCGGCTTGATTGATTGAGCCTTCCAGGATCTTCTCGGCACCAGCAATTGCTATCGCAGATACTTGAGCGCGGAGAGCTTCTTTCGCTCTATTCACTTCCTGTTCAATATCGGCCTGAGCGCCAGCAATAATTCGCTGGGCCTCTTCTTTGGCTTTATCTTTTGCTTCGTCGACAATCTGTGCACCGCGCTTGTTCGCAAGATCGATAATGCCAGCTGCCTCAACCTTCGCTACTTTCAGCTGGTCCGTAGACTTAGCCTGCGCCAGTTCCAGGTCCTTCTCAGCTCGAGCTGCTGCCTCTAAACCGTGTGCAATTTTCTGTCGGCGTTCTTCCATAACATTCATGAATAGAGGCCAGACATATTTCGCGCAGAACCACCAGAAAACGAAGAACGCTACCGATTGCCCGATAATAGTTAATGTAATATCCACCGCGACCTCCCGCTATTAGGTGTCTGTCTTAGCCTGCTAACTGACCTAGGTAAGGGTTGGCAAAGGTAAACCACATACCGATACCAATACCGATCATAGTTACCGCGTCGATAAGGCCGGCTACCAAGAACATGCTAGCCTGTAATTTAGGAGCTAACTCCGGCTGACGTGCAGACCCTTCTAGGAATTTGCCTCCTAAAATACCGAAGCCAATCGCGGTTCCCAGTGCGCCCATTCCCAGTACAAGCAGTACGCCCAATACCGTATTCGCTAATATCAATTCCATCTTTTCCTCCAAGTTTTCTTTAGTTCAGATCAATCTTAATAAAATGTACAAATTTGTATTAGTGGTCACCATGTGCCGGCTCATGTGCCGCATTCAAATACACAATCGTTAGCATCATGAAAACGAATGCCTGCAGCGGCACCACCAATAAGTGAAACACAGCCCAAACAAAGTGTGCGGGCAACTGATAAACACCCAGAAGCCCAGAAATGAGCAAGAACAACAATTCCCCCGCATACATATTTCCAAACAATCGCAGCCCCAGTGAAACTGGCTTAGCAAACAAGGTAGGTATCTCAATAATAAGGTTAAACGGCAGCATCCATTTGCCGAACGGATGAAAGGCGAGTTCACTTAAGAAGCCGCCAAAACCCTTACTCTTAACACTATAGTAAAGAATAAGAAAGAAGACGCTGATCGACATACCCATGGTGATGTTCGGGTCTGTTGTCGGCACGACCTTAAAGGACATATGCTCCAAACCCCAAAGGCCACCTACCGCCATCGCGATCTCTGGCAACCAATCTACCGGCACAAGGTCCATAGTGTTCATCAATATTATCCAGACAAAGACCGTCAAACACAGTGGGCCTACATGAGGGTTCTTATAGTTAAAGCCCGAGTTAACTTGGGATTCTACGAATTCGAAGATGCTCTCAACAAAGTTCTGAATGCCACTTGGCACGTCGGATGTTGCGCGCAAACCGATATAGCGGAAGAAGAATAAGAAGGCGGCACCGATGAACAAAGACCAGCCCATTGTATCGACGTGTATCGACATAAAGCCCATTGAGACTGCTTCCTCAGGCGTATGAGCAAGGCCCCAGTGACCGTCTGGAAATTTACCGTAGGTCAAGTAGGACAAATGGTGGGTGATGTATTCCTGAACAGTCTGGCCTTCTGCGCCATGCCCAGCGGCTGCGTGTGCCGCATCTGCTAATTCTGCCATCTATACTCTCTATACTTATCGAAAGTTACGTTTTGTGCTTATGTTTTTTATGTGTGGGGACGTAACCAATGAGCCCCGACATTACTACGCCTACAAAATGGACCAGTGTAAACCCAAGTATTAAAGCTAATTCCTTTAAGCTGGTGATCAGTGTGAAGCTAAGCGCAAATAACATCACTGTCATGATGATCTTACCAAGCTCTCCACGAATAAAGCCTTTCACAACATTTTGCGCATTCCTCGCCCCTTGATAACGATAGGCATGTAACACAAAATAACTGTTTGGCAATGCACTTATCAAACCGCCTACTAGTAATGAGTAGGCTAAAACTACGTCTGAAATTAGCAGAGAAGCTAATGCTATAAAGATAGTTACTACAAGTTGCGCAATAGTTACTTTGTATACCGGCGGGGCCTTTAAATTAGACATTTTGGCTTAGCTTTTCAACTTCGCACTCCATCGGCACTTGCCACAAACACCTAAAAAATTACAGCGGTGATCACCAAAGCACGCGCATTATAGGGACTTTATAGTACCTAATCAACTACGCTGGATTATCAATTAATGTGAGAGAGAATGCCGTCTAGTTCGTCTAGGGAATTGTATTTTACAACAAGTCGACCCTTGCCCTTGGCAGTATGCTGGATCAATACCTTAGCGCCCAGCTTGCTAGCTAGGCTCTCTTCTAGATTATTGATGTCGGGATCCACCAGCTTGGTGGTCGCGCTACCAGTTGAACCTGCCTCAGCTATCAGCCGGCGAACCAGAGACTCTGTCTGACGTACGGACAACCCTTTACCTACTACGGACCTAGCAGCCTCGGATTGTTGAGTATTCGGAAGTGACAGCAGGGCCCTAGCGTGGCCCATTTCCAGATCCCCATGCTCCAACATTCGACGAACATCGATGCTCAGGCCAATCAAGCGCATTAGGTTGGTCACGGTTGCCCTAGATTTACCTACCGCATCAGCCACCTCTTGTTGAGTCAACTCAAATTCATCCTGCAGGCGCTTAAGCGCCATCGCCTCTTCGATGGGGTTGAGATTTTCTCGCTGAATATTCTCGATCAGCGACATGGCAATTGCAGCCTCATCGCCGACTACCTTGATAATCGCCGGTATAGTGTCTATACCGGCCATCTGAGAGGCTCTCCAGCGTCGTTCGCCGGCTATAATCTCGTATTTGTCTGATGATATGGGGCGCACAACAATTGGCTGCATCACGCCCTGAGCTCCAATGGAGGCGGCTAGCTCTCCTAAAGCCTCTTCGTGCATATCGGTTCGCGGTTGGTATTTACCACGCTGAATTAGCTCAATAGGGATATTTTTGAGATCGCCGTCTTTTTCAGCAGCTTGTGGTGACTGCATTGCGCGTTCTTTGGGCTTACCAAGGAGGCTTGCCATTGTCTCTGTGCTGCCCTTGGAAAGCAGTGCGTCTAAACCTTTACCAAGTTTTCTCTTACTAGTCATCTTGCATTCGGGCTCAGGTAAATGGGTTTTTTCCCTGGTTTCATAAGATTTAAAAAAAGTGTAATTACAGCTAAACAGCGGCTCTTGCGGCTGCTTCATCGTTGCGTCTCAATACTTCCCCGGCCAAGGCAAGATAAGCAATTGCTCCTCGGGACTGCTTGTCGTAATTCAGAACTGGCTTGCCGTAGCTAGGGGCCTCGGCTAGACGAACATTTCTCGGTACGACTGTCCGGTAGACAGCGTCTCCAAAAAAGCTAATTAGCTGGCCATTCACTTCTGAAGTCAGTTTGTTCCGGGGATCATACATGGTGCGCACGATTCCTTCGATCTTTAAGTCAGGATTCAAGCTATCACGTATTGCATTAATCGTATCCATCAATGCCGATAAGCCCTCAAGGGCATAGTATTCACACTGCATTGGTATAACCACGCCGTCAGCAGCGACCATCGCGTTAATTGTCAACATATTTAATGAAGGGGGACAATCAATGACTATGTAGTCATAACGGTGACGAACTTGTTCAATAATTTGGCGGAGTCGACGTTCGCGGTTATCTTCGTTTATTAGCTCTACTTCAGCCGCAACCAGATCGCCATTTGCCGGCAGCAAATCGTATCCAGAAGCTTCGGGTCGTTGGACAACCTCATCAAATTCCGCATACTGCATCAGCACATCATATATTGATGTCTCCAATGAGGACTTGTCGACTCCGCTACCCATAGTGGCATTGCCTTGTGGGTCCAGATCGATCAGTAGCACATTTTTTCGAGTGAATTTTAACGACGCAGCAAGATTCACAGAAGTCGTAGTCTTACCTACACCGCCTTTCTGATTTGCTATTGCGAGAACTTTGGCCACTGGTTTATTCCTAGCTTTTAATCTTAACTTCTATCCTAAGCTGCTGTGCTTAGCTGTGGCTCGCAAACATTGTATCAAATTCTTCCTAATTATTCGGTCGACTGTGCTCAAGTATTGAAATTCAACTTCCCTGCCTTGTTCGCTTTACCTCGATCAGATGGCGCTGTGATTTACTGCCAGGCACATTTAATTTAATAGCTTTCGATAGTTCGAAACCATCTGGCAATCGCGCTATTTCTTCATCGGGAAAATGCCCCTTCATAGCCAATAATTTACACTCGACGGAAAATATTGGCTGCAGCATAGTCAAGGCATCGACTAGTGTAGAGAACGCTCGACATATCACCATATCAATTTGCTGGATGCTTTGATAGTGCTCTATTCGAGAATTTTCGATAGCGATATTATCCAAGCCCAGCTGAATTTTTGCTTGGAACATGAACCGTGTTTTCTTGCCATTTGAGTCAATCAACACGAATTTTTTTCCCGGATTCAAGATCGCTAAAGGAATTCCCGGCAATCCAGCGCCAGCACCAATATCTGCTATTAGGTTTCCTTCCAAATAAGGGTCTATAGACAGGCTATCGAGAATATGCCTCGATACCAACGAATCCAATTCACTGCCTCCGAGAAGGTTGTACGCGGAATTCCATTTCTTGAGTATGTTGATATAGGCAAGCAAAGAAGAAAGCATTTCTTCGTTACAATTTAGAGACAGTGATGAAATACCACTCTGTAACTCCTCTCTGATTAAATCTGTCATCAGTTCACCGTCGAGCTAACCAGCCTTGCGATTTATCGCCCGGTGTTTCTTCAGATAAATTAGCAATAATGATATTGCCGCTGGAGTTATGCCGGGAATACGTGAGGCCCGACCAATATTTTCGGGTTTTGCTTCTAATAGTTTCTGCTTCAATTCATTTGAAAGTCCCTGCATCTGCTGATAGTCAAAATCAGTAGGCAGCTTTGTGCTCTCTTGCTTCTTCAAGCGCTCGATATCTTCTTTCTGTCGATCTATGTAGCCCTGATACTTGATCTGTATCTCTGCCTGCTGTGTCGACTGAGCTTCAATCGCTGTTTGTACTCTCTCTACTGTGCTGTCAGGAAAATCGATGCCACCGCTATACGCAGTCATCAAGGGACCGTGCTCTACTCTAGGCCTAGCCAGCAGATCAGCCAGGCTATATTCGCGAGATATAGGGTTTTCTAATAGGCGGTTTATACGC
Source organism: uncultured Pseudomonadales bacterium (assembly GCA_949372635.1). GTDB lineage: Bacteria > Pseudomonadota > Gammaproteobacteria > Pseudomonadales > Pseudohongiellaceae > UBA9145. The sequence continues at coordinate 212,810 of CASIAB010000007.1, forward strand.
TGAGCTCGATCTGTATTGGGCTGCACCCAGGTGCTGCGTAAAAATTGCAGTTCTTCTTCGATTCGAGTTTTCTTCTCGCTGTAAAATGCCCAGCGCTCATCATCAACCAAACCTAATTTTCTACCGTGTTCAGTAAGACGCAGATCCGCATTGTCCTCTCGCAGGGTTAACCTGTATTCCGCTCGACTGGTAAACATGCGATAAGGCTCGTTCGTACCGAGAGTAATTAAGTCGTCGATTAACACGCCGATGTAGGCCTCATCTCTTCGCGGACACCAGGACTCAAGTCCTCTCGCATCTAGACCTGCATTCAGTCCAGCCATCAGTCCCTGTGCGCCAGCTTCTTCGTATCCAGTTGTGCCGTTGATCTGACCCGCGAAATAAAGCCCTTTGACGAATATAGTCTCTAGGGAATAATGCAAATCTCTCGGATCGAAGAAGTCATATTCAATCGCGTAACCAGGCCGTGTTATATGTGCGTTCTCAAAGCCCTTAATTTCACGTACCATTTCCAATTGCACATCGAACGGCAAACTTGTCGAAATACCGTTTGGATAAATCTCTTTTGTATTCAAGCCTTCCGGTTCAACAAAGATTTGATGAGACAATTTATCTGCAAAGCGCATCACCTTGTCTTCGATCGATGGACAGTAACGCGGCCCTGTTCCCTCGATAACTCCTGTGTACATGGGCGAACGATCTAATCCGGCTCGAATTACTTCGTGGCATTTTTCGTTAGTGCTAGTGATGTAACAATTAATTTGTTCAGGGTGATCGGACTGTTTTCCCAGATAAGACATTACCGGAAGAGGTGTGTCCCCTTCTTGAACTTGCATCATAGAAAAATCGACAGAGTCGGCATCGATACGTGGCGGCGTTCCTGTCTTAAGGCGATTGACCCTAAAGGGCAGTTTTCGCAAGCGGTTAGCCAGGGCTATTGCGGGTGGATCTCCAGCTCTACCACCGGAGGTGTTCTCCAGGCCAATGTGTATCTTCCCGCCTAAAAACGTGCCAGTGGTCAACACAACTCTCGGTGCTCTGATGAGCATTCCCATTTGTGTAATGACCCCGACGATTGCTCCGCCTTCGATAAGGAGATCGTCTACACCTTGCTGAAAAAGAGAGAGGTTCTCTTGTTGTTCCAACATTTCTCGGATTGCTGCCCTGTACAGAACTCTATCAGCTTGCGCCCGAGTAGCTCTCACCGCAGGCCCTTTACTTGCGTTCAAGACACGGAATTGTATGCCAGCTAGGTCCACAGCTTTTGCCATAGCTCCGCCAAGGGCATCTATTTCTTTAACTAGATGACTCTTACCAACGCCACCAATCGCCGGATTACAAGACATCTGACCGAGGGTTTCTATGCTGTGGGTGACTAGCAAGGTAGAAACACCTTGACGTGCAGAAGCCAGAGCTGCCTCTGTGCCTGCATGTCCTCCACCAACGATGATCACTTCAAATGCTTTACTGTATTCCACAGTTTTCCAAATCCTAATTAACAGTGCGATTTAAATGGCTTAGTAAGTATAAGGCCTAATTCTTAAACTAATAGTTACAGTTTTATCAATATGTTACTAATATTAATTTACATCTATGTATTAGTTATATGTATATATAGAGTATTAATGTTAAAGCTAATAGCTACAGAGATATCTGTTGATATCTAAATTAAGCTAATACATATCAACAGCTTAAAACAATGAAAAGATGGTAGACAAGCACTGAATAGAGCAACAATAGCCTGTGAGCTTTTATGTATTACTTTAGCTGCCAGGCAAGCGAACCAATTTGGTACAAAACAATTCATCTGTTATTCCGGAAATACGTCGGTTTATACACATCTATCAAGCGGTGTAACATGTTCTCAACAATTTCTACGAATTATTTACCAACGCAAAAATTGGAGAATATTTCTCCTAACAGATCATCGCTAGTAAATTCACCAGTTATAGCTCCGAGCTGTGTTTGAGCAAAACGTAGATCTTCTGAGATTAACTCCAACGATGCGTTTTTTACTAAAAGCTCTAATGCTGATTCAATGAGCCGTTTAGCATTACTTAGAGCAGTCAGATGTCTCTGGCGTGCTATGAAAACCCCTTCCTCGTTAGCATCAAAACCGATAGCGTCTTTTATATATTCTCTAAGCAAGTTCATACCGACATTTTTTTTGGCGGAGAGACTAATGACAGGTATCGAATAACCGAGATAGACAACCGTAGAAAGGCTCGGGGCTTCACTGGTTAGTAGATCAATCTTGTTGAATACAATCGCGGTGTTATGCAGATGCTCGAGTTCTTTAATTGACTTATCAGTTAATAATACGAGCGGTGCTAAGAGATTTTCCACATCTTGCTCTGGCTGCGATTTATCCACTACTAGTAATACCTGGTCAGCTTGTTCCATTGCTAACTGGGCGCGCCTCAAACCTTCTTTCTCCACTACGTCATCGCTAATTCGAATACCGGCAGTGTCTATAATGTGAACAGGCAGCCCATCTATGGTGATCACTTCAGATAAGAGGTCTCTGGTGGTTCCCGGGATATCTGTAACAATCGCACTATCTACGCCTGAGAGTGCGTTTAAAAGACTAGACTTACCTGCGTTCGGCCTACCCGCGATAACAACATTAATCCCTTCTTTCAAAAGAGCGCCTTGTTTTGCCTGAGCAAGGGTTTCCTCTATCGATTTAAGGACAGCGTTTAGAGAATCTCTGACCTTATTGTCACTAACGAAATCTATATCCTCGTCTGAGAAATCGATCGTAGCCTCAATATGTGTTCTTGCTTCTATTAACAGCTGTAGCAGGTTTAGTATTTTATTGGAGAATTCGCCCTGTAATGTTCGCAGAGCAGACTTCGCGGCTTGTTTTGAATTAGATTCAATCAGGTCGGCAATAGCTTCGGCTTGGAGCAAGTCTATTTTGTTGTTCAGAAATGCGCGTTCCGAGAACTCGCCAGGATTCGCGAGTCTTGCGCCTAGTTGTACGGCTCGATCGAGTAACTCTCGCAGGACGTAGGTGCCTCCATGGCCTTGTAGTTCCAACACATCTTCTCCAGTGAAGGAATTTGGGGCGCTGAAGAATAGAGCAACACCTTGATCTATAGTTATCTTGGAGGCATCGAGAAAGTTGCAAAAATGGGCGTGTCTAGGTGTAGGTGTAAAACCGAGGATTTGTTCGCTTATAGAAAGAGCAAGAGTGCCAGATACTCTGACGATACCAACACCTGAGCGCCCCGGTGCAGTCGCGATAGCGCAGACAGTATCAATTTCTAATTGAGATGTTTCCACAGAAGACATAGGCATCGCTAAACACGTTTATGGCAGAAGATCTATAAATTAGGAGAACCTGCCAATCACAGTGATTGAGCTAGGTTTTTTTCGCCGCATAGGCAGCATCGATCTTTCTTGTGATGTACCACTGCTGCAGTATGCCCAAGCCACCGTTTGTTAACCAATACAGAACTAATCCTGCCGGGAACCAGAGAAACAATAAGGTCATCATTATGGGCATCATCTTCATCACCTTAGCCTGCATAGGGTCGGCAGGTGCCGGACTGAGGGTGGTTTGTAAATACATCGTGGCACCCATGAGCAGAGGTAATATAAAGAAAGGGTCACGAACAGAAAGATCATTCAGCCAGAGCATGAAAGGAGCATGCCTTAATTCTACACTCTCTAACAAAACCCAGTACAGTGCTATGAATACAGGCATCTGCACGAGCATAGGCAAACAGCCGCCGAAGGGGTTTATCTTCTCCTTTTTATAAAGGTCCATGGTGGCTTTTTGCAGCTTCATCTTATCGTCGCCATAACTGTCTTTGAGCTGCTGCATCTTAGGCATCAGTCTTCGCATGCCAGCCATTGAGCGGTATTGTGTTTCTGATAGTTTGTAGAAAGCAGACTTAACTACGACGGTTAATAAGACGATCGAAATACCGTAGTTGCCAATTACAGAGTTGATTCTTGAGAGTAGCCAATAGATGGGGCTGGCTATGAACCAGAGGAAGCTATAGTCGATTGTTTTATCAAGTCCAGGAGAGATGTCTCTTAAAACGTATTGGTCTTTCGGTCCAGCGTAATATTGAATACTGTGATTGTCGGTCTCACCCGCGGCAACTTGAAATGCGCTGCTGGTGAATTCTCCATAGTACTGACTGCCACCGCTCTTTCTGGTGGTCATGCGGTTAAGCGACTCTGCATCAGGTATCCATGCAGTAATAAAGTAGTGTTGGCTAAAAGCCACCCAGCCGCCCGTTGTTTCTATTGTGTCGCTACCGCTGTCATCGATTTCATCGAACTCGATTTCAATATAGGGGTCATCGGCCATAGTTGTTACGAAGCCAAGATAGGTTCTACCGAAACCGCCGGCATCACTGGGGTCATCGAAGGCGTCTCGTTTGATTTGGCCAAATGCGTTGGCCTGCCAGCTTTCGGTAGAGCGGTTATTAACGATGAAGCTAATATCAATTAGGTAACTGCTGCGACTAAAACTATAGCGTTTTATTACTTCAACCCCATCGGCGGTGGTCGTGGTTAGGTCTACATCCAGGCTATCAGATGACTCGCCCATGCTGTAGCTAGTAGATGTTGCTGAATAGATAGCACGACCATCACTGTCGACGCCATTTGCTCCGATGAGGCCGCTCTGTGCGACATACTCGCGGCCAGACTGGTTGTCTAGAAGAACAAAGGGGTCATCAGCGACATCTATCTGCTTCAGATAAAGAGGTAATGCGAGACGAACAATGTCTCCACCAATGAGGTCTATGTGAATATCAAAGGTATCGGTGCGAATAGAAATTAGGTCTTCGGTGTTAGTTGTGCCGGCAGCACTTGGATTGCTAACAGCACCAACTGTAGGCGTATCAGATGCATCACTTATAATTACTTCAGGAGTGCCTACTGGAATATTGCTAGGCAGATCATCGCCGCCCTGAGTGCTATTTTGTGCGCTGGATATCTGTGGGATTTCAACCAGGGATGAACTGCCGTCATCAATAGTAGGAGGATAGTCTTCCTGCCACTGCAACAACATTAAATAGGTGACAATGGCCAGAGCCGTATAGAGGCCGTATTTAGTTAAATCCATGGTGTCTACTTACTCAGTCCTTTGACCCTGTGGTCCGAACTTTCGGGAACGGGGTCATGACCCCCTTCGTGAAAAGGGTGGCAGCTGCAGATGCGACGAATACCTAGTGCAGTTCCTCGCATTGAGCCGTGAATTTCAATTGCTTCTTTAGTGTACTGGGAACAGGTGGGGTAAAAGCGGCATTGATTGCCAATGAACAAACTCAAACTAGACTGGTAAGCGTTGATAAGTCGAATTAGTAATTTGTCCAGCATGATAGCTTTTTACCTGTCGTCCTGGTTTTTCGCTGCAGTCCTTATCATCTTGGCGTGTAAGTCCTGCCATAAAGAATTGATCGTATCGATTAAATCTTTATTGTTCAGCTTATCAGCATCTTTGCGAGCCAGCACAACTAAGTCTAGTTTGTTCAACAGCTCTTTATTGTGTCGAAATGTGTTTCGCAGTTGGCGCTTTATTCGATTTCGCTGGACAGCTAGTGCAACGTTCTTCTTAGCGATAACCAAACCTAATCTGGCTCTGGATCTTGTATTGCGATTAGCCAGCACCAAAAAATGGTGGCAGGAGACTTTGAGCTGAGCATTACCGAAGACAGCTTTATAGTCTGTAGTGTTTAATAGCCGAGAAGTTTTAGGAAAGCCGAACTCAGCCACGCTTCTTTCTCTCCTCTCATTTGATTAGTAAATCATCGAACAGCAGAGAAAGTAACACTTATGCTGATAGTTTAGCGCGTCCTTTAGAACGGCGTCTCTTAATAACAAGACGGCCGCCCTTAGTTGCCATACGCGCCCTGAAACCGTGAGTTCGAGCTCGCTTTAATACACTTGGTTGGAATGTTCTTTTCATATCAATTCATCCGATTCTTCAATAACAAACCGAACGAAACGGTTCGAAAACAGGACCGCGAATTCTAGAGCTTTTAATGCCAAAATGCAACGTTATAACTGTTTGAAGAGTGAATCGACTTAGGTGGTCGAAGAAAAAACTGAACAGTCGTATGTAGATTATTCGCCAAAACGATCGCCTACAACTTCATCCAGAATTTAATAACAAGTTATCCACAGCTTTATTGCCAACAACTACTCATAATCGTTGTGAATAGAAGTTTTTTTTCACCCGGATTTTATCAGAAAAATTCATATAGGTTGTTGATAAGTATAAAATTAAATCTTATTGTGAAAGACGAAATTCACTTTGTATGGCAGTGGATAACTCATGCTTGAGCCTATAGAATTGCTGCCTAGTTTGAAAAATAATAACTCATGTAGGCAAGAAAACCGTGGCTGTAACGATCTGGCAAGAATGTGTCGACTGTTTGAAAGCAGAATTACCCTCCCAACAATTTAATACGTGGATAAGACCACTGCACGTAGAACTTGATTCGTCAGTCCTACGCATCGTTGCTCCTAATAGATTTATTCTAGATTGGGTAAAAAGAAAGTTTTTACCGCGAATTGCAGAAGTTGTAACTGAGTCGTCCGAGTTGTCACTGGAGATCCAACTGGAAGTATTTAGTGGTGATGCATCTCGGAGAGTTGCAACGGCGGCGTCGCGGTCAGCAACTACAATTGGGCTCAAACCAAAAGAGAGAATTAGAGAGGTGGTCAATGCCAATGGTCAGCTAAAGGCACCGGCAATAGCAGCGCCAGTAATAGCTTTAAATTCGAGTAGGTCGATGGAATCGGCAAGGCGCAATGTCGACACCGTTATCGAAGGCAAGCTCAGGCATCGGGGTGCCTTAAATGTTGAAAATACTTTCGATAACTTTGTTGAAGGGAAGTCTAATCAGCTAGCCAGAGCGGCCGCTATACAGGTAGCAGAAAATCCTGGTTTTGCATATAACCCCCTTTTCATATATGGAGGTGTGGGGTTAGGCAAGACTCACTTAATGCATGCGATTGGGAATTATTTGATGGCTAAAAAGCCAGGTGCCAAGGTTGTTTATCTGCACTCTGAGACCTTCGTTGCTACCATGGTAACGGCACTGCAATTGAATGCTATTAATGAATTTAAACGTTTCTATCGCTCCGTAGATGCCTTATTGATCGATGATATTCAGTTCTTTGCTGGGAAGGAGCGATCCCAAGAAGAATTCTTTCATACCTTTAATGCCTTGCTTGAAGGCGGGCAGCAGATCATTTTGACTTGCGATCGCTATCATAAAGAGATTAACGGTCTAGAGGAGCGATTGAAATCTAGGTTCGGATGGGGACTCACGGTTGCTGTCGAGCCGCCAGAGCTGGAAACTAGAGCCGCAATTCTTATGAATAAGGCTGCACTGTCTAACATCATTTTGCCAAATGATGCTGCTATGTTCATAGCGCAGCGCCTTCGATCCAATGTTAGAGAGTTGGAAGGAGCGCTGAAGCGGGTTATAGCGCACTCCAATTTCACTGGTCAGAAAATTGATTTAGACCTTATTAAAGAAGCCCTTCGCGACCTTTTTGCTCTGCAAGATAAGTTAGTTACGATCGATAATATTCAGCGTTCTGTTGCTGAGTACTACAAGATTAAGATGGCAGACATGCTCTCAAAACGTCGTAATCGCTCAGTAGCGAGGCCTCGCCAAGTGGCGATGTGCCTTTCTAAAGAATTGACCAATCACAGCTTGCCAGAAATTGGTGATGCCTTTGGTGGTAGGGACCATACAACCGTGATGCATGCTTGCAAGCAGGTTAAGAAGCTTCGTGGTAGTTCTATAGACATACAAGAAGACTATGATAATTTGCTCAGATCACTATCGAGTTAACTTCAGTGCGGTGTAGTGTTTGGGTTTAAAAGATCTCAGCTTAGATAGATAAGGAAAGCAAAGAAATGCATTTTGTTATTTCACGTGAGGCTTTTTTAAAGCCCCTGCAATTAGTTAGTGGTGTTGTCGAGAGGCGTCAAACACTCCCAGTTCTCTCCAATGTCCTTTTGGATTTGAAAGAGAGTGAGCTATCACTTACGGGGACTGATCTCGAAGTGGAATTGGTTGGTCGTGTGACTGTTGATCAGGCGTATACATCAGGAGCCGTTACGGTTCCGGCACGTAAACTTTTGGATATTTGCAAGTCTCTTTCTGACGATGCCATTATTGAGCTATCGTTAAGTGGTGGTAAGGTGACCCTTAAGTCCGGACGAAGTAGGTTTACACTCACTACCCTGCCAGCTTCAGACTTTCCTGCTGTGGACGAGCAGCCAGATACTTTTTCTATTACCATGGCTCAGAAAAAATTACGCGAGCTGTTAGACAGCACAAGCTTCGCAATGGCTCAGCAAGATGTACGCTATTACCTGAACGGTATGTTGTTTGAAGTAGCGCGGGGCTTTTTGCGAGTCGTTGCTACAGATGGCCATCGGTTAGCCATGGAAACGCTTGATATGAACAACCCTATTTCCGAGCCACAGAAACTGATACTGCCCCGAAAGGGAATCATGGAAATGGCCCGTCTTTTGACAGATGACTCTGGTCAAATATCACTTACCTTCGGTCAGAATCATATCCGCGCGAGTCTGCCGGCCTTTACCTTCATCTCGAAATTAGTAGACGGTAAATTTCCAGATTATAATCGAGTTCTTCCAAAGGGCGGAAACAAGGTTCTGCTGGGGAATTGCCAGGAACTGCGGCAAGCTTTTTCCCGCGCATCTATACTATCCAATGAGAAGTATCGCGGTGTACGTTTATTACTTTCTAGCGGAGAGCTGAGGATACTTGCGAATAACCCAGAGCAGGAAGAGGCGGAGGAGATTGTTTCTGTTGAGTATGAAGGCGAGCTTCTAGAGATTGGCTTCAATGTAAGCTACCTAATCGATGTTCTTTCTACACTGAATAGTAAGCGGGTACGTATTACGCTTTCAGATCCGAATAGCAGTGCGTTGCTAGAAGCCGAAGAAGGTAGTGATGCTTTGTATGTTGTAATGCCGATGCGTTTATAGACAGTTATACGGTGCTAAAGACACAACTCCGGCAAGTCTACTTATGAGTATTATAGAGAAACTCTCTGTTAACGCGGTTCGCAATATTGATGGCCTGGATATCGAGCCCATTTCAACCTTAAATATTATTCATGGCGAGAATGGCTCTGGCAAGACCAGCATACTTGAGTCTATTCACTTGCTAGCTAGTGGAAGGTCTTTCCGCTCTAGTAAGTTAGAGCCTTTAATAAACAGTGATAAAGACGAGGCGGTGGTTTTTGCAAGACTTGTCGACGGGAAGGAGATTGGCTTAAGCAAGTCCCGTAGACATAAGCATTATTTAAAGTTTCGATCAGAGAAGCAGTCCAGTTGGGAGAATGTTGCCAGAGAGATGCCCTGCCAGATACTCGATTCCAATTCCTTTCTTTTGCTGGAAGGTGGCCCCAAATCACGAAGGCAATTTCTCGACTGGGGAGTGTTTCACGTGGAACATAGTTTTGTTGAGAATTGGCGGCGCACTAAGAAATCCATTGCGAATAGGAATCTTCTATTAAAGCGTCGCCCCCCAGATCTTAATCAGATAGCTGCTTGGGACTCTGAGCTATGCCCTGCAGCAAAAGAAGTACACAGGTGTAGAGAAGATTATTTTCAAGCCTTTATCCCGCTGTTTCTAGAGTTGTATAGAAGGATGAGTGGTGTTTATATTGACGCGCTGCAAATCGGGTATGAGAGTGGCTGGGAGGCGGATAGAGAGCTAGAGGATGTGTTGTTAGAGAGCCGGGATATTGATATTCGGTACGGGGCAACTCAGAGTGGGCCGCATAGAGCTGACCTCTCTTTTAGGATTGGCCGTAACCGTGCCGTTGATATTTTGTCTAGGGGTCAGCAAAAGATTCTGGTGAGTACTATGAAGATGGCGCAGGGCATGCTGCTGAGCCAGGCTCTCGACAGGCAGTGTATTTTCTTAGTTGATGATCTGCCGTCTGAGTTAGATCAAGATAACAGGGCTGCTATCCTTTCCCAATTGGTGGGAATGGGGGGGCAAATTTTCGTTACCTGCGTGGAGATTGCTGGCATCCTTGATAGCCTGCCTGGTCAGCCCAAACTGGCAACGTTCCACGTGGAACGTGGTACTATAACGTCTTAATTTTTAGCTAAATTACCCTATATTAAGGGCAAAGCAGCCGATAGTATCTGCTAACAAAGCCCTGGAGTAGAAGCATGAATGAAGAGTCCGGCAGTGAATATAATTCCGATAGTATCAAAGTCCTAAAAGGACTGGATGCTGTTCGGAAAAGGCCAGGCATGTATATCGGTGATACTGATGACGGTACAGGCCTGCACCATATGGTATTTGAGTTAGTTGATAACTCTGTCGATGAAGCGTTGGCAGGCCACTGCGATGAAGTGCAAGTGGTTATTCACATCGGTGAAACGGTTACCGTATCTGACAACGGTCGTGGAATACCAACAGAAATGCATGCCGAAGGGGTCTCAGCGGCTGAAGTGATCATGACGGTCCTGCACGCAGGCGGCAAGTTTGACGATAGTAGTTATAAGGTTTCCGGCGGGCTCCATGGAGTTGGAGTCTCGGTAGTAAACGCCTTGTCTGAAGAACTAAAACTAACTATCCGACGTGACGGAAAGGTCCATGAGCAAGACTATGAGCACGGCGTTCCAGTCGCTCCGCTCGCCGTAGTTGGAGAGACCAGCGCCACGGGCACAGAGTGTCACTTTAAGCCTTCTACCGATACATTCTCTAATGTTGAGTTTCACTATGATATTTTGGCGAAGAAATTACGTGAGTTAGCGTTTCTTAACGCTGGCGTAGCTATTCGACTTACTGATGAGCGCTCAGGCAAAGAAGATTTATATAAATACGAGGGTGGGTTAAGAGCCTTTGTTGATTATCTAAACAAGAATAAGGTTGCTGTAAACAAGGGTTTTTACTTTAGTTCCGAGCGAAAAGAAGACGGTATCACCGTCGAAGTAGCCCTGCAGTGGAACGACTCCTACCAGGAAAACATATTTCCTTATACAAACAATATTCCACAAAGAGATGGGGGAACCCACCTCGCCGGCTTCAGGGGCGCGCTAACTCGAGTGCTGAAAGGCTATATTGACAAAGAGTTGGCAAGCAGGAAAGGGAAAGAAGTTGTCACATCTGGGGATGATGCCCGGGAAGGGCTTACAGCGGTTATTTCGGTGAAGGTGCCGGACCCTAAGTTCTCTTCGCAGACGAAGGATAAGTTAGTGTCTTCCGAAGTTAAAACTGTCGTTGAACAGGAAATGGCATCTCATTTTAGCGACTACTTATTAGAGAACCCCCAAGACGCCAAACTTATTGTTGGCAAGATGCTAGACGCGGCGCGTGCGCGGGAAGCGGCGCGCAAGGCTAGAGAAATGACGCGGCGTAAAGGTGCATTGGATATTGCTGGTTTACCGGGCAAACTCGCCGACTGCCAAGAAAAAGATCCAGCACTTTCCGAGATATACATAGTGGAGGGAGACTCAGCGGGTGGTTCTGCAAAACAGGGAAGGAACCGCAAAAATCAGGCTATTTTGCCATTAAAGGGAAAGATCCTGAACGTCGAGAAGGCGCGCTTCGATAAGATGCTGAGCTCAGTTGAAATCGGAACACTGATTAAGGCGTTAGGTTGTGGAATAGGCAACGAGGAATTTGCGCCAGAAAATCTGCGTTATCACAGCATTATTATTATGACGGATGCTGATGTTGATGGTTCACATATCCGGACTCTACTACTGACTTTCTTTTTCCGGCAGATGCGTGAGCTAGTTGAGCGCGGCCATATTTTCATCGCGCAACCGCCGCTCTACAAGATTCGAAAAGGCAAACAGGAACAATATTTAAAAGATGACATTGAGTTAGCTGAATACCAAACCCAAACAGCTCTCGATGGGGCTAGTCTGCATGTGAACTTAGACGCCCCGGGAATTGCAGATCACTCACTTGAATCATTGGTGAAGAAGTATAACAACGGCTATGCAATTATTAGTCGGCTAGCGAGGCTTTATCCCACTGAGATTTTGGAGGCGATGATATTCACCAGAAGCCTAGGCGAGGAAGATCTGAAGTTCGAAGCTAAAGTGCAGAAATGGCTCGACGAATTGAGCGTAAAATTCGCTGAAATGTACGCAAGTGTAAGTATTAACTATACATTTGAAGCCATAAAAGATGATGAGCGGCAGCTGTTTTTACCAGAAGCTAAGTTAAACCTCCATGGCTTGGAAAAGTCCTTTGGGTTCAGTCGGGACTTCTTTCACTCTGGCGAATATCGAGCACTTACTGATCTTGGAGAAACTCTGGAAGGCCTTATCGAAACAGGCGCGTTTGTTAAGCGTGGTGAGAAAACTGCAGAAATCTCCTCTTTCGCCGAGGCTGTGGAGTGGCTGACTAACGATGCCATGAAAGGCCATTATTTACAGCGCTATAAGGGTCTTGGAGAAATGAACCCAGATCAGCTTTGGGATACTACGATGAACCCAGAAACTAGAAGAATGCTGCAGGTAACTATCGAAGACGCGATTGGAGCTGACCAGCTTTTTAATACACTAATGGGTGATCAGGTAGAGCCAAGGCGCGACTTTATAGAAGATAATGCGCTAGCGGCAGAAAATTTGGATATTTAGAATCTATTAGCCAGGAAAATACGTGACCCCGAACTTAGCTAACATTCAGAAAGAGCGCTAGCTAAGCTCAGCTACCTTTTTGCTTATCCAGCATTCCACATCAGTGGTAAGTTCGTTAGCGTCTCGCTCACCGGGCTCCATTTTCTCTCCAACCACAACCGTAATAACCCCTGGCCTTTTGATGAACAGATGAGCCGGCCAACAGAATCCAGCATTGTGAGCTATCGGGATGATACACGTCTTTGCGGTGATGGCTAGCTTAGCGCCGCCACGAGAAAACCTTTTCACAATGCCGTAATTAGAGCGGCTACCTTCGGGAAAAACGAGAACTGAGTTTCCATTCTGAAGTCGATCGACACCTTGCAGTATTAGAGAACGGCCAGCTTCTCGTGGCTTACTTCTATCGATCGCTATGGGTTTAAGAAGGCGCATAGCCCAACCCCAAAAAGGAATTTTTATCAATTCCTTTTTTAATATAGGGGATAAAGGGAAAACGAGTTTGTAGAATAAAATCGCCTCCCAATTGCTTTGATGATTCGCCAAAATTATGGCCGGCGTTTTGGGCAGGTTTTCGAGGCCGTAAACTATATATTTAACACCACAACAGATTTGCAGCCATCCCAAAACAAAACTACACCAGATGCCAGTAAAAATTTGTCGCCCCTTAGGGGGAATAACAGGGAATAAGATGATCAAAAAAGTGGATATAAAAACAGTGCCTGAATAGAAGCCAATATAAAAAATAAACGATCGTAAAACCAGAAATAATCTAGCTAACATACTGCGTATCCTAGGATACGCGAAACAGCCGCGGATAAATCGTCGTCAGTAGGTACAGAAAAATCATTTAACTCTTTTAAGAGTTGTTCAGTAATTAAACCCTTGCCTGTTCGGACCAAAATTGGGTTGCAGTCGAAAGCACGGGCAGCCTCTATGTCTTGCAAGCTATCTCCTACGAAGTAGCAGCCCTGAAGCTTGCACGCAAACTCTTTTTCGATCTGTTGAAGTAGGCCTGTTTCGGGTTTCCTGCAAGAACAGCCTTCATCCGGATGATGAGGGCAATAGAATATTCCATCAATGACGCCACCCGCTTTTTCCACAATAGTACACAACAAATCATGCATCTCAGACAAGTGATCATCGTCAAAATAATTACGAGCAAGTCCAGACTGATTTGTTGCAACAACGACTTTGAAGCCAGCTTCACACAATCGCACTATGGCCGAAATGCTATGGTCGATGGGAATAAATTCTTCCACTGATTTGATATAGTTTTCCGAGTCATGATTTATAACACCATCACGATCTAGCACTATAATATTCATGGTCGCTCGCTTTGACTATACAGGGCTAAGAAGTGTGCAAGAAAGATATATCGGCCACTTTAAGGAATATATCGCGCAACCGTTGCAGCAGCGCAATGCGATTATTCTGTAAAGGCATGTCGTCACATATTACAAGCACATTCTCAAAAAAACCATCTACGGCTTCTTTTAGTTGGGCCAGCTCTGCAAGTCCTGATGTGTAGTCACCAGCTTCAAACAAAGGCGCTGTGCTTAGTTCTTTGTCGCGCAACTGTTGAAATAGTACCTTTTCGGCGTCATCAACCAATAAATTTTCGTTAACCACAGTCGACAGAGAGGCGTCGTCAACCTTATCTAGTAGGTTTGACACTCGTTTGTTCGCTGCAGCCAGTGCAGCTGATTCATCGAGTTCTACGAAACTAGATACAGCCTGTATTCGTTTCGCAAAATCATAGGGCTTGCGCGGCTTGATCTCTATAACTGACTGAAAAACATTGCTAGGGATGCCTTCGTCTGAATACCAGCTGCGGAACCTTTCGATCATAAACTCAAATACTTTTTCAGATGTATCAGCTTCTATCTCTAGAGAATTGAAGCCTTTGAGCGACATCTTAATGCAGGCTAGGAGGTCTAGATCTAACTTGTTCTCAACCATAATGCGTAATACGCCTATGGCCGAGCGGCGGAGAGCGAACGGGTCTTTGGAGCCCGTTGGAGGTTGGCCGACGGCGAATAATCCCACAATCGAATCGAGCTTATCGGCAATCGCTAATATGTTGCCAATGGCTGTAGATGGGAGATCGCCGCCAGCATACTTGGGCATATACTGCTCACCAATGGCCATAGCTACGAGCTCTGGCTCACCATCATTGGCAGCATAATAAGAACCCATTAAGCCCTGCAGATCAGCAAATTCACCAACCATATTCGTAACTAGGTCGCACTTAGAAAGCACGGCAGCTCTCTCACTTTGTGCTTCGTTCTGATTTGTATATACCGCTATAAATTTGGCTAGATTCGCGATTCTTAAACTGCGATCGTAGACTGTGCCAAGCTTTTTTTGAAATACGACTTTCTTTAATTGATCTAACCGACTTTCTAAGGATGTCTGCTTATCAGTCTCATAGAAAAATTTCGCATCTGCGAGGCGAGGACGAATTACTCTTTCGTTGCCCTTTGTGACCTGAGAAGGATCATTGCTACGAATATTACTTACAGTCACGAAATAAGGAAGCAACTGCTCGTCTTTGCTCAACAAATAGAAGCATTTCTGATGAGATTTCATCGCTAGAATCAAGGCTTCGGATGGAACCTCCAAAAACAATTTATCGAATTTTCCTGTTAGGGCAACTGGATATTCAACGAGCCCTGTTACTTCATCCAGAAGCGCTTCATCAACTACGGTATTAGCATTAAGTTTCTCACCCTCTGCTACAATCGCGGCGCGAATCAGCTCTCTACGTTTAGCAAAATCTGCGACAACGTTACCAGGCTCCAGCATAAGAGCCTCGTAATTGCTCGCCTTACTGATGCAGATCTTATCGGGGTGATGGAAACGATGGCCGAAACTATCGGCACCTGAGTTTACTCCCATGATAGTAGACGGAACAATGTCTTCACCGAACAGCATCACTAACCAGTGGACCGGCCGCACAAACTCATTTCTCGATGCACCCCATCGCATTCTTTTGGGAATAGGAAGCTTGGCGAGAGCGGCATCGACGATTGCAGGCAATAGTTCATTTGTGGACCTGCCAGGCAGAGTAGACGAAAAGCAAAGTTTCTCCACTCCGTCTTTCGGTGCACGGCCCAAGCTGGTAACGGTCACACCACAAGATTTGGCGAATCCATCCGCGGCGCTTGTGGGATTGCCGTCGGCATCAAAAGCGGCTTTTACAGCAGGACCAAATTTTTCCGTTAGCCTGTCAGCCTGATTTGCTTCCAATGCGCTAACTAATATGGCTAATCGTCGAGGGGTAGCGAAGGATTTCACCTGACCATGAGCCAGGGATTCCTTCTTGAGGCCCTCTACTACTCCCGCCTGAAATGATTTTGAGAGCTTGAGTAGTGCTTTAGGAGGTAATTCCTCTGTGCCCAATTCGACTAGAAAATCTTGTTTCGGCATGACTATTTTTCCAAAAATTCCTTACGAAGCGCTTCGCTAGCTAGCGGAAAACCGAGCTGTTTGCGGCTCAAGTAATAGGCTTCCGCCACTGCGCGCGCAAGTGTCCGCACACGAAGGATGAAGCGCTGACGTTCAGTAACCGAGACAGCATTCCTCGCATCGAGTAAATTGAAATAGTGCGAGGCTTTTAGTACTTGCTCATAGGCAGGAAGCGCCAGCTGCTTTTCTATGAGTGCCTCACATTGTCGCTCGCAATCATCGAAATTGCTGAAAAGAATATCGACATCGACGTGTTCAAAATTAAAAGCGGACATCTCTATTTCGTTCTGTTTGAAAACATCACCATAGGTCACTACGCCATCGGGACCGTTCGTCCATATAATGTCATAGATACTGTCGACACCTTGGAGGTACATTGCTATACGCTCGATCCCGTAGGTGATTTCACCACTCACGGGGAAACACTCTAATCCACCCACTTGCTGAAAGTAAGTAAACTGAGTTACCTCCATTCCATTCAGCCATACCTCCCAACCCAACCCCCAGGCGCCGAGAGTTGGAGATTCCCAGTTGTCTTCGACGAATCGAATATCGTGTATCGACATATCGATACCCAGAGAGCGCAACGAATCAAGGTAGAGCTCTTGGATGTTCTTTGGAGAGGGCTTCAGGAGTACTTGAAACTGATAATAATGCTGCAGCCGATTGGGGTTGTTGCCATAACGACCGTCTGTAGGCCGACGACAGGGTTGAACGTAAGCGGTATTCCAAGTCTCTGGCCCGATGGCACGCAAAAACGTAGCCGGGTGAAACGTCCCTGCGCCCACTTCCATATCGAGTGGCTGCATGATCACGCATCCTTGATCAGCCCAAAACTGCTCCAAGGCAAAAATGAGTCCTTGAAAGGTGCTACTGTCTAAATTCTTGTTCACGCGTTGGCCGGTTTGCTTGGATAGATAAGAATGGTCTGTCTGGCTAAATGACCATAAAGTCAAAGGCTTGTAATTATCCTCGATTATCCCTAACTAATCCACTTGTGAGCTAGAGTAAGGGGATAGTGACTAAGATTCGGTCGATTGTTTATACGCGAGAATTATGCTTCCATTTCCACCTTAGTCTACCCGTCTATCTATCTAAATGAGAAAGCATTATCGCTACAGTTAAATATTATTTCTTACTTACATTCCTATGTATAACGGCGGCGCTGCCGCTGAGGGTTGTCCTTGGCCTAGCCTCGATCTGGGGAGCAATGCTCTATTATCTTCCCAATAGAGCACGAGATACGACATTAAAGAATCTACAAGTTTGTTTTCCTGATCTGCCGGCTAAAGAAATATCCCGCCTTGCGAAAGAGAGCTTGACTAGTACTGCGAGCACGGCCTTGGAAATGGGTAAGTCGTGGATGTTACCGATAGAAAAGACTTGTTCGCTCGTTACTCAGACCGAAGGTCTAGAGAGCTTCCAGCAAGCGGTGAAAAGCAGTCAGGGCATCGTTTTATTGGCACCTCATTTGAGTAATTGGGAAATATTCGCTGTATATGTCAGTCAGAACATTGAATCGACCTTCATGTACCAGCCTCCGAAGCTGCTTGCGTTAGATCGCTTACTGCGGCGAGTTCGGTCTCGCGGCGGAATGAAACTGGCGCCGACCGACATAAAGGGAGTCTCACTGGTGCTCAAGGCGCTAAAGAGAGGGGAGTTGGTTGGTGTTTTGCCTGACCAAGTGCCGACTGAAGAAGGAGGAGAGTTCGCCAAATTTTTTGGAGAACAAGCGTTAACGATGACATTGGTAAGTAAGCTTGTAGCGCGCTCTCAGGCCAGAGTATTCTGCGGCTGTGTGGTACGACTACCGAAAGGGAGAGGGTTTAAGTTAACTATTCAAGAGGCGAACCAATTGATCTACAACGAGGACCTACTTACATCTGTTCGAGGGCTCAATAAGTCCGTAGAAGACTGTGTACTAATGGCCGTGGAACAATATCAGTGGGAATACAAACGATTTCGAAAACAACCGGATGAGAAAAAGTTTTATTAATTTCCTATGATGCTCAACTTGGGAGATATGACTTAGCCAAGTTGGCTTCACATAATTGCCAGAGGAACGAAAACTTATCTTTTCCAGAACATCGGGGTAAAAAGTACCAGTAAAGTAAATATCTCCAACCGCCCCAATAACATCGCAAAACACAATATCCATTTCGCTGCGGAAGGAAGTTGGCCATAAGTCACCGAAACTTCAGCAAGGCCAGGTCCTAGGTTGTTTATGCATGCGCCTACGGCACTAAAGGCTGTAACAATATCTAGCCCGGTAGCAAGTAATGCTAGCAACATAACCATAAACACCATTACATATACCGCAAAGAAACCCCAGACAGATTCGATTATTCGATCCGAGACTCGCTGCCCGCCGATTTTAATGGGTATAACGGCGTGCGGATGAATCAATCGCTGCACTTCTCTAAAACCTTGCTTAAAGATCAATAGGATGCGAATGACTTTCATCCCACCACCGGTAGAGCCGGCGCAAGCACCTATGATGGCCGCATAGAGAAGCACGAAAGGTAGAAACAGAGGCCATGAATTAAAATCAGCCGTAGCGAATCCCGTAGTCGTCGCCATAGATACGACCTGAAAAACGCCTTTTATAGTAGATTCGAATAGGCTTGAATAAACATCCGAAAAATACAGTACTGCTACTGTGACAACCGAAACGGATCCTAGAATAAATGCGTAGAATTTAAATTCCGGATCGAAGAGATAGTGACTAATTTTTCTTCTTTGCCAAGCAGTAAAGTGCAGGGCAAAATTCACGCCAGCGATAAACATGAATATGATGGCAATGATTTCTACAGCCGGGCTGTCGAAATAGCCGAGGCTAAGATCATGAGTAGAGAAGCCGCCAATGGCAACGGTGGTGAAGCTATGGCTAATCGCATCGAATAGATCCATGCCAACAATCCAGTATGCGAGTGCACAGACAATCGTTAGTGTGAGATAGATATACCAAAGCGCCTTTGCTGTTTCGGCAAGTCTGGGGACCAACTTATTGTCTTTTACAGGCCCAGGGCTTTCAGCTCGGTAGAGCTGCATCCCGCCAATACCAAGCATTGGCAGCAGTGCCATGGCCAGGACGATGATGCCCATTCCGCCTAACCATTGAAGTTGCTGTCTATAGAATAGAATCGACTTGGGCAAATCATCGAGACCAGATATCACCGTAGCGCCGGTAGTGGTAAGCCCTGAAAGAGATTCGAACACCGCATCGGTCACGGACAACTCTACCGCAGACGAGAAGATAAAAGGCAAGGAGCCGGCGATACCTAGTACTGCCCAAAATAAAGTTACGACTAAAAAACCGTCTCGCGTGCTGAGCTCTGCTTGCGATCTAACGGTTGCTAGCCATATCAAAAAACCGATACTAAAAACAATAAGCAGAGAATCCGTGAAGACACTTGCCATACCGTCAGCGTAGATATACGAGACGATCAATGGCGGCAAATTGCTTAACGCACTAAATAGCATTAGCAATAGACCTAATATTTTTATGATGATCGAAGCATGCATAGTTTAAGTAGCTTTTAGAAGAAGCTGAAACCAACCTGGAACAGCCGTTCCACTTCAGGAATTCGTTTGCGATCTACAAGGAACAAGATCACATGATCATCAGGTTCAACGACGGTGTTGTCATGAGCGATGAGCACTTCATCGTTGCGAACTATCGCGCCAATAGTTGTACCTTCCGGCAGGTCGATATCTTCGATAGCTTTACCTACTACTTTCGAGGAAATGTCATCACCATGGGCGATTGCTTCCATGGCCTCTGCGGCCCCTCTGCGCAAAGAATGCACATTTACAACATCGCCGCGTCGAACGTGTGCGAGTAGCTTTCCTATTGTTGCCTGTTGTGGAGAGATAGCAATGTCGATCTCTCCACCTTGGACAAGATCGACGTAGGCGGAGTTGTTAATAAGCGCCATGACCTTCTTCGCGCCTAGCCTTTTCGCTAAAAGAGAAGACATGATATTAGCTTCATCGTCGTTAGTAAGTGCGAGAAATACATCGGTATTAGAAATATTTTCTTCAATTAGAAGATCGCGCTGGGATGCTTCGCCGTTTAGTACGATAGCGTGATTCAGGGTTTCCGAGATTAAAGAACATCGATCTAGGTTTCTCTCAACTATTTTAACCTGATAGCGATCTTCAACTCTTTCGGCTAAGCGCATACCGATATTACCACCCCCGGCGATCATCAATCTCTTATAAGGCTTGTCCATGCGTCGTAGTTCGCTCATACATGCACGAATGTCTTTTGTCGCTGCCACGAAAAAGACCTCATCATCTGCTTCGATAACTGTAGAGCCTTCGGGAATTATCGGGCGATCCTTGCGGAAGATTGCCGCCACACGAGTATCTACAGATGGCATGTGCTGGCGTAGTAAACGAATTTCTTGTCCAACGAGCGGGCCGCCGTAGTATGCCTTTACAGCGACGAGCTGCACTTTACCATCGGCAAAATCTAATACCTGTAATGAGCCAGGCAGGTCTAGTAAGCGCTCGATGTCGCTAGAGACAATTAATTCTGGACTGATAACAGTATCTACGGCAATACCGTGTTGGCCGAATAACTTATCTGAAACGAGATAAGAAGATGCGCGAATGCGACAGATTTTCTTTGGAGTTTGGAACAGAGAATAGGCCACGCGACAGGCGACCATATTAATCTCGTCGCTGTCGGTTACCGCTATGATCATATCGGCATCTTGCCCACCTGCTTTTTCTAAAACCTCTGGCAGAGAAGGGTGGCCGGCTACGGTACCTATATCGATATGGTCTTTGAGTTCGCGGAGTTTCTCGGTGTCTGCATCGACAACTGTAATGTCGTTGCCCTCATATGCCAGAGTTTCGGCTAGAGCACTGCCAACCTGGTTCGCGCCGAGGATAATTATTTTCATGCTGGCCTTACAATATTTATCGAACGAGTGAATCTACAAATTCTGCGCAAACCCTTTTCGTAAAACCGCGTAGAAGAAGCCATCAGGGCCTGAGCTTGTGCCTGGCAGAAGTTGCCTACCAAACGCACATTCTACTCCCCAATCGGCCTCTATGGCTTCATATTTAGCGTTATCAGTTGAATCGAGAAAACGCCTAATCGTCTCTTCGTTTTCCTGCCGTAGCAGAGAACAAGTGGTATAGAGCAACAGGCCTCCAGGTTTGAGGCAAGGCCACAATTTAGTTAGTAGGCCAAATTGAACTTCTGTCAAGGATTTGACCTGTTCAGGCCTGCGTAGCAGCTTAATATCTGGATGTCGGCGAATGACGCCAGTTGCTGAGCAGGGGGCATCGAGAAGAATACGATCGAAATGAGTGCCGTCCCACCATGCTTCCAGTTCGCCGGCGTCAGCAACCACCAAATTCGACTCCAGCCCCAGTCTTTCCAAATTCTCTCGTATTCGGCTCAGCTTTGATTGACTTTTATCTATAGAAGTCATGCAAGTAAGTAAGCCTTCACTTTCTAGCATGTGACAACTCTTGCCGCCCGGAGCCGCACAGGCATCAAGAACGCGCTGAGCTGGCTCGAGTTGGAGGAGCTTAGGCACAAGTTGTGAAGCTTCATCCTGCACACTTAGCCTACCCCCGGCGAATCCAGGTAATTCGAAAACAGGGGCTGGCTTATCGAGATACACAGCCGAATTAGCCAAGTCCCCGGCAGTTGCCCCAATGCCAGCTTGGGCTAGTGATTTAAGATATTGCTCTCGGGAATTTCTAGCGAGGTTAACTCGCAGAGTCATAGGCGGTCGTTGGTTACTGTTATGAAATACAGATAGCGCCTGCTCTGGCCACTGCTGGCTAATTTCTGAGTCTAACCATTTTGGAAATGCCAGATTTCCATTTGGCTGGCTGGCAGTCAAAGTTTCTTCTAGTTCGTCTTTCTTACGCTGATAGCCACGTAAGACGGCATTCACCAAACCTTTTGCCCATGGTTTCTTGAAGATAAGGACCGCAGAAACTGACTCGTTAATAACGGCATATTCAGCGACCTCCAAGTCCCTCAATTGATAAAGCCCACAAACCATCAGACATTTAATGTCTAAATCCTGCTTCTTAAGTGGCTTGTTGAGTAACTGCCCGAGCAAAGTCTCCAAGGCGAAGTACCAGCGACAGCAACCGTAACTGGTCTCTTGGATCAGGCTAAACTCTGGATGGTCTTTGTGATTACCAAGCAGGGTATTCAGTGAGCCGCGATCGTTAAGAAGGGAACAAAGTACCGTGGCAACGATGGCTCGGCTATTACTCATTCTATTTTGGTTGCTCACAATCAAATATGACGTTGCGAGAAAACAACCCTGGACGAGAATTGCTGATGTCTTTAACAGTTGTGGGTTTCTTCCCTGACAGCTGTACTCGTTGTACTTGAAGTGTTCCAGAACCGCAGCTTACAGTGAAATAGTTTTTTTCACTTTCCACTATTTGTCCTGCTTCAGCGTCAGAATTATTCATGCATACAGATCCTTCGAGAATGCGCAGACGTTGATCGCTCAATACCGTATAGGCAGGATTTCTTCCTATGCCCGCTCGAATCTGACGATCAATCTCCGACGCACTGAGACGCCAATCGATAAACGCCTCGGACTTTTCTAACTTCGCCGCATAGTTGCTATCTTCATCTTTCTGAATCGTAGCTCTAGATCGATACTTTTCTAGGTTGCTAAGTATTCTTAGAAGCGCCATTTGACCTGCCATTTTAAGCTTTTCTTCCAAGCCGATGCGATTTTCAGTAGGGGAAACTTCTACAGACTGTTTATCCAACATGGCGCCAGTATCCAGTCCTTCGTCCATTTGCATAATAGTGACACCAGATACTTTGTCGCCAGCTAGTAATGCTCGCTCGATTGGTGCGGCGCCGCGCCAACGAGGTAGCAATGATGCATGCACATTTAGACAGCCAAGTCTTGGAGCATTGAGTATGGATTTTGGAAGGATTAGTCCGTAGGCAACTACAATCATCAAATCAATATTGAGAGAAGCTAAAGTTTCAGTTTCCTCCAAGGGCCTAAGACTTGATGGTTGAAAAACAGGAATCTCATGCTCAAGAGCAATTTGTTTGACGGGACTAGCTTGTAATTTTTTGCCGCGGCCAGCAGGGCGATCAGGCTGAGTGTAGACCGAAACTACATCATGGCCTGCCTTCAGCAATGCTTGCAGATGCGCAGCAGCGAAAGTAGGTGTGCCAGCAAAACAGATTCGCAATTTTTTCATTTTTTCAGGCAGATTTCTTATGGTCTTTTTCGAGCTTAGAGCGAATTCGTTGCCTCTTTAATATACTGAGATAGTCGACGAATAACTTGCCATCAAGATGGTCTATCTCATGTTGGATACACGTTGCGAGAATGTCTTCGGCCACTTTTTCGAACTTCTCGCCCTTAGAGTCTTGTGCTGTTATCTTTACCATTCTGGGTCGAGACACGGTTTCATAAAACCCAGGCACTGACAGACAGCCTTCGTCATACTCGGATAGTTCACTCTCCAGAACTTCTATTTCTGGATTAATAAATACTTGAGGACTATCCCGATTCTCCGATATGTCTATTAGCAATAGACGTTTATGAACGTCTACCTGAGTAGCAGCGAGCCCTATACCCTCGGCCTGGTACATTGTTTCGAGCATATCAGCGATCAAAACTTTCAGCTTTTCGTCGAAAACAGTAACGGGTTCGGCTTTTTTCCTTAGTTTGGGGTCAGGAAATTCTAGAATTTGTAAAATTGGCATAGTCGTGAAAACCTACAGAAATAGAATGACGCTGCATGTGAACTGCTTCTAGTAATAATTATAGCGTATTGCTAACAAATGAGCTCAACGCTTTTTAGCGCGGCAGACTAAAAATAAAAACTTTAAAAATTAGACAACTACAACTAGCGTTGGCAAGACGGCCTAGCGGGCTTGAGTAAATTGATGCCTGCGCATGGGTAAACGAGCATGCTCGTTGGTGACTATTCAGTCGCCTATACCCTGGCAGCAGGCGAAACGTTATGGGAAATTGCAGGCTAATTCAGGAACCTTGGATTGACATCTGACAGCCGGATGAATACTTAGATGGCCCTGATCTTATTTATTTTGGCTAAACATCCAAGCTCAGCATATCGGGCGGAACAGCCCGTGTCTTGATGGAGCAAGGCGATCGTAAAGTATAAAGGGCTTCTCCTCCGGTTAGAGGAGAAGCCCTAAAGAATGTCATTCTTAATACCTCGCTGGAATCCATCGAGAACAGTTTTACTAAAAATAAAATTATTAACGCAGCCGAACTAGACGCCACACCTTATATTCTAGCGAATGTGGTCGACTATCTTAGAATAGGTATAGAAGATTAAATGTTTAGCCGGGGATCTTTACTAATAGTGGCAACGCCCTTCGAAATATATCGTGTCGGCTGCACCTACCGCGGAGAAGGGCTGCGAAAGAAGCGCGGATGCGGCCTCTTGCTACCACCGAAGAAGTACTGGGTCTAGAGACCGAATTTTTTGGCTCTGCTAGTATTGTTGAAGACACCGAATCTGATATGAAAAGCTGCCGCGTCAACAATGGTAACAGTAATTTCCGAGTCTGTGAGCGCTTACTAATTAGAAAACGGCCTAGCATCGATGGAACTATATTGGAACAGTGCTGGTCTATTAGACCTCCGATCGATTGAGCTATGACGCAATTCTCTGCATCACCGAGCCCACTGAACTATTCAACGAAGTTGTTAGCCCTCAAAACGACATGACACTCTTCTTTCGCTTCTCTTCTCTACTAGTCTTAGGCTAGTTAATCTTTAGAATCCAACTACGCTTGGGCTTTGCGCTGAGCTGTCTTCTAAAATCACCCGTGGACTAACAATGTACTCATATATTCGTCTGTACTACTTAACGCTATCAATAGTAGGAAGATCCCCATAATCTCGAAGTTATTGAGAGAGTTTGGCTCGGTCAAAACGCTAATGAAACTGCCCCGGTTTAAATTGCAGGATCTAGGGTTCTACAACGTACAAATCGAATTGCTACGTAGCGTTAGGAGCAAAGCCGACTTTCAGCTTAGTCCTCAGAGTCACTATTTTCACCAACTTATACAACAATTAGCAATATAGGCTGAATAGCCTGCAGATATCTTGGATGAATTTGGCGTAGTCGAGCTATCAGCAAGAACAACAAGCGAAGGTACATGTGCAGGAAAGCGAGGTATAGAGTGCAACTTGGAGGAGCAGAGTTGATTCGCCAAGAGGGCGGTGGTTACTTTAGGTTGTGCTAGCACCAGTCTAGTTTTCTTGCATAGACTAGCAGTCTGTTGTAGTTTCCTGTTTCACTATTTTCTAGAGTTCAATCGTGATGCGTTAACCATTTTCTGTCATCTTAATGGGATCAGAAAACGAGTTAAACCTTGAAGAAATCTGCGGCAGATACTTTAAAGCAGATGCCGACTTAGCAGACAGAGTAAAAGCTGAACGCACTGCAGATATTGTAAAAGCGCAAGTCTAAAAGAATGCGTATCAGGAATCCCATAGTTGATGCTGTCGAATTTTAGCAACATTGTTGCCTATTGGTGAATGAGAATTGAAGTGGCCAAGCTAAACATCCAGCGAGCTTGTCAGAGCCTGAAACAAGGTAATGTTATCGCCTATCCAACCGAGGCTGTTTGGGGTCTAGGCTGTGACCCCCAAAATGAAGCCGCGGTAGGAAAAATCCTTCGTTTAAAAAATCGTCCGGTGCATAAGGGGTTGATATTAGTTAGTGGGAGCATCGCTCAATTCGAACCGCTTCTTAACAAACTGAGCAGAGAACAGAGAGACAAATTAATTGCTTCATGGCCGGGTCATATTACCTGGCTAGTTCCTGACTCTGATAACCTGACACCGGAGTGGATTAAGGGTGATCATCAATCTGTAGCAATACGGGTAAGCGGCCACACAATTGTGCAGGAATTATGCTCTGCATTTGGTGGGCCTATCGTCTCAACATCGGCCAATGAAGCCGGCAAAGAAGAAATTAAATCTAGGTTTATACTTGAAGATAAATTTGCAGATAAGATAGCTGGCATAGTAGATGGAGACCTTGGAAAATCGGCAAAGCCGTCCGAGATACGGGACTTACTCTCTGGAAGAGTTATTCGCTGAACTAGGGCTAGATGTTCTGAAGTGGGTGAAACTTTAAAGGGTTCGCGAGGGAAATACATTGAGCACGATTAAGCCGAATGACGTCAAAAATTTTTTATTAGAATTGCAGTCAATTATTTGCGGTGAGCTGGAGGCACTAGATCCTAGCGCAAATCCGAAGGCGGATAGCTGGGACCGACAAAAGGGTGGCTCGGGAATTAGCCGGGTCATTAGCAATGGTGAAATATTCGAGAAAGGCGGGGTTAACTTTTCGCATGTGTTCGGTGATGCGATGCCGGCTTCAGCTACTGCAACGAGGCCTGAACTTGCCGGCAGAGCCTGGCAGGCGATGGGCGTATCACTGGTAATTCATCCAAGCAATCCGTTTGTGCCAACTTCTCATGCAAATTTCAGAATGTTTGTAGCCGAGAAAGAAGGCGAAGAACCTACTTGGTGGTTTGGTGGAGGCTATGATCTTACTCCTTACTA
The DNA here is from genome assembly GCA_949372635.1 of uncultured Pseudomonadales bacterium. Classification (GTDB taxonomy): domain Bacteria; phylum Pseudomonadota; class Gammaproteobacteria; order Pseudomonadales; family Pseudohongiellaceae; genus UBA9145. The sequence continues at coordinate 239,486 of CASIAB010000007.1, forward strand.
TGGTTTTGAAGAAGACTGCATCCACTGGCATCAGAAAGCCAAAGACGCCTGTAAGGATTTTGGCGATCACTACCATCCTCAGTTTAAAAGGCAATGCGATGAATATTTCCAGATCAAGCATAGGAATGAACCGCGGGGTATCGGCGGACTATTCTTTGACGACTTCAACGAGCTTGGCTTTGACCAAAGTTTCGATTTTGTTAAGTCCATGGCAAACAGCTTTCTTTGCGCCTACTTACCTATCGTAAATAGGCGCAAAGATACGCCCTATACCGATCATCATAAACAATTTCAAGAATACAGGCGTGGCCGTTATGCCGAGTTTAATTTAGTCTACGACCGGGGTACGATTTTTGGTCTCCAGTCAGGAGTCGGAAGAATTGAGTCGATATTAATGTCACTACCGCCAGTGGTTCGTTGGATATATGATTGGCAGTCTGAAAAAGGCAGTCAAGAAGAAAAACTAACCACCGAATTTCTGAAACCGCGGGAATGGGTGTAGTCTTCTGGGTAAAAGCTCCAAAAGAAAAAGAAAATTGAAAGAAGAGAAACATCACCTGTGTCTAAATATGCAGTACTCGGCAATCCTGTAAGTCATAGCAAATCACCACTGATCCATTCCATGTTTGCGCAGCAAACAGATCAGACGATGAGCTATGTGGCTATCCCTTTAGAAAAAAATGAATTCGAAGCCTTCGTCAGGAAATTCTTTGCCGAGGGTGGGGCGGGATTGAACGTGACGGTTCCCTTCAAAGGAAATGCATTTGTACTAGCTGCAAGTTGTTCCCCTAGGGCAGAGTTAGCGCAAGCCGTAAATACCTTGTTTCTAGACGATAACGGACGCATCTGTGGCGACAATACGGATGGTGTTGGTCTCGTGAGTGATCTTAAGCTAAATAATAAGGTAGCGATTAGTGGCCAAAGAGTGCTCATCCTAGGCGCCGGTGGTGCAGTTCGCGGAATCATGGCTGCGCTCGTTTATGAAAAAGCAGCCGCGATCACAATTGTTAATCGAGACGTACCTAAAGCCAAACTCTTGGCTGAGGAGATGCAATCCATGGCACCTATCGAAGTCATGTCGTATGCAATGTTGCAAGAAGATGCTAACAATGGTCGCAGTTATGACCTGATAATCAATGGAACATCCTCTAGCTTGAAGGGAGAAATGCCTAAGCTAGATGCGAAAGTTATTGCGCCTGGTTGCTGTTGCTATGATCTGATGTATTCGGCAACGGACACACTCTTTTTGCAGTGGGCGAAACAGGAAGGGGCAAGGAAAAGTATCGACGGCTTAGGGATGTTGGTTGAACAGGCAGCTGAAGCGTTCGCATTATGGCGAGGAGTTCGTCCTAACACTGCCACAGTTATGGCCCACCTGCGAGAGCAATTCTAGCTGTCTTCTTAGCGTGCAGTGTTTTCCCTTTTCGACAGGCATAAAAAAAGCCGATTAAGAACCGGCCTTTTTTATGCAGAGAAGCTAGTGAGCTTCCTCTTCTGCGTGTTCCGCCCCCTCACCATGTTCGCCACCGTGAAGATCATTCGGAGTAAGTGCGACTGCATTCGGATCATGACCCATGTACTGGTAGCGTGCCTGGGAAGTATAGAACCCTTCGACTGTCATAAGGCCAATAAGAACTAACAGCACAATCGGTGGACCAAGAATAGTTAGGACCAGCGCCATTCTTTCCCAAACCACATGCATGAAGATTGCTACGATAAACCCTGCCTTCAAGGCCATGAACAGGAGTACTAGTCCCCAGCGCATCCCGCCCTGCACATTAAAGTAATCAACTGCGTAAGAGAACGAACTCAAAACGAACAGAAGAGTCCAAATCTTATAATAAATCCCTAGGGGATGTTGTTGACCTGCTTCAGCTGACATTTCTGTCCCCTCTTACAATAAGTAGAAAAATGCGAAAATGAATACCCAAACAAGATCCACAAAGTGCCAATACAAACCGGCAATCTCTACGATCTCATAACCTTTCTTGTCGTAATGGCCCTTCTTTACTTTGAAGGCAACTGTTAACAAGTAAATGACACCGGCGGTTACGTGCAAACCGTGAAAGCCGGTAATCATAAAAAATACGGACCCAAACTGAGACGCTCCAAAGGGATTACCCCAAGGCCTAACACCCTCTTCCAGTATCAGCTTGCTCCACTCAAATACCTGCATGCCCACAAAGGAGGCACCAAAGGCCGCAGTAGCAGCCATAAACCAGAATGTCTTTTGCTTATCTCTGCGATACCCAAAATTAACCGCCAGCGCCATAGTTCCAGAGCTGGTGATCAGTATAAAGGTCATTATCGCGATCAAAATTAGCGGGATGGGGTCGCCGCCGAAAGAAAGGGCAAATATTTCACTCTGCAGTGGCCATGGCTCGGTTGTACTCAACCGAACATGGAGATATCCCGTCAGAAAGCTAGTGAAAATAAAGGTATCACTCACGAGGAAGATCCACATCATGGCCTTACCCCAAGGCACATGGTAGGCCTGTTTATCTGCGCTCCAATCGTCGACTAGGGTCGAGTTTGGTTCGCTTATAGCTGCGTCGCTCATTCTTATTTCCTATTAATGTTCTAATTAAAGCTCTAATTTTCCCAACCGCTAATTATTCACTAATTAGGTATTGGAAAGAATTGCAAAAATAACTAACCAGACAATCAGCAAAAAGTGCCAATATAAAGTACAAAGCTCGATACTAAGGCGTACGTCGTCAGGCTTGCTCCCAGATAGTAACCGTATTGAACTCTTACTCCATACCCAAAGCCCACCTAGTAAGTGAGCGATGTGCAAACCTGTCAACAGGTAGAAAAAGGAGTTAGCTGGATTAGAGGCTACATAAAAACCGGTAGCCTGCAGATTTTCCCAGATAACCATCTGCCCTGCTATAAACAGCAAGGCAAACACGCCTCCACTGATAAAGGCAGTCATCAAGTTTTTCTGTTTGCCTGCATTGGCTATATTTCTTGCCCATTGAAAAAAAATACTACTGATGGCGAGCAATCCAGTGTTCAGCCATAGCTGAAATGGTTCGGCCAGTGGCTCCCAATCCGGTAACGACATCCGGATAACATAGCTGACACCAAACATCGAAAAAATCACTGAGGCAATCGTTAGGAAGAACCCAAGCGCGACACGCTCCGGGGGGGTGTCGAAAGCGCCCTCCGGATTTAGTCCGCCGATTATTCCCTTTCGTTCCCAAGGCTTCTCGGTAAGTGTCTTAAATAGGCTCATGCGCCTGCCTTGGATACGCCATGATCTGAATCGAAATGTTGCTCATCCGCAGCTGGCTCATCACCATCAGGCACATTCTGTGGAATGAAATCTTCCTGTGCACCTGGAACGCTGTAGTCGTAAGCCCAACGATAAACAGTTGGTAGCTCATCACCCCAGTTGCCATGTTTAGGCGGGGTATCAGGTGTCTGCCATTCTAAAGAGGCAGAACCCCAAGGGTTAGGCCCTGCTGCCTTGCCATTACGCAAGCTCCAGAATATGTTGATGAAGAATAGGATCTGCGCTGCGCCGACTATTAGTGCTGCGATTGTGATCGCTGCGTTCAAGTCTTGCGCAGACTCTGGGATAAAGTCTGTGGATCCCATTGCGTAGTAGCGACGCGGAACACCCAAGAAGCCAAGGTAGTGCATCGGCAAGTAGATTGCGTAGGTACCTAGGAAAGTAATCCAGAAGTGTGCTTTCGCCATACCCTCATGGAACATGCGACCTGAAACTTTTGGAAACCAGTGATACAAAGCAGCAAAGATAACTAGCACAGGTGATACACCCATAACCATGTGGAAGTGGGCTACCACAAAATAAGTATCCGAAAGAGGCAAGTCGATAACCACGTTACCTAAGAACAAGCCAGTCAATCCACCGTGGATGAATGTAAAGATAAATCCGATGGCGAAATACATTGGTGCATTTAGGCGGATATCCCCCTCCCAAAGTGTTAGCACCCAGTTGTATACCTTGAGTGCAGTGGGAACAGCGATGATCAATGTGGTTGTGGCGAAGAAGAATCCGAAGTAGGGGTGCATGCCACTTACGTACATGTGGTGCGCCCATACGACGAAGCTTAATCCGCCAATGGCGATGATCGCCCAAACCATCATGCGGTAACCGAAGATATTCTTTCGTGCATGAGTAGATAGTACGTCAGACACAAGGCCGAACGCTGGGAGCGCCACGATATAGACTTCGGGATGGCCGAAGAACCAGAACAAGTGTTGGAATAAGATCGGGCTACCGCCATTGTGGTCAAGCGGCGTGCCTGACTCGATAACTGCTGGCATGAAAAAGCTAGTGCCTAGGAGGAGGTCGAAAAGCATCATGATTGCTGAAACAAGCAGCGCTGGAAATGCAAATAGACCAAGAATTGTCGCGATAAAAATTCCCCATACTGTAAGAGGAAGACGCATCATAGTTAACCCGCGACAACGATACTGTAAAACTGTAGTCACGTAGTTCAGGCCGCCCATTGTGAAGGCAACAACGAACACAGCTAGCGAGAGCAGCATCAGCACGATGCCCATATCATGACCAGGTGTACCGGCCAAAGCAGTTTGAGGAGGATACAACGTCCACCCTGCCCCGGTTGGCCCGCCACCGACAAAGAAGCTCGACAGAAGAATAATTACTGAAAGAGCGTATACCCAAACACTTAGCATGTTCAGGAACGGGAACACCATGTCTCTCGCGCCGCACATGAGTGGTATTAGATAGTTCCCAAACCCACCTAGCAGCAAGGCTGTCAGCATGTACACAACCATGATCATGCCGTGCATAGTTACCGACTGGTAGTAAGAACTTGGGTCGATCAGATCAAATGTTTCTGGGAAACCCAACTGCATGCGCATTAGAAGCGACAGAATCAACGCAACTACACCAACCGCGATGGCTAGGCCACCGTATTGAATGGCAATCACCTTGTGATCTTGGCTCCAAACATATTTTGTAACCCAACTATGGGGGTGGTGCATTTCCATTTCGGAATCTTGATCAGCTAATGGTACGTAAGCCATTAAATCCTCCTAACTCTATAATCTTTGTATCAGCCAGCTATGGCTAAAATTCGTTGACAATCTTATCTAATAATTTTTTGTAGCTAGCTATCTCAATGTATTGATATAAGCTGCTACGTCTTCAATTTCTTCGAGCCCTGACATGGCAGTAGCCATACCAACCATCTGCTCGCCATAGTCATCGCTTGGGTGTAAGCCACGGATACCAGCTCTGAAATTGCTGATCTGCGTAACGAAATACCAATCGCTCATACCTGCAAGTTTAGGAGCATCGGTGTACCAAGTGCCATCACCGTTATCCAAGTGACAAGCCGCGCAGTTTCGATTATATATCTCGTAGCCATTGGCAACGTCACCAGTCACGGTTGGGGTGGCAGCTGTGTCAGGCATTGTGGCGATATAGGCAGCCATATTGCGAACGGCAGTATCGTCTACGAGCATGTTCGCCATCGCAGTCATTGCCTGGCCGTTGGTATCGCCTTCACCACCGCGGACGCCTTCTTTGAAATACTTCAGCTGTCGTTCGATGTACCAAGGCGATTGTCCAGCTAGTTTCGGGCTATTCAGTGCTTGGTTACCCTCTCCCTGTGCTCCGTGGCAAGCAGCGCAAACTGCATACTGTGCTTGGCCGGCGGCGGGGTTAGCAGCGGCAACCGCTTGGGTTTCTGCGAATGTAGGCTGCGCATCAAGCCAAACGTCATATTCTGCTTGAGTTTCTACGACTACGGCGCCGCGCATGGCGAAGTGGCCAATGCCACAAAGCTCTTCACACATGAGGTCGTAACGGCCCGCCTTGTTTGGCTCAAACCATATGTATGAAATGAGGCCAGGAACTAGGTCCATCTTCACGCGGAACTGAGGAACGGTGTAGTTGTGTAACGTGTCATTGGAGCGAAGCAATGCTTTAACAGGCTTGTCCAGAGGTAAGTGCATTTCAGGGGCAGTAACGATTACATCGTCCTGACCGTTCGGGTCTTCAACATTGACACCAAAGGGATTGCCCTCGGTCACGAGCTGTGTGTCTGCTGTACCCATAATGCCATCGGCACCGGGATAGCGGAACGCCCACTGCCATTGCTGGCCCATGGCTTCGAATTCAGTGGCATCGTCAGGGGGGGTAACAATGCTAGCCCATACGAAAAGCCCAGGCGCGAGCATTGTGACAACGCCGACGGTCGTGATGACTGAAAGCCAGACTTCCAATCTATGATTTTCAGGCTCGTAAGCGGCTTTTTGCCCTTCTTTATGCCGATACTTGTAAACGCAGTAAGCCAGAAATAGATTCAATAAGATAAATACTATTCCAGTAACCCAAAAAGTGACGTCGATAGTGAAATCGATTGATCCCCAATCGGCTGCAATATCTGTGAACCACCAAGGGCTGGCAAAATGGAAAATTACTGATCCAATTACCAACAAGAAAATAACGACCGCTAAAGCCATAAACCCGCCTTCCTTCTATAAAATTACGAACGTTTTCCTAGCGTCGTGGAGAAGAAGTATCGCCAAGCACTAGGGGAAATTAGTTGTTGTGCACATCGCGGCCCAGAGAAACAAGAGTTGAAGCTCAATGCCATCACTTTGTCGGCAGGTTTTGACAATGATTGCCCCCATTGCTCTTCCCGATTCGAAGTTTTGACTCGCCGCTATCCTTGCAAATTATTATTATCTGGTTGGGGAAGTTTCAACCCTCTGAGAGACTTGAAATTAACCAAGAATTCAAAGATTTTTCTCTATCCTCACGCGCAACGGAATGCTATAGAATATTGGTATTCACTGCAAGTGATCTGCGGCCTAAAACCCCTAAAACAAGCACGAAATCAAGCATTTTTGACACCTTCCTGTCAGTGTCAAATTTGCGACAGGGATTTGTACAAATTTTGCTAGAAAAACGCTTAAAACAACCTGCTAGTTCGAGGCAATGATCTTGAGATTCAAAGCCAAACATGATTGAATGCCCGCGCCTTAGAAAGCACTACACAAAGACGCGGCTCAGTATCTGTTATGGTCCGCTCAAGAAACCCATTCTATTTAGCGTGAAAGTGACCCGTGAACGAAATAGCTTCAAATATTAGTAATAGCAGCTGGCGTGATTTCTACGAGATGTGCAAGCCGCGAGTTGTCATGTTAATGATCCTGACCTCTCTGGTCGGGATGTTCCTCGCCGTTCCGGGCATGGTCCCTCTAGATGTGCTTATTCTGGGTAACCTAGGGATAGCCCTAGTTGCTGGTTCGGGCGCGGTCGTTAACCACCTGATCGACAGAAAAATCGACATAATCATGAAGCGCACCCACAACCGACCTGTTGCGCAGGGTCGCGTAGAGCCCAAGCAGGCCGCGTTATTCGCGATTGCCATCGGTGTCGCGGGAATGGCGATTTTGCTGGTATGGGTCAACCCGCTGAGTGCTTGGCTTACGTTGGCTTCATTTATCGGTTATGCATTTATTTACACCGGCTATTTAAAGCATGCGACGCCACAGAATATCGTTATTGGTGGGCTCTCCGGCGCTATGCCACCACTACTGGGCTGGTCTGCCGTAACTGGCACTATCGATGGAGGCGCGCTAATTCTAGTTCTAATCATATTTGCTTGGACCCCACCTCACTTTTGGGCTCTGGCTATTCACCGTAAAGATGAATATGCCAAATCGGGCGTGCCTATGTTGCCAGTTACTCATGGTGAGCACGTAACTAAGATTCATATCATCGTCTACACTTTAATGCTGGTAGTCGTAAGCGTCTTCCCATTTTTCTCCGAAATGAGCGGCTTGCTCTATCTCGTCTCGGCGCTTGCGCTGGGTGCTGGTTTCATTGGCTGGTCCGGTTTACTCATGTTCAAGCCAAAACCAAGCACCGCAATGGATACTTTTCGTTACTCGATCGTCTACCTGGCCCTGCTTTTCATTGCCTTGGTTGTTGATCACTACCTGATTTAATCCAGAATTCCTCGCATGCAACTGACTACGAAGAGAAAGACAGTACTTATTGCCTTTCTAGCCTTCGATGTTCTTGTCGTTATAGCTCTGATCGCCCTCTTTCAGCTGCGCGGTGAAAGAACCCGTGAAGCGGCGCTGCGCGAAATAGGCGTCACCATCTATCCCGAAGCTCGAACCTTGAGTGAATTTCGCCTGATCGACCAGCAGGGTGAACTCTTCACCAAAGTCGATTTACAGGGGAGCTGGAATCTTGTTTTCTTTGGCTTCACGTACTGTCCGGATATCTGTCCTCTCACGATGGCTGAGTTGGGTCAGTTTTATGCAGGCTTGGATTTTAACCAAGATGTAAAACCGCGCGTGTTACTCGTAACAGTAGATCCCGGGCGGGACAATCCTGAGTCGATGGCTGCTTATTTGGCAAACTACAACGAAGAGTTTATTGGGCTCAGTGGAGACCCTGAGCAGATTGCACAGTTGGCGGCACAGTTGTATGTTGGATACGGGGATGCGGTAAAGTCTGAGGTAGCTGCAATAACACATGAGCATGGTGGTCCACCGTCTGAGGCTAATTTAACTCAGAGCGACTATTTAATCGAACATAGTGCTCACATCGCCGTAATAAATCCGCAGGGTGATTACTACGCAGTGATGCGAGCTCCGCATCGCGACCAAGACCTGGTAAACGCTTTTCGCGAACTAGTTAAGTAAAAACACTTAGTTTCTAGTCATTAAAGAGTTCGGATAAAAATAAAATACAAGAAAAATTAGTGTAGCCACTACAACAATAGACGGTCCTACCGGCACATCGAAATAGAATGCCGAAATCAAGCCTAGTACCACAGAGGTACACCCGATAATACTTGCCCTTGCTGCCATTTGCTCTGGCGTAGATGCCATCGAGCGCGCCGCCGCAGGGGGAATAATCAACAGTGATGTTATTAACAACACTCCTACGATTTTCATCGATACTGCGATAGTTAATGCGATCAATAAAACTAAAATTAGATTTAGTCGATTTACATTTGCGCCTTCAATTTCAGCCATTTCTGCGTGAACTGTAATTGATATGAAGTCATTCCAAAACACTGAAAGAACGATGGCAACAACGGACAAAACTACTAAAACCCAAATTAAATCGGCGATGCCGATGGTGAGCAATGCACCAAACAAGTAGGCTTCGAGATCGACTCGAATTGAATCGGCTAGTGCTAATACCACGATGCCAAGTGCGAGACTACTGTGTGCTAAAACACCTAATAGGGTATCTGTAGAAATGGAGGGTCTTCGGTCTAACAAGGTGAGTAAGAGAGCGAAGACGAGGCAGCTTAATATTATACTTAGCTGAGGATTGCTATCGGTGAGTAAGCCCAAGGCTATGCCAAGCAAGGCAGAGTGTGCGAGTGTATCGCCAAAATATGACATGCGGCGCCATACAATAAATGAGCCCAACGGCCCTGCCACTAGCGCGAGAGAGATGCCGGCTACTAGAGCATAGAGCACAAAATTCGTAGTAAAGAACAGTGTCATAGAATCAATCATGATTTTGTTCCTTCACGCTGCCGCCGATCTCGTGTTCATGATCATGATGATGAGTATAAACGGCGAGGTTCTGGGAGGCATTGACACCGAATAGATTTAGGAACGCCGGGTCATTGGTGACGTGTTCGGGCTTGCCGTGGCAGCAAATATGATGGTTGAGACAGATGACTTCGTCAGTCGAAGACATGACCAGATGGAGGTCATGAGAAATCATTAACACGCCGCAGCGATGCCTATCACTAATCTCGCTAATAAGCTGATATAACTCTGCCTGCCCTGCGAGATCGACGCCCTGTGCAGGCTCATCGAGAATAAGTAGCTCAGGTTTGCGCAGTAGAGCGCGAGCAAGCAGCACACGCTGTAGCTCGCCTCCGGATATGGTCGTTAGTTGCTGGCCTTCAAGATGGCCTATTTTCAAATCTTTCAGGGTGTTGGATAGCAACGCTTTATCTTGCCGATTAGCGAGCTGAAGGAATCGGTTAACAGTCAGCGGTAGCGTGGGTTCTACGCGGACTCGCTGCGGCATGTAGCCGATCCGCAGGTTGGGTCTGTGGTAGATGGCGCCTGAGTCGGGCTGGAGCAGTCCAAGGGCGACCCGCACCAAAGTGGTCTTACCAGCCCCGTTTGGCCCAATTAGAGTGACTATCTGGCCTTCCTCAATAGTTAGGCTGATATTCTCGAGGATTCGTTTCTCGGCAAAATTCTTGTTAATTGATTTTGCCGCGAGCAGAACATTTGCGGCATGAACATCGCTTGCAGAATCGGAGGCTGTATTTTTGCTGTTATCGGGAATACCCATTCGAATTACTCGTCAAAGCCTCGGCAGTCTGCACTATAGACGTTGCTATTTTCTCACTCGCATAGGAGCAGGCAGGACAATGGGTTATCATAGCATTGATGTCAAATATTCCCTTGCTACCTGAGACTCTCGCGATGACTAGATCTCCATGAATTTAGCCGATGCCTAAATTCTATTTCATTCTTTTGTTAACTAGTCTGCTTTGCTCTCTAAGTCGTGCCGACGTAAATATCGTCACGACGATTAAGCCACTACAGATGATTGCTGAGGCAGTTGTCCAGGAATATGGTAGCGTTTCTGCTATCGTGGATTCGCAGCAACCGCCTCACCATTTCACCGTGTCACCCTCTGATCGCATCAATTTAGCCCGAGCAGACATAGCAGTATGGATAGGCCCCCTGTTTGAAACCCGCATCAGCGATTTCTTTGTACAGGCAAGGTTCAAAGCGAAGACAATTACAGTTATCGACACACCCGGACTGCAATTGCATAGCATCGGTGATGGGCGGCTCGATGCCCACCTTTGGCTAGATAGTTCAAACGCAGTACAAATTGCCAAAGTGATTGCTGAACGGGCTGCGGAAATGGATCCAGTCAACGCGAGATCCTATCATCAGAACTTTGAAAAATTTAGCAGTGAAATTGAAAGCGGAAACCTGCAAATCGCACAAAAGTTTCAGGCACCATCCGCAACGAACTATGCCGTCTATCACAATGCTTACCAATATTTTGAAAAACAGTTTGGTCTACAGCATGGCATAGTCATTTTGCAAGATCCGGAAGTTCAGCCAAGTATTCGCGAAACTATAGCACTGCGAAGGCAGGTGAACGACCAGCGACCGCTGTGTTTACTGTTAGAGTTTGACTCAAGCCCGGATTTGGTTGACACAGTTTTAAATGGCCACGAATTGAAACAAATTACCGTTGACCTACTAGGTAGCAATGTAAACTCTAACAGGAACGCCTATAGCGAATTTATTGCTAACATAGCAGATGATTTTTACGAATGCCTCTACGAATAGGCGCAGCGTAAATTCAAACTCATATGAACTTGTAAAGGGAAAGTAAGTTGGCCGAATCAAAACAGCTAATTCTTGTAGATGGATCCTCCTATCTGTTTCGCGCATTCCATGCGCTTCCGCCTCTAGTTAGCAGTAAAGGGCAACCGACAGGGGCAGTGAAGGGAGTCATCAACATGATTCGCAGTCTCATAAAGAACTATGAGGACAGCAATATTGCGATTGTTTTTGATGCCAAGGGGAAAACATTTCGCAGCAAAATTTACACGGATTACAAAGCAAATCGGCCGCCAATGCCAGACGAGCTTCGCTCGCAAATTCAACCTATACATCAAATCATCGAAGCCATGGGCCTGCCGCTTCTTATTGTCAGCGACGTAGAAGCCGATGACGTAATTGGTACGCTGTCACAGCAAGCCACCGAAATGGGGATTTCCACTCTAATTTCTACGGGCGATAAAGATCTCGCCCAGCTTGTGAACGACAAAGTCACACTGATCAACACTATGACAAACGAGTTGTTAGATAGTGAGTCCGTTGTCGGAAAATTCGGTGTTGCGCCTGATAGAATCATCGACTATCTCGCTCTCATGGGTGATAAGTCAGATAACATTCCAGGCGTGCCGAGCGTTGGCCCGAAGACAGCTGTTAAGTGGTTGCAAGAATACGGCTCGATGGAAGGCATAATTAATAACGCAGAAGCCGTAGGCGGTAAAGTCGGAGAGAAACTGCGCGAAAATATCGACCTGCTTAGGCTCTCCTATGAGCTCGCAACAATTAAGATGAATGTGCCTCTTGATGTCAAAATACCAGAGCTAGTCCCCTCCAAGGAGAATAAAGAGAAGCTACACGAATTATTCTCAGAAATGGAATTCAAGTCGTGGGTAAAAGCGCTGGAGGACCAAGGTGTAGCTGGATCACCCAAGACCAAGGAGCCCGCAGCTAAGGAATCAGCAATCGAAGAAGTCGACGTGTCGATTGCAGAGAAAGACGTGGACTACAAGTTAGTTCTAGATAAAAAAGATTTTGTATCTCTACTCGACCAAATTGCAGCATCTTCGAGTTTTAGTATCTCCCTGGAAACGATCGGAGATCATTTTCTTGATCAAAAAATACTTGGCATCGCAATCTGTATTCAAATGGGTAAAGCCTTCTATATTCCTTTTTTGCATGATTATGATGATGTGCCAGTCCAGCTTGATAGCGAGGAATGCCTGGAACAATTAAAGCCAATACTGGCAAACCCATCGGTCATAAAAGTCGGGTTTGATCTAAAGCATATAGATCATGTTCTGAAAAACTATAGAATTAACTTACAGCCAGTTAAGAACGATGTGCATCTAGCGTCGTATGTCACCAACTCTGTCGCAACGAAGCATCATCTGCCACAGATAACTAGAAATTATCTAGAGCTGACGCCCATCGATATTAACAATCTTCTGGGCAAGGGTCGGGGTAAACTTAGCCCGAAGCAAGTAGCACTTTCAGACTACGCTCTATACGCCGCACAAAAAGCAGACCATGTTTTGCGTCTATCTGCCACCCTGCAAAAAAGCTTGATCAGCGACGGACACCTTCTAGGCCTTTATCAGTACTATGAACTGCCACTGATTGAGGTGTTGAACAAAGTAGAGCGTAATGGTATTCGAGTAGATGCGGTCGCGCTTGCTAAACATAGTAAGCAGCTAGGCAAGCAGATAGAAAAACTACAACTTCAAGTCTTCGATATAGCCGGAGAGGAATTCAATTTAGGATCGCCGAAGCAACTGCAAACAATTTTCTATGAGAAGCTAGAACTGCCAATTCTAAAGAAAACGAAAACAGGTCAGCCTTCAACGGCCGAGCCTGTATTGCAGGAGTTAGCAAAAGATTACGAATTGCCGAAGCTTATACTGGAGCATCGGTCATTGAGCAAACTGAAGTCGACCTACACGGATAAGCTTCCGCTCGAGATCAATAAGGGCACTGGAAGAATTCACTCATCCTTTCAGCAAGCAGTCGCAGCTACTGGTCGCCTGTCGTCTACGGAACCTAACTTACAAAATATTCCGATTCGTACCGCAGAGGGGCGACGTGTTCGGCAGGCATTTATCTGCGATCCTGGGAATAAAATGCTGGCCGCGGACTACTCTCAAGTAGAACTCAGAATCATGGCGCACCTTTCGCAAGACAAGGGCCTGCTTAGCGCGTTCTCAAATGCACAAGATGTTCACAAGGCGACAGCAGCAGATGTTTTCGGCATAGCTCTCGATGAAGTCAGCATTGACCAAAGGCGAAGCGCCAAGGCAATTAACTTCGGTTTGATTTACGGCATGTCTGCTTTCGGTCTTGCCAATCAGTTAAACATTAGCCGCGGGGAAGCAGCGGAATATGTCGATCGTTATTTTGAAAAATATCCTGGTGTAAGGAAATACATGGACGAGACTCAGGCATTGGCCGACGAAAAGGGATATGTCGAAACCCTATTCGGTCGACGCCTCTACCTGCCGGACATTCATGCAGGTAATGGCATGTTAAGAAAGGCAGCGCAACGCACGGCGATCAATGCGCCTATGCAAGGCACCGCCGCCGATATTATCAAGAGAGCGATGATTGACATCGATCATTGGCTAGCAATGGGCGAGCTCGATGCGCGCATGTTATTGCAGGTGCACGATGAATTGGTATTCGAGGTGAGCGAGAAAGATCTCGAACAGCTCACCCAGGGCGTAAAGTTTCGAATGACATCAGCAGCGGCACTAGACGTGCCTTTGGTTGTCGATGTTGGTGTTGGAGACAATTGGGACGAGGCGCATTAGCTTATAGATTGAATTAGCAGGTCGCGCGTTATTCGGCTGGAGACTCATCGATCATATTTGGCGAAGCTAGCCACTCGCCAAGTTTCGTTTTTGTTTCGTCAACGCCGACATTCTTTAACGAAGAGAATAACTGCAGCGTAACATTGTCCAGAGTAGCAACTTCTTTCTGCACGGCCAGGAGTATGTTTTGTGCCGCACCTCTTTTTAGTTTGTCCGATTTAGTTAGCAAGATATGCAAAGGCAGGTCGGATTGCACTGCCCAATCGATCATCATGCGATCGAACTCCTTAAGCGGATGTCTAATATCACTCAGCAGAATCAAGCCAACTAACGCCTCGCGCTGGCGAAGATACTGTTCCAACTCGCGTTGCCATTTGTCTTTAACCTTGAGCGGTACTTTGGCAAAACCGTAACCGGGTAGATCCACCAAATGTCTGCCTTCTTCCAATGCGAAGAAGTTGATGAGCTGAGTACGCCCGGGCGTTTTACTGATGCGGGCAAGACGATTGTGGCCGGTAATCGTATTTATTGCGCTAGATTTACCCGCGTTAGAGCGACCTGCAAAGGCAACCTCGGCCAGAGAATTGTCTGGGCAGGCTTCTAGGTTTACCGCGCTAGTTACGAACTCAGCCTTATTAAAATTCATTTTTTTTAACACCTTTTGGAAAATCTTCGATCCTATCACTGTGTATCAGAGATGCATCATTCCTGCTTCTATCGTCGAATTCGAGGATAAATAGAGTCACTGCGCAATTTACGTTATAATCTGCGGCCGCGATTTATAGATCTTGTGCCCGAATCGCTGCAGATGTCTTAGGCAGAGAGTTGCCTTAGAGATACATCGGAGCAGTCGAGGCGAGAATAACCTCGAAAGGGCACTGGCTGGATCGCTAGTTTATCTGAATTTGTTGGAAGTGACCGGGAAAACCCATGAAGAAAACAGTAATAGCAGTACTTGCAGCCGCATTTGTAGGCTTAATACCTAATTTACTCCTCGCCCAAGGCGACGCGGCCGCGGGCCAGGCAAAATCTGCCCTTTGTGGCTCGTGTCATGGCGTAGATGGAAACAGCCCTTTGGCGATGAATCCGAAACTTGCGGGTCAGAGCGCGAGGTATATGGTGAAACAGCTTCAGGAATTCAAATCAGGTGCTAGAGAATCAGCCATTATGGCCTCCATGGTGTTGTCGCTGAGCGACCAAGACATGGAAGACATCGCTGCATGGTACTCCTCGCAGCAGCCCACAATCCAAGGGGCGAATCCGGAGTCAATAGAATTAGCTGAGAGGCTCTATCGTGCAGGGAACTCTGAGATCGCTGTTGCTGCTTGCTCCGCTTGTCATTCACCTACGGGAAAGGGCAATGCGCCTGCGGGATTCCCTTTACTTAGTGGCCAGCACGCTGAATACACACTGCAGCAATTGAAGAATTTTAGGTCGGGAGCCCGTCAGAATGATGGTAGCGCGATGATGAGAACGGTCGTTGAGCGTCTTACCGACAAAGAACTAGAGGCATTGGCAAGCTACGTTTCTGGACTGAACTAGGCTTGAACGAGCCTCTAAACACCTCGCGAATTGATTATTGCGCTGAACAGGTCATGTATCCGTATCAATGTGATAGCGGGGATCGAAACGCTGTGATAATGTTTTTGACAATGTAAATTGTATTTCGTAACAATTCGTAGATAGATTACATAGCTACCAAGACAGCTTAAGAGACGGAGTTAAATAATGAAGCGATCAATACAGGTTTTAACCTTTGTACTGCTAATGCCCATGGCATTCTCTAGCTTTGCTCAGATAGAAAGATTCGTTGCAGGCACTCATTACACTGAGCTTGCTGCGCCTGTAAACACCAATGATTCAAGCAAGGTCGAGGTACTGGAAGTATTTTGGTACGGCTGCTCTCACTGTTTTAGATTCGAGCCGCTAATAGCAAATTGGGAAGCAACAATGCCCGCAGACGTTGATTTTGGGCGCTTTCCGGCCATGTGGAACGGCCTGATGGAAGTACATGCTCAGGTTTATTACACAGCAGAGGCAATGGATGCCCTGGACGTCGTGCATGAACACGTTTTTAATGCGATCAATATAGAAGGCAACCGACTGCAGAACGAAGGCCAAATCGGAGCCCTTTTTGCGAAATATGGTATTAATGAAGCCGAATTCGCCAAGTCCTTCAATTCATTCTCGGTGCGCACCAAGGTAAACCAAGCTAAGCAGCGCATGCAGGCTTATGAGATTCGCAGCACGCCAAACATGATTGTTAATGGCAAGTACCTCGTGGCCACCGGCCAGAGCGTTCTAACTCAGGCAGATATGCTTGATGTTGTTGATTTTCTTGTAGAAAAAGAGCGTCAGCAGCTCTCAAGCACTGGCGAATAAAGCCAAGTTAAGCAATACCAAGGCCGCTTTGAGTTAGCTCAGAGCGGCCTTTTTTATGCCTGTCACGCCTCTTTAAGGAATCATCTTGAAACAACCCCCCTATAAGTTATTTTCCTGTGCTACCAACTTTCGGCAGAACAAATTTACGCCTTAAAACTATTTTGTCGATATAAGAGTCTTACATCGGTGATTTAATGATTTATTCAATAGTTTAGCTCCGAATTGAGGTGCTGAAATTCCCGGCTCGAGGTTATTAGGCTTCAGGATCGAAAATTTTTAGCAAGAACAAACTTTATGCCCAGCTTTGTATTGGACTACTTGCAGTTGCGAGAAAAATTGACAGCCTATCTACCGCAGCAGGTACGGACTTTGATGAAAGGCGCTTCCGGGAGCGACCTCGTCAAGAAGATCGAAACTAGCTTCTTGCTTTTCGATAATAAGATCGTCCGCTTGGAAACTAGGGATGCTGTAGAGATTGAGGGTACTGATGCCCTGTCGATAGCAGCGGCCTGTGCAAAACTACTAACAACACTTTCCGCCGAACAAAGCAAAGATGGGGCCGCTTTGTTGCTATTGCCAACGAATTTTTTCGTCGCAACGACAACTACAATGCCCGGAGTTGCGAAAGAAAATCTGGTTTCTGCACTAAAACTTCAAGCAGATAGTATTCTGCCTAGCCTAGAAAAACCTCTATCTCTGGCTATCAACTCACTTTCGGCAACGCAAGGAGATGAACATCTCGCGCTGTGGATGTTAGAGACAACATTGTCCGATCTATTTGACGCCTTCGCTGCGAAGGATATTTTCCTTGCTGCAGTAAAACCGCGGTTCATGAATGGCAGTGGTGAAACCCCGAGTGAAATCAATTATAAGAACGACGCGAAAATCACAATCCTCGATGTAGATGAGGTAACTGAAACTTGTGTAGTTATAGAAGATAGTATTCTCAAGTCTGTGCTGCACGTGCGCAAGCAAGATTTACAACAAGAAGTGTTCCAACAACAGTGGCAGAAAACACTGTTAGAAAATTCTTCTGAAAACACAATCGAATTGAATGATGTTGCAGACTACTGCTCTCATATAGATGCTCAGTCAAATCGGGAATATTGTTTCTTTCCATATGGCGCATTAAACGCTACGCGAAGAACAGTTCAGGGGAAACAATATATAGCCGCCGCCGCTGCCTTAGTTGCGGCGCTTTTCATCGCTGCTGTTCCTTTCATTTTCCAGTCGTTGGAGTTCAGATCCTTAGCGGGCATGTTGAAAGTCCAAAGAGAGATGGCAAGTGATGCACGGCAAGACCAGGCTGCTGTTATAAGCTTTGAGGACGAGTGGGGATTGATTAGTGACTTTCCCGAGCAGAGGCTGCGTGAGGCGATGTTTACGTTACAGAATATATTGCGGCCGGACACTCTGACCTCGATGGAAGTTTCAGAGGGTCTAATAAAAATTCAGGGAAGTAGTAACGAGCCGCAGGCTATATTGCAACGCCTTGAACAGGATCCAATGTTTACCGAAGTCCTATTCTCAAGAGCAACCAACAACCAAAGATACTATATTGACCTCAGAATAAGCACGGTCAATTTCGAGGGATACATGGTGCGTTACTTTCCCAATGAGTAGTCGCAGTAGAGTCAAACCGAGAAGAAATAATATTAATGCAGATATCTAAACGCGAGAGAAGTATTTTACTACTAGCTGCTGCCGTGGCCCTGCTATTCGCAGTCACGAGTGGCTGGCCCGCGATCACGTCGGTATATGCCCAAAGGCAAGGTAATATTGAAAGCGTGGAGATCGATATTGCCCGAGAACAACGCTTAATAGAAAATACGGCAAGTTGGCGAGAACGACGCGCTGAGGTTGAGTCGCAGATTGCCGAGTTGAATCGCCAATCTTTCACTGGTGAGACAATCCCTATCGTCGAGGCAAATATCCAACGGGAACTCTCATTGCTGGCACGAGATTCAGGCATCACAGTAAGTTCGACGCGCCTAGCCGATCGCTTAGTTACAGATGCTTGGCTATTTATTCGGCAGGAGATGTCGTTTCGCACTAGTGATCAAGCGAACACGGCTCGTTTCTTGGAGAGACTGGAAAATTCAGTGCCGAGGCTTAGAGTGACTTCACTGAATGTAAGCCGAAGCCGAAATCAATACAGCGGTTCGATTACAGTCGTTGGTTTTGCCCGAAGTGAAGGCCTTGTTGCAGAGGCTACGAGTAACAGATGACTGACTTCGATAATCAAGAGTTAGTAGAAGAGTCGCCGGCGATGACGCTCGCCGTTTTCGGGCAGTTATTGGAGCCGGAAGGGATCGTACCTGCACAGGACTTTGCTGAATCTAGCAGACTCATCTGTGAGCAGACGCCGAGCATAGAGCTGCGTGCTAAGATCCGCTTTATATTGGAAGAGAAAATTCAATTCGGCATCGGCGCCGCAGATGAAGTGCGTCGCTTAATGCGTCACTGGCGCGCTGAACTCTCGCCGCAGATTGAGAATACAGACGAAGATCTTTTCGTATCTGGTTTCGCAGACGATGAGTTGCTCGCGGATCTGGCATCGGAAGCACCAGTCATTCGGCTGGTAAATCACCTCTTCGCGAGGGCACTTGATCTAGATGCTAGTGACATTCATTTCGAACCTAACGAGAACCATCTGGACATTCGCTGCCGTGTCGACGGCATCATGACGCGTATTGAACGCTTGCCTATTAAAATACATACCGCTGTTGCATCGCGCTTGAAACTTATGGCGAAGCTAGATATCGGTGAGAAGCGTTTGCCTCAGGATGGCCGTATAGACTATCAGGTAGGAGCTAAGCAACTCGATATGCGCGTGTCGACTCTCCCGGGTGTGCATGGTGAGTCTGTTGTGTTGAGAATCCTAGATAGAAGCGATACTGCTGTAAGTTTGCAGCAGTTGGGAATGCCCGAAAAAATTCTCGATCAGTATCAAAACATCGTAACTCAGCCTCACGGCATGGTGTTAATAACAGGCCCTACAGGTAGCGGCAAAACGACCACGCTGTATGCGACGCTAGAGAAGATAAATAATGAGAAGCAGAAGATAATTACCGTTGAAGACCCAGTCGAATATCAACTTGACGGTATCACTCAAATTCAAGCAAACGCTAGCATTGGATTAAGTTTTGCACAGGGCCTACGCTCTATCGTTAGACAGGACCCCGATGTACTGATGATCGGTGAGATTCGGGATCATGAGACGGCGGAGATCGCGATCGAATCGGCGCTTACCGGCCATCTAGTTTTTTCAACGCTGCACACCAACGATGCAGCTGGAGCGGTTACGCGGCTGCAAGACATGGGCGTACAGGGCTATCTAATCAGCTCCAGCATGCTCGCTATACAAGCACAGAGGCTGGTGAGACGAGTTTGTACCGATTGCGCTGAGACGCATCTTCTTACTACAGATGAGGCAACGGCGCTGGAGATCGATGTAAACAGCATCAGCGAGATTCGACGTGGCCGTGGCTGTGAGCGCTGCGGACAGACTGGATATCGAGGCCGTGTTGGTTTGTATGAGTTGCTGATCATGAGTGATGCAATTCGTCATCACATCGCTTCGGGAGCCGATGCGAATATCATTCGTGACGAGGCAATCAAAGAAGGGATGAGAACTTTGAGGCAGGATGCCCTCGAGAAGTTGGTCAATGGGATGACTACACCTGAAGAAGTTGTGCGGGTAACCAGAGCAATATGAGCGCACTGTATTTCAAATATCAGGCCTTCGATGCACAAGGCAAAGTGCTGAACGGACAGCTAAGCGCTAATACGGAGCGCGAAGCTGTGCGCATCTTGAAAGGCAAGAATCTAACACCGGTCAAGATACAAGAAACCAAAGAAGCTACTGAAAAAATCCGCCGCAAACGCATCTCGCAGGCGGACGTGTTGGATTTTACGAATGGTCTGTGCACTCTTGTCGAGGCACGGGTGCCGATAGATAGGTCTCTACGATTGTTAGAAGGTATTACAGAATCTTCCGCAATGCGTGAACTTGTTGTGAGTCTGCTGCGTGAGGTTAAGGAAGGCAGGAGCCTTGCTGAAGCGATGGAGGTTCATCCTAAAATTTTCAACAAGATGTACATCAATATCGTTCGCGCCGGTGAAGAAGGCGGCATTCTGGATAAGATGCTACCCGATCTGGCAGAATTTTTAGAAACCAGCGCCAAGACCCGCCAGGCAATTATTTCGGCAATGATCTACCCGATCGTTCTGATGATTACCGGCGTACTCTCTGTCGTTCTACTATTAGTTTTCGTAGTTCCTCAGTTTGCCGCGATGTTCGAAGATGCGGGCAGTGAGATTCCGGCATCGGCGGCCTTCCTGCTCTCTCTAAGTAACAGCATTCAGAGCTACGGTTACCTTATTATCGCGTTCATAGCTCTTCTGGTGGTCTTCTGGAAACGATTAGACAAAGAACCTGTAGCGAAACTAAAGAAAGATGGCTTCATGCTGTCTCTGCCTATGATGGGCAAGCTGATCCTCTACAAAGAGTGCGCAGTCTTCGCGAGAACACTAGGCGCTCTATTAGGGGCAGGTATCCCTTTAATTCGTGCGCTGCGCGTGTCCAGAGAAGTTGTTGGCAACACCGTTTTGGCGACACACCTGGTTCAGGTAGAAGAGGACGTTAGGGGCGGGACGGGACTTGGCGCTTCATTAGAGAAGACAAATCAATTCCCAACTTTGCTTCATCAGTTGGTTGCTGTAGGTGAGGAGTCAGGCCGTACGGCAAACATTCTAATCAAGTCCGCGGCCACATTCGACACGACCGTGCGTCATCAAATTTCTGGCCTGGTAGCTGCATTGCAGCCTGCCCTGATAATAATTCTCGCCATAGCAGTTGGTGGCATCACCATCACCATGCTGTCAGCTGTATTCAGCATGAATGCGGTGGATTTCTAATTCTCGGAGAACATTGTGAAGTCTAAGCAAATTCTACACGCGACAAAAAAACCTTTAGCACTGCTGCTAGTCGGCTTCGCGCTTTCCTCCTGCGCTATATTGGATGCACAGCCCGGTGCTAGCAATGCTGGGCAGTCCAGTAGCAGCTCAGTCGCGCAAAATGCGACGAGCCGTAACGCTGCAGTTGTAGTGCCAGAAGCAGATGACAATAATGCGGCTGAACAACAGGCAATCATCAATGCGATTAACCGAGACGGCGCCGCATTGCAGTACGAGGGTTTTCCTGAACTCGGGCCTACCCCCGAAGAGCCTCTTACCGAGAACGTCGTCGAATTCAATTACGAGCAGGCAGATCTTCGACTCGTTTTGGAAGAACTCGCCGCTGCTTTGGACGTGAGCATTGTTATCGATCCTACGATCGACAGCAAAGTCAGTATTCGTACCTCCTCAGTACGTCCTTTGAGTCAGCAAGATATCTGGCCGTTAATTCGATTGTTAACTCGGGACGCAGGTGTAGTTCTAAATCGTGTGGGCAACGTCTTCAATGCGCGCAAAATTAACAGTAGTCTGCCAGTAGAAATAGCGACGCCAGGCACGTTAGGTCAAGGCACCGCCGCACGTATTCTGCAGATCACCCCACTTACCTTTATCTCGACAGAGGCAGCAGTGCAAGTTATCGGGCCGCTTCTCGCGCCAGATGGTGAGGTGAGAACTCTGGTTGGCAATGGCACGCTCGCTATATCGGCGGGCGAATCGCAATTGCAACGCATCAACGAATTGCTCTTCCTCGTCGATGCGGACCCATTTCAGAATCAGGGAATTCATCTCTATCAATTGTTCAATGCCAATGCGCTGGAAGTTGCCGAGGAGTTAACCGAGATTCTCTTACTTATCGAAGGTGAAACACCGGCCTATCAGGTAAAGGGAATAGAACGGATTAATGGGATACTTGTGACAACGCCAGCAGCACGCGGCTTCGAGGAGATCTCTCGTTGGGTGCAAATTTTAGATTCTGCCGGCGAGGAACAAGTGGAGCAACTATTTCGCTATCAGGTAAATAATCTGAGCGCGGTGGAGCTTGCAGAAACTTTATCTGAGGTATTTGAGGATGACGATGCGCCGGCAACTGCGAACCGCGGCACCGACGTTGAAAATAATTCGCTAGATTCTGTTGAGCTCACAGAAGGGGTTTCAGTTGTTACAACTAATACAGTTGTTTCAGCAAACTTAAGCGTGAAGATTGTGGCAGACGAAGCGACAAACAGTTTGCTAATTCGAAGCACGGCGCGAGACTACCGGCAGCTACTCACAACTATAAATCAACTCGATGCGGTTCCATTGCAGGTGATGATCAATGCTGTAATCGCACAGATTACACTTAGCGAGGCTACTAAGTTTGGCGTGGATTGGTCGCGCATAGCCGCTGACACTGCAGTTGATGCAATTTCTACTAACGCATCGACCGGTTTCGTACCGCAGCTTGGTGGTTTATTGTTCACTAAATCCTTTATCGATGGTGCCTCGCAAGTCGATGCAACACTGGAGGCGATCGCCATTAACAACGACGTGCAATTGCTAGCCCGGCCATCGCTTACAGTGGCAAATAACCAGGAGGGTGATATTCAGATCGGCTCGCAAGTTCCTGTGGAGCAGGGCCAGTCTATTGGTACCGGTGGCTTCGCCACGACTAACATCCAGTACCGCGATACTGGCATCGTGTTATCGATCACGCCGCAGATAAATAACGACGGTATCGTGAATTTGATTATTCGGCAGGAACTATCTTCAGTAGATGGTGGCGCAACCGGGGTAAACAACAACCCCGTTTTCAATAATCAGGAGATCAATACGACGGTTGTAGTGCGCAATGGTGAAAACGTGGTTCTCGGTGGGTTAATTCAGACAGATACCGAGAACTTAAATACGGGGGTTCCTGGATTGAATAGAGTGCCGCTGCTGGGCAGGCTTTTCTCTTATCAGCAGGAAACGGTAGAACGGCGTGAACTGTTTATCGTGTTAAGGCCCGAGATCATTAATCTGAATTCCGAAACAGAGTTAGAATATCAAGATATCCTCGATCGATTCGACATGGCGTCCGATCTAATCGAAGCATCTGATTTATAGAAAAATAGGCATTAATCATGAACTATTCAAATGACAAAAAATTGAATAAGCGGTTGCAGCGAAATGATGGATTCACACTCATCGAAATTCTCGTTGTGATGGCTATCATCGCAATGTTGGCGGTAATGGTTGCGCCGAACTTGTTTAATCAACAGGCTGGAGCGATGCGCGATGTCGCCAGGACAGAGATTTCCACATTAGAAGCGGCGTTAGATATTTATCGACTTGATGTCGGCGAGTATCCAGACACTCTGGACGGATTGATGGAGGATGACACCGACAGAGCATCTTGGAACGGTCCTTATCTGCGTAGAGCCGTTCCCACAGACCCTTGGGACAATGAATATGTCTACGAGTCCCGTGGGCGCGAGTTCACGCTAATATCCTACGGAGCCGACGGCATCAGCGGCGGCGAAGATGATGACGCCGATATTGGGTTGTAAAAAGGTTGCCTTTACCTATACAAGGCAGATAACGCCTGAGCAGCAGCGTGGGTTCACGCTGCTCGAAATAATTCTTGTGCTTGCGATTATCGCCACGGCCAGCGTCTTGATAGTACCGAAACTCGGCGGCTTCGAAGCCCGCACCTTCAGCACTCAACTGCGTCAGGCCCAATCATTGCTCAATTATGCAAGACGCACGGCGGTAGTTTCCGGGAAGGCCAGTACCGTTAGTTTCAATGTATTGCCTGCCGATGAAATGGGGCAGTCCTATAGACAAGTGGGGCACGTCAGCCCCAGCAATATCGTAGCGCAGTGGAACGGCGCGGGTGTCAATCTGCGCTTCCGCGACAGCACCGACAGAGAAACCGAGATCGAGGAAACGACTGAAGTGACGTTCTACCCCGAAGGTGGAAGCACCGGCGGCATTTTGTTATTCGCCCAGGGAGAGCAAACGGGCGTCATCGACATCGATCCGTTCACAGGCAGGGTCAACAGAGGCGATCCTGAAGAAGGTTTGTGATGAAGAGACAGCTTAGCAGTCAGGCAGGCTTTACTTTACTGGAAGTGATAGTGGCTCTCACGATCACTGGATTTGTGCTGGGTGGGCTGTTCTCTCTAGTTGGGGGTAGCAAGCAGCTCTCGTGGCGTTCAGAACAAAGCTTGATACAGGCGACACGCGTTCGAGCTGTTACTAATTTTGCACTGCTTGAAAATGAATATTCGGATGTCGAAGAGATACTTCAGGACGATAGCTATCAGATTCGTGCGTTGGATCTATTGGTAGACCCAAAGCGAAAGACACAGGGTTCTGTGCATGCATTCCAAGGCTACGAAGTAGTCAATCGAGAGCGCAACGAGGTAATTGTGGGAAGCCGTTGGATTCAATTGGATCTTCCACAATAGATATCGCCCATGCGAATAGTTAAAAAAACAGACAAGCAGACAGGTTTCACTTTAGTAGAAATAGTCCTTTCCTTGGGATTGACGGCACTGCTGCTCGGCCTGCTGAGTTCTGGTGTCTACATCGTGGCAGAGGACTGGAATCGCAACTCCGATGTACTGGATGAGAGTCTGGATCAGGCGCTGGCGGTGTTGCAGATAGACCGTGCGCTTCACGGTGCTTTTCCACATAGCTATACGAACTTCGACACGCTCGGGCGAGAGATCTATTTTCACGGGGAAGATGACTATCTTAGTTTCGTATCGGCGGTATCTCCGCAGCGTAGCCCAGGGCTAACCGTTTGGGAGATGTATTCCGTGGCAGACGAAGGCGTCTATCTGAGCCTTGTTCCAGCGTTTAGCGACGATCCTAAACAAAGGTTAAGTGAGAGCGAACCGATTCTGGTCCTTGAAAACTATACCGCTGAGTTTAGCTATCTCTATCAGGATCTAAATGAAAACAGGCTTTGGATTGATGAATGGCTCGGCGAAGAGGAGCTAAGCCTTCCCCTGGCAGTCTACGTTCGCTTTGTCCCCGAACGAGATTTTGAGGATGTAAACGAAGAGCTAGAGATCGTTGCGCGCATTAAAAATAACCAACATCGGAGTATTCGTCCTACGACGAATAATGAGTTGTGATTGGTATACACAACACATCTAAACAAGCAGGTTCTGTCATAATAATCGTCTTATGGACGGCAGTTTTGCTGACTGTGTTAGTTACCGCTATGGCGAGTAAAGTAAGGCTATTGGCACAGACAGCTGCGCATAATCGCGATGCGAGCCGGGATTGGGCGCAGCTAATGGCCACTGTCAATTTTGCCGAGATGGAGCTCATGCTTGAACGTATGCCTGTACCTATCGATCAGCAATTGGAGGAGACCGAAGAAGGCGAGTTGCTAACTCCTGCTTACCGTTATAACGGTGAGGCTCTAGAGTTAAATTACGCCACCCCGGAGAACATGGTAGTCCGCATCTACGACCATGCAGGGAAGATAAACCTGAATCGAATACCACGCCGCAACATGCAGTTGCTTATCGAGAAGCTATTGGGCAGCGAAGACGCCGACCCAGAGGAGGTGCAAGACCTGCTCGCAGCCTGGACCGATTGGACCGACCTGAATGACCTAGAGGGGCTGAATGGTGCGGAGAAGGATTACTATCTGGAATTAGATCAGGCTTACGTTCCCCGCAACAACCCGGAGCTGGACACGGTGGAAGAAATTCTGCATGTGCGCGGTTTCGCCGAACTGTTTGATGGTATCAACCTAGATGCAGCGTTCACTATCTACGGCAATACGCGAACCGTAAACCTCAACGTGGCGACCCGAGAAGCGATGCGATTCCTGCCAGGACTAGATGACGAACTCATAGAGACTATAATTGCCTTTCGAGAACTGGAAGACATAAGCAATCGTGCGGACATAGCCGAGATCGTGCCCTTCGAGAATCTGCAGGAACTGACTCAATGGGTAGGAACGAACACCTCGAATATCTATTCCATCTTTGTCTATCCGCAGCAGAAATTCAGTGGCAGCGCGCTAACAGGCCAGCCATCGAACACTCAAGAGCTTGCTGAGGATGCAGTTGAGCCTGAGGACTCCGTGCGCCAGGCTTATATGGAGATCGTAGAAGTTCTTAGTGGCAATGCCCTCCCAAGGATCTACAAGGTCGATCCTTACGGTATGCTGCCTGATACAGCGAAGGCTAGGGTGGAGGAGTACGGAATCGAGCTCTAGGTAGGTTTTGATCACGCTGCGCTAAAAGGGGCCTCTCTAATCCTTATCGAGCTGCCACTCACATTTCATGATCATTGGCCCGACACCCTTGCTCGGCTCCATAGCCAGTAGCTTGCTGAACTTGGTCTCGTACCAGAGCAGACCACTCTTATCGGCGAGACCACCGAGCACATAGAACTCCCCTACTCGCATGGCTACCTTCTCGATAACAAGCGAAACTTTAAAAACGTCTCCTTTCGCGAATGAGCCAATTTCTATCTCATCGTCATTGGTAGTAAGGAAGGAAGCAATCGGCTCTTCGGTAGACTTCATGAAGGCGAAACCGAAATGTCCCTGCATATTCTCTACTAGAACCTCTACTTCCATTTCCAGCAGTACGTCACTAAGCGGCTTGATTGTGGTGATGTCATTACCGTTTAGTGACTTCACAGCGATAGAGTTGATACGGCAGTCCTGCACCTCATGTTTTTGTGCGGTCTGGGAAGCACGCAGCTCCCCGGGCATGTCTTCTCTAATGCTGCTATAGGTTTTCTTGTTGTTGCAGAAGTCTTCGTAGTGCCCCACAACCTTATCGCTGTCGCCAATCTCCTGGATCTTGCCCTTGTCTAACCAGATCGCGATTTCGCATAGCTCCTGCACGTGAAACATGGAGTGACTGCAGAACACCATGGTCTTCTGCTGCTGCCTAAACTCATTCATGCGCTGCACGCACTTCTTCTGAAATGCCATATCGCCGACTGATAATGCTTCATCGATAACCAGAATATCCGGCCGAACCATAGTCGCGATAGAGAAGGCGAGCCGAACATACATGCCCGATGAATAAGTTTTAACCGGCCTATCGATGAAATAGTCGAGCTCAGAGAACGTGATAATGTCCCTTTCCATCTCGGCGATGTTTTCATCGGGCACTCCTAAAAGAGCCGCGTTAAGATAGATGTTCTTGCGGCCTGTAAACTCTGGATGAAAACCCGCGCCTAGTTCTAAAAGGGCTGCTACTTGCCCATTAATTGCTATATCGCCACTGGTGGGCTGCAGAGTCCCAACCAAGAGCTTAAGCAGGGTTGATTTGCCCGCACCGTTGTCGCCGATAATTCCCAGGCTCTTGCCGTCGGGCACGGCGAAGGATATATCAGCCAGTACATGGTACAGCTGGTGTCGCTGCTTGCGCAGAATAATCTCGTACAAGCGATCTTGTGGTCGCTCGTAGATTTTGAAATCTTTATTAAGATTTTGTACGGATACGCGAGGCACTACAGACTTCCTATTTCGAAATTAGATCTACAGAACATCGCCAAAAGCCTGCTTGATCTTCATAAATAACCAGCCACCAAAAAAATAAGTAATGATGGAGACGGGGATTATTATTTCCAGATGAATGAAGGTAACTTGACCTAGAAGAACGATCTCCCGATACAGGCTAACGAAGCTATGCATAGGGTTTAACAAAAATATATTTCGCTGAGCCTCGTCTTCAATAATAGATATTGGCCAAATTATCGGGGTGAGGAAAAACCAGATGGTGATGCCTAAGGCAACCAATTGTTGTAAGTCTCGAAGGAAGACACTGAGCGCTGAGAGAATAGCCACCAAGCCTAACGTGAATAAAAATTGAAAGAAGAAGATAACCGGCAGATAGAACCACATCCAATTCCAGTAGCCCTGAGTCGCTAAGTAAGCTAACAATATGCCAAACCCTATGGCGTGTGTCAGATAGGGAATCACCGACCCCACGACGGGAATAATCTGTACTGGAAATTTCACCTTGGTGATTAACGGCGCCTTCTCTATCAATAGGCCAGTAGATTTACCGATGGAGTCGGCAAAGGCAAACCAAGGTAGATAGCCAACCATCATGAACACGACAAAGGTGCTCTCTTCAAATCCCACTGCGGCTCGCTGATTAAACAGAACACCAAACACGAAGGCATAGATCATGATGTGGATGATCGGTGTGATGATCAGCCACAGGAAACCGCCAATGGATGCCGTGAACTGGGCAAGAAAATCCTGCTTAGCGAAATTATGGAAGAGCCGGTAATGGGTGAAGGGTGTCAGCATCCATTCACGCAGCAGTGCTAGTAAC
Organism: uncultured Pseudomonadales bacterium; assembly: GCA_949372635.1. GTDB lineage: Bacteria > Pseudomonadota > Gammaproteobacteria > Pseudomonadales > Pseudohongiellaceae > UBA9145. Next base: position 268,236 of record CASIAB010000007.1, read on the forward strand.
ATTCCCTATCCAGTATTTGCTATTTTCGTCTGTGAAGGCCGCGAATTTAACCACGATTTGCGTGAAAAAACTAAGAAATACCGCCGCAAGCCTTTATAATTGTGGCTTCTGCAATTTATAGCAAGCTGATTTATACTGCCTGCATGCCAATATCAGATTTGAAACCAGAGTTAAATCTCGAACACAGACTAATCCCCTTCGAGACATCCCCGCTGCCAAAGGGCCCCTGGTTAGTATTCGCTCCCCATGCGGACGATGAGACCTACGGCATGGCTGGCAGCCTGCTCAAAGCAACTGAAGAAGGAATTCAAACCCATCTCGTGGTTGTCACAGATGGCGCCCTGGGTGGCAGTAAGGAAGGCTTGGTGGATGTCAGGCATAGGGAAGTTCAAGCGGCGGCAAGAATTCTCGGTATCGAAAGCGTAGATACCTGGCAGGAGCCGGACCGAGGCCTAGCGCTTAGCGATGAGCTAGTGAATAGAATCGCTCACAAGATCGGCGAAGTAAAAGCTGCCTGCGTCTTCTTTCCTGGGCCGTTAGAGCTGCACCCTGATCATCGCAACACGGCCCTGCTAGTTTGGGCAGCTGTGCAGAAATTGAGTAGCGAGGGCTTGGCAGTGAATGCCTATTCCTATGAGATCGGCGTGCAGAATCCGGTGAATATTTTTATCGATATCACGGCTCAAAGACCGCGCAAAGAACAGGCGATGACTATCTATGCCAGTCAGAACGATGAGAACAACTATGAGGAGCTGGTTCTGTCCTTGGACAAGGGGCGAACATTTACCCTGCCTGCAGGGGTGAGTCACGCGGAAGGGTTCTATCTGTACTCAAAAGAAGAGTTAGCGACTTCGCTGAAGGAAGTGACGCACAATATTATTGAATTGTACTTTTAGTTATTACAAGAGTAGCCATAGTAAAAATAGCTCAATGCATTGGGCTGGCAGTGTCTGAGGGCATTTGCTCATCCATCCAGGTCGGCCAGAACGTAAGCGGCCATCCCGCTTGCTGCCACTGAGCATGAACAATACCCAGCCATTGACGTAGTTGTTTGGCCTCTACCGTCAGGGTTGCTTTCCCTGCATCCTCACCCCCTTGCTGTGCTGCGGTGCCCGCGTCACGCTTGAATACTAGCACCATAGCCCCCTCGGGACTTAGAGAAAAATCGACTTCTAGGACCAACCAGCTCTGTGCACTGTTAGGAGCCTGTACCGGAACCTCCGGAGCAAGTTCCGCTTGAGCAGCCTGCTGCGCAAACCCCTGCATGAGACTGCTCGCCGGAGCCGGATTGGCCGAGTCGGTAGTAGCCACATCGAGTGATTGTTTCTCTATCAAGTCGAGAAGATGGGTAATAAGCTGGGCAAGTAGTCGCTGTGTTAACCAAAGAACGATGGATACATTCCCTTCCACTTCACCGCTGAGGCGAATGCGGTCTTCGGTGTCGACATATTCTGTAGTTATTCGTTGGAGATGGATCATGATCTGGATGTTAGTTTACAGGTGCTTCCAACCAGCCGCTAACTTCAAGCATGTCGTCCGCTGTCAGCAGGCCTGTCTCGCGCTTCAGCAGCAGAATGTATTTCACGTGTTCGTAGCGGACTTGTTGCAAGTCTCTCTCAGAACGAAACTGATCCCTGAGCGCGTTGAGCACATCGACACTAGTCACGGCGCCAAGCTCAAAGCCACGCTGCATCGCCGTCGAGGACAGTGTCGTCGAATCCACCAACTTCTGCGCTGCCTGAATCAGCGTCTCCGCCGACTGCACCTGCAAGTAGGCAGATCGAACTCTCTCGCTGGCCTGTAGTTCAATCTGCCGCAGTTGACTCTCTGCGATCCGATGCTGACTCGCCGCTTCACTTATCCCCGCGCGATTACTGCCACCAGCATAGATTGGAATAGAAAGGTCCAGCCCGAGATAGGTTGTCTCAGTCTGATTGATCAGCCTATTTTCGAAGCCCAGATTAGAATCCTGACGCTGCACGATAAAGTTGACCTGCGGCATGTAAGCGCCGCGCCGCTCATCGATGCGCTTATTCGCTGCACTGACGGCGAACTTCTGGGCTTTGATCTGATGGTTATTCTTCTTGGCCTGGCTCACCCAGAAGCTAATGCTGTTCTCCAAGGGAGGAATGTCTGCATTTTCGCGCAGGCCGCTGAGCTCGCCGGCGGTTAAGCCGCTCACAGAAAACAGGGCTTCTCTGCTGAGAGCCAATTGAACCTGCAGCTGAAGTTGTTGCGCTTCAACGGCAGCAAGGCTGGCCTGAACCTGATAGAGGTCGGTGACCCGGGCAAGCTGACGGTCGTAAAGACTCTGAATCTGATCGAGCTGATTGCTAACCGCCTCGAGCTCCGAGACAATCGATTCCAGCGCGTCTTCAGATTGCAGCACGTTAAAATATTTCTCGGCGACCTCGGTGAGAAGGTTTGCCAGTTCGCCGTAATACTCGGCCTCCAGCTGGTCTTCTATTAAGTAGGCCTGACTGCGAGCTGCAAAGGCCTGCCAGTTAAAAAGAGTCTGGGTTAGTTGCACAGAGAAGCGTTCCCCATCGAACGTTTGTCGGTTAAGCCCCTGGGCTTGACTGCGGTTATCAGAGACGCTCGCCCTGGCAGATACCTGCGGGAGCAAACGGCCATTGGCAGCTCGCCGTCTTGCCGAGCCTATATTTAGCCCCTCCTCGGCGATACTTAGCGTCGGGCTAAATTCAACGGCGGCACTGAAAAAATCTTCGAGAGTCGACCCGAGTTTTCCGGCAGAGTCGTAATCCTGAGCCATGCTCGCCAGCGGAACGATCGAGGCCAAGCCAAGGCAAAAAAGCCATCTGAGAGAGTATTTCATGTTTGATTAGTCTTCGATAAAGCTGCGGCTGAGGGCAGTAGTAAATGGCTTGAATACATATTGCAGGAAGGTTCTTGCACCGGTGTTGATAAACACCTCGGCGGGCATCCCGGGAACGAGCACCAGGTCACCCATATCCCTCATACCCTCTGGAGTAACTTCGACGCGAGCCAGGTAGTAAGGGGCTCCAGTATTCTGATCGATCAAGCTGTCGGCAGAAATTCCAATGACATTGCCATAGATGTTAGGGACCAGGCCGCTGCTGAAGGCAGAAAAACTAATGGTCGCTTCCTGGCCTACCGTCACCCGGTCAATATCGATCGGAGCGACTCTGGCTTCTATAATTAGCTCATCGGACTGGGGAACAACCTCGGCAATGTCGACACCGGGCCGCACCACTCCACCAATGGTATGCATCTGCATGCCGTTTACAATGCCGTCCACGGGTGCAGTAATGGAAGTTCGGCGAACGATATCACGCAGGGCGATCATCCTTTCCTCGGAATCTTTCAGCTGAGTGCGGACGTCACCGAGTTCGTTTACCACCTCGTTCAAAAAGTTTTTATCTTGCTGCAGTATTTGCAGGCGAGTTTCGCCTATCTGCATCTGCGTTGTGGAAATATTGGCAGTCAAATCCGCCGCCTCACCATTGTAGGAAGAATAGCTGCGCTCTAGTTCCCTCAGTCGCTGCTTGTCTGAAAAGCCTTCTTCGAGAAGCGCTCGCACATCCACAAGCTCTTCCGAAAAGGAGGCAGCCAACTCAAGCTTGCTGGTTCGCACAGCCTCCAGTCCGGTGACCTGAGACGCGAGCTGATCTTCACGCTGCTCCAGAACCTCTACTTCGCCATCACGAGCGGCCTTGCGAGCCAGGAATATCTGTCTCTCCGAGGCCATCTCGGCATCGGCGTCAGTTCCTGCCTGCATGAGTACTGCAGCGAATGTAATCGATTCCGCGCCGCTGCTCTCCGCAAGCAGGCGTGCCTCTCTGGATTTTAGAGCCACAAACTGGCCGTTAGTAATCTCTAGCTGCGCCAATGGCTGCGTGTCATCCAATACCAGTAATGGGTCTCCAGCCGACACGACGTCGCCATTGCGAACCAGTATCTCGGCTACGATACCCCCTTCGAGGTGTTGAATAACCTTCTTATAGGACTCAACTGTCACCACGCCCGAGGCCCGCGCCGCACCATCCAAGGGTGCAAATGCTGCCCAGAATCCAAACACGCCAAACACCAGGAAAAAGATAAATAGGCCTACCCTTTTCGGCGTCTCCATACTGGTATCGAGAATCTTCTGCTGTTCTGTCTTGTCCACCGATGATTCGGCGAGGTTTTCTTTAGTCACGACTATTTCCTGCGTTCACCGTTAAGTGGTGAGAATTAACTAGCGTTGTAGAGTTTCTTTACGCGGCACTTCCACCGCTGGCAATAGCTGTCGCCGGAGCCTTGGCGGGAGCCCTTAGGCTGGCAAGAACCTGATCCTTCGGCCCAAAGGCGGCGGCCAGGCCGTCCTTCATTACCAGTATCTTGTCCACACATTGCAGCACCATAGTGCGGTGAGTAATCACTACCACCGTGCAGCCCATCTGCTTGATTCTGTTTATGGCTTCAACCAGCTCTTTTTCACCCTGGTCATCTAGATTGGAATTAGGCTCATCCAATACCATCAGTTTAGGGCTGCCGTAGACGGCTCGCGCAAGGCCAATTCTCTGCCGCTGGCCGCCGGACAAAACTCCGCCGGCTCCACCAATTACGGTGTCGTAGCCCTGCGGGAGTTGTAAGATCATTTCATGTACGCCCGAAAGCTTGGCAGCAGCCACAACCTTGTCCGGCGAGAGCTCGCCAAAGCGAGAAATATTCTCAGAGATGGAGCCATCGAACAGCTCAATATCCTGCGGCAAATAACCAATGTGGGGGCCTAGCTCGGCTCGATCCCAGGCAGCGATATCGGCACCATCCAAACGAACCTTGCCGGAGTGAGCTGGCCAGATCCCTAATAAGGAGCGTGCTAGGCTGGATTTGCCAGACGCACTTGGCCCGACAATGCCCAAAACCTCCCCTGCGTCTATTTGCAGGCTCACACCCTTTACCGCAACTATCTGCGAGCCAGGAGGCACCACAACCACCTTCTCTGCGCTCAGGTTTCCCGCGGGAGCAGGCAGGCTCATGGTCTCCCGTTCAGCCGGGATTGCGTTGAGTAATTCTCCTAATCGCGCATATTGTGCTCGGGCAATGGAGAACCCCTTCCAGGTACCTACTAGCATGTCGATTGGCGCGAGCGCACGGCCTAGCAGCAGGGAGCCTGCGATAACCATGCCGGGGGAAATTTGTCCCTGAAGAGCTAACAGCGCCCCCATTCCAAGCAGAAGCGACTGCGTTATCATGCGGAAAGATTTCGAGACATTGGCGACTATGGCCGCCTTACTGCTGGCTTCTGTCTGCAACACCAAGACTTGATCCGAACTAGTTTCCTGGCGGTCTCTTATGTCATCAGCCATCCCCATGGCGGCGATAACCTCGGCGTTACGCAGGCTGCCGCCTAATTGGCCAGACACCCTGTTTGCGAGCGCGTTTGCCTCCTGCAAGCGCTTGCTGGTCATGACCTCATTGGTATAGGCCAGGATAACCATTATGATTCCAGAGATGATGGCGGCGACGCCGAACCAGGTGTGAAACATAAACATTACGGCGACATAGATAGGAAACCAGGGCGCATCGAAAAACGCGAAGAGTCCGTTGCCGGTTAAAAACTGCCTCAAGCTGGAGAGATCGGACAAGGGTTGGGCGCTGCCACCCCTGCCCCCGGACAGCAGTGCATTCTTGAATGCCGCCTGAGAAACGCGCTTACGCAGATTCTTTTCGAGTCGGTTACTGGCACTGATCAGGATTCTTGAACGAACCCATTCGAAGCCGCCCATCGCCATCAGCAAGGCGACCATGAGAAGGGTTAGCATGGTGAGCGTGGATAGGCTGCCACTGGACATCACCCGGTCGTATACCTGAAGCATGTAGATCACCGGCACCAGCATCAAAACATTGATGGCGGCACTGAAGACTCCCGCAAGGATAAAATAACTCTTTACGTCCTTTAATGCGGCGGAGAGCTCTGGGTATTTCGTGGTTTTGCTATTCTGATTCATTTAGCTAATTCTTGTTTATCTTCATTGTCTTTGATATCTCACAAGTTCTGCGAAATACGCTCGTGAAATCGAGTAGGCACGAGTACTTATGTCGAGGTGCTATTTAATTGGGCTCAAGCGCAAATATTCAACCCCACCGCTAATACCTAGCCCTCACATCTGGAGAATAGCAACGATGATCCGACCCGGACTTTTACGCGTAGAATCTGACCTGAGGCCAATACTCCTAGTCCTTTGGAATAGATAGCCGAGGATTAAATTCCCTAAATTGTCTCTTTGCCCTCAGCGAAGTCCTTCAACGTCTTGACCTCGTTGATGATCAAATTCGTAGATCCGTCCCGTCTTACTATCTGCCGCTTCTGTAAAGTCTGAAACACTCGGGTCACCGTCTCCCGGCTCACATTGAGCATGATAGCGATTTCCATGTGCGTTGGGGGGTTTGCAATTGCACTGGCGGCGACGGCTTCTCTGTCTCTAGTGGGCACTAAGGCCCAGAGCTGGCAGCACACACGCTGAGGAATATTCGGCAAGCCAAGTAGTGAGCGCTGAAAAATCATCTGCCTGACTCGGTCTGCCAGTTTTAGCCCCAGGGTATTGGCAACAGTGGGGGTTTTGTTCATTATTTCCCGCAAGCCGCTCATTGGCACAAACACAACGACCGACGGCGTTAAGGCGATAACGTATTCAGGCTGTGGGCCATGGTCGAACAATCCTAACTCACCGCAAAACTCCCCAGGCTGCACAAAATACAGGCCCACTTCACGGCCATCGATGGTAAAATCGACGCCCTGCAGCCTGCCTTCAAATAATAGGCAGACATGCTCTTCTTTCTCGCCGGCATTCAGCACGATGCCGCGTCTGGTAAACTTGCGCAGGGACGATTGCTGAGCGAGGCCTAGCAGGTCATTGTCTGCGAGCGTCTTCAGAATCGAGAAAGAGCGCAATAAGTCGGGAGTGACTATCATCAAATATAGAGCCCGGTTATTAACCTGATAACAGCTCTCAATAGGGCTGGTGACGCATTATAAGTGCTTGAAATGAAATAGTAAAAGCGTGTATTGTGGCGCTATGTGATTTGAATCACGCCCCAGCCTCAGCCCCTGAGGTACTTTATCATCTACAGGATCAGACCGTATTATCGTGCCAATGCTGCAGCGCCCTAGGTAATGCTAGTCGTGGTGCTAGCAGGCTAGTAAAAGTGGCCGTCAGATTAATAGCCAAGCGCCTTTTGCAGCATAGGTTCTAATTTCGGCTAATTATCAAATAAATGAACACCTAAAGTTTAGAATATGACTAATCGACACTTCATCAAGCTCGCTAAAAACGCCAGATTCATTGGCGTCAAGGCCGTATTTGCTTCTGCGGGGCTCATTCTCGCCCTGCTAGCGACGCCTACTTACGGCCTTGAAACGCCAGAACAGCAGCAAGTCGGCACAGAATCTGCGGCATTGGTGGGCACGGTAAGCTTGGTTCTTGGCAGGGCGACTATCGAGTCCGGCTCGGGCAAGCTGTCCCGAGCCGTGGAGCCAGGCTCCCAGGTTCGAGTTCATGATCAGATCGTGACGTCCACCAACGGCCATGTTCACATCCGCTTTGTGGACGATGCCTTGCTTAGCGTAAGGCCAGATAGCCGCCTCGAAATAACGCGCTACGACTACGATCCTGCCCGTCCGGCGCTTTCCACAGTCAAATTTGATCTGATCGAAGGCATAACCCGGGCTATCTCCGGCAAGGCTGCCAAGGCGGCACGCCAGCGCTTTCGCCTGAATACACCCATTGCCGCTATCGGCGTACGCGGCACAGATTTTACCGTCAGCGCTAAAGCCGGCAGTACCAGAGCCCTGGTAAATGAAGGCTCCATAGTACTAGCGCCGTTTTCTGCAGACTGCCGTGCCGATGCCTTCGGCCCCTGCGGCACTAATTCCATAGAGCTGTCCAGCGCAACGATGGAAGTTATCGAACTGGATAGCAGCACACCCCTGCCACGTCTTGTTCCCGCAACCGATGAACAAAATATGACAGCAATGCGCACCGGGGTTCAGCAGGCGATTCGTAGCTCACAAGGCGCTGACGAAGCGTCTAGCACCGAGGATAACGGAGTGCGTGCCGAAGAGCTGTCGGCGGTTCTCGTAACAGATAATGCTGCCAGTGACCTGGCAGATGCAGCGAGCCTCGCAGATGCAGCGAGCCTCGCATCGAGCTCGCGAGCGCAGTCTCCTGCCATCGCAACCGGAATTTACACCCGAACAGGCGATAGAGATTACCGATGTAGCCGATAGGCAGCTGATCTGGGGGCGCTATGCCAGCGCCGGGCTCGATGGCCAGGAGCGTATTACCCTTCCCCTCGATGAAGCGCAATTGGGTAGAGAAATCACCGTAGGCAACTTCGACTATGGCTTATTCCGCAGCGAAAATGGCAGCAAACGTCTGGACAGCGGCCTTACCGTCGTCAGCTTTGGCCTCAGTAGCGCTCAAGCCTTCTATAACTCCTCCAGCGGCGTAGTGGCGATGGAAGTCGGCGGCGGCACACTGGATATCGATTTTCAGGAAAATAGTTTCGCCACCCTGCTCAATCTCAATCACAGCCTGACCGGTGAGCTTGAATTCACTGCCGGTGGCCGATTGTTCGACGGCGGCTATTTCCATAGTCGCACAGACGGCAAGATTATCGCCGGCGCGGTCAGTCTCGACGGCTCGGAAGCCGGATACTTTTTCGAGCAACAACTGCTGCAAGGAGATATCCAGGGTTTAACCCTTTGGAATAGCCATTAGCATGTCTGACTCTAAGCACCTATCAATTAACTCCTTATCAGCCAACCCTCTGAACTTTTTGCTGCAACTTGCGCCAAGCATGGCGCGTCTGCTGGTGCTGATCGCGGCGCTATTGCTGTGCGTGGGTCTGTTCCTTGTTTCAGGTGCTAGTCTGGTTAATCTTGAGGAACGCCTAGGCGCCAGAGGCTGGACCCTGTCGCCACAGCTGGCACGTGAAGAGCGCATTATCGTAGTCGCTATCGACGAGGCCAGCCTGGCTGCAATAGGCCCCTGGCCCTGGGCTCGGGACCAACTCGCCACTCTAGTAGATGCAATCGATGCGGCCGGCGCCCAATTGCAGCTGCACGATATAGCCTATCCCGAGGCCCGGCCCGGCGACGCTGCCCTGCTTGCATCCTTACAGGATGCCCGCGGCGCCGTAATCGCCCAAGTTCCGGCCATTCGACCCGGCCAGCCCGTCGCTGCGGGCCAGATGACTCACCCGCTTTCAGGCATTCGCTGTGACAGTGCGGACGGAGGCATACAATTGCCACTTGCCAGTGGCTATCTTGCTCCTCACAGCGGCTTCGCCTCGATACCCAAGGGGCACATTACACCTATTATCTCTGCCGATGGCGCGGTTCGTAAGTCCCCCGCCATTATTTGTTCCGATGGGCAGGCCTATCCGGCGCTCGCGCTGACCGCCTTTCTGCAGGGAAGTAACTTCAGCCCCTGGCAGGCATCTATAGAGGCGGGAGGCTCCCTGCTAGATCCGGCCTATATCCTCAAGCTCGATGCCTACCCCGGCCTCGATATTCCACTCGATGCAGACGGCAATATGAGAATCTCCTTCGCGAAGGACCCCTCAGCCTATACCGCCGTCTCTGCAGTGGACGTGATCAATGGCAGCATCGACGAAGGATTACTCGAAAATGCCTGGGTGCTTATCGGTGGTACAGCCTTCGGCATGGGTGACATCGTCCCCACGCCTTATAGCGGCGCCGCAACCGGTGTGGAGCTGCAGGCTCGCTTGCTGGGCAGCCTATTGGATATGGAGGTGCCCTATACGCCGCGTAGTGCCAATATTCTCAAGGGCCTTCTCTGTTTACTGTTCTCTGTGGCTCTCTATCGCCTGGCCATTGGCGGCGATCGCATCAAGGCCTATGGCCTGCCTGTAGCTGCCGTTGTCCTGCCTGCTGCTGCCCTGACACTTCATCTTGTTCTACTGCAAAGCGCAGATCTCTGGCTAGGCTGGCTCTTCCCGGCCCTGTATGGCGCCTCTGCCGCCAGCTTCCTGTTCTGTTCGAGCTCAGCAGGGTGCGCTCTGAACGCAGCCGCGTATTCACTAACCTGAATAGTTACCTGCCTGACAACATAGCTAAGGAGATTGCCTACAGCCTGCCCAGCTCCAGCATTAATGCTAGGCGCTGTGATGTAACTCTGTTAAGTGCCGACCTGCGTAATTTTTCCGCTTTTAGTGAGACCAGGCCGCCAGAAGAGCCTGCCGCGGTGCTGCACTACTTCTTTACTCGTGCCGCCGAGATCATCGAACGCCACGGCGGGCGAGTTCACGAATTCAAGGGCGATAGCCTACTAGCCGTCTGGGACGGCAACGGCCAAAAGTCTGCCGCCGCCGCACTTGCGGCAGGTCAGGAGATGCAGGCTGCGGTGTATCGAAACCTGCTGCCCGAGCACGCCCTCGAAGGCTTGGAGCCTATGGCCCTGGGCATAGGCATAGAGCAGGGCCCGGTGCTTATCGGCTCTATCGGCCCGGCACATCGCCGCACCCATGCCCTGCTCGGTGAAACCGTATCAATCGCACTGCGAATTCAGGAAATGACCGCCGAGCTTGCCCAGCCCATATTACTAGGCGAGTGCGCGGCAAGGCAGCTTCGTGACGAGGCCTTGCAGTCTCAGGGCAGCTACCTGTTAAGTGGGCTGAAGACTCCCCATGTGCTTTTTGCACCGACCCTCGATGACTCTCAAGATAGCGGTGATTCATTGGTTCAGCCCAACGCTGCGCCTATTAAGCGGCGGCCGGCACTAATTTTTCAATCTAGCCCTCTCTAATATTGCATGCTGACCTGCGATTAACCATAATCGCCGCAATGATCAATGAGCCCGCCAAATCAGGGATGTACGCTGAATTGAACAAGGAAATCAGGCTCGCGAGATATTTATCGAGGCCGCTACAATTAGTGCTTCTGATATTTGCTGGCGCTCTCCCCATTAGCTCCTTCGCCGCCTGCCCCGATCTATCTGCCTTCTATCAATCCGACGCTGCTGCGTCGGCTGTTTTGCAGCAGCAGATCAGCCAGCTGCTGCCCGAGTGTCTAGAAAGCTCCGAGTTTTTCGCGGTGTATGGCGCCGCCCAGCTCAGTAACTCGGACCTTGCCGGCGCGCTGGAATCGCTCGAGAGGGCGTTGCTGCTCAATCCAGAAAATGGCGCCGCCGCCATCGATTATGCTCAGGCGCTGTTTGAAGAGGGCCAGCTGTTTACGGCGCTGGAGATGAACCAACAATTAATAGCACGAGAAGATCTGCCCGAAGGCGTCGACGCTGCACTGCAGAGGCCGGCAAGAGCGGTGGCGAGCCTTTACCCGTCAATCCAGCTTACAGGCCGAGGTACTTGCCGGCTATGACAATAACCTCAACGGCGCACCGGATTCCGGGCAAATTACCCTTACCCTGTCCGGTGAGCCCATTCAGCTAGGCCTCGACCCTGAATTCAGACCCCAAAGTGGCGGCTATCTGAGCACGCGAGCAGCGTATCGGCAGCGGCGACTGGCCCCCGAGAGCCAACAAAACTGGGGGGCGGAGATACGCTCGCGCAACAGCGAATATTCACAGTCCGACCTATTGCAATTCGCCGCTAGCTATCAGTTTCTGAAGCCAAGTAGGGCCAACTCCTGGCAGGCAGCTGCCGGCGTGAACCATCTCCAATATGGGGGCAGCTCACTGTTTACCGGGCTCGATAGCAGCTTTCGCTATCAGCCTGGAAGCGATCGCCGCTGCAACCCTTATTCCCAGCTAGCCGTTCAACATCAAGACTTTCACCGGGAAAGCCGCCTGGACGGCTTGGAAACCAAGGCTTCGCTAGGGGTTAGCTGTCCACAATTTGGCAATGCTGGGCGGCAGCAACTCAGTGTCGACTTGAGCCGAATTAATAACTTTGCCGCCAATAGCGACAGGCTAGGTGGCGATAGAGCGGGCTGGCAGTCGAATCTAAGCTGGCAATACAGCCTGCAGAGCAGCCTCGCTACGCGCTCAACTTAGCCATACCAATATAGAAGATAGAAGGGCTACAGCCCCTTGCTGAAAGAGGGCGCAGAACGCTCCATAAAACGCAGCTACCTCTTGCTGGAGTATAGGCGGCCTGTCCACCTGTTGGGCAGCAGCGCTAATTTTATGGTTAACGTCTATCACCAGCGCCAGCGCAGCAACCTGGAGTTGTTCCGAAGTAAAGATACCAGTGCTGCGCTAGGCTTTGGCTGGCTTTTTTAGGCCTCAATTTCAGCCCCTCAATTTCGTCATAATCTGCGGCCTATAAAAGCCGTAAATTTCAGCAAAAATCCCAACAAAAGAAGAATTTAGCGTAATACCGTGAGAAAAAGGGGCCGATAGTTGTTTTAAGCCCTAAAGAGCTTGTAACATTGCGCCGATATCTACTCTGCTCGCACTGCGTGCGCGCTGTAGTTAGGATGTATACAGAATTTTCAGAGCATCCCGTTGCCGTGTGATTACGATCACAAGGACAGCGGGTAGTCTTGATTATGATAGTTAAACTGATGATTGGAGTAGCGCTCTAAGGCTGCCACGACATCGGAAATAAAAAATTTGAAATCGATTTCATCTCAAGGAGTTTTAACAAATGGCTATAACAGCTGAAACCCGTACCGCAATTATCCAACTGGTAGTGACTGCGTATGATGCAGCGCCCGGCACAACATTATTAACTGAATTAGTAGCGATCGTAGACGGTGGTGGCAGTCTTGCCGACGTCGCGACTAACCTAACAACTAGAACAGAATGGACTTCAAAGTACCCTTCTTTCCAAACATCTGGAGAGTTTGGTGCTGAATGGCTTGGCGCCCTTGTTCCTGAGGCGAGTGCCGAAACACTAGCAGCAGGCGTTACAACAGTAGAAGGCTTAATCGCTGGCGGCTCCACTTTTGCCGAGATCATTATTGCAGCACAGGGTTTTCTAGCTGATCTACCTACAACTGATGCTGCTTTTGGTACTTCTGCTGCCAACTTCGCCAACAAGGTTACAGTAGCGACTTACCAAACAATTACGCTTGAGGAAGCTGGCTCAGGATCACTTGCTGGTGTAACTAGCGATGTTACGACTGTTGCTACAGTGAATGCAGCTGCAGCTGCTGTCGCAACTGCCGTCGCAGCCACCACTGCTGCGCTCACTACAGGTGTGGACGCGTTAACTGGCACAGCTGGCGCAGATTCATTCATCGCCGTAGCGCCTACAGCAGCTACTACAACTATAAACGCTGGCGACAACCTGAAAGGTGGTGATGGTACAGATACCCTCACAATCACCGCCTCAACTGTTGGCGGCAGCACGTTAGGTAACGGCGTATCAACGACTTCTATTGAAAGCCTCTCGATCAATTCCGTTACAGCGACCTCTCTCGACGGCTCGTTAATGACTGGTGTTGCTGACGTGTTCAATAACGGCTCGCTCGGAGCTCTAACTATTACCGGCTTGACGGCGATTCCGAATGTTCACCTAGTTGGTACTAGCGCTGACACTACTGTCACCATGAGTGCCTTAGCCACTCTTAGCACCACTGATGCGATGACGGTTGCCCTTAGCGGGAGTGCTACAGCTGCAAATGCTAATCTTACGGCTCAGGGAATTGAGACATTCAACGTCTTGGCATCTGTCGCGTCAGGCTCTGCGGCTACTTCACAAACATTGACTAGCTCTACTGCAGCAACCCTTGCGATCACTGGCGATGCATCAACCAACATTTCAATTAACCTCGGGGGCGCTGGTGCAACTGCTGCCTTGATTGGTACCGTAACTGGCAATGAAGCCGCGAATACTACAACTGTCACTGCAGATACAGCTGACTTTCTTACTGTAGATCTGAAAGGCGGGTAACGACATTCTAAGCCTTGCTAATGCCCCTGGTGCAAATTACACGCTCGCGGGCGGCGAAGGTGTAAACGTCCTAGGCATGACTCAGGCAGCTGCTACCGCAACGAGTGCAACAGCAACAATTTCTGGCTTTGACATTCTAAACGTTGCTACTGCTGGCACCGGAACCATCGATATGGACGACTTCGAAGGTGGATTCACTAAAGTTATCTATGACGCTGGCCTTGGTGGCGCGACTACAGTTGACGACGCTGTCACTGGTGTAGAAGTCGAGGTGGACGTGACTGCTGTTGCGCAAAACCTGACCGTTGATCTCAAGACCGACGGCGCAGCTGATGCGATCACTGTCACTCTTGATGCGATTGGTGCTGGTGATGCGATTGGCACAATCAATGCCGCTGACGCAGAAACACTGACTGTTTCTGTGGACGACGACACAACTACAGCAACCGGCACGCTCGCGATTGCGGGCATTACTCTTGGTGATGCGACGTCAGTTGTTCTATCTGGCGACGCTGCGACAACAATCACTACATTCACTAACCCAACAGTTCCAGTTCTTGCAACATTCAATGCAGGCGCCATGACTGATAACCTGACTATGTCTGGTCTAAATCTCGCTGCAGCTGGCGCTACTATTACACTTGGTTCAGGTGATGACACAATAACCATGGGTACTGGCGACGGCGCCGACACAGTTGACATCTCCGCAGGTGGCAAAAACTCAATCACTTATACTGCAGTAGCTCAATCAGATGCCGCTGCGATGGACATTATCAAAGGGTTTGTATCTGGTTCTGACGATATAGATCTGACTGCGCTAGGCGTTACTACTTCGTCGCTGTTCGGTGGTGTAGGCGCAACTAGGACGGCAGCTGAAGGGCTACTAGCAGGTGCCACAGCTCCCGTCGCCGTATTCCAAGCTGACGACGCGGTACTTTGGGTCGACAACGGCAATGCCGCTAATCTCTGGATGCAGCTGACTTCCGAGTTCACCTAGACGGCCTCAGCACTATTGCCGCTACGGATTTTGGGCTTCGCTCAGCCGGCGCTGCAATCAGTGCAACTGCTGCCGCCGTCGTACTCAGCGCTACCGCTCAAACGAATGCGTCTGCAGTTACTACAAACGAAGGCGACACAATTACGTCAACTTCAGCGTTCGCAGTAGGCTCAACGTTCGACGGTGCTCTAGGCACTGACTCAATCAGCTTCTCATTAACTGCAGGGGGGGTTACTACTATCGATCTCGATGACGCCGCTGGTGACATTGAGAACATTGAGGGTGTGACACTTGGTGCAGGTGTCCTGCAGGTAGACCTGCTTGCAGCAGATCTTGCCGACAATGGAGCTGGCGAAATCGCTACGATAACAGGTGTAGCTACGTCAGCTCAGATTATCTCTTTAGAGGCGGGTGGTGATCTAACCGACACCACAAACACGCTAATTGAGACAATATCTGTAGACGCAGGTGGTGGTGGTACCGACACTTTAACCATTGATGCCGCCAATTTAACCAACGTGACAGCAGTTACATTTGGTGGAGCTGGCGCTGATACGTTGGGACTTTCCGGCGGCACCTATGATTTTTCAGCTATCGCAATGACTTTCGGTGCAGCAGCATCAGTACTTGATCTAAATACTAAGGATAATCTCGCAAAAACGGTTACAGTTGACGCAGCTGACATTGCTAATGTGGCCACTATAACCGGCGAGGCTACCGCTGCGATTGATACGACTATAAATCTGACTGGTACGGATAACTTAGGCGCAGCAACTATTACAAATCTTGACTTGCTGACGATCGCAGGTACATCGCAGACGCTGACAATTGACGATCGAGATATTACTGCAGCAACGAACATTGTGGATGTGACGTCTACAGGAACAACGAATGCCTTGGTTGTTTCTGACGTGGCGGGTGCTGACAATGCTACGGATCTTAGAGGTAGCACCCTCACCGACTTCGCGACTATCACTACCGATCACGGTGCGACGAACTTGACCATTGACTCAGCGTCGATTGCTGGTCAGACTCAACTAAATGGTGATGCGAACTCTATACTTGCAATCACGGAAACAGGTGACTATACAAACATCAGCGTCGACTCAGGTGAGTATGCAGCTTTGGTTCTAACCGATGGTATTACGGCTACGATTGATGACTCTACTCTTGACGATGATGGTACGGTGACCAGCATGATCGCTATAGATTCAACCGGAGCTGTTGACGCGAATCTGGCTATTAATATGGCTGGCACTACCCTTAGTCTTGCAGCAGTTGCAATAGGTGCTACGCAGGATGTCGACACGGTGATCACAGGCACGTCTGGTGCCGACGTTATCACCGCCGCCGATTCTACAGCGGCCGGCTCAGCTATGACCATCACTGGTAATGGAGGCTCCGATCAATTCAGACTAGAGGATGGATCCGGAAATGTTAACGCACTTGTCGTTGCTGATGCTGTTAGCATTACAGACTTTGATGCTGCCAATGACTCGGTTCAGTTTGACAATGCTACGTTAACTCTAAATAACCTTAAATCCCTGGCAAGCGGCGCCGTTACGGCGGCGACCGATGGATTCGTATTTATCAACAACGCGAGCGTGAACGATTTCACAAGCCTAGTTCAATTTGGTGCAGCAGTAGGAACACTTACCGCCAACGCCGCCGGCCAGAATATGGCATTTGCGATTCCTAACACAGCCGGTAATAAGGTTGGAATCTACGCCTACACGGATTCTGACAACGATGCAAACATGGACGATGTGGCTGGCGATGTGAATCTAGTAGCAGTAATAGACGTCACCTCAGGTACATTTGGTCTCGGTAATATGGGTGTCTTCTAAGCCAAACTAAACTTCAAGTTCCACACTTGAAGTGAAGTAAAACGGGAAAACCAGTCTCTTCGGGGGCTGGTTTTTTTTTGCACTTGGGGTCTAGTAAATGACAGACCAACAGAAAATATCAGAGTCACTGGCTCAGCTTTCTGAGGCTATTAAGAAGATCAAGGCTAACGAGAGTAAGTAAGACGACTTAGAGCCCAACTCTTAACGGGGTTGGTTTTTTTGTGCGTGGGTGTTTTGCAGAGGTAGGGAAAGACTTGTTGATGGGAGGAGATGAGTTGATAGGGTCGGCCACAGGCTTTTTCGGTACAATAGGAAAATAAGGGTACGGCGCAGCCTGATCCCCAATAGGCAAATAACCACAAGGAAAACACATGACAGAACTCGCAGCCATTAACCCTGAACGCCATGCCAAAAAAGTGTGGAAGCATGTCACTGATTACACATTTGCCGCCGAGCAAACCGTCATCCCATTGGTGGGCGCTGAGCTGAGTAAGGCGGCATTGGCGATGCCCATCGGCTTTATCAAGCTTGACGCCGGTTACCAGTTGGTCGCGATCACTTCACTGCAACCCGGAACGAACCTGTACGTGGCGCCGGACGGAAAGTGGCTAGGCGCGTACATCCCCGCCGCTCTGCGAGCGTACCCGTTCCAATTGGCGCAGCAAGAAGGCGCAGGGGAGTTCATCCTGTGCATCAACGAAGCCAGCGGGCTGGTGGTGGAGAATACGGAAGACGGAAACGCTTTCTTCGACGATCAAGACCAGCCCACTCAGGGAATCAAGGATATCCTTAATTTCCTCACCCAAATCAAGGCCAGCCTGGATGTCACCGAGGGGGCCGTGAATGCGCTGGCCGACGCCGGTCTCATCACGCCGTGGGAGATCAACCTCAAGCAGGGTGAGAAAGTCGTGCCGGTGGAGGGCCTGTTTAGCGTTGACGAGGCTGCTTTGAACAAACTGGACGATGAGGATTTTCTGACCTTGCGCAAGGCGGGCGGTTTGGCCTTAGCTTACGCACAACTTTTGTCGATGAACCAACTTGCCGTGCTAGAGCGCTTGGGCGAGTTACAAGGCCAGATCCTCGAGCAGCAGGCAGCGAACTCCGAGGCTTCCAATCTAACCGGGTTTTCCCTTTCCGAGGACGAAGGGTCGCTAATCTTTGATTGAGGTGGATATTGCGCAGACTCACTTGCTCAACTCTCCGAAGCGATTAAGAAGATCAAGGCTAAAGAGAGTAAGTAAGATGAAGTGTCTAAAAGTCGTTCTAATATTTATGTATCACCAAGGATTTTACTTTGTCTGCTAGCAGCTACCCTTATTGGCTCTCTTCACTGATTGGCGCACAAGAAACAGCTGACGGTTATTCGAAGCTTGTAGAAGACACCAAAATATTTTTCTATGTCTTCCCTAGCTCAGTTCCAATTTATAGCGAGGTTACCGATCTTGCGGACGGATTTACTATGCTCAATAAGACGCAGAAGCAGAATGCTGCAGCTGCGTTTAAGTACATTGAATCAATCACAGCACTGTCGTTTGTACAAAGCGGCGAAGTCCTCGCATCGAACACACTCCTTTTTGCCATTGAATACGCAAGAAGAAAATTCCTATGCCTATGCATACCCGCCGGAGATTCATCCGCTAGGCAGCGACATTTATATGGCGATCCACCCGACTAACGAGACACTGTCAGCTGGAACGCAAGGCGCATTAACCCTAATACACGAGATTGGGCACGCGCTGGCTAAAGCACCCGCATGAAGAAGCAGAGGGACTTGGAAAAATTTCTATATTATCGGTTGAAGAAGCCACTGTGGCTAATACGGTGATGTCTTACGAGAAGTCCACTGTTGAGAACTTTAAGTTGGAATTTAATCATCTAGACATTGCCGCACTTCATTATATCTACGGCCCAAATCCTGACTCACGGGCCTCAGACGACACATATGAAATTTCAACTACTCAGGCTAACTTTATCTGGGACGGCGCGGGCCTGGACACGATCGATGCATCAAAAGTCTCAAGCGGTATTACTTTACACCTAACGCCGGGCTACCATGATTTTGTTGGCGAGAGCGCTAGTTCAACAATCACAGGTGCAGGTCAAGTAACTATCAACTTTGGGACAGTTATCGAAGCCGTTGTTGGATCGGCGTTTAATGACACGCTGTTTGGAAACGCACAGGATAATGTAATTACGGGGAACGGCGGTTCCGATTTCATAGACGGGGGGGATGGTATAGATATAGTGGTTTATACCGATTCCTTATCCGCGATGACAATAAAGAGCAATAAAGATAATGCAAGCATCGTGGATTGGGAAATTACTCTCTCTAATGGTGACAAGGATACCTTAGTTAATGTGGAGCGGCTTAGCGTCAACGATACACGGCTAGCACTTGATTTAGACGGTCATGCCGGCAGTACTGCCAAATTACTTGGTGCATTTTTAGGCAGTGATGGTGTCGCAAACACAGATTTTGTTGGTATAGGTCTTCAATATCTGGATGCAGGCGGCACTTATGAAGGGCTGATGGGATTAGCAGCTTCTACTGTCTTTGGTGAGACTCCTAACAGTCGCTCGGTGGTCGCTACGTTCTATAGAAATTTGACAGGTCAACAAGCGCCAGAAGACGTGATGGCTACCTATGCTAGCTTGCTAGATAGTGGTGATCTTTCTTTATTATCGCTATCTTTGCAGGTTGCTGATAACGCCATTAATCTGGCTAATATTGATTTTGTCGGCCTTTCCGCCGCCGGACTCGAATATAGTTAAAACCAAGAAAAAGCGGGCTCGTAACAGGATCGCCCTTTTTGTGCGTGGGTGTTTTATAAACTGCGGATTCGGGTCTGGCTTCGATGATGAGGATTTTCTGACTTTGCGTAAGGCGGGATTGCTTTGACGTACGCGCAACTTTTCTCGATGAACCAACTTGCCGTGCTGGAGCGCTTGGGCGAGTTACAAGGTCAGATACTCGCGCAGACGGCGGAGCCCGAGGCCGGCGATCTGACCGGCTTTTCCCTTTCCGAGGACGAAGGGTCGCTAATTTTTGAGTGAGGTGGGTATGGTAGAGCTGGTGTAGTACCTAACCCCTGCGTGTAAAGCGTTGTCGCAGCCGTCAGCGTTGTTGTCATATAAATAATAACCAATGCCAACGAAACGGCATTGGCGCTGATGCTGTCGGCACAATCTGTGTTGTAGGATAGGTTACTACTTAGTAATGCTAATTATGGTCTATAATCTGCCCGTGTGGATTTTCAATTAAAAGAAAATACTACCCCAAGGCGCGAGCATAGATCCTGGCCGGCGTCAGTTATCAACCAATAGAAACGAATAGGAAAACCGATGGCTAAAATTACAATAAACGAAAAGGAATATGAAACAGACGATATGTCCGAAGAGGCTAAAGCGCAGCTGGGGTCCTTGCAATTTGTTGACAATGAGATTGCAAGAGAACAAATGAAGACAGCAGCATTGCAAACTGCTAGAAATGCATACGCCAAGGCCCTGGAGGCGGCCCTTGAAGAAGAAAAATAGAGGGCACTAACAACTTGATGCAAGAGTTGAATGAGCTACCAAAACCCCAGACCCTTCTGGGGTTGTAGGGGCTTGCTTACTTTTTCCTCGTCAGCTTACCTCTTTGAATACCGCTTGATCGCGCAAAAATTGGTATCTTATGAAATTAGGAGTCATACCTTATAAGAGCGCTCCCAAGACAAAACAGACAAAACCGGCTCGACTCCAATCACCGACGTCCCCGAGAGTCAAAATGTGGCCAATCGCAAAGCTATCGATAAAAGAACTATTATCTAACTGGGGACGTCTAATGGTTATGATTGCTCGACATAGTGGCATACTTCTTATTAGCCTGCTTTTGGCAGGGCAGGCGCTGGCTCAGGCATCCAGCTCGGCTGCTGGCGATAGCCCTGATACTAGTCAGGGCCTAACCTTGTTTGATGATGTTGAGACCTCGCAGTCTCGCTCCGGAGAACCCAACAGACCTTCCAGAGAATCTCGAGCCACAACTTCAGCCCCAGAATTTACCCTTGTTGGAACCAGTCGAATTGGCGGCAGCTATTCCGCTATTTTGCGTCACCGCAGCGGCGAGAGCGTGCTGGTTCGTAGCGACGCTTCCATAGAAGGCTATGCTGGCTATACGGTAGTCGATATCGGCGCCGGCAAGTTATCACTGCGCCTGCCGGGCAATGTGCCCTGCGTTGTCTTTCCAGAACAGGGCGTAGCCTGTAACGGCACTGCCAATATTGCCGATCTTCAGCTCGCCAATGGTGAGCCTCTTCGTCAGAACGAATCGTTGGCCCGTATCGATGCGCAGGCTGAGTCCGCCGAAGAAGCAGCTGACCCGGAAGCTAGCAATCCGGTTAATCCATTCGAGGCATTAAGGGCGGGCCGAGTCGACGAGAACAACCCTGCTCAGAATGATGGAGCACGAGGTGAGCGCTTCTCCCCCAGACGAATCAGCCCAGAGGATGTCCCCCCTGGCATGCGCGTGGTTGCTACCCCCTTCGGTGACCGGCTGGTTGAACAATAGCTAACAGCCTGTAAACTTAATGGGTGCCTACTCTGCCCGACAATTCTCTCTGTCTCTCTCTATTTCGGTCGTCTGCTATCAATCCGATAGGCAGGAACTGCGAGCGGCTAATAGCCTCGATTCTCTCCGCTATAGGCGAGCTGTAGAAGCAAAGAGCTAGATGGCGAAGATATTGGAAGTAGCAGACCGGAAGACTCTCAGCTCGAGAATAGTGAGCCCGCTCCAGCGTCGAAACCAGAGCTAAAAAAAGCTGAGCCGGGACAAGCACGGCAGCCCCCAATCCATTCCAGTTTACCTGATCGATAATTCAGAACTTAGCGAACTCTCGTTGGCTGACTTCGAAGACTACCAGCTGCAGGCGGATCAGTTAGGAGTAGAGCTTCGTCTCCTCCACGGGCACGGCAATGTCGGTTATGGCGCCGCTCATAATCTGATAATCAATAATTTGGAGTCCGGCTTCCATCTTATGCTGAACCCAGATGTAGTGCTGGACAAGCAATTTCTCGCTGACGGGCATTAACTATCTAATCGATCATGAGGATGTTGCCTTAGCCGTGCCGATGGCAAGCCATGAAAACGGCGAGAGGCAATTTCTCTGTAAGCGTTATCCCTCGGTACTAACTCTATTTGTCCGTGGCTTCCTGCCGAGGAACTTCACACAAGCTTTTTACTAAGCGGCTCGCAAGTTATGAGATGCGAGATCTGCACGACGAGCAGATTAACGAGGACATCCCCATCGCCAGTGGCTGCTGCATGCTGTCTAGGAGCTCAATGCTAAACAGCAGTCAACGGCTTCGATGAGCGCTATTTTCTCTACTTTGAGGACTTCGACCTCTCACTGCGAATTAGGCAGCAGGGCCGTATTGCCTATCTACCGACAATGAAAATTGTTCACGGTGGTGGCTATGCAGCCAGCAAAGGCTTTAGCCATGTCAGCATGTTTGTACGCTCGGCAATTCGCTTCTTTAGCTATCCATGGCTGGCGGTGGTTCAAACAGTGAAAGCACAGAACAACAGGCTCTCTAATCACCGGCGCTACGGGCTTTGTAGGCCAGGCTTTATGTCGTCATCTGTTGCTGCAAAAAGGCCTAGTAGTGCCAGAAGCCTCAGATGATAGAGAAAGGCAAGAAAGAAAGAGGCTCAGGAAAATCCAAGCAGTCGTGGTACTGATATCCAGTTACTCATTCGCGAGCCAGCGGACATTAGTAAGATTCCCCCGCAGCTCGGTGCCGGAGTTATTCTAGGCTCCCTGCAAGACGAGGCTAGCCTTGTCGCCGCCTGTTCCGGCATAAATCAGATCATCCATCTGGCCGGGCTGGCTCATGTAGCCAAGGGCTCAGAACAGCAGGCAATGGATACTACTATTCAAGGGACCCACAATTTATTAGACGCAGCGATCGATGCCGGCGTGGGCCGGATTGTCTACCTCAGCAGCTCACTGGCCGAAGCGGCGGCCTCAAGCGAGGGCGACGTGACGGCCTACGGAGAATCCAAGTTACAGGCAGAGAGGCTCCTGCAGAGCGCATCCAGTGAGGGCAAAATAGAGGTGGTGATTCTCAGGGCGGTGAATGTCTACGGGCCCGGGATGAAGGGTAATATCGCCAGCATGATATCAATGATCGACAGGGGCAGATTGCCTCCGCTGCCAAGGCTTAACAATAAGATTTCTCTACTGTCGGCAGACGACCTTGCGCAGGCGCTGCTGTTGGCGCTCGATGTGCGCGAGACTAAGCAGCAGGTCTATACTCTCACCGATGGCAAGCAGTATTCTATTGAGGACATTCAGAGCGCTATTTACCGCACGCTAGACAAGCCAATGCCAAGCTGGCGCACACCACATATGGTATTATATGCCGCATCATTAATCGCGGGCGCTGTATCCTCGATTACCGGCGGGAGCGGGGCTATCAGTAGCAGAACCTATCGCAATCTTACCTCCAATAATTTGTTCTCCAATGAGAGGGCGATAGCGGATTTAGGCTTTGCGCCCAGCACCGATTTTTTTCAGCAGTTGCCGAAAATCGTGAAGGCTGTTCGCAATAGCGCCGACTAAAAACAATTGACTGAATTCAACCGAGAGCCCAGATGACAAAAGGCATAATCCTGGCCGGCGGCAGTGGCAGCCGACTCCATCCAATGACTCAGGTAGTAAGCAAGCAGCTTATGCCGGTCTATGACAAACCGATGATCTACTACCCCCTGTCCACACTCATGCAGGCGGGTATTCGCGAGATCTTGATAATCACCACTCCAGAAGATGCCGCCGTGTATGAGTCGCTCTTGGGCGATGGTCGGAAATGGGGCTTGGATATCTGTTACCGACAGCAACCCAAGCCAGAGGGTCTGGCGCAGGCGTTCCTGATCGGCGAAGAGTTCATCGGCGACAGCCGTGTATGTTTGGTATTGGGCGACAACATCTTCTATGGCAACAGAATAGAAGACACGCTTAAGAGCGCCGTCGAGCAGAAACAGGGCGCCACTGTATTCGCCTATTATGTAACCGATCCAGAACGCTATGGTGTTGTCGAGTTAGACGCTGAGAATAACGCGATTGGGCTGGAAGAGAAGCCTGCGAACCCGAAGTCTCACTACGCAGTAACCGGGCTGTATATGTACGACAACGATGTCGTCGATATCGCCAAGTCGATTAAGCCTTCGCCGCGCGGAGAACTCGAGATAACGGATGTAAATAAAGTCTATCTCGAACGCAAGGCGCTTAAGGTAGAGCTATTCGATCGTGGAACCGCCTGGCTAGATACCGGAACCATACAATCATTGTTAGACGCTGCAAACTTTATACGTGTCTTGGAAGAACGACAGGGGCTGAAGATCGGTTGTCCCGAAGAGATCGCCTACAGGCAGTCATTCATCGATGGCGCTCAACTCGAAAGTTTAGCGAATTCTTTGGGGAAAAGCGGCTATGGAAAGTATCTACTGAAGTTACTCGAACACGGGCATTGAACTAGCAATTTTGGTAGGCAGTAAATTCTGATGAAAATAATCGAAACCTCAATTCCCGATGTGTTACTCCTCGAGCCAACCGTGCACGGCGATGCCCGTGGTTATTTCATGGAAACCTTTCGTGAGTCCTGGTTTAGAGAAAACGGAATCGACGCTAGGTTCGTACAGGACAATCAAAGTCGATCTGTGCAAGGCACCCTGCGCGGATTGCATTATCAGCTGAAACAGCCACAGGGAAAACTCGTCCGAGTCGTCTCCGGCGAGGTATTCGATGTCGCAGTGGATATGCGCAAAGACTCGGCGACGTTCGGGCGGTGGGCTGGCGATATCTTGTCGGCCCAGAACAAGCGTCAGCTATGGGTTCCACCTGGCTTCGCTCACGGCTTCTATGTGGTCAGCGAATTCGCCGAGCTGTCTTACAAGTGCAGCGACTATTACTGTCCAGAGCACGAGCACAGCCTGCTGTGGAATGATCCTGCGGTTGGCATCCAGTGGCCTCTGATTGACGATTCGCCCCTACTCTCGGGCAAGGATGCTGCAGGCCTGGTGCTGGCCGAAGCTCCGCCTTATCCCGCTAGCCCATGAGTTTTCCACTCATAGTTGTAACCGGTGCAACGGGGCAGCTGGGTCAGACACTAGCGCAGCTGTGGGCCGAATCACCCCTACCTCAATACCAGCTTAAAGTACTAAGCCGATCTGAGCTGGATATTGCCAAGGCAGGGATGACGGATGCCGTCCTATCCGAGTTAAAACCTTCAGTAGTAGTCAACGCGGCAGCCTATACTCAGGTCGATAAGGCGGAGTCCGACAGCGAGAGCGCCGCCCTGGTGAATGCGCAGGCAGTAGGCGCGATTGCCCGCTGGGTGGCCGCGAATCAGGCCCGACTTATTCACATTTCGACTGATTTTGTCTTCGACGGCACAAGCAAGACTCCCTATAGCCCCGACCAACAGACCGGTCCTCTGGGCGCCTATGGCAGTTCCAAGTTGGCTGGCGAGCAACAGATACAGGCACTGGCCAACGAGCGTAGTGCGATAGTCCGCACCTCCTGGCTGTACTCTGAATTCGGCAATAATTTTGTAAAGACCATGTTGCGACTGATGGGCGAGAAGGAGCAGCTTAGCATCGTTAATGACCAGATCGGTTCACCAAGCTCTACCCATGGTCTGGCCGCGCTAATCTTTGCTATGATTCTGCATCAACGTTATCAGGGGATATACCATTGGACCGACGGCGCCAGCATAAGCTGGTTCGAGTTCGCGCAAGAGATACAGGGTCAAGCCATGCAGGAAGGACTGTTAAGTAAGGCGATTCCAATTAGTCGAATTCCACTATCGATTATCCTACTCCTGCTAGACGTCCGGCCTATAGCGTCCTAGATCGAAGTCGAGCACTGGCCGAATTCGAATGTCCCACTGAGGACTGGAAGACGCAACTGAGGCTAGTGATTAAAGAGCTGGCTAGCAAACCGAAAGCAACGACCTGAACTCTTGATAGTAGAGACGTCTGAGAAACACATAAGAGATACGGAAAAGACAGCAAAGAGATTAAACCAATGACAAATTTACTAGTAACCGGTGCCGCCGGCTTTATCGGTACAAGCTTCGTCAACTACTGGCACGCATCGAATCCGCAAGATAGGATAATTGTTCTCGATGCATTAACCTATGCAGGCAACAAGAGCAATTTGTCGAATCTTTCTACACAAGAGTGGTTCGAATTTGTTCATGGCTCTATCTGTGACCAGCCTCTTGTCGATTCGCTTCTTGCCAAGCACGACATCGACACGATCGTTCACTTCGCAGCAGAGAGCCATGTCGACCGCTCGATCACTGGGCCAGATGCCTTCATCGATACAAATATTGTGGGCACGCATTGTCTGTTGAAAGCGGCGAAGAAATTTTGGATCGAAGACGGCGGCAAACCCGATCATCTGTTTCATCATGTCTCCACCGATGAAGTGTATGGCACCTTGAGTGCGGACGACCCACCGTTCTCGGAAACGACTCCCTATGCTCCTAACTCTCCTTATGCGGCGAGTAAGGCTTCGTCCGACCATCTGGTGCGCTCCTATCACCACACCTTCGGATTGAAAGTTACTACTAGCAACTGCTCAAACAATTATGGGCCGTATCAGTTTCCAGAAAAGTTGTTGCCAGTATGTATTCTTAACATTCTCGCCGGCAAAGATCTGCCTATCTATGGCGATGGTCAGCAGATTCGCGATTGGCTGTACGTCGATGACCACAATAGAGGAATCGAATTAGTTATTAGACAGGGCCGCCGCGGCGAGACCTACAATATCGGAGGCAACAACGAGTGGGCGAATCTGGACGTCGTGAATCTGTTGTGTGAACTGATCGACGCGCGCTTCGCCGATGACAAGACGCTAGCCTCTAGATTCCCTGATTCCCCTTGCGCTAAGGGCGAGCCTGCGAAGTCTCTTATTACCTTCGTTATAGATAGGCCCGGGCACGATACACGCTATGCCATCAATGCCTCCAAGATCTCGTCAGAACTTGGCTACGACCCGGTTGAGGACTTCGATTCTGGCCTAAACAAGACGGTCGACTGGTATCTGACAAACGAGGCGTGGTGGCGTTCTATCCAAGACGGGTCTTACAGGCAGTAGGGCCTTAGCTTCCCGCCGCGGGTATTGTGTTGCTAGTCACAATCTTACAGCTCTAATTGCTTAGAGTTATCTTAAATTGGATGCCAAGACGAAATTCTAAACACCACGGTCTACTAGTGTGAGTAAACCGTATTTGGCTTCATGCGTTCGTATATACTTGTTCTCAACAGCCGACGGCCATCAATTCAGGATATTTTTGACTAGACCTATGCTCCGAATCCACACAAAATTTCTAAGCCTATTTGTCTTGATGCTTTCATCGATGCAGGTCTCTGCCTTCGAGATCGACGGCAGCAGATGGCCAACCGGCGAGATCGAATTCTACGTAGCTCTAGATGGGACGGCCGCGAGCGGCATCTCTTGGAACGCAGCCTTTATCGCAGCGATGAACGATTGGAACGATCAGACGTCCTTTAATTTCATACTGCGGGAACAGTACCGAGACCCCTGTCTAAGCGACGGTCTGAATAGCGTCGACTTCAGTGACAGTTTTTGTGGAAGCGAATTCGGCAAGAACACGCTCGCCGTGACTGTACAAAGTTTCAAATCGGCGATACTCGGTGGGCCTACTATCACTGAGTCCGATATCATTATAGACCAGAAAAATGAGTATAACGTTTATGACGGTAGGCTGCTGCAGTCCGGCAGACAAGGTTTAGACCTTCGACGTATTGCCTTACACGAGCTAGGTCACGTGATTGGCCTGGACCATGAACCTAGCAGCATGGCCATCATGGCCCCTAACATCAGTAATTTGGACCGACTGCAAGCAGATGATATCGCCGGTGCCGAGATGCTCTACGACGGTGTGATTAATTGTGCAGTAAACGAACTCGTATTGGGCTCATTCAACAACGCGCTGGATGCGACTGATTGTACGGTAAGCGAACTATTGCCCGGCAGTAGCGATACTAGCCCAATAGACCTGTATAGTTTCGCATTAAGGAATCCGGCAACGCTTAGTCTGAGCATGAGCTCTTCGACGCTGGATTCGGTGCTACTGATAGCTGATGAGAATTTTCAAGTCATCGGCTTTGACGATCAATCCATCGATCAGTGTAATTCCTCACTGACCCAGCTTTTGCAGCCCGGAACCTACTTCTTGCTAGCGAATACCTTCGATACGCAAGTTAAGAACGAATGCGGAATATCCGGTGGCTATAAGATAGATGCTTCCATGAGAAGTGGAGGACTAAATCCCCTAGGCTCGAGCGCTAGCCTTACAGGGGCGGCTGTCAACGCGAACTTCAATGGCGGCATTTCTTCCGACAATGGAGTGAGCTACACCAACCAGTTTGTCCCTGCCGCTTCCCTAGATGTCGCCGTGCGCATAGACATCGACCCCCAGCATGTAGGCCAGGCAGGCTTCCTGGTCATCGCCGCCGTAGTCGATGAGCAGATACTTTTCCTGAATGAGCAGGGGCAGTTCGTCGATTCCGCTGCGAATCCTGGGTTCATCACTCGGGCTAGCAACAAGATCCTCACCGCCGTCGAGGAGAGCACCGTAGTCGATAACCTCGTCCCAGAGTCTCTGGGGATCAGTGAGATGCAGGTAGATTTTTTCTTCGGATACGGACTGAGCAGCAGCCCGAATGAGTTGTATTACCATCAGCTGCCGCTGCGCTTGATCATAGCGCCTTAGAAAGCAGTTCCTGAGCTGATCCCGAAACCTATAAAATAGGCTCAAAACGCGTATTCCAGGCCGGCCCAATAAGCGGTATAATTTGCCTGCATTTTTTCTGGCACAGCCGTCCGTACCCTTAAAACAGCACCTTGAAGCTGGTATTTAGTGGTTTTAGGATCGATCCAGAGTTCACATCCCACAATTTACACATTAAAGGAGCTATTTCTGTGCAATCAGAGGCTGCCAAAACTCGTCTATTTTTACTCGCGCTAATTAACCTAAGTTTCATGATTTTGGGCAGCAATGCCGCTGCGCAGCAATCCGTCGAAGACAATGTTCGCCCTGCAGGGCAAGTCTGCTTAGCCGGACAGGCCTGCGTCGGCTCAATCTCTCCAGTTAAATCTACCAGAGCTGCAGCGCCAGTGGCGGCGGTTGTAGAAGCAGTCGTGGAAGAGGTAGCAGAAGTTGCTGCTGAAGTCGCCGCATTCGATGTGGAGTCTACCTATCAGATGAGCTGTTTTGCCTGTCATGGCACTGGAGCAGCAGGCGCACCAATTTTAGGTGACGCAGAAGCCTGGGCGTCTCGCATGGAGAAGGGAATGGATGCAATCATGCTGAATGTAGTGAATGGCGTGAACGCAATGCCGCCAAAAGGCCTATGTTTCACTTGCACAGACGATGACCTAGCAGCAATTGTTGCGTATATGTTTAGCCAGTAAGCGTTAAGGTTTGCGAATATAGAATTGTGTTATTAAGAATATAAAACCGAGAATTTAATTAAATGAGTAAGGAGTTAAACGTGTTAACTATTAAGAAAGTAATAATGTCAGCTATGTCTAAAGTAGGTCTATTCGTAGTGACTGCATCGTTCGCAACCGCCATTTCAGCTGATAATTCTCAGCAGCAAGTTCAGCTGGCCCAATTGACAGATGGTTTCGATGTGGAAGCAACGTATATGATGTCTTGCTTTGCCTGTCACAGCACAGGTGCAGCAGGCGCGCCGAAGGTTGGAGATGGCAACGCCGAGGCATGGGCTCCGCGTTTGGAGAAGGGCATGGACGCGGTAGTCGCAAACGCGATCAACGGTTTAAATTCTATGCCAGCAAAAGGGCTATGCTTCACTTGCACAGACGAAGATTTGGCAGCACTTGTTTCGTACATGGTCAGCAGCAGCCAATAAGCAGCTAATGGATCTATGAAAAATGAGCTGCTTGCAGCTCATTTTTTTTATCAAACGATTACCGTAAAACTCTCAATTCTGAGCATTTTGATCTATTTCCTTAATATAGTAACTAGATCTTAGCTCCCATGTCATTAGCCACCATTCAATCTCGTGTCCCGATCGGCATCGATGCTTTCGAATTCACGGGGGAGACACTTCTGTCGATTGATCTCCCCCATTAGCTATAGTTGGGCTTCCCGAAACGGCCATTAAAGAAAGCAAGGGAAGGGTCAGGAGTGCCATTATAAACTCTGGCCTGGAATTCTCGACTCGCCGCATCACCATCAACCTTGCCCCCGCCGATCTAACGAAGGCAGGTGGCTGGTACGATCTCGCTATAGCCCTCTGCATCCTCATCGTCTCCGGACAGCTAGAACCCAGGAGTCTTCGAGGCATGGAAGTATTGGGGTAGCTCGTCTTGAATGGCAGCCTTCACAAGGTAAAAGGTACAGGGCATAGCCTGCGCAATCCTCGCCGCGAAGGAGCAGGGGAATTAAATTCTCCTACCGACTGCGAATCGCGAAGAGTTCATGCTCGTTGCCTATAAACATAAATAAAGTGTTAGTAGATTTTTGAAACTATTCTTTGCACCCAATAGCGGAATTCCAACTCCCGAATTTCTTCGATGAGCCCAAAGCAGCTCGTGCGAAACACTCTCTCAAGTTAATTTTGGGGAGATCAAAGGACTGGCCCGCGTCAAACGCGCTGTGCAGATCGCTGCAGCCGGTGGCTATAATTTACTTATGATAGGTCCGCCCGGTCGCGGCAAAACATTGCTGGCGAATCTGCTGATCGCGCTGCTGCCTTTCATGTTTGAGGATGAGGCGCTCGAAGTTAGCAGCCACCAAGTTTGTTGAGCGGCAGCTATTTCAGCAATGTGATTGGTCAGAGTGGCCGATACTTAACCTCCAACACACAACAACTAGCGCTGCACCTAAGACCGCATCAATCTTTATCTTGGCAAGCTGCTCTCAGAATTGTATCTGGCAAAGCTTAAGAAGTGCTGCAACCTAGATGAAGAGCAGCGTGCGGGGTTATGTAAAATTATGGACAAACTATCACTGTATGCGAGGGCAACCCACAGGGTCCTTAAGATGGCCCGTACCATTGCCGACTTTGAGGGCAGTGTATTGAGAAGAGAATGAGATTTGATGTAGGCGATTGGCTATCGCCGCTGCCAGATCAGCAAACTACTTGCTCGCTGATTGTTCTTCGAACTGGTCGATCTTCTCTGAAAGCTCCCTAAGAGAGTCTTCCAACTCTCTAACACGCTTCTCGGCGCGCTCCAATGCAGTGCGCTGAGCATCAAACTCCTCACTGCTCAATAGATCCAAGCCTGCAAAGCTGCCCTTCAGCAATTGCTCCATCTTGGTGCGCAAACCTTCACGAACTTCTTCGGCGAGGGGGATCATCGAGGAGAGGCGAGCACTGAGGTCTTCGAAAAATTTATTATTGAACATTAATGCTAACTCTCATCAGTCATTGGGGCCAGGAGTGGCAACGGAGCACGAGTCCGAAATTTGTCGTCCATTCTATCATCAATTTTGTTGCTGCCCGCCCTTTGGCTAGTGAGCTCACCGTCCCTAGAGCAATGCCTTAAATCCTCATCTTCTTTCTAGCAGGAAAAATGCACCGCACTGGGGCACAAAACATTGCGCCGCACTGAGACTGCTCAAAAAATCTACAATTTAAGCCCATTTGGAGCCATTGCGGCACGAAAAGTCGGCCTTTTAGATAATTTTCGAGAACTGGCACGACCTCTGCATAGAGCATTACAAGTCGCAAGAATTTACGCAAAGCAAAAACAGCTAAGGAGCAAAACAATGAAGTTAGTCACGGCTATTATCAAGCCATTCAAATTGGACGATGTCCGCGAGGCGTTATCTGAGATAGGCGTACAAGGCATAACTGTAACAGAAGTAAAAGGATTTGGTCGCCAAAAGGGCCATACCGAATTGTACCGCGGTGCTGAGTATGTAGTTGATTTTCTACCGAAGGTAAAATTAGAAGTAGCAATCGCCGACAGCCTGCTTGACCAAACTCTAGAAGCGATCACAAAGGCAGCGAATACCGAAAAGATCGGCGACGGTAAGATATTTGTTGCAGATTTAACTCAGATCATTCGCATTCGTACTGGCGAGACTGGCGAAGAAGCCATCTAGAGTCAGCGGAAAGCAAACAGACTTTAATTGATTAGTACAAATAATTAATACGTGTTTAACAAGATAACTATCGGTCTACGCAATGCCAAAGTGCAGAACAACAAGTAGATCAATAAACTGGAGGTACTAGGTGGAAAACCAAATTTTCGAATTGCAGTACGCAATGGATACGTTCTATTTTCTTATATGTGGCGCGCTCGTAATGTGGATGGCGGCAGGTTTTGCCATGCTGGAAGCCGGGCTTGTTCGTTCTAAGAACACCACAGAAATTCTCACTAAAAACGTCGCTCTGTATGCGATTGCCTGCACCATGTATTTGGTTTGCGGTTATCAAATTATGTATGACGGCGGCTTCTTCTTATCTGGTGTCACTACCGTGGCGCAGATGGATGAGGCAGCAATCGCAGGCGTACTCGCAGAATCTGCAGCAGCAGGCTTCGATGGAGATTCAGTCTACTCAGGTGCTTCCGACTTCTTTTTCCAGGTTGTGTTTGTAGCAACGGCGATGTCAATTGTCTCCGGTGCGGTAGCTGAGCGAATGAAGCTTTGGGCTTTCCTAGCCTTCGCGGCTGTCATGACTGGCTTAATCTATCCAATGGAAGGTAGCTGGACTTGGAACGGTGATGCAGTATTCGGTCTATTTGAATTGAACTACAGTGACTATGCCGGATCAGGCATTGTCCACTTAGCTGGCGCTAGTGCAGCATTGGCTGGTGTTATTCTACTAGGACCGAGAAAGGGCAAATACAGTTCGACTGGAGCGCCTCAAGCGATTCCAGGAGCCAACTTGCCACTGGCGACATTAGGTACATTCATCCTTTGGATGGGCTGGTTCGGTTTCAACGGCGGTTCTACTCTTAAAGCTAGGTGGTATCGGTGTAGCGAACGAAGTTGCCAACGTATTCCTAAATACTAACGCAGCTGCGGCTGGCGGATTGATTGCAGCACTTCTTGTTGCTCGCTTGATGTTTGGTAAGGCTGACTTGACAATGGCACTCAACGGCGCACTAGCCGGTCTAGTAGCTATAACCGCAGAGCCTGCTGATCCAACTCCACTGCTTGCTACACTCATCGGCGCCGCTGGCGGCACGATCGTAGTGGTTAGCATTATCACTCTGGATAAGTTGAAGATTGACGATCCCGTCGGTGCTATCTCGGTTCACGGTACTGTAGGTATCTTCGGTATCTTCGCCGTACTCTTATCCGATCCTGATGCAACTTTCGTGGGCCAACTGGTCGGCATGTTAGTGATCTTTGGCTGGGTGTTTGGTCGCTAGCTTGATCAGCTTGGTTAGCAATCAAAGCCGTCATGGGCCTTCGAGTTACTGAGGAGGAGGAAGTGGAAGGAGTCGACATGTCCGAATGTGGCATGGAAGCTTACCCAGAATTCGTCAATCAGTAAGCATTAAAGAGACTCTCCCCCTTAGGGTATTACTTTACCTAGCGCCTTTGACTTCAAAGGCGCTTTTTTTTCATTAAGTCCGGCTATTTTCTGAGATAATCGCTTCGCAATTTCTAACAGCCAGCGTCGGCAGCACTGATTTGTGAACAATCTCACAAGAGTATTTTGTAAATACGGGTATGTTCGGGCTACGCAATTCTTAGAGCCTTCCAGTAATCCAGAACGTTTAAGATTGATCTGTTTATCATGCCTAGCTATAGATCGCAGAATTCATCGATGCGTATAGGAGACGGTAGGATTTAGATCCGCGAAACTATAGTCTTAGCTTCTTTGGTAAGCGTGTTGGACTAGGGTCGTTCTCGGTACGACTTTATTAACGCTTGCCTATTTAGCTACCAACTTACATATCACCATACTTGTGCTGCAAGATAGCGAGCGCAGCCACCGGTGCAGTTTCAGTTCGCAGTATTCTTGAGCCTAAAGCGACGATTTGAAAATCATTGGATCGCGCCCAATCGATCTCATCAGCAGAGAACCCGCCTTCGGGCCCTACCAATAAGACACAGTTTTTTTCCGCAATCGATTGGGGAAGCGCGTCAGAACCGCTAGGTTCCAACATCCACTTGTGCGCATGTTCACATAAAGATAATTCCGGCACAGAGAGTGGTTTGTGTATTGCCGGAACATCTAATCTGCCACTCTGTTCACAGGCGCTGATCGCTATCTTCTGCCAGTGTTGAAGTTTCTTCTCTATGCGATCTGCTTTAAGTCTTACTTCACCATATTCGGTGTAGATAGGGGTGATTTCGGTCACGCCCAACTCCGTGGATTTCTGCACAGCGAAATCCATCCTGTCCCCCCGAGAAAGGCCGAGGATTAAGTGAATAGAGAGAGCGTTTTGCTTAGCGGCATCGTGCGCGCCGCGAATTTTTTCGAATAATTCTATATCAACCGCTCGTTTCGCTACCGAGGTCACCCTTGCGAGGAATTCCCCCTGCTCGGAATTAAAAACGAGAAGTTCGTCGTCGGCACGCAGACGCAGGACATTGCTGAGGTAATGCGCAATCTCCTTGGGAAGTGAGATCACCGCACTAAGTGCGAGTGGGCTATCGAGATAAACGCGCGAGAGCCGCATTGAGATACCTACAGCAATTCACGTTGCGGACGATTGCCTAGGTCTAGATTCGTCCAAATCTGGGTTACGGCCTGACTAAGGTTCATCGAATAGAAGTGTAAACCAGGAGCGCCGCCTTGCAACAAGTCCTCGCACAATTCTGTAACTACATCGATACCGAAGCTACGTAGGCTCTCCTTGTCATCACCAAAGCCCTCTAATCGTTTGTCCAGCCAACGCGGTATCTCAGCGCCACAGCTTGCACTAAAGCGGGCGAGGTTGGCATAGTTTGTAATGGGCATGATGCCAGGAACAATGGGGATGTCGATTCCTGCTGTCCTGCAATAATCCACAAAACGGAAATAGGCATCGGGGTTGTAGAAGTACTGGGTGATCGACGAGTTTGCTCCGGCATCCACCTTGCGCTTAAAGAAGTCTACATCTGAACTATAACTCTTCGATTCCGGATGCGCCTCGGGATAGCAGGCGACATCGATATGAAAGTGATCGCCCGTCTGGGCCCGAATAAATTCGACCAGTTCATTTGCATAGCGATGTTGTACAGCCGCACCGACACCCGATGGCATGTCGCCGCGTAAGGCGACTAAGCGTTTGATGCCTGCATCGATATAAGTCTGCAACAGCTGGCGCAGTTCTTCTTCATCGGAACCGCCGAAGGAAAGATGAGGAGCACATTGGGAGCCGGCTGCTTGATAACGCAATACCACTTGCTGCGTTCCCGACTTGGTCGAGCCGCCAGCACCATAGGTTACTGAGAAGAAATCGGGATTCAATTTGCTCAGTTCCGCATGCACAGTATCCAGCTTCGATTCACCCACCTCGGTACGAGGTGGGAAAAATTCGATGCTGTACTTTGATGGATTAGATGAATCCATAGTTTAGCTATCCTTGGTGCTTATCTATTTATTGCTTAGTACTTGTAGCTATCGGTCTTGTAAGGACCGTTAACATTTACGTTAATGTACTTAGCCTGATCATCAGTAAGCTTGGTTAATACTCCTCCGAAACCGCCAACCATCATGGCGGCAACTTCTTCATCGAGATACTTAGGTAGAACCTCAACGTAGAGATTACCTTGCTTTTCTGCCGCGGGCAGGTCGGCGAATTTTTTATCAAACATGAACATTTGCGCTAATACCTGATTTGCGAATGAACCATCCATAATACGTGATGGGTGGCCAGTTGCATTGCCTAGATTGATCAGGCGCCCCTCGGAAAGAAGGATCAGATAATCATCTTGGTTCGCGGTGCCAGTTCGGTAGATCTTATGAACCTGTGGCTTAATCTCTTCCCAGTCCCAGCTTTCACGCATATAAGCTGTGTCGATCTCGTTGTCGAAGTGACCGATATTACAAATCACGGCGCCTTTCTTAACTGACTGCAGCATGTACTTGTCGCATACGTTTATATTGCCGGTAGTAGTTACGATTAGATCGATCTTTGCGAGCAGTGCTGTATCTATTCCTGCGCTAGTTCCTGTGTTGATGCCGTCGACATAGGGCGACACAACTTCGAATCCATCCATGCACGCCTGCATCGCACAGATAGGGTCTACCTCAGCGATTTTAACGATCATGCCTTCCTGGTTTAGGCTTTGCGCAGAACCCTTACCGACATCACCGTAGCCAATGACTATGGCCTGTTTGCCGGAAAGCAACATGTCAGTGCCGCGCTTGATGCCATCGTTAAGCGAATGACGACAGCCGTATTTGTTGTCGTTCTTCGCCTTAGTTACCGAATCGTTTACATTGATAGCAGGAACCTTCAATGAACCTTCTTCCAACATCTCTAAAAGGCGATGCACTCCAGTCGTTGTCTCTTCGGTAATTCCGTGAATATTTTCTAATAGCTGAGGGTACTTCTCATGCACCATCCCCGTAAGGTCTCCGCCGTCATCTAGGATCATGTTTACACCCCAAGGCTCGCCATTTTTTAGAATGGTTTGCTCTATGCACCATTCGCCCTCGTCTTCAGTCTGGCCCTTCCAGGCGTAGACGGCGATTCCGGCAGCAGCGATGCAAGCAGCCGCATGATCTTGCGTTGAAAATATGTTGCAAGATGACCAGCGCACTTCCGCGCCGAGATCTACAAGTGTTTCTATTAGCACAGCTGTCTGTACAGTCATGTGTATGCAGCCCAGAATTTTCGCAGTAGCGAGTGGCTTCTGGCCCGAGTATTTATTGCGAAGAGTCATTAGTGCCGGCATTTCCGCCTCGGCCAATGTGACTTCGCGGCGACCGAAATCGGCCAGACTTATATCTGCTATTTTATAATCTTGTACTGAATCTTTCATTTCTAACTCCGTAGATGTTGTGTTATAGATTAGCGGCTGCTTTAAGCACATCGGCCTTGTTTATTTTTTCCCAGCTTAGGTCCAGATCTTCGCGACCGAAGTGACCGTAAGCGGCAGTGTCTTTATAGATAGGTTTAATCAGATCTAACATTTTGATTAGGCCTTTCGGGCGTAGCTCAAAATGATCGCGAATTAGCTCAACGATTTTTTTGTTGCTTACTTTCCCCGTACCGAATGTTTCAACACTGATAGATGTGGGCTCTGCTACACCGATCGCGTAGGAGAGTTGAATCTCGCAGCGCTCGGCGATGCCTGCGGCAACGATATTCTTGGCAACGTAGCGCGCTGCATAGGCAGCGGAGCGGTCAACCTTCGATGGATCTTTTCCGGAGAATGCGCCACCTCCGTGTCGTGCCATACCGCCGTAGGTATCAACGATAATTTTTCTGCCAGTTAGTCCGCAATCACCATGGGGGCCGCCGATAACAAAGCGGCCGGTTGGATTGATAAAATACTTCGTGTCAGCGTTGATCCAGGCTTCAGGAAGAACAGGCTTGATGATTTCTTCCATCACCCCTTCTTGTAAGTCTTTCAGTGAAATCTCTTCTTTATGCTGTGTGGATAACACAACGGCATCGATAGCAACTGGCTTTCCGTCTTCGTAGCGGAATGTAATTTGGCTTTTCGCGTCCGGCTGCAACCAAGAAAGGGTGCCATTTTTGCGCACTTCAGAATGACGTTTTACCAAGAGATGTGAATAAGTGATCGGTGCGGGCATTAGTACGTCTGTTTCATTCGTAGCGTAACCAAACATTAATCCTTGATCGCCTGCGCCCTGCTCGTGATCTGCACTATCGTCAACACCCATAGCGATATCGGGAGACTGTTTGCCGAGACCGTTGAGGACTGCACAGGTGTTGCTATCGAAGCCGCTCTCTGAATTGTTGTAGCCGATCTCATTCACAACGCCGCGTACGATGTTCTCGATATCCACATAGGCTTCTGTTGTAATTTCGCCAGCGACGATTACCATGCCAGTCTTGATCATGGTTTCGCAAGCTACGCGAGAACCTTTGTCTTGATCTAGCAGAGCATCCAAGATTGCATCGGAAATTTGGTCTGCCATTTTATCTGGGTGACCCTCAGATACTGATTCGGATGTAAACAGTGATGATTCCGCCATTAATATTTCCTCAAAATGTATAATGATAGTTAAATTATAAGTAGTAGTTAAGTTGAATAATTAAGCGTTAGATAAAATCTTTTTAAATGTTCGCATCTGAATTTGAAATCCGTTGCGTAGCCCTAAATAAGAACTCTGTTGCTTCTCCAGGCCAGCCTTGTCGGCCCAGTGATCCAAATCGCCTTCCTCGAAGCCAAGCCATAGATCGCCGCATGATTCTCGAACCCAGTCTTGATCGTGACTGCATAGCTCAACGATTAGTAGATAGCCATCGGAGTTAAGAAGGCCAGCGCTGTCTTTAAATGTCTTTGCAGGAGAAGAGATGTGATGCAGCACCATGTCGAAAATAATCAGGTCGCTGCTAACCTTGATTTTTCTGGCCATGGCCGTATCGCCAAGAATAAATTCTACGCCGCTACGGCCACAGTTAGTGATTGCGGAACGGGATTTATCTAGCATGTCTTTGGAATTGTCGAGGGCCGTTAGATTCTTGAAGTGCTGTGAAAGTTCGGTAAGCAGTTGGCCTTCGCCTGGGCCCACTTCCATTACTGCCGCCTTCTCACTTAAGGCGAGACCATTGATCAGGTCGTGCAGACTGTTGGCATAGTCTGCATGCTCAACAATTAGCCCCTGCTTCTCACGAAACTTATTCGCATTCTTGTTGAAAAAATTGAGAGAAAGCTGTGCTCGCTCCAATTGGATCTGTTTGATCTTCCTAAGCTGAGCGCTCGGAATTTCTAGGGAATCGAGGTTCTCAAAAACTGTCTTTTTTATAACTCCGTGAACATCATCTTCATTCAGGAGTGCGCGCCTGTAGAAAATCGAGTTCACCTCGCGGCGAGTGGAAACCAGATGGCTTGTAGCGAGTATCTTTAGGTGATGACTGAGTGCGGACTGACGAATATCGAGAATACGGCATAGCTCCAAAACCCCGAAGGACTCATTTTTGAGCAGTCTCAGGATCTGCAGTCGTAGGTGGTCGGCTAGGGCTTTGTGCAGGGATGTGAGTGACTCTATTGGGCTTGGAGAGTCTGAGTTCCCGGCGGTCTTTAATGCAGTTGCAGCCATGCTGTGGATTCGGCGGTTTATTCTAAAAGCAGCTAACTTAGCAGTATTGCAAGGCGATTTCAAATCTATATCAATATATATTGATATAGATATCACTTCATAATTGGACAACGAGGATTCAAAACAAGTCGGATGAGAGCTTAATTTAAGTGAGTTGCTCATTGTTGCTCCCATCTACTCATATATATTGTCTCCAAGGCAGCATAGATATGGCATATTCCATTCAGGTGCGGGAAAATAGCCGTCTTATAGAGACTCCTCGAAGCACATCTGAATTTACCTAAATGCATGGCTAGTCGGCCAGCAGCAGGGGACGGAGTCTATCGCTTCGCCAACCATGGCAAACACGTAGCAACTGAAGGAATTTGATTGATGGCAAAACAAGCTGTGTCACGTAAACAGGGCGCCAACGCAATTCGTGCGTTAAGCATGGATGCAGTACAGAAGGCCAAATCGGGTCACCCCGGTGCCCCCATGGGAATGGCAGACATAGCACAGGTGCTTTGGTGCGATTTCCTAAAGCACAATCCTGGCAATCCGAAGTGGTTTAATCGCGATCGATTCGTGCTATCCAATGGACATGGCTCGATGCTGATCTATTCTCTGTTGCATCTGACAGGCTACGATCTGTCTAATGACGACCTGCAACAGTTCCGTCAGCTGGATTCCAAAACACCTGGTCACCCCGAATATGGCTATACACCTGGCGTAGAAACTACTACTGGGCCACTGGGTCAGGGGCTTGCCAACGGGGTGGGAATGGCAATTGCTGAGAAGACCCTCGGCGCACAATTTAATCGCGATGGTCATGAGGTCGTAGATCATAATACCTATGTGTTTGTTGGTGATGGCTGTCTGATGGAAGGCATCTCGCACGAGGTCTGTTCCCTTGCCGGCACGCTGAACCTAGGCAAGCTGATTGTGTTTTACGATGACAATGGAATTTCTATCGATGGAGAGGTTCAGGAATGGTTCGCAGATGACACCAGTAAGCGATTCGACGCCTATGGCTGGCAGACATTGTCAGTAGATGGACACGATCCAGAAGCAATTAGTGAAGCCATAAAACAAAGCATAAGTGAGATCACACGGCCGACTCTGATTGGCTGCAAGACAATTATTGGTTTTGGCTCTCCGAAAAAACAAGGCACGAATGGAATTCATGGCTCGCCTCTGGGCGATGACGAGGTTGCAGCTACCAGAGAAGCGCTGGATTGGCCGCATGCACCCTTCGCAATACCTGAGGAAATCAAGCAAGCTTGGGATGGAACAGAACAGGGGTTTATTGCAGAGTCAGCCTGGAAAGAGAAGCTCGTCATCTATGAGGAAGAGTATCCAGAGCTCGCTATGGAATTGGTACGCAGATTGAAGGGCCAGCTGCCGGGCTATTTCAGCGCGATGGCGGATAAATTTATCGCCAAGTGTCAGCTTAGCGACGACAATATTCCAAGCCGCAAAGCTTCACAAAATTCTATAGAAGCCTACGCCGCGCTGCTGCCTGAACTAATTGGTGGCTCCGCAGATTTGACTGGGTCCAACCTAACGAACTGGTCTGGTAGTTCTGCGATCTCGCAGAAGGCAGACGGCAACTATATCTACTATGGTGTTAGAGAATTTGGGATGAGCGCCATCGCCACAGGTATGGCGCTGCACGGTGGATTCATTCCCTATACCGCAACATTCCTGATCTTCATGGAATACGCTCGCAATGCTGTCAGAATGTCAGCGCTAATGAAGCAGCAGAGTATATTCGTCTATACCCACGACTCTATCGGACAGGGCGAGGATGGACCAACTCACCAACCGATTGAGCAACTCGCAAACCTTCGTACTACACCGAATATGTCAGTGTGGCGTCCCTGTGACAATGTAGAATCTGCCGTAGCCTGGAAGGCCGCGATCGAAAAGCAGAGCGGGCCTACAAGTCTAGTTCTCTCCCGACAGAATTTGCCGCATCAAGCGCGTAGCGATGAACAAGTTCAAGATATCTCACGTGGCGCCTATATTCTTAAGGACTGTGAGGGAGAACCTTCAGTAATCGTCTTGGCCACAGGCTCGGAAGTCGCTATAAGCCTGGCTGCGGTGGAAAGTCTACAAGCAGAAGGCGTGAAGGCTCGGCTCGTATCTATTCCCTGCGTCGATGTCTTTGAAGCACAAAATGCAGAATATCGGGAGCAGGTATTACCGAATGTAGTACGCCATCGCATAGCCGTAGAAGCAGCCGGAGTAGATTACTGGCACAAGCTAGTAGGCCTCGATGGCAAAGTCATCGGTATGCGCACTTTCGGCGAATCTGCACCAGGGGCTGTACTAATGGAGCACTTTGGCTTCACCGCTGAGAATATAGTAGCCACCGCGAAGTCTTTCGTCTCGTGATTCTATATATAATAAAAAATCGGCTAGTTCTCTCAGCTCGGTAAATACATATGGCCTATCGCATCGCAATTAACGGATACGGCCGCATAGGCCGCTGTGTGCTGCGTGCGTTTTATGAATCAACCGACTATGCCGACATGCAACTCGTTGCGATCAACGACCTTGCCGACATTGCAAATCTGTCTCATCTCACTCGTTATGACAGCACTCATGGTCGCTTTCTGGGAACAGTCGAAACGAGTAACGAGAGTTCTGAAAAAACTTTGATCGTGAATGGCGATGAGATTCGCGTATTTAACGAACCAAACGTTGGTAAGCTTCCTTGGTCCGATCTAGATGTTGATCTGGTTATGGAATGTAGCGGCGCATTTAAAGATCGTGCAACTGCTGCGTTACATATTACTGGTGGCGCCAAAAAAGTACTGTTCTCGCAACCAGCTGAAAGTGACGTCGATGCCACTCTAGTTTTTGGTATCAATCACACAACATTGAAGCCGAATGCTGAAATAGTATCTAACGCGTCCTGCACTACGAATTGCATCGTGCCGGTCTTGAAGACAATAAATGAAGCATTCAAAATCGAGTCGGGTGCTATTACCACGATTCATTCTGCGATGAACGATCAACCAGTTATCGACAGCTATCACGATGATGATCTGCGTAAGACGCGCAGCGCAATGCAATCGATAATTCCCGTCGGTACAGCCCTGGCTAAGGGCATTGAAAGAATCCTTCCAGAGCTAACCGGACTACTCGAAGCGCAAGCAATTAGGGTTCCAACTCTGAATGTTTCTCTTATGGACCTAACATTATCCGTAGCCACTACTACAAATGTAGAGGAAGTGAATCGCGCGATTCGCGAGGCCAGCGCAAGCCTGCCTGCGAATGTGCTGGGCTTCACCGATGAGCCGCTCGCGTCTTGCGATTTCAATCACGATCCGCGTTCGGCAATCGTCGATATGAATCACACAAGTGTGGCGAACGGCGACCTGATTAAGCTATTCGTCTGGTTTGACAACGAATGGGCGTACGCAAACAGGATGCTGGATGTAGCTAAGTATATGAGCTCAAATAAATGAACAAGCCGTTACAGCTTTTACTTGGAATTAGTCACTAATGTCATTCTTACGCATGGATCAACAAAATCTCGAAGGGAAGAGGGTTCTTATACGCGAGGATCTGAACGTAGCCATTAATGACGGGGTGATTAGCAACGACACCAGAATCAGAGCGACACTACCCACTATCGAAATGGCGCGAGCAGCAGGTGCAGAAGTAATTTTAATGTCGCATTTAGGTAGGCCGGTTGAGGCGAAGCCGATCGAGGAGCAGGATGATTTTTCGATGCAGCCGGTGGCCGATAGGTTAGCAAAATTGCTCGATTGTGACGTTCAGCTCAATCGCGACTATCTATCTACGACTCCGGCTAGCCGTGGCCCTGGTAGCGTCACGCTATTAGAAAATGTGCGCATTAACGCCGGCGAAAAGGCCAACGATGATGTACTTGCTAAAAGTTATGCGGCACTGTGCGATGTATTCGTAATGGATGCCTTCGGTACGGCACACCGCGCACAAGCCAGCACTCATGGTGTTGCGAAGTACGCGCTTACCGCCTGCGCGGGCCTGCTACTCGCCAGTGAGCTCGATGCCCTCGAACGCTCTCTCAAGAATCCAGAAAGACCCATGTTAGCGATAGTGGGAGGGGCGAAGGTCTCAAGCAAATTGGAAGTGCTTAAGAATCTATCGACCGAAGTTGATCAACTCATCGTAGGAGGCGGCATAGCGAATACTTTTCTAGCGGCAGCTGGTGTAAATGTGGGGAAGTCATTGTTCGAGCGAGATCTTATCGACACAGCTAAAGAATTAATGGGTACAACTTCCATTCCAATGCCCACTGATGTCGTTGTTGCAAAAGAATTCGCTGTGAATGCAGTCGCAGTAACGAGGTTGGTCACCGATATCGAAGACGATGACATTATCCTAGATATAGGGCCGGTAACGGCGAGGCACTTTGCGGAAATTATCGGTAATATGAAAACGATAATCTGGAATGGACCGGTTGGCGTGTTCGAGTTCGAACAATTCTCAAAAGGTACGCAGGCGGTTGCGAAAGCGATAGCCGATAGCGCTGGGTTTTCAATCGCAGGCGGTGGAGAAACCATCGCGGCGATAGATAAATATGCAATTACAGATAAAGTCTCTTATATCTCAACGGGAGGCGGTGCTTTTCTAGAATACGTACAGGGGGCTGTTTTGCCCGCGGTAGAAATTCTGGAAAAAAAAGCCAGCGAAGGTTAGTTTTTCTTAAAAATTTGAACTTGTAAATTTACTGACAAAGAATAAAAAAGAGAACTGAGGACGAAT
Organism: uncultured Pseudomonadales bacterium; assembly: GCA_949372635.1. GTDB lineage: Bacteria > Pseudomonadota > Gammaproteobacteria > Pseudomonadales > Pseudohongiellaceae > UBA9145. Next base: position 311,896 of record CASIAB010000007.1, read on the forward strand.
CATGGCATTAATTAGTTTAAGACAATTGTTAGATCATGCTGCAGAACATAATTACGGTGTTCCGGCTTTCAATGTAAATAATCTCGAACAGATTCGCGCTATTATGGAAGCTGCAGATGAGGCGAACAGCCCAGTCATTCTCCAGGCATCGGCAGGTGCCCGAAAATACGCCGGATCGAATTTTCTGAAACATCTTATTCAGGCAGCGATCGAGGAATTTCCGCATATACCTATAGTTATGCATCAGGATCATGGTGTCTCGCCGGCAATATGTCAGCGCTCCATACAATTAGGCTTTTCTTCTGTGATGATGGATGGATCGCTAGCAGAAGACGGTAAGACACCTACAGATTTCGACTACAACGTTCACGTCACCAAGACTACGGTCGACATGGCACATGCCTGCGGGGTATCAGTAGAAGGTGAGATCGGTTGCCTAGGCTCGCTCGAGACAGGCCTGGCGGGTGACGAAGACGGAAGCGGCGCGGAAGGCCAACTAACAATGGCGCAGATGCTAACCTCGGTAGAGGAAGCCTCAGACTTTGTAGAGGCGACGGGCGTTGATGCCTTGGCGATAGCAGTAGGCACAAGTCACGGGGCATACAAGTTTAGCCGCCCACCAACGGGAGACATCCTGGCGATAGGCAGAATAAAAGAAATTCATGCGAAGATTCCGAACACTCACTTAGTAATGCACGGGTCCTCCTCAGTGCCGCAGGAATGGCTGGCGACAATTAATGAGTTTGGCGGCGAGATTCCAGAGACCTATGGCGTGCCCGTCGAAGAAATTCAGGAAGGCATCAAGCACGGCGTGCGTAAAGTAAATATTGATACGGATCTACGCCTTGCATCGACAGGTGCCACGCGTAAGTTTCTCGCCGAGAACAAATCTGAATTCGATCCGAGAAAATTCCTGATTCCAACTATGGATGCGATGAAGTCTATCGTTCTTGAAAGACTTGAGGCGTTTGGCACCGCGGGCCAAATCTCGAATATCAAGAAAGTATACAACCTAGAACAGATGGCCGACCGCTATTCCAAATAACGGATAGTTGGTGAGCAAGTTGCTAAGCGAAAGCCCGAAGTTTGCGCGAAGGTGAATGAGAGCGGATGTTCAGCAAGGTAGATGCCAACCAGCTTAGACAAAGCCTGCAGGGAATTGACTTCCTGCAGGCTTATGCAGAGTCGCATTTCGAGCTCGGCGCTGCGGCAGCGCACGACTATGCCGCCTACAAACAGCACTACGGTCTTAATTTTTCAGAACTGTATCCGGAATTAAAGACTGCCAGATCGACTATAGGAACCTTCTCTAGTGGAACCTATGAACTAGTTTGCCAGCACTTTATCCCTTCAACACAAGCGCCCCGAAAAGCTGCATTTTTGCTGCATGGCTATTTCGACCACACTGGTTTGTACCGTCATTTGATAAAACATCTGCTAGAGCGTGACATCTCGGTCATTATCTTCGATCTGCCTGGCCATGGATTGTCTAGCGGTGCGATCGCGAGCATTGCTTCGTTTCAGGATTATAGTGCAGCGTTGCTAGAGTGCCTAAAGCTCGCTAAACAACAGCAGGTCGCTTCACCCTGGATTGCGATAGGTCAGAGTACTGGTGCGGCAATCTTTATGGACGCCCTACTGGAAAATAAATTAGAGAAGGATTTCTCACTGCAGGATTTTATACTTCTCGGGCCATTGCTTAGGCCGAGGCAGTGGCTGCGTTCCAAGATTTTGTTCAGTGTGAGCCGATTATTTATGGCGTCAACGCCACGAAAATTTAGCAAGAATAGTCATGATGTCGAGTTTCTAGAATTTCTAGAGAATAGAGATGAGCTACAGAGCCGGATCCTTCCCAGTGATTGGGTTCAGGCGATGATCGATTATATCAAGCGGTTTGAGGCGGCGCCCCGCCATAAATACTCCCTGCAGATAATTCAAGGCAGGGGAGATGGGACTGTTGAATGGGAAACGAATATCCCCAAAATATTAGGGAAGTTTCCGGGTTCTAAGGTTCATTGGGTCGATGAGGCAGGACACCATCTAGTCAATGAATCGCTACACTATCGTGCGCAGTCCTTTGCGATTATAGATCGACTTCTAAAATAAGACTCTGCAGCGAATAGTTCCCGGCACCTCATTCAACTTCTTCAGTGCCACTTTGCTATATTGCACGTCGATATCCATCACTACATAACCAACCTGTTCATTTGTCTGCAAATACTGCGAGCTAATATTGATCTCAGTATCGGAGAACACATTGTTTATCTCGGAGAGCACGCCAGGCACGTTCTTATGAATATGTAAGAGTCGATGTTTTCCAGGGTGTGCAGGCAGCGTTACGGCAGGGAAATTTACCGAGGCAAAGCTGGAGCCGTTGTCGCTGTACTTAATAAGCTTCTCCGCTACCTCGACCCCTATGTTTTCCTGCGCCTCCATGGTACTTCCACCTACGTGGGGAGTGATGATGCAGTTGTCGAATTGACGCAATGGCGATATAAATTCCTCGGCATTAGACTTTGGCTCCTGCGGATAGACATCAATTGCGGCGCCGGCGAGGGCCTTGCTCTCGAGCGCGCTAGCCAGTGCTTCGATAGCGACTACTGAGCCACGTGAGGCGTTAATCAATACTGATTCATGCTTCATCCAGCTTAGCTGTTCGGCACCGATCATGTCTTGGGTTTCTGGAGTCTCTGGCACGTGTAGGCTGACGACATCGCACTCACGCATGAGCTCTTCAAGTGAATCCATCTGCACCGCATTGCCTAGGGGCAGTTTGGTCACTACGTCGTACAAGTAAACCTGCATACCCAGAGACTCGGCGAGGACACTTAGCTGTGAGCCAATATTGCCGTAGCCAACGATGCCAAGTTTCTTGCCGCGTGTTTCGAAGGAACCCTTTGCAGCCTTCTGCCAAAAGCCTCGGTGCAGGAGGGCATTCTTCTCAGGGATACCGCGTAGTAACAAGATTGACTGGCCTATGACCAACTCGGCTACGCTACGTGTGTTGGAGAACGGTGCATTGAAGATGGGTATACCGCGTACAAGTGCCGCATTCATATCAACCTGATTCGTTCCGATGCAGAAGCAACCGACAGCCTGTAGTTTCTTGGACGCTGCGAACACGGGCTCATTTAACTGGGTACGCGAGCGAATGCCAACGAAATGTGCGTCTGCGATTTTCTCCGCTAGCTCGTCTCCCTCCAGCGAAGTCTTCAGAGCTTCAATATTTTCATAGCCCGACTTTTTGAGTGTGTTGATAGCGCTCTGGTGAACGCCTTCCAAGAGCAGAAACTTAATTTTCCGCTTTTCTAAGGACTTTGGATTCATAGGGTTAGGCTTTCTATTCTGGGGCTAGTTGGGTTCAATTTGAAAAGGTGTAGCGCTTTTGAATGCCATGAAGGCACCAAGTAATTCATTGACAGCAGACCATCGGGAGCGATGCTCAAAAAGCTGAGGCATGGTAACATATTCTGCGTTTGCTATGCGCCGAGCCGCGCAATAATTCCGAAACCCAGCAGCGCCTAGCACTAACTAGATAGAGCAAAGATAGAGGGAAGGACAGAGACATGAATTGCCACAAACCAGAACTGCTGGAGAAGCTAGCCGAGATCGTAGGCGTAGACTGGGTTAAGACCGACCCCAGTGATCTCGAGAATTATGGTAAAGACTGGACTAAAGCCTATTCAGCAAACCCCGTGGCTATAGTGCTGCCTAGCAATACTGAAGAAGTGATTGCGCTTGTTCAGCTGGCAAACCTTCATGAAATTGCCCTCGTACCATCTGGTGGTCGCACGGGCCTGAGTGGCGGCGCGGTGGCCTCAAATGAGGAGCTGGTCGTTGCGTTCGATCGTATGAATAAGATTCTCGGTTTCGACCCCGCGGATAGGCAAGTTATTTGCGAACCCGGCGTAGTCACTGAACAGCTACAACAGTATGCGGAAACTGAAGGCCTTTTCTACCCTGTCGACTTTGCGTCTTCGGGCTCCAGCCAGCTAGGCGGGAATATCTCTACCAATGCGGGTGGTATAAAAGTTATTCGCTATGGCATGACTCGTGAGTGGGTGAAAGGGATAAAGGTGGTCACCGGAAGCGGTGAGCTTCTGGATCTGAACCGAGGCTTAAGTAAGAATGCGACTGGTTATGATTTTCGGCATCTCTTTACTGGAGCAGAAGGAACTCTGGGTTTCATTGTTGAGTTAACTGTTGCTCTTACCAATAAGCCCAAAGACCCGATAGTCTTGGTTCTGGGTGTGGAAAAGATGGAACTCATCATGCAAGTACTACAGGCATTTCAGGGCGAGCTCGATCTTACTGCCTTCGAATTTTTTTCAGAGAAGGCGCTTAAGCATGTCATTGAAGAAAAACAACTACAGCGACCGTTCGATACTGAATCTGATTTCTATGCGCTAGTCGAGTTTGAAAATCATTCAGAGCAAGATATGGAAACGGCCATGCATCTATTTGAGACTTGTGCCGAAGAAGGCTGGATCGTGGACGGCGCTATTAGTCAGAACAGCACTCAAGCTAATAATCTTTGGAGGCTGCGTGAAGACATATCAGAAACCATTTCAAAATTTACACCATACAAGAATGACATCTCAGTAAAAGTTTCGAAAGTTCCAGAATTCTTACTAGAAGTTGACAGTTTGGTTACATCCGCCTATCCCGATTTCGAGATCATTTGGTTCGGCCACATCGGCGACGGAAATATCCATTTAAATATATTAAAACCAGATGCCTTGGCAGCGGAAACATTTTTCAAAGATTGCGCAAAGGTTTCTCGCCTGGTTTTCGAAATTGTAGAAAAACATGGTGGTAGTATTTCTGCAGAGCACGGCGTTGGCTTGTTAAAAAAGCCATTCTTGCACTACTCACGTAGTGCGGCAGAAATCGCCTATATGAAATCGATAAAGAAAATATTCGACCCGAAGAATATTATGAACCCAGGAAAGATTTTCGATTAGACACTTTTTTAATTCAACTATTGATATAACTATGACGCAGCCATGTCGCTTGTTTACCGTCGCAGATAACGCGTGAGAAGCCTCAACTAACCCCCAAAAAGCCGTTACAATTTGCGACATTTAGAGTTTCCATCTACTAATTTATAGGTATACACTAATATTCGGTCGAATTTTCGCCGGCGGATTGCCTTGATTGGTGATTCGATTTCTAAATTTTTGTGTACGAGAACTAGTATGTCAGATTCAGTTGAGGGTACTGTTAAGTGGTTTAATGACGAGAAGGGATTCGGATTCATAGAGCAGGAAGGTGGCAAGGATGTATTCGTACATTTCAGCGCTATCAATGGCTCAGGAAGAAAAACTCTTCATGAAGGTCAGAAAGTAACCATGGATGTAACCCAAGGCCAGAAAGGCCCTCAGGCAGAGAACGTAAACCCAATTTAGTAAAGTCCTAAATGACTTAATCTACTTGGACTAAACGTCAATATTTGCTCGGATAAGAAAAAAGCGAACACTCGTTCTAGATCTTTGTCTTAATACGCATTAGGACTTTAACTATCTAGAGATCGATACTCCAAACGCTTTCTTTTTTCAATGCAATTAGCCGCACTTCCTTTCATCTTCAGGGCAGGTATGTCTTGACCCCTGCGCTTGTTCCTAACAACAAGCGGCTAGCCCCTCGTTTCGCGAAAAGTCCATTACAAACCACGCCTGTTATCTGGTTAAGTTGAGTTTCCAGCTTTCTCGGATCAAGAATTTCTAGATTATAGATATCGAGGATATTATTACCATTGTCGGTTACACAACCTTCCCTATAGACAGGGTCGCCGTCAAGTTTCACGATCTCTCTGGCGACGTAGCTGCGAGCCATTGGAATAACCTCTACAGGTAAGGGGAAATTACCTAGCACTGGCACCAGTTTCGATTCGTCGGCGATGCATACAAATTCTTCAGATGCAGCCGCTATAATTTTCTCGCGCGTTAACGCTGCCCCTCCCCCTTTGATGAGTTGTAAGTGTTCATTGGTCTCATCGGCACCATCAACATAGACACGCAAAGTTCCTGCACTATTTAGGTCCAGCACAGGTATGTTTAGCTCTTTTAGTCGCCTAGCGGATTCTTCAGAGCTAGCAACAGTGGCATATATTTTGTGTTGAATTTTACCGAGTTCAGCGATAAACAGATTCGCGGTGGATCCGGTGCCTACGCCGATTACAGTGTCCTTTTCTAGCAACGATTCTACATAGTCAAAGGCGGTTCGTGCTACGGCCTGCTTAAGCTCATCTTGTGTCATGCTAATCCTCGATTATTCTATTTCTGCGGAAGCAACTTGCCCTAGTAACTGACCCATTGCAACACTGGAAGTGGCTTTCAGTGAAGATGCAAAATTGATTGTGCCATGTGGGAACAATACGATGGCAGTAGAGCCAAGACGAAACCTTCCTAACTCGCCGCCTAACGGAAGCTCCACAGCAGGAGCTCGATTCGCGTAGTCAGTTATCTGAATCTCGCGTTTCCCCGATCTTGGGCAAATTTCTCCTGCCCAGACTGTATCTATGCCGGCGACAATCATCGCGCCAACTAATATGACGACCATCGGGCCCAGCTTTGTATCGAACAGGCAGATGAGTCGTTCATTTACTGTAAACAAATCTGGAACGGCATCGGCTGTTGTTTGATTCACTGAGAATAGTTTACCTGGCACATAGACAGTCTTCTTCAAAACCCCGGCCATCGGCATGTGCACGCGGTGATAGTCTCTGGGGGAAAGGTAGATCGTGGCGAACGTGCCATCCCGAAAAAGCCCCGCCATCTGCACGTCACCGGCAAGTAGACTCTCGCAGCTATAGTGCCTTCCCTTTGCCTGCAGAAGATTGCCGGCAGTAATATTGCCTAGCTGACTAATAGCACCATCGGCAGGGCACACTATCGCGCCTTGAGCATTGGCAAGCGGCCTAGCGCCATCTTGTAACTCTCGAGTAAAGAAGGCGTTGAAGTTTTCAAACCTCTCTACGTCTTGAATTTTGGCCTGACTCAGGTCTACTTTATAACGTTTGATAAAGGCACGGATAAATAGCTTACGCAGTAGATGGTTCTGCGCCAGTACTCCCACCATCCGGGACAGCAGGTGATGAGGTAAGAGATACTGAAATAATATAAATAGGCGCGACATAGAAAGTCTTCAATTAGGAAATATTTCTGTTAGTTACTTCTACTATCTATTTTTCGACTGGTACTGCTGGATCGTTTCCCCACTCAGACCATGAGCCATCGTAAGCCTTTATGTCATAACCAAGCGCTTTGCCGACCAGGTAGCTTAAGCCCGAGCGATGGTGAGTCTGACAATGCGTAATTACCTTTTTGTCTTTGCTTATGCCTAGCTCATTAAGTTGCTGTTGTAACTCCGGCAATGCCTTTAGGCGTAAGCCGTTCTCTCTGTCTTGAAGGCCAAGCCAGTTGAGGTTTGCAGCACCTGGTATATGTCCATTTCGCAGCGCAGTTACTTTCGTTCCGTTGAATTCTTCAATGGCCCTGGCATCCCAAACGATCGACTCAGCATCTTCGATACTAGCAAGCACCTCATCTTTTGACACGAGCAACTCTTCGCGAATACTTGCTGAAAAATTTGTAGGTTCTGGCATTGATTTGTCGGTCTTCGTATTCGATAGGGGATAAGCCATCTTCAACCAAGCACTAAGCCCACCGTCGAGATAAGAATAATTTTGGTGCCCAATAATATCTAGTGTCCATATTAAACGGCCAGCCCAGCCTCCACCTTCATCGTCGTAGACAATGACGTGTTTGTCGGAGCTCAGTCCAATCTTTGAGAAGAGAGCGTCTAGTCTATCTTTAGAGGGTAATTTTCCGATGGCTGGTTTTACACCGCTCATTAACTCGTCAGGCTCAACCAACACCGAGCCTGAAATATGATTAACATTGAACACAGATTGCTGCACAACAGCGACGAGTAGAATATCGTCATGAGCCGGTAATTCGTTGAATGCCTTTGGGGACATTATGAGGGGTAGCGTAGCCATTCCTATTTATCTCTTGTCACTGTGTCCAAGCTGCGATTTTCCCTATCTAGTTTCTATCATATATCTAGTCTTACTCATTCAAGGAATCGATAATGCGAAAATAGCTGTCCACGCGTTCGACCCCAATCTGACCGGCCTCTAGTGCAGCCTGTATTGCGCAACCGGGCTCCTGCCTATGCGAGCAATCTCTGAATTTACAGGAACCGGCAAACGGTCGAAATTCTATGAATCCTTCAAATACTTGTTGCCCATCTATATGCCCAAGACCGAACTCTCGAATCCCGGGAGAATCGATTAGATCGAATTCAGGCATATGATACAGGGAAGAGGTCGTCGTGGTGTGAGTACCCCGATCCCAGGTCTCCGATAGTGGAGCCACGTTTGCATGCTTGCCGCTACTCAGTTTGTTTAGCAAAGATGATTTGCCTACGCCAGACTGGCCGACCAAAATTGTAGTCTGGTTAGCTAAGGCTTGCTCTAGCTTGTTCATGCCCCGCCCATCTTCGGCAGACACCTTGTATACAGGGTAGCCAATTTCCCCATAAGGTGACAACATATAGTCCAGTTTGATCAATTCTTCCTGGTTGAGAAGGTCTAGTTTGTTCAAAACCAATACGGCAGTCAGATGCTGCTGCTCAATTGCTACGAGATATCGATCTATAAGGCTCACATGAGGGGTTGGAGAAGAGGCGAATACGACTAGCACTATGTCAATATTGGCCGCCATTGCCTTGAACTGACCCTCAGGGCTAGGGCGGCCGAAGAAGTTGCGGCGTTGACCTAAGGCCAAAACAACACCCCTGTCAGCGCCATCGTCAGACCAAACCACCAGGTCTCCTGTTACTAGTCTAGGTAGGTTTGATCTCTGAGTGCAGCGAATAATACGGCCCTCATCCTCAGTGATAAGAGACTCAACATCTACATGTTGCCCGTAGTGGCTAATAATTCGCCCATTACATTTTTCAAGAGAAGTCTGGGCATCAGCAGAGTCGGCACCATCCTGGCCTAGCTCCCTGCGTTGGTTCTGGGAAATGCGCGCCAACTGGTGTTTGCTAAGTCTTCTTTTAATCATCGAAAGGCAGTAACTAGCATCATAGTGTGGGTAACTATTAAAGAGTGATCAAGGGACAAGATTATTACATATTCCACTTCGGGAAGCTTTGCTACAATCGACATGCACAGGATCACATCACAATGTTCGCAGCTTAGCGCGGGAAATCGGAATGGATAAAAGTTTAAATCTAATTTGGCTAGATCTGGAAATGACAGGTCTAAAGCCAGAGTCAGATCGCATCATCGAAATCGCGACCCTGGTTACAGATGCCGATCTCAACATTCTCGCCGAAGGACCAGTGCTTGCTATTAGGCAATCGGATGCGGCATTAGACGCTATGGACGATTGGAATCAAAAACATCATGGTGCGTCAGGGTTGATAGAACGTGTAAAGAATAGTGGCGTCGACGAAGATGAGGCGACCCGACAAACGATAGCATTTCTGTCTCAGTATTCGCCGAAAAACGGATCGCCGATGTGCGGAAATAGTATCTGTCAAGATCGCAGGTTTATGGCGAACTATATGCCAGAGTTAGAAAACTATTTCCATTATCGGAATTTGGATGTGAGCTCTGTCAAAGAACTCGTGCGACGTTGGAAACCAGATATTTTAAAGGGCTTAGTGAAGCAGGGAACGCATCAGGCAATGGAAGATATTAGGGATTCTGTTATCGAACTGAAATATTATAGAGAACATTTTATCGACGCTTAGTGATAAACCGCTAAGATTTGTGTTGCAGCAATGCCCATTCAATATGTTCATTAACCATGGTCGAGACATTGTTCAATCTTGATTGTAGCACGCCGACTATCTCCTTTGAGCTTGGCGCATTGCCAAGCGCAACCGCTATATTGCGTAGCCAGCAGTCGTAGCCGATTCTGCGAATGGCGGACCCTTCAGTCCGCTTTAGAAATTCTCGTTCAGTCCAAGCGAACAAATCTATTAGCTGAGCATCATCTAGGTTATGCCTAGGCGTGAAGTCTTTCTCGTCTGTTGGCTTAGAAAATTTATTCCATGGGCAGACAATCTGGCAGTCGTCGCAGCCATAGATTCTATTTCCCATCGGCTTTCTAAATTCTACCGGTATAGAAGTGCGTAGTTCAATTGTTAAGTAAGAGATGCAGCGAGTGGCGTCTAACAGGTTGGGTTTTATGAATGCGTTTGTTGGACAAATATCAAGACAGGCGGAGCAGCTACCGCAATGATCGGATACTTTTTCATCAACTGGTAAAGGCAGGTCAGTGAATAGCTCTCCCAGAAAAAACCAAGATCCAGCCTGCTTGTTGATAAGCATCGTGTTCTTACCAATCCAGCCCATGCCAGATTTTTCTGCGAGTGCGCGTTCTAGAACTGGAGCACTGTCGACGAAGGCACGGTAACCAAACGGCCCTGCAACATCTTGAATTCTTCGGGCAAACTTTTGCAAGCGCTTACGAATCAACTTGTGATAATCACGGCCTCGAGCATAGCGTGAGACGTACGCTTTACCGGTATTGTGCATGGAAGCAAGGGAATCGTCTGACTCCAAAGCATAATCCAAGCGGACGCAGACAACACGAATGGTACCGGGAACCAACTGTTCGGGGTGACACCGCTTGTCGTGGTTATCCGCCATATAAGACATGACGCCATGATAGTTTCGATCTATCCATTCTTCTAAGCGATGTTCGTACTCACTTAGATCGATATCCGTAATGCTTACTTCCTGAAAACCAAGTTCGACACCCCAGTCTTTGATATCGGTGGCGAGTTGTTTAAAATCTATCTCAGTCATGAAGGGGTTGTACTCAGAGTTCGCAGAGAATATCGGCTGCCTGTTGCAAGGTGCTATCGTCTTTGCAAAAACAGAAACGAATAATCTTTGTTGCAGGAGCTTTTTCATAGAAGGGTGCTAATGGGATAGCGGCTACACCTTTCTCTTGAGTCAAGTAGTTAACGAACTCCACATCGTTTTTATCGCTTATCTCACTATAATCCACTAGCTGAAAGTAGGTCCCTTTAGATGGGGTGAATTTGAATCTAGAGGGCGCGATTAAATTGCAAAACGCGTCTCGCTTCTCTTGGTAAAAACCCGGCAGCTCTAGAGTATGCTCAGGACATTCGGCCATAAAGTCGGCGATAGCATACTGAACAAAACTAGAAGTAGTAAAAGTAACGTACTGGTGAACCTTACGAAATTCAGTGGTTAGTTTTTCAGGGGCAACACAGTAGGCTAGTTTCCAGCCCGTGGCGTGATAAGTCTTTCCAAAGGAAGAAACCACAAAACTTTTCGTCCGTAATTCGCTATGTGCCAATACACTCTCGTGCTTTTCACTATCAAAGACCATGTGTTCATAGACTTCGTCGGAGAGTATCAAGATGTCATAATCTCGAATCAGGGCGGCAAGCTTATCGAGATCGGCTTTGTTCAGTATGCTGCCACATGGGTTGTGCGGCGAATTAATAATGATGAGCCGAGTTCGAGAATTGATCGCTTGTTCTAAGCGTTCCCAATCCATGCCGTAGTCAGGAAGCGTGAGTGGAATATGAATGGTTTTACCGCCCGCCAACTGTACAGCCGGTTCGTAAGAATCGTAAGCGGGATCGAAGACAATAACCTCATCACCTGTGGTCACGACGCCATTCACTGCATCGAACAGTGCTTCAGTGGCGCCAGAGGTGACTGTAACTTCTGTTTCCGGGTCAGCGTCGCAGCCGTAGTAATGCTTTACCTTGTTAGCAATTTGCTGCCTTAGTGAGGGAATACCTGCCATTGGAGGGTATTGGTTCTTGCGATCGTTCAGGTGCTGTGAAACTAACTCTCTGAGTCTCTCTGGGCAATCGAAATCTGGAAAGCCTTGTGAAAGATTTATAGCAGCATAGTCTTGCGCCATCTTCGACATGACCGTGAAGATAGTGGTTCCGACTTTTGGCAGTTTACTTTGCAACTTTCTCATTTAGGCTCATCTCATTGGGTTGGTGAGCTATTCTAACTGATTGTCTTAGCTAAGCGATATCGGGTAGGTGTTAAGTGGCTTTACCCAGAGAGGGCCGCCGCAGGTTGTGAGAGGACAGACAGCGAGTAACGGGCACTGACGATAACTGCCCTTATTTAGAGGCTGTCTACTGCTGCAGCCATTCGTTCAGATCGATTATGTCTTGAGGCGTCAGTATTCCAGCTACCTGGCGCAGAGTTAGACTGTCCATAACATAGTTATATCGGGCATCGGCATATTGACGCAGGGCCCTGTAAAGGTTTTCTCTAGCGCGGAGAACCTCAACGATATTTCGAGTACCGACCTCGGCACCAAGTTCAGTCGCATCCAAGGCGCTCTGTGCAGACGTGATTGATTGCTGTCTTTGAGCGATGACCAGGGCGTCAGTGTTTACGCGACGATAGGCATTGCGTATATTCTGTGTCAGTTGCCGCTCAGTAAGATTGAGTGATTCCTGTGCGGAGATAACATTGTACTCAGCCGCTCTTCGTCTAGAGCTAACGGCACCACCGGAATAAATTGGGATCGTAAGGTTCAGTGCCAATGAGGTGCGGTCGAAAGCACCACCGCCAACCTGAATACCTTGGTTGACGATGGGAGCTGTCACGTTGTGGTTATAACCACCGCTGAGACTGACCGTGGGTAGATGATCGGATTTTCTTGCCTTCAAATTTTTCTTTGAAGCTTCCAAATTGTATTCAGCGGCAGCGATAGCGAGGCTGCTATTTTCTGCCTCGTATTCCCACTCGCTTAGCTCGCCGTCGACTTGGACAATGGGGAAGTCCGCGCGTAACACTTCTATAGAGGGGTGAGATTGGCCAGTGATAGCTTCCAAGGCCTCATAGCGCGACTGCAGAATATCTCGTTGCAATATCGTTGTGTTCTGAGCCAAATCATACGCTGCTTGGCTGTCGAACACATCAGTAATTGCAACTAAGCCAACTTCTTCTCGTTGTCTGGTCTGTTCTAGAGAGCGAAGCGCCGCTTCCTCTTCTTGCACATTCGTATCCACTGTATCGATGGCGCGTAGTACGTCGAAATAAGCGGCGGCAACCCGCATGATCAGGTCCTGCTCTTGTGCTGCTAGGCTTACAGCAGTAGCCTTGTCGCGGGCCCTGGCGCTTTGGAAGGTGTACCAGTTGGCCAGGTTTACAACGCTCTGATTTAGACCCATGGTCCAGCCATGATTGTTAATGCCGGGTCTGAAACTGTGGTCATCGATTCGTCTTGTTGTCGTTACCCCCGTAATTGGGTCCATAAAACTAGGATAGATTGAATAACTCGGGCCACTCGTCAAGCGGGTGGTAGAGGCGGTAAGTTGCGCGCTAGGCAGAAGTGATGAGCGGCTCTGAATCATGCTTTCTCGATTCTCGCGATAGTTGGCCTGGGCCTGTCGCAGCGTAGGATCATTATCCAGTGCGAGCTGCAGGATAGAGAGCAGGTCGTCGCCGTAGCTGAATGAGCTCGATAGGCAGCCCAATACTAGAATTCCAATATACTTCACTGGGTTTCGCATAATCTATGACCTTCTAAGTACTAAACAGCGTGATGTTCAAATGTCTGAAGAACTTGTTAAACACTGTTTAAACAAGTGTTTCGAATGGTGTTATTAAATTAGACGGCATTCTACACTTTCGTAACCAAAAGTGACAAACTAAACCACTGCATTTGCGACAGTTAACCTTACTGAACCATTAGACGTTTAATTACCGCTTGCAGTTACGGCGGAAGTTGCCTAATTACTGCTCTAAGGGGCCTAATCCTATTTCCTAGGCGTTGCAGACATTCGATGCGGCGCCTAAGTTCAATTAAGTTTAATAGGAGCCAAATAGCAGTTCGCTACAACTGAGTTGAACGAAAACTACCTACAAAGTGCAGCTATTGTTGACCAAAAAGCTATCCAGCGAACTCTATTCAGGCACGCTAGACAGTTGAGTCTCGAGGAAGCTAGATAGTGCATCTAGACAGGAATGCGCGAGCTGCTTGCTACGTTCACCTGACCATCCGAAGGTTTCATCCGGCGTCGCGGTCGTATCCTTAAAAGGCATTTCTAAAGTCATGGCGAGGCAGCCATGTGATTCGGCAATCTGCGCAGTGCTCATTGTTAAGTTGGCTGTGCCAGGAGTCTTCGCCGGATAACCTCTTTCAGTTTGAAAGTCCGGGTTTAACTTGGCCAATCTATTTTTGTAGAAGTCCAATCGCGCCTGCTTGGCAGTGTCCCAGTCGGCAAGACCCTCGGTGCCGGCAATGAAGCAGTAGGGTAAGGATTCGTCGCCATGGACATCGAGCATGAAATCAGCACCGACTTCGTTGATTGCTTGCTTCACGAGATAGACTTCTGGGCTGGCGTCGATTTCGGGATCTGCCCACTCTCGATTTAAATTCCTGCCGGCCGCGTTGGTACGAAGGTGCCCGCGCCGGCTTCCATCTGGATTCATATTCGGAACTAGGTGGACATCACATTGGCTAAGAAGTTTATTGCTCGCAGCATTGGTTTCGTCGAGGAGGCGTTCGATGCAACCCTCCATCCACCATTCGGCCATAGACTCACCGGGATGTTGCCTGGCAATTATCCAACAGCTCTTCTTGGGTTTTTGGTTCTGTTTCGACGAAAATTTGAGTAAGTCGAGATCTTGACCATCAAGTGTTTTACCAACGACGCGATGGGAGCATCTAGGGGACAATTGACTTCTAGCGACGAGATCGGCGTGGCGCTCCATAGAATAGGGAGCGAAGTAGGCGAAGTAGACGGAATCGTATTCAGCTTGAAACTTGATGGTCAATGCGCCGTTCTCTAGCGAAGTTGGATGTCGCAACCAACTCTGGCGATCATAAGAATAACAAATGCGGTAGTTCTGAAAACCGGAGGGATAGGCGACATCTCCAGCGTTCAGGATGCGCATTGTGAAGCGCGTGGCTTTCACGCCACTAAGACGAAAATAGAACCACTGAAAAAATTCCGATTCATTATCGGCGCGAATCTTTAGTTGTATGTCGCTGGCGTCAGCACAGCTGACTACCTCAATATTGCCTGCATCAAAGTTCTGGCTTATGTGCACAATTTTCCTCTTTTTGAAAATCTGGTTACTTTTTAGCTATTTAGCAGTTGTTAGCTTACTAATATTTGTTATCATTGCCGACCTTTTTTTAAGTAAGAGAAATCCTATGTCGGTAATTACTGACAACTTGAACATCGGTTCCATCGAAGCCCTGATTACTCCAGGACAATTAAAATCAGAGTTGCCTCTTGAAGGCGCGGCTCTCGAATCGGTTCAGCTAGCACGCAACACCATCTTTTCAATATTGGATAGAACCGACCCGCGTTTGTTTGTGGTTGTTGGCCCCTGTTCGATTCATGACACCGAAGCCGCTATCGATTACGCGAAGCGACTTAAGGAGTTAGCTGATAAAGTACAGGATACGCTCTATATAGTGATGCGAGTCTATTTCGAGAAGCCGCGAACGTCGATTGGTTGGAAAGGATTGATTAATGATCCTTACCTCGACGATTCGTTCAAGATCGAAGACGGGCTACGTAAAGGCCGGAAGCTATTACTCGATATTGTAGAGCTAGGGCTACCAACTTCCACAGAGGCTCTCGACCCGATTTCTCCACAGTACATGCAAGATGTTATTGCCTGGTCTGCAATTGGTGCGCGCACAACAGAGTCACAGACCCACCGTGAAATGTCATCGGGCTTGTCTTCCGCAGTAGGATTCAAGAATGGTACAGATGGTGGGTTGACCGTTGCAGTCAATGCGATGCAATCAGTGTCTAGTCCACATCGATTTCTCGGAATTAACTCAGATGGTCAGGTCTCAGTTGTAACTACCAAAGGAAATACCTATGCGCACGTAGTTCTGCGCGGTGGTGGAAAGGGCCCGAACTACGATACTCTCCATGTTGCACAGTGTGAAAAAGCACTACTCGACGGCGGAGTGAGCAGCAATATCATGATCGATTGCAGTC
This sequence comes from uncultured Pseudomonadales bacterium, assembly GCA_949372635.1. Classification (GTDB taxonomy): domain Bacteria; phylum Pseudomonadota; class Gammaproteobacteria; order Pseudomonadales; family Pseudohongiellaceae; genus UBA9145. Next base: position 327,898 of record CASIAB010000007.1, read on the forward strand.
ATGCGAATTCGAGTAGGGATCCTGATGTGCAGCCTCTCGTATTGAAAGACATCAGCCATCAAATTCTTGAAGGCAATGAATCTATCATTGGTGTCATGCTCGAAAGTAATCTCAATCATGGCAATCAATCTATTCCGACAGACCTTAGTGAGTTGAAGTACGGAGTTTCAGTGACAGATGCCTGCATGGATTGGCAGACGACTGAACAGGCAATTCTCGGAATGGCAGAAAAACTGAAAGACATATTACCTGCTAGATAATTCTATAAATGTCAGAACGACGAGCTGGGCTGGGAAAGAAACTCCAACTCTTCGTCTGTCGATTCTCTTCCTAGTATCTCATTGCGATGAGGATAGCGACCAAAGCGATCGATGATCGCTTTGTGTTTTATCTCAAAATTGAAGCTGTCTTCTAGGCCGGGTTGGTCGAACAAGAATAGAGCTATGTCGTGTATCTCCTTCGACTCGCTATGCATGAAAGGCATATACAAGAACGATCGTTTGTTATTTTTTAATTCTTTATCAAACTTTTTCCTAATAGCTTCCTGTGCTAAAATTAGGGCCAAGGTGTCCGTTGCAAATGCAGCGCGCGTATCGCGAAACATGTTACGCGAGAACTGATCTAGCACGATAATTTCTGCAAGTGCATCCAACGGATGTTCGCGCCATGGATAGAGAAGCCCTTGAGTTGCTCGAAGATGGGTTTCTCCAAATTTGGCACGCAAAGACTCATCGAAATCGAGATCTTTGATGAAGCGCTGCTTCGGTTCGATGTCTTCAAACCAAAATTGGATAACGTCAGTGGCGAACAAGAAATTTCCCAAAAATCTAATTGTATCTACAGTACTTTATCGTCAATAGTGCCTCCATTATTAGAAACTTGCATTGGGATTTTTTCGCAAGGCTGAATAAAAAAGGGGCTCCGAAGATCTCCGCCAGATGACTCAGATTTGAATTAGCGCAGTCTAGGCGCTATTAGCGTAGGCTAATTTCATAGGCTCTTGCTCTCTGCGTCCTATAGTTAGCCATTTCTGTACGAAAGGGTTATCAAGGAGAGTTTGCATATAGGTGTGAGCGTCATGGCTTAGATCTGCCCCGTATATATCAAAACAGGCAGCGATAGGCGCATACATGCAGTCTGCGACTGAAAACCGACCATACAAATAATTACCGTTTTCGCCAAACTTGCGGCGGCAACAGCTCCAAATCGCGTCAATTCTAGCGATCTCATCTAGAAGTTCGGGTGATGGCTTGGGCTTATAGGACGCCTTACAATTCAGTGGCCACTCCTTTTTTAGATGCTGGAATTCAGAATGAAGCTCGGCGCTAGTAGACCTAGCACTTGCACGCCGTTTCGGGCTCGCGGGCCAAGCACTGCCATTTATAAATTGCTCTGAAATATATTCGCAGATAGCTAGAGAATCCCAGACTGTAATCTGCCGATGCAATAGAACAGGCACCTTCAACGAGGGTGAATAGGGGCCAAGCTTTTCCGCTGTATTGTCCTGATATAGAGCAATTTGAATTTCTTCGAAATCTATGTCAAACATCTTAAGCAAGAGCCAGGGACACATGGACCAAGAAGAATAATTTTTATTTCCGATTACAAGCCTAAGGTTGTCCATTTTTATAACTCCGAATTACTATTAAAAAGGGTCATTAATAATTTGTATAAGTGGCTCATTCGCCATCCGGATTTTTCGTAAGCATTGAGGCGCTGCTATCCCGAATACGAACGATGACGCGGCGGTCGAAGAAATCAGATTCCAAATTCTGTGCGGAGTGCAAAGGTTTTGTATCGCCGTGGGAGATTGTCTTAATAGAAGAGTTTTTAATGCCCGCACTATTTAAAAATTGTTTCACCGAATTAGAGCGCGCTTGTGAAAGTTTAAGATTCAATTTTGGATTGCCGTTTCTATCTGCATAGCCGGTGATCTCGACATTGGCAGTTGGCATCTGTTTAGCGATATTGATTAGGCTCGCTAGCTGTTCTTCGTAGTGAGTTTCTATAGCGCTGGAGCCGCTGCGGAAATTTAGAGAAAGTACCGTATTGTCGCAGCAGGCGGCTGTTAGTAATTGAATATTGGCAGGATAAGTTCGAATGCGGTTGAGTGACATTTTTTCTAGACGCTGCACGGCCAACTGACGTTTAGCTTCTATAGCCTGGCTTTCCTCCTGCAGCGTGGCTAAACGCACCTGACTTTGATAGAGGTTTGCCTTAAGCTCACCAACCTCTGACTTGGCACGCCATCCTTCGCCGAACAAAGCACCAAATGCTGCGCCAACAATGAAGCCCTGGGGGCCGCCCGCGAGGCCACCGAGAATTGCACCGCTAATTGCTCCAGCGTTTTCTTCTTTCGATGCTGTGTCCTGATAATCTGTATGTTGGGAATCACCAGCCGCGGTGGCTGAAGCTACTGTAAATATGAGTGCGAGAGAGATTTCCTTAATCATTTCGATAATCCTGTGTTTAGGTGGAACAAATATTGGGTTAATGAAGTCTAAGATTCTATGTATATGGTTTTGGAACGTCCTGCGGCTCTAGCCAAATGGGCGCCAATGAAGGTATTAAACAGAACAGTTGTAGCCACCGTAGGCGCGGAAAAAGGCCATGTAGTGATTAAATATGGCAGAATTAAGGCAATCAGCTCAGAGGTAGAATTGTTGCTCTGTTTAATTAGACAATTCCGGTATAGTCGCCCTAAATTCATTACCTACAATGACTTACAGATATTGAGAGCGAAATGAGTAGACGTATAGCTATCGTCGAGGACGAGGCGGCAATTCGAGAGAACTATGCAGATGTGCTGCGCAAGCAGGGCTACGAGGTACAAACCTTCGCGAATCGTAAAGATGCGATGTCTGCATTTGATATTCGCCTTCCAAGCCTAGCGCTAATCGATATCGGTCTCGAGAACGAGATAGATGGCGGTTTCACTTTATGTCAGGCGCTTAGATCTCTCTCAGAAACATTGCCGATTATTTTTCTTACGGCGCGAGATAATGATTTTGATACGGTTAGTGGGCTCCGAATGGGCGCGGACGACTATCTAACAAAGGATATTAGTCTGCCGCACCTAACTGCTAGAATTGCCGCTCTGTTTCGTCGCCTAGATGTCATCGATCATCCCCCTTCGCCGGAAAGTTTATTGAATAGAGGAAAGCTTTTGCTGGATATTAGCCGTCTTACTATTCAGTGGGACGGGAAGCCAGTTGCACTTACGGTAACAGAGTTCTGGATGGTTCATGCATTAGCCAAATTCCCAGGTCATGTGAAAAGTCGCCAAGTACTAATGCAAGAATCAAAAATATTCGTTGATGGCAGCACGATTACATCGCACGTAAAAAGAATTCGAAAAAAATTCATGCTGACTGATGAAGAGTTCGACTGCATCGAGACTGTCTATGGGATGGGTTATCGCTGGAACATCACGCCCGAAGCGGCAGCTTAATAAATTATGAATCTTTCATTCAGAAACCCATTTGGAATTCGATTCAAGCTAGTATTTCTTTCCAGCTTTTTGTTGGTCATACCTTGGCTTGGCTACCAATATATTCTTGAGATGGAACAAGTTCTCAGGCGTGGGCAGGAACAAATTGTTCTCGGCACTGCACAAGCTTTAGCAACTGCATTGAATGAACGTCCTGAACTCTTCGACGAGGGAAGCTATTCACCGGCGAGGCGTAGCGAGGATCTTTACGTCTATCCGATTTTCTCCGCGCTCGCACTGAATGATGGTTCGCTGACTGATTGGGACGAATACCAGAAATATGAAGTTAAGTTCGATAATAAGGATCAGCTACGCACCCAGTTGACTCCGCCTCGCTACTACAGTCAAGAAGAAACCCTAAGTTTTCGTAACATGGTGGGAGAGCATAATGGTTCGCTTTATGCTTATTTTAAAGTTGTAGATGATGAAATTGTCTATCGTAGTCGCGATGCTCTTAGCGTGCATCGTAGCGACTTCTTAGAAATTACGATGCCTTCGAAAGAAGGAAATGAGATTAATCGTTACGTCATAGCTCCTTATGAACCAGAGTTTCTCTATCCGTTTCAGGTCGCAGATGGCTATAGCAATCCGGTTCATGAAGAAAGGATCAGTGGACAGTGGTACGAATCTAATGAGGGCTATGAAATCGAGCTACAGATCCCCATGGACATGTTGGGAGATCGACTTGGCTTCGCGATCTTTGATGTGGATGATGAGAGCAATCGCTACGTGAAAACTGCAGTGGCCACCTATCAGGTGGCTGATGCCGATCGGCTTGGATCCCTGCGTCTACCCACGCCTGAGATCGATAGGATCGTAGCTGGAATGGGGCACAACAACTCGCGCATTCAGGTTGTCGATAGAAATGGCAGAGTACTTCAATCGGTGGGTGATATTCAGTCAGCAACTGGGCTATTGCTAAGCACGGCACCTGACGAGGCTCCCATTAATAAATATTGGCTCTATATGCAGAATAAGATTTTGAACCCGCTCTATTATCAATTTTTAACTAAACCTAGTAACAATTTTATTGATGAGCTGTATTCAGATGTAACACGGGAGGGAGCACATATTAATGCGGCGCTTGAGGGTCGGGCGACGACGCAGTTTCGTGTACTCGCGGATTCCAACACGCGCCTCCTAGAGGCGGCGCATCCAATACTGGCTAACGGTGAGATCATGGGTGCGGTGGTGGTCGATCAAAATATGAATGGCCTCAGAACATTCCGAAACCAAGCAATGGAGATGCTGTTCAATACCATGCTCGCGGTGATGCTGATCGTAACGCTCGGGCTATTCTTCTCCGCATCGAGAATCTCTTCGCGCATACGGTCATTGAGAAATCAGGCTGAAGGCATCATCGGCGAGACAGGCAGGATACAGAATACAATCGTCGCGACCCGAAATTCCGATGAAATCGGCGATTTGTCGCGCAGCTTTTCGACTATAGTTGAGCGGTTAACTCAATACACTGACTATCTTGAGAATATGTCTTCCCGATTGTCTCATGAACTACGTACGCCAGTAACCGTGGTGCGCTCCTCTCTCGAGAACCTTGGTCTTACTGCGCCTAACCACGAGTCGGCGGTCTATATTGAGCGCGCTGAAGAAGGCATTAGGCGTCTCAACCTAATTCTCACTAACATGAGCGAGGCGACAAGGTTGGAGCAGATGCTGCAAACATCTGAGAAGGAGAAGATAGAGTTAAGTAAGGTACTTCCCGGATGCGTGGAGGGATACAAGCTCGCCTATCCCGAAACTCGATTCGAGCTCGATATTAGCCCGCAGGAAATCTTTATTGACGGCGTGCCAGAATACATAGCACAATTGTTAGACAAGCTAATCGCTAATGCCGTTGATTTCTCTTACGAGGGCCAGTCGATCACAATATGCAGTCGCGCACTGCGTGATCACGCAATAATCAAGGTATCTAACGCAGGACCGTATCTGCCAGAAGAAATGAAGGACAGACTCTTTGAGTCGATGATCTCCGTGCGACCACAAGAGAAACAAGATCAGCCGCATTTGGGGATGGGTTTGCATATCGCTAGGCTAATTACCGAATTTCATGGCGGGCAAATTCGCGCAGAAAATAGACAGGACAGGGAAGGCGTAGCAATAACGGTTGTTATTCCACTGTTCTATCGCTGACTTCTAGCAGCTGATTGCTCTGTTGTAACTTTGAAGAGTTACTGCGAGCAGCTTTTCTATTCTCCGGTGTAGTATTTTTTCGCATTTTCTTTAACAACCGGAGAATCGGTTGACCAGGCATGGCAGGTATTTAATACAACTGGCCGCTTGTCACTAGCGCCGACATCGGAACCTGCCTTGTTTTTCTTGTGCCTGAGTAGTGGCCAGATTGTTTGCATTGCAACTGTTGCCATTGGAAACAGTAGTTCGGTCAGATGCGTGCAGCCATTTACTCCGCCTACCTTCATTCGTATAGCCTTGCGCCATCCCGCTCCCATCTTTATGCCTATAATTGACTCGTAGGCAGAGGTAATACTAGGACACATCGCGAATGGACTGTGTTCAGTCACTGCTACGACATCTTGAATCACAAAATTGTCGTCTATGGTCACCCTGAGCAGCATTTCATGCAGCGGCTCACCTATGGGGACTTCTCCTCTCCAGTCATTGTTGAACTGATAAGTCTTCTTATCGGTCATGTGTGCTTCGATGTCCCAAAGTCCATCTTCACGCTCGTAACCTCGATAGTCAATGGCGCGTGTATGTAGGTGTTTTCGGGCGATAGGTTCTGGCAATGGCATAACAGGGCCTTGGTTCTTTAGCGGAAATAGTAGTTCGCAATTAATGATTTCAGACTAGTTGCGGTGGTTCGTGACCGACTGTTTACAAAGTAACAGTATAACTCAAGACGGAATTTTTGTGTGCCCTGCTCCGTCATTTGGGGCATAATACTCGAATAGATTATTAAGGAGATACAAAATGACTACAGCAAGTGCACGCCACATCCTTGTAGAGACAGAAGATGAATGTAACGCATTGAAAGATAGAATAAATGCGGGTGAAGATTTCGCAGATGTAGCGAAAGAACATTCCAGCTGTCCCTCGAAAGCACAGGGCGGCGACCTTGGCCAATTTGGCCCAGGAATGATGGTAAAAGAATTCGATGAAGTTGTGTTTAGCGCTCCAGTGAGTTCTTTGCAGGGGCCTGTGAAAACGCAATTCGGTTATCATCTCTTGGAAGTAACCAGTCGCGAAGACTAAATTTTTGCAAATCCTATCTATGGCATTCTTCAAAATAGAAATCGATACAAGGAGTGGTTTAGCTTTTGAGACAGTGATCTTTATTAAGTAATCTAAGCTTGGGCTGCCGATCTAATGACTCAAAAACCTAATCAAGATTCAAAAAAATTTGATGACAAGGATGTGGAAATAATTTTCAGATCTCTTGAGCACGATGGCTTTCTGCGAATCGAGCATCTTCAACTTCGTCATCGCCTTTTCTCAGGTGAATGGAGCGAAGTCTTCAAGAGAGAGCTGCATTTAAAAGATCCAGCTGTTGGCGTACTTTTGTTCGACCCAGATCAAGACGCGCTGCTACTTGTGCGGCAGTTTAGGGTTGGTATGTTCATTGACGCTTCACGGCATGGTGATCAAGTCTTGGGATGGCCATTAGAAATAGTAGCAGGGATGGTGGATAACGCAGAGGAATACGAGGAAGTTGCTCTCAGGGAGTCCAAAGAAGAGTCGAACTGCGTGCCAACCGACCTCATCAAGATTTGCGAATATTATAATAGCCCCGGTATTAGCAATGAGAAGACTATTCTCTTCTGCGGGCGCATCGACAGCAGGAATGCAGGCGGGGTCTACGGGTTGGCCGAGGAGCATGAAGACATCGAAGTGCGGGTGCTGACTTACACTGATGCCATGGCTTTTATCGACACTGGAGAGATCAATAACGCCATGACTATTATTGCCCTGCAATGGTTGCAGTTGCACCGCGAAGAGCTCCTCAACAGCTGGAATTAGGGCCTAGAGAGCGCCAATCTTGGCGTATCACGCCTACGCACCTCTTATTTGTACAAATGTTGACTACTTCCAAGGGTTAGCGGGATCAATTGGCTCGCAATAAGGACTTAAAACGTTACAATTAGGCATTCTTACGGAGATGGTCAAGTCAAAAGGCCACTGCCCGAAAATAATTAAGACTCCAACGAATTTCAATAGAAAGATCGGGGATTCGCTTGTTGTGAATCTGATCTCAGCTCTGAGAAAACATGGCAAAAAGTAGCTACAGTATAGATCTGATTAAGCAGATGGCAGAATGTGACGCTAACTATATTCGTTTGCTTAAGCTAGTACCCTATTTACAGGCCTATCGTGACAAGTCTTTTGTGGAGATGGCGATGCTCAATAACACAGGTCGTGAAAAAGACATTATTGGGCAATTAAAAAATAGTGATGAACCCGAAAAACTTTTGGAAGGTTTATTTGTTGAATTCCGCATCGCGGACGAGACAAGTTTTGGAAGTAGGGTTACGGTTGAGATTGAAATTGTCGAGGCGTTCAAATACACCACAACTTTAGAAATCAGGCAGAAGCCTGTTCTCGAAAAATGGATGACAAATCCTTCGATGTTGGTTCGCGTTTATCATGATGCGAACACTGCTGAAGTTATATCCTACCAGGGGCACAGGAACTTACAGCCGAGGTATGAGCAGCCCAATGCAAAGATGTACCATTCAGATGAGAAGATGCAAGTGAATATGTTCCTTGGTGAATGGCTAACCCATAGCCTTAAAGTGGGAAGAAGCACTGAATTGGTAAGTGCCACTTAAAACCTTATAATCATCAATGGCATTCATGACTTCATTGATCACACAGAATCCGATCAAGATTACTCAGATCACTGATACTCATCTGTATGGTAAGCCTTCTGGCACCCTATTGAAGATGAATACCAGTGAGACGCTGGGTCATGTATTGGAATTGGTGATGGCGAACGAGAATGAGATTGATCTCGTGTTGGCTACTGGGGATATCGCACAAGACGCATCCGACGAGGCCTACGCTAACTTTCTTGAAATTATTGCCACATTGAAATCGCCTTTCAGGTGGATCCCTGGAAATCATGACAATGCTGTTGTCATGGACAGACTTGCAGAGGGAACCGGGGCCAGCGAAAAGACCGCACAGCTAAATAACTGGCTTATCATCTTGCTTGACACCAGCATCTTGGGCCAGGTACACGGAAAGCTTGCGAAGAAAGAGATTAATTTTCTGACCAGCGTTTTGCGTGCTGCAGAGAGGGATGACACTATTGAACACTGTCTGATAACTATGCATCACAATCCGGTACCGGGGAATTCGGCATGGATGAAAGATATTGGTTTGGAGAATGGTGAGAAGTTTTTTGAAGCCATCAAGATATCGAAGAAGGTAAGATGTGTGCTTTATGGTCATATCCATCAAGAACTGGATTTTGAGCACGGGGGTATTCGCTGTTTATGTACTCCCTCAACCTGCATCCAGTTCAAACCGAAAGTCATCAACTTTTCTTTAGACATGGTCAATCCGGGATATAGATCATTACAACTATTTGCCGACGGAAGTATCAAATCAGAAGTTAGAAGAGTATCCGGCGAGACCTTCGAAGCAGACTACAATAGCCTCGGCTACTAACGCTTTACAGAGAATTAATACATATTGCTTGTTCAACCCCATGTTCTATATCTGCACGGCTTTTTGAGCTCTGTTCAGTCACTCAAGGCGCAGCAGGCGTTGGCCTATTGCTCGGAGATTGGCCTAAGGGAAAATATAACGATTCCCCAAATGAACCATGGGCCAGCTGAGACCATTGCTCAGCTACACGCACTAATAGACGAGAATGACGCAGATAATCTAGCGCTAATGGGCAGTTCACTTGGCGGATATTATGCCACTTATCTTTCGGAGTTCTATCAGGCTCCGGCTGTATTGATCAATCCAGCGGTAAGGCCCTATGAACTATGGGAATCTCGCTTAGGTGAGAATAGAAATTATCACTCAGGCGAGATTCATGTCGTCACTAGAGAACATATAGAAGAGCTTAGGCAGATCGATGTTCCTGTGCTTTCAAAGCCGAAAAATTTTAAAGTCTTCTTGCAGACATCAGACGAGACACTGGACTATCGGCAGGCGCTTGAAAAGTTTGGAGCAGGCCAATGTGTAGTGCATGAGAATGGTAGTCATAGCTATGATGACTTCGAGCATGAATTGCCTGACATGTTTGATTTCTTCTTATCAAGAATTGGCCAAGATAAGCGATAAATTACTATTGGGTCACAGAAAAATTCAAGGCTTCCAAATACCTTCTAGCCGGCAGCAATCGAAGCCAATACGCAATGAGAATTAGTTCATGAGTAATACTTATAACGCTGACGCCATCGAAGTACTTACGGGTTTAGACCCGGTAAGAAAACGGCCCGGCATGTACACCGATACGACACGCCCGAATCATCTCATTCAAGAGGTGATCGACAATAGTGTTGACGAGGCCCTAGCTGGCCACGCGAGTCACCTCAACTTACAGTTGAACAAAGACGGCTCAGTAGAGGTGAGTGACGACGGCCGCGGCATGCCTGTCGATAATCATAAGGGTGAAAAGGTGAGTGGTGTAGAGCTAATTCTTACTCGCCTTCACGCCGGGGGTAAATTCTCCAATAAGAACTACCAATATTCCGGAGGTTTACACGGAGTTGGTGTATCAGTCGTCAACGCGCTGTCTTTATACCTAGAAGTAACCGTAAAGCGAGATGGCAAGGTTTTCGGCATGTCTTTCAAGGGTGGCGAGAAGGCCTCAGAGCTGAAGGCAATCGATACCGTAGGCAAGAGAAACACTGGCACCACGGTTAAATTTCTACCCGATGGAAAATATTTTGATTCAGTTAAGATTTCCATACCTCGACTAAAGCATGTGCTGCGCGCCAAGGCAGTTCTCTGCTCTGGACTACGCGTCACCTTTGTCGACAACACCGTCACCGAAGAAAAGTCTCAAAGCGAAGAGTGGTGTTTTGAAGATGGCCTGATCGACTATTTAACTCAGGCTACCGCTGATTATGAAACGCTCCCTAAGGAGCCATTCTTTGGCTCGGTGCAGGGGGGCGACGAAGCAGTCGATTGGGCGATACAGTGGCTTCCTGAAGGAGGTGAGATGACTGGCGAGAGTTACGTGAACTTGATTCCGACTCCGCTGGGCGGCACCCATGTCAGTGGCTTGCGTACGGGCCTGCTAGATGCCCTGCGGGAGTTCTGTGAATTCCGAAATCTGCTACCACGCGGGCTTAAGCTCACCTCAGATGATATTTGGGATAAATGCAGCTATGTGATCTCCTCAAAACTATTGGATCCACAGTTCTCGGGTCAGACTAAGGAGCGACTCTCATCACGGCAATGCGCTGCGTTCGTTTCCGGTATCATCAAGGATTCTTTTAGCCTCTGGCTAAACCAGCACACAGATGAGGCGGAGTTGATAGCCGAACTCTGCATTAGTAATGCGCAGGTGCGTCTAAAGGCCAGTAAACAGGTTGCTCGCAAGAAGATTACGTCTGGGCCCGCTTTGCCAGGGAAATTGGCCGACTGCTCAACTCAAGATGTCATGTCTGGAGAATTATTTCTTGTAGAAGGAGACTCGGCGGGCGGCTCTGCGAAACAGGCACGAGACCGAGAAACTCAGGCGATACTTCCGCTGCGAGGAAAAATCCTCAATACCTGGGAGGTAGACTCGAGTGAGATCCTCGCCTCGCAGACTGTGCACGACGTCGCGGTTGCAATGGGTGTCGATCCGGGCACTAGCGATATCGATGGAGTGCGCTATGGCAAGATCTGCATCCTGGCCGACGCGGACTCCGACGGTTTGCACATTGCCACTTTGTTGTGTGCTCTATTCGTCAAACACTTTCGACCTCTAGTGGCGGGTGGGTTTATCTATGTGTCAATGCCGCCCCTATTTCGTATAGATGTTGGCAAGGAGGTCTTCTATGCGCTGGATGAAGATGAGAAGAATGGCATCCTCGACCGTATTGCGGCAGAGAAGAAACCGGGCAAGGTGAACGTACAGCGTTTCAAAGGACTAGGTGAGATGAATCCTTTACAGCTGCGTGAGACCACGATGGCTAGAGATACTAGGCGTCTAGTGCAATTGACTCTGGAAGAAGACCCAACGGCGAAGGAGAAAACCAGTACATTTCAGATGATGGACTTGCTGCTCGCCAAGAACCGATCGGGAGATAGAAAAGCTTGGCTTGAAGCCAGCGGGAGTCATGCGGACTATGCCGATTAAATAGTTACGAGGGCTCTGCGCCCTATTGTCAAAGTAAATTAGTTATTAGAGAACAGAAACCGAGAATTTAATGAACGAAGAAATCTCAATTAGTGAAGATGGCGTCGAACAGATTGCGTTAAAGACTTATACGCAACAGGCCTATCTGAACTATTCGATGTATGTAATTAACGATCGAGCCCTGCCCAATATAGGAGATGGTTTGAAACCGGTGCAGCGTCGCATCGTTTACGCTATGTCTGAACTGGGATTGAAGGCAAGCGCAAAATTTAAAAAATCGGCGCGAACCATTGGCGACGTGATCGGTAAATTCCACCCACATGGCGACTCGGCTTGTTATGAAGCGATGGTATTGATGTCGCAACCCTTCACCTACCGATATCCACTGATAGACGGTCAGGGCAATTGGGGTTCACAAGACGATCCGAAATCATTCGCTGCAATGCGTTATACCGAATCCCGATTGCAGGGCTATGCCGATGTACTTCTCGGTGAGCTTGCTCAAGGCACGGTCGATTGGAAGGCAAATTTCGACGGCACCTTAGAAGAGCCCGAATTTCTGCCGGCGCGACTGCCCAATGTTTTGCTCAATGGAGGCAGCGGCATAGCAGTAGGCATGGCGACCGACATTCCGCCGCACAATCTGCGAGAGGTAGCGGCTGCCTGTATTCATCTATTGGACAAGCCTAAGGCGACGATCAAAGATATATGCAAGATCATCAAGGGGCCGGACTACCCAACAGAAGCTGAGCTGATCACCCCAAAGAGTGATATTGAAGAATTGTACACGACTGGCCGTGGTTCGCTGAAGGCGCGCGCGACCTATACGAAAGAGAACGGCGAGATCCTCATCAACGCGTTACCCTTCCAGGTTTCTGGTGCAAAGGTGTTAGAGCAGATCGCCGCGCAGATGCAGAAGAAGAAGTTGCCGATGGTGGTCGACTTGCGCGACGAATCGGATCACGAGAATCCAACTCGAATCATCGTCGTACCAAAATCGAGTCGTGCCGATATCGATGCCATCATGTCGCACCTTTATTCCACGACTGATCTAGAGAAGAACTACCGCGTAAATTTCAACATGATTGGAATCGACAAGCGGCCTCAAGTTAAAGACATCCTCACCTTGCTTAAAGAATGGCTGCAGTTCCGCACCGAAACTGTACGTAGGCGCCTGCAATTTCGTTTGGACAAGATCGTTGACCGCATGCATATTCTTGAGGGGCTGCTCGTTGCATTCTTGAATATCGATGAAGTTATCAAGATCGTTCGTAAGGAAGATAAACCGAAACCAGCACTTATTAAGAAATTTAAAATCTCTGATCGTCAAGCAGAAGCAATCCTAGAATTAAAATTACGCCAACTAGCGAAGCTTGAAGAGATAAAAATTGTCGCGGAGCAGAAAGAATTAGCCGCTGAGAGAAAGAGCTTGGACCAGTTGCTTAGTTCCGGCGCTCGATTGAAGACATTTATCAAGAGTGAGATAAAAGCCGATGCTGAAAAATTTGGTGATGATCGCCGCACGCCCCTTGTGATCAGAGAAGAGGCTAAGGCATTTTCTCAAACCGAATTGATCTCTACCGAGCCGGTCACGATAGTATTGTCTGAGAGAGGTTGGATGCGTGCGGCGAAAGGCCACGAAGTTGACCCTGCATCGCTACAGTACAAGTCCGGGGATTCTTTTAAGATCGCAGCGCGAGGTAAGAGCAACCAGCTCGCCATATTTATGGATTCCACTGGCCGCGCGTATTCTTTGCCCGCGCACAGCCTGCCGTCTGCACGAGGTCAGGGTGAACCAGTCTCGGGAAAGGTAAATCCACCGTCGGGAGCAACATTCGAAGGTGTTGTGATCGGAGAGGACGATAAAGATGTCTTGCTCGCAAGTGATGCAGGATACGGGTTCGTAGGTAAGGTCGGCGACCTAATCAGCAAGAACAAGTCGGGCAAGGCTGTGCTTAGAGCACCAAAGGGTGGGAAAGTATTAGCGCCGAAAATGGTGAATGACTACACGAATGATCTGATCGTAGTTATTACCAATGAAGGCCGGATGCTCATGTTCCCGATCGCAGAACTACCGCGCTTGGCGAAAGGTAAAGGCAACAAGATCATTAGTATTCCCACGGCGCGTGTCGTAGAGCGAATAGAATTTGTAGTTGCACTAACAGTCTTAACGGCAAAAGACACCTTAACTGTTCATGCAGGGAAACGGCACCACAACCTTAAGCCTGCAGATCTGCAGCACTACCAAGGCGAGAGAGGACGACGCGGGAACAAGCTGCCGCGCGGATTCCAGAATGTGGATCGGATTGAGGTTGTTTCGAAAGCAGAGCCGCAGAGCGACTAGAACTTTGGCCTCACTACTTAGTTCTAGAGGCGATGATTTGCCCTGACAGACAGTGTCAGGCTAGGTTTCAATCCACCCGGATGCATACATTCATATCATTTAACAAGGGGGGGATGTTCGCGGAGTTCACTACTGATATGAATGTTATGTGTCGTCAGGCGCAGATTCATCGTATTGAAGAACATCGTTAGGCATAGGCTCCCATTTAGCTTTCGAGCCTACGAAAATGTACCTGCCGATTATGATTTCTGGATCTCCGTTTATGCAACCCAGAGTTACTCCATGAACTTGGCCATTAAAAGTGCGGCACAAAGTTGAGCCATACACTTTGCAGAACTGTAAACCAAACCCATGCTAATTCTGATACAAGGTTAGTTGGTTTTCACCGCTCTTCCATTTGAAGTGCTCAGGGTCAACTACAGCGTAAGCCGAAGCCTGTGAACTGAATGCCTTCCGACAACGGGGGCAATGGCACGATCAAGCATCACGTAACGGGCTGCTGATTGACTAGCTTACCTCACCGCAAAAACATTCACCGTCAATTGTCACTGTATTCTCCTAGAGACTTAACGCACCTAGCAGTAGTGGCGCGTTGTCCTTTCCAACTGCTTTAGGCAAACGATAGAGGCTTATAGCATGACTTCAACAGTGACAAGTTAATGCCAATTCCCTAAAGGTTATTCAAAAACTCCAGCATCGCTGCAGTGGTCTCCCCAGGCGCCTCCTGCTGAACCCAGTGACCCGTGTTTGGAATGATAACCACATCACGCAAGTCTTCAACCACAGAGCCCATCGACGTAATCAGCTGTTCTCTAGTTGCGCCGCCAATCACAAAATCTTCTTCGCCTGCAATAAATAGAGTGGGTATGCTGATCTTCTCACCAGCGAGGTGCTCGGTGATCTCCCAATTGCGGTGAAAGTTTCGATAGTAATTCACGCCGCCGCGAAAGCCTGCCTTTTCAAACTGAGACACGATGTAATTCAGGTCGTTCTCGGTCAGCCAATCTGGCAAACGAATAGGTGCGCCGAGTCGATCTATCCAGCCCCCGGCGGACCGTAATGGGTCAGTCACCTTAGGGGGCAGCGTTTCGGAGTTTGCTGCTATACCCAAATACACATGGCTAATCAGACCTCGGGGATTCGCATCGTATTCAGCTTCCGCTACGCCGCCCGGCTCATTGTGATAGACGATATATTGGAAATTATCGCCGGCAGATTGTGTCATACGCTCCATGGGCGATTGTGCCGGTCGGCCGCGGTAGGGGACGCTCATGGTAATCAATGCTGTGAAACGTTCAGGATGCAACAACACGGTTTGCCAGGCGATGATAGCTCCCCAATCATGGCCCACCAGGACAGCTGTCTCCTCCCCCAGTACATCCAAGATTCCTACCAAGTCAGCGGATGTGTGTGTCACATCATAATCGCCAACATTGGGCGGGGCCTGGGATTCACCAAAGCCTCTCATGTCAGGAGCTACGACCCGATGGCCGGCATTGGCTAGAGATACAATCTGGTGTCGCCAGGAGTACCAGGATTCTGGCCAGCCATGAGCCAGAAGAAGCAATGGTCCGGACTCGCCCATCTCGGCGATGCGCAGTGTAATTCCATTGCTTTCGATAAAACGAAAGCTGACCCCATCAACTGGCGACTGCTCGTTCTCATTTTGAGCGAACAATGGAGAGCTAAGAACGCAACATGTCAGTAATAGAGAGAGGGGGAAGAATTTGGATAGTGCTAATTTTGTGGTCATGAGTCATCCTTTCGTTGGTATCATTAACTGCTTCGATCTCACCGTACGCAGAAATGATAGCTTCATACGCTTGGCTTTGTTTTCAGTTCTTGCAGATACACCGCCGCGTCAAATCCGTAAGCGGAAAATCGTGCCTCTACGTTCTTTAGTCTTTCTATATTCCAATAATCATCCCCAGGCAAAGGGAAATCCAAAACGCTGCGCTGCAGTGGCGTGCTACGGCCGATTATCGACTCAACGTTTCCGTAGTAGCTCTTTCGTGCAAATCCTTCATTCCAATGACTAACGCCTCGTGCATCGGCGCGTTTCCAGGCGAGGTTATGTACTCGGCGTAGTTTGCCCGCCACTAACGGACGACCCCGGTGCCACAAGTCGTGTCGGTAAAATAGAATAGTACCAGGCTTAAACTGCACAACTTTTTCTCGCTCGTAGAGCTGTTGTCTGAGTTCATAAACATTGGGATCATTTTCCTTGAACCAACTTTCGACAGCAGCCCGGTCATTGAAAAAGGGATTGCCTGCTTGGCCTGGCATGTTCACATAGGGTGGTTGATATATTGGGTCATCTACTCCGTGACGTGGAACATAAGCTGTACCGCCCCCAGTCTCGTCACAGTCATCATAGTAAACCACCGCAGCAACCACATCCGGCGTATCCCATTGAGGATGCAACACCGTGTTGTTGCCGTAGTCCATGTGCATCCGTTGATCAGTGTTCGCCTGCGCCTCATGAAGCTCGTCGGCCACGCCAATTTTAGGCCATAGGTCTGCTTGAATCAGCCGTACATCTTGTGTGCCTAGTAGTTTTTGAGCCGCCAAAATTAGCGGTTCACTGAGTACCAAGTCGTCAATGGGGTTTATAAAAGTCGGGAACTCGAATTTCCGGTCAGGAGTACCAAAATCCATATGATTGCGGTCTATCTGATCTAGCGTAAAATTAACATTTAGCCACGTCAGCGCCGGATCAACTACTGGTGCGGGTAGCTGGCAGATTACAGCGCCTTCTTCTTTCCATGTTTGAATCTGCGAGTTTGAGAGCATGACTGAGTCGACCACAGCGTTATTCGGATTAGCCAGACACTATTGTGCAGGGCTGGATTCAGGATCTGATTGCTTAGCTGCTGGCCATCTGGGGGCGTAAGAATTTTGCCGCACAGAACATACCCACCGCTATGACTTTTTCTCTTTTCTTGGGAATATCGTATACCACAGCGGCCAACCCACGAGCCAAACGGCCAAAATCCAAAATAAATAAGAATACCATTGGGCTAGAGCTTCAGTTGTTTCAGGGTTATCGATAAAAAATATTGCAATGAATAATAGGATCGCGGCTATAGCGCAAGTTAATAGCCCTTTAAACCACAGCAGCCACTCATATTTGGCATAGGACCAACCATAAGCGGTATTCTCTGGACCTTTGCCAGAATAGAATTTATAGGATACATAACTATCGGCCCATTGAATGATGGTGTGTCCGTAGACCACCGTAAAGCCCAAATATACTGCAGCCAAACCATGTGCAAATTCTGCGGGTCTACCGCTATTTAGGTCGAATACAGTGGCTACTAAAAGCGCTATATCTAGAAGCGGCACGCACAGAAATATAAATTTACTGAGTGTGGTTAAGTTCAATACAAATCTAACGAACAGGCCTAAGGCAAGAATCGCCCAAAATCCAATTTCACAAGCAATGATAAACCAAACTAACATTCGTTAAATTGTACCTCGTTGCCTACGGCCGCAAAACAGTCCTAGCTTAAGTCTGAGCCTTCACAACTTAGTCGGTGTAGAAAGTGGCCAGTTGCATGGCTTGTCTCTCGAGTAGGAGTGAGTTGTCCGACATAGGTCCGTTGCTTAAATAGGTCTTCATCTGAACGCCGTCCTCGATGACCAAGAACTCCTCGGCATCGATTCGAGCTGCGGCGCCGGCATGATCGAAGCAGCGTTCACTAATCAACAGAGAATTATTGGGTGCCTCGTCGCAAATTTTTCTAGTTGCATCTAGCGTCTTGCCGGTCAGATTGTTCTTCTCCTGAGTCACCGGCGAATAAAGACCACTAACGGCAGGCCCACTGTGCACGGCAAGTTTAAATTTCGCGGCTATATGCTCACTCTCTATATCATTTAGTTCGCCTACTAGTTGTAGAAACAATTGTCCGGAGCAGATGGCATAAAAAGCCTGTTCTTCTTCTAGTTGTTCTGAAGAAAAATTAATAACAACTTCATCTTCTGAGCAGTAGGTTACTTTCCCGTTGTACAGCTGAGCAACTTTGCCAGCGAAGAAATAATACTTGTTCAAGAGGTTAACCAAAGTGCCTTCGCTAAGTGTGGAAGCGAGGTAGTGGAAGTTGGCCATCTTGATCGATAGCAGAGTTACATCTTGTGTGCCGTAACTAGGTGTAAATTGTTTCGGATCGGCCTCTGGCTTTCGGTGCCCAAAATTATTTAGGAAGGTGTTCTGCGCCAAGAATTCGGCGGTAGCATTGAATTGTCGAATGGCGAGGCTGAGCTCGTTGTTATTGCTAGGCTCTGGGCAGGCTTCAATCTCCCCCTTTCTTATGTTGCTGATAGCAAAGGCGAGCAGGTTTGCGGGAAAGCTAATCAGATATTGGAAATAAGTTGTTGTAAGTGTGACAGCAACTATTAGGAGTAGAACGGTAGCAGCCACAACGAATAAAAAGTTATTCACAATTCCAGTTTCGATATAACTCAGGTCGAGGCTAAGGCGGACATAGCCGGCTGTTGAGCCTGCAACATTTATTGGTGCTTGGTACTCTGCTTGAATTCTATTGATCTGTATCGGTAGGGGAACTATTGTTGCGGGTTTTTCCAATCTGCTTCTGGCGGCGGCGATGATCTCGTTGTCGATATTGACTACTGCTATTTCGCCTATTGATGAATTTTTAGCGAGGTTGCCTAGTATGACATTCATGCTGATTAGGTCATTTGCTAGTACCAGTTCGGTGAGCTGTGTGGCGGTTTGCTGGGCTAAAACATTTCCGAGATTGTCAGCCTGCTGGCGTAAGATATTCTGCGTATTGTAGTTGCTGATCAGCCAGAAAACGCACATCGCAAGTGACAATAGCATGCAGACCGCGGTGGCAAATTTTCGGGAAATCTGTGTATTCTTTTTGGCGGACGCCGAGCTTGTTCCGGCGGACGAGCTATTCTGAGGGAAATCTTCTTGCAACGCGACCACTCTGTTGGTAACTCTGATTGCTCTAAGCATTAAGAATAGCAGTTACTGGCGTGCATCCCCAATCAAATTGTCAATGAGGTTTGCTGAGCGGTAGGCAAAATTTACTGTCTTTTTCTCGATAAACTCAAAATGTATATACGTAGATGACAGGTGGAGGTAATTTCCCTGTATGAAATCGACATTGGCCTGCCATAGTGGTGGCAGAATAGTGAGTTGTTCCAACCTAGGAGCGATTACACTTATCCTCCTATCAAGAAGCTCAAGAACTCCAGTTTGCTTTGATTCATATCGATCTCCCTTAACAGACTATTGTCTAACCTCCCTAGGCTGCAGGCATTAGGGATAATTAGCGCAGAGGCTTCGGTAGCAACTAAAATCCGACAAAGAGAGCATACAACCTAGTTTTTCAATGACCTCAAAGGAGATGCTTGAGTGATGCTGTTTGATAAGCGCGTCGGCCTCGTATAAGCCAATCAAACTATGAATCTCATAGAAATTTTCGCGCTTCAGTAACGCGAGTGTAGCCGTGAGATTGCATTCGCGACACCTGTGCAGGCGCCTGTCTTGAAGGGCACTAGGGCTGCGAATACTGTCAGATAGTGGCGGGTCGCCTAGAGAGTTTGGCGAATGTTGAAAAGGTTCTAGTGTGTGCCGGCGTTCTATGCCGAGCGATGTCCTTACGCTATTCTTGTTTTGCCTCGCTCCCCGGGGTTCTCTCTCACGAGCATTGGAACAAGGTATCCCGGTAATGAAGCGTGCAGTTTTTTTATCAGTTGCGTGGCGTGTTCATCGGTTACATAGAAGTGCCCGGTGCCGGCAACCGGATCAGGCATATGTAAGTAATAGGGTAGTACATTGTGCTGAAAAAGCGCCTTATTCAGATCAGTTAATGCACCGGCGTTGTCATTAACATCCTTTAAAATAACCGATTGATTTAGCATGGTGACGCCAACGTCGGCTAATGTGTAAAATTTAGCAGTCACTGCACTATCTAATTCTTGATAATGGTTACAGTGCACAACCATGACGACACGTAGCCGGGTCTCATTCAGACAACTTAAAAGTTCACTGGTTATTCGCTGCGGGATCACGATAGGCAAACGGGTATGAATCCTGACGGTGGTAAGTGCTTTTATATTAGCTAATTGCTGTAGCAGCCAATGAAATTGCTTATCCGAGATCGCTAGCGGGTCACCACCACTGAGGATAACCTCTTCGATACTGCTGTCTGCAGCTATATAGGCGAATGCCTCTTCCCATCGAGCCCTGCTGGGGGAGTTAGCCCGATAGTCAAAATGGCGCCGGAAGCAGTAACGGCAATGGATCGCGCAATGCGGTGCAGCTGTTAGCAGTACCCGCCCCTGATACTTGTGTAGAAGTCCCGGAACCGGATTGAACTCCTCTTCATTGAGAGGATCTGCGATAAAGCCATCAGCTTGGTTCTCCTCGAATGGAGAGGGCCAGATCTGTAGTAGCAGCGGGTCATGCCAGTTGCCCTTTTCGATTCGTTCTACGAAGGGCCTAGGCGCTTTCAGGGGAAATTGAGCGAGTGCTTCCAAGCTATAGGGGCTAGTGTCCGGATTAAGTTTTAATATGCGCAATAATTCCTGCGGATCTGTTATTAGATCAGATAGAATCTCCTGCCATGTTTCAGCGCGATCTGATTGAATAAGTGATATAGATTGGTTCGTCATCTTGTAACTCGAAACATAGTTTGATTTTATAAGGGCACTTGCTAGTATCCGTTGCCACATCATAGCAACATAAGGCTGCAGCATTCGATGCCTAGTTGTTCGTAGCTTCGACCATCACTGCGAATCGAAATAACGGACTTGTACACAAATAGCGTTAAGAGGGAAAAATGGCGACTTACTCCACCAGTGAATTCAAATCCGGTCTTAAGGTTCTTATTGACTCGGAGCCCTGCTCGATGATCGAAGTTGAAAAGGTAAAGCCCGGCAAGGGACAGGCATTCGATCGCGTGAAGCTGCGCAATCTGGTTAATGGAAGAGTCTGGGAGCGCACCTTCAAGTCTGGTGAATCAATCGAGGCGGCTGATGTCATGGAACTTGAGATGGAGTATCTATATGAGGATGGAGAATTTTGGCATTTCATGAAGACCGATGACAGCTTCGAGCAAATTGCTGCCGACGTAAATGCTATCGTTGAAGCGAAAATCTGGCTGAAGGAACAGGACAAGTACACGATGGTCTTGTGGAACGAAGCGCCGATCTCGGTTACTCCGCCAAATTTTGTCGAACTCGAAGTGACGGATACCGATCCTGGCTTGAAGGGTGATACAGCACAGGGAGGCACGAAGCCGGCGACACTAAGTTCCGGGGCAGTAGTGAAGGTGCCCTTGTTCGTCAATATTGGAGATAAGCTAAGGGTCGATACGCGTAACTCGGAATACCAGAATCGCGTCACCAAATAGAATTATTTTTCTCATCACTAGTTAAGCACTGCGTAGATTTTGGAAGTATGAATTCATGGTTGATTGGAAACCGAGTGCGTCCCTAAAACACCTAAAGCAGCGTGCCTATGCTCTTGCCAAAATCCGACGATTTTTTTCCGAACGTGATGTTCTCGAAGTAGAGACTCCTCTACTAGCTAGCTCAACCGTTTCCGATGTCTACATAGAATCGATTGTTGCCGAGGTCGTGAAAGGCAGCTCGAGCCGCAAGAATTTTCTGCAGACCTCTCCGGAATTTTTTATGAAGCGACTGCTGGCTAGTGGCAGCGGCTCAATCTATCAGATCTCTAAAGCATTTAGGCAGGAAGAAAAAAGCGCAAGACACAACATCGAATTTACTTTGCTCGAATGGTATAGGCTGTCCTATTCTCTAGATCAATTGATGACAGAATTAGAAGAGCTAGTCCAAGAGGTACTCGGCTGCGGTCCAATTTTCCGCCTCAGCTATCGAGAAATATTTCGGCAGAATCTGCAAATTGACCCACACGAAATATCATTAAAAGAATTGCAGCAGCTGGCAAGATCCGAAATTGATTTGAGTGGTAGCAACCTAAGCAAGACAGATTACCTGCAGCTATTGCTGAGCAATAGCATTGAACCTAAGCTGCCACCATATTGCATAATCTATGACTATCCGTTAGAGCAGGCTGCACTGGCTACTCTTGCGGCTGACGAGCATGGCGTTGTAGTTGCGAAACGCTTCGAATTGTTTAGTCATGGAATGGAGCTAGCGAATGGCTATTTCGAGCTTAGTGATGCCGCTGAACAGCGCGCACGATTTGAGAAGGATAACGCGGCAAGAAAGGCGAAAGGACTGCAGGCTCATGATGCAGATGAGAAGCTAATCGCTGCATTAGAAAGCGGTCTACCTAGTTGTTCAGGTGTTGCTGTGGGTGTGGATCGACTACTGATGTTGCTGGTTGAGGCTAAAAATATCAGCGAAGTAATTAGCTTCGATAGCGAACGTGCCTAAGCGTACGCAGAGCGATCATTCTGAGTTGTTAGCCTCTTCTAACAACTTTTCTATGTACAATTTTCTAAGTTTGCATGTAATTTCTCCAGGTATTCCGTCTGCTATTTTTTCGCCGTTGATACTTACAACAGGTAAGGTGATCGTTGTTGCGCTGCTGATAAAGGCTTCATCGGCCTGCAGTGCTTCCTCGAGCGAAAAAAGTCGCTGCTCTAACTTTATGCATTCTCGCTCTGCAATTTCGATAAGCGTGCGCCGACGAATACCAGGAAGAATCGAGTTTGAAAGCGGACGCGTAATGATCTTTCGCTCTTTAACGATGTAGGCGCTCGAAGTAACACCTTCGGTGACGAAGCCGTCTTCAACCATCCATCCTTCGTTCGCCCCTTTGTTATGAGCATCTTGTTTCGCAAGGCACTGGGCAAGTAGGTTCACTGATTTTATGTCGCGTCGCTTCCAGCGAATGTCTTCACTCGTGGAAACCGCGATACCAGATTCGGCTAAGGGGTTGTTTAGCAAATTCATCTGCGATGTGAACGCGACTAGTGAGGGTGCGGTATCGGCTGGAAAGACGAAGTCTCTGTCGGCGATACCCCTTGTCACTTGTGAGTAGACGAAGCCTTCTTCTAGTGTATTGCGAGAGATAAGTTCCTGCATGATGTCGAGATACTCTCGTTGCGAACATGGCCATGTAATGCTCACTTCCGAGAGCGATCTATCAAGGCGCTCCAGAAAGTAGTCGCGATCAACCAATTTTTGAGCAACAACCGGTACAACTTCATACACCCCATCGCCGAAGATAAAGCCACGATCGAATACAGAGATCTTTGCGGCCTCTTCAGGGGCGTACTCGCCATTCACATATACGATTCTACTCAAGCTGTACCTCTTCTATTTAAATTGTTTTGCGAAATCGGTCAGCTCGCTGCCATCTAGCCGCTGCACAGTCCAGCCATCCATTGGCGCTGCACCTATCGATCTATAGAATTGAATCGAAGGCTCATTCCAATCTAGCACCGACCATTCTACTCGAGTGCAGTTGCGTTCCACGGCTAGCTTAGCGATATAAGCTAACATAAGCTTTCCACAGCCCTTGCCGCGCATTGATGGTTTTACATAGATGTCCTCAAGATAGATGCCTGGCCTGCCAGTGAAGGTAGAGAAATTGTGAAAGAACAGCGAGTAGCCTATGGCTTTTCCTTGATACTCTCCAATCGTAACCTCGGCGTAAGCCTTCTCTCCAAATAGTGTTTCTTCGAGCGTAGCGGGGGTGGCGACAACCTCGTGGCCGAGTTTTTCGTAGTCCGCCAGTTCCTGAATGAAACTTAGAATCTGTGTGCAGTCATCGGCAATAGCCGAACGAATAGTAAAATTGGGAACACTGGTGGCTAGTTTCATAGATTGTTCTCTTCTGTTTTTTGTCTGGGTAGTTCGCAATAATGATCGCATCAAACCATGGGTCTGCACACATGACGAGCGATTGCATATGGACAAAGGCATCCAATTATACAGCACATCTGCGTCTTAGAGCATCTGCTCTCCTCTGTAAGTGTTGGCTTCTGACTGCTACAATATGCGCCCTTTTTGTCCCAAGGCAGGGTGAATACGAAGGGCTATACATCAGGCGTAGGCAACGAACACAGCACGAGCCTGGCTAGAATTAAGTCAATACAAGGAACTACGATGTCAGAAAAAAAATCTACGATTATCTATACCGAGACAGACGAGGCGCCAGCCTTAGCCACCTATTCACTACTGCCTATCATCAAGGCATATACAAATGCTTCCGACGTGGCCGTCGAGACTCGCGACATATCCCTCGCCGGACGCGTAATTGCCAGCTTTCCAGACTTCCTAAATACTGATCAGCAGCAGGGTGATGCTCTGGCCGAGTTAGGTGAAATGACTCAAGATCCAATGGCTAACATCATTAAACTTCCCAATATCTCAGCTTCTCTGCCGCAGATGATGGCGGTGATCAAAGAACTACAGGCCAAGGGCTATGGACTTCCTGATTACACTGAAGATCCTAGTACTGACGCAGAGCGCGACATCAAGACACGCTATGACAAAATAAAAGGCAGTGCTGTAAATCCAGTGCTCAGAGAAGGTAATTCTGACCGTCGTGCGCCAGCCTCCGTTAAGTCCTATGCGCAAAAGAACCCTCACTCTATGGGTGCTTGGTCCAAGGATTCCAAATCACATGTCGCCAATATGGAGTCGGGTGACTTCTTCGGCAGCGAACAGTCGACAACTCTTGGGGCCGCTACAACAGCAAAGATTGAGCACCGCGATGCTGCAGGTAATGTGACTGTCCTCAAAGAGGGCATTGGCTTGTTAGCTGGTGAGATAATAGATGCGTCGGCGATGAATAGAAATGCACTACGTTCATTTCTTGCAACACAGATAGACGATGCGAAGAGCCAAGGTGTACTTTTCTCTCTTCATTTAAAAGCAACAATGATGAAGGTGTCGGATCCAATAATTTTTGGCCATGCGGTTACGGTTTTCTATGAAGAAGCATTCAATAAGCACGCGGCTGTTTTTGCTGAGCTAGGTGTCGATGCGAACAACGGCGTTGGAGATGTCTACAGTAAAATTAAGTCATTGTCAGACACGCAGCGTGAAGAGATAAAGGCAGACCTTGCAGCCTGCTATGCGAGCCGACCAGAAATGGCGATGGTAGATTCGGACAACGGAGTTACCAATCTGCATGTTCCCAGCGATGTGATAATCGACGCCTCTATGCCGGCCGCACTGAGAACCTCAGGACAGATGTGGGGTCCTGATGGAAACCTGCAGGATATGAAAGCGGTAATTCCAGATCGTTGCTACGCGGGTGTTTATCAGGAAGTTTTTGACTTCTGTAGAACGAATGGTGCATTCAACCCAGCGACTATGGGCAGCGTACCTAACGTTGGTCTAATGGCACAGAAAGCAGAAGAATATGGGTCGCACGATAAGACATTCGAGCTTACCTCTAGTGGCACAGTAACGGTTGTCGATAGTGAAGGTAATACCTTGCTAGAGCATGCGGTAGAGAAAGGCGATATCTGGCGTATGTGCCAGGCTAAAGACGCACCAATTCAAGACTGGGTTAAGTTGGCAGTGAGCCGAGCAAGACTATCAGCTCTCCCAGCGGTGTTTTGGTTAAATGAGGATCGCAGTCACGATGCTGAGATCATCAAGAAGGTAAATACCTACCTTGCTGATCATGACACCGATGGCTTGGATATCAGTATCCTGACGCCAGAGGCAGCAACACGGCTATCTTTGAAGAGGGCGAAAGAAGGATTGGACACAATTTCCGTAACCGGTAACGTGCTGCGTGACTATCTAACAGATCTATTCCCAATCTTAGAGCTTGGTACCAGCGCAAAAATGCTTTCCGTCGTTCCTCTGATGAAAGGCGGTGGCTTATTTGAGACTGGTGCCGGCGGGTCCGCGCCGAAGCATGTTCAGCAATTCGAAAAAGAGAATCACCTGCGTTGGGATTCGTTAGGTGAATTTCTAGCACTGGCTGCATCGCTTGAGCATCTTGCTAATGTGACGGGAAATAAAAGAGCGAAGATTCTCGCCGATTCGTTGGACAAGGCTACGGGAGACTTTTTAGATGACAACAAGTCGCCGTCACGGAAAGTAAACGAGCTAGATAATCGTGGCAGTCATTTCTATCTAGCCATGTACTGGGCTCAGGCTCTAGCTGAACAGGGCGATGATTCTGAACTGCAGGCGCGTTTCTCACCAGTTGCTCAGGCAATGGCCGAGAACGAAGAGAAAATCGTCTATGAACTGAACTTTGTTCAAGGGCCAGCCATGGATGTTGGCGGCTACTACAAACTGGATGCGGCAAAAGCATCTGCAGCTATGCGCCCTAGCGCCACGCTAAATGCGATAGTCGCGGCTGTGTAAGCTGTTTTAATTACTCTCAGCGATTTAAACGTCAGCGTCGAGAGTAACTAGAATCGTTACGATTAAACCAAGAAATAGAATTCCAAAAATGTTTCAACCCCAAATATATAAGATAGCTTGCGCCGACGTTTTTCAATAAAGTGTAGGCTACAGGGGAGTATCTAAATAGCACGGAAAGCACTAACACGGGGCAACAACATGGAGCAAACTACCTAGCGCTAATCCTGCAGTCGCAGCAAATCCGGCGTATTTAGTCTGTGTAAGAAGTCCGCGTCATCACATAAAAATTGCTGGGCCCGCTGAGAGGTTCATGGTGAGGGCTGCTCCGATGAACAGCAGCAGATCATTTAGTGGGGTATGATTTCTCTTTTTTTTGGCGAAAAGCCCATCGCTAGCGATGGGCTTTTCATCTTTTTCTATCCTACTACTTTTAAAAGAGTTTGCTTACTTAATGGGACGAATATAGCGCTTTATTCCACCAACGGGGCCAACCTCGGCGCCAAAGATATTTCCGTGTGAATCGGCTACTACGCCTTCAGCAGTGCAAGTACCACGACAATCTGGTTGTGGGTCAGGAATCAGAAATTCTACTTCGCCGGTAATAGCACTTCCGATACGGATACCACGAACCCAGTCGCCATGATCGGGGTTAACCGAGCCTGATTCTGAATCGGCACCATAAAGAACATCATTTTCGTCGATGTAGATGCCACTCAAGCGGCTGAATTGATGCCACACATCGAGTAGGTTTCCTTCTTGATCGAAGATCTGAATGCGGTCATTGCCGCGATCTGCAACGAATAGCCGTCCTTTGGAATCCATAGCGAGACCATGTGGCTGGCGGAAATTACCTGGCTCAGTACCCCATTCGCCGAACGACAAAAGGTGGTTTCCATCAGCATCAAACTTGTGGACGCGGTTGGTAGAACCTTCAGCGCTGGAGTGTCCCTCGCCAACGAAAATGGACCCGTCAGGGGCAACATGCACGTCATTTGGCGTGTAGAAATATTCATCGTCCTGTCCGCCGCCTTTTTTGCCAATCGACATCAGGTGCACACCGGTAGGGCTGAACTTGTGGACCTGGTGGCCATAATGATCGCCATCATAGCCTTGTGTCTGCTCTGAGCCACGTGCGTCAGCGACCCAAACATTGCCGTCGTGGTCGACGTGAATGCCGTGAGGCCAAGTAATGTATCCCGCGCCGAAGCTACGAACCATGTTACCGTTCTTGCTGAACAACATAATTAGGTTTGTGTCAGGTTTCTCAACGCAGGCATTTGCGTTGCCGCCGCAACGTTCTGCGACCCAGATACTTTCGCCATCGGAATCAATTTCAACTGTGCTAGAGGAGCCCCAATCGCGACCTGCAGGCATCTTGAAATAGCCAGATTGAGTGCTATAAGGATTTGTCAGATCGTTTGTAGGAGGCATGTCAGCTTGGGCAAGAGCCAAGGCTGGGGCTATCACCAATGCCAAAAAGGCCGAATTTATGTTTTTATTAGTCATCTTCTAGAGCTCTCATTGTTCTTGCATTTATGAAGGGGAGACTACAAGAGTAAACCAGGGGTAATAGCAATACAATTGTAAAGTGTGCCAGAGTTATACGGTCATTAAGGATACGCTTATGGATATAAAAACAGCGTGTATTTTCCTAGAACGTCAGAGCAAATCACTGACGTTCTACAACGGTATACTGGGCTTGTGGAAGGTTAACGACATCGATCTGGGTGAATTTCGTTGGCTCACGGCCTCGACAGTTGGTTCAGTCGAGATGGAATTTCTTCTGAAGTCCAATGTCCATCCAGCGGCGAAAACTTATCAGGAAGCGATCTATGCCGATGGCACATCGATAACTCCGATTGACACTAACAGAAATGAAATTATCTGCCCGATTTTCATGTCAATGATTCCCCGCTAGTTTCCTATTTGGTCTCTGCTGGATACTCGAATTCCGAAGGGATCTATTTCGACGAGCACGTTAGCCGTGTCGGTAATATCGCGTGGAGCGGCTTTTGAGTCGTCATGATAAGCATAGACGACAACCTTCAATGCATCGACGCGGCGCGTGGGCAGGCTAGTCATTTCTGAATCAAAACCCTGAGGTATAAATACATTTACGATGTCTATCTTATCGCCGGCATTTTGCGAGAACTGTCGCTTATTCGAGTACCAGGCAGACTTTGTGTCGGGTAGACTGCTAGCCGTTTCGACATCGTAGATAAAGATTACATCTACTTCAGTAATGATGATGGCATTCGGATCTAGCGTGGAGGAGATAAAAACAGAATTCACTTCAGCAGTCACACTGCTCGAAAACAAGAAGAACGAATAAAGAGCGATACAAGCAGACAGGAACCGTTTTCTAAACATGAGTGATTCGATCCAGAAAAATATTTGAGGCATCCAAAGTGAGCAATAGAATTTGGGGCACTAGAACGCGATAGATAAAAACCAGAGTTGGATACTAACCTAACTCTGGTTTTTTTGAATTTTACAAAACCCGCGAGTGAGATCAGGTTTTAAGTGGTTGAATAACTTTCTATTCTTCCGTGGCAACAGTTCCAGTCTCGGACTTAGGAGTGCCGTCTCCGTTTAGACCCATAGACTCATAGCGCCTCCAACCGGCGAGGATGCCCTGCAAACCATGATTGCCTTCGTGGCAGGCATATTCGTAGACCGGGTCGGCGGCGCGGCGCATCGGTACTCTGCCGGACCAGCTTTCATCCCAAGACAAGGGATCTTCTACAGTGAAGTCATAATCGAGCGTGTCCCCATCAATCCAGCTAAAGCGTTCGGAAATCACGGCTTGATCCGACATGCCACGCAGATTGTAGTCGTGGTAGAAGTGCTGCGTAGTTATAACCAGCTCGTCACCATCCCAATGTGCAACAGAATCGCCTTCCCACTTCAGCTGCTGCGTGCTGTGTTCGCTACCCAGCGGAATGATGCGCGCGGTATGCACCATCTCATTCAAGATCATGACAGTGTCTTTCGTCTGCACTATCTGCATATTATTGTTGTATGAGCCGGGGATCATTGGTGGTCCACCGACGAAACCGACTAGGCACCGATCAATTGTCGTTCTGCCCTCGGGGCCAGCACTCTCAAACACCATCTGACCATAGTTGGCGCGTCTCTCGCGACCGGCGGCATTTAATTGGGGCACACGACCATTTGGTGGATCGTAGACCAGCGAGGTACGACGATCGGCGATGGTCTCAACGCCACGCTCGTACCAGAATTCGTTATAGGAGATCACGCCCGGCGGATAACCGGCGCCACCCACGGAATCGATGATCAGGTCGCGGTTCTGGCGGCGTCTCTCAAAAGCTTCCCACTCGGCAGCTTCCTCGGGAGTTAAGGTGGCCTTGTCGGCGAGTTCTCTCGGGCGGTTAAGCGGAGTTAACGTCCTAAAGGTATAGGTGCCCTGAAAATCTGGCTGACCATACTCGGTGCGCGGTATATCTGGCGACTGCGCGAGCAGTTGTGGCGCGACTATGAGACCGATTATTGCTAAAGAAAGTTTCGTGAGCGCTCTGTTGTGCATGTGAACCTCCAACAGTATTCTAATTATAGTGAGATGATGGACTAATTGACCGAAATTACTCGTATTTTGGCGAATTTTCAAGGATATTCGGGCCTTACTAGAGGCTAAATATGGGTGCTTTAGTGGGAAAAACGCCGAAAAAATGACAGCAAACACTAACGCAGTCTGCTTGCTACAATTCAGCTAAGATTTAGATCCATCGGGATACGGTAGAGCTTACCTTTTTCCTAAGGGTAGAAGAAGAATAATTAGAAGAAAGCAATGAAACACCCAAAATTAATAGTCAGCCTGATATTGGTGCTACCGTCGATTGGCCTTATAGGCTCTGTGATCGGAGTGGTAGTAGATACGGCAGCGATTGAGGCACCATTCCAGATTGCTGGGGCTGTTGTCGGCGTTGCTGCTAGCAATACAGATATGGTTATTGACGTACCCATCAGAATGGCCAATGCCGCTGTTGAGGGAGGTCATCATGATCGCCACCACGGTCATGATCATTCCGAGCAAGACACCGAACATTCTGAACGCCAGAGTACTTAATCTGAATATGTACTAGAGCGGCCTGTCGACGAGATCTAGCTAACAGCCTGCGAATTAGCTTTAACAACAGTAAAGACCTAGCTTCAAGTCGGTCAAATTGAATTGATTCCGCATGTGGTTTATTCTTGGAGTTGAATGACTTTTTTCCGCTAGAGCATGCTGATGGCCATTTCCGCCAGTTTCAAGAATAGTATCCGAAACAGCAAGAATTCTGCTGATAAGCAGACGCGCGCCTCAATGGCAGCGTTCAAGTTTCCATTAGTAATGTCTATATCTCTTATTCTTCTAAGTTTCGTTCCTCGTGTTCAGGGCAATTTCGCACTAGTTTGGTCATTTTGGGGCGCTGCCGCCACGCTGCTCTTGTGGCAAGCGTATCTGATAGTTAATTCTAAGAACAAGAACGAAGAGCATGTGTTCAGTGTAGTGTTGCGTCCACAGCACTACATCCAAGCCATGGTCCAGTTCAGTGTCTATGCTTATTGGGGTTATTACTGGCGGCCGGTATACGATCATGCATGGCTGATGTTAGCGCAGCTGCTCTTTGCCTATACCTTCGACATGTTGCTGGCCTGGTCGAGACGTCGTGAATATAACTTAGGCTTTGGTCCCTTTCCGATTATTTTTAGCATCAATCTTTTTCTCTGGTTTAGGGATGATTGGTTTTATATGCAATTCGTGATGATTGCAGTCGGTTTCATGGGCAAGGAATATGTACGTTGGAATCGAGACGGTCGTAGCTCGCACATATTTAACCCTTCCGCGTTTGCTCTAGGCCTTTTCTCCCTCGTATTGATCGCTACCAACACGACTGGCTTGACCTGGGGTCAGGATATCGCATCAACTCTTACTCTGGCGCCGAACATCTACACGTTTCTCTTTTTGGTTGGCTTGATCGTTATGTACCACTTCTCCATAACACTTGTTGCAAGCATGGCGGCGATTACTTTGTTTGGAGTCAGTGCCCTGTATTCCGCTAGCACGGGTGTTCCGTACTTCCTCGATTCGGAAATTCCTGCCGCTGTTTTTTTAGGGCTGCATCTATTGATTACCGATCCGTCTACCTCGCCAAGAACGCCGCTAGGGAAGACGTTTTTTGGATTGCTCTACGGACTCGGGGTGTTCGGCCTCTATACCCTGCTAGGCGCTATGGGCGAGCCAACTTTCTATGACAAACTCCTCGTCGTGCCGCTGCTCAATCTGAGTGTTATCGCTATCGATAGAGCGGTTCGATCTATTCATTCGACTGCTCTTTTAAACGTTTGGAAAGAGAGCTGGCTCGGTGGGCGCGCTAATCTAGCGCACATGAGTATCTGGATAGTGATTTTCGCTTCGATGTCTTTCTTAGGTAAAACC
Source organism: uncultured Pseudomonadales bacterium (assembly GCA_949372635.1). Taxonomy (GTDB): domain Bacteria; phylum Pseudomonadota; class Gammaproteobacteria; order Pseudomonadales; family Pseudohongiellaceae; genus UBA9145. The sequence continues at coordinate 359,765 of CASIAB010000007.1, forward strand.
GACAACAAGCATCAGGGCGATAGCTTGCCATTCTGGGAGCAGGCCTGCGCGAGTGACTTATCCAATGCCTGTGGCCGCATGCTGCAACTGGAGGCGACCTATTGTGCGGACAACGCGGCATGGGCGTGCAATGAAATAGGCGCACACTATCGTGAGGGAATGATTACCGCATCCAATCAAGAATTATCCATGGCCTATTTCTCGCGCGGCTGCGAATTGAAGTTTCAAGCGGCGTGTCTAAATCTTCTAGACACAGAATTGGTGGCGCGCGAAGTGCCACATGAATTGGATTTGCGCTTGCTATTGCGAGAAGGTGGACAGAACTTGATGACACTCTCTGAGCAGGAGTTAGTCGAGCGAGCCTGTGAACACGATTGGGTTTTTGCCTGCGAGAACAATGGGGCTTAGATATGAGCAAGCCTCAAAGCGAAACTGAAGCTAAGCGGCAATCTAAGCAAGAGGATCAGCGAAAAGATCTTGATAGGGAACAGGTGCCAGATCGAGCAGTGGGTCTCACCATTATGTGCCTAGCGATTGTCTTCGTGGCCGTATGGATGGCTCTTCAATCACCGCAGCAAATAGACTCAGAAAAAACGGGGTTTTCTTCCCCCGCTCAAGCAGCGATAACTGGTTTCCTCGCCAATGCTTGGTTTCTCCCGGACGAGCCGCTGCTGGGCTTTGTTCAAATTCCCGCCGGCCCATTCATCATGGGAAGTAACCCAGCATTAGATCGTCTAGCCTACGAGAATGAACGCTGGTCGAGCAATCGGCGTCAGGGAACAGTCCAGATAGACGATTTCTATATAGGGTTGTTTGAGGTCACCGCTGCTCAATTTCGAGTCTTCATAGCAGAACACCCAGATCTCGCTAATGAGGTGCCAGCGGAGATTCAAGGGGATATGCCGATTACAAATGTCACTTGGCCGGAGGCGCTAGCCTATGCGCGCTGGCTACAGCAGAAGTTGGAAAATTCTTCGGATACTCCTGAAGAACTACGCAGTTATCTCGCAGCGGGTGGCCAAGTGAGCATTCCTTCAGAGGCTGAATGGGAAAAAGCGGCACGCGGTGCGGACGGTCGAATTTTTCCGTGGGGAAACACACCCTCAGCGGCGTCAGCAAACTACGGCTCAAGCGCAATGCTGCCAGTAGGCTCCCGACCCTGCGCCGAGTGTGCCTTTGGCCTGCAAGATATGAGCGGGAATGTGTGGGAAATTACACGCAGCCCGTTGCAGGCCTATCCGTATGACCCGAACGATGATGCGGAGAATCTTTCCGAGGATGCGCTCTGGGTCATGCGCGGAGGGTCATTCTCCGATGGAGTGGGCAACGTGCGCGCGGCGGTGCGCGGAGGAGTCGATCCTAGCGTACGTAACAACTCCATCGGTTTCCGTGTAGTCATAAGCAAGCCATAATCAATTCTCGTAAGACCAACGAAGTTCTATAACCCCATTTCCTTTAAACCGATCTCTTGTCTAAGCGTTCTACTTAGCAAGCGGTACAGATTTGTGCCGTTAGTTTCAAAAGTTGAGCAATAGCCTAGGGTCTTTGGCTTAGGTAAATGGGGGAATCTTATGACATTATTTTCTACTGCTAGTATTACAATGGCCTTGTGCTCTGTTCTTTTGGTAACAGCGCCAAGTGTGAGCGCTGAGCCCCCACACAAGAGAAATCACAAGCACGCTGCAGTGCGTCCACACTCAGTTGCGAATAAGGTTGTGGTTGCCAGGCTCGAGCCGAATCGAATCAATACAACAATTGCCGCCCTAGGACTGAATCTTTTGCCAATTAGAAAGGTACGCTTTCTACACAATGACGAATTCTTTTACTACAGCGATGGGGGTGTACTACAAAAAGAAGCCTCACGGTTACGTATTAGTTAAGCCGCGGGCTGGATTTCGAATGGCTGCACTGCCCAGGGGCTACCGAGTAGTCTGAGAAGGAAGCGTGAAATTCTATAGTTTCAATAACGGTCGTTACAGGAAAATGAATGGATTCTTCGTGGTAGTTTTACTACGAAGTAGCGAAATAAGAACGAGGAATCCTGTCAAGCAAAGACGAGTAGATTTAGTTGGAAAATTCTTAGCTTCAATTAGGAAGGGCGAAGACGAGAATTAGATCGCCACCTCTTCGTCCTCTCGATCCACCGCCAGATGCAACAGTTACATATTCTTGACCATCGATGACATATATCGAAGGTGAGGCAAATACACCCGCCCCGGTATTAAATTTCCATAGCTCTTCGCCAGTGTATGCGTCATAGGCGTAGAAATAACCTGCAGTATTGCTGCCCGCTCCAACGAAGACTATGCCGCCGGCGGTAACCACCGAGCCGGCTTGCCCATACCCTTCAAAGATTTGTCGCCAGATTAATTCTCCCGTCGTTGGGTCATAAGCAGAGAAATACCCTTTGGGGTCGCGTCCAGAATTAAACGGCTGATCGATCGCATTGATATAAAGATAGCCAGTGTCCTTGCTGAAGGAAATCGGTGCGTAGTTCGCGCCGCCGCCATAACCCGGAGAAAAAATCTGGTTCGGTCCTATCGGAGTAAACTGCTCTACGAGATCGTTGGCCTCCATCTGTTGTGCAGGAATGTCGGTTGGGAAAACTGGCGATACCGGTTCCATTCTCTCGCCATTCGCCTTGTGCGGAATCGGCTGTGTTGGATAGGGGACTTCGCCCTCTACATCGGTAACGGTTGAAACTGGGGTTTCGATGATCGGGTGCACTGGCTCGCCAGTTTCACGATTGAGGATATACAGCCAGCTGTTCTTGCTTGCCTGTGCGAGTGCTTTGATGCCCTGTCCATCGACTTCCATATCAAACAATACCGGTTGATTACCAGAGTCGTAGTCCCACACATCGTGATGCACTTGTTGGTAGTACCACTCCAGGTTTCCGTCTTTCAGAGATAGAGCGATAAGCGAGTCGCTGAACAGGTTCATGCCGTCGCGTTTCGTGCTGTCGCCGAAGGGATTGCCGACGGCCACATAGACCATGCCTAATTCTGCATCAACAGCGGGTGTTTCCCAGATTCCACCGCCGTTCCGCTCGCCGCCAACCCAGGTTGGCCCTGCGATATCCCAGCCCTGATCAGTTTCATCCTGAGGTACGGTATTGAAGTTCCAAATGCCCTCGCCAGTCTTGGCATCGATTGCCAACACATAGCCTCCAGCAATATGGCTCTCGCTTCGCGTCGTGCCAACATAAATAACTCCGTCATAGACCTGCGGAGCTGTGGTAAACCAGTAGCCGACCGAAATAGCAGTTTCGATATCTGGGTTCTTCTCATGCAGCACATCGAGAATCACCGGTGCCTGCCCCTTGTCTCCGAAGCCCTCTAGAGGCTCACCGGTAATTGCATCGAGCGCGAAGATAAATGAGCCCGCCGCGGAATACACTACGCCATCCTCATACGCTACGCCACGATGTCTGAAGATATAGCCCTCGCGCCGACCGCCACCTAAAAGACGCGTTACGTCATAGGTCCAGAGCAGGTGCCCGTCTTCTGCGTTTAGCGCATAAACGCTGCCGCGCGAGTCGGTGACATACATTATGTCGCCGACAATCACGGGAGTGGTCTGATTACTTACGCCATCGATGACGCCGTGTTGGAATAGCCATTTCGGTGTTAGCTCGGCGACATTGTCGCGAGTAATCTGATCACTAGGCGCATAGCGTGAACCGGCAAGGTCAAGATTGTGCAGGCGCCAATCCATATTCTGAACAGATGATCGTGGGCGTAACGCAGATGCGACCTCCACCTGCTCAACTTCTCCGCCTGTGGTACTGCTGCTGGTCGCAACTTCTATAGAAGTAGAATCGCCCTCGGGAGCACATCCAATTAATAGAAGAGGCAGGCTGGCGAAGAGTAATAAGGTTCGAATCGATAGTTGTCTTGAGTTCAACATTGTTCGTGCTCCCTTGTTGTTATATAAAACTGTTATTCAAAATAGTTGTTCAGATAATGCCTAGATTGATGGCGAAGTTTAGAGGCTACTCTGGACCATAAAATCAACTATGGCTCTTAGCTGCTCATCGCTGCAGGCTTCGCATAGGCCTCGCGGCGGCATGATGCCATTGAGTCCGGCGATCGTGTTTTGAACGAGGGTGTCCATGCCTTTCCCCATGCGTATCTCCCACTCGATCTGATCGCCTACCTCAGGCGAATGGGCCGCACCTGTGCCATGACAGGCAAAGCATGTCGCTTTATAGGTCTGTTCTGCATCGAAGGGGCCGTCTTCCGCGGCAACGCTCAATGACGCCGCCAACAGGAAGGCACAGGCGATTGTAAGATGAGTTTTTGATGCCATGTCTACAATCCGGTTCCGGCTAATACTGTCTGCGTACGATGTTGAAGAAATCAACGAACTTCTTCATGTTTACCGTGTCCTGAGAAATGAGTAGGGAATGATCACCCCCAGGAATCTCGACATAAACATGCTGCATGCCTAGCTCTTGCATTTTTGCGACCCAGTCACGGGTGCGTTCTACAGGCACGGCGGTGTCTTCGTCGCCCTGCAGAACGAAAATGGGCAGATGTTTGATTTTATTCAGAATATTATTCATCGGCGCATCCGCTTCGGGTGCGGGCGCGGCTACCCCCAAGCCGGCGAAAATATCCGGATACTTTGCTGCAATATGATAGGTGCCCGCGCCACCCATAGAATGGCCCCAGAGGTAGATTCGATTTGAATCGACACTGAACTCGTCGCGCATCAACTGTAAGACATTCATTACATCTTGTTCGCTACGCTGCGCATCCTGCATTTCATCGAGCTTTCTGGAGCCGTACCAGCCGCGGCGGGTATAGCCAAGTGGAGTGACCACGATATAGCCACTCTCTTCAGCTTGATCGAGCAAACCGTGATATCCCATTAGCCAGTCGTAGCTGCGGCCTAAGCCATGCAGGGAAATAATTAGTGGGGCGCCTTGGCTGCTGTCGTAGCTCGAAGGAACGAAGGCGGCATAGGGAATCGATTCGCCAGTGCCCGGGAATTCATAGCTTCGGTGTTGAACACGTGGGTCATCGATGTGTTGCTCGTCATCGCTGGCTTGGCGATCAGCAAAGGAGAGCTCAGCAGTAGTAAGGGTGAGTGTTATTAAAGCTAGCTGCAGGAGTGCTTTCATTATTGTCTTCTCCTGCCCGAAGGGGCAGCTGTTTATTTGGATGGTCTAAGAGAATAAACTAATTCCACCATGTATATCAAAGATGAACATTAGACGCCCTGCATTTGGTGTCGCTCTAGTACGGAGATAGCCGGAGCTAAGCACCCTAATTAATCGATTGGCCAAATACACCGCTTTCGACAAGCGAGCGGATCAGCGCGATAGCGTCACGGTCGGTCTGTAGATAGGCAGATTTTAAATGCTCTCCAACATCAACAGAACCGTCTTCCTCCAGTTCGCGCCGATAACTGAAGCGCACAAACAGGTAGCCTTCCTCCGGCTCCTCTATGTGAGTGACACTCTCCGCGTCTATCTGCTCGTACTCTTCCAGGGTCTGGGTGTGAATTTTCTCGTCGGGATAGAGCATCACCCGCTCGTGAAATTTATGCTCCCCTACCTCGATAATTCTCTCAAACTCATCCTCGGTATACTCTTTGTTAGTAACCTTCAAACTGCTGTTGAATGTGTCTGGGCGTCTCGCACGCAGCAGCAAGCCTTCCCAGAGCTGGGTTCGCGTGAGAATTGGCAAATCCTCTTCCGTAAGATCGTTGACTTGAATAATGTGTTCAAACTCTAGCAATACGTTCTCCTGCACCGCCTAATAGACTATGTGAATTAGTCTATCTGTAGATTCCATGATTCTACTTCATCGAGCATTTCGAAGTCGGTCCAATCGAATTTAAGCGGCGTTACCGATATATACCCCTGTTGGTAGGCATAGGTGTCGGTTGTAGGGTCTTCGGAATCCACAATCATTCGGACTCTCTCATAGTCTGTGGTCATGGAGTCTCTTACAGTAGGCTCATAGCGAGCGGTGCTTAGGTAAGAATCTCCCATTGGTCTTACGGCTACTCCCTTCAGTTCGCCGGCTGGGACGTTGATAGTAATCATCGTGCCACTCGGCGCGCCAAGCCTGCGATATCGATCGACTAGATCGGCAGTGAACTTTGCGGTGATGGCTGTATTCTCACTATTGGGGTCTTCCGATACGGCGATTGCCGGGAGTCCATGATACAAGCCTTCCATCGCTGCCCCTACTGTTCCAGATAGATGTGAAACGTTACCAACGTTTGCGCCGCGGTTTATACCGGACACAACGATATCGAAGGGTTGATCTTTTCCTAGCTCTTTCACGCCGAAGCGGACTGCATCGGCCGGCCTGCCATGAACGGCGTAGCCGAAGAAGCGACCATCTTGCTCAAAGTTGTCGACAGTTATAGAGCCTATTGAGGATTGACTAGAACCTGATTGATTCACGTTCGGAGCGGAGACAACTACTTCTACACCTTCGAGTTGCGAAAGAGCTGCGTGCAGGGCATGCAGGCGTGGCGATTCTATTCCATCATCGTTTGAAAGCAGGACACGATAGGATTGAGCCGACGCTGCGGCACTGAAGCAGGTCAGAACAATCGCCGCCGCAAATTGAGAGAAGCGTATTGAGCCTTTTATTGGTTCCATCATCTATTCCTCAAATATTGTCTTACTATCGCAATAAGTTGTTATGAAGTATTGTTGCCAGCGAAATTGAATTAGGATTGGCTAGCATCACAAACAGCTATAGTACAGACTAGCCCGTAAAATTTATAGCTATACACCTTTTAGGATTTACTCATGCACGAGACAGTAAAAGTACTAGTAAAGGCTCTAGCGATCTCCATGGCGTTGGCCGCAGCCATGCCGGCGCTAGGACAGAACGCAACCGGCAACGACAGGGACATCGAGAATAATCTAATGATGGCGATGGCATGGAAACAGACCGCTGCCGAATTTCGAGCTCTTTATTACCAAGGCTTCAACATTGCTCGCATGCGCGTTGAGATTGCTTTGGCGCAGAAAAAAGACGATTCTTTGCCTCTCGCAATAATTAGTGATGTCGATGAAACTTTGTTACTCGCGAATGACTACTGGGGTTACCTCATCACTCAGGGGCAAGATTTTTTCGACGATGCGTCCTGGGATCGTTGGATCGAGGAAAATCGCGCAGTCGCAAGTCCGGGGGCATTGGAGTTTCTTAATTTCTGCGTGAGCAATTCAGTTGAAATTTTCTATGTGACCAACCGTGACCAGGGCGAGACTACAGTGCAGCTGGCGATTGAAAACCTGAACGCCGTTCGCTTTCCTCACGTTGACGCTGCGCACCTGCGAGTCTTACGAGAGAGTTCCAACAAGGAAATAGTGCAGCAGCAGATAAGAGAAGATTATGAAGTGGTCGCGCTGTTAGGCGACAATCTTAATGACTTTGCGCGTCGCTATTACTCCACTGATGTAGATCAGCGCATGAGTCTTATGGAACAGGACAAAGACCGTTATGGCCGCGACTATATTCTTTTTCCGAACCCTACTGACGGTCATTGGATCCGCGCAATCTTCGGCGAGTCAGAGCCCCCCGCAAGCGATGAGAATCGGGATATAATCAGGCGCGCTGCGACACGTGCTGCCTGGGCCCCTTAGTCACTCATGCGATTTTATAACTCGGCAGACACAAACCCAAGCAATAGAATGCAAGTCATTCGCTTGGCGAACAAATTAACAGGATAGACAATGAATTCAGACGTACTCTTTAAGCCGTTCAATCACCCGAAGTTACAATTACCCAATCGCATTATCATGGCGCCTATGACGAGACAGTTCTCTCCTAATGGTATACCCAATACTAATGTCGAAGAATATTACAGAAGGCGCGCCGCAGGCGGTGTCGGGCTAATCATTACTGAAGGCACGACCGTCAATCACAAGGCCGCTTCATCGGGGGTGCAGATACCTTGTTTCCACGGAGAAGCCTTAGAAGGTTGGGGAAAAGTGGTCAAGGCCGTACATGCCGCTGGTGGCAAGATAGCGCCACAGTTGTGGCACGTGGGCTCGATTCGCAAACCAGGCGAAGGGCCAAATCCAGACTATCCCTCAGCGACACCTTCCGGGCTATTAGGGCCAGATAAAAAAGTACTAGAGCCACTTTCCACCACTGAGATCGATGAGCTGGTTGCAGCTTATGCCAAAGCTGCATCCGATGCAGTTCGCCTTGGATTCGATGCTATCGAGTTACACGGAGCGCATGGCTATCTGATCGATAACTTCTTCTGGGCAGGCACCAATCAAAGAGATGATAAGTACGGAGGCTCTCTTGAAAATCGAACGCGATTTGCCGTTGAGATTATGCAGGCGATACGTGGAGAAATAGGCGACGATTTTCCTGTGATCTTGCGCTTCTCGCAATGGAAGCAACAGGACTTCGAATCGAAATTGGCACAGACGGCGGGTGAGCTTGAGCAATTTCTTAGCCCCCTCTCCGATGCGGGCGTAGATATCTTTCATTGCAGCACGAGACGATTTTGGGAGCCAGAATTCGATGGCTCTTCCCTGAATCTAGCGGGCTGGGTTAAGAAGATAACAGCTAAGCCAACAATCAGTGTGGGTAGTGTCGGCCTAAGCGAAGAATTCGTTGCGACCTATAGTGATGGTGCTGCGGAAGTGGCAGGGCTCGATGAGCTACTGAACCGCATGGAAGCCGATGAGTTTGACCTAATCGCAGTGGGTCGCGCGTTGATAGCGAACCCTGAGTGGGCCAACAAAGTAAAAAATAATGATATGGATTCGATTGAGACTTTCCGTAAAGAACAGTTAACCGAGCTTGTCTAGTTTCATAGAAGTAACGATAACTGATTAGACTACATATGCGAGCTAGATTTTTAGAAAGCTAGAACAAGGGGTTGAAGAAATTATGGAGTTCGCCCAATCGAAGGTGAAGCTTTTCCTTATTGGTATTTTCTTCGTGCTGTTGTTGGTGGCTTTGCTGTTATTCCTGCCACCTTCTGTCTCTGGTTCCGCTACGCTGTCTGAATCTGAAGAGGCTATCGAGCGCGGCGAATATCTAGTGGTAGCGGGAGGCTGCATTAGCTGCCACCGCGGCGAAGATGACGAGGAATCGCTTGTCGGAGGACTCGCGCTAGTGACTGATTTTGGCACGTTCTATGCGCCAAACATAACACCTGATATGGAGACCGGGATTGGTAGTTGGGAAGCGAAGGATTTTTTACTCGCTTTACAGCATGGCCGTAAGCCTGGCGGTAGGTTTTACTATCCGGCATTCCCGTATCGCGCCTATGGAGGTCTGCGCGACGAAGATGTGCTGGATATCGGTTCCTACCTTATGAGCCTGGAGCCGCAAAACAATACGGTCCCAGAAGCCCAAACGCCGTTCTGGCTAAACCGCTGGGCAATGGCCGGATGGAACTTATTGGCAGACATGGCTGAAGCCGATGCTGAAATCTTCGAAGATGAATTAGTTGCGCGCGGAGCGTATCTTGCGCGAAATCTTGGTCATTGTAGCGAGTGCCATACGCCAAGAAATACAATGGGAATTCTCGATGCTAGCAGAGAATTTGCAGGCGCAACCTTGGGTGAGGAAGTTATTGAAGCAATAAATGCAGAGGCGCTAAGTGAGTGGACAACGAATAATTTTGATATCTTTCTCTTTATCGGTTTGAAACCTGACGGTGACTTTGCTGGCGGCGACATGAACGATGTTATCGAACACAATACCAGCAAGATCAACGATGAAGACAGAGACGCGTTGGCGGCATTCTTTACGCGGCACAACCAATTCGAATAATCTCAGTTAGATATTCAGGCCTTAAAAAGGCAGCCTAAGCTGCCTTTTTAATTTTTTACAATGCATACAGTTAGTCGTTGTCTACTCTGAAGTCATCGTGACAGTTTCCACAACTACCGCCGAGGCCTCGGAACGCGCCTAGAGTAGCACCCATGTCACCGCCAGCAGCGACTTCCGCAAAAGCGTTAGCACCCTCTAGCAACGCCTGAGCGCGTTCGGCGAATCCGGCTGGGTTTTCCCAAATCACATCTAGTGCTTCGGTCTCGACGTCGAAATCACGAGTGTCCATAGCAGCGAACAAGTCGGGAATCATCGGTGCAAGAGCGGATATGTTACGCGCGTTCTTTTCTGCTAGCTCTGCATTGAAGGGCGCGCCCTGTGCCATGCCGGCGATAGGAAGGAGATTGAATAGAAGCAGTTTGAACACAGACTGGCGCGTTTCGGCGGCCCCTGCTGCTCTTTGTGCTGGGGTGGGTTCGTCTTGAGCCGACGCGGTAAACAGTGTGCCCGAAACAAGCATCGTTAAAGCAGAAGCTAGTACAAGTGCTTTCTTGATCATTAATTTCTCCATTCCCTTATAGGATATTGCTATTTAAATTAATTCGTTTAGCTCAGTGTTTGGCAACAGGGCTCTAAAATTTGCCTTCTGCAAAACTACAGATCCAGACTATATTACAAGTAATTTTTTAATGTCACTGCATCTGGACGAAATCTTTTGCACAGGAGCAACTCGCGAGCAGGATCCTCCTTCTTGTAGAAGACCAGACAATAGTGCATTTTATTCGAGTCTATCCAGAGGTTTCCTAACTTACCAAATTCGAACGCGTTCTTCTGGAGATAAATACAAGGCATCTTCTGGTTGAACGTCAAATGCTTCGTACCATTCATCGAAGTTTCTCACTACACCATTGACACGAAATTCCGATGGTGAATGAGGGTCAGATGTCAGTCTCTGAATCAGCGCATCTTCTCGATACTTTCTTTGCCAAACTTGCGCCCAGCTCAGAAAGAATCGTTGATCACCTGTTAGCCCATCTATAATAAGTGCTTCTTCACCGTCTAGTGCCATTTTATAGGCGCGGTACGCGAGAGATAGACCGCCAACGTCTCCGATGTTTTCCCCAAGGGTGAAATTGCCGTCGATAAAATATCCTTCTACCGGTTCAAACTGGTCGTACTGCGCGGCAAGTGCTGTTGTTAGTACTTCGAAGTTGGAGCGATCTTCGTCGGTCCACCAATTTCGCTGCACGCCCATAGAGTCCGACTTAGATCCTTGATCGTCAAAGCCGTGCCCCATCTCATGACCGATGACAGCACCGATGCCGCCATAGTTTACGGCTAGATCTGCAGCCGGATCGAAAAAGGGTGGTTGTAAGATCCCAGCTGGGAATACAATTTCATTAAAAGAGGAATTATAATAGGCGTTCACTGTTTGTGGCGTCATACCCCATTCTTCTCTATTCGTAGGTTTGCCTAATCGACTCAGGCTATCTTCATAATTAAATTCACGTACGCTCTGCGCGTTTGCAAATAGATCGTCGAGGCCAATTTCGATAGAAGACAAATCTGTCCACTCATCGGGATACGCGATCTTGGGTCGGAAGGCATTTAATTTCAATAATGCTTCTGTCTTTGTTTCATCACCCATCCAATCGAGTTGCTCGATACTCTGTGCAAGAGCGGTTCTCAAATTCTCAACTAAATCTCCCATCTGTTGTTTAGCAGACTCTGGGAAATGCCGCTCTACATAAACCTGGCCAACCGCCTCGCCCAGGCTGTTGAGTGCACCCACACGAGCGACGCCTCGCTCCCAGCGCTCCCTCCGCTGAGGCACGCCGTTCAGTATTGTTGAATAGAAGTGAAAATTCTCTTGATCGATCTCATCAGATAACACGCCGGCATTGTTTGAGATGAAGTGATAGGTCATGTAGCTATTCCAGTTCGCTACTGGGATTTCAGCTATAAGATCGATGATCGGCGCCATGGCACTTGGGTAGGAAACATTTAGATCCTCCAGATATTTAACTCCCGCTGAGGAGAAGTAGCTATCCCAATCAAAGCCTGAATACGCGGCTGTGAATTCATCATAGCTCATTGGATTATAAGTGAGATCTCGATTGCGTCGGTCGGCTCTTGGCCAGAGATGTTCAGCAATTCGAGTTTCAACCGCTAACACTGCTGCTGCTTTCGCGGCTCCGTCTTCGATGTTGGCGAAATCTAATATGCGTTCTATATGTCCTGCGTATTCTGCTCGGACATTCCGATATTGCTCCGTGTCCTCAAGGTAATAATCGCGATCAGGTAGCCCTATTCCGCCAACAGACACGCCGAGCTGGTGGCGATCGGGATTACTTCGGTCCGCACCTATCCCGAAGCTAATTGGACTGGCGGTGGTATCTATGCGAGAGCGGCCAAAAGCGGCAACCAGCTCATCCTCTGTGTCGATCTCCGCAAGTTTAGACAAACCGGCTAGCAGGGGGCTGATGCCACGCTCGTTTAGTGCATCGGTATTCATATAGCTGAGATAGTAATCGCTGATTTTCTGCTCCATCGAACCCTGTGCTGGCTCGATTGAAGTTAGGTCAGTAATGATCGTGCGCACTCTCTCATCGGAACGATCGCCGAGAACAGAGAACGAACCATAATTGCTTCGATCCGCTGGAAGCTCATAGGTATCAAGCCATTGGCCATTAGTGAAGCGGAAAAAATCGTCGCCAGCTCGAGTATCCGGATCCTGATGGGATAGGTCTATGCCGAAGCTGCCAAGCTCGGCAGTCAATATTTTAAGATTCTCACCGGCAGGATTCTCAGCAGAACTTTGTACCAAACCTACTGTGCTTTCTTCCGCTGAACAGGCAGCTAATATTGCAAACGAGATAGTGAAAAAGATTTTAAGTGGTGACGACATTTTGAATCTCCGATATGTATTCAATGGTTGTTAATCAGTCAAATTAGCATTCTCACAAAGAAGTATACCTGAATTAAAAAAGAGCGAAATTGCAGACAAATCCAGAAAAATTCCTGCTCTTATATTTACTAGAAGATGTGGGTAAGATAAAGCGCTATCGGCATCATCGATTCTTATAGGAGGCATCAAGGTTTGTAGGAGAGAAGGAATTTGGTGGTCGCTGTAAACACAGCGTTACATTAGTTGCCCTAATTCTCATCATCCCGATGCGATCAATCTTTATGAAAAACGAAATCGCCGAAGCTAATGTGTCATGGCTAGCCGTCATCATCATGTTGTTCGGCCTTTTGTTGTTAGCTAGCTACAGCAATGAGCTACTCAAGCAAAAGGTAATAGGACCAGGCAGCAGCGCTGATCTCGGTTTCGCGGCGGATTGTAGAGCAGACGAGCTAGAAGAAGAACAACTCTCCCTTGAAGAATGTCAGCTGATGGTGAGTAATGTGCGCATTATCTTGATTTCGAGTCCCCAGTGGTATCGCTCCTATCAATTAATGCTCTCGAGCTTAGGGATAGCGGCGACACTATTTTCTCTAGTTACCGCCTTCGGCCTGATAAATAGACAGAGCCCTGCGCTGCGCTTGACGATCGTTAGCACTGCATTGCTTCTCATCATCGATGTCGCGGGCTTCGTTGCCGCTGTTAATATTGGGCCATTGCTGCGTGCACAATATCTGTGGCCTCTGTTGCTTTGGATCTGCATCCATTTGTGTATGTTAGTCGCGGTCATCCGTTTCGGGCAGCAAAGTAAAATGGATAACTGATGTCGGAAACTAGGAATCCAGTGGAGCCTGAACGTGAGAACTTGCCGCGTCTGGTGGTACTTCTACATTGGTTGCTGGCAGCCTCCGTCTTTTTTCTTTTCGTTTCGAGTTGGTGGATGTTGTCTTTACCGCTACCCTCCGCCGAATTTACTTACCGTGAACTGCCATTTCAACTGCATAAGAATATCGGCATCACCCTGTTTATTGCCGTAATTACGATGGCTTCAATGCGTGTTAGAGCATTGCTGCGAGAGGCGAGTTCGCCTCAGGATTGGTTGCAGCGTCTGGCAGTGGTGGATCATATATTACTGTATATACTGCTGACGATTTGTTGCCTTAGTGGCTATATGTCGTCTTCCTACAGCGGATGGAGTACTACTTTATGGTGGCTTGTCGACATTCCGTCAATGACTGCGGAAAATGATGATCTCAACATTCTGTTCTCCGACGTTCATCTATGGAGTTGTTGGGCGTTATTAGGATTGCTTCTGCTGCACATCGGCGGCGCGATCTATCATGGAATTGGCAACGATGGCGCAATCGACAAAATGTTTCGACTGCGCTAACTAAGAATTACAAAATTACACAAGACGAGAAAAAAGAATGGAAGAGATTCAAACTTTTGTAACTCACCTTGAGTGTAGCTACACGGGAAAAATTTATCCGGCCGATCAACTTCACGGTCTGTCGGAAGCGGGCAAACCACTCTTGGTCAAGTACGACCTCGATGCTTTAGCGAAAGCGATAGACAAGGAAGATCTTGAGGGACGGTTGCCTGAGTTCTGGCGCTACCGCGAATTTTTACCGGTTCGTAAGGCGAGCAATATCATTCGGCTCGGCGAATTGATGACCCCCATTTTGCCAGCTGAAAAATTGCAGAACGAGTATGGTTGCGGCGAGATTCTAATTAAGGACGAGGGACGCCTGCCAACTGGTTCGTTTAAGGCGAGAGGCTTGGCACTTGCCGTCGCAATGGCTAAGGAATTGGGCGTCAAGCGCATGGCGATGCCCACTAATGGCAATGCCGGCGCTGCGCTCGCCGCGTATTGTTCTGCGGCAGATATAGAGACTTATGTTTTCTGCCCTGAAGATACGCCTAAGGTAAATATCGAAGAGATCGCCTTCCAGGGTGGCAAGACATTCCTCGCCAACGGCTATATCAATGATTGTGGCCGTATCGTTGGCGAAGGAAAAGAGGTCATGAATTGGTTTGATGCCTCTACCCTGAAAGAGCCTTATCGGATAGAGGGCAAGAAGACGATGGGATTAGAGTTGGCGGAGCAACTAGACTGGGATGTACCCGATGTCATTCTGTATCCGACCGGCGGAGGCACAGGCCTGATTGGCATGTGGAAAGCCTTCAATGAGCTCGAGGCTATCGGATGGATAGGGCCTAAGCGGCCGCGCATGGTAGCGGTGCAGGCCGAGGGTTGTGCGCCTATCGTTAAGGCGTTCGACGAAGGAACGCGCCACGCCGAGCCGTGGGTCGATGCACATACAATCGCGTCAGGCATTCGTGTGCCAGTGGCTGTCGGTGACTTCCTAATTCTGGATGCCGTGCGTGAGAGCAATGGCTTCGCGGTCGCTGTAAGCGACGAGTCTATATTTGAAGCACATCAGGAGTGTGCTCGCAAGGAAGGAATCCTGCTTTGTCCAGAAGGTGCGGCGACCCTCGCTGCACTGAAGCAAGAGCTGGCCAGTGGCCGCATAAAAGCGGATGAGCAGGTGATGCTATTTAACTGCGCAACGGGACTAAAATACCCAATGCCATCTACGCATCATAAGATCGATCTTGGAAAACCGATCGACTACGACTTTATTCGCGATTGCTAGTTTCTACTCCTCACTCAACGGAGCGTCGATGCAAGGCGCCCCCTCCTGCTCTATGTAAACTACTGCTTCCAGATTGTTGCGCTAATTCCAAAATTGCGTAATAACTGGTGATCTGAGGCATTCAAACTAGTCTTAGGTTATTTCTATGTGCATCGAGAAAAATTTTGTTACTTAGTTTGGAGAATGGAAATGAGAGAACTTACGTCAGATGAGATAGAACAGGTGGGCGGCGGCATCGGCATCGGTGAATACGCAGCGGACGGTGGAGGGCTCGGATCGATTATAGGAACCTTGTCAAGTGGCACTTTATATGGAGCTGGACGAGATGAAATGGCAGGAGGGTTACTTGGCGCATCCTTCGGTGCAGGCCGCATTTCCGCGCCGTTTTCTTAGTATGTGTTTTTTTGCGAGATCGAATAAGACAAACTAGCTATACTCACTTTCGGGAAGAGTTCAATCCTTACATAGTACGGGCTGAAAACTTGGATAGATTACTAACGTGCAGAATGAGTTTCTCGAGCAGCACGAAATTCGAATTGTTATCTGTGAGTTTAATTTAATAGGGAAGGATAAGATGTGAGCGCAGCAGAGAACAAGAAGGGAATCGATCTTTATACTTGGAATACGCCGAATGGGCGTAAAGTGTCCATCATGTTAGAAGAGGTCGGCCTGCCTTATAGTGTTTTTCCCATTGACATTACGAAGGGCGATCAGCTCCAGCCGGATTTTTTGTTCCTCAGCCCTAACAATAAGATCCCCGCGATTGTCGATCACGATACTGGCATTCATCTAATGGAGTCAGGTGCAATACTAATGTACTTAGCGAACAAGACTGGTAAGTTGCTAAGCCCAATCGGTGAGAAATACTGGGAACAGATGGAATGGTTAATGTTGCAAATGGGCTCAATTGGCCCAATGCTTGGCCAGACTCATCATTTCATAAAATTTAATCCAGGGAAGTCGCCGTATGCTGAGGAACGCTATAGTAAGGAGAATGCGCGCCTCTATCAGTTGCTAGAGAACAGGCTTAAGGATAGGGAGTTTATTTGTAATGAGTATTCGATAGTCGACATAGCAACCTGGCCATGGATATCTCGCTTTGATTTTCAGCAGATGAAGCTATCCGACTACCCTAACCTGAAGCGCTGGTATCTAAATGTAGCGAGCCGGCCAGCGGTGCGTAGGGGCTATGGCGTGCCAGATTTCTTGGAGGTGCCGTTGCCCGAGTAAGCGGACCTGTGTACAGGTGAGTTAAAGCAAAAGCATCGAAAGGGTTAAGCTTTAACGGCCTAACCCTTTTGAATAGTGTGCCTAGTCGACAATGCTGTCATAGATAATATCGCGAGATATATTTCTCATATTTGGAGCGCCGGGGCGTCTCTGACCCTGTGCCTGAATCATGCCTATCAAGAACATATCCTCAACCGGGTCTACCCAAAACCAAGTGCCGGCAGCACCAGACCAATAGTAAGTGCCCGGGCTAGCCGGTGTATTCGCTTTTTTGGGATCGTAGATAACTGCGAAGTCGACGCCAAAGCCTTGGCCAGCCTGACCATCACTTGTAGCTGTGCCGCGCAGGTTTAGTTCATCTTGTAAGCTATTGGTGCGCATTATACGTACAGACTCGGGAGAAAGAATTTTCTGCCCATCTAGTTCGCCTTCGTTAACCAGCATCTGTAAAAAACGGGCATAGTCATGTGTGGAAGAAACGAGTCCACCACCGCCAGACTCTAATCGTTCTGGATCGAGATAGCTGGGCCGATCGGTACGGTGTGGCCTCTGTACCAGACGATTGCGCTCGGAATCCCAATTGTGAACCTCAGCGAAGCGACTGACGTCTTCGGCTTTCACATAGAAACTCGTATCAGTCATGTCTAAAGGCTGAAAGATGTTCTGCTGCAGGAAATCACCGAAGCTGAGCCCTGAAAGCTTTTGCACAATGTATCCTTGAATGTCTACAGCGATCGAATACGACCACTGTTCGCCGGGTTGGAACAGAAGAGGTATATCGGCAACTTTCTCGATAAGCTCGTCGAGATCTGAAGAGGCAAGTACTTCTGTGTCGCGAAACTTGTTGTTGATTGGGTCGCTACCGCCTAGGCCGTAACCGAATCCGGCGGAGTGGTTGAGCAGTTCGCGCATATTTGGTTCACGCGCAGCTGAGACCAATTCCATTTCTCCTTCGTCGTTATAACTGCTCATGATGCGCAGGTTCGCTAATTCGGGAACATGCTGGCTAACTGGGTCATCGAAATTCCAGAGGCCTTGTTCATGGAGTATCATCAATGCAACGCCGGTCACTGGTTTGGACATTGAATAAATCCGGAATAGTGAATCCATCTGCATTGAAGCCTGATCATCGACTCTGGCAAGGCCGGCGGTCTCGAAGGTGGCAACTTCACCATCTTTAGCAAGTATCCAAACCATACCTGCCACGTCTTGATCAGCGACGATCTTTTCCATCGCGGCGTCTAAGGCCTGGATCCCTTCATTTGTAAAGCCTGCGGCGGCAGCTCCTGCCTCCTGCTGTGGCCAGGATGAGTCCGCCTGAACACCGTTGGAAAGGATAAGGCTGACGGCTATCGTCAGCAGTGATTTGTGCCAGTTTTTTAGCATGAACCTAGTCATTTTCAGTTCTCCGCTTATTCTTAATAGTGTTATTTTTCCAACTTGGTGGAATCAGTTATGTCCGTATTAAACTAGGCCCATATAGATAGAACGGGCATAGACAAAGACAAACCGCGCAAAGAGGCTAATAGTAACCCTCCTGCGCGGTCATTTGCTAGTGACTCTGACTGCTAAAAGTCAACAGTTAGTTGACCTTGAATTGAATCGGCGCAGAGCCGTCATTGTTGCCACCGCCAGGGCCGTCTCCGCCACCACCTTGGGCGAAAGCTATCGATGAATAAGCTAAAAATAGTAGTGTGATAAAAGTAACAATGCCGTGTTTATGTACGCGAGAACTGTTGTTGGACATCTCTATTCTTTTTCCAAATAGCAATTTGGTTAACTACTTCAAACGCAGAAGAAGGAATTTTGTTTATACCGAAATAGGAAGAATATCCCAGTACGATTGTTGGTTGAGTTGAGTGGTTATAAACAGGTAGAAAATGTAGGTATGCTGTCAATCGCATATAGCAACTGCCGGGAGTCTGTGTAGGCTATCTGGTCAGAGACAGAGCTTTATGACACATAAGGCAGATTTGTCGTTTTACTCAGCTTCTTATTGAAGTTATCAAAAGCCGGGATATCGAGAACCGCTGCGCACATCAGGCAATCGGGTTTCCAGGTAACTTGATCGATTATCAAGATTGATGAAAATTCAAGGGAAATGCTCTCAAGAGAACCTTTGTGTGTTCCTCGGTGACGATTTGGAAATTGCCTGCTTCATAGCAAAGGAGTAATCTTCGAAAGAGTAGCAATGCTCGTACTGTCTAAGCAGGCGAATAACAGCTGATTCTTCGAGGAACAGTCATGAAAAACAAATTACAACTTAGTCTTCTCATCCTTGGCTCGAGCTTTTGCTTGAATGCATTAGCCACCGATGACACTCGCTCACAGAGAACTCAGTGGGGCCAACCTGATCTTCAAGGCGTATGGAATTTCTCTTCCAACGTGCCTATGCAGCGTCCAGAGCGCTTTGCTGATAGAGAATTTATGACAGTCGAAGAAGTGGAAGAGATGCGTGCTCAACTTGCAGCGCGAGATGCAGCTTCGGATCAGGCTGTTCCACAGGCCGAAGGTGGTCCTGGTGGCTACAATGACTTCTGGGTAGAGAGTGCGGGAATTACAGATCAGATACGGACTTCACATATCGTTTATCCGACTAATGGTCGTCTACCCGGTAGAGTCGAAGGTGCTTCTGTTGCCTTTGGGGGTCTGGGTGATGATGTTCCTGGCGAGAGACCTGTACGCTATACCGTGGGTGGCATCGCGAAGAATGGCCCTGAAGATAGAGGCCTTTCAGAACGTTGCATCGTCGGTTTTAATTCGGGCCCGCCTTTTGTACCAAGCCTATATAACAACAACGTACAGATCGTTCAAAGTAAGGACACAGCAGTAATAGTTACTGAGATGATTCATGATGCTCGCATTGTTCAGATTGGCGAACGCCCCCCTCTGGATGAGAAGATTGGATTATGGACGGGTGACTCAAGAGGCTATTGGGAAGACGACACACTGGTAGTAGAAACGCGTAATTTCAATGGTCTTACGCAGAGCTATAGTGTGTTTGGTGATTCTGAGGACAAGCTACTCATCGAGAAGTTTTATCGTGTAGATCCTTACACAGTAAATTACGAGTGGACTCTAGACGATCCTTCTACCTTTACCGATAGGATCACTGCGATCGTGCCGATGACGAAGGTTGCGGGTCAGCTTTATGAGTATGCTTGCCACGAAGGTAACTACGGCATGCAGAATATTTTACGTGGCGAGCGTATTGCCGAAAAAACAGCACAGGAATCTGGCGCCAACTAAGTGCTCTATTTTGATTTTTAAAACGGCCCTGCGGGGCCGTTTTTATTTCCTCCTCCTTTGTCACAGTGACACAACTAGGTTTTGTGTTGTACTCCTCTTGTATTAATTTCTTACGGGCGTTTGGCCCAATGAGTTGACTTTCAGTCATTCTCAAAATACTGTATATATATACAGTATAAATTTTAATACATCATGACTCGAAATTACTCAATAGCACGCAATCTGCCATCTCTAGCGGAGGAAGGCGCGACTCTTAGCCCCCGCAATAAAGGCGGATCTGCTACGACTAGCCCCGAAGCAGCGCAGGCCTATGCAGAATTGCACTGCATTTCCAACTTCACATTCCTACGTGGAGCCTCGTTTCCTGAAGAGTTGGTAGAGCGAGCCGAGGCGCTTGGATACAGAGCTATTGCTATTACCGATGAATGCTCGCTGTCCGGTGTGGTAAAGGCGCATATGGCCGCTAAAGAGCTGCGGATCAAATTGATCATCGGTAGTGAGTTCGTGTTGCGGGATCCAGCGACTGAAGCTTTACAAAATGAAAAGACGATTAGAAAAAATCGCGATGTATTGAACAATGGAATGCGAATTGTGCTGCTCGCGCTCAATCGGAAAGGCTATGGCGAGCTCAGTCACCTAATAAGCTGTGCGCGTCTACAAGCAAATAAGGGTGAGTATCGAGTCGATAGCGAGCTGTTGCGGGAAAAAATTCCTAACGATTGCGCGCTTTTATGGATTCCTGATCTTAAGCAGTCAGGTGCATGCATCGAATCGCAGGCAGCCTATTTGCGAGTACTAGCTGCAGGTAATTTATGGATTGCTGCGGAGCTTCTTCTTAACGGACACGACCGACTAAAACTAAAGCGATTGCAAAAGCTGGGTAAAAACTTCGATATCCCCGTGTGCGCAGCGGGCGGTGTCTATATGCACGAAGCCGGGCGGCGCATCGTGCAAGACACATTGACGGCAATACGTTTAAGTCGGCCACTGACCGAAATTGGCTTCGCAGCAGAGCCAAATTCACAAAGGCACCTGCGTTCCATCGAGCAACTTAAGAAACTATATCCAGTACAACTCCTCGATGAGACTCTCAACATTGCTAATCGCTGCAATTTCTCTCTCGATGAGCTTCGCTATGAATACCCATCCGAGCTCGTGCCGAAAGAACATACGGCTCACTCCTGGTTATGGCAGTTAACTAGAGAAGGGATTAAGAAGCGTTGGCCGCATGGAATATCGGGAAAGAATCAAAAAATTATCGAACATGAAATGAGACTAATAAAGCAGCTGTCGTATGAACATTTCTTTCTTACGGTGTATGAGATTGTTTGCTTCGCTGTTGATCAAAATATTTATTGTCAAGGTCGTGGCTCTGCCGCTAATTCTGTAGTCTGTTACTGCCTTGGGATAACACAAGTGAGTCCCGATCATACGGAGTTGCTGTTCGAACGTTTTCTCTCCACCGAGCGCTTTGAGCCACCAGACATTGATGTGGATTTTGAGAATAGCCGCCGCGAAGAAGTGATTCAACACATCTATCAAAAGTATGGACGTCATCGCACGGCGATTGCAGCCACGGTCATTACCTATCGCTCTCGGAGTGCTATACGTGATGTGGGCAAGGCATTGGGTCTTGATGATGAGCTTATCAATCGTCTTGCTAAGTCGATCTTCTGTTGGGAAAGCGATTTGGAAGAACAGCTATCGGATTCGGGCATCGACTATACCGAACCAAAGATTAAGGCCCTCATAACTCTCGCCCAGTCTCTAATGGGTTTTCCCCGCCACCTTTCTCAGCACGTCGGGGGTTTCGTTATTAGTCAGGGTGACTTGACGCATCTGGTTCCTATCGAAAATGCAGCTATGGCTGATCGAACTATTATTCAATGGGATAAAGACGACTTGAAAT
The DNA here is from genome assembly GCA_949372635.1 of uncultured Pseudomonadales bacterium. GTDB lineage: Bacteria > Pseudomonadota > Gammaproteobacteria > Pseudomonadales > Pseudohongiellaceae > UBA9145. Next base: position 381,491 of record CASIAB010000007.1, read on the forward strand.
CTTTAGGCCTACTTAAAGTTGATGTGCTCGCGCTGGGTATGTTGAGCGCGATTCATAAGGCGATAGATTTAGTGAATAGCTACGCCATCGAGGAAATAGGTATGAATAGCATCTCTGTGAAAGAGGACTCGAAAGTCTACGACATGATCTGTGAGGCTGATACGGTTGGCGTTTTTCAGATTGAGTCTCGCGCGCAGATGAGCATGTTACCAAGACTAAAACCTCGCAGTTATTATGACCTGGTTATTCAAATTGCGATCGTTAGGCCCGGGCCTATTCAGGGAGATATGGTGCACCCCTATCTGGAGCGACGTAAGAACCCTAGCGAGACCAAATACGAGAGCGAGGCAGTGAGACAGACGCTGGAGCGTACTCTGGGAGTACCGATTTTTCAAGAGCAGATCATGAAGCTTGCCATGGTGGCTGCTGGGTTCTCAGCGGGCGAAGCCGATCAGCTACGACGCGCGATGGCAGCTTGGAAGAAGAAAGGAGGCCTCGAGCCGTTTCGAGATAGGTTGGTTTCTGGTATGGAAGACCGCGGCTACAGCGAAGAATTTGCTTTGCGCATCTATAGTCAGATTAAGGGCTTCGGTGACTATGGATTTCCAGAATCGCACTCGGCCAGCTTTGCGCTGCTGGCCTATGTTTCTTCCTGGTTGAAGTGTTATCACCCTGCCGCGTTTTGCTGCGCTCTGCTTAATAGTCAACCTATGGGTTTTTACCTGCCTGCCCAGTTGATACAGGATGCTCGTCGTCATGGTGTAGTGGTTCTGGCAGTCGATGTGAATGAAAGTTATTATGACTCGACTCTGGAATTCGGGGAAAATATGTTTGAGAAACCTTCTCTGCGTTTAGGCTTCTCTCTGGTAAAAGGTTTGTCTGTACTAGGAGCCGAATCAATCTGTCTGGCGCGGAGCTCGGGCCGATTTACATCGGTGCAAGATCTGCTGACAAGAGCCGCATTGAACAAGAAAGACAGTGAAAGTCTTGCGGCAGCGGACGCACTGAAAGTACTGAGTGGCGATAGGCATCGAGCTTTCTGGACTGTGGCTGGAGCGGATAAGCCTCTGCCTTTTTTTGAGAGCCATTCAGATCGTCAGGCGCTCACAATAGAGCAAAGTGATTTTGGTGTAGATGTACTACTGCCCGTTCCGTCCGAAGCCAATAATATAATAGCGGACTATGCTAGCACCGGACTTACCCTGCGCAGACATCCTGTGGCCTTGCTGCGCCCACATCTCGATTTGTACAAGGTAACGAGCGCCAATGGCCTTGTGTCGATACAGAACGAAAGTTTTATCAAGGTGGTGGGTATAGTTACGAGTAGACAGCGGCCACAGACAGCGGCAGGGGTTACTTTCTTAACGTTAGAAGACGAGAGTGGTTTCGTTAATGTGGTTGTCTGGCCAAGCCTAGGAGAGAAACAGCGGCCTATTGTAAGAAGGTCGGTGCTAATAGGTGTAGTAGGTCATTTGCAGAAGAGCGATGGAGTAATTCATCTCATCGCGAGAGAGTTAGTCGACCTTAGCCACTGGCTAGGTGCGATGAATTTGTCGTCACGAGACTTTATCTAGTCCTCTCTGATTAAAGCCAATTAACTATGCAAAGAAACCATGTAGGAACCAATTCCTTTTGCCATTTCTCTCGCGGTATATCCAAAGCCTGCTGCCACTATGTTCTCTAGCAACATAGTAATCCCGACACACATCGATTCCTGACCACCAATGCGTCTCTATTCGTTCGGGCCCACTTACGATGGTGATAGGCTTGCGATAGAAAAGCCTGCCCTTGTTGATGTTGAGTTGCTTAGGTTCCTGCAGTAACCACAGGGGCCTAGGGTTTGCAGAAACTTCTGTAGATATAGCGGCAGGGCTTCCTTGATTCGGATTCTCTTTGTAGTCGAGCTGCAAGCTCGCATATTCTGGACAATGCTGAGTTGCGTTACTAACACTTTTTACATAATTTTCGCCGAGTCTCGCCTGTAGCCGCTCCATAAATTGATTAAGATTACTGTCATTATAATGCGTCGAGTTTGACGCCTCATTTTCTAAAAAAGATTCGCTCTTAGCGAAGAAGGCGTCAAATTTTCTAACTTCAATCTTGATGGCGACTATTGGGGCTGGAATAGATAATCTACCGAAATGAGTTTCCAGTAATAGCGTGAGATGTTGCTGTGAACGACTCGCCATGCGTAATCCGATATTAATCACGGTGCTATCGCGCTTCTCATGGAACAAGGATAAAAGTAAGCTGCTAGTACTGAGGTCTCTTCGTCGCAGGAAATCGCAAAGTTGCGCCAATAATTCATCGGCAATCGGTAATAGTCGGTCGAGGTTTTCAATTTCGTAAGGTAGGTCATAGGATGCAACGAATGTAGGCGGAGGAATATAATTGTGCGTTGGTTCAGCTGCTATTCCTAGCGCCGTATTTAGTTGATTTACGAAGTTGCTGCCAAAACGTTTTCGTAGACCATCGCTAGGTAAGCGCCAAATGTCTCTTAAATGACGAATTCCCATGTTAAGAAGTCGCCGACGTTGTTCCTTGTTTAGGTCTAGTACGTCTGCGGAAAGTTGTCCTAGTGCTGAGCGTAAATTTTCTTGTCGATAGACCAGCACATTTTTTCCGGACTTGGCTAGCAATAAGCTGCCGCTGACGGTAGGGCTGGCTGCATAAAAGAAATCATCTGCTAAATTCCACTGTTGTAGTTGTTTCTCTATGGGTCTTTGCAACTTTTGATGAATAAAATCGATGCCAGAAAAATATTTCAAGCTACTGCGTATCTCGCAGATTAATGCCTGAGGATGAAGGCTCACTGTAGAGCTAACACTTTGCATGTGGCCGGCTAGTTGGTCGAGATATTTCTTCTGTTGTGTTGAGTCTAGCTCCCTAAGCTGAGGAAAATAGAGCGCATACCATAGGTTTTTAGACCTGCTGCGCTTTGCGATGGGTTTGGCGTTCGCCTCATTCGTCGCAGTCTTGGAGGGCCACGCCTTCGCTAAGTTTTTGGGTCGTGCGGGAAGTTGGATAATCTGAGCGCCAGAATCAGGCGCTATACAGGGCAGAGGAATCTGTGCCTCACTGTCTGGGTCTTTCAAGGCATTGCTCCAGACAGGTCAGGCTTGTTGGTAGAGGTTAATATTCGTGCTTAGTGAGCGGAAATTGCCTCTAGCCTTAATAACGGTCACTTCAGACTCATTAAAACTCGCATTTTCGGAGTAAGAATCTTCTATTTTAAGACGTAATGGCGATGGTGAGTGCTCACTATCATGATGCTTAAATAATACCCCTAGAGTGTCTCCTGTGTCTGCTGCAAGCTGTAGCCGGCGCAATACTTTAGTCGGTAGCCAGTTCTGCCAGGCCAATACCAGGCCGCAATTTTTGGTCTGCAGGGCCTTTTCCATACTCCATAAAGCGTCCTTACAAGAGGTGTCTAGTTTGACCATCAGCACCTGTTCGGTGTTAATTCCCGCCTGTACTAAGGCAGGTGCATAAAGCAGATAGGGGGGAGATATCCACAGAATCCATTTCCCTTGTTCAACGATTGAACGCATGAGCGGAATCAAAAGCTGTAACTCGCCCATGCCCCAGTGAGGAGTGATGATCTCCATTAGGCCTTTCTCGGGCCACCCGCGTCCGGGAAGGATTGCATCCAGCTGTGCAAAACCAGTGCTTCGACCATGCATACCCTGACCGGCCATATCGCAGCCGCGCCATAGCTTTGGATTGCTTTGTATTAGCTCATCTATGTCGCTAGAGCCCTCACCATGAAAAGGATCTGCCTGTGCTGACTGGTATTGGTTCTGATATGGCAACTGCGTATCTGAGTGGTTTTGATTAGTAGTCATTATCGGCTCAACCTAAATAATACTGTATGAATATACAGTATTATAGTCAGCAATCTCTTAAGCGCAATAGAAACTTTGGACTTTCGATAATCGAACGAAGGTTTCATCGCTAATCAATTGTTTTTTCGAAGAAATTAAAGATTCAAAGACAATAGACGTTAAAGTTCTTGAGCGTTAAAAAGCATGGAGATGAATATGAGTAAAAAGCCAGATATGGTTATGATTGTTATCACCCTATTCGTAGTGGGCGTGCTGGCTAGCGGCGTCGCTCAAAGCGCATTGCTATAGAAATTGATCAGATAAATAGATGCTACTGCGATAGCGACATCCAGGCATAGTAATACCAGTTATAAGGTAACAAAAAAGGAAGATGGGCGGCCGAGGATAGCCCGTTATCAGTATTTCCTCCTAAGTAGTATCAGGGCGGTATATATGCCTTTCGGTGGCAACCGCGTCCAATCGGACATCCCAGCTTTCTAGAGGGAAAGAGTCGACTAACTGACTCTCGTGTGCCAGGCCCACAAGCATTGGGCTGCTGCGGCGATTAAAGATCTTGAAACTGAAAGTACGATCGTAAAAGCCTTTGCCCATTCCCAGTCGAAAACAATCCTTACTAAACCCAACTAGCGGTACGAAAACCACATCGAAATTGGTTGGAGAAATGACCTCAGATGTCGATGGTTCTGCTATTCCCCATTTATTTGGTACCAATTCAGTATTGGCGTCATAAGGGGCGAAAGAAACGAACTCGGGATTATCTTGCTGAATGATTGGGAGGAAACAGGATTTCCCCTCGCTTAGAGCTAGGTCGAGCAGCATGCGTGGGTCGATCTCGCCGCCTGCAACTTGATAGAACGCGATACGCTGGGCGACACGGAAGAAGTTCTGATTTCTGAGCATGCCGAACAAGGAGCCCGCGGCGGTCTTTTGTTGCTCAGGGCTCAACTCTTGACGCTTTTCACGGAGAGAAGAGCGGAGTGTGTCGCGCGTATCAGGCATATAAGATTGATAACGAATTAGGATTAAAAATTGTCAAGCCCCCCGGAACACCGCTACCAAATTTGCCCTGAACCCAAAGGTTCAGGTGGTGGCTCCCGCGATGTATAAGGCTTTCCGACTAGCGGACATGCACAACAACATCTGTCGAGTTGCCTCCGGTGATAAAGATATCGGCTCAAGAACAAGTATTGATTGGCAAATGCTCTAGGGAACTATCTCATTAAGTATATATCGGGAGTTAACAATAAGGAAAGAGGGCAGAAACCTCTGTCTGTTAGGCTAGGTCGTTGCAGCATCGCCCGCAGAGGCAGGCCATTTCTTGAAAGACAGTTATTTGCGCTAAATCTCTAGCTGACGACTATGGGCTATAGCTGAGTCGATCTTGGTTTCTATGCCTTGCACCTGCTGTGCCGTGGAATGACGAGTTTCATTGATGAGTCGATTCTTGCGCAGCATATCGTGAGTAATGTTCAGCGCTGCCATTACGGCGATCTTTTCAACACCGTGAATGTTCCCACGACCTTTAATATTGCGCATGTTTTCGTCTAGGTAACTTGCGGACTTGATCAAAGCCTCTTGGTCGGAGGGAGGGCAATTTACTCGATACTCTTTGTCCATGATTTTTACTTGTACTGATGTACTTTGTTCGCTCATCACATTATCCAAATAAGTGTACTTCAATTCAAAACGGCGCTATGGCTACCAGGGCAGAAGGAGGGGAATCCCTAGTATTGGTCTATGGCTTTCAGGCGCACGAGTATAGATTCCAGTTTCGACTTGGCATCTTTATTCTTATCCATCAATTGCTTGCGTTCGCTCTGCCAGGAATTCTCCTCGGCTTTCAAGATTTGATTTTCGCGCTTCATGTCAGCGCAGAGATCGATCAGTTCATCGACTTTTCCGCTTAATGTTAGGAATTTGTCTTCGCTCATCTTGCTGTTTCTCTTATTACTATCTGGTATTCCTAACGAGGTGTTAATCATCAATGTCTACAACGCACTATTGGTGATAGTTTGGGATTTACATTAATAATGTCTTAACTATAGAGCCGAGTTGGTAAGGGGTCAATAATGGAATTGCAAAAATTGTTGCTTGGTTCCCTTATAAGACAGCTATATGCTTGTGCGCTGAAATTAAATACAGGTATCTGAGGTTTAAATGAGCAGTAAATATCGTGAAATGAAGCTCCGTCGCAGGGAGCTAATGGCGCAGATGGAACCGAATAGCATCGCGCTGCTGGCTTCGGCGCCACCGCATATGCGCAACGGCGATGCCGAGTATTTGTATCGACAGAATAGCGATTTCTACTATCTGACAGGTTTCCCCGAGGAGTACGCATTTTTGGCTTTGATACCAGGGCGCAAGCAGGGTGAAGCCGTACTGTTCTGTCAGGGGAAGGACAAGCAGAAAGAGCTCTGGACTGGCATTCTCATGGGCCCCGATGCGGCCTGTGAAGAATTAGGAATCGATGACGCATTTCCAATTAGTGATATTGATGACATCTTGCCGGGGCTGATCGAGGGGCGTGATCGCGTGTACTATTCAATGGGCAAAGATGATCAATTCGACAATCAGGTAATGGACTGGGTCAAAGTTATTCGCAATAAGGTAAAGATGGGAGCGCACCCGCCCGGTGAATTTCTCGTACTTGATCATTTGTTGCATGAATTACGGCTCTTCAAGAGTGCCGGAGAAATCAAGCTAATGGAACAGGCTGCTAAGATTTCGGCACAAGGGCACAAGCGTGCTATGGCTTGTTGTAAGCCGGGAATTAAAGAATATGAAATGGAGGCGGAACTGCTCTATGCTTTTACTCGCAACGGAAGTCGAGCGCCAGCATATAATTCGATAGTTGCAGCGGGAGAGAATGCTTGCATCCTGCACTACAATGCCAACGATGCCGAAGTAAAAGAAGGTGACCTAGTACTTATAGATGCGGGTTGTGAATATAGATACTACGCCTCTGATATCACGCGCACATTTCCCGCCACGGGAAAATTTTCTCTAGAGCAAAAAGCCATTTATGAAATAGTATTGGCTGCGCAGAATGCCGCGATCGATGTGGTTGCCCCTGGTGCTTCTTGGGACGAGCCTCACAAAGCCTCTGTCAAAGTTATAACGCAGGGACTAGTAAAACTAGGACTGTTGAAAGGCAAGGTGAGTCAGCTCATCAAAGCGGAGGCTTATCGCGATTTCTACATGCACCGTGTGGGCCACTGGATTGGTATGGATGTACACGACGTTGGAGACTATAAGGTAGATGACCATTGGCGACTGCTTGAGCCAGGCATGGTGACGACCATAGAGCCAGGCATCTACATCTCGCCAGAGAATAAGAAAGTTGATAAACGCTGGCGTGGAATCGGCGTTCGAATTGAAGACGACGTTTTGGTTACCAAGCTGGGTAATAAGATTCTAAGCAAGGGAATACCAAAGACAGTAGAAGAAATAGAGTCATTTATGTCGAGAGCAGTTTAGTAGATGCAAATATCGAAGCCAGACAATTCTTACGATCTTGTCATAGTCGGCGGCGGTATGGTGGGCGCAAGTTTTTGTTGTGCACTAGAGCAGGCGCTGGGTGAAACTCCTCTCTCGATTTTGGTTATAGAGGCAATTTCACCAAACATTAATTCTGCGAAGCAGTCCAGCTTCGATGCAAAGTCCACTGCTCTTTCTTTTGGTTCGCGAAAATTCCTTGAAAGCATCGGTTTATGGCAAGCGCTAGACGATGCTGTTTCTGCTATCCATGAGATTCAGGTTTCCGATCGTGGGCGCCTCGGCTCGGTTAAAATAAATCGAGATGAACAAGGCTTAGAAGCACTTGGTTATGTAGTTGAGAACAAACGTCTGGGTCAGGTTCTTAATGCAAGATTGAATGAATCAGAGAAAATAAACCTGCTGTGTCCGGCACTAGTGTCTTGTGTGAAGGCAACTGAGAAAGGTATGCAGCTTGATCTGAATCACGGCGATACCGAAACAAGGGTAGATACATCTCTGATCGTGTTGGCAGACGGAGGTAAGTCTCCAGTATGTGAACAGCTAGGCATAGCACAATCGGTCGAGCGTTACGATCAGCATGCACTCATAGCAAATATTGTTTTCGAGAAGCAACACCAGCACGTTGCCTTCGAAAGATTTACCGACACTGGTCCGCTTGCCGTTTTACCTTTGGAGTCGGTAAACGGAAAGAATAGAGGATCTCTCGTTTGGACATTGTCTGTCGAGCAAGCGGCGCAGTATAGGAAGCTGAACGAAGAGGAACTGCTTTCTCTACTGCAAGAACGTTTCGGCTATAAGCTCGGGAAAATTCTTGAGATCGGTGAGACATTTGTATATCCATTAAGCCTCTGTATCGCTAAGGAACAGGTGCGGCCAAGCTTGGCTTTATTGGGTAATGTTGCACATACACTCCACCCAGTCGCTGGTCAGGGACTGAACTTGGCTCTGCGAGATACGCGGGCTTTAGTCGATGTACTGGTCAACGCAAAGCAGCAGGGCTTAGGCCTAGGGGAGATGAATGTACTGCTGGAATACGTGGCGTGCCAAGAAGCAGATCAAGCAACAACTACTCAGTTCACTCATAACATTACTAAGTTGTTCTCCAGTAACAATGAGGCGAAAGTATGGCTACGAAAGTTTGGTTTAGTCGCAATCGAATTATTACCTAGGTTGCGCCGCGGATTAGCAGAGCGTGCCATGGGTTTGAGTAAGAGCTGAATAAAAATTGTCCATCCGTGGACAGTAAGAGACAAGATCAGTTTCCGGGAACTTAGGTCCATCAGAATACTATACGATGGTGTACGTCTTAGGTTTCAATAGATTGTCCATTATTCTTCGATTCTTTTTCCTTCCCAGCTTATTGCTACTTATCTGTTTTTCTAATTAGTTATTGCTGTTCACTTCTTCAGCTTTTTCTTTCTTGGCTTTTTCTAGAAGTTTGTTTAGTTCGTCCAATTCTTTTTCGATAACGCTGTCTTTGGAAAGATCCAGCAGCATGCTCATAGCTTGTGATGCAGAGCCCTCAAAGAATGTTTTGAGAAGTTGCTGTAGGGCTGGCTCCTTGACCTGTTGACGATCAACCAAGGGATAGTAGACATGTTTTAAATCTCTCTCACGGCGCACGATGAAGCCTTTGATCTCGAGCCTATTCATGGTTGCTCTAATCGCTGAATAGCTTGGAGGATTGATCAAGTGAGCCTCCATGACTTTGGTAAAGGCCTCGGTTAGTTCATAGACGATATCCATGATTTTGCGTTCGCGGCGGATGGGCTGTGAAGCCGATGGCATTGGGCTCTCTTAGAGAATTTGTTGTTAGCTGGTGTCGCAAAAAGTGCATCGCCGGCCTAAAAGTTAAACGGGATCGCCATCGACTTGAACCGAAGAGAAGGGGTGTAAATATAAGGCTTATAAATCAGAGTGTTAGAGCTGTGCGCGGATTGCTTCAACGCGACTACGATTCGCGCCCATATCGCTATAGCCGACGCGAGAGGCGGACCTGACTTGGGTCGTATTGCTCGCGGCATCGTATAAGAACTCCACATCATCAACATAGCCCATGAGGCTGCTAGTGAACTCTGCGTAGAGGTAATTGTTCGACTGTTCGACGATATTGGCTCCATCCATAGCGACGAGTATCTGTTGAATCTGGTTCAGGTTGCCGTCTAAAGCTGCGATTGCGTGTTCCTCGCTGCTTTCATAACTCGATACGCAGTTTGGTGATTCAGGGCAAGCAATTAGTTTGCCATCTCTAACGCCAATATCTTGCGGGGGCTCTCCTGCGCAGGCGGAGAGAAAGGGGAGTAGGGTGAGTAGTGATTTTTTCATGATTCGAGCTCTTTAGTTTCAATTTTTTGGAGGTCCTTGAAATAAGTAGACCCCTCCCGATGTTAATAAGTAATGCTTTAACCTAGGACCGTCATCCCTAACCATTCCGCTATCAGGGCAGGTTTGTCTTGGCCTTCAATATCAATGGTCACGTTGTGCTTAATCAAGTAGTGATTGGGTTTCTTCTCTTCACTGCTGACCAGTTGAAACCGAGCACGAATTTTGCTGCCAACTTTTACGGGATTTATGAAGCGTACTTTATCCAATCCGTAGTTGATCCCCATTACAGCGTTCTCGAGCTTGATTCCGCCATTTTCCGCGCTAAGCATGCTCATCAGTGAAAGCGTGAGAAAGCCATGGGCAATTGTGGTGCCGAATGGAGTCTGTGCGGCTCGCTCTGGGTCGATATGGATATACTGATGATCGCCGGTCGCAACGGCAAATTTGTTAATTCTACCCTGATCTATTTCAATCCAATCGGTGACACCAACTTCTTGGCCTAAGTAATTATTGATCTGATCGACGCTGACAATATTGCTCATTTTGAATCTCCACTCTTGATACGGGCTCTGTAAATCACCACAAGCGCGGTAGTCTAGCAGTAAATGTGAAACCCCGAAACCAACTGTCCTAGACTAGATCAGAGGGCCCTTGGGAATAAGCCTTACAGAGCCTATAATAGACCGATATGTATGATCCCCAAATCAACGAGTTCGATATAGTCATAGCCGGCGCGGGCATGGTTGGGGCCAGTCTTGCTTGCTTGCTTGCCAAGTCCCCGCTGCGCATTGCATTGATAGATCGCAAGCCTCTTGTTCAATACAAGGGTAACAATAGCTCAGAACTTCCTAGTGATAATTTCGACCCCCGAGTCAGTGCCGTCAGCCAGGCATCACAACAACTCTTTCGACAGCTTGGAGTCTGGGAGGACATGGAATCTGCTCGCGTCTGCAACTACAGTGCCATGGAAGTCTGGGACGCTGAGGGTACAGGCTCGATTGGTTTTTCGGCAGCGCAGATCAATCAGCCTGAGTTAGGTAGCATCGTAGAGAATTCGATCATCATCGCAGCGCTACACAAGCGGATTGAGCAGCTTGAAAATGTATTTCCAATAACGCCATTCTCCATAGAGTCCTTTGAGTACATTGAGCGTAGAGACGGCTCAATAGTAAAACTAATCGCAGACGATGGGCAGGCAATTCGCGCACCTCTAGTTATTGCAGCGGACGGCGCAAGCTCAAAGTTAAGAGCGCTGGCCAATTTCGAGTGCCGTGAATGGGACTATGATCAGCACGCACTTGTAACCACGGTGCGTACACAACTGCCGCATAACAACACTGCACTCCAACGTTTCATGGAAACAGGCCCGCTTGCCTTCTTGCCGCTGCGTGCGGAGACAAAGGATGACGCCCAGCATTTTTGCTCAATCGTCTGGACGATGCTGCCCAACCAGGCAGAGCGGGCTATGTCTTTGAGTGAGGATGAATTTAATGCAGAACTTGCTGCCGCGTTAGAGTCTAAGCTCGGCGCTATTGAGTGGAGCGATAAACGCTTTGTATTTCCACTCAGACAACGCCATGCCTTGGACTATGTAAAGGAAAGTATTGTGCTTGTAGGAGACGCGGCCCATACAATTCATCCTTTAGCGGGCCAAGGTGTGAATCTTGGTCTGTTGGATGCGAAGGCACTGGCAGAGGAATTGCAGCGCGGTATCGAGGCAGGTCGATCTGTTGCTGATCCTACCGTTTTGCTTCGCTACCAGCGTCGACGTAAAGGCAACAATCTCTCGATGATGTGGCTGATGGAGGGATTCAATCGGCTTTTCGCACAACAAGATCTCAGTATACGCTGGTTACGTAACATCGGGATGAGCGCAGCAGATAAGGTGATGCCGATTAAGAATCAGATGATACGCAAGGCAATGGGGCTCGATAGTTAAGGAGCATCTATTTTGTTCGAGACCTAATGATTGCCTTTCCCTCGCGAACTACTAAGCATGCCATTACTCATTATTTGCACACGATCCTCTATTAGCTTTTCCACTGGCGCATTATCTGTCAAAGCATATTTCTCAGGCCAGTTCTGATGAATGATAGCAGCGCTTATCAAGCCAGAATTTCTCAGAGTTACAATCCCGTGCACTGCGACTCACACTAAAAGCGCTGTGTTTAGCAACGCTTTTTTAACACTACCGTGGTGGTAGTTACAGCCTGACTTTTTGGATCGGTTAACATCGTTTCCTCAAAAAAATCAAATTTGAAAGTTGTAACGCAGATAAATTTGCAAGATATCGTTGTTGCGGAAATTGTAAAAAATGGAGCCTCGGTCGCTGCCATAGTCTACCCATAGCAGCCCCGTCAACATTGGTGCGAGCAGAAGCACTGAGGACATCATGATGGTTGGTATTCGATTAGATATAGTGAAGTTTGCCAAAGGCTTGATAAGAGCTGTCATCCTGAAATTCCATACACACAGCAGGGGTTGGCTGTCCCGTTTATTATTTTTCTAGACCAGCAGAATTGAAACTTCACCAACTTCGGGGGTCAATGTATTGCCTGATGTGAGCCGCGTAAAGTAAGCATTATTAATATGATTATCTAGGCTCTAAATTTAAAAACTGTATATATAAGAATTTCTTATGAAGATTTCTTAAAGTCAGTCGATACTACTTTTGTGCGAAAATTCGGGCTAAATTGGAGCCTGAGCACTTAAGGGAGTAGTCGTAGTATGTCAAAGGAATCTAATTTCCCGTTTGATCTGGATCTCAGTACTTTAGATACAAGCAGTATTACTAATATTCTGGGCGATATTGAAATGCACATGCCTCTAATGGAAAGTGAGGGTGATGTGACGCAATTATTGCAGGTAAAAGACTTTTTCGAGTCCGAACTTAAGGATGAGCGCCGTCTCCACTGACCCTAGTAACAGCCGTAAAATGGCCTTCTAGAACGAGTTTTCGACTCGTCGAATAACTGTGTACTACCCACCTTGCTTGGTTTATGCTCGAGAACCTTTGTATAAAACTTAGACTTAAACGTAAATGCTTTCAAAGAGATTCTCCAGGTAAAAGCAATCATTAACGATACTCGGCAGGATCAACACTAGGAACACCCATAGAAGGGTCATCATTATGAAATCCGTATTATCTTTGCTCGCAGTATGCAGCATAGCCTGCAGCAGCGCCCAGGCGCTAGATATGGCCGCTCTAGAAAGAGCGATGGCAAATTCTGATCGCCCAGCGGCTGATAAAGAAAGAGACGCCAGCCGTCAAGCTCCAGCTGTATTGGATTTTCTTGGCCTAGAAGCAGGAATGACGGTGCTGGATGTTAATGCATCCGGTGGCTGGTACACAGAAGTCTTATCCTACGCAGTAGGATCTAACGGCCAGGTACTTATGCAGAACCGTCCAGGCGGTCGATCTGCAGAGGCAGCGACTGCTAGAGCGGGCCGACTTGCTAATGTAGATGAGTGGCTAACTGATATTTCCGATATCTCAGCGAGCTCAGTGGACTTTGCAATCACAGCACTGAACTTCCATGATTTTCACAATTCCAATCCTGCCGCAGCTCAAGGTATTCTGGGACAGGTTATGGGTGCACTAAAATCCGGTGGAATATTGACTGTGATTGATCACAAGGGTACGTCTGGTGCGGACAATGTGACTCTGCATAGAATCGCATTCGATGATGCTGTTAAGGCAGTGCTAGAATCCGGTTTTGTATTGGCAGGTGCTAGTGACGTGCTAGACAACGACGCAGATAATCATTCGGTAGGTCCATTCGATCCGTCATTGGAGCGCAATACCGATCGCATCGTACTTAAGTTTATGAAGTTATAGTATAGAAACTAAAGTTCAGTAGCTATTGTTCGATTAGCTATAGTTTTTAAATGTAGCAGTACGAAACTTTACTAATTTATAGCAAGATAAAAAGTGAAGGGTCTTGGTGCTAACTAAGACCCTTTTTTTATTCCTAGTTTGATTTCATAGTCTGAGTGTAGTTTGGAAAACCAAGATCCTCAAAATTCTATTAAGAAATTCCTTGCGGTATTTCAATATAGTGGCGTCGCCCTAAAGATCGTCTGGAGTACCAGCGCGAAGCTCACGATCGCAATGGCCTTGACGACTCTGGTGTCCGGCTTTCTCCCAGCGGTTGATTGCTTCTGTGGGAGGCCTATTCGTCGACGTAGTTTCCAATGCTTTTCAAGATGATGGCAGCAACGCAGAACAATTGCGCAGCGATGCACTTTACTATGTGTTTCTGGAAGCCGGGTTAGTTGTCTTGATGACGGGAGCCCAACGTATCAGCACGGTCTGCCAGTCCATATTGCGTGTATTATTGGGCAACAAGATCAACGTAATGATTCTTGAAAAGGCTCTTACTCTCGAGCTAGCTCACTTCGAAGATGCGGAGTATTACGACAAGCTTGTTCGTGCTCGTCGTGAAGCATCAAGTAGACCACTTAGCCTCGTTATAAAGACGTTCGATTTATTCAGGGATGTTATCGCTCTTACTACAATTGGTATATGGCTTTTTCAATTTTCTCCTTATGCAGTATTACTACTTGGCCTAGCTGGCGTTCCTGCATTCCTTGCTGAGGCGAAATTTTCAGGCGAGGCATTTCGGATACACCGTAGGCGTTCAGCCGAACGGCGCATGCAGATTTATCTAGAAATGGTGCTGACGCGCGAAGATGGTGTTAAGGAAGTAAAGCTCTTGCAGTTGGGTAGGTTGTTCCTAGAACGTTACGTGGATATCTTTCGCAACATCTATAAAGAAGATAGATCTCTGGTTCTAAGAAGAGGATTCTGGGGGTATATTCTAGGGCTGTTTGCTAGCGCGGCGTTCTATTTCGCCTACGGTTGGGTAGGCTTTGCTGCCATCGCGGGCGCCATTACTATCGGGCAGATGACGATGTACATCGCACAGTTCCGCCTTGGCCAGAATTCAGTTACAAACAGCCTGACCTCGATAAATGGTATGTATGAAGACAATCTCTATCTGTCGAATCTTACTGAATTCTTGGAGCACAAGGTGCCGGAGCATACGGGAAATAAGGTGCAGGGTCCTGACCCCGCCGACGGAATTCGATTCGAGAATGTTACTTTTTCCTATCCCGGCGCGCAGACGCCCGCCTTGAACTGCGTCAATTTGCATATCATTCCCGGCCAGAGTCTAGCAATTGTAGGTGAGAATGGTAGTGGCAAGACCACGCTGATTAAATTGCTTACTCGCCTGTATGCTCCAACCGAGGGACGAATACTCGTCGATGGATTGGATTTGCAAGAGTGGGACCTTGATACTATCCGTGAAAAGGTTGGAGTGATATTTCAGGACTTTGCTCGTTACCAATTGATTGTTGGCGAGAATATTGGAATTGGCGATGTTGATAGCATCGGTGAAGACGATCAAATTTCCGAAGCGGCACGCAAGGGTATGGCTGAGGCATTTGTGAAAGATCTACCACACAAATATCAGACGCAACTCGGCACTTGGTTCAAGGACGGACAGGAATTGTCCGGCGGTCAGTGGCAAAAAATCGCGTTGTCTCGCGCCTTCATGCGGAGCAAAGCGGAAATATTGATTCTGGATGAACCTACGGCGGCTATCGACGCGCGAGCCGAGGCTGAAATCTTCGCGCACTTTGGTGATCTAACCAATAATCGAATTTCAATTATTATTTCTCATCGATTCTCAACTGTACGCATGGCTAATCATATTATCGTACTAGAGAAGGCGGAGATTATGGAGCAAGGCAGCCATCAACAGTTACTTGATCTCGATGGGCAGTACGCTACTCTGTTTAATCTGCAAGCAAAGGGTTATCAATAGACATAGAAAGCCCATTCCTCTATCTCTTCGTTGGCTTTCTCGCCTGCTTACTAGGCACTATTCCAGTCGGGCCGATCAATTTGGCGGTAGTAAAGACAACTATCGACTACGACCGCCGCAGTGGTATCGAGATTGCATTCGCTGCCTCAATAATTGAGAGTCCGCAGGCGCTGATTGCCACATGCTTCGGTGCGCTAATGAGCTCTTTCCTCGATGGAAATGTCTTCGTTAAATTTTCTTGGTGTTTATTTTTATAGCCTTGGCTGTTTTTATATTTACCCGTAACTCAGAGCCCACTCTGGGGAAAAGGAAAAGTAGGCCGGTATCATTTTTCGAAACGGGTTAATAATCTCTGGACTGAATCCTCAGGCCAAAGTGTTTTGGGTCTTCGCATTGGCGACAATCAGTCAGTACTTCGAGTTTCAATATATGGGGCTGACTTTGGCCGGATTTCTGCTTGGAGTATTCATTGGCAAGTTGGCCGCGTTGTGCCGCTTTGTTGTAGCGAGCACTTATTTGAGAGCCTGGCTACAAGAAAGCACTACTCTAGTTAATCGCTTGATGTCAGGTATATTGCTATTTATTGGTTTAACTCAGGGATGGAACGCGGTAAATTCCTTAGTAGTTTGACAAGAGCGCTTTCAAGTGAATGCCTAAATTTCAGCAGCCCAATAAGAAAACTTCCAGAACCTCGGATCCAGTGAAGTTTGGGAGGGATCTGCGCGGCATCGTCAGAGCGCGGACTCGTCTCGCTGTCTGCTTCTGGACTCTACCGGTGTATGTTGTGGCAATCTGGATGCTGCTTAAAAATGGGCGCAGCATTGATTCTATGATGTGGATCTACATGGTTGTCTACGCTGGTTTTGCGATCGACATGTCGATGAGAAATTGCCCTAACTGTCGCAAACAATTTTATGTAAAAAGCATTTTCCTAAATTTGCTAACCAAGCAATGCGTGCATTGTGGACAGGCATCGGCTCCTACCGAATCTTCCCCGAAAGACTTTGCTGGAAAGCCAAAGAACGAAGACGATGCTAAGAAGTAGCACAATGGTGGTGCCAACCACGTCGATAACTGGAGGATCGGCAGCTGCGCGATTCATCATAAGGTGGGGAGTGAATAGAGGGAGCCAGAACATGATTCGAACTATCGTGCTGTCTGGATTGCAAACCACAAACACCATCATCGCGAGTGAGATCAACTGAATCATGATCATCGGCATCGACGGTGCTTCTTTTAAGGTATTACACAGACTGCCTATTGCGAGAAACACACTGAAGTATAGCTCATAACTAGCGAAATAATAGAACACGAACCGGGCGATTAATTCAAAGCTGAGGATAAATTCAATATTTGATCTACAAGCTCTGTCTGACTGCTTTGATAGAGCGTGATAAATAGAAAGAACGAAAGCAACCATATCGCTATAGTTGTCAATCTTGATAAGCCGATGCCTAGAATTTTTCCCATCATAAGTTCACCCGGCATCACCGAGGCGAGCAACACTTTAATTAAGCGATTCATTAATTATTCGATTTCTCCTCTATCGTGTCGTTTATCCGGTATTGAACGCTCTGTATTAAGAATATAAACATCAGATACACGAAACCTATCGGCGCGAGTTCCCGGAAGGTGTCTGCTACGCTGAACTCTTCTTCCTCCAAAGAGGTAGCATAAGGAAGCAGGGGTAAAAGGTTATAGAAAGAACGAAAAAAGGGAAGAGCAATGCTCTTCCCTTTTTTTTGCACCTCGAATCAGGTGCAATCCTACCAGGCTCTAATCGAGCCAGTTGTACATAATGATGCCGGCAACCGAAGAAGTGACTAAAAAGTACGGTAGCGCCATATAGATCATGCGTCCATAGCCTAGTCGAATTCGCGGTGCGATTGAAGACATTAGCAAGAACAGGAATGCAGCCTGACCATTTGGTGTGGACATGCTTGGGATACCCGTTCCCATTACCACGGCGACTGACTGAGCCTCGAAGATCTCTCGACTCATTAAGCCCTGTTCCATCAACGGTGTTATTTGATTCATGTAAATCGTCGCTACAAACACATTGTCACTTATGGCAGATAAGAAGCCATTGGTAAGGAATACCATGAAGACCTGCTGGCTACCTTCCATCGCCAATACCCAGTTCATGACTGGCGTGAACATCTCCTGGCTATTGATCATGGCAACGATGACGTAGAAAACGACTAGCAGTGATGCGAAAGGAAGTCCTTCCGTAAATGACTGCCCGATTGAATGCTCGTCGGTAACGCCTATCAATGATGAGGCGAGGATGATTACACCTAAGCCAATAAGTCCTATCTCGGCAAGGTGAAGAGATAGGGCAACAACCATTAAGATCGCTACTGCAAGCTGAAAATAGATTACTAAGGTGTCTCCCTTGGTGGCTTTCTGTTTTAGCTTTTCATTTTCATCCGCCAGAATTTTCCTCACGGCAGCTGGCAGCTCAGCACCGTAGCCAAACCAACCCATCTTCTCTAAAACAAAACAGGTAAGTATGCCTGCTATAAGTGTTGGTATCGTAGCTGGCCCAACCATTGTGGCGAATGTAACGAAGTCCCATTCGGCGGCGCTGCCAATAACGATGTTCTCGGGCTCGCCCACGAGCGTACATACGCCGCCGATGGCCGTGCCAATAGCGCCGTGCATGAGAAGCCCGCGCAGGAACTTACGAAAACCATCGAGGTCTTCACGGTGCAGATCTTCAATGTGATTATCTTGGCTATCTGCTGGGTCGTCGGTAAAACCTATCTTCGAAACCACTTTGTCATAGACATCATAAAAGGCTGTGGCGAGAGCTATGAGAACTGCCAGAATCGTTAGCGCATCTAGGAAGGCAGACAATACTGCCACGACCACAATGGTGGTGACATTCATGATCACTCTGGACTTGATGCCTAGTAGCACCTTGTTCATGGACATAAACAGCATTTCTCTCAGGAAATGCACGCCGGCCACCATGAAGATAACTAGCAGGATTACGGGCAGACCGTGCTCCACTTCTTCATAGACATGGTGGGTGTCGGTGAGCTGCATCACCAGCACTTGTATCGCTAGCAGGCCGCCCGGTTGCAGTGGGAAGCATTTTAGCGCCATGGCGAGTGTGAAAATGAACTCGAAAAGAATTATCCAAGAAGTAATTAGTGTGCCAAGCGCGAAGTAAAAAACAACGTTCAATACAAGAGCCGCTAATACGGCTTGCTTATACCAAACAGGCGTGTTCCCTAGAAACATCGCAAGTGGGGTATCGGGGTAGTGGTGAGTTGTTGATGAGGACATCTAATGCTTCCTTTTTTATAGATTTTCTGGCGCTCTGAATGCACCGGTGACAAATATACTGGTGTTGGGGGCACTTTGCTAAATTTTTCGTAAGTTTATGAACTTTTCGGCGTTAGGGTTCGATTCGGCCTTGCGCGGCTGCTAACACGACAGGATTATCATTGTTTAAGAGTCTTTTTTTGGGATGAATCGTGGATCCCCTGGTCTTAAAGCCGGATATTCTATTCCTCGCTTAGGAACGTATCGATCTTCTCGGCTACTAGTCTGCCCTCATCGATAGCGCGAACCACCAGTGATTGTCCGCGGCGGCAATCGCCTGCTGCAAACACCTTCGCCTTGGATGTTTGAAAATCGCGATACTCAGCTTTGTAATTAGAGCGTCGATCGAGTTCTAGGTCTAAGGATTCATTAAGATAGTGCTCCGGCCCTAAGAAGCCCATGGATAGGAGGATTAGGTCGGCTTCCCAGAACTGTTCACTACCAATAATCTCATTGAATTTCTCATCGACATTCACCGTGTTGATGCCCTTTAGTTGTCCATCGGCATCCCTCACGATCTCTTTTCCAGAGATTGAATACACTCGAGGATCATTGCCGAATTTCTCGGCGGCTTCCTGATGGCCATAATCTACTCTGTAGATTTTGGGCCACAGAGGCCAAGGGTTGTCGTCTGCTCGATCGAGAGGGGGAATGGACATGATCTCGAAATTCACTAATGACTGACAGCCGTGTCGTAGGGAGGTGCCTATACAGTCGGTACCGGTATCACCGCCACCGATGACGATGACTTTCTTGCCCTTCGCACTTAGATAATTGTCGTCTTCTAGATTCGAATCCAAAAGGCTTTTCGTGTTCTTGTGCAAGAACTCCATCGCTAGATGAATGCCCTCGCCTTCACGGTTTGGAATGTTAAGGTCGCGCGCGGTAGTAGCACCGGTCGCTAATAGTAGTGCATCGTTGTCGTTCAATAGCTGTTCAACATCAACGCCATTCTCGCCACTGCCGCCTACATCGGCATTGGCGACAAAATTAATACCTTCTTCTGCGAGTATGTTCACGCGCCTATCGACGACGTCCTTCTCTAACTTCATGTTGGGGATGCCATACATCAGTAACCCGCCAATGCGGTCGTCTCTCTCATAGACTGTGACGTTATGTCCAGCAAGGTTCAGCTGCGCCGCTGCTGCTAGTCCTGCAGGGCCTGAACCGATGATCGCTACCCTCTTATCGCTACGCTGCTGTGGAGGGTTCGCAAGTACCCAGCCATTCTCGAAACCCTTATCCGCTATTGCGCACTCGATGTTCTTGATTGTTACTGCGGGCTCGTTAACGCCGAGGACGCAGGCTCCTTCGCAAGGTGCAGGACAAACACGTCCAGTGAATTCTGGGAAATTATTGGTTTTATGAAGACGATCTAGCGCTTCTTCCCAGCGACCCTTGTAGATCAGATCGTTCCATTCAGGAATTAGGTTGTAGACCGGGCAGCCTTCTTCGGATTGGCAAAAGGGCACGCCACAGTCCATGCAGCGAGCACCTTGACTGTTCAGGAGTTCGTCGTTGTGGCTTGTGTAAATTTCCTCATAGTCCAGCAACCTATCCATCGCATTGCGATAAGGCTCGGTCTGGCGAGTAAATTCCTTAAACCCTGTTGGCTTTCCCATTTAGCTCTAACCCTTTCTACTAATCTTCTGTAACGGCGTATTGCGTGCTATAGAATTATTTAGCGACTATGCGGCGTTGTCTAAAACCCGCTTGTAATCCGTTGGCATAACTTTGGCAAAATGGCGCAGGTTCTGTTCCCAATTGTCGAGGATGCTTTTCGCTACTGGCGAATCGGTATACAAGAAATGCTTCTTGATCATCGCTTTTAATTCCAGAATATCGTCGATGGAGGCGAGCGCTTCGAGTTCAAAGGTCCCTGTATTGCACTGCTCCGGAAAATCGCCTTCTGGATCCCAGACATAGGCGATACCACCGCTCATGCCGGCGCCAAAGTTTCTACCAGTCTTACCTAAGATGACGACGCGACCGCCAGTCATGTATTCACAGCCGTGATCGCCGATTCCTTCGGCAACTGCTACGGCGCCGCTGTTTCTTACAGCGAATCTCTCAGCGACGATACCTCTGAAATAGGCCTCGCCAGCGGTTGCGCCATACAGGTTCACGTTGCCCGCAATAACACTTTCTTCAGCCTTGAAGCTGGAATTCTTCGGAGGGTAAACGATGATCTTGCCGCCGGAGAGGCCCTTACCGACGTAGTCGTTGGCGTCGCCTTCTACGGTTAGGGTAATACCTTTAGCTAGCCAAGCGCCTAAACTCTGCCCAGCGGAACCATTGAGCTTAATGTTGATAGTATCTTCGGGCAGCATGGCCTCTTTCCAACGCTTCGCTACCTCATTCGACAACATGGTACCAACAACCCGATTCGTGTTGATGATTTTAGTCTCAATATCGACCTTGTCGCCCGTCTCCAGCGCCAATCTAGATAGACGAATTAATTCGTTATCCAGGGCCATGTCGAGGCCGTGGTCCTGTTCCATAGTCTTATAAAACTCAGTGTCCTCAAAGACGACCTTGGCTGGCTGGAGCATGTTGCTGAGGTCTAGGCCATCCGCTTTCCAGTGATCGATAGCATCGTCGGCCTTCAAGAGGTCTACCCTCCCGATCATTTCATTGACGGTCCGAACGCCTAGCTCCGCCATGATGCTGCGCATATCTTCAGCAACCATGAACAGGTAGTTAACCACGTGCTCGGGTTTTCCCTTAAATTTGGCGCGCAGTTCGGGATCCTGAGTAGCGATTCCGACTGGGCAGGTATTGAGGTGGCACTTGCGCATCATGATGCACCCGAGAGTGATCAGCGGCGCGGTGGAGAATCCGTATTCTTCTGCGCCGAGTAATGCAGCAATGGCGATGTCACGTCCGGTTTTCAATTGACCGTCGGTCTGCAGGGTGACACGAGAACGCAAATTATTCATAACAAGCGTCTGGTGGGTTTCTGCCACGCCCAATTCCCAAGGCAGGCCTGCATGCTTAATGGAGGTAAGGGGAGATGCTCCAGTGCCACCATCGTGTCCGGCAATGACGAGGTGATCGGTCTTAGCCTTGGTTACACCGGCTGCGATCGTGCCAACACCAACTTCGGCAACTAGCTTCACGCTGATACGCGCTTTGCGATTCGCATTCTTCAGGTCATGAATCAGCTGAGCGATGTCTTCTATCGAATAAATATCGTGGTGAGGCGGTGGGCTAATAAGTCCCACGCCAGGGGTAGAGTGTCGGATACGCGCGATTTTCTCATCTACCTTTCCGCCAGGAAGTTCTCCGCCTTCTCCAGGCTTAGCACCTTGAGCGATCTTTATTTGTAACTCGTCGGCGTTAGTTAGATACCAAGCGGTAACACCGAATCTTCCGGAGGCGACCTGCTTGATAGCCGAGCGCTTCGAATCGCCATTGGAGAGCACATTAAAGCGTTGGGAATCTTCACCGCCCTCTCCCGTATTCGATTTACCGCCCATGCGGTTCATCGCAATCGCCAGTGTTTCGTGGCTCTCTGCCGAGATCGAACCGAAGCTCATCGCGCCCGTTGCAAATCGCTTTACGATCTCACTAGTCGGCTCAACTTCGTTAATCGAAATCGCCTTGCTAGGGACGTGGTTGAATTTTAACAGGCCTCTGAGCGTGCAACGTCGCGTTGCGTCTTCGTTTGAAAATTTCGCAAAGGCCGCATAGGCTTCCGTGCTGTTGGTGCGTGCCGCAATTTGTAAGTTTGCAATAGTGCCTGGGTTCCACATGTGTGCTTCGCCACCGGAGCGCCAGTGAAAATCTCCCGGATTCGGAAGTACAGGAATACGGTCGCTGTCGCGCTTTGGAAAGCCCAATGCATGACGACGCTCTGTTTCTTGCTTAACTACGTCAAAGTTGACGCCTTGTACTCGCGAAGCTGTGCCGGTAAAACAACGTTGGATGACATCGTTTGCCAAGCCAACGGCCTCGAAAATTTGTGCGCCTTTATAAGAATGTAACGTTGAGATGCCCATCTTCGCCATGACTTTCAATATGCCCTTAGCCACGCCTTTCTTGTAACCAGCAACAAGAGCGTCCTCATCGGCGAACAACGCGCCAAGAAAGCCTTCCTGCTGAGCTTGCCACAGTGCTTCGAAGGCGAGGTAAGGGTTAATGGCATCCGCGCCATAACCAGCTAGCAGGCAGTGGTGATGTACTTCTCTTGCCTCGCCAGTTTCTATTATCAAACCGATTTGCGTTCGCTTGCGCGCCTTGATCAGGTATTGGTGCACCGCACCACAGGCGAGTAACGCGCTAAGAGGAGTCCGTAAGGCGGATGTAAGTCGGTCCGAAACTATGACGAATGCAAAGCCGTCATCGATAGCTGTTTCAGCCTCTGCGCAGATACGATCTAAGGTGTTCTCGAAGCCATTTTCTTCGCCATTGTCGAAAGTACTATCAATCAACTTTGTCTTCATGCCGCGATAGTCAATGTCGCGAATATCAGTGAGCTGTTGATTGGACAGGATTGGGTGATCGAGGCTTAGGCGGTGTGCCTGTTCGGGAGTGGTTTGTAATAGATTGCCTTCCGGGCCGATAAAACAGCGAAGCGACATAACAATCTCTTCACGAATCGAGTCGATAGGGGGATTTGTAACCTGCGCAAACAGCTGCTTGAAATAATCGTAAATCATCCGGGGCTTGTCGGAGAGACAAGCAAGCGCCGAGTCATTTCCCATGGAGCCCAGTGGATCCCGCGACTCAGTAACAAGAGGTATCAACATGAACTGCATCGTCTCGGTGGTGTAACCGAAAGCCTGCATGCGTTGCAGAATATTTTCGCCGTCTAAGGAGCGCGCGGCACTGCCACTAGCTAAGTGGCCAAGTGTAACTTTTTGCTCGGCAAGCCATTCACCATAGGGCCTCTTACTGACAATCGTGTTCTTTAATTCTTCGTCTGGGATTAGGCGTCCTTCTTCGAAATCTAGTAAAAACATCTTGCCAGGTTGCAGGCGGCCTTTTAGTTTTACATTTTCGGGATCGACATGCACCACGCCAACTTCTGAGGCCATGATGACTTTGTCGTCATGGGTTACGTAGTAACGGCTTGGGCGCAGTCCGTTGCGGTCAAGCACTGCCCCCATGTAGTGACCATCCGAGAACACGATGGATGCCGGTCCGTCCCAAGGCTCCATCAACGCGGAATGGTATTCGTAGAAGTCTTTCTTAGCCTGAGCCATGTTTGTGTCGGATTGCCAGGCTTCGGGAATCATCATCATCACTGAGGCAGGTAACGATCGGCCCGACATAAGCATGAATTCCAAAACAGCATCGAAGCTGCCTGAGTCCGAGCAGTCGTCATCAATAACTGGGAAAATAGTTTTGAGCTTGTCGCCAAACACATCTGTTTTGGCCTTGCCCTGACGAGCTACCATCGCATTGACGTTGCCACGGAGGGTATTGATCTCACCGTTGTGGCTCATGAAACGATTCGGCTGCGCTCTATCCCATGACGGGAAAGTATTGGTACTAAAGCGTGAGTGCGCCATCGCCATATGGGTTTCGAAATCGGGATTAGTAAGGTCTCCATAAAAAGGGAATAACTGGCCAGGGGTTAGCATGCCCTTATAAACGATGACCTTAGTGGACAGACTGCAAGCGTAAACTTGCTTCGCCTCTATCAAAGAAGTGTCCTGTCGCAGGCGGTGCGTAAATCGCTTGCGAATAACGTAGAGCTTTCTTTCGAATTGTTCTTGATCCAGGTCTGCACCGGCGGCTACAAAGAGCTGCTCGATTCTTGGCTGTGCCATTAGAGCGGCAGGCCCTACATCGGCACCCTTGGCGTCGATGGGTACTACTCTCCAGCCAACAAGGGACTGGCCTTCCTCGGCTATAATTTGATTAATCGCCTCGCGGCAGATGTGTCTTTCTTCGTCTATCTGCGGAAGGAATATGTTGCCCACCGCGAACTGACCTGCATCTGGCAGATCGGTATCGAATTCGATTTTTGCCACTTTTTGGAAGAAGCTGTTAGGTAGTGCCATCAAGATGCCCGCGCCATCGCCGCTATTCGCTTCGAAGCCACAACCCCCGCGGTGATCCATGCGGGAGTTGAGGTGGTAGGCATCTAACATTATCTGGTGGCTAGGTTGACCCTTTATGTTTGCAACGAATCCTACGCCGCAGGAATCTTTTTCCTGAGATGGGTCATAGAGTCCTGTTTTTTCAGGATACCCAAACTTCAGGGGGATGCGGTTTTCGTTGCTCATAGTCATTAGGTCTCGTGCAGTAGCTGCTAATCAGTTCTTTTCCTATTCCCGCACCTTCCTACCTCAGCGAGACGGGGTCTCCTGAGTCATAAGGCGGTACTACGCTGCTGAAATTGATCAGAGGTCCCCTCGATAGGGCCTGATTATTCAATCTGCTCCCCTTTAAACAAGTTGCACAACGATACTTGAGCTCTACGGAAGAGGCCAAATACAATACCACTGCAAAAGAATATGTCAAGATAGACGGGCTTCGCGATTGGCAATATTGAAAACATATTGTCATAATATAATTCAATTATCTCGAGTAAAGCCAGCGCAAATCATGAGCGAGCGATAGGGGGCGAAGGTGGACTTTCTTTCGAGTTTTAAGATGAGTTAGAGATATGTTCGTGAATGCAGGAGAATTCCGCGGTAGGTATTTGTGAGATTAGCGTAAACGACCAAAATACATGCCGTTCACGGTTTTCAGTTGCTTGATAAAAAGCAAAAGGTGATCTATTCTAACGCCGCTAACTACCTAATATGAAAAACAATTTATGCGAATAGTTCTCATTTAGATTGAACAATTCAAAATCAGAATTCCTGTCCACATTACGGAGGCGAATGTAAATCGTGAATCCAAAACTAACCCGTAGACGCTTTATCAAAGGGGTAATAGCCTCTGGTGCAGCTGCCACTTCAACCACAATCTGGTACTCGGCCAATGGTCAATCAAGACCTGCTGGTGCAGTGGAACGTATGATCAGAATAAACATAAACGGCCAGATGCGTAATGTAGACGTGGCTCCGCAGGAGACACTGGCATCTACCCTGCGCTACAAGCTGGGCCTTACGGGCACAAAGCTAGGATGTAATCGCGGCGAATGTGGCGCGTGTACCGTCCTTGTAGATGACGTCCCAAGCTATGCTTGTTCAGTATTGACTCACTCAGTAAAGAATATGCGAGTCGAATCAGTAGAGGGCCTAGAAGCGGCAAACGGCGATCTTCACCCCGTACAGCAGGCCTTTGTGGATGAACTCTCCCCGCAGTGCGGTTACTGCACACCAGGCCAGGTAATGTCCGCAGTTGGTTTACTGCGATCTAACCCTAATCCAACAAGAGAAGAAGCACGACAAGCTATGTCAGGCAATATCTGCCGTTGTGGTTCTTATGATTCTTACCTTAACGGCGTCATGCGCGCAGCACAAATAGGATAATCAACATGGCTTATATGCATATTGGTAAAGACTTCGTTCCACCAGATGTGCCTGGCAAGGTTACAGGCCGCATCAAGTATTCTGAAGACTATGCTCGCGATGGCATGGTGTACGCCCGTTTACTGACTAGCCCCGTTCCTCACGGTCGAGTTGTCGACATTGACGCTTCTGAAGCTCTTGCGATGGAAGGCGTGTTTGGTATTTTGACAGCCGACGACGTGTATCCAGATGGCGAACCACAGAGCCCGGGTCTTAAACTTTTAACGAATGAGCCTACTCTCATGGGTGAGCCTATTCTTGCAGTGGCAGCTATCGATGAGAAAACTGCCGAGGACGCAATCGCTGCAATTTCACTGACAATCGAAAGATTACCTTTTGTCCTAGATCCACTGGACAGCCTTCAGGAAGGTGGAGCCAATGCTTACAATGGCGGCAATACTTTCATCTTCAGAGAAGGTTTTGCAGAGGAAAAATGGACTGCAGATCAAGTTGCTAGCTTTAGAAGTGGTAACGAGCCAACGGCTGAGGCACTGCAAAGCTGGGAATACGGCGATCTTGCAGCAGGCTTTGCCGCAGCCGATTTCGTACATGAGACCACTTTTTCAACTGCCGGCTATCCACATATGTCCATGGAACCAAGAAGCGCCATGGCCTACTGGGAAAATGGAAAATGTTTCCTACACGGTACTTCCCAGAGCCTGAGCGCAATCGCTGAGCCTATGGCGGCAATCGTGGGTGTGCCTTTAGAAGATTTCGTCTTCATCAATGAGGCAACTGGTGGTGGTTTTGGTCAGCGAGCTCGTGCGGGAAGTATCCCAAGCATGGCGATTCCAGCCAAACTTTCACAGAAAATTAATCGGCCAGTGATGATGCGTGTAACGCGTGAAGAAGAATTCACCATCGGCGGAGCTAGGCAGGGTCTGCAAGGCTGGATCAAAGTTGGGTTCAAGTCCGACGGCTCTATGTCCGCAATGGACATGTACTGCATATCCGACAATGGTGGCAAGGGCGGCGGCGGTGACGCCAACTCTGCTGCCGCGGGAGTAAGTGCACTCTATCAGACAGAAGCGATGCGCTTTCGCAACACTTCTATAGGGACTAATACGGGTCATCGCGGTGCACAGCGCGGGCCAGGCGAAAATCAGATCATGGCCGTAATGGCGCCTATTATGGATAAGGCAGCCGAAGAACTTGGGCTGGATCGCCTAGAAATTCGCAAGCTTAACGCTGCACAGAACGGCGATGTAAGTGGACCAAGGAGCCAGCCTTTTACTAGCGCCTATATGCCGGAAGCGCTTGCGCAAGGTGCGGCGCAGTTTGATTGGGAAGGCAAGAAAGGACGTGCCAGACAGGTAAATGGCAGCAAGGTAACAGGTTTTGGCATTGGCCAGGGCTATCACAATGCGGGCAGAAGCGGTATGGACGGAATAGTTCGTCTGATGGCAAATGGACGGCTGCAGGTACACAACGGTGTAGGCAATCTGGGCACTTATTCTTATGCGTCGACTTCTCGCGCGGCTGCGGAAGTGTTGAAGATGGATTGGGAAAACTGCGATGTTGTCACCGGACGCACCGATAGACATCTTCCGATTACATCACCACAAGATGGCAGCAACTCTATCTTCACTAACACTCGAACCTGCTTTGGTGCAGCGCAAGACCTGCTAGCAAAGATGAAAGAAATCGCTGCGATGGACCTAGGCGGTGAGATTGCTGATTACGAAATTGATGGTTCTAGAATCTATCAGATCGCGGATAGCTCAGCAGGCATGACCTATGCAGAGGTTGCTCAGCGTGGCATAGAGCTTGGTGGTAAGTTCTCTGGTGAATCTGACTTACCTGAAGAATTGAATACGCTCACTACACTGTCGGTTTCCCGACTAGCCGGCTCTGCCTTGATGGGTATCTATCACGATCCTCGTCACAGTAATAATCCTCCAGGATTTACAGTTACATTTACTGAAATCGAACTGGACAAAGAGACTGGCAAGTTTGAGATTCTAGACATGGTGACTATTGCGGAATGTGGAACAGTTGTTCATCCGCAAGGGTTAGCGAATCAGTTGGTAGGTGGTGCGGTTTGGGGTATTGGTTTGTCAGCGCTCGAGAGACACTTATATGACCCGCAGAATGGCCTACCAGCTAGTGCCGGCTTTTGGCAGAGCAAGATACCTACTTATCTTGATACGCCAGCAAAAATTGGAACCGGTTGGGTAGATCTGCCTGACCCAGAAAACCCTGTAGGCGCCAGAGGTATTGGTGAGCCGTCAATGGGAGCGGTATCTGCCGCATTAAACGCTGCAATCTCAGACGCACTAGGTGGACATATGTTCGACGCCGCTCCTGTGACTACAGACATGATTGTTAACCATATAGCAGGGATTTCGGAAGACGCGACCCCACTTGCTCAAAATAATTTCAGAGGTTGATATGCCAGCCACATCACATGACGTAATGCCCGATATCGAACTTTATCAGCCTACTGATGAAGCAAATGCCCTGGATTTAGCAAGTACTCTAGGTAGAGACGGCTGGATAGTTGGTGGCGGTCAGGACACTTATGGCTGGTTGAAAGACCGCAACAAGTCTCCTGCAGCCATGATCGAGATAGCTCAGATCGATGCCTGGAAAGGAGTTAAGGAAACTGCAGACGGTATTGAAATCGGCGCAGTAACAACGCTCACAGACATCGCCAATCATCCACTGGTAAAATCCAAGTTTGGTCTTCTCGCAACAGCGGCCAGCAAGGTCGCTAGCCCACAGATTCGCAATGTAGGAACCTTGGGCGGCAATCTGAACCAAGACGCACGTTGCTGGTATTACCGCCGTGGACTCGATTGTTATCGCGCCGGTGGCAATATTTGTTATGCAGATTCTCCAGAAGGCTTGAATCGTGAACACGCTATCTTCGGAGCGAGCCGCTGTGTTGCGGTAAGTCCTTCGGATACTGCCCCTGCTTTAGTCGCTCTTGATGCAACTATGGTCGTAGCTAGTGCTAGTGGAGAGAGATTGATTCCTGCTCAAGATTTCTTTGTAGGTCCTGATCGCGACATCGTCAATATGACAGTGCTGAATGAAGGAGAGATTCTGACAGCGGTTCGCTTACCCAATGAGTGGGCAAATGCAGAGTTCTACTTCGAGAAAGTCGCCGATAGGAATGTATGGGACTTTGCCCTAGTAAATGTTGCTGCGGCGATTAAAGTTTCAGGCGGATCGATTACAGATGCTCGCATAGTTTGCGGTGCAGTTGAATGTACACCTCGTCGCCTGGAGGCCGTAGAGAATGCTATTCGCGGACAACAACGTTCAGATGAATTAGCCGATCAAGTTGCGGCTATGTCCACTGAGGGCGCAAGGCCTTTGAACTACAATCATTTCAAAGTGCCATTAATGGAAAATCTAGTTAAGCGAGCGATCCGAGGTTAAACCTCAGGTTTTCTCTAGTCGACTAATTACAAACTAAATAATAATCATAAGAAATAAGAGGTAAGCACTGTGGGAGAAATTGTCCGCTATAAGCGCGATGTTTGGGGCGAGGAAGTTATTCTCGGTGTTTCATGGGATTTACTCTGGGTTGTTGCGGTCGCTGTTTTAGTCCTGCTAGCAACCCACGCGATCATCATGGCTGCTTTAGCCAATAAGAAGATGGACAAGCCTTCGTCGGAAGGGCGAAGAGTGCTTCGTCACGAGACTATTGACCGGCTATTTCATTGGGTAATGGCAGCGAGCATTCTGGTTTTGATTGCTACAGGTGTAGCTCCAATTCTGGGTCTCCGTATCGCTTGGTTGAATATTCATTGGATCGCCGGACTCTTGCTTACTTTCGTGGTGGTATTTCATATTGTTCGTTCCCTTTTCTGGCAAGACTTTAAGTCTATGATCCTAGGTCCGAAAGATTTCGGCGAACCATTTGATTCAGCGCAGAAGCCGGGTAAATATACCTTCGAGCAGAAGGGTATGCATTGGGCAGTAACAGTAGTAGTGCTGGCGGTTATTGCCACTGGTATTTTATTGTTCTTGCAGATCGACACTCCATTTTGGGATCGAACCAATAGCTTGGCAGAAGACACGCTCGGTCTGATGTTCTTATTGCACGGTCTTTCTACTCTTGCGCTAGTAGCTCTTGCTTCAACGCATATATATTTCGCTTTGAGACCAGAAAAATTATTCTATACACGTTCTATGGTATCTGGTTGGATGTCGGAAGATGAGATGACGGCAAACCATGACACGAGTTTATGGTCTCCAAGGGAAGCCGACTAAATCCTTTCGTATCGCTGTTTGATATGGAACTGAAACGATTAACGAGTAATTTGCTGTGATAGAAGACGATATAGAAGCCATAGAATCTGGCTACGAGTTTCTGTTGGCTTTTGCCGCTCAGGGACGACCCGCACAAAATGAGACGGGGCCTGGTCCTCATGCCAGGCCCATCATCGAAGGAATTTTAGCCGGGATGAAAAACATCTCGACTGCTTTTTCTGATAGCAAGGATGATTTCGAGCAAGTAATCGCTAGCGATTGTCGAAATGCTGGAGCTGCTATCCGTTTCATTCTTAATCAAGAAAAAATCGGATCGGAGATCGTGGACAATCTAAATGCGTCCATACACCTCCGCGCCGTGCTCACAGATTTGTTTTTGTACAGCGAAGCCTTGAAGCCGCTCGATACCACAGAGGCCTCGGCCCCGAGTGTAGCCGGTGGTGTTGAGACTTACGACGCAGCTAAGAAGTAGTGCAAGACAAAAAAGTAACATAAGATTGTTTTGAAGCCGCTAGCTGGGCTACCAGAATGAAACAACGTAGAAACGGAATCGGATTAGCTCTTGTTCCGTTTTTTTTTAACTCGAATTAATCAGAGACGCTTCAAATGATCAAATGGCCGGCAAGAATAGAACTCGCACAATTGCCTACACCCATTACAAAGCTGGAAAGATTCTCCAAGTGTTTTAAAGATACGACTATCTGGATCAAACGTGACGAACTTACTGGCACTGAAGTTTCCGGAAATAAGATACGCAAACTAGAGTTCTGTATTGCTGAGGCGAAGAATCGAGCATGTGACACCTTGATTACTTGTGGAGGCATCCAATCGAATCATTGTCGAGCTACCGCCGTGCTGGGGGCGCGATTAGGTATGAAAGTACATCTTATCCTTCGCGGCGAGAAACCTGAGGTGCCAGAAGGTAATTTGCTAATGGACTATCTCTGTGGAGCCGAGATCAGCTACCTGAGCCAGGGTCAATGGCGCGGTCATGAGGACTTGGCGACAGAATTACAGGCCCTCTATGCTTCAGGGGACCGAAAAGCTTTCTTCATTCCAGTTGGAGCCAGTGACGAAGTTGGGCTCTGGGGTTACATAAAGGCCAGCGAAGAACTAAACCAGGATTTTCTAAATTTGAAGATAGAGCCTGAATATATAGTTACCGCTACTGGCTCTGGAGGAACTCAGGGAGGATTGATTGTCGGCACTGAACTACTAGGTATGAAGAGTCAGGCGGTAGCTTTTAATGTCAGCGATGATGCTGCTTACTTTGAGCGGAAGATTCGTGAAGATGTGTCGCTTTGGAAGCAACGATACAATCAAGAATTCGATGAGGATAAGATGAATATAAAAACTGTAGAGGGCTATATGGGTCCAGGCTATGGTGTTGCAGGCCCTGAGATTTTTGATAGTATTGCGGTCTTAGCCCGCAGTGAGGGCATATTTTTAGACCCTGTCTATACAGGAAAAGCCTTTCATGGCATGGTAACCGAGCTTCAAAAAGGCGACGTAGGGCAGCTACCGGGCGCAAAAAATGTGGTTTTCATCCATACGGGCGGCTTGTTTGGAGTGTTCCCCCAACAGGAAAATTTCCGTTTTGACTAGTGTATAGCCGATAGACTCAGGACAGAATCAATATGAAAGACCACATATCAAATTTTGGACCGGACAACATTATGGACAAGACCTGTCGAAAAAAGCTCAACAAGGCTCTGATCGCGATTAGCTTTATCTTACCCGGATATCTCGGACTTTCTGCTGTGGCTATAGCCCAGGATGGGAGTGATGGCGCGAGCTCATACAGTGAGCCGGACGGCGTGGCTGCTGCGAGCTACTACGCGCCGAAGCCGGCAAATGAATTAATGGAGAGCGATAATGAAGATCAGCTGCTCTCAAACACTCATCAACTGATAGAAGGTAGCCTGCGTTCTGGAGAGGGCTATTTTGGTGCAAATGGTGACCGTTTCATCTACCAGAGCGAAACCGCTGGCGACAATCCCTTTTACCAAATCTACATCTTAAATCTAGTGGATGGCAGCTCACAAAAGGTGTCTCCCGGAATTGGGCTTACTACTTGCTCATGGATTCATCCGGCTCTAGATTTGGTGATGTTTTCCTCTACACATGAGGATCCAGATGCGCGCTCTAAGCAGGCAGAGGAGATAGCGATTCGTGAGAGTGGAATCAGCCGCCCCTATGGATGGGACTACGACCGACACTACGATATCTATCAGGCAGACAGTAACGGCAATAACCTAGTGAACCTTACCAGCACCGATGGTTATGACGCTGAGGGTTCCTATTCAGCAGATGGTAGCCAGATTCTATTCGCGTCAAACCGAGAGGCCTATCTGCGAAATTTGAGTCAGGCTGAGCAAAAACTTTTTGACGACGACGCGTCGTATTTCATGGACCTCTACATAATGGATGCAGACGGATCGAACGTTAGGCAGATTACTCATTCGCCTGGCTACGATGGCGGTCCTTTCTTTAGCCCAGACAATAACAAGGTTGTGTGGCGTCGCTTTAATCCAGATGGTAACTCTGCAGAGATCTGGACTATGAATGTAGACGGCAGTGGTCAGCGCCAATTGACCGCAGATGCGATGGTCTCCTGGGGCCCCTACTATCATCCAAGCGGCGACTATATTATCTATTCCAGCAATATCCTTGGTAATGCGAATTTTGAACTGTTCATGATAGACCCGATAGGAATGAATCCTCCAGTTCGTGTAACCAATACTGCAGGCACAGATATCCTTCCGGTATTCTCACCCGATGGAAGTCAGCTGGCCTGGAGTACTACGCGCACTGCTGATGGAACCTCACAGATTCACATGAGCGATTGGAATCACCAACAAGCACTGCAGCTTTTGGGGCTGTAATCCTAGCCGCGTCTCTTAGTGTCCAAGAATGTTATGACAAACAGGATTTCAAAAAGCGTGCTGCATCGAACAGTTATTGTTGGTTTAAGCCTGTGCGGCGCACTCTCATTTTTAATGGCTACAGTATCGGCGCAGATTGCAGGTGCAGTGCAAACTGAGCCAGCGCTTGTCCACCATAGTCTTAAAGTAATCCTCGATCCACAGAATCAGTCGCTCTCGGTAGAGGACACCGTTACTCTACCGGATTCGATGCTGGCCTCGCCATTAAGCTTCTCGCTGAACAGTAATCTTCGTATCAGCAATAATCCCAGGCGCCTCCAAGTACTTGCAACCGATCCGGCAGAGAATGAACCAGGGATCAACAATACTGGTGGTCTGGCCGCAGCAACGACCGTGTACAGCATCAGTCCAAGCCGCAGAAATTCAAATCAGTTAGTTCTAATCTATAGCGGGACGATATTCGATACCGCCGAACAGACAAGCGCTGAGTATGCGCAGAGCTTTGCCCAGAGCTCAGGCACTATCAGCGAGCAAGGCGTCTATTTGAACAAGGGGAGCGTCTGGGTTGCAGACTTTGGAAGCGACTTGATCAGTTTCGACGTGCAGGTAGAGTTCGCCGATTCAGCGAGTAGCTGGACTGCAGTTAGCCAAGGGGATCGCCTTGGTGGCAACGGCTGGAAAAGTGATCAGCCCATGGAAGAGGTTTATCTGATCGCGGCTAATTTCACCGAGTATTCACAACAAGCTGATGATGTTGAAGTTCTTGCCTACCTGCGAACACCGGATTCGGATCTTGCAACTAAATACATGGATGCGACAGGACGTTACCTAGCTTTATACGAACCACTACTCGGCGAATACCCTTATAGCAAGTTTGCCTTAATCGAAAATTTTTGGGAAACCGGTTACGGGATGCCGTCGTTTACCCTCCTCGGCGAACAAGTGATTCGTTTCCCCTTCATACTCGAGTCTTCCTACCCGCATGAAATTCTACACAACTGGTGGGGCAACGGAGTCTATCCTGACTACGAGACAGGAAACTGGAGTGAAGGCTTAACGGCTTATCTTGCCGACCATTTGTTCCGAGAAATGGATGGCTTGGGGCATGAGTATCGAAAAGAAATGCTGGCAAGGTACAAGAACTACGTTGCCGAAGGAACAGACTTTCCTCTCTCACAATTTACCTCGCGTAACTCGGCGGCATCCCAAGCAGTAGGCTATGGAAAGACCCTTATGCTCTGGCATATGCTTCGAATTCAGATGGGGGATGAACTATTTCTGGCAGGGCTGCGACAGTTCTATGAGGACTACAAATTCAAACGTGCGACATTCGAAGATATCTCGCTACATTTTTCCGTGTTAAGTGGCTTGGACCTTAGCGGCTTCTTCAGTCAGTGGGTTGATCGAACTGGCGCGCCAGAGTTATCTATCTCAGTGGAAGAGGTCATTGGTGATCGTGCTCGAATAATGTTCGCGCAGATTCAGGCAGGAGATCCTTACGCACTTAGAGTTCCAGTTGCGCTCTATTACGAAGGAAACGATATTCCGAAAATATATGACATCGATATTACTCAGCGACTCGAAGGCGTCATGGCTGATAACTACGATCAACTGCAGGCTGTATTGGTCGACCCTTATTTTGACGTATTCCGAACTTTGGATAGGGAAGAGACGCCTCCTACTATCGGCGAATTATTCGGTGCCCAGTCTATTAGCTTTGTATTGCCGCAAGCGAACCGACAGTACTGGGCGCTGATGGTTGAGTCCTTTGCCGCGGGTGTCGATGCGCAGATCGTAAATGCAGAAGATATCGCAGAACTACCGCAGGATAGGTCGGTGTGGGTACTCGGGCGCGACAATCCGTTTGCACAATCTGTATTCGCTGCGAGTGAGCTGTATGGGGTTCAGATGAGTCCAGCGGGAATTCTCATGGGTGGATCAGATGTAGAGTTTGCAGACAGAAGCAGTGTGCTCGTTGCTCGCCATCCAACCAATTCGGATCTCGCCCTGGGTTTCATCGATGTAAACCAGATGATAGCGATGCCCGGAATGACCGAGAAGTTGCCGCACTACGGGAAATATTCCTATCTGAGTTTCTTGGGCGATGAGCCTACGAACGATGTAAAAGGGGTTTGGTCGAGCCCGGATTCACCTATGCAATGGATCAAGCCAGGTATTCAGGTCGGGGTAAATTTCGAGATTCTACCTGTGCAGGAGCCGCTTACCGTGCTTCCTTCGAAGTATCGGGTTGATCAGTTAAGAGAGCACACGACAAAGCTGAGTTCCGTAGAATTTCAAGGTAGAGGGTTAGGGACGAGTGGCATCGATCTGGCTGCGCAATACATTGCAGGACAATTTCGAGCCGCCGGACTACAAACTATTAATGGAACCTATAGTCAAGTATGGAGTGAAAGTGTTGCTGGGAAAGGCAATGTCAAGATGACGAATATCGTCGGCATGATTCCGGGCGTGAATCCTTCGCTTAGTGATGAACCTGTGATTATAGCCGCACACTATGATCACCTAGGTATCGATGCTCAATCGGGGCGTCATTTCCCGGGCGCAGACGACAACGCGTCTGGTATCGCTACGTTGATAGAAGTAGCGAATCAACTCGTGCGCGCTTTCACGCCGCAGAGACCGATTCTTTTCGTTGCATTCAGCGGAGAAGAATCCGGCTTACTCGGCTCAAAATATTTTGTAGACAACCCTCCCGCTGGTTTCAGCGCTGAAGGCTTCTACGCCATGATCAATCTCGACGCTGTGGGGCGTCTCGATGGCAGAGACCTACAAGTATTCGCCACCGATAGCGCCTATGAATGGCCCTTTATGGCACAAGGCATCGGGTTCACCATCGGTGTAAATTCCAGTTTTCCTGCCAACACGATTGCTAGCAGCGATCATGTAAGCTTCCTGAATGCTGGCATACCGTCTATCCATCTATTTAGCGGTGTTCATGAGGATTATCATCAACTGAGTGACAGTGCAGACACGCTCGATCTGGCTGGTATGGCTGATGTGGCGCTCTGGCTAGAAGAGGCTGCGGTCTATCTCGCGGATAATACTGAACCGCTGCGAGTGACGCTTGCGGGTGTTCCTGTGAGAGTGCAGTCAAGAGTTGCCGGTGCGAGCGGAGAGCGATCTGCGAGTCTGGGCACTGTGCCAGACTTTGCTTTTTCGGGTGCTGGAGTGCGCATAAGTGATGTTACTCCAGGCGGAGCTGCAGAGCAGGCCGGACTTCGAGCTGGAGATATTCTGCTCAACTACAATGAGCAACCTATGACGGATCTTCAGGTCTATTCCAACCTACTGAGGGAATCAGCACCCGGGGATACCGTTCGCTTGGATATTCAGCGTGATGATCAGCGGCTAACCGCAGAGGCCGTCCTGCAAGCGCGCTAGCGCAGCGTACTAAAGAGAAATGCTGCAAGTAGGCACAGCACAGCTACCGTAATTAGATGAACACTCATGACCGATTTCTTCGCTGCCCATTTATACGTCTTCTCCTCAACGAACAGACAATTCTGAGTCTTTTTGAACAGTTTCACCGGATACTCCTTAGCAATTGATAGTAGATTAGCGTGTATTACAACGCAGTAATCTGACAAGCGATGGGCCGTATAAAGGCAGGTTGCAGGTCAATAGTGACGAAATATGGCAAATAACTAGTTTTGACCCGCAAGCCCCTAAAGAGGCAGCGCTGCATCTAGAGTAAACTTGTGACTATTTGTTTCCGATTGTTAATTCTTGAAATGGATAGGATATAGTGATTCCACTATTATCTTGCCTGACCGAGCTAGTATTGGTCGCAGCGATGAAAAGCCACCTCAGAGTGAAAAAATGAAAGTTACCTTCTTGCGCGCTTGCCTTGGTCTATCCTTCTCCTTGCTGTCATGGCCACTTCTAGCTCAACAATCTATACCGCAGATGACGCGTTTAGACGAAAGCGTTGCCAATATTAACCTCGACGGATTCGTCGACGAGGCAGTTTGGGATAACTTGCCGGTGATCGACGGCATGAAGGTCATCAATCCTGACACACTGGCAGACGCTGTCTACGAGACCCATATTCGGATGTTCTATACCGAACAGGGGATCTATATCTCTGCGATTAATTATCAACCCCCCGGCACACTAGTTGCGCGCATGACCTCTAGAGACACACAGCTCGATCGCGATGGCTTCGTGGTGGGTATAGATGCTTCAGGTGACGGCCTGTACGGATATTTTCTACGCATCAATCTCGGCGATTCATTGACCGATGCATCGCTACTCCCAGAACGTCAAATGAACATGCAGTGGGATGGATCCTGGAATGGTCGCACTCAGGCGTTGGACGACGGTTGGAGCGTGGAGTACTACATTCCCTGGGCCATGATGCCACTGCCCCAGGTAGAAGATGTGCGGCAGGTCGGGTTCTATTTCGAGCGGCAGGTCGGGCATCTCGGTGGCGAGGCCTGGTCCAATCCACCACTACCTCGTACCGTGAATCAGTATTTGTCCGCGTTCCAGAAATACGAACTCAGGGACATAGAGCCACGCAGACAGCTTACCTATTACCCCTTTGCCTCGACTGTCGTAGACAATATTTCAAACGAGACTGAATTCAAAGTTGGAACTGAGATTTTCTGGAGACCTACAACGAACACTCTCCTGTCCGCTACGCTGAATCCAGATTTCGGTAATGTTGAATCGGACGATGTGGTGGTCAACTTGACCGCGTTTGAAGTATTTTTTCCTGAGAGGCGTTCCTTTTTCCTCGAAGGGCAGGACATCTTCAATACCTCGCCACGCACCTCTGGTCGAGGCGGCCCAGGCGGCCCTATCTCGCTATTAAACACGCGCCGTATAGGTGCTGCTGCATTGTACGATGTGCCAAGTGACGTAAGTGTAGTGCCGACAGATTTAAGTAGAAATACGGAACTCTTGGGCGCAGTAAAACTGGCCGGTCAGAATGGCAACTGGCGCTATGGAACCTTACTCGCCTCAGAAGACGATAGCGAAATTCGGGGCACACTTGCTGATGGCTCTCGAGTTAATTTGCAGGCTGAGGGGCGTGACTTCACCATAGCTAGAGTGTTATACGAAGACACCAGCGCGGGTGGTCGTCGGGCATTGGGCTGGATGGGCACAGACGTTTCCCATTCTGAGATCGATGCCACTGTTAATTCGATAGACGCTCATTACTTTTCAGCGGACAGCCGCTGGGTAGTAGACAGTCAATTTATGCATAGTGATGTGCAGGGTGTTACTGGAACCGGTGGTTTCGCTGATGTGAGTTTTCGCCCGCGCAGGGGAGCACAACACACGCTTCGCTCTACCTATATAGACGATACGTTGGATATTTCCGATCTTGGGTTCTTGGCACGAAACGATCAGATGAATATGGACTATAGCTATTTCTTAACAGAATCCGATATTCCTGAACTTCGCCAGAGAACCACCAGCGTATTCTTTACCAATCAATGGAACACTTCAGGGCAGCCAGTGCGCATGGGCTTGTTCCTAAATCGTGGCTACAATTATCTCAACAACGATAACCTCGACGTCAGTTTTCGTTATTTCCCTAGACGCGTTGATGACAGGCTGGGGCGCGGCACGGGCGACTTTCGTTTGCCAGAGCGCTGGGGCGCAAACGTTCGCTACAGCACAAATCCAGCAGAGTCGATCTCCTACAACCTCAGTCTGAATTTAGACACGGACGAACTCGGTCCGGCTAGAATAATAGGTGGAGCAGGCATCGTGTGGCGGCCTGACGACCGCTTCTCCACCGATCTTAGTCTAAACTACACCGATAGGGAGGCGCTTCTGGTACACAAAGGTGGTGGTAACTACACAAGCTTCGAAGCCCATCAATGGGCTCCTAAATTGGAGATGAATTACTTCGTAACAGCGTTTCAGCAACTTAGACTTACCGCACAATGGACTGCTATCAAGGCGTTTGAAAATCGCTTTTGGCAGGTAAATCCTAATAGTTTAGATTTTCTGCAGCAGGTGGCTAATCCTGATACGACTCCGGACGATTTCGTTATCAGCCGTCTCACCTTTCAAGCTAGATATCGTTGGCAGATCGCTCCACTGTCTGATCTATTCGTGGTCTATACTCGGGGAAGCAACTTGCCGAGCAATTCCTTCAATACTTTCCAGGATCTCCTCGAGCAGTCATGGAACGACAGAATTGTTGATACGATCGCTATTAAATTGCGCTATCGACTGGGTTCTTAAACAGCTTCTGACGACTACTGTTGTATTGCCGGTATGCTTTGTAATATAAACGACACAGTCCGTCGCTTAGACTTACGATCAATCATTTTCAT
>CASIAB010000008.1 GCA_949372635.1 uncultured Pseudomonadales bacterium
GGGGAGGAACTAATCGGTGCTGTCATCGTACTGCACGACATCTCCGAGTTAGATCATCTAGAGCGAATCAAACGTGATTTCGTCGCTAATGCATCACATGAATTAAAAACCCCGATCACCGCAATTCGCGGCTTAACTGAAACTATCCTAGACGACTCCAAAATGCCGGAAGAGACGAAACACGACTTTATCAAGAAAGTTTATGCCCAGAGCCTGCGTCTATCTTCTCTCGTAACTGACCTCATGACCATTTCTCGCATGGAATCGGGTCATCAAGAGAAGAACTTTCACAGCTTAGACCTAGTCAAGGTGGCAAAGCGCTCGGTTGCAGCCAGCGAAGAGATCACTAAAGAGAAGCAGCTGGACTTAAAGCTTGAACTGCCTGCGATAGCGATGAACATCAAAGGAGACTATCAGGCTATCAGCCAACTCGTAGACAACCTTTTAGATAATGCTATAAAGTATACTGATACGTCCGGTACTATCCTTATTTCCATACGGTCGGAAAACAGAGATGTAATACTTACCGTCAAAGACTCTGGCATCGGTATAAGCCCCCAACTTCAGCAGCGTATATTCGAAAGATTCTATCGAGTTGACAAAGCCAGGTCTCGCGAACTGGGAGGGACCGGCCTCGGGCTATCTATTGTGAAAAATATTGCGGAACAACATGGCGGCTCCGTCTCCGTAGAGAGCCAGCCGGGCTTGGGATCCACTTTTTTTGTGACCCTGCCTCTCGAAGCTTACCCAGATAGCCAAAAATAATAATCATACAAGCTAGTTAAGCCGCTTGGCTAAACAAACTGAACACCTCTAGACGCCCTCTATTTTTAATCCGATTTACTCTTCATTCCTTTACGGCAATTCAATTGAGATTGAAATTAATTTTCTCTTTATCTTAGCTTTATATAAGAGCTTTATTCTTTCGTTGTCAATTTGAAAAATTATCGAGAAAGATATGAAAAATCTTAATCAAATGCGGTCTGCGATTGAAATTGTGCGAGAGCCTGGAGAGAACTCATGAAACTAACTTTGCCACCCTTCAAAATCAGGAATTTATTCCTTGCAGTGATGCTGTTGAAAGCGGTATCTGGCGCCTATGCTGCAGATCAAGAGTTATTGGACATCTTGTTGCAGAATGGTGCTATTACCCAGGCTCAACATAATGAGCTCCTTAAAAGCGAGTCACTTACCAGTGAAGATATTTTGCAGTCGCCGGTTACTGTTGAACGGTTGGCTGAAGTAACTGAAGAGGTTGTTGCATCTGAAGTTGCCAGGCAGATTGACTCAAATTTTCCAGTCACGGCTGAACGTGTAGGTAGTGGTTTTCGGTTCGCAACGCGAGATGGGAACTGGAGAACCGATCTGCAATGGCGAGCTCAAACGCGCTACACAACGCCAGTCCGGTCGGATCCACGTCAAATTTCATCTTTCAATGCAGAAGATCAGTCAAATTTTGAGGCCCGTCGGCTACGAATGAAGATCGGGGGAAATGGATTCCAGCCCTGGCTGCAGTACTATTTTGAAGTTGATCTCCAGCCATCCAGAGATGTGGATGACAGCAGCTCATCTGCCAGCTCGAGAGTCATTGACTGGCGTGTTGATATCGCAAAATGGGACTGGGGTGGTATTCGAGTTGGCCAATGGAAAGTGGATCTAAACCGAGAGCGCGTTGACTCGTCTGGTCGACAGCAATTCGTGGAACGATCAATAGTGAACCGAGTTTTTACTATTGACCGTCAGGTTGGAGTGCAGCTTAGAGGGCATCTGTTCGAAGATTCGCCAGCTGATATGCGCTATTTTGCGGGCGTATTTAATGGCGAAGGTCGGGGTGTAAACAATACTGACGACAATATGATGTACATGGGGCGGCTACAGTGGAATTTTCTCGGCCGGGACCTGGGGTTTCGGCAGACAGACGTTGAGTTCACTGATCTTCCAACAGGAAGCTTGGCAATAGCAGGTGCGACGCATCAAGGAAGCTGTACACGCTGGTCATCCTCCGGCTGTGGAAATCTAGATGGGTTTGAAAAGCCTGCAGATGCCACTGCAGACCAGTACGAAATTCGCCAGGTTGTGCAGGAATTTGCTTTCAAGTATCGAGGTTTTTCCGCGCAGCAAGAGCTACACCGTAAAAGAATTCGGGATACTCTAACTGGCGAGAGAAGCGAGCTCACTGGCGGATATGTCCAGGCTGGCTACTTCTTTCATAACACCTTCCCGTCATTCCCTGCACCACTCGAATTAGCTGCAAGAGTTGCTTACGTGGACGAGCCAAACGCATCAAATATAATGTTCGAGAATGCGCGAAATGAGTTCACTATCGGAGCCAACTGGTTTTTTAGCGGTCACAACAGCAAGCTGACCTTAGACTATTCGCGCCTGAAAATGGATGACAATTTTCTGGGGATTGATGAATCTGAGAACCGCTTACGATTCCAGTGGGATGTGTCGTTCTAATCTGAATTTTTAACCTTCTGGAAAATTGAATAGGTATTGTTAACAAATTGTCTAGCAATAACTGCAAGCTGGCTAGAACAGACCTTAACCAAATCTTTATCCTTTCTTAATATAAGGAATCTACGATATGAACTACTCAAAGAAAATAATGATGAGCGACGAAAAAGCTATGAGAACATCCAATACAAACAGGGTTTTTAAAACAGGAACTTTACTGACATTAGCTCTCACATTGATGACCACAACAGCATTTGCAGCAGAGCGATTGCGTGGCACAGTTTCCGTTGACGGCTCAAGCACAGTGTTTCCCATTAGCGAAGCGGTCGCCGAAGAGTTTAGTGCAGTGCAGCCTAGAGTCAGAGTAACTGTGGGCGTTTCGGGAACTGGTGGCGGATTCAAAAAATTCCTAGCCGGAGAAATCGATATTAATGATGCATCTAGGCCAATCAAGGAGAGCGAACTTGAGATCGCTCAATCCAGCGATCAGAAATTCCTAGAACTGCCCGTGGCCTTTGATGGATTGTCAGTTGTAGTAAACCCAGGCAACACTTGGGTAGACCACTTCAGCGTTGCCGAACTACGTAAAATCTGGCAACCCGGAAGCAGCGTCAAAAACTGGAGCGATATTCGCGCAGACTGGCCTGAAGAACCAATTAGACTCTATGGACCGGGCACAGATTCCGGAACCTTCGACTACTTCACAGAGACCATTAATGGTGCATCTGGTGCTTCACGACCGGACTACACAGCGAACGAAGATGATAATGCACTTGTCAGGGGTATCAGCGGCGATGAATATGCCTTGGGATATTTTGGCTTTGCCTACTACGCTGCAAACAAAGACAAATTGAAGATAGTTCCTATCGATGGCGGGAATGGTCCAGTTGCGCCTAGCGAAATGACGATCAACAACGGTGAATATGCACCACTATCCCGTCCTGTATTTATCTATGTTCGTGAGTCGGCACTGCTGCGGCCCGAGGTCAGAGCGTTCGTTGACTTCTATATAGACAATGCAGGATTACTCGCTTCGGAAGTTGGCTATATCGCCCTGCCGGACATGGCTTACGAGAGAGCCAAATCAAGGATCGCACAGAACGATACTGGATCTGCCTATAGCGACAACGACCTATTAAGTAGCCGCGACTTACTTAAGCCCTAGCGTTCATTGGAGCTCAAAAAACAAGTGACTTTCTCTAGATGACAACTCCTGCTGTACATCTCAAAAGCATTAGCAAAGGCCGAGTACGCTGGCTAGAACCTCTTATACACAGCGGCCTTGGCTTTTGCACTTTAATATCGATTATTACTACGGCTACCATCGTATTCGTCCTCGCTAAGGAAAGTTTCGGCTTCTTCCAAGAGATTACACCCAGCGAATTTTTCTTCGGCACTAGCTGGGTTCCGATGTTCAAACCGAGCTCCTTTGGCGTCCTGCCACTGCTATGGGGCACGCTAATCGTTACGTTTGGAGCCGCCCTAATTTCTATTCCAATAGGCTTAGCAAGTGCCATCTATTTGAGCGAATACGCCTCTGCAGGAAAGAGAGCGGTCATCAAGCCACTATTAGAATTATTAGCCGGCATACCTACTGTCGTTTACGGCTACTTCGCGCTCACTTTTATTACCCCAGCACTCAAGGTCGTATTTCCCGACCTTCAGGTGTTCAATGCGCTTAGCGGCGCTGTAGTGGTTGGGATCATGGTTCTGCCCATGATAGCCACACTGAGCGACAACGCTCTAAAGGCGGTCCCTGATTCCTTGCGCCAGGGAGCCTATGCGCTTGGGGCTACTTCTTATGAGGTAACCAGCCAAGTCGTTGTACCTGCCGGACTATCCGGTGTGATGGCATCATTCATTCTGGCTATATCGAGAGCCATAGGCGAGACCATGGCCGTAACCCTCGCGGCTGGAGCCACCCCAAATCTTTCTTTCACTTTTTTGGAAAGCATTCAGACCATGACCGCTTACATCGTGCAGGTAAGCATGGGAGATACACCAGCCGGAGGCGTCGCCTATCAAACTATGTTCGCCGTGGCAGGCTTGCTATTCGTTATTACTCTGACATTGAACATTATTTCCCAGTGGATCCTCGAGCGATATCGCGAGGTCTATCAATAATGCCTCTTTCAATAGAGCTCTCCAAACCAAAGCAGCGGGAGAGTTTGAACAAGCGTCATTTCAAGGCAAAGATATTTGCTCGATTCTGCGCCTGTGTTACTTGGATGGGAACGGCATTGCTGCTAATACTCCTCTACCAAATATTCTCCGACGGTTTATCCTGGTTAGACTGGGACTTTCTCAATAATTTCCCCTCTCGCTTTCCAGAACGCGCTGGAATTAAGTCCGCTTTGGCCGGCACTATCTGGCTTATTAGCTTAGTGGCATTCTTCGCTATACCAGTAGGAGTAGCCACAGCTATCTACATAGAGGAATTTAGTAAGAAAAACTTACTGTCTCGCATCATTGAATTG
This sequence comes from uncultured Pseudomonadales bacterium, assembly GCA_949372635.1. Classification (GTDB taxonomy): domain Bacteria; phylum Pseudomonadota; class Gammaproteobacteria; order Pseudomonadales; family Pseudohongiellaceae; genus UBA9145. Next base: position 4,935 of record CASIAB010000008.1, read on the forward strand.
AATATATCAAATCTAGCCGGCGTACCTTCAATCGTCTATGGAATCATAGGCCTAACCATTTTCGTGCGCGGCCTGAGCTTAGAACGCAGCTTGATATCCGGCGCCTTAACCATGAGCCTACTGATCCTGCCCGTCATTATTATCGCCAGCAGAGAGGCGATCAAGACTGTGCCTATCTCTATACGATCTGCCGCTTTTGCTCTAGGCGCCACTCGATGGCAGACCGTATGGTCTCATGTACTGCCCGCCTCTTTTCCTGGGATATTGACCGGAGTAATTCTCGCGCTATCGCGCGCGATAGGCGAAACCGCACCACTACTGATGATAGGTGCATTAACCTATGTCGCATTTGTACCGGAAGGTCCCATGGACTCCTTTACTGCGCTACCCATTCAGATATTTAACTGGGTATCTAGACCACAGGAAGAGTTTCATCAATTGGCAGCAGCGGCGATTATCGTGCTACTTACGGTTCTATTGGCGATGAACTCTGTCGCCATTTTTGTCCGCCACAAAATGGAGAAGAAACTACAGTGAATTCGCAACAGATGCGCAAGAACGGCACTGCTGAGGTGGTCGCTATTTCTGAAGACGAGCGAATACTAGGAATCGATGATGTAACTATATGCTACTCTGACAATCCAGCCGTAAAGAACGTTTCATTCGACATCGCAAGGAATAAGATCACCTCGATTATAGGACCGTCTGGCTGCGGAAAAAGTACGCTACTACGCTCACTAAATCGCATGAACGAATTTATTTCAGAAGTGAGCCTAAAAGGTAGAGTCAGTTTCGACGGACAGGATTTGTATGCGAAAAGCGTGGACCCCGTAGAAGTTCGTCAGCACATAGGAATGGTTTTCCAGAAACCCAACCCCTTCCCCAAATCGATTTACAAGAACGTTTCCTGGGGACCGACAGTAAATCAGTATGACGGCTCGATCCCAGAATTAGTTGAACGCTCGCTTAAACAGGCGTCGCTGTGGAATGAGGTGAAAGACCGGTTGAATGACTCTGCTCTGGGACTGTCCGGCGGGCAGCAACAGAGATTGTGTATTGCCAGAGCATTAGCTATAGAACCTACAGTGTTGTTGATGGATGAGCCCTGTTCGGCGCTGGACCCAATATCCACAGCACACATCGAAAACCTTATGTATGACCTGAAGTCTCGCTACACCATAGTTATAGTTACACACAATATGCAACAGGCTGCCCGCGTATCTGATTATACGGCTTTTATGGAGATGGGGAATCTGATTGAGTTCGGAGAAACCGATCAGATATTCACTCGCCCTCAGGAAAAACGTACTGAAGAGTATGTAACTGGCCGTTTCGGATAGAAGAGAACAAATCATGTCACGACACCTGCAAAGAGATCTGGATAAACTAAAGAAAGAAATATTGCAACTGGGCAATATGGTTGAGACCGCAATTAGCAACGCCATTCTCTCGCTGAACGATCGTCGCCCCGATCTTGCAGATCAAGTTATCAGCAACGAGATCCATATAGATAACAAAGAGGTAATGATCGAAGAAGAATGCCTAAAAATTCTTGCTCTTCATCAACCGGTTGCAATGGATCTACGATTCATTGTGGTAGTGCTAAAAGTGAATAACGACCTGGAACGCATGGGAGACTTTGCCGTCAACATAGCGAAACGCGCGCTGTTTCTATCTAGCGAGAAACCTATTCCCAGCCCTCCAGAATTCAGCGAGGTCATGTCAAACAATATTCGAACGATGGTGAGGAATAGCCTGGATGCAATGGTTAAGCTCGATGTCGATCTAGCTAGAAGTGTCATTGCGATGGACAATGAGGTAGATGACATTAACAGGCAGATGTATGTCGAGTTTCAGACCTTGGTAGAAGAAGACCCCACGACGATAAAGCGGGCGCTAGGATTGCTGTCCACCTCGCGCTATCTGGAAAGAATTGCCGACCTCGCTACGAATATTGCAGAGGACGTGGTCTTCATGGTCGAGGGAGAAGTAATTCGACATCAGTAAATGAAAGGTAGATACACCCTCAGGGTATTGACAGTTTAACTACCAAAGCCTGAATAACTTCACCAAATTGAACAGCCCGACCATCGGAGATGATCGGGCTTTTTTACGCCTCCGAACAATGGCCAAACCCCAAAACTCCTGTATATTTACTAGAATCTATTCTTCAATTTCAATACATACACCACATTGATGCAAAGGATAATTCCGTGCGATCCAAATCGATATATATAACTCTACTGCCTGCCCTAGTGATGTCTCTGGCAGTTACTGAATCTATTGCACAAGACCTAACTGCAAATTTCACTCGCATCCAAGCAGAAACCTTCGGCGGCAATATGGCACTCTCCAATGCCTGGGGAGACTATGACAACGATGGCGACTTAGACCTCGTGGTGTCATTCAAAACCGGAGACGTTCGGCTTTACAACAACGAGCTGGGCGGCTTCGTCAATGTCGGCCCTGCACTGAGCTTGCCCACTGGCGGCAAGGAACGCAGAGCCATCGCCTGGGGCGACTATGATGGCGATGGTTATCTCGATCTTTATATAGGCAGCAACCGGCAAGGTAACGAGTTATTCCACAACGATAAATCCCAGGGCTTTACCGAGGTGACCGACGAGCTGGGTGTGGGCATGCCGCAGGTTAGCACTCGACAGATTAGCTGGGTCGACTTCGATAACAATGGCACGCTGGATTTGTTCGTCGCGGATCGGGTTGGCTCTAATGTGTTGTTCAGCAATATTGATGACGAGTTTATTGAGGTGAGTGCTGCAGTCGGATTGAATGACGAACGGGCGACGGTCGGCGCATGCTGGTTCGACTACAATCAGGATGGCCTGCTGGATTTGTTTTTGGCCAATCAGGGCACCGGCAAAGATGCCATGTACCGAAACGATGGCGACAGCTTCACCGATGTAGCCGCACAGTTGAATATGGAAGGTGGTGTGCGGGAACGCGGTGATGGCGGCGTCGATTGTACGGTGGGTGACTATAACAACGACGGTCATTTTGATTTGTTCGTTGCTACCTACGGAATCAACAAGCTGTATCAGAACAACGGCGAAGGTGGGTTTCGTGAAACCAGCACCGCGCTGGGAATTAGCGGTAACGATCACATGGTAGGTGCGAGTTGGGGAGACTTTGACAACGACGGCCTGCTAGATCTGTTTGCCGCAGGCTACCATGACGACGATGGGGTGCGCTCACCCCACGACCGCCTTTTTCAAAATCTGGGAGAAGCTTTCCGGGAGCTTAATCTTGAGAAGACTGCACTCAACGGTGGAGACCACGGCGTACAGTGGGCCGACTTCGATGAAGATGGTGATCTGGATATTTCACTGACTGAAGGCTACAACATCGCTGGCCGACACCCCATGATTAGAAACGACTTGCCCAAAGCTTCGAGCGAGCAATCACTCAAGGTTACGGTAAGTGATCAACAGGGAATCATGAATCGAGCCGGAGCGGAAGTTCGTCTTTACGATAATTCGGGCAACCTACTCGGAACACGATTAGTTACTACCGGCGACGGCTATAATAGCCATAGCAATCAGCCGGTTCATTTCGGACTAGCCGGTTATGATACTGTAGTCGTCGAGGTTACATTTCTAACCGCCGAAGGCAGACAAACTCAACGCTATGAGAACATTCGACCCGACGATCATCTGCGCGGGTCATTTCAGGTAAGGCAGCAATAAACCGTATTCACTTTTCATATCCTTCTCGGGGCTACAACCATGCTAAAAAGAATTTTCCATTACACGCTTGTATGCATTTTCGCGATAACTCCCTTCGCTACTTCCATCGCCCAAGATGCGTCCTCTCAGCCGCTTTTTGAATACAGTGCAATCAATCATCCGGTTATGGGCAAGCGCGGCATGGTGGCGAGCCATAACGCACTGTCTAGTGAGATCGCCGCAGAGATTTTGGCCAATGGTGGCAACGCTATCGATGCCGGTGCCGCGCTTGGTTTCGCGCTGGCGGTAACGCTGCCGCGAGCCGGCAACATCGGTGGCGGCGGATTTATGCTAGTGCATGTGGCGGAGTTAGACAAAACAATTGCTATCGACTTTCGCGAGACAGCACCGGCTGCCGCCCGGCAAGACATGTTCTTCGATGCTGCAGGCAATGTAGTCATGAACGAAACCTACCGCTTCTCACACAAGTCGTCTGCCGTGCCAGGTTCGGTGGCAGGGCTTGCACACATAGTTGAGGAGTACGGCACGCTGAGTTTGGCGGAGGTGTTGGAGCCGTCGATACGCCTGGCCCGTGACGGCATCAGGGTAACCTACGACCTAGCCGATGATTTGGCGCGCAGCCAGCGCCTGAAGAACAACCCAGCCAGCCTGCGTAAATTCTACAAGGCGGATGGTTCTAACTACGAGGTGGGAGAGTTGTTCAAGCAGTCTGATCTTGCCTGGACACTGTCCGAGATTGCCGAACACGGCGTCGAGGCCTTCTACAGTGGCAGCGTGGCCAAAAAAATAGTCGCCGACATGGAGGCTCACAATGGTCTTATCACCATGGAAGATCTCGCCAATTACATCGTGGTGGAACGCGAACCGGTGCGCGGCACTTTTCGCGGCTACGATATTGCAGCCATGCCAGCGCCGAGCTCCGGCGGAACGCATGTTATTCAAATGCTGAATATTCTGGAGAACTTTCCGCTGGCAAAGATGGGACCGGAGAGCGCCGATGCCCTACACATCATGGCGGAGGCAATGAAGTTTTCCTATGCTGATCGCAGCAAATATTTGGGTGATCCTGATTTTGTCGAGGTGCCAACCGAAGCGCTAATCAGCAAGGATTACGCGAAAGACCTTGCCGGCAGAATCTCTCTGGACCATGCCGTTTCTTCCAATGACATCGCTCCAGGCAACCTGGCCATCTATGAGAGCGATGAAACAACGCACTACTCGGTAGTCGACAGCGAGGGCAATATGGTGGGCAACACCTACACCCTGATGTTTTCCTTCGGCTCCGGCGTGGTCATCGATGGCACCGGCATATTGATGAACAACAATATGGGTAATTTCACTCTACGCGCGGACATACCCGACGCCTTCGGTCTAATGGGCAGCGAGAACAACCTGATTCGCCCGAACCGCCGTCCGGTTAGCTCCATGTCACCGGTGATGGTGTCCAGAGATGGTCAGCCCATCTTGATGACAGGCAGCCCAGGCGGCTCGAAAATTATCAGCGCTAATATGCAGATGGTTTTAAACGTCCTAGAGTTCGGCATGAACATCGCCGATGCTGCGGTGGCTCCACGTATTCATCACCAGTGGAGACCAGACGCCCTGGAGATTGAGAGCGGCATTAGTCCCGACACTGTGACGCGGCTTATCGATAAGGGACACAAGATCAACTTCAGTCAGCGCAGTGCAGGCATGGGAAGTCTGCAGACGGTGATGTGGAAGGACGGTTTGTTCTATGGTTATTCCGATCCAAGGCGTCCGGGGGCTGCTGCCATTGGAGTCGATTAACAGAGGTAACAGAAGGGACATCTGTAAATTAGTAGATTAGCGAGGCTCACAAACTGTATTTGACAGCCCGCCAACTTACAGCAAATGCGCAGCTCGGCTAATTACCCATAATTAAAGGTCTTATGGGTGTCCCCTACTTCAAAGCAGAAAGAGATAAAAGTAATGGAAGTAATAAGTAATGGGGTCAGCGTAAATACATAGTACTGGATATTTACTCTGACCTCATTACTACATTCTCATTAAAACCGATCCCATCTCTGAAATTCAGCCATTTCTAGTATTTCCTGACACTAACACTTCTCAACAACAGCTAAACCAAAACCAGCTCATCAATTGCCGCTAAAGTCTGTAACGCCTTAGCTTCAAGCTCCACATCACTAGCACTGCTTACAGGGTGATCGATAGTTGCGAAGGCATAGCCAGGCATGCCCAACACCTTCGCCATGAGTTCGGCGGCGCTAACGAAATTGCTTGTCATTACACCAATAGCGGGCGTACCCACCCGCTCGCTGCTAATCGCGTCATGCAAACTGCACGACGAGCAGCTGCCTCAGTCGCCTAAACCCGTAATGGCCAGATCCCAATTCCTAGCCTCATCGATGATTTCGTCTTCGGCGGGCGCGCTATAATTAGACTTAGTTCGCAGGACCACCTGAGCTACTTGGTAATGCTCCCGAAGTAGCCTATCGACATGAGCGAAGAAGCCAGCCGTTCCTTCCTTGCCATTGGAGATGAGTCCTACAGTCTTGCCCGCTAGGCTTGTCAGCCGTGGCGCTGGCTGCATAATTTCTACCACTGCTTCACTGGTAGGATTCAAGACGCGAATTGTCATATCTTTACTTCCTTTAGGAATGACCACATGGCCACATTATCTTATTTGGCTTGCGACGGTGGCTCGCAATCTATACAGACGCCAATTGCCGCAGTAACAGCCTGACTCTTGGCGCCCAGCCAGGGGGGGATTATCGCCCCGAATCCACCCGCAGGCCCGCCAGCCGCAACTAACAATAGATGGTCTGGACTGGGCAGCGCGCAATATTCAGTATCGCCCTTATCGCGTATTACAGAACCTTTGCCCACGGTTGACCACTCCGAGCGCCTGATGCGGGCTTTTTCGAACAGGTAATTGGCAATCTCTTTCCTACCCCAGCCAGCCGCGCGCATATGTTCTCGGTGCTGCGGGGCCATGATCACCACATAGTTACCCGACCAGATGGAATAATTGCGCATGTTGGCGCGCATCTCTGCAGCGTAGGTATCCAGTATTTCTTCGGGCTTGCTGGTCCACTCGTTCATAATCTGGCGGGGAGCGCATGCGGCAAGCACCGTGACTGCCGATGCATCCTTAGGTATGTCACGGGACTCGGCTAGGGATAACCAATCGCTACCCTCTTCATCTTCCGCGATGCAATAACTTATCTTGCCAGGATGGCCAAGAGTAGACCGATCAATAGCGCCAGGACTCACCTGTAATATATTGATGAGAGCGAGTCGGATTGTTCTGCCAATGACTGAGGTCGCTCGGTCAGAACTACCCAGCACATTGAAATCGCTACGGGCGCCAATCTCCCTCCTGATGGAGCCATTCAAAATAACGAGAATAGCGCAGCCGCCCGTGCTAGCAGTCGTACCATGCAATAGAAACTCTTCTTTGAGCATTGCCATCCACGCGGAGACTACGACGGGGAAATGCGCAGGTAGACAGCCAGCCATAACCGCATTTATCGCCAGTTTCTCCGCAGTGATGGCTCGCTCGCGCACCGGCTCGATACCGATGATCTCGTTAGCTGGCATGAGGACCCAGTCTAGGCAGGCCTGCACGGCTTCGGGGGTAGGCGGGACTATTGGAAAGCCGTCTGTCCAACCCCTGCTGTGGTAAAACTCTTGCACATCGCCGGCATCATCGAGGTCGAAGTATTGCGAATTGAAAGCATCAGGCATCACATTTAAAGCGGGCTTCACGGTCATGATCTCCATTATCTGGGGTTAGCAGTTCCTTTATTAGGTGGCGCCTATCCGGCGAAAATTTTGAATAGCAGCGTCGTCATATCCCAGCTCCCGCAAGATATCGTCGGTGTCGGCACCTAGGCAAGGGCCGGGCTGATTGGGAATGGGGTCCGTCATTCGCACCGGGCTTTGCATATTTTTAAGGTCAGGTCGGTTCGGGTGCGCAGTGCTGACTACTCCCGCCCGGTCTAGTAAAAAGGGATTCTCCAGCGCATCGGCGAGACTATAGACCGGCGCACATGGCACATTACCGCCCAGTATAGACATCCAATGCGCTGTTGGCTGCGCCGATAAATGAGCGTCGAGCATTTCAGTTAACAAGTCCCGATTTTCTCGCCGGGCTTGTCCTGTCTTGAACACTTCCCGTCCTGCCAATTCCTGTGCGCCAATGCGCTCACAAAATATATTCCAAAACCGATCCGATTGGGCCATGACAAACAGCCAGCCATCACCGGTTTTAAATAATTGGGAAGGTGTTACGGTAGGATGGGCCGAGCGCGGAGAGCGGGAAGTTTCGATGCCTTCATTCAGGTACCAGGCGCCGACGTAGTTTAATTGATGCGCCGCCACGTCGAACAAGGCGACGTCGATATCGCGGCCCTCACCGGTCTCGCGTGCTTTCATAATTGACGATACCAAGGCGAGCGAAGTGGTGAGCCCAGCCAAGTGATCGATGAGCGATAGACCCATGCGCGCGGGCGGTCCATCTGGCTCACCGGACATGAAGAGATAGCCAGTTTCGGCCTGCATTAAATAATCAAAGCCAGGCCAGTCCCGTCGCGGCCCGTCACGGCCGTACGCGGATATTAAACCACAGACAATTTTCGGATTGTGGCCCTTGAGTTGACCATAAGTAAGGCCCAGTTTTTCAGGTTGATCGCCGCGTAGGTTGCACAGCAAAGCGTCTGCCGTTGACACAAGCTTGCCGAAAATTTCTTTGCCCTGGGCAGACTTGAGATCCAAAGTCAGCGAACGTTTGTTGCGGTTAAATGCTTGGAAAGACAGGCTGTCTAAGTTACCTAAACCACCCCCAGGGCCCATCTGGCGGATCGGGTCGCCCTTCTGCGCTCGGTTTTCGATCTTAATGACTTCGGCGCCCAAATCAGCCAATTGCAAGGTACCGTAGGGGCCCGCTGCGTAATGTTCTACCGCGATGACACGGACACCCTCCAAAGGCAACATCAGGCTGGGCTCTGCAAGACTATGGGCATCAAAAAAATGACCTGCTGCATTTCATTGGTACCATCGCCGGTAGTGCTCTTTAATGCCAGAACCTTAGTCGGCATCGATAATCGCCTGCTGGTGGAATTACTTTTCATTATCTAATGACTTTAGTTATTTTGATCTATTTGTTGTGTGTTGGCTAATTTATCACTAGTCTCCAGCCTTACATTTTTTTCTTACCCGTAAAACTACCCATGGTTTGCCCTTGTACAATGACAGAGCCTTTAACGGTGCCGTCGTCTTCTAACTCTCCGCTATAAGTTATGTCTGCGCCTAGCGCATCACTCGTGAATGCAAATTCGAAATTTTTACCCTCATAGGTTCCAACAATTGGGCCATTTGCCAGTTGCCCAGAGTAGCTTCCTGACATTTCCCCTTCGGCTTCTTGAGCCATAGTAATCTCAGCATTTCCACTACCTGCGTCGCCTAATGAAACAGCAAAAGTCCAATTGCCACTTACATCAGCAGATGCAAGTTGTGCGGAAAGTGAAAAAGCGAAAAGCAATACTGCGTTGCGAATAATAATTCTCATTTTAAATCTCCTAAATAACTCAGATGGAACAAAAATTTAGCGCTCTTTAATGCAAGAGCCTCAGTTTTCTTCGGCTTGCCTATTGAATACAGCTTAGGTTGATAAGGGCTTACCCAAATAGGCGATGGCCATGCCCGCTCTTGAGTGGTACTTGGTAGGTCAGAGCGGAGGGACACTGTGTAGCTGCCCCCTTTCATTCCCCTATTTAATCTTTCTCCTAGGCTAATCAATAATCGCTTGCTGTACCGCGTTCTCGAAATCTCTCTGCACCTGAGGAACTGGCTGCTGAATCATAATAACCGCAGTTAATTCTTCTGCCGGGTCGCTCCACGAACGTGTGCCCAGTGCACCACCCCAACCAAACGCACCTTGGGACCGTCTCTGCTTGGCAACAATCGGATTCTCGGAAGTGGCTACGGTATAGCCAAACCCTTGCCCGTCTACATTATTTGAAAAAAGATCCTTTGTCTGATTACTGGACATCATGCGCACAGTCCTTGGGCTTAATAGTCTGTTGCCAAAGAGTTCGCCACCGTTGACCAGCATCTGCTCGAAACGCAAGTAGTCCCCAGCCGTGCTCTTAAGTCCATAGGAGCCTGAATAATAGCTTGAATGGCTTGTATCGTAGAGCATCGCCACGAAAGGAGGCGCCGTGTCTGCACCGGTGATTTCGATAAGTCGGTCCTGGTATTCTTCGGGCACATTCCAAAACGTGTCGTTCATGCCCAGAGGATCAAAGATGCGCTCCTTTACAAACTCGTCGAAGGGAATACCTGATTCGATTTCTATTATCCGTGCAATTACGTCCATTGCTGTGGCTGGGCTGTACTGCCAGCGAGACCCTGGTTGAAAATCCAGAATCGCATTGCCGTATTCAGGCACATTTTTGGCAAGTGATTCACGATTGTCCAGCCCTCTTATCGAATCTGTGGAGAGTGCACTACCCAAGCCACTGGAAGCGAGCCCGGATGTGTGGGTCAGTATATCGTGCACCGTTATTTCACGAGCCGCTGGCACGAGCCGGTGGTCAGGCACGTTGAGGAGTGGATTTATTCGTATAGGGCTAATATCTTCATCTACAGGATCAGCCAATACCGCCACTTCCATTTCAGCAAACTCTGGAAACCACTTGCTGATGGGGTCGGTGGGACGAATCAATCCTTCCTCGACCAACATCATCGCAGCTACTCCTAGCACGGGTTTGGTGGAGCTCATCATTATAAAAAGGCTGTCGTCCTGCATCGGTCTATTGTTCTGAACACTCATCAGCCCGTGTGTCTCTAAGTGCACCAGCTTGCCGCGGCGGGCAACAGCCGTAACAGCACCTTGAATAGTGCCTGCTTCGATGTGCCGCTGCATAGCGGAATTGATCCTCTCCAGCCGTTCGCTCGACATACCGACTTCCTCAGCACTGCCTGCCCAAGGAATATCTTGTGCAAATGAAACTCCGGCACATAGACATAGGAGGAGCGGGAGTAAAAAGCGGGCCAGAATGCTTGTATTGTTAGGGTTCATTTTTGAAGACCTTAGTTAGTGAGAAGAGATTTTTTCTATCTTAATAATATTCGGATATAGCGTAAAACCGGAACTGTCCCTTACTCTGTGCTCGTTTATTCCGCGCTTAGTCCAAGGTAAGTTCGATAGGTTCTGGCATCAGTCGAGCAATCTGGCTGCCTTCGATATGCTCAAGCAGAAGAAATATCTCGCCATCTACGCCCGGCTCTATGTCCCGCACTCTGGCGAAGTCATCCAACAAGATTTCCTGCTCAATCTCTCTTCTTCCATCAATACTGATACGGAAGAGTTCTCGCGATTTTAAGGTGCCCATCAATACGTCGTTCTTCCATTCAGGGAAGGCATCACCTTGATAGAAAATAAAACTGGACACCGCAGGTGACGGTGTAAAATCTACGATGGGCATTTCAATATCTTCGACACGAAATAATTCTAATTCATCTCTACCATAGTTCACTTCGCTGCCAGAGTAGTTGATGCCGAGACTATATAACGGCCAACCATAATTGTTACCAGGCTCAATGATGTTGAGTTCATCTCCCCCTCTTGGGCCCATTTCTGTGCTCCACAATTCATCAGTGAGCGGGTTAACTTCCAAGCCCTGAGGACTACGATGCCCCCTGCTCCAAATACTATCCAGAGCGCTGGCATCGCCAACGTAAGGATTGTCTTCGGGAATGCTCCCATCGAGATTAACACGATGTATTTTCCCCCAAGGCAACCCCAGGTCTTGCACGCCCGACATAGTGTTGGGACTCCTGGCGCCTATTGAAAAGAAGAGATGTCCCTCTGCGTCGATGGCAACTCTGCCGCCAGCACCGATGTCAGAGCCGATTTGATAACTTGCGACGTCGAATTCGATGATAGTTTCCTGGTCAATCCACTGATCGCCTTCTATACGCCCTCTAACAACTTTGTTCATGCTCGCAGCACGGTTAAATTGGCGGCTCATGGTATTACAATCTTCGCAGCGGTCTGAAAAGTGCAAATATATCCAACTGTTGTCAGCGTAGTCAGGGTGCAGTATTACTTCCAGCATCCAGCCAACACCAGCACGGGGATTTTCCTCATTGTGATAGGCCTTTGGCGTGCCCTGAATCATTGTGGACTGTTGGCCATCGGCAGAGATCAAGCGCAGCCCTCGTGTTTTCTCGGTAACGAGAAACTGTCGGTCTGGCAGAATCGCCATTGAGAAAGTAAGCTGATCAAGCCCTTCGACCACCGGCTCCACCGTAAATGCATGTTTGTTGCTGGCGACAACACCTTCAGGGAACTGCATTGGAGTACGGACATTGAACTCACCGTATGGCATCGAGTCTCTTTGCTCGACGATGAATACTGCCAGTGTTCTTATCTGAGTTGTGCTGAGAGTCTCCGACCAAGCAGGCATTCCTGCATCGGGAAAACCCTCTGCGATACTGACAGCCACTTCTTCAAGTGACTGGCCGTGGAGAAGATCGCTACCCACAAGCGGCACACCAATCGCTTCTCCTTGTAGTTCATTGCCATGGCAGACCGCACACTGTTGCTCATAGAGGGCCTCGAAAGTCAGGCCAGAATTTTCGGCGGCGTAAAGCTTGCCCGTGCCAACCGAAATTAAAGACACGATGAGCGGAACAAAAAGAGAAATGAAGAGCTTTCTAGATTCAGTAGAGTCTTGTAAAACACAATGCATTAGGGATTCCTAAAAGTGATCTGATGTAATTAACTAGCAGAGAATACTTACTTATTGAGCAAGGGCATCTATTTCGGCTCTTCTCGCACCTGCTAGTATTCCAGGTAAAGAGTAATTCCCTTCGTGGCAGGCATATTCGAACAACGCCGTCTCTTTATAGAAAGAAAACTCTCCACCCCAGGTCTGGGTGTAGATAGCTGGATCTTCCACTGTAAATTCATAGAAAATTTCATCGTCTGACCAGCGAGTCATTCGCTCGGTAACCTTTCCTGTGGGTGAGATGTAGGAGCCTTGTAGTGGATAGGTATTAATGGTTTCAATAACCAGCGTATTGCCCTCGTATCTGGCTATGGAATCACCGAACCAAGGCTGAAGATCTTCATTACTGTGTTCGTCAGCAAGTGGAATGATGCGCACCTCATGGCCCATTTCCGACATGAGCAGGACATGATCGTTAGTTTGTACGAATTGGTAATTATTGTTGTAGATGCCGTTTTGCATTACCGGACCTATTATGCCGCCGAAGGCAATGCAACGTTCGGAAATAGGTCTGGTTTCAGGACCATCGAAGCTACCGATTGTTGGTAAGTGGGATGCTCTGCGAAGTGCTCGACCGCCTTCTTTGTAGGGAATCCGGCCATTGGCAGGTTCGGTGACCCAGGAGCTGCGAAACTCACCTTTAACCAATCCCATGGTAAATCCAGTATCGACCCAAAATGCGTTATGCCCGCGCGACCCGAATGCTGCCGCACCCTCCTCAGCTTCGGTTATTGCGTTGTTCTGTTGCTGCCTGTCTAGACTCATCCAGAAAGAACCCTGAGCCATTTCATAGGCTACCTCGTCACTTAGTACGAGTCCGTCAATCCCAGGCCTTCTTTCCATGCGGGTAATGGAGCGATTTGTCCAAATACCCTGAAAATCCGGCGCGCCGAACTCTGTTAGTTGGGGCACGTAACCGGGGGCTTGAGAGTACGCTAATGGCGCTATGGCCAACAGTGTGAGTACAACGCTCGTGTGTAGATTCTTAAAATTAGGCATAAATAAATAGTTCCAGTTTTATTGAGCGCATGAATCCTAGTCGCAACTGCTTCATGCAGAGAGCTAGGTAAGCAATTCTCAAATAATGAGCTAGCCTCATTATTTGAGAACTATAGAGCGGAAAGGTCCTTTGTAAGAAATCAGGATACTTAGTTTTAAAGCAATATACAAAACAATTTATGCGCCCTAACTGGATTAGACATCCATCTGGCGATAATTGAGCCGGATTCATTTCTGTGGCATATTGGCGGCTATCTATAGACTCAAACACTGGAGTGCACCCTTCTTTGAGCATCGCTACTGTCACAAAAATACAACGGCCTTCGAAAGAGCAGCGGATCGACACTATTGTGGAGTCGGCACGGAAAGTGTTCATTTCCTCTGGTTTCGAAAAGGGATCCATCGAAATTATTGCGAGGGATGCGTGCATAGCGGAAGGGACGATTTATCGCTACTTCGACAGCAAGCGCAGCCTACTCGATGAAGTTTTGCGCCGTCACTACTCTGTACTGTTTGACGACATCCTACATACATTGCCGAGCATTGAAGGACCCGGCAACCGGCTACGCTATTTGATTCGTCGAACTCTTCTCACGATTTCTGAAGATCGCGATATGTGTGGACTACGCACACTTTACGCGCGCCAAGCAAATGACGAACGCCCATCACTCGCACGAGATCAAAACCTCAGAATGGCGGTTTTGATGGCGAATGAAATCAAGGCGGGTATGAAGGACGGCTCATTTCACTTAGACACTTCACCAAGCATTGTATGCTACATGATTGGTGGTGCAATCGAGTTGACCGAGTACTCCTATATGAATACTGGAAAGACTATTGATATAGACAAAGTAACAGAATCTATTTGGCGAACGATCCACAGCGGCATTAAATCAAGCGATGCAACTGCAGAATCACTTACCAGTTTAGTCGAGCGGTTTGAGCATGTCGCTGATCGATTGGACTCCGTGTGAATATTTGATCAATCGATAATGCCAGAGCCTTAGTCGGCATGAATGACCGCCTCATACACTGCTTTCTCAAAATCGCCCTGTACTGCCTGAACTGGCTGCTGAATCAAAATTACTGCAGTGAGTTCTTCAACCGGGTCACTCCACGAGCGCGTACCCAAAGCGCCACCCCAACCAAACGCTCCTTTTGAGCGACCCTGCTTGCTGGCAATAGGATCCTCGGTAGTTGCTACGGTATAACCAAAACCTTGAATACTAACGCCTGGCATGCCTGTAAATAGATCCCCCACTTGATTACTCGACATCAAGTTTACGGTACTAGGGCTTAGCAACCTGTTGCCGAAGAGTTCCCCGCCGTTTACCAGCATCTGCTCGAAGCGCAGATAGTCGCCTGCTGTGCTTTTAAGTCCATAGGAGGCCCCGAAATAAGTCGAATGACTCGTATCATAGAGAACCGATTCGAAGGCTGAAGCGGTGTCGCTACCAACGATATCGATAAGACGATCCCGATGCTCTTCCGGCACGTTCCACCACGTGTCGTTCATACCGAGAGGCTCGAATATGCGCTGCTGTACGAATTCATTAAAAGATAAACCAGATTCGATTTCAATAATTCGTGCGATTACATCCAGTGCGGTGGCCGCGCTGTACCGCCAACGATCTCCGGGCTGAAAATCTAGCACAATGTCGCCGTACTTCGGTACGTTCGTGGCAAGCGAAGTACGTGTGTCTAACCACATAATCGCATCCTCGGAGATAGCGTTACCTAATCCGCTAGAGGCGATCCCCGATGTATGTGTGAGTATGTCATGCACCGTAATTTCGCGCTCGGCTGGGACCAAACGGTGTTCGGGAACGTTGGCAGGGTTAACGAAGGAGGGACTGACATCTTCATCTGCGGGATCGCGCAGCACAGCTACCTGCATTTCTGCGAATTCTGGAATCCACTTGCTGACTGGATCGCTAGGACGAATCAATCCCTCTTCTATCAACATCATTGCTGCAACACCAAGTATAGGCTTGGTAGAGCTCATCATTATGAACAGGGCATCTTCCAGCATGGGCTTGCCATCGGCTACATTCATGAGCCCATGTGTCTCAAGGTGCACTATTTTGCCGCGACGAGCAACACCAGTAACAGCGCCCTGAATAGTGCCTGCATCGATATGTCCTTGCATAACATCGTTAATGCGATTTAGTCGCTCTGTAGACATGCCGACTTCTTCGGCGCTGCTAGCCCAGGGTATATCGTCCGCAAAGCTTAACCCGCTAAACAGACAGAAGACTAAAACTAGTAAAGAGAGAGATTTCCTGCTCGTGAAATTATTTTCCATTATCTAAGTCCCTAATTCTTTTTTTCTATTTGTTAGCTGTTGGCCAATAGATCACTAATCTTCGGCCTTACATTCTTTTCTTACCCGTAAAAGTACCCATAATAGTTTGCCTTTGCACAATGACAGAGCCTTTAACCATACCGTCGTCCTCTAACTATCTTCGGTGAGTTATGTCTGCGCCTAGAGCATCACTAGTAGATGCCAATTCGAAAAATACATGGACTTAATGATACGATACCGGCCTAAATACGGCTGCCTTTACCTGGTGAATTATCCTTACCAGAACTAACGAATATCTTAGGGGAAAGTAGACCAAACTCTATGGAAATTCAACTATGAGATAACCCATGCAACTAAACTTACTCGACTCTCCAATATCTGCCAAACTTTCTTCAGGGTTCCCAGATGCCATGGTTCTTCTCGACTGCGAAACCACGGGGGGAAAAGCCATCTATCATCGTATTATTGAGATTGGCTTAATTGTGATAGAAGACGGCGAACTAATTGAGACATGGCAGACATTTATTGATCCAAAAGTAGCTCTGCCGCCCTTCATACAGAGGCTCACGGGCATTACACCCGGGATGATTAATGGTGCACCTGCATTTTTTGATATCGCTGAAGAATTGTTGAGCAAGTTAAAGGGGCGTACATTGGTGGCCCATAACGCACGGTTTGACTACAGTTTTTTGAAAAATGAATTCAAACGGGCCGGCTTTACTTATAATGCCAAACCACTTTGTTCAGTAAAATTTAGTCGCAACCTGTACCCGCAATTTAAGCGGCATGGCTTATCAGAAATTATTAAGCGTTTTGATTTTCCCATTGAAAATCGGCACAGAGCCCTAGACGATGCGAAGATGATCCATCAATTTTTTCAAAAGTCCTCCGCTTTATTTTCTGACGATGAAATAGTTGCGACCTGTGCAGCATTGCAAAAACGTCCCAGTTTGCCGGCCTTGCTTGATGTAAAAGAAATAGAAAAACTGCCAAATAGCGCGGGTGTCTATTATTTTTATGACGAAAAAGGCGCCCTGCTCTATGTTGGAAAAAGTGTCAATATTCGAAACCGCGTGATGAGTCATTTTAGTTCTGACTACAAGAATTCCAAAGATTTACGAATGAGTATGAAAGTAGCGCACGTTGATTTCGAGCAAACACCCAGTGATTTTGGCGCACAAATTCGAGAGAGCAATCAAATTAAGGCGTTAAATCCGCTCTATAATCGCAGATTGCGCAAGGTAAGAAAATTATTTCAGTATCGCTGCATCGAAGATGAGCTTGGGTACTTGCGACTTAATATTGAAGTGATTGAAACTGAAGACACTCAAATAGAACAGCAATTTGGGTTGTTTCGCTCACCCCGGCAGGCGTCTAAACAATTGGAAAAGTTGGCTAGCCAGTACTTTCTATGCCACAAGCTTCTTGGGCTTGAGGGCGATAGAAATAGTGGGGATCCTTGCTTTCGCGTCCAGCTAAAAAAATGCTTCGGTGCCTGTAGCGGGCTAGAATCTTCGACTAATTACAATGAACGCATGAATTCAGCGCTTAAAAATTATCAAGTAAAATTGTGGCCCTATAGCGGCCCTGTCCTGTTAGAAGAACGTGATCAACAGTGTCCTGATCAAGGAGCGTTTCATATCGTTGATCGGTGGCGCTACATAGCAAAGCTCTCAATTCTCGAAGATATTTACGATCTGGGTTATCAGCTTACAGATAAAACTAATCCTACTGCTAGATTAAACCATATTGAAACCGAAGCCATGGCCGCCGCCCGTTGTGATGATACAGACGATCGCTTTGATTTGGACGTCTATTTTATTTTGGCACGCTTTATGGTTAATCAAAGGCAAATGGAAATGAATAGTCTAAAAGTCTGGCCTCTAATTAAAGCAGCCCCTGAGTGAGAGCCTGATAGAGAGCTGACTATACCCCTCTCTATCAGTTAAGTGCTTCGGGCTTACATCCGATACATCGTGCACAGCTTGTGGCCAGCCGGGTCGCGTAAGTAAGCGAGGTAGAATTTTAGCTCTCCCATTTCGCGAACTCCGGGAGGGTCTTCAATAGCAGTCCCTCCGTTGGCGACCCCAGCCGCGTGCCAGGCATCGCACTGTTCTGAACTTTTGGCTATGAATCCGATAGTTTCTCCGTTACCAGCTCCTGCAGGCTCCCCATTTAAGGGCTTAGTTACTGCGAAGATATGTTCTTCGGTCATATACATTACCCGACCTGTATCGCTCATGGCGCCTGGCTCATAGCCGAGAGCACCGAGTGTTGCGTCGTAAAAAACTTTTGCTTTTTGGGTGTCGTCCGCTCCAATTACAATATGGCTAAACAAAATAATTACTCCTAATAATAAAATAGAAAATAGAACAGAAAGCTTATCATTTCTTGCAAATATCGCAAATATTCTTACTTTATTAGATGGTGACAGCAAATTCACCATGGGTGCTAACTCACGTAATCGTGGTGCTATTCATTCACAAAAGCGGTTGTAGGTTTTACGTTAAAGGACAATCCGAGCAACTATGGCACAGACGTTGTTACGAACGTTGAACGCATAAAGTTTGCCGATTCCAGCCTTGCATTGGATTTGGAAGGTAATGCGGACCCACCAATTAAATCACGAGGTTGCAGCAATACCCCCTCCAAGACTGTCCAGAGACTACAAAGCCCTGCTGCTCACTACTTTAATCTAACAAGGGCCGGTTCTATTTAGCCCCGAGGGTCTTATCGCGCTCGCGAAATTGTTACTGTGACTGCATAGACTTGCGAAGAGCTGTTTTAGAAAAGAGCGAGGCTAGGCAGAGAGCTGAATGTTTTTGAAGGTGCTATACCTATCCCCATACTCCACCCTAGTAACTTTACTTATAGTATTTTTACCAAGAGCCTGAATCAGTAAGAACAGTTAAAGGCTTCGGATATATTCTAACTTCTGAGGATTGCAAATCGTTAGCGATTGCGAGGCGACAGCAATTCGACCTCATACTCCTTAATCAGGCCATCTCTTAACGTCTTCACCTTGACCGTGTCGCCGGCGCTGCGCTGCTCTAATGCATCTGCAAAATCATCTTCATTACGAACCGTTTGACTGTCTATCTCTATGATTACATCGCCGAGCTGAATCCGACCACGCTGATCGCGAGTTAACCCACGCATTCCAAGACGCTCAGGATCGGTACCAGGGAAAACATCCAACACGATCACACCCTCAATCCCCCACTGACCGCGATAGTAGTCTGCCTGTGGAATCTGCCGAATTCCCATAACAGGCGTTTGTACCCTGCCATATGCGATAAGCTCGGGGACTATACGCTTAACGGTATTAACGGGTATCGCGAAACCTATTCCTGAGCTTGAGCCAGTCGGGCTGTATATCGCTGTATTGACACCAACTAACTGACCGAGGGAATTGAGCAACGGCCCGCCCGAGTTTCCAGGATTGATCGCTGCATCTGTCTGAATGACGTCCCGTATCTTACGTCGACTTACAGAATCGATTTCCCGGCCCAGCGCGCTGACGACGCCTACTGTCATAGTAGTATCGAAGCCGAAGGGGTTCCCAATAGCTATGACTTTTCTGCCGACTTCTAGCAGTAAGGAATCGCCAGGTTGCACTGCAACTAGTTCAGTATCAGTCGCATCGATCTTCAATACCGCCAAGTCTTTGTCGGGATCTACCCCAACCGCTGAAGCGGCGTAGCTCGTCCCATCTTGCAGAGTAACAGTCACGCGATCTGCCTGCTGTATTACGTGGTAATTTGTCACTATGTACCCTTCTTTATCCCAAACAAAGCCTGTACCACTGCCCTGAGGCACCTCCTGCGGATTGAATGAATAAAAGGATCGAAGCAAGCGGGAATTAGTAATGTTAACTACCGAGGGGCTTACCGCCTTAAAGATCTCGATATTATTTTCTTCGTCATCGGTCTTGAATTGACTGTAGTCAGGGATTTGCGCAGTAGCCGTTGCACCAAAAAGCAATCCGACCAGCATGTAAGTAAGTATTTTCATTTAGATGACTACCTTTCCGTATAAATGCGTGTTTGAGAGATACACTAACTCGAGGAACAAGCAAGTGCCAGCTTCCTTAGATTCTCTTCTATTTAAGATAAGATCAGTTTTCGAAGATTCAAGTTGGCACGCTTGTTTTTTACATAATCAGAATCAGACTCCTCTAAATGTCTTCTCTGTCATTCCGAAGTATTCAGCCGTCTGAGCTTTTGTACACACCGGCAATACTAAAGGAGAATTTAAAACGGTAACTGGGCAGACTTGCGAACACGTCGACCAATTAATTGCAGAAGAGTCGGAGCAGAACCGTGCAGTGTTGCTTCACTGGTTTTAAATCAAGGTTACGAAGCCGCCACCATTGCTCTAGATTTTAACCTTGATGGCAGCTGCCACGGTGAGCGCTTTTTCCACCGCCTCGGCTGTATTCTTAGCACGCGCAAGCGCTACACCCATACGACGCTTGCCCTTCACTTCGGGCTTACCAAACAGACGGACAGACGTGTCTTCGATCGCGGTTGCCGCTCTTAGGTTTCCAAAACTTACTTTTTCCGAATCACCTTCCACGAGCAGCACGGCCGATGCGGAAGCACCGTAGAAACGAATAGCCGGTATACTAAGGCCCAAGATAGCGCGTGCGTGAAGCGCAAACTCGGACAGGTCCTGCGAGATAAGTGTCACCATTCCTGTGTCATGGGGACGAGGCGAAACTTCGCTAAACAAAACCTCATCTCCCTTCACAAACAGCTCGACGCCAAACAGTCCTCTGCCGCCTAATGCTTCGGTAACCTTAGTCGCTATCTCCTTTGCTGTGTTCAGTGCGGCAACAGACATCGCCTGGGGCTGCCAAGACTCACGGTAGTCGCCGTCTTCTTGCCTATGACCTATTGGCTCACAAAAGCTCACGCCATCAATGTGCTGTACCGTAAGCAAAGTAATCTCGTAGTCAAAGTCAACGAAGCCTTCGACGATAACAGTACCGGCACCCGCGCGACCGCCATCTTGAGCGTATTCCCACGCGACATCAATATCACTCTCTGATTTTATTGTGCTCTGACCTTTGCCGGAGGAGCTCATTATCGGCTTTACAACACAAGGAATTCCAACCGCCATTACGGCCACTCGGTACTCTTCGTGGGTGGCAGCGAAGCGGTATGGCGACGTTGCGATTCCTAGCTCTTCTGCAACCAACCGTCTTATGCCTTCACGGTTCATCGTGAGCTGTGCTGCTCGCGCGGTTGGGACAACGTGATAACCCTCAGCCTCGAGCTCGACTAATGTTTGCGTCGCAATGGCCTCTATCTCGGGAACAATAAAATCTGGCCTTTCTAGCTCTATAATGCGCCTGAGCTCGGCTTCATCCAGCATTGAAAATTCGTAACTGCGATCGGCAACCTGCATGGCGGGAGCATTCCCATAACGGTCGCAGGCAATCACTTCGACGCCTAACCTTTGAAGCTCTATGACAACCTCTTTACCGAGTTCACCTGAGCCAAGTAAAAGTACCTTCGTCGCTGTGGCTGAGAAAGGGGTGCCAATCGTAGTCATAATCTTGCTGCCGGAGTATATGTCACTATTTTGAAATCCTCTTTTTTACAATAATTTTTTCGGGTTTACCTTTAGTGTGGAGACGAGACAACGTTACTCTATAGAATACAGAGTTTGCCTCGAGGGTCAAAAAGTTGATGAGATTGAAGAACTCTCTGCCCTTTTTATGAAGACCCAATTAGCTGGTTCCATAGTTCTATTCTAACTTTTTTTATCTCTGATTTGCCCCTACTATATGCCTTATTTGTTCGTCCACAATAGTATGTGTAGGCGCGCAATGGAACCTACTGGCACAAAAAAGAGTGAGAGTGTGCTTCATGCTCCCCATTAATCATTACCTATTGTACTCTCACAAACATTGTTCTAATAAATGCTACCGTGCTTTGCAATAAAAATAGAACCAAACAAACAATATATATATTTGTAAGCTCAACTAAATGTCCCGTTATCATCAATCCAGAGATAATAAAAATAATTGATAATATGCCAGTTTGGAAAAAATAAACTTTAATGGGAAAAATTTCTTTATGTCCTTGTTTCCGTAGCAAAAGCATTTTTTTAGGAAACACTAATAGTCCTATGACTGAATAAATGCATATAATCCAACAATTAATTAGCCAAGCTAATTCCAAATTCCGATCACTAAAGATAGCAAAAGGAAGAATAGAGCCAAACATTGCCCCAAAGGCAGAATAAGTTAAAAGCTGAATGCGAAAATTATCTGGAGCACTAAATCCATCAGAACTTCGACTTAAACCAATTAATATTGCTGAGAAGCCAACTATGCCTAGAGCAAGCTCAGCTATTAGCTGCAGTGCATGAAAATTTGGTTCCATATGTTACTTCCACTGATGAATTGCAATTCTAATTTCTAGCAGCTCTACCTAGTCTGCTTGATTTTTTTAAGAATTTAAGCACCCGAGATTTATTTTACTTTGGATAAAAAAACGCCCTTCATCAAGCTCGATATGTGACAGAGAGAAGGAATTAGCAGCCTGATATCATAAACTTAATAATTAACTAACCGTCCGTCCACAATAGTATGCATAAGGGCTCAATGGAACCATTCTGACTCATCTGGCATACCTCCTAAGGTGGGGGGCTGATCATAAGAGCGCTTGCGATTTATCAATTCCACACACTGTGAAAGGCCGACATAGATGTATCTCGGATCAAGGTTTGGCCAAAAGCAAATGCTCCAGGAGTTGTTAGCATAATTTGAGGGCAAACTAGCATGTAAGAATTTTCGGTAGGATAGAAAAAACCTTGGGTGAGTGCGTAACCTCCCCAGTTGCTCATATCGCTGTGATCGCTAGTTGTGTACCCTCGAAGCGAATAGTCATCTCCATGCGCGGTTGCCCAACCGAAATTAAACGATTTAGGGAATGGACTATGCTTTCCGGCAACTCCAAATGCCCTTGCCAGTGCTGTGTCGAGCGTTAGATCCTTGAATCGACCCTTACACAGAGTTACCACACCTTGCTTGCTGAGAAGACGTTCCCCATTTTTAGAGATTCCTCCAGCAAGAAGCATATCGTAGAATTTGGAATAGTCTCTCGCAGTCATAATCGAACCAGTGTCGCCGCTTTCATAACTTCGTGGACCTGCATAGTGTGCTGTTTGATTAGTTCGATAATCGACGCCTGTGGGATAGCATTCTTGCTCTTCAGCGATTCGGGCGCTCAATCCACCCTCCTCTAAGACAGCGCCGTAGAGAGTCGGTATACGATTTACCCTTGTATCACCATCGGCAAGAAAAAACGCTGCGTCGTCCATTCCCAAGGGCTCAAACAAAAGCTCTGACATGATTTCGGAAAATTTCCAGGATACACCACGACTTTTTTCGTAGAGAATCTCGATCACACGCCCTAGCACTGTAGCCCCGTGACCGTAAGAAAATTCTCCTGGCTCACATGTGAGGACACCAGCATTTCCGATAGTGTCCACAAATTTTTCTAAAGTTAAATTCGCGCCTACGATGCATGTGCTTCTATATACCTCTGGATGTAACTGCTGCCTCAGAGCATTTGCAACTAGACCGGCATTCCGGTCACATATTCCGCCACCGAGAAAAGAGTCATACTCAGAGAAGAGTTCATATTCAATGCCCGATGATTCGCTCATCAAATGCTTAATCAGCATCGGTTTTGCTGATTTTTCACGCTTAAACCCCAGTTCTATAATTCGGCCAGTCAAAAAGCTTTTGTAATCAATAGATTCAGGCCCGCTTTTGCTATCGACAACAATGTCCCAAGAACGATCAAATGAAGGAATATATTTGCTGACTGGGTCTTCGAAATCAAAGAGTCCTTCCTCATAAAGTCGCAATGCCACAAAGCTAGTTAGTACTTTTGTCATACTAAACATCCTGAAAATGGCATCAGTTTGCATTAAACTCCCAGACTTTAGGTCACTTACGCCAAAAGCCTTGTGGTACGCCTCTTGACCGCGACGAGCCAAGACAACAAGTCCCGGGACAGATAGCTGCTCATTTCTTAGAAGACCTTCGAAGTGACTATCAAGTATCTTTTCAAAATCTGGGTGGAATTTAGCGGTGCTATTCAAAATAATCTCCGTCAGTATCACTGCGGCTTTACATAGGCCTAAGAAGTGAAAACAAGGCTTCTCAGGATAATATGTAATACGCACAAATGGAACCATTCTGGCTTGTCAGAGTGAGCCCCGGGGAGACCGATTAATACGACAAAATAAATCGCGTTAGAATTCTTTAGCTTAGTTCCGACTCACAGTGCAAGTTCCACTGCCTCATAATCCGTTTGTCTAGGACTTCACTTCCTGATGATTCAAAAGCTCCTTGGCTTTTCTTCCAGTTACAGCTATACGACGGAAAATACATTTTCGCAATATTTTGGCCCAGCATAAAAGTATACCCCCGCCTTTCCCCCGGCAGACTGCAAGTAATCTGCTCTTTGCATTTTGGCGTAGGAAAGAGGTAGCTAGCAAGCACCAAAAGCATTTAAAAATTTTAAGATCTATCGAAGTTCATACCGTAAGGTGACGCTTATCAGATATTCCTTATTTTTTGCTGGAAATTGAAAATGATGATAGACGATTTTAATGAATTGCCAATCCATGAACAGTCTCGAATCATCGAGATGGCCTGGGAAGACAGGACCCCTTTTGAAGCGATTAAACTGCAATTTGGATTTGGAGAAAAAGAGGTTATCCAAATAATGCAGCACCAGTTAAAGCTATCATCCTTTAGAAATTGGCGTGCACGGGTTCGCGGACGGTCAACTAAACATACTGCATTTAGGAACCCTAATGTATTGCGCGGCTATTGTAAGACTCAATATAAAATTAGGCAAAATAAGAAAAGGTAGCGTTGAAGAGAACCTTTTATGTTATTAAAAATAGGTGATCACAAGCATTTGCTACGGCATGACAAGACAATATACAAAAAATGAAAATCCACTGAAAGCTATTAGGAAAAAGACATCCCTCTTTTTTACAACTATGAATTTAGATCAACTTCCCAAGATAAAAACCGTGCGATGGATATTTGGCGACCAACTTAATGCTCGCCACTCTTGGTATACAGAGAAATGCGAAGAGACGCTGTATGTAATTGGTGAATTACCCCAAGAGATTAAATATGTACGCCATCACGTACAGAAAGTATGCGCTTTTTTCCTTGCTATGGAGGCATTTTCAATATCACTCCAAAGCCATGGCCATAAAGTTCTGCATCTAACCCTTGATGACTCTATAAAATACGGATCGCTGCAACAACTTATAAAGGTAATCATAACTAGAACTAGTTGCTCCAGCTTCGAATACCAACGGCCAGATGAATATCGCTTGCTTAATCAATTACGTGAGTTAACCAGCCAAGTTAGTATTACTATGAAAGAAGTAGATAGTGAGCACTTTTTGGTACCGTTTGAAGAACTACCCAGCTATTTTAAACCGAGCATTAGCGTACGTATGGAGAATTTTTATCGAAAAATGCGTAAACGCTTTAACATTTTAATGACAAATGACGGCCCTTTAGGGGAGCGCTGGAATTTCGATACCGAAAATCGTAAATCTTTTTCGAAAAGTTCACTGTCTGAAATTCCACCACCACTCGTATTTAAAAACGATGCTCGCTTAGCAATAGCTCGCTTAGAAAAACATGGAATTAAAACGATAGGGAAATCTGACAACAACTTGCTATGGCCTATAAATAAAACTCAATCGTTACAGCTACTTGAATATTTTTGTGAGTTTGGCTTGTCGAGATTTGGCTTATATCAAGATGCGATGACTGGGAATAGCGAATATCAATGGAGCTTATACCATTCAAGATTAAGCTTCTCACTGAACACAAAAATGTTACACCCAATGCATGTAATTCAAACAGCAATTCAATCTTTCGAAAATTCGAATGGAGTGATTAGTCTCGCACAGGTTGAAGGTTTTATTCGCCAAATTCTAGGGTGGCGCGAATACGTCCGCGGCATGTACTGGTCGAACATGCCAAGTTATTCAGCGGCAAATTCACTCGATGCAAATAGGCCGCTGCCTGGCTGGTTCTGGAGCGGTAATACAAAAATGAATTGCGTTAAGAAAAGTATTCAACAGACTATGACTTATAGTTACGCCCACCATATACAACGTCTGATGGTCACTGGCAATTTTTCTCTATTAGCTGGCTTGGCACCCGACGAAGTTGACGAGTGGTATTTAGGAGTTTATGTTGACGCAATAGAATGGGTTGAACTACCCAACACACGGGGCATGGCGTTGTTTGCCGATGGGGGTTTAATAGCATCCAAGCCTTATGCTGCTAGCGGTAACTACATCAACAAAATGAGCGATTACTGCAAAGGCTGCGCGTACAAAGTAAAAGAACGAATCACTGAAGATGCATGTCCTTTTAATGCATTGTATTGGCACTTTATTGATAGAAACAAATCCCGTTTTTCTGGCAACCCGCGAATGGCGTTTCCTTATAGTAGATGGAGCAAGTATTCATCACAGGATCAGGCAAATATTATTGCCAAAGGTGAAAAATTGCTGACTAACTTAGAATCTCTTTGAAATAACTGGGTAACTGGCAATCGGAGACACATACAACTTAGCCGCTTGCCCCTTAAAAAGGATCATTGGCCTACCGTCCTGAAAGGCGAAATGAACTCCTGCAGATGCACTAGTAGCTCCCAAGATGTTGACAACAATAAGCGCTAAGGCGAGAAAAGCTTCAATTACTTAATTCTAGAATGCCGTTACCTTTTCCAAGATACAAAAGCACGCAGCCGAAAATATCGGTAGTTCTCAGATTAAATCAAATGTCTGAAAAATTGTAAAATACCGCATTTACATTCAGAAAATGCTGCGTCTGATCCGTCGATTTAAGCTTACGCATGCCCCGCTCTCTGCCCTCGTCGGCTCGTATAAATGTATGATAGCTGCCAGTTTCGCGATGATTTTTCAAACCGTATCCCAGTCCGAGTTCTTAGTCTACGTAAAGTCAAACTCTTCTAGTTCATACAATTAGTCATGAACAAACTACTAGCAACAATAATCCCGCGCCACTTAGGGGCTATGACACGCCAACAGTTGAATATCGTAATCCTGCACCTGACTGTCTCTTATTGTCTTTACCTTGACTGTGTCGCCGGCACTATGTTGGTCTAAAACACCTGCAAAATCATCTTCGTTACGCACAGTTTGACCATCTATTTCTACGATCACATCACCGAGTAATATTTGACCCCACTGATCACGAGTTAGGCCACGCATCCCTAGATGCTCCGAGCCGACATCTAACACGATAACGCCCTCGATCCCACTCTGCCGACGATAGCCGTCAGCCTGCATCATTTGGCAGAGATGAGTAGATGTTGTCAGTAGTTGCATTGGCGAATTACCATCCTATGGCTGAATCCTGATTCCTGCGCCTCACGAATCGTGAGGCCGGGTGTGTGGAGTGTGATATCAAAAAACTCCTACTAAGATCGCTTTTCTAACTGAACAGCGCGAGCCACAATTGAGTACTCTTTGACCTCACCATGCAAGTCCAACATTGATTGCGCTCCAGCATCTTGAGCAAAATGTTCAGCTTGATCACTACTTAACGTGTGCTCAGTCAATACACCGTAAACAAGGGAACGTTGCATGCTGGTTTCAATTGGAACGAAAAAGTTATAGTCTTCGAAAATAACTCGGGCATAGGTCTCGCCGTCCACTAAGATCATCCAGCAACCTTTAGCCTGACAGACCTCGGTGACTTTACCTTCAACTTTTACAAATACATCACTATCATCATCTAGAGAAGCGATAGCTTGTTTTAACGAAACAGCTTCTCCTTCATATGGCATTGTCCCACCAAAAGATTGATCAGGACTGAAGGGCTCGGCGGCACTAACTATTTGTGCAAGAGCTTGAAGTAGACAGTAACTTAAAAGTAAGCTGTTAAGTAGTTTCATAATTTCTAGGCATCCTATTTGTTTTTATAACCAAGATCCTAATGGCGATTACATGACTGAAAAGAATTTGAGTTTATATTCGACTCTTTGAGTATCATCTCTCGGAAAGATTCATAGATTTCTTGCTCCATGCGGAAGCTCATGGGCCCCAAGTAGAGCGTGTATGAGTTACAACCTTCACATGTCGTCACTGATGAGAACTCTCCCACTACTAATGTTCTAGATTTACAGTTCTTCATAATTTATTTTCGCTATTTTAATGCCTTTTAACTACTGGTCGACGTGAGACAATAGCTTGAGTGGAGACACTCTCACGCTCCTCTGGCAGTTTTTTCGAGTTCAGGGAATTGCGTTGATACAGCCATCTTTTTTCAAGCCGTAAACAAGTATCTCTTAGAGCAGTGCCTTCTAAACCAGGATACTTTGCTATCATAGAAAAATGCTCCGAAATTGCTTTTTGAAAGGAGGTACCACCAGATTCGGCATGCCTCGTGATCATGAAGAGGAGGCTAGAAACCATCATATCTAGTGCCTCGCCTTGTATTTTCAAATTTTTGTCAGTCATATTATTTATTTCTTAATTCAATAGAGTTTCGATGATAATGAGAACGATTCGTATTTGCAACAAATAAATGCCGGCTCGATGGTTTTGAGGGAGGTAGGCGATTTTTGGGAGGCTTTATGGGCGATATTAGACAATTTGAACATGCTGCCGATTCAGCGGCTTTCATATACAACTAGGATAATATTGGATACAAGAACGGATCATTGCAGAATAAGATGGATTTTCAGGGAAACTAGTGCCGTTTGGGGAAATCTACAAGGTAGTGACTTTACCGTCCTAGAGGACACCTATAAGTTCACAGCTTTACAATGTCCCCCTAATATTTTGGTTTTGAAAGTTAACTTGTTACTGCCTTTGTTCTTCTTAAGCGAAATTCAGATTTGATCCTCGCTAGTGGACGCCAGCAATTGGCAAGCGGTAACATACTAAATCGACTATCTATTTTCTTTTCCCAACTTGAAAATCACGGAGCCTCAATATGAAAGCCATAGTCTTACAAGAGATGAAGAAAGAGGCCGAAGGAATGAATTTGTTTGATAGCCTGGTGACTACCGATGTGCCGTATCCAGATCCGGGGGAAAATGAAGTGACTGTCAAGGTAATGGCCAGTGCACTCAATCATCGTGATTTGTGGATAGTTCGTGGTTTGTATGCAGGCATTAAGCCTCCGATCATTCTTGGCTCAGATGGAGCCGGTGTAGTAGACAAGGTCGGTAGCAGTGTTGATGCTGGCTTGGTTGGTAGTGCGGTAATCATTAATCCGAGTTTACGTTTCGGTGAGAATCCTCGAGTACAGGGTAAAGAATTCACAATTCTTGGCCTCCCAGAGGATGGCACGCAGGCGGAGTACGTTAGGGTGCCCGCCGAAAATATCTTCGCGAAGCCAGGCTTTTTGAGCTTTGAACAAGCGGCAGCACTACCTCTTGCGGGCATTACAGGGTACCGAGCCTTGTTCACTCAGGGCAAATTGGAATCGGGCCAGGTGGTTGTTATAAGCGGCATCGGGGGTGGTGTGTCTTCGCTAATGCTGGCGATGGCGGTGGGCCGCGGAGCGAAGGTTTATGTTACTTCCAGCAGTGATGAGAAAATTGGCGCCGCTGTGGCAGATGGAGCTATCGCTGGCGTAAATTACCGCAGTGAAGATTGGGTCGAGCAATTACAAGCGCTAACCGAATCAGATGGCATTGATCTGGTTGTAGACAGCGCCGGTGGCGATGGCTTTGCCTCATTGCTTGATTGTCTGAAACCTGGGGGGAGATTGACTTTCTTTGGCGCCACTCGTGGTTTCCCTTCTGGCATCGATCTACGGAAAATGTTTTTCAAACAAATCACTATTCAGGGAACTACCATGGGTAACAGCGCGGACTTTGCCAACATGGTTGATCTGGTTAACACGTTGCAGATGCAGCCTCGGATAGATGGACCCACCTCCATAAAAGATATTCGTCAGGCTTATAATAAAATGCACACAGGGGACCAATTTGGGAAATTGGTGTTGACTCATGATTGTTGGAATTAGACTTAGGCGAAGTTTTGCGTTGCTGAGTAAATTGGAGTCAATGATGAAATTCATTGTCAAAGTACGAAACGTGGCTTTGTGTATTTTATTTTCAACAACTTCTTTTGCGCAGGATGCGTCTTCAATCGTTGTATACACAGCCCGTGAAATAATTACTCTCGATCCCAGTCTTCCGGTAGTGCAGGCTGTCGCAGTTGAAAAAAATAGAATAATCGCAACGGGCTCACTCGAAGAGATACAAAGATCCCTCTCTGATAAGGACCTGACAGTCGATTACCGCTTTGCAGATCTGGTGCTTATTCCCGGACTTATCAATCAACACGAACATGCGTGGCTCGCCAGCCTTTTGTTCATGACTGAAATCTTGTCTATTGAAGACTGGGTTCTACCCGAGAAGACAGTTCGGCGTGCAGTAGATGCGGCAGATTATCGAAAGCGTCTTGAAAATATTGTGAGCGAGCATTCTGATCCAACTGAGGTCCTTTACACTTGGGGTTTTCACCAACTTTTTCATGGTGAGCTGACGCGCGCTGACCTGGACGAAATCAGCAGCACTATTCCTATCGTGGTGATGCAGAGGTCTCTGCATGAACAGATTCACAATACCGCGGCGCTGGAGTATTTTGACATAGATCAGGCACTGATCGACGGCGCTCCAGAATCAGTGCGCGCACAGACCAATCTCGCCGAGGGGCATTTCTGGGAGCAGGGGCAGAGCCTAGTCGTGCATACGGTGTTTGCTGATCTCTTTCGTTCAGCTCGTTACCTGCCAGCTCTAGAGCAGTTAGAAGCCTATTTTCATGCGGCGGGAAGCACGCTGATAGCGGAACCAGGCGGCATCGTTTCACCAGCTCTGATTGCATTGCAGAATCAAGTGTTCGGCGATCCGGACACACCGTTTCGAATGTATTACATAGCAGATGGAAGGTCGTTTTCTCGTACTTATCCAGAGGATGAAGTGATCACCGAAATTGAAAAGTTGTATGCATCTGCGCAGGGGATGACTCAATTTATCCCCGGGCAGGTAAAGCTGTTTTCCGATGGTGCGATGTTTAGCCAGTTAATGCAGATGAGTGAAGGTTATTTGGACGGTCATCATGGAGAGTGGCTAATGGAGCCAGAAGTTTTTGCCCGGGCCTTTCGTATCTACTGGGATGCTGGATACCAAATTCATGTTCATCAGAACGGTGATGCGGGACTCGACATGATTCTTGATAATCTGGAGGCCAACATGGATCGTAATCCTCGCGAAGATCACCGCACCGTAATTGTCCACTTTGGCTTCTCACGTCCCGATCAAGTTGAACGTCTGGCTGTTTTGGGCGCAATAGTAAGTGCTAATCCTTTCTATCCGATAGTACTGGCTGATCGCTATAGTGAAGAAGGTATCGGACCCGAGCGAGCACAAGAAATGGTAAGACTGGGGGATTTGGTGCGAGCTGACGTGTCTCTGTCTTTGCATTCAGATACACCAATGGCCTCTGGCCAACCGTTGAGGCTCATGTCCAATGCAGTGAATCGAATTACTGTCGGTGGGAACTTGGCTGGCCCGGCACAGCGAATTAGTGCCGAACGCGCATTGCGCGCTGTAACTATTGATGCCGCTTACTCACTAAGAATGGAAAGCGAGGTCGGCTCAATCATTCCTGGTAAGCTCGCTAATTTCACGGTTCTGGTCGAAAATCCCTTGACGGTGTCGCCGGAGACGATTGAGGACATAGAGATCTGGGGCACGATCCACGAGGGTAGGCTTCTTCCGCTGCCTTGGCTAAATTGAATCAGAGTGAAAATACAGAAGGTTCAAATTAATGGTGCCCAGAGGCAATCGAGAAGCACCATTCATATCATTTACTTAGACAGTAATAGCCAATAGTGGTATGCATGGTTATCGTATAGGACTAAGGTGCGCGTTTATGCGGAGAATGAACAAACTAACAACACTAATACTGCTACTCCTATCACCTTTCGCTGTGGCACAAGAGAAACAAATCTGGACTTGTCAGCAAGTGGCGGGAACGCAACTTGTATGGGAGGACGGCGCTTGGAAGCAAGTGGATGCAGAGCCTACACCTATTCTACTTAGATTAGGCGGTGAATATTCGAGCTATAGAATGTCGGAAGAGGAGCGGCTCCTAGATTGCTCGAAAGCCTTGAGCGGGAAGGTTAGCTGTTTAGATTCGCTCAGCTCGAAACTTATATATATTGACCCAACCTCTGGCAAGATGGGAAGGTCTACCTTGTTTGGTGCGGCAGAGGCTGGGGATAGCAGAAGCGCATTAGCTACCGAGGTTTACGCCTGCGCTAAGCTCTAAACAAGCCCAGCCAGCACCCCACTTTGGGAGCCACCCTGATAAGTCAGGATGGTTCCATTGCACCCCTTTACATACTATTGTGAATGAACAATTCTGCTGAGACTGCGAGAGCGACTTTTGTCATCATCAAAAATCTACCAATTCCAAAGTCAAACAAGTCAGAGTCATTAAAAGGTCGGCGACATGAGTAACGAGAAACGAGTTGGATCACCTAAGCCGACTCGCAGAACCTGATAGCAGATGCCGCGATAGAAAGCGAAGGCCATCAGTATCGCAACGATTCGTCGTTCGCCAACAGCAGGCGGACGACTTTTCAGTACATCCAGCTTGTGTCTTTAAATAGAACTGTACCGCTCTTATATCTCCGGTGATAACCTTCTCATACAATGCATAAAAATTTTGCCAGATTGTTAGAATCTACTCATCCGCCGCGTCTATAATCAGTGTTCGATGTTTTATCCGCCAGCCGTTTGCCGTTCGCACGAACTCATCATGGTAATATCCTGAACTAATCATCGTTCGCGGCCTTGCGGCAACATCGTATAACATGTAATAAGTGCGTGCCGACGCACCCTCAACTGTTGGTCTGATGAGAAGACTCCCATTGAAGTGACGCCTACCAACATCACCGGACTGCCCTTGATAGCGACGGGTCCGATCGGCACGTAACTCAGATAAACCCGTAATGTCGCCTCCATCCCTTGTCATCACGGCATCCTCGGCGAAGGCCGATAGAAACAATTCAGTATCACGAAAATCACTACCTTGATTGTAACGCGCGTAGAGGGCCTTAATCTCTTCATAATCTTGTCCGGTAAGAGAAGCAGTTTCAGTAGTCGCTTCCAGGCCTGATACTGACCTAAACCCGAGCAGACTGAGAACACTTGCAACGCTGACTAAGATAATTATTTTTTTCATAGATTTTCCAGTACTTTACATACCATTCTGGTCGAGCGATTTAGCTAGATAGTACGCTTAACCCTTTTTTTGACTTCCATAGCGAAGCCACGTCAGTTCGGTTTTCCCTTGCTGCCCGTTTAGCCTAAGAATCCATAAATTATCAAATTCAGCTGGAAAACAAGTATTCCTAAGGCATGGCACGCAATTCGAGCCAAGCTCGCAAGGGTTGCTAGAGTCTCCTAGTTGAACACCAAGATTATGCATTATTGCGAATACATTATCTGAATTTACGCCAACAAGGGCTGTGCTTCCAATCGGCAAATCTTTTAATGCTTCTGATAAAGGCTGGACTGCGAAAACAGCTGGAGTCAAATTCTGAATCTCTTGGCCATCAAACATAGAACCGAGCCTTGGAAGCTCAACAACGGCTAATTCATGGCTTCGAGCGGCCTGCTCAACTGCCTGCCTGGATCTTAGTGTGTGGCTCGAAAAAACGTGAGTTAGATTAACCCTCTCAAGTGTTGTAGCAAT
Organism: uncultured Pseudomonadales bacterium; assembly: GCA_949372635.1. Classification (GTDB taxonomy): domain Bacteria; phylum Pseudomonadota; class Gammaproteobacteria; order Pseudomonadales; family Pseudohongiellaceae; genus UBA9145. The sequence continues at coordinate 38,543 of CASIAB010000008.1, forward strand.
ATCAGTAGCTCGCTCTAACCCACGTTCATTTAGTGATGCACTACCAGTGGTCCGTTCAATCTCGCCGTGACGAACGAAATAGATAGTTACCACGTCGGAATTCGCAGCCTGAGCAGCAGACTGCAAAGAGGCTGGCAATGCTTGTATCGCAAGTAGTAGAAAAAATATTTTCAGCGCTGAATTTTTTATTCTCATTATTAAGTGTCCGGTGATTTCCCGTTAGGATCTATAAGCCACAGATATTAAAGAGCACAAAACAACCTTAATACAGAGTTCGCATAGCAAATCTCCTCTAATGCCAGACGGTTCTAAAGCATTTCCAAAAAAAGAAACCGAAGATATGATAGCTCCCTCCTAGAGTCAACTCACAGTTCGTTTATCTCAAAACACCAGATAGCTCTATGTGGCTGCGCCCGCTTCCTATTTCTTTAACCGCGCAATCAGCACCCGACCCTAGGGCATCTCCCAATAGGTCAGATTAGTTCCATTACACTCGTATACATACTATTGTGGATGAACTGTTCTAGTTATGAGAAGTACTATTTGCATAGTGATCTTTAATACTAAATTAAGTATCTTCTGGACATGAATATTGAAAGAATTTTGAGTTTAGTGGGTGTGATGGGTGTAATTGCCTCTCTGATTTTCGTGGACTTGAATTAAAGCAATCGCAGCGCATAGCATTAGCAGGCCAGCAGCAAGCGAGAACTGAACTAAACTCAAATAGATTGCTGACCGAATTGGAGCTTCTGGGCGAAATTGGATCAATAGCTATTAAAGCGGGTATTGAATGGGAGGAAATGGATAAGCAACAAAAAATTATTCGAGAGCAAACCCAAAGATTGTTTTGGACGCTTTTAGAAAATAATTTCTTTCAAAACGAAATGGGCCTGTTAAGCGAAGAACTATAGGATCAAGTAGATAAGCGTATTAAGGGGAGATACTCAGAATGCCATCTTCGACACATCTATGATGTTGGTGGGAGATATCAGCCGCTTGTTGACTATGTAGAAAATCTCTCGGACCCTTGCGGCTGAATACCCGAGCCACGAACAAACTCTTAACAACAATAACCTTGCTCTGCTTTTCTTTTGCTGTTGAGGCGGTTTTTTCACAATCGTCCCAACTTATTTTATCGCTCCATATCTCCCCGTAAATAAAGGGAAATCATTCTTCCAGCATGGATGCTAGGCGCTCTTGTTTTATTAGCCGCCGAAAGCAGACGCCTGATTTAGGCCGAATTTAAGCTTAGAGACAATTGCTAAATTTATGAGTGACTATAACGGTACAAGCGGTGACAACGTTCTTGACCAGATCGAACTCGGATTGCCAGATTGGTCGATAATTTAGGCCGACGCCGGAAACGACACTATCACAATCAATATCGGTGGGGCTGAGGGTTGCAGAGCGATTTGGGGCAGAAGAGCCAAAGGGTAGGCTACGGATTTCAAAATTATGGGGGCTGACTAAACCTTTGTCCACTAAAGCGTCCTTAGAACAAGGCGCCTTAGTGGAGGGTTGGTGCTTCGTGCATTTTTCGAATTCATTCGGAGAAAAGAACGGCAGGGAGTTAACTTGTCAGTACTTTTCGATCAGATCCGCCCTGAACGTAACCCCGAGGCCCGGGCCCTGAGGCACTTTAATAGAGCCGTCCTTTTCGAGGACGGGCGGGTTCTCGAAGACCTGCCAGCCCTCGAAAATATCCGCATGCGGCGGTTCGTGGATGAACTCTGTTATAGGTCCGTTTGGCATGGACGCGATAAGGTGGATTCCGCAAATATTGACTAATCGCCGTTCAAACGGCGCCGAGTGTGGCGACACTTGTGTGTTGTACGCCTCCGCGAGAGTCCCGATTTTAAGGGACATTAGGGGCCCCAGATCGCCTATTTCCGGCATGAGGACGTCGAAACAGCCCTGCTCAAGAAGCCACCTGAACTCATGGATGCCCCAGTTTGACTCGCCGCCGGCCATCGGCATAGCGAGGAGCCGGTTGAGCTCCGCCAACTGCTTATAGTCGTAGCGGGGTAGTGGCTCCTCGAACCAGTATACGTTGAGCCGCTGATACTCCATCGCCGTATCGTAGGCACGCTTAAAGTTCCAGAGCGTTGGATCCTCCCCATTGGCGTCTGCGTCGCCGGGCGCCTTGTTGCCGTCGCAAAGGATGTGGAAATCATCGCCCACCGCTTCCCGAACCAACTCCACGACGCGCACGTCCTCCTTCAGCGACCTGAACCCCGAACGAAGTTTGAGAGCGCGCCAGCCGTCCTCTTTGAGTCCAAGGGCGATTTCGACCCGATCTTCCACGGTGCCGATGCCCCACATGGCCGCGTATGGCAGGACTCGGTCGCGCCCACCGCCCCAGAGCTTATAGAGCGGTAAATCCGTTGCTTTGCCCAGCAGATCCCAAAGCGCGATCTCTACAGAGGCGCCCCATCTGCGCTGCGGGCGGTATAGCGCCGCGGCATGCTGATTGATCTCGAAAGGATCTTTGCCAACGAGTAGTTGTTTTACGGCCTCGATGTTCTCTGGGGGGATCCCGGGGCCGATGCCCACTAGGCCTTGATCAGTGTGCACTTCAGTCACAGTGAAATTGCCAATCTGAACGTGTAGCCCTCCACGGGGAGTATCGACGCGCCGGGCAAGGATGCCCTTGTCTTCGATCAGCTTGATCTTGATCAAACGAACATCAATGATCTTCAGGCGCGCCGCCTGCGCCGCTTGCGCCGCCTTCGGCAGCATCAATGGCATCGTCACAAGGCCCGGCAACCTGGTTAAGAAATCTCGTCTGCGCATCGCAAGTTCCTGCCTGTAGTCAAATTAATATAATTACCATATGATTTTTATTGCTTTTTTTCAACTCCAGCTATAGACCCAATATTACTTTTTTGGATCGATGAGTTAGAGCTCTTTTAAACTTTATCTTTTTGGGCATTTCAATTTCTCACTAATAGCATCAATGGCCCGTCTGTTTCAGTCAGAATCTATAGACCATTCAAACATTAGGGATTAGACCGTTACTATGAGCACGCACAAAGAGTATATCGAAAATAATAGTGACCAGAGCTTAAAGCGTGCTGGTAATGTTATTACCAATACCATCAATACTATCCCAACAAAGGGGACAACGAGCGAGGGTAAAACCGCATTGTCGTACATGAATATATTGACATAGGGTCCTACTAGGAAATACAACAACATGGAAAGCGCAGAAAGTCGGCCTAACTCCTGACTGTCCTTTAGCATGTCAACAGCCCCCTTTTCAGGAGCCGTTAGCGCCATCTCAGCGGCGCCGTAGATACAGGCAGAGCTAAACATCAGAACAATAAAATCCAGAAATGTCCAATTCTCGATAACCCGCAAACCCCACCCTATCCACCATAGCTGCAAAATATAGAGCATGATGCTGCACATCCATAACGCAGAGGACCAATGAAAAATCACTCGGCTATGTGCACGAGTAATCATCGCAGCTATGTTAAGCAGCCGAGTGATCGCTAGTCCCAAGATGATTGATACAGCGATGAATATATATTCGTGTTGCGTCATTTTATTTCTTCAATAGCGCTACAAGAGCCAGCACCGCAGTGACGGATTCATATCCCAATGCTGCATAGGTGTACGCGGTTACAGAATCTGGGGCTACCAACAAGGAAATCAAGCGGGCCAGCGCCAGTGCGCTAATTGCGAGCACGAGAAGCACTAAGCCTGAGCGGTAGTACTCTGATTTTAGTAAAGCTATACCACAGAACAGTCCTATGCCCGTTTGCAGTCCACCATACATCGCTCCGATTTCGGCAAAAGCATCACCGTTATTCATTGATAGACCGGCATACCCTGCGGGAATCGCTGGAGAAAAAAGACTGATAAGACCATAGCCAATGAATACAAGAGTCGAAATTCCCAGAACAGCTTTACCCAACAGCATGACGATCTTCCTTTTTCCCAGACCAAACAAATATCCCGTGGATTCCTTACTAAATATTCAACTATTACCTGTTCTATATCGAGCCGATATTGAGTTAATTTAACGGTATTGACAAGTTAATGCATGAACTCAAGAAAACTCAATGTAATTAGCTTCTATAGCGCCACATGTGCATTCAAGTCGCTGCGCCAGAGCCATTGATTTAAATTTACGCATACTCGCTCTCCCACGCAGTTAGGTTCGTACGACAGCTCACATCGATTATTAGCATACTGCGATGTATCATGAATTGTTTGTGGCATCAGATCCCTGTTAGCTATTCCGTAACAATCTTTCTCTACTCGCCTTTGTGTTTGCGCAATAATCGCTTAAAGAACCGCTTTACAGCCCTTGCATCGGGCCGTTTCTGCAAGAACACATTTACAATTCGGATGAGAATCGACGGCGCTTTTATATATTTCGCCAGGTCATTTACCAAAAAATGACAGATTCAGAGTAAAATTGTCCCCAGCCCAAAACTTAACGTAAAGTATTTTTCCCCGTATCGCTTCTAGAATTACTGAAAAGGTAATGTGCTACCAACCATTGCCTACCATTATCTAATCCGAACAACTCAGCGCATGACATGTAAAAAATGCGCCAACGATGGAACCAAAGCTTAGCTTCCTCATCTGTGCAATTTTCCTTAAAGGCATCAATAATTCGGTCTTTATTATTGTCAGTCTTCTCTAACCAATGATTACAGGTTTTTTCATAATGCTGACCATTAATCAGCCAACGGCACTCAATCTTTAATTGTTCCTGAAAATGAAGCAAAGTGTCGATTGATGGCATTAGCCCCCCAGTAAAAAAATATTTAGACATCCAATCTTGCTCGCTTTTTACATCAAATGGATACATAACATTGCGGTGCGCGAAAATATGCAGAAATAGTTTGCCTTCGGAGGTAAGCCAATCTGATATTCGCTCAAACAATTGTCGATAGTTACGCATGTGTTCAAACATTTCGATAGAAATTACACGATCAAATTGCGCTGACTCTAGTTCTAGAAAATTGACGTCCGCAGTAATGACAGTAACGTTATTGAAGCCTGCTTTTCGACATAGCTGGTCAATGTAGCTCTTTTGGCTGATTGAATTTGAAACCGCTGTGATTTTGCTTCTGGGGTAGCTCTCAGCCATCCAAAGGGTAAGAGAACCCCAACCGCAACCCAACTCCAGTATTTCTTGGTCATTACCAAGCTCAGCACGCTTCGAATAGAGCGCCAGCATTTCTTCTTCGGCTTGATCTAATGTTGTACTGGAATCAGGGTAATATGCGCAGCTATATTTTAGGCGCTTCCCAAGCGACGCTAGGTAGAAGTCAGTCGCAACCTCATAATGTTGCTCGTTAGCGGCATCGGTCTCGATTGCAATGGGGCTCATTCTTAGTTCTTCGATTAGTGTTTGAAAGCGATCTTGCTGATGTTCTGGATGACCAATAAATTCATCTTTAAGACGTTTTTTACAAAGACGGCGAATACCGTAACGCACCATGGAGTCAGGAAGCTTACCCTGCTCGGAGAGCTCGATCAGCTTGCCGGAAAAGGGAAGGCCGCTTGCAAATATTGATTTTTTTATGCTCATCTGCGCTCCCTATTAACGACCTGCACCATGGGTTTCTAGCGGGCTATTAATGCTAGCTTGTTTGCGAAAAAGAATTTGTCCGACACTGATTGCGCGTTCATCGAATGCGCCCTCACAATAACAAAAATAGAATTCCCACATTCGCTGAAAGCTGGAGTCGTAGCCTTGCTTTTTGACCTGCTCAATATTTTCATAGAAACGCTTACGCCAATCGCGCAAGGTTTGAGCATAGCTAAGCCCCATGTCGTGAACGTCTTCCAGCATTAAGCGATTTCTGCTGGCGTAGTCTATGATTACGCTGTAGCACGGCATAAAACCGCCCGGGAAGATGTACTTTTTAATATAATCAACTTGTTTCAATGCTCTATGATACTGATCGTCGTCTATAACAATTGCTTGAATTAGTGCTTTGCCATCAGGCTTCAACAGAGAGTTTAGCTTACTAAAGTAGGTATCGAGGTATTGATGACCCACCGCCTCAATCATTTCGATTGAAACTAATTTATCGTAAAGCCCTTCAACATCGCGATAATCTTGGAGCTTGACCGTAACTAAATCGCTTAAACCTTCACGCACAATACGCTCTTGGGTTTCATTGAACTGTTCTTGAGAAATGGTTACGGTGGTAACTTTGCAACCAACAACACTGGCTGCGAAGCAAGCAAACCCGCCCCATCCTGAGCCAATTTCGATAAGATGATCTTGCTTTTTCAATTCTAATGCAGAGAAAATTCTATGAAGCTTCCGGCATGAGGCCTGGTCGAGGTCATCACCTGCCTCATATAACGCGGACGAATACATCATCCGCTGATCTAGAAATAGACGAAAAAACGGGTTACCTAAATCGTAATGAGCAGCTATGTTCTTCTTAGATCCACGCCTAGTATTCCGTCTGAATTTATTCCATAGACGAAATGATAATTGAGCAAACCGCGCCAAACCGGATTCCATCTGGTTTAGAACCAATCGGTTCTTAACAAATATTCTAATCAATTTGCTCAGATCGTCAACACTCCACAAGCCATTAAGATAAGCCTCAGCTGACCCGTTACTGCCACTTAAAGCAACCTGCGTATAACTATTGAGGTCGTGTATTACCAAAGTGCATTGCAGCTGCGCGTCGCAGCTACCCAGTCTAATGGTACCAAGCGAATCAACAAGATGAACGCAGCCACCTTCAAGCTTCTGAAACAATTCAATGAACTTATTCCGAAAGAAACGATCAACTACTGAACTTTTGCTTACCGCCTCTAATTGCCGCCCAACGGGTGAGAAAATGGACGGTATGCTTTCGCCTTGAGGAAATTGGCTAGAGTTTACAGTGCTCTGGTATTTTGCGGCTGAGTTAGTCATATAGTTGTTATTCACATGTTATTTTGGGTGTGAAAAGAAAGGAACTCGTTTGAACCACAAGCACAGCGCTTGATAGTAAATCGCCGAAATAGTTTTAATGTATACCAGTGGATAACGAAAGGGCAGAAGGTTTGCTTGAGCGCGAGTCAAAGGCTTGCCGTTAAGCATCATTGAGGCATAAAAAATGGATTCGTCGTTCTTCGATAAATCCATTTTGATATAAAATTCGGTCTCGCTTATTCGATACTTCCACCGGTACTGAAGGTCCATTGGCATGAAGGGCGAAACATGAAACTGCTTGTCAAATTTAGCGACATGAAAGCCTTGAGCATCTATTTTTCCATCAATAGAACCAATGTCATGCACATACGTAAAACGCTCGTTCCATGGTGTATTGTGTACTTCAGCCACGAGATAACACAACTGACTATTTTGATAACATGCCACAAAGACAATAGGATTAAAACAGAATCCCCAATAACTCATGTTGGCCAAAAGATAAGCCTCACCGCCAAATGAATTACCAGTGTGCTCCTTTACTGTAGAGCATACTTCTTGGTATAAACTTTGACGACTTGGAAGATAGTTTTGTCGCTTGAATTGAACCAGATTGAATCCACTAGACGACCACCACCGACTAATGCGGTCAAGCGTACTTAGTTGCTTTATATCCACCCAAACCTGAAGCATACGATAGCGAAACTTGTGCTCAACTGGCTTAAATCGACTATGAGTTACCCAGCCCTCGAATAATTTCAGGCTATTCATTATACTTGCAACCGAATTAGCTGACTAATATCTGCCGCGCTTCGTGCACCATCTTCATGGAAGCCCCATCCCCAATAGGCTCCAACAAAATAAGTGGCTTGCTGGCCGTCAATTAGCGGCTTCTTCTTTTGCGCTGCAACACTCTCAGCCGTAAACACTGGGTGGTAATAAACCCTCTCTGCCAATATTTTGCCGGGATCTATCTTGTGTTGATTGTTCAATGAAGTAAAAATATTTGATTCCAGTTTTAGCCCTTGGAGTAAATTCATCCAATAATTAGCAGTGCAAACTCTCTGGGTATTCAAATCAAAATCATTCGGAACTTCAACATTCCAGCTCGCCCAAGACAAGGTGTTGGAGTGCATTATCTTTTCGTCAGTATGCACAATCACGTGATTCTCTTCGAATGGGATAGCAGACAGAATATCTTGCTCATCCTTACTGGGCTTATCCAGTATAGCTAATGCACTGTCAGCATGCAGAGCCATTACTACCGCATCAAATACGTTCTCATCACCATCGTCCGTAACCACTTTAATACCTTGCTCTCGTATAACCTTATTTACCTTAGAGCCAGTTTTCCACTGCACATGTAGCTGCTCGCGCAGAGCTTTTACGTAACTGTTGGAACCGTTCTTAATGACCTGCCATTGTGGACGGTTCCATATTTTCATTAAACCGTGACGAGAAAAGAATTCTACTAAGTGATGAATCGGAAATTGCGTGACTCGTTCGGGCGTAGCTGACCAAAGCGCACTAATCATTGGCAGCAAGTGGTCATTAATGAACCCTTTACTGTATTTTTTCTTCTTTAGATATTCAGCGACAGTTGTTTTGGTATCGTTCTTTTTAAGAACTTTTGGCGCAGTCTTATAGAACCGAACAATATCGAAGATCATGCGATAGAAACTGAAGCTAAACAAATTACTGCGCTGGCAGAATAGCTTGTTAGGATTAGTCGCGTTATAGACCACATTGGACTGCCTATTATAGGCTGAAAAGCTCATATTAGTTTTTTTCGATTCAATACCAATTGAATCTAACATCACACAAAAATTAGGATAGAATTCTCGGCAAAAAATAATAAAGCCGCTATCAATATTTACTGTCTGATTGTCTATCACCAACTGATGCGTATCAGTGTGCCCACCGAAATAATCTTCTTTCTCGAAGAGTGTAACTTGGTATTCATCATGCAGGTGGTAAGCGGCACTTAGACCCGATATACCTGAACCTATTATAGCTATACGTTTTTTAATCGTCATATTGGCTCAGATTCGCTTTCTAAAACTCTAAATTACACAGCGCTATTCTTCAATTATTCTAAATCACTGAGATTTAGATTTAAATAGAAAATTCCTCCAAAATCTAATCGTATGCCAGCCATTCTTAAGTGTGCCCGTTAGAAGACCAAGACGAAAAACGCGATCATAAAGAAAATTTAGTAACAATATGTCCACACCCTTCTTAATATAAAAGATCACCTTGCGTCCTTGAAATAACAAGGGACACTGACAACTCAACAACTTAACCCTATTGTTACAGAGCCAAGATATAGTCGCACTATATTAGCTAAGGCCCACTATTGACCAAAAATAGACATTTCGGAAGCTGGCGGCATGCCCAGTGGGAGTATAATTTTCATCACCGCCGGCGCTATTTACGTTCCACTAACCTGTATAAGTATACGTCGCCGATAAAAAGAGGTCAGGGTAAATATACTGTACCGTATATTTTCCCTGACCTCTTTTATCTTTAAACGCCAAAATATAGCAGCTGCTATATCCTCCAATATGCTTGAATATTCAGTTCTCCAAGACCAAGCCACTATCGATAATTTTCTCAGCAACAAGATATTCAATAATTGTACTAACTTCATCTTCAATCGTTGAGGTCTCAGTATGCAAATGAATGTCTGGCTCGACAGGGACTTCGTAAGGGTGACTAACACCAGTAAAATTTTCAATCTCGCCTGCTCGAGCTTTCTTATATAAGCCTTTAGGATCTCGACGCTCCGCTTCAGTCACTGAGCAATCAACATACACTTCGATGAACCTGAACCCGCTGTCTTCATGCAATTTGCGAACCGTATCGCGATCAACGGCGTAAGGGCTTATGAAGCTCGACAGTACGATAACACCCACGTCACTCATAAGTTTCGCGACTTCACCAACACGGCGAATGTTCTCACGTCGATCTGTCTCCGAGAATCCGAGATTTTTATTTAAGCCAAGTCTGAGATTATCTCCGTCAAGCCGGTATGACACCATCTTTTGCGTATGCAGAGCTTTTTCTAGAGCTATTGCAATACTACTTTTGCCTGCACCAGAGATACCCGTAAACCAGATTGTCACACTCGTTTGATTCAGCAGGGCTTGACGATCCGCTCGAGATACCTCGCCTTCTTGAGATGCAATATTCATAACCCTATACTCTTTCACTGATAAGAAATTTAGCGGCCGCAATGCGAACTACCCTTATATTTTTTATGCAGCTCAACTACACCTTCGCATGCAACCATTGCATATGCATTTCAAACTGGGCCAACAGATCACCAGTCAATTGTTCTAAGGTATACCCAGCCACATCGTATTCCTGAGGCTGTTCGTTTAAATGGACTTCAGCACGCCAGTAAGTTTTCTCCTGGTCGCGCCGGGGCAGTTTGGGGAACGCTACAGACGGAATCCCGTATTCGCGCAGGCGAATCTCGTACTTAAATTCTGTGTTGGTGCCATGGTCGACAATCAGCTTGATCATGGCGCCAGTTTCTTCGACGCGAGACTGCAACTGAGATGCATCTATTTGCAGCGATACTGCCTGCATAGCTGGCCTTACTGTTTTTTCGATAAAGTCGCGAACATCCTGTTGACGGTGCCCGCCAATTAGCGCGCGCAGGCGCTGTTGCCAATGTTTCGGTGAGGGGGCTTGGGGAACTCTGGGCACCACAACTTGCCCATAGTGCCGTTTGAAGGCTTCCATACGCAACCCTTTATGGAGCCCAAAACACATTAGAAACATAACACAGGCGAAAGGCAGTGCGCTGATAATTGAGGCCGTTTGCAACGCGGACAAGCCCCCTGCAAGCAGCAGTGCCGCGGCGACGACTCCTTCGGTAACGGCCCAGAATATTCGCTGCCACACAGGCGGCTCTTCGTTACCACCGGAAGTAATGGTGTCAATTACCAGTGAGCCCGAGTCCGATGAGGTGACAAAAAAAGTCATAATCAACAAGGTGGCGACCACTGACATTAGGGTGGGCCAAGGCAGCTGCCCTAGCATCATAAATAACGTGGTTGGCGAATCTTCCAATGCGGTATTCACCAAGCTGACACCGTTGTCGGCCAGCTCCATGACAAGTGCCGTGTTGCCGAAAAAGCTAAGCCATAGAAAGGTGAAGCCTGCGGGCACTAGCAGCACGCCGACAATGAATTCGCGAATGGTGCGGCCACGGGAAATGCGTGCGATGAACATGCCTACAAACGGGGACCAAGAGATCCACCAGGCCCAGTAAAATAGAGTCCAGTCTCCCATCCATTCGATAGGTTGATAAGCATGAAGGTTGAACGTCATTTCCACCATGCTCGATAGATAGCCGCCTATATTTTGCATCAGGGCTCCCAACAGAGTGGCAGTCGGGCCTGCCAATAGGATGAACGCCAGCATCACCACGGCAAGCAAAAGATTGAGCTCGCTCAGGCGGCGAATGCCCGCATCGAGACCCGCAACCACCGAGACCGTCGCCATGGCAGTGATAAAGACTATGAGAATTATTTGCACGGTGGCGGATACTTCCACGTCAAACAAAAAGCTCAACCCTGCGTTCACCTGCATTACACCAAGCCCTAATGACGTAGCGACGCCGAACATAGTGCCTAGCACTGCAAAAATATCGACGGCGTGACCGATGGGCCCATAGATGCGTTCTCCGATGAGCGGATAAAGCGCGGATCTAATCGACAAAGGCAGGCCGTGACGAAATGAAAAATAAGCCAGCGAAAGTCCAACCACGATATACACCGACCAAGCCTGTAGCCCCCAGTGAAAGAAAGTTATTTCCATGGCGCGACCTGCCGCTTCGGCAGTGCCGCCGGTGCCAGAGGGTGGCTGGGCGAAATGGGTAAGCGGTTCGGAGACACCGAAAAACAAAAGGCCGATACCCATGCCAGCACTGAATAACATGGAAAACCAGCTAACGTAGCTGTAGTCCGGCTCGGAGTCGTCGGGCCCGAGCTTGATATTAGCGAAGCGACTAAAAGCGAGGTAGATCACGAAGCCAAAAAAGAAAGCAATTGACGCCATGTAAAACCAGCCAAAGTTAGTCACCAGCCATTTCTGAATAGCACTAAACGCTACCGCGGCGTGATCGCTGAATCCCACCCCGTAGATACACACCAAAACGATGAGGCCTGCCGAGATAAAGAATACAGGACGACAAACACTGTCGAACAGTTTCGCATCGGATTTTACCTCTGGAATATGTTGTTCCATGTGTACTGCTTCCTGTTAAAGTTCGAGTCGCTGCACTTATCTAAAGGCTTTTTCGCTCTGGGAGAATGCAGCCAGTTCGGCGCCCAATGACTGCTTAAGCGGATCAAGTAAGGAGCTGTACTTTCGCCACTGGCCGACGCCAGTGCTGTTCACAGGTCTGCGCACCTGCTCAGAGCTGGGTGTTCTTACGTTACGCTGGGTCTTGTGAAAATCTAGACAGGCTTGCTCGAACGGTAGACCACAGAATTCCAGCAGCCTGTACACTTCCCTCTCTAAATCGGCGATCACGTCTTCATTGTTCACGCGCAGAACAAAGCCGGGCAGCACGTCGTCCCAATGATTCATTAGCCTTACGTAGTCCCGGTAATACTGCCCGATGTCGGCTAGCGAGTAACTGAATTCCTGACCTTCGGCGAACAGCTGCTTGAAACCACTAAAACAACAGTCAAGCGGATTGCGGCGTGAGTCTATAATCTTCGCTCGCGGCAGCATCAGTTTAATAAGCCCTATGTGGCGGAAATTGTTAGGCATCTTGTCAATAAATAATGGGGCACACTGACGATGACTGCGGGTATCTTCAATAAATTCCAAGCCAAATCGCGCGAGTTCTTTCCGGTTCAATAATTCTAGAACTTGTGGATAGCCGGGCGCGATACCGTTCACGGTATGCCGGCGCAAGCGCTGTGACAAAGAGAGAATATTAGGCAGTTCTAAAGTGCCATCTACTTGAGAGTGGCTAGAAAGAATTTGTTCGATCAGGGTCGATCCTGATCGCGGCATACCCACGATAAAAATTGGATCGGAGCTAGCATGGCCGAAGTCCCTTTTTTCCCTGAGCAACTTTGCAGTTACGTGCTCTCTCTGTAGTTCTAACTCTTTAGTGATCTGGCCCGCTTCATAGCGACTCTGTGATTTTTTCAAGTGATTGCCTTGCTCGTAAAAAGCAAACGACTGTTTTACATCCTTCTTATCCTCAAAAGCTTTACCCAGCGCAAAGCAAAGGTGAACTCGTTCCATAAACGAGAGGTTGTCGTCTTGCTGCAGCGCCAGCATCTGTTGAATCTCTTCGTCGCTAAATCGATAAGTCTTCAGGTTGGCGAGCGAGAAATAGGCTTCTCCGTGTCTCGGGTAGGCGGCAATTGCTTGTTGGTAGCTATTGATGGCGCTGGCAGACTCACCCTTCGTCTTAAGCGCATGACCCTGGGACGTGAGTGTGATGGGATCATTGGGCAAGACTTTTAAGAGCTCATCAAAGGTCGCCAGTGCTTCATCAAACTGGCCGGACTGCATGCACTGCACTGCATAGATAGACTGGAACTGAGGGTTACTTGGTTCGCGCTCTAGTAACCGCCTCGCCTGTTCTTTGGCGGCGAGGTGTTGCTGACGTTTACGCAGCACTTGAACGTAATCGATATGTATGGGGATATTATCTGGGGCTAAAACGCTGGCAGAGTGTAAAAGAAATTCAGCGTCTTCCAATATGCCGAGTCGCATGCCAATGTCAGCAAGCAGACGCATGGCTTCCACATGATGAGGTATCTTTTTTAGAAACGCACGACACACCTCTTCGGCGCGTATTAGCTTGCCCGTAGATATGAGGTCGACGACGGCGATCAGTGGTTTTGGTATGGCGAGTAACTGTTTCAGCTGTTCTTGTACGTGCTGCGCGCGGGCGCCCTCGCTGCGCTCTTTGTGAATATTTATTCGGGCCCGATAGCTGGCTTCCAATGCTGGATTATAGAAGCAGGCGCGCTCAAAAGCTTTCAATGCTTTATCTGTGTTGCCGAGGGCACGCTGATTGTAGCCTTCTTCCTGATGCGCGCGGCCGTGCTCCGGCTGCACTGATTTTAGGTGAGTAAGAGATGCAAGAGCGGCGTCGTATTGCTGCGTGTAGCGAAGGCAGACAGCGCTCATGTAAAGCGCCTCCGGTTCGTCCGGTTTTGATTTCAGCAGTGGCTGCAAGGCTGCAATCGCCGCCGAGAAATCCTGACCTTGAATTAGCTTCTGAGCGGCATCAAGGCTACTGACGAGATCGTTCAAACCGATTTCTGGGTTTTGTGTATCCGATGAGTTCACAGGCACGCCGGAGAAGTGCCTGATTCATGACCCGCTGAGAGGAAGTTCAACACCGCCTCTTAGAAGTCGTAGGAGACGCGAACTCCGCCAGTGAAAGGCCTGGCATAAGTCACGCGCTGGCGATCGTAAATGAACGAATTAGCGATCTCCGCGCGCTCGTCGCCAATGTTTTCGGCAAAGACATCCACCGACCATTGATCGTTGCTAATACCAGCGGTCATACCAAACATAACCCAGCTGTCCATGCGATCACGGTTGATTGTAATAATATCGCTGTAGGCTTCGTCGGAGTAAGTCACGTGCGGCATTACATGAGCCGTTCGGCCAGAGCCGATGTCCCATTCGTAGCGAGCACGTAGAGTAAATTGAACCTCCGGCGCAAAGGCCAGCGAGTCGCCGACGATAACGTCGTTGGTAGGCGTGATCACCTTGGTGATCTCGGTGTCGAGAAACGAGAACGCGCCTGTCACAGTTAGTCCATATATCGAAGCGGGTTCCCAAATGAAGTCACCTTCGATACCACTAACCTCGGCATCTGCAGCGTTATCAGAAAAGAACAGATTGGTGATGCTGGGATCAAAAATAGTCGTCTGCAGTCGCTCAATCTCTGAGAAGAAGATCGCTCCGTTGAAGCGTAGCGTGGAGCCCAGTAGGTCAGCCTTCCAACCTAACTCATAATTTGTTAGATCATCGGTGTCTATAGCGAAGGGAACCGTAAAAGTTCCGGCTGGGTTAGATGCCCCACCAGGACGATTAAGTAGTCCCGGTCTAAAACCTTCAGAGAAAGTTGCGTAGATCAAAGTATCGGAATTCGGCGTCCAGTTCACACTGAATTTGGTGATGATACCGTCGGTGGAAGCAGTGTCAGGGTTAGGGTTGCTAAACAGGGTGTCCAAATTATTGCCGGCGTTATTATCTTGTGTTGCACCGAAGTTACCGAACGAGCCCGCAGCGCTGCCTTTAAGATCGACTTCGATGTCGTACCAGCGGGCCCCGCCAATAATAGAAAATTGATCGCTCAGATCGAAAGTTACCTCACCGAAGACCCCTTTCTGCTCGTCAGTACGCACCACGTCATTGCGAAAGATTACACCGTCTGGCCACTGGCCAGTATCTCTGACAGTCGCACCACTGGCCGAGAAATTAGGGCCGAAGCCGCGCGTCCCATTAAAGGCTATCGCCTCGGTTGAACCAGGATAAGTAAAGCTGTTCAGCTCTTGCAGTTCAAGGCTGCTATAAAAGCCACCAAATGTGGCGCTGATAGGTCGGTCTGGGTCGGTTGCGAAACGCAGCTCATGGGTGCTGATCTCAGTCTCAGTGTTGCTTTTAACAAACAGATTAGGCGCCTGACAGGTTCCCATAGGATCGGCACCAGGGTAACTCACGCTGCCATCACACACATAATAAGGTAGGTACTGGCCAACAAACAGGTAATCCGCATAGTCGACTAACTGATCAGCTTCTCGGTCGGTGAAGGCTCCTGCGTAAACAACTTCAAGCTCGCCCAGCATTCCCTTAAGAGTCCAGCTGGTATTGCTGAACGTGTCTTCTAAAGAATCTTCCTGGTAGCGCTGAATTTCAAGATCACCCAGATTGGGGTCGGCAAAGAAGACGCCTTCGGTTTCTAGCTCCTGCTGCGCATGGCCGACTGTCAGGCTCCAGTCGTTGTTAATTTCGTAAAGGCCGGTGAGTCGAAAGCCGGAATAAGTCGCGTCGTTAAAATCTTCTTCAACGCGGCTGCTATTGTCAGCATCAATAAAACGAACACCGCTTAGATCGGCAGTCGATTGAAAGCCTGCACGACCCGCAGCTACTGGAAGCCCGTTGGCGCGGACTGTGCCTTCTGTGCGGAAGCGAGCACTTTCCCGTGCACTGAGCTTACCGGCGACGTTGTCGATATAGCCACCTTGATTGTCGACGTAAACAACACCGCGCAAGGCAAAGTTATCGGTAACCGGAAGATTGATGACACCTTCCACGTTATTGCTCATCTCGCCGTCTTTAGTGAATGCACTGCCGAATTTGACGCTTGCATTGGTGGATCCCAGATTAGGTTTATTAGTAATCAGACGTACCGTACCAGCCTGAGAACTGGCGCCAAAAAGCGTTCCCTGAGGGCCAGCTAATACTTCAACTCGCTGCATGTCGGCTGCGTAAACGTCAAGGTTTCGACCCGGCTGGGCCAAAGGTTGCTCGTCAAGATAAAGTGCAACATTAGGCGCTAACCCCGCAACTCCAGCGGTGGTGAGTCCCGGGGTGGTAGATGCCACACCGCGAATGTAGATTGTGTTTTGGCCGGGGCCGCTGCCGCCAGCGGTTACATTGGGCAACTGCAGCAAGTAATCTTCGAAATTAGACACGCCCAGCTGGTTGAGGGATTCCTCAGTCAAAGCGGAGACAGCAACCGGCACATCCTGCATACTCTCCTCACGTTTAGTGGAAGTGACGAGAATCTCCTCAATTTGAGCTTGAGCGGGGATGATCATAGCGCTAGTTGCGACAGCGATTGCGAGATGTAATTGATTCTTGCGGAACATAAAAATACCTTTTTGTTGGCGGTCGTATTCTGAAGGGATAGAAGTATAACGATTTGAAAGTACTATTGCATTAGAGAAGAATTGACAAAACAGGCTGTGAACCAGCAACTATTTAGAAATATAATTTAATAACAATGGGTTAGAGGCGATCTAGGACAGTATTACGCTCTAGGTAATTTAGATGGATTGAGAGAATAATATTAGAAGTCTAAGTAAATAAGGCGAAATCAGGCAAACCGCCCTGCCTGAGCCGTCGCAATTTGAGTGAGATCTTATGAAAGATTATGAAGAATTGTTTATCGCACTACGCCGCATTACCCGAGCCATCGATCTGCACTCAAAAAAGCTGCAACGAGAAACGGGTCTAACCACTTCGCAATTGCTGGTGCTAGAGGCCGTCGTGAAACTGGACACATCCACCCCCAGCAATATTGCGAAAGAAGTTCAGCTCTCCCAGGCAACAGTGACTAATCTTGTAGACAGATTGGAGCGCAACGGGCTAGTTCTTCGAAGGAAATCCACCGCGGACAAGCGCGCGGTAGAAGTACACCTAACCGAACAGGGAAGGCACATGGTAGAACTAGCACCTGAGCCATTGCAGACCGGGTTTCTCAGGGAATACCGTAAGCTTGAGCGCTGGGAGCAGCATCAACTTATTGCTTCCGTGCAAAAAATCGCCGTACTAATGGACGCCGAAGATATCGATGCATCGCCTATTTTAACTACAGGTGAGGTGAGTGGGCTCTAGCGGAAATTGGTAATTGACTAATCCTTGGCATAACCTGAAGTTAGCAAAAGAATTTTTTCATGGACCGACGGGGACGCTGATAAGGTAGTAAGTTAACGCGCTATCCAATAAATCTTCCATCTCTCGAAAGCAGGTTTTGAATCAAAATCGTCAGAGTAACTTGAATTCAGTTGGCTAGAGCAGCAGACTCATAACCCGTTTGTCCGGGGTTCAAGTCCCTGTAGGCCACCAATTTTCCTACCTTTCCTATCACTTAGATTTTGGCATAACGGACTAGGAATTATGAGAGCCTGCTGGCCTTGGACCAAGAGCAGACAAATAGAAACGCGACCTGACCCCAATCAGCTTACTTAATTCAAATGCTATCAAGCGTTTGCACAAGCAATTGCAAGGCACTGTCGGTAAACGTCTCCATATTTTCTTCACGATTATCCAAATCCGTTCTAATGGTCACCGAGGCATCGACTGGCCCCGATATGGCGATCACACTAATGCCGACAGCATCACTGTAAGGAGTGCCTCCCGGCCCTGCCACCCCTAACTCTGCAATGCCCCAGGTGGTATCCAATTTAGCCCGTGCAGCTCTTGCGAATTCAAGGGCCATTTCTTCTGTTAGCGGTTTGAGTTGTTTAATACGCTCCCTATCCAAGTCCAAGAACGCTAGGCGCGATTTGATGGTATAGATAACTGTGCCCCCCATAAAATAACTTGAAGCGCCAGGCACTGACAGTAAGCTTGCTGCAATCAAGCCTCCTGTCGAGGATTCTGCTACCGAAATAGAGTGGTCAAGCTCGATCAGTAGCTTAGCGGCACTGCCTGTGTATTGAGAAAAACGAGACATAGTCACTACCATATGAATGATAAGATTCTCAGTATAAGCGCAAGCTGGCCATTGACAAGTTAACAGCTTAAACCCATAAGAAACTCTAACAATCAGAGGTGAAGTAGTTATCTTCTACATAGTAAGAAGGCTCTAAAGAGACGTCCGATGACCCTTGCACCTTTTGGACTTGGTCATGGCCCAAATTCTGAAAAAATTAAGAGCTAACTTGTCAGCACGCCTGCTTTGTATGAAATACAAATCTTTATCCTAGGCGCGCAATAAAATACTATAGGAGCAGGTCTGTTACACCCCAGCAAGTAAATCTCATCAATGGCAAAGAGGAAATTATGAGTACATATCAAAAATCACAGGATGCAATTTCTGCCCTGACGCCAGAGCAGTTCCACGTGACCCAAGAAAGTGGTACTGAGCGACCTGGTACTGGCAAGCTATTGAACAACACATTACCTGGCATCTACGTAGATATAGTCTCTGGAGAGCCTTTGTTTGCGTCGTCGGCCAAGTATGAATCAGGATGTGGCTGGCCAAGCTTTACCAAGCCAATAGACTCAGTCAATGTGAATGAAATCACTGATTCAACACACGGCATGGTCCGTACTGAAGTGCGCTCTGCTCATGGTGATAGCCACCTAGGGCATGTATTTCCAGACGGGCCTCAAGATCAAGGCGGGCTGCGTTATTGTATTAATTCTGCTTCACTGCGTTTCATCCCTCGAGATGAAATGAGCAGCCAAGGATATGAAGCTTATTTAGATCAACTAGAGGATACTTAGTAATGGCAAATGAACGTGCAGTATTAGCCGGTGGCTGTTTCTGGGGCATGCAGGATCTCATTCGCAAACGCCCCGGCGTCACCGCAACGCGTGTTGGCTACACCGGCGGTGAAGTGGCCAATGCAACTTACCGCAATCATGGCAACCATGCCGAAGGTATCGAAATATTGTTCGATAATGAGGTTATCAGCTATCGACAAATTCTAGAGCTTTTCTTTCAAATTCATGACCCGAGCACACAAAACAGACAAGGGAACGACACCGGTACATCCTATCGCTCAGCTATATACTATGAATCTGATGCACAGCAAGCAGAAGCACTAAAAACTATTGCCGATGTGGATGCCTCCGGATTGTGGCCTGGACAAGTAGTAACTGAAGTAGAAGCTGTGGGTGATTTCTGGGAAGCCGAGGTTGAACACCAAGACTATTTGGAAAAAAACCCTAATGGCTATACCTGTCACTTCCCCAGACCTGACTGGATACTACCCTCGGCTTAATGAGCTTACATTCTTGTAATCTGTTGCCAGTTTGCAATTCGGAAATTCTGCTATGACAGTTGTCCCTAGTAAAATTGGTTTAGGTGGCGGCTGTCACTGGTGCACCGAAGGTGTTTTTGAATCACTTCTTGGCGCCGCATGCGTGAATCAAGGATAAATAGCATCAAACGACAAAAGCTCTGATTACTCTGATTCGGTTGAAGTTTACTTCGACCTAGCATTGATTTCTTTATCAGAGTTAATCGAAATCCATTTGAATACTCATCCAAGTAGATCAAACCATGCAATAGGCCGCAAATATCGCTCAGCCATATATGTCTATGGTGATAGTCAATTTAAGCAGGCCGTCGACATACTAAACGACCTTAGAGCTGAATTTGATGAGGCATTAATTACTCAAGTCTATCCGTCCAAGGGATTTAAAAAAATAAAATTGAGCTAACAGATTATTTTTATTCGGCACCTTATAGACCATTTTGCCAACACTATATTCAGCCAAAGTTCAAATTGCTGTTAGCCCGTTTCAATCGCCATGTTAATCAAGGTAAATTGGCAGGTACGTTGAATTCCGCTTGGAAAAATACCTGATAGAGCTTAGATAAACATCTCGAAAAAACCAAATATAAGTCGTATTTTCTAACAAATAAAATATGGTCTACCCAGCTCATCTTAACCTACTATCGCCTGCGCAACGCTGCTAAAAAAAATTAGCCCGCAAACCATCGGCAATTCGATCACCTAAAACGGGCTGGAATTCGACCCGGTAATCTTATATCGCTACTAATTTCCCTCAAATTCTAACAAATTGAAAGTTGATCTGTCAGCACCCTAGACTGAGCTCGGTATCGCTAGAAAAGCTTCTTATCTGCTGTGTTATAGGATCAGTAAAATGCAGCTGCTGTGCCAATAGCTGCATGGGTTTGCTGTAGTCACCTGACTTAACCGGCTGAAGTAGTTGGGGGTAATGAGTATCATATAGTATTGGCCAGCCAAGGCTCTGCATATGCAGGCGCAGTTGGTGGGTCTTACCTGTTATTGGGTTTAGTTCAAAAAGGGCTTTGTCGGCTGAACATTGCAGACAACGAATGCAGGAGTGACTGTTGGCCTGCCCTTCGACGATGCGCATCAAAAACCTCGTGCCGGTTCTCTCCAAACGGTTCTTAATTTCCCATTGTTGGTTAATCTTCGCAGGGTTGCTATTCGTGCTGGCGATGGCCTGATAGATCTTGTTAACTTGGTGCGATTCAAATAGATGATGGTAATGCTGACGTGAATTGGGGCTAACTGAAAACAATACCAAACCTGCTGTGGCTCTATCGATGCGATGCACGGCTTGTAGTTGATGATTTCCGGTCTTATTACGTAAGCGACTTTGAAGACATTCCTCCACATATTCACCACCCGGAGTGACGGGCAGAAAATGCGGCTTATACGCCACTAAGATCAACTCATCCTGAAAAATGATTTTTTCCGCAAAAGGAATAACAGGTTCATTGACAACTTCGCGATAATAATAAACTCGCTGTTGAGCCGCAAAAGGAGAGTTCACACTAACTAGACTCCCGTCATGCCAATGAACTTTCCCATCGGTAACACGTTTTTCCCAAACATCACTTGTTATGGCTGGAAACTTTAACGCAAGATATTCTAAAACAGTTGTTACGCCGGGATTGTTTTGGGGCAGGCTGAGCTTAGATGGAGAGTTAGCTATAGCCATAATTGCATTCGATATGGAGCCAATGAGAATTTTAAAGAGTACTAAAATATCTACCCCAACCTATCAGAACCACAGAATGAATTCTACAGCTAGTAAGCCTCGCCCAAAACCGGTCCCTCTACAACGTACAGCCTCTGCTGCTGAATAAGGGCATCGGAAATGGCGATGAGCCCGATCTCCGCTTCACCTATGTGCCTTGCTCCGACATGGATGCATTTGCCAGTCTAGAAGTTACTCTGCTCAGAGTCACTTCGATAAATGGCTCCGCCTGCGACGGCCGAAGACTCGAAGATGATCAGGGGTTCTAAATAGTAGTCGGCTTTGGCAGACTCATCTCGGCACTAAACCTCGCAGGGAGCCATGAATCTGGACAAGCTTTTGGTTTGACTATAGCCTAATACCTCTTAATACTTTTGAGCAGAAGCAATGGAGCAGATTTGTCTAGATTGTGGCATGAGCGTTAGTGGGGCTATGCAGTACTGTCCCAAATGTGACAACGCGCTAAATCTGCAGCACGACGGCTCAACAGTCACAGTTGACATCGCGCACCAGGGTGAACCTGTTAGTGAGGCGCTGCAAAAGATGCAAAGTGAAATAGATTTGGCTCGAAAAGGCGTCGCCAAGTGCATTCGTCTTGTTGTTGGTTCAGGATTGATTCGTGACGAGGTATTGTTGGTGCTGCGCGACCTGAGATTCCGCGGCGACATCATTGGTTTTGAATCCGAATCCTTTAACGCGGGCGCGGTAATCGTTATGCTTAAGTAGCTCTACTCAGAAATGCTGGGTTATTTTACTGGTGACATTGGTGGAATTGATTTAGGTATTGACCTTTTCGGCGCAGCAGTCTCAGACCTTCATTCCGTTAATGTCGGTTTTTCTCATTTGAATACGCGCAAAGCTCGCGCTCGTGCCTCTTGTACCTTCCTCGGTAATCTTAGCGTGCCCAATTATGTTTTATTTGCATTCGCTCCATAAAAAATCATTCCTATCGCCTTAGTCCGCATGAAAATAACTTCACTAAGATTAGAGTAAGAGGCGATCACAAAGTCCATCTGTGCCGTATTAAAATTGCCGCGATCAGAAAGGTCACTGCCAAAAAATTGAGCACCCCTCAGGTCAGCGCGCTCGTCTGTGTGCTTATTAACTTCGAAGTCTTTGACTGTTCCTCTATCGTCTTCTGGAGCCTAATCTACAGCTGGAGATTTTCAGATATTAACTCTCGTTCTTGGATCGTCCATGTTAAGCTAATGAAAATCGCGACTTTTACAAAATTCTCTAACCACCTCTCATTCAACTAACTGCCTACCAGCTAACTAATTATGTCCGTTTCCCTACAAGATCAACTCAAAAAATCCGGCTTGATAGATGAAAAGAAAGCCAAGCAACTTAAGCGCGCCAAAAACAAACAGGAAAAACTTGCTCGTAAGACCAAGAACCCTGCCGTGGACCAGCATAAGTTAGAACAAGACCGGGCAAAGTCCGAGAAGATAGCCAAAGACCGTCAGCTGAATCTGGAGAAGAATAAGCAAGCCGAGATACATGCAGTGATGGCTCAAATAAAACAGCTTATCGAGATGAACATTGTTGCAAAAGACGGTGATCAGAAATTCAGTTTTACAGCAGCTAATGTAATTAAGCATATTTACGTCAGCCAAACTCAAATTGATCAACTTAGTCGCGGCACACTTGCAATAGCTATGCAAAAGGACGGACAGAAGCATAATCACGTGTTAGTGCCCATGGGTGTAGCAAAGAAGATTGAGCAGCGTGATGCTAAGATCGTGGTTTTTAAGGCTCAGCAGAATACTATTGAAGAGGAAGACGATCCGTATGCGGATTTTCAAATCCCGGATGATTTAACTTGGTAAGCTCGAGAGTGTTTGAATCTAGGAAATTTACTGGAGAGCTAAATGAGATAAAAGATAATGTGCCGGGCTTTTAGTAGGAATGATGATTTGGCGTTAATTCATTATTCTATGAGCGCCATTAGCATAAAGCGTTACCGACCTATCTCAGGACGGTAGGGCCAAATCGAGGTCACGTTCTGAGTCTCGGTAATCTAGATAGAGGAAAGTTGTCATAATAATTGTCGCCAGCATAGAGGTCACAATCAGTATGAGGATGAAATCCTCCCACCCCCCTTCCTTGTTCGCTACAGCGCCACCAATGAAATCGAACATCATTGCGCCAAAGTAGGCAAACGCATCGATTAAGCCAACAAGTAAACCGCAGTGCTTGCCACCAAAACCGATCGAAAAGACACTCATTGGAATGTAATATGCGGGTGAGATAGCGAATCCAAAAATAAATATCAAAATTACAGTAAGGGCCAATTCTAATCCAGAGCCAAAATCGTAGACCCCAAGAAGTCGCAATCCCAAAAGACATAGAACAGCGCCGATCAAATTCGCACTCATTGTGTAAACAATATTCTTTTTAGATAGTTTGTCATAGATGAAGCCGCCACTGAAAACTGCAACGAGACATCCCAGTGGAAAAGCCGAAGACGCCAATCCAGCTTGCGCCGGTATCAGAGAAAATGTCTCACTAAGATAAATGGGTAAAAAAACCTGAAATTCGAAAAGAACTGCCAGTGAAGAAACGCCAAGACTGATTAGCCAGAACCTAGGATTGCTGATGAAAATACGGATAGCGGCGTGTGTCTCGGTTTTGCTAAGAGGATGTTCTTTTGACCAAGAAGCGATAGTCTCGGCCGGGCCTTCCACATCTGCGGATAATTTTTCTAAGCCTTGCATCGAACTTTTCAAGTATCGGGCCAGGATAATAGCGCTCACAAGCGCAAGCACCCCTGCCATATAGAACAAGCCTCGCCAGGACATTATGAAGAGTAAGCTGCTGACCAGCAAAGTGGTAGCGACAGAACTTATCCGCGAACTGGTTGCGATAAAACCCCATACTCGACCATGCTTAGCCTGAATAAAACTAACACGAATTATATTCGCCATCGATGGCCAGCCGGCAGACTTGGCATAGACCGTTAGAAAATACAGTGCAAAGAAAGCAAAATTGCTCGATAAGCTGCCAAAAATGAATGTGGCAATAGCCGCGAGCCCAACAGCCCAGATAAATACCTTACTCCCACCAAGCTTGTCAGCGAGGACACCAGTTGTGAGTTTCCCGCTCAAATTACCAGCGGTACCCCAGCCCAAAATAGCCCCGAAGGTTGCGGTATCAAGAGTAAGCATAGGGTCCGCCAGCATTGCAGGCCCGGCGACGCCAACAACTGTTCGGCAAAGCATGAGCATGCCGTAGCCCAAGCACATACTAATTACGATTCTCATTTCCCAACGGATATTAGGCTTGCTTAGGGTGTTCATTTTGTTTGCTCTAAATAGGACTAATTAATTCTTCCTCAAACTTGAGACTTTCACCTTCAACAATGGCTCTTACCACATGAATTACCATCTGTTGAGAACCAAAGTGTTCGAAATACAAAAACATATTGGTGTCGTTGGGTGTATTAACACTTGATAGCGACCCATTCTTATATTGAGTGAAAGAGTGTCTGCGATGCAGGTCAGTCGAACTCATTACTGACAGTTGGTGGGTATGGCCACAGAAGACGTGCTTAATATTATTTTCTATTACAAAATCTATAACAATTTTCGAATTAAAAAGAGGGTCTGAATCGGTATCGAGAATAGAATGGTGATTCAGAAGAATTATCCGATCATAGCTCGCTTTATCAATTGCATAAGAAACTGCTCTTAACATTTCCTTGTCCACAAGACCGTTGTCCTCATAGAGCTCGCAGGAGTCGAGGCAAACCACTAGCAGAGATACACCATCAACGATAATGTTCTTAAGGAAGTTAATGTCAGTAAAATGCTCCGACAATCCATTAGCATCCTCATCAAGAAACATATTTTTCTTAACACATTTTGCACGATCCAGCGGAAGAATTACTTCCATATCATCGATATACTGACGGAAATATTCAGCACTTCGCATATTTCTCTTGTCATGATTTCCTGCAATGGAAACGATGTGCTTACAATCGATCGACTTAAGAAAATTGCCTGCAGCTTCAAATTCACTTTCGAGAGCATCAGTCGTATTGTCTCCCGTGTTGACTACAATGTCAGGCAAGTAGCTGTTCAGTTTCTGCAGCAGTAGTTCACTACATCCTCGCCAGTGACGAGGGCCAAAATGCATATCTGAAATGTGCAATAAATTCATTTCTGTTTCGAGCCTATCCCTATTCCTTTAGAGGTCAATTGTGCCCGATAAGCAGCACATAGGCTAGGTTCAAAATCAGCAGAAACCTCCTCTAGATTATTTCTTATAATCTACCATCCCCAACCTGCCTGAGAGATTTTAGCAAGCTGCTCTGAATTGGATTACTTATGATTCAGTTGCCCGAAATTGGATACATACCCGCGCCATACTTAGACCCTATCTAACTCAATCACGAGCGGATTCATTCTGAATCGAATTGGGCAGGCTGTAATTGGGCCGCGAATTCAATACATCTACCGTCATTGCCGCCCTCTCATTATGTTCTAGCCACTCCTCATAGCTTTGGCAAACTCGCTTGCGAATATAGGTGGAAGAATCAGCTGCACGCACGCAAAAGACTTGCTCTTCTGCTGGCAGGCCACGATTGTGAGCGGCTAGCTCAATCGCGCTCATATTAAAGAAAGAAGGGCTGTTGTTGCTGCAGGCAGTAACAATGATCGCGGCGCTAACTAGCAATAAAGATTTCATGGCATTGCTCCTAACTCAAAAATCAAAAGATAAAGAGGACTTTAGCTTGTCTAGCTACCTCTTGGTGTCAAAATTTCCTGAATCAACACGTAAAATCCTCCGGCGGGCCCAATCACTAAATTACTGTTTAGATCTCCGGCCAAGGAAATAAGTCAACCGGTGGCACGTCGAGGTCTACTTGATTTCCGCGCGCCATAACAAAGGTCGGCCTCATCAACACCGAAATATTTTCAAGAGGATTGCCAGCTGTAGCTACAACGTCCGCATCTTTTCCGGCCTCGATAGTTCCAATAATATCGGTTAGGTCCATAAGCTCGGCAGCATTAATAGTCGCGGCAATTAGGATGTCCCGCTCAGGCATGCCCGCCTCGTTCATCAACACCATCTCATAAGCATTTGTGCCGTGATCGTTCACACCGGCATCTGTACCGAAGGCAATCTTCACACCTCGCTCATGGGCCAGTCGTAATGCATTCTTCATTACCGGACCCACTTCAAGGGCCTTTTGTCGAACCGCAGGCATAAAGAAGTCAGGCCGCTCCGTAGCGATTCGCTCGACCGTGTGGCCTGCGATTAAAGTTGGAACCAGATAGGCGCCTGTTGCAACAAACAAGTCAGCAGTCTCCTCATCGAGGTAGGAGCCATGCTCGATGGAATCTACACCTGCTCGCAAAGCAGCTTCCAAGCCAATTTTCCCGTGTGCGTGCGCCGCTACTTTTCGGCCCATGGCATGAGCAGCCTCTACCAGAGCGATCTGCTCTTCGTCGGTAAATTGCTGCCCAGTACCGGTAGCCGTTTGACTAAGCACGCCGCCGGTGGCTACATACTTTATGTGGTCGGCCCCATATTTGATCTGTGTACGCACCGCTTTGCGGCATTCGGCTACGCCATCACAGACACCCGAGTGAGGATGGGGAAATACATCATCGCGATATCCACCACCATCTCCATGACCGCCTGTTGGCGTTAACCCCTGTCCAGCTGCTTTTATTCGCGGGCCCATAACGATGCCCTGATTGATTGCATCGCGCAAAGCAAAGATGGCATTTCGATCGGCACCTACATTGCGTATAGTGGTGAACCCAGCACGCAGTGTGCGCATGCCAAACTCGACTCCCATTAAGGTGCTAAGTTGTGACGAACGGGTAACTCGAATCTCACGACCGTTCGGCTCCTGCTGACTTAGGATATGCGTATGCGAATCGATGAGTCCCGCCATCACGAACTGATTACTTAGATCGATCACTCTTGCGTTGGCGGTGCCACTCACCTGACCGGGCGGGACATAGCCATCTAGCACTTCGACGATCTGATTATTTCTGACAATAATACTCTGCTCAGTTAAGACGTCTTCACGCGCATCCGCCAGCAGCGTGCCTGCATGAATAATTTTCCATTCATCGAATGCTTGGGCGTATAAAGTTGCACTGAGAACCATTGAAACCAAAAACAGTGTACTTCTTAGCATGACAACCTCTTCTTAATTCAATTTATTCTACGATACATAGTAGCAACTAATACGGGATATCACCGGCTCAATTCTTTAGCGATAAAACTGCGCGTGCTGGTCAATTATTCCGGCCGCCACATTACATAGCTATTGTTCTGCAGGGCGAGTCGTAACATCTCTCTCAGAGGTGCCGCACGAACACCGAGACTGACAGGATCCTGCTTTTCCTCATCGACCGGCTCCTCGGAATCCTCCATTTGGTTCTCTAGCGCCTTTTCGAGGCTAGCAATCGCCTCCGAAATAGCGTCTCCGCTAATCGAACCCTCTGCTCTTTCACCCTGCCCTGCCATCGCTAGAATCTGCTCTGCAATTTGGCTCTGCATTATGAAAGGAGCTGCCTTTTTACTTTCAAATTTTATTAACACAAGCCCTCTCCCGTTATTGGTTCCGACGTACAGCAGAATAGTCGCCTCAGGAGTCAATATAGCAGCGCGTGAGACCCAACGTTAGTGACATACAATTCCATAAGCCTACTCAAAAATTCTCATAATATGTGAATTTTAGTAACATTATTTGTGTGATTTATACACATTTTGAGAGAAAATAACTGACCGTTCATGAATATTTGCTAGTCTAATTACACCTATGCTATACATCTATGGAGCGCTTTATTAGAGGGCTAGGCAAAAAAAAACAAAGAGGCTCGTCAAGCATAAAGTGGTTTTTAAAGCCATCAGTATACTAAAAAGTCAAAAATCAACGGAGTAGGTAATATGAATTCCCATTATGCAAACAAGAGATTTAGACGTAAATCCCTCTGTGCCGGCATCGCACTCGGCCTGCTAAGCACGCCATTTTACGCATCAGCCCAGCAAGACTCACAGGTCGAAGAAGTTGTTGTTACCGGCTCCTATATCCGGCGCAGCGAAGGCATCATCGCCGCTTCACCGATAACATCGCTAACAGCTGATGACATTACCGATCAGGGCACTCTGAATATGGCCCAGATCGTTCAGAACATGACGTTCAATAACGGCTCGGGTGTTACCAACTCAATTCAGGCGAGTGGCGCCTCTAGTAATAGCGCCGCCTTTAATCTTCGCGGATTGGGCACGCGTGCCACGCTGCAACTGATCGATGGTAAACGTGTCACCAACTCCAATGTGCAATGGCTGATGCCCAGCATAGCAATCCAGCGACTTGACATTGTAACCGACGGTGCAGCAGCACTTTATGGCACCGATGCGGTGGCCGGCGTGATAAACATGCTGCCCTACAAAACCTATGAAGGCCTAAAGATCGAACATTTCAACGAGACTGACAATAATGGCCTATTCAACGGGAAGGGAGATTTCAGAGATCAGACAACTTCTTTCCTATGGGGAAAACAACTAGGCAGCGATGTCAACCTAGTGGTTGCAGGCTCCTTCCGGGGTAACGGGACGCTCGAGTGGACCGATAGACCCAAGTTGGCTTTAGCCGGCCTAACAGATAACAATGGTGCTAATCCAACCAACTGGAATGTGCCACAGCGCGACGACAGTGGCGCCCTGCTTGGAACAACCGCAAGAACTGCGGACCCTATCTGCGGCACAGACCCAGTCACTGACCCCCTGGTGCAGGGTGGCAATAAGTTTGGAACCCTCGCATTTGGCTCGTGCTGGTTTCCTTTTGCCGACACCAGAGACTTTGTTGAACAGAAGACGCAGTCATCTCTTTATTCCAATATCACATGGGAAGTGAGTGAGGATCTTTCATTAAGCTCACAACTACTCTGGGGCAGATGGCAAGGCCACGGCCGCCAGAATCAAGGTAATCCAGGCACGCGTTATGCTGATCTGTCGGATGTGCGTGGCGAAATTCCAGGCAATCCTTTCAGAGCCATGAGCGGTGACGGACGGGCGCTATTTGCTCAGCCTCGACTAGATAGCAATGGCGCGATTCTCGCCGACCCCTATGGCAATCAGCAGCCCTTGCGCAATGCTGCCGGGATAGTCCAATTGGCTTCCAATCAATTTGCTAGCTTAGCGACAGACCCAAACGGCGGCGTACCTTTCAACGAAGATGTGCCTTTTAGTAGTCAGTACCTACCCTTTGGATTAGCCAACACGCTGCCTCAGGCTTTCGACAGCGACGACATTAGCCGTAAAGAGAATGATGAACGCGACGTCCGCCTATCATTTACTGCCGACTTCACGGTGCCTTTTTTAGAGGGCTGGGAAGGAACATCGACTTATTCTTATGGTGAGCATAATGTTGTCAGTGCACAAACGCAGCATTTCAGCTTCAGCGCGCTCGAGCAGGGTTTAAATTGCGACCAGGTAAATGATGCAACTGCTTGCTTCAACCCGTTCGGCGCACCTGATGTCTCTCCTTATCGAAATTCGCAGGCTATTGCAGATGCTATCTACACGCGAGCTCGCGTTAATAACAAAGATAAGCTGCAGACCTTCGATGTCGTAATCAATGGCGAAATCTCCCCGGGCGGATTTGAGTTACCCGGCGGCGTAATTGGCGCTGCTATAGGTTATCAACGCCGTGATGAGACCGACTCAAACGTGCCCACAGTGTACCAACAGCAAAATGATCGCCTGAACAGTATTCAGGCGCTCCCTACAAAGTTTAGTCGCGATAGTGACTCATTCTTTGCCGAGTTCTCGTTCCCAGTACTTGCCAATGTTGAGGTCAGTGCCTCTGTCCGCGATGAGCAGTTCAGTAGTGGTCAGGGAGACGTCGTGAGTAAGTTCGGTGTGACCTGGAGCCCGACCGATTGGGCTACTCTGAGGGCTACTCAGGGCGAGGCCTTCATTGTGCCAAGCCTGAACCAGCTGAATGCGCCTGAGGGCTGTGGACTGAGTAACGTGGACGATCTGTTTACCTCTTTCTCGGGTTTCATCACATCGTGTAAATCGGGTAACCCGGGTCTGGTATCCGAGACTGCGGATAGCTTCTCGGTAGGCGTGGATTTGACGCCAATCGATGGCCTAGACATACATCTGACCTACAGTGAAACCGACTTCTCAGATCGTATTGTTGATACCACTACGCAAGATATCATAAGAGCGGATTTCGCAGCCTTTCAGGCAGCTAGCGGTTACGTAACTAGTGATGCAAATCCTCTACCATCGCTTGAACAGCTAACGGCATGGGTTGCTAACCCTCTTTCGGACCCGCGCATTCAGCGTGACCCGCTAGACATTACAAGCCCTACTCGCATCGACCGTAGTGATACGAATGCATCGTCCATGCTGGTTAAGTCTTGGGATATTCAGGCGAATTACAACTTCGATCTGGATGCCATTGGCCTTGGCAGCTGGGGTGATTTTCGTACCGGTCTGAATGCTACCTACACGGATACCTACACTTGGCAGGAAGGTCCTGACAAGCCAGTCCGGGAAGCTAAGGGTAATCAGAACAATTCCTTTGGTGCCGTGCCGATCATTCCAGAGTGGCGTGCCAACGTAAGTTTGGGTTGGAGCCTAGGCAATCACAGCATTAGCACTACCGTGCGTTATATAGACGAAGTGATTTTTGATGCTAACGAGTTTAGCTTTCAGGCGTTCCTACGTCCTCAGAACCTTTGGACAACCACCGACGTGATACGCGCATGGACACAGACTGACATGTTCTATACGTATAACAACTTGGAAGTCTATGGCGGTAACGCAACACTAAGCCTTGGTGCACGTAATCTGTTCGATCGCGAAGCGCAGAAGACTGGCATGATCGCAGGTGTTGTCTCGCAGATTCAAAGCCCATTGGGACGCATGCTCTATGCTCGCATTGGCTATGAGTTCTAATACAGCGAAGATGTAAACTTCCGCAAGGAATAAAAAGCCCAGCGCTAAAACGCTGGGCTTTTTTTATTTGTTCAACTGGAAAATAAAGTTTACTGCTAAAGCAGCACTGCACTAGTTAACCCAAACAGTTTTAAACCACTTCCCAAGCAGCCCTCAGACGTCTCCGAAGCCACCGGCGAATTTAGCGGAAATATTTTGAATGTTTCGCATCGGAGAATGCCCGCGAGCGTACCTATTAAAAAGGTCGAGCTCTATCTCACAACAGAAACACGCGATGCTGCTCAAAACCTAGAAATACTCACCAGACTAAAAGAGCTGGATTACAACGCCGGGCCACTAAAAGAATAGTTTTCTTCGAGAAGAGCTAAGTAGCCACCATCAGCAATAGGACGCTCAGCGCAACCAACATGATCCCAACGTATTCTTTCGTCGTAATTTTTTCACCGAAATAGAAGTAGGTTATCACTAGGGTGACAGCGAATTCAGCCTGACCTAGCGTCTTAACAACTGCGGCATCTTGAAGGCTCATCGCAGTGAACCAGCCGACCGATCCCGCTAGGCTACTAAAGCCTATAAATACACAGCTACGCCAACGGGCGAGCATGAGCGGTAGTTGGCTGCTATCTCGAATGAGAACATACAGCAGGCAGCTAGCAGTCTGCACAAGCACCATATAGAGCAGCACGGCTGCCGCACTAAAAACACGCGGCAACTCTAGAGATAAAGAAGCCTCTCGTATCCACAGTGATGCTAGGGCGAACGCCAATCCCGCGCCGATTCCAAACTTAATACTCTCATTCTGAAGGAGGTCAGAAAAGCTAAGCCTCCAGTTGCTGGCAATGAGAACACCGGCAACACCGATAGCAACCGACAGATAGGCCACTGGGCTTAGCACCGCTGAGAAAAACAGCGCTCCAATGACAGCCGTGAGCAGGGCTTCTGTTTTAGCAAGCGCGGTGCCAACCGCGAAATTGCGCAGCGTGAGCGCCTTGATCAGGAATACGGTGGCAATTATTTGCGCTATTGCGGCTAGACTTGCCGCCCGGTAGAACACGGCATTGCCAACTAGGGCTTCTTCTTGATAGACGGAGCGCAAAAAGAAGAAATAGGCCAGCGCGAATGGCAATCCAAAGAGATACCTTATAAGCGTCGTCGTGGATGCATATAGGCTCTGCGCTATCTGTTTCTGAGCTGCGGTGCGCACCGACTGCATTACCACGGCAAGCAATGTAAACAGTATCCAAGTTTCCATGCGGGCACTATACAGGACGTCCTAATGAATAATGAGTGATTCTCGTATTTGCGGGGCTAATACGAGAATCGTCCACAGTAACCGCCACCATCCTTGCGTTGATCGAGAAATATCCCCAAATAGCTACGGATTTACCGCCATAGCACAGTAAACTGGAGTGCGCTAAACTGGCTCAGAGTTACGATTTAGAGGAAACAAGTCGTAATGCGGTTTAGTGTAGAAAAGGGGCTAGATTTGTCGGTAGTATCATTCCAAAAATCAAGCAAAAATCCTTCAACGTCGGAGCCAGGACGCAGGTGGCTTCGCTTCGTTACTGCTGCGAGCCTATTCGATGGCCATGATGCTGCCATCAATATCATGCGTCGCATTCTACAATCCAGTGGTGCCGAGGTCATTCACCTCGCCCACAATCGCTCGGTCCAAGAAATTGTAGACGCTGCCGTTCAAGAGGATGTTGATGCTATCGCGATAAGCTCTTATCAGGGCGGTCATATCGAATACTTCAAATACCTCGTAGATCGCCTCAGAGAATTGGATGCGACGCACATCAAAATCTTCGGTGGTGGTGGCGGTGTAATTATCCCAGCAGAGATTGAAGAGCTACACGCCTACGGCGTGAGCCGCGTCTATTCCCCTAATGATGGTCAGACTATCGGCTTACAAGGCATGATCGACGACATGCTGCGGCGCTGCCATGATGAAGATGATCGTCCCACCGCTCCAAATCCAGCAAAGCTCAACACCGGCGATAGAATCACACTAACGCGCACAATTACCGGCATCGAGAATGGCGAATACTCTGTTGAAGAATTAGCCACCCTTAAGGATAAAGCGGGCTCAGTCAAAGCCACACCTATTTTGGGCATAACGGGAACTGGCGGTGCAGGCAAGTCATCGTCTACCGATGAGATCATCAGACGATTCAGGCAAGACAGCGGAGATTCGCTGACGATTGCAGTACTAGCAATCGACCCTACTAGAAAAAAGACAGGTGGCGCCTTGCTTGGCGATCGGATTCGCATGAACGCGATCGGAAACTCTAATATATTCATGCGCTCGATAGCCACACGAGATGCTACCGTAGAAATTCCCGAGAGGTTGAGCGAGATTATCGCCGCTATTAAACTCTCCGGATTCGACCTCATCATTGTGGAGACCCCAGGCATCGGCCAGGGTGATGCAGGCATCGTTCCCTTTGTTGATACCTCTTTGTATGTCATGACGCCCGAATTCGGTGCGGCTAGCCAGCTGGAAAAAATCGACATGCTGGACTATGCCGATATCTTTGCTATCAACAAGTTTGACCGAAAGGGAAGCGAGGACGCACTCAGGGACGTCTGCAAGCAAGTGCAGCGCAATCGCGAAGCCTTCGATCAAATGCCCGATAAGATGCCCGTATTCGGCACCATTGCGTCCAAGTTCAATGATGACGGTATTACTGCGCTCTACCAAGCACTCGTTCCGCTATTGCGAGAGAAAGGATTGCCAAACTATGCTCAGTCTATCGAGCCACTGGACACTAAAAAGTCGACACAAACCACACTAATTATCCCAGCCGGCCAACAGCGCTATCTGGCGGAGATTGCTGAAGTCGTGCGTGAATACCATGAACAGGTGCAGACTCAGTCACAACTCGCTCGCGAGAGGCAGCAACTCACCGCCAGTAAAACCATGTTGGATACCGCAGACAAAGACAGCTCCGAGCTTAATGAGCTCATAGCACTTAAAGACAACGCTATGGATAGTTCGGCGAAGCGGTTATTGGATGCCTGGCCACAATTAAAAAAAGACTACTCCGCTGAAGAGTATGTCGTAAAGGTTAGAGACAGAGAGGTCTGCACCGCACTCACACGTACATCGCTCTCTGGCACAAAGATTCCTCGAGTAGCCCTACCCAACTACAAAGATCACGGCGAGTTATTAAAGTGGCTGCTTTTGGAAAATGTTCCCGGACGCTTTCCCTTCACTGCTGGCGTATTTCAATTTAAGCGTGAATCAGAAGACCCAACACGTATGTTCGCTGGCGAAGGAGATGCATTTCGCACTAATCGACGCTTCAAGCAACTCTCCGAACACTCCCAAGCCAAGCGGCTCTCCACAGCATTCGATTCGGTGACGCTGTATGGTTTCGATCCAGCGATACAGCCGGACATCTATGGCAAGGTAGGTAACTCCGGCGTCTCTATCGCCACGCTCGATGACATGAAGGAACTCTATAGCGGCTTTGATCTATGCAGCCCTACAACATCCGTGTCGATGACAATAAACGGGCCCGCGCCAACGATACTCGCAATGTATATGAATGCTGCGATAGATCAGCAGGTCGAAACGTTTAAGGGCGCGAACGATGCTGCACCGACTGCCGAGGAATACGAGTCACTAAAAGCGCGTGCACTTGAAAATGTTCGCGGCACTGTTCAAGCGGACATATTAAAAGAGGATCAAGGCCAGAACACTTGCATCTTCTCGACTGAATTTAGCCTCAAGTTAATGGGCGATATTCAAGAGTATTTCACAGCCAATAAAATTCGCAATTTCTATTCTGTTTCAATCTCGGGATATCACATTGCCGAAGCCGGTGCGAATCCAATCTCACAACTCGCATTCACGCTTTCTAATGGCTTCACCTTCGTAGAGGCATATATCGCTCGCGGAATGAAAGTAGATGACTTCGCGCATAATTTATCCTTCTTCTTCTCTAACGGTATGGATCCGGAATACACGGTCTTGGGCCGAGTTGCTCGTCGTATCTGGGCTACAGCCATGCGATTTAAATATGGCGCTAGCGAGCGCAGCCAAAAACTCAAATACCACATACAAACATCAGGCAGGTCCTTGCATGCACAGGAGATGTCATTTAATGATATTCGAACAACGCTACAGGCATTGATCGCGGTCTATGACAACTGCAACAGCTTACACACGAACGCATATGACGAGGCGGTAACCACACCTACTAAGGAGTCGGTACGCAGGGCGATGGCTATACAGCTAATCATCAACAAAGAATGGGGTTTGGCTGTCAACGAAAACTCGAGTCAGGGCTCGTTCATTATTGATGAATTAACGGATCTCTTAGAGGAAGCCGTGCTTCAGGAATTTGAACGCATTTCCGAACGCGGCGGAGTTTTAGGCGCTATGGAAACTGGCTATCAGCGCGGCAAGATTCAGGACGAGTCCATGTACTACGAGCATCGAAAACATGATGGCAGCCTGCCCTTGATTGGGGTTAATACTTTTTTGAACCCAGAGCCTGAAGCGGCATTAGAAATCGAATTGGCACGCTCGACCGAAACTGAGAAGCAAAGTCAGATAAACCGCTTGGCGGCATTCAAATCCAGGAACGCCGCGCGTTCTATTGAGGCCTTAGAGCGACTGCGGCGCGCCGCTATCAATAACGAGAATGTCTTTGAAGAACTGATGCACGCGGTGCGCTACTGCAGCCTGGGTCAGATAACAGACACGTTCTTCGAAGTGGGGGGGCAGTACCGCAGAAACATGTAAGCTCTCAATTTAAATTCGCAGAAAGAAGCTTAAGAAGCGGGCTTCCTAAACTTCATAGCCACTGTGTCAGTTTCTCCCCGTACACTTGGATCGCTCATCGGCGTGTTGCGGTCATCACCTTGATTACGCAAGAAGTCTGACTCAGCGACAAATTCGAATCCAGCAGAAATTAGATCACTACGAATAGTGCCCGGAGCGATCCTGTGCAATGTATTGGCAACATTCACACTAACGCCAGATCCGGCGGAATGATTCACGACACCTAAGAAGCCCCCTGATTTTAGAAATCAGTAGAACCTCTCAACAAAATCAGCGACATCGATGGCAGGCCAACTAGCCTCTTCATAATACAAGTCGCGGAAGCCCCGAACGAACACAGCGGTATTGTGGTCTAGGCGCTGCGCTGACCTGAGGTGTAGCAAACAGTTTAAGCAAGGGCTAGAAATTCCACCCACAAAAAAAGGCGGTATAACCGCCCTTTTGAGATTAGCATTCATTGAAATATTAACCGAATGCTACTCAGTCACGTTTACCGTGATATAAGCATCGTCATAGAGACCGCCGTCATCGGCCCGTCCCCATAGAACGTAGGTTCCAGGCTCATCGAAAGTCACTTCCACATCATGCATTCCATCTTCCGGGGTTTTTGGCGGCATCCACAGGGTTCCCCAGGGAGAATGTGCTCCAGCACGAGTATCCTCCCATGGCTTAGCTTGCTGAGGGCTGAACTGAACATCACCTGCTCCGCGGTAAACATTCCATGACAGGAACAATCCGTTTATTTTTTGGACCGTTACCTTTATTGGCGGCGACATCAACAGGCGTTGGCGAACATTTTCTTCAGTTACAAAAGCAACCGCAAGAGGACCGCCGACAAATTCCGCAAACTCTCTCGCTTGCTCCACTGGATCGGTAGGAGTAGGAATGCCGTCGTCAGCAACATGAGTACGCAAAGCCATAGCCTGGCCCACTCTTACTGTGCGGATATCATCACCTTGAACCGTAGTTACCGGCGGAAGATTCGCGCGTGATTCAGGGCTACTAGTTCCAGCACCAAGAGAGCCCGTCTCAGATGCAATCACCATATTGTCGACCAAGTAATCGTCCTTCAATGTTCCGTAGGCTTTACGATCAACTCCATTCACACTTAGTGTCCATACCAGCTCACGATCACCCCAATCGGAAGGAACCTGAACTTCGAAGGTAAAGCGATTTCGGCGCGGAAGAAAGTGAGTCGGCTGGCCACGATCAGCTTCGCCCGGAGAAAACATATTGTTTTCACCAACATCGACATTTGGCTCCTCTTCCCAGTTCTCGTTCATGTAACCGAACATCATATTGAATGTGCCATCTTCATTTGGCCGCCAACCTTCAAATGCCGGTTCGATGTGCTGCCCGCTACGGTAAGTGTCAGCGGAAGCTAATGGTGATAAAATTACAGCACTTAGCGCGACCACGAAAAATCTTAAGGCTTTGATCGCGCTTCCTAATTTTAAACTTTGCATATCTAATTTGTCCCCTGCAATGCTACTTCATTACTTATTTCATCTGTGGAATTTACCGGCGCAACAAGTGGCGCCAAACATAATGGACAACCAATCACATGA
The DNA here is from genome assembly GCA_949372635.1 of uncultured Pseudomonadales bacterium. Lineage (GTDB taxonomy): Bacteria > Pseudomonadota > Gammaproteobacteria > Pseudomonadales > Pseudohongiellaceae > UBA9145. Next base: position 76,239 of record CASIAB010000008.1, read on the forward strand.
TCGTTTGGTCCAAGATTTAGTGTCTGACGTCGATTTTCCATTTCTTCAAAAAATTGCTCGTCATCCATTTTTACCCGCATACCCAAATCGATAAACATATTGGTTACAGATCGGTTACCAGATCCCTGCCAGTTTCTTGGGTCAGGGACATTGGGATTGGTTTCAGTATTATTCATGTAACCAACAATATGGAGAATAGTCCCCTTCGGCAACAGAGGCTGCGCATCGTTTTCATACGCATAGCCACGGACCCAGTTATGGTCATAACCAACACAGGAAAGTGTCTCTACTGTATAGCCCCATATCGCTTCAAGGCACATGCGCTCGCCAGGGGCATGCAGATGTGGCTCGAATGTAATGATTTTGAGGTGGTCTTGGAGAACGGTATAGGCATGTAGTTCCTGAGCGTCTTCGTTGCCCGCAATACTAATGTCTACGCCATTACCCAAGCCTAGACTAACTCGCTCGTACTTTGGCTCGTAGCCAACCGGATGAAAACGGAACCCAACTTCCAAATGCGCTGTAGTGTCTTTACCGTTGGAATGCATATGAACAGAATCAGAGACGAGGAAGGTACCCGCTTTGAGTAGGCGTCCGCCATCCACATCGAAAATGTCTGCGTTGCGCCCTACTTCATGCACTGGCCAGCCGGTTGCAGTCTCTGCGATACGCTGCCCATTTTCGTCTATCTCGGCCGTTGACCAGATCATGTGATGGAATATGTACCTGCCGCCAACGGTGTCTCGACCTGTACCGGCACTGTTGTTCACATCGTTGACTTCAACAATTTCCACAGACTTCACATAGCGATCTTGTTCTATAGGGATAGCTATTCTATCAATCTCACCCCACCAATCAGGAGTGCCTGCTAATTTGGTTACATCGTTTGTGCTGACAACGAGATCGGGTTGACCTGCCGTCCACTTAAGATCATCGCTGAAGGCTAGAGCTTCAGGCGCATCTGCTGGATCACCCTTCGGCGTTCCACTTCGTGCCCAGGCTGAGATAGCGGCAAGCTCTGCATCGCTCAATGACGGGTCGAATTTGAAGTCCTGAATACCAATGTCCTTCTCCATATACCATGGCGGCATCGCTCCGGCTCTATCACGCAGTGCAGTCTTGTATTCTATCAGTCCAGCGAAAGGTGCTACTTCGTCGTATGACACGAGCGGCATAGGGCCGACACCCCCGGAGCGATGACAATTCTGACAGCTGCGCTGCAAAATTGGTTCGATATCCTTATGGAATGTGACTTCATCCGACTGGGCATTTGCCAGAGTCGGTAGAAGACAAGACGGATAAAACAGCGATAGCTTGTGATAGCTTCACCAAATTGCGAAGTATTGATCGGTAGCTTGTAATTAACACTAGCGGACCCTCCATTTAATGATTCTTTAGCCTGTCCTACCCGAGCGGGCGGACAAGTCTCATGTGGCCGCCAAGAGCAGCCTTGAAGACCAGTTCATTGACAGGAGAATTGAACCAAATTTAGCACAGACTGTCTTGTGAATTCTGAACTATTCTTGGCGAATTTTGGAATAAAAGTTGCTGCCTTGAGAAACAAACATCCTGAAACGATTAACATTTCTTAGCGTTTCGACACTTTACGCGATTTTTAGCACCATACTTGGGAATTTTACTGAACTTAGACGCTAGTACCGTTCATTTCGCAACTAAACTCGGACCAATCTTGCTATTGCCGACCTAGCGAAGAGCTTGTCTATTCAGGGATGTAGATTGCGACGGCTAATCAATAAACAACTGGAGTTTAGATAATTCAATTAATTCTTGAATAATTATCGAATCGAGGATGCATGTACACGACTGTGTGCTACCAATACGCCGATATCTACGATAACTCTGGACGCTATGGATACGCATCATCATCTGTCTTCAACAAGGCATTCAAGGACCGGTACAAAGTGACTCCTTCTAAGTTTCGGACCAGCGAGCACTCGACTACCTAGATTTTGGACTGCGAACCTATGCTTAGCAGATTATTCATAGTTTAGAACGAAAAAGCCCGAGCAATGCTCGGGCTTTTTCGTTCTAAACAGTAGAGAGAATTAAGCTACGTGTGCAGCTCTTTCCTCTTCACTGATTTCCTTGATGCTCAGCTTGATACGGCCTCTAGCATCCGTGTCTAGAACCTTAACTAGAACGTCCTGACCCTCTTCTAGATGCTCGTTTACATTCTCTACACGCTCTTGCGAGATTTGAGAGATGTGAACCAAGCCATCTTTGCCCGGCAAGATTGTAACGAACGCGCCGAAGTCGACGATTCTCGCTACCTTACCATTATAAATCCTGCCTACTTCGGCTTCTGCTGTAATGGCATTAACCATCTCGAGTGCAGCATCGCGAGAGTCAGCGTCTTCGCCGTAAATGCGAACGTTACCATCGTCATCGATATCAACTGATGCGCCAGTCTCTTCAGTAATGCCGCGGATAACTGCACCGCCCTTACCGATAACGTCGCGAATCTTGTCTGTATCGATCTTGATCATCGCCATAGCAGGCGCGTTATCAGAAACCGTTTCTCTAGCAGTTGAGATGACTTTATTCATCTCATCAAGAATATGATTTCTAGCTGTATGAGCCTGCTCGAGAGCAATCTCCATGATCTCTTCGGTAATACCCTGAATTTTAATGTCCATCTGCAGAGCAGTAATACCAGCGGCTGTTCCCGCAACTTTGAAGTCCATATCGCCAAGATGATCTTCATCACCAAGGATATCTGTTAGGACTGCGAAACGCTCGCCTTCCTTGATAAGGCCCATTGCAATACCGGCAACTGGAGCTGTAATTGGAACACCAGCATCCATCATTGCTAAGCTGCTTCCGCAGACACTCGCCATGGAGCTTGAACCATTAGACTCGGTGATTTCTGAAACGACCCGAATCGCGTACGGGAATTCTTCCTCGGGAGGCATAACAGCAGCAACGCCACGTCTAGCAAGACGACCATGGCCAATCTCACGCCGCTTCGGGCCGCTCATGAAACCAGTCTCACCCACTGAATAAGGAGGGAAGTTATAGTGCAACATGAATGGATCTTTTCTCGAACCCTGAAGGTCTTCGATGAGCTGCGAATCACGCAACGCGCCGAGTGTAGTTACAACCAAGGCCTGTGTTTCACCACGAGTGAACAAAGCAGAACCGTGAGCCTTAGGAAGGACTCCAGTTTCAACTTCGATTGCGCGTACAGTTGTAGTATCTCGACCATCGATACGTGGATTACCATCTAATACTCGGTTACGTACAGTGCTTTTCTCCAGCTTAGCAAAAACATCTTTTACTTCGTCGGAGCTAATACCTGACTCATCGCTAGCTAGTTGCTCAACAGCCTGTGTCTTCAACGCACCAAGAGCTTCTTGACGAGCCATCTTGTCAGAAACTTGATAAGCCTCGGTAACGCCAGCTCCAACTTGGGCTGCAACGGCGGCAGTCAACTCTTCATTGGCTACTTCAGGTTGCCAATCCCATGCTGGCTTGCCAATTTCGGCCTTAAGCTCAGCGATAGAGTCGACAATAACTTGCATCTCTTGATGCGCATACAAAACCGCGCCTAGCATTTGATCTTCGCTTAGTTGCTTCGCCTCAGACTCAACCATTAGAACCGCTGATTTTGTGCCTGCCACGACCATGTCCAGCTGCGATGTTGTAAGCTCTGTATTAGTAGGATTCAAGAAATAGCCAGTCTCATCAGTGTAGCCTACGCGTGCAGCACCAATTGGCTCTGCGAAAGGTATGCCAGAAATAGACAAGGCCGCTGAAGCACCTATTAAGCCTGCTATATCTGCCTGCTCATCTTTGTCAGCAGAAACTACCGTACAAATTACCTGCACTTCGTTCATGAAGCCCTTCGGGAACAATGGACGAATCGGGCGATCGATAAGACGCGATGTTAAGGTCTCATTTTCAGTTGGTCTGCCTTCGCGCTTGAAGAATCCTCCAGGAATCTTGCCTACAGCGTAGGTTTTTTCCTGATAATTAACCGTCAACGGGAAAAAAGCCGCGCCAGGGTTGGCTTTCTTTCGGCCCACTACAGTCGCAAGTACCGTAGTATTTCCAATAGTTACGACAACAGATCCTGTTGCCTGTCTCGCTACTTTACCGGTTTCCAGAGTGACCGTCTTGCCACCAAATTGAAACGTCTTAGTTACTGGGTTAAACATAATATTTTCCCTAATTATTTAATTAAGCGCAGAGCCAACTCATCAGGCTCTACGCAGATATTTACGATTGATAGTCACCGACAAAGTTAAATAAACAATTAACGACGTAGTCCAAGTCGCTTGATCAAAGTCGCATAACGTTCTAAATTTTTGCGCTTCAAGTAGTCAAGCAATTTCCTGCGACTGTTCACCATTCGGATGAGTCCACGGCGGGAGTGATGGTCGTGAATGTGCTCTTTGAAATGCAATTGCAGTTCATTGATGTTTGCTGTCAGCAAAGCCACTTGCACTTCGGGTGAGCCTGTATCACCTTCGCTCTGCGCGTAGTCTTTGATGATTGTGTCTTTCTGTTCAGCTGATAAAGCCATTTTCTATCTCCTAATATGCAGTTAATAAGGTCGCTGAAAAAGCGCGACCGCAACTTCCATTTAAATTCAGAATAACCACGCATATTAGTAGTTACCTGATGCTTTCCTTGTTGAATTCTTAGCTTAGCATTGAACACACTGCACTCAGTGCGCGACTATTAACCTTCGCGGGGCGACCTTCCCATCATCATCGATACAGCCAATACCGATAAATTGCCCCTCTTCGTACAATCTTACCAAGCCTTCTTCTGGCAAGTGTCTAACCAAAACTGGCTGACCATTCTTGATAAAACTAGCCGTGACGCTTGGTAATATAACTTCTGGCAAGTCCTCTATGGCCTTGTCCATCGGAATGAGATGTTCATCGATGACACTCAAACCGCCGCTTTCGCACTCATCGATCAACTTTTGTGTTGTTACGCAGTCCGCCTCCGTGAATGCACCTGCCTGTGTTCGTCGCAAGGCGATGATGTGCGCACCACATCCCAATGCCTGACCGAGGTCATCGGCGATTGTTCTTATATAAGTGCCCTTACTACAGGCTATCTCCAGTTCCAACTCGTCGCCTTCGAAGGCTGTCAGCTCGATGCTGTATACGGTAATCCGTCTGGCCTCGCGCTCTATAGTTTGGCCTTTCCGCGCCATCTTATATAGCGGCACTCCGTTTACTTTCAAGGCGGAGTACATAGGAGGCACTTGCTCAATCTCGCCTTTAAATGGTGTTAGAGCCTGTTCAATCTGCAGCTGCGAGATTTGAAAATCGGCACAGCTTTCAAGTACATTTCCTTCGCAGTCGCCGCTATCCGTTCTAACACCCAGCTTCAGTTTAGCTCGATACTTCTTATTCGAATTCAGCAAGAACTGCGATACTTTGGTCGCCTCACCTAAGCACAGTGGGAGTACTCCAGTCGCTAAAGGATCTAGGCTGCCTGTGTGCCCTGCCTTCTGGGCATCGAAAATTCTTTTGACCTCCTGCAGAGCTCTGTTTGAACTAATACCTATGGCTTTGTCTAGTATAACGATGCCATCGATGATTCTGCCTTTCTTGCGCTTAGCCAATCTGCATCCCCATCAACTCTAATGACGACAAACTCAAGAATGAGAATCTTGGTCAGCTGCTAATGCGCTATCTATAAGGCTCGAAAGCTGCTGCCCGCGCTCTATACTTCCGTCATAGTGAAAACGGAGCTTGGGTACCGAACGAGTACTCAGTCGTTTCGACAATAAGGATCGCAAAAACCCCGCGGCCTTATTCAGCGCATCTAGATTCTCTTTTATCTCTAGCCTGTCCAGATCACCAGGTTCGGAAAGTGTAGATTCATTTATCTGAGGGTCATCGGTCAGGGTATTCAATACCGTCACAAACACCTTGGCGTGAGCTAAATCTCTGCTCACCTCCACGCCCGTAACCGAAACCATGCCAACCCTAGGATCGTTTACTTCCATCTGGATTAATGATGCAAGTTCTCGCTGAATCTGATCAGCTACCCTTTGCACTCTTGGAGACATATCTGCCACGATTAGTTACCCAATTGAGAACTTATTCTCAAAGGCTCCTGGCTACTTCAGTTGTCTCGTATACCTCAATCTTATCGCCGACTTTAACGTCAGTGTAGTTACGAACGCCGATTCCGCACTCGATGCCGTTTCGAACTTCGTTGGCATCATCCTTAAACCGTCTCAGTGATTCGAGTTCGCCTTCATAGATCACCACATCATCGCGCAGAACACGTATCGGCTTACTGCGATATACGGTACCTTCGATAACCATACTTCCGGCGATCTGACCAAACTTAGGCGAGTTGAACACATCGCGAACTTCGGCAACGCCAACAATCTCTTCGCGAATCTCTGGCGAGAGCATACCACTCATGATCGCCTTCGTATCGTCGATCACATCGTATATGACATTATAATAACGTAATTGCAGACCTTCGTTCTCAATAATATCGCGCGACGGCTTATCAGCTCGTACATTAAAGCCGATAATCATAGCCTTGGATGTAGCTGCTAAGTGCGCGTCAGTCTCCGAGATTCCACCAACACCTGAGGCGACGATGTTAACTTCAACCTCTTCAGTGTTGAGTTTCTGCAACGAACCCACGATCGCTTCAAGCGAACCGCGCACATCGGTCTTTATGATAATATTAAAGACACCTAGATTTTCTTTGCCAATGCCAGCGAACATATTCTCAACTAAATTTGACTGCTGCGATGCCTGCAATGAATCTTTTTGACGCGTGCGTCTGAAGTCCGCGATCTCTCGGGCCTGCTTCTCATTAGCTACTACAACAAATTCATCACCAGCTTCCGGCACACCATTAAGACCAAGAATTTCAACAGGAATAGAAGGGCCCGCAGTTTTAATATTCTTACCCGTCTCGTCAATCAGAGCACGGACGCGGCCATATTCATGACCAGCTAATACAGTGTCGCCTGTTTTCAGTGTGCCGTTCTGTACTAGAACTGAGGCGACTGGACCACGTCCTTTGTCTAGCCTAGATTCAATTACTACACCCTGACCGGGAACATCGGTATAAGCCGTTAACTCCAAAAGCTCGGCCTGCAAGCTTATGGCTTCAAGCAACTGATCGACACCCGAACCAGTAATGGCCGATACTTCTTTGAATTGCGTCTCGCCACCCCAGTCCTCTGGAATAACTTCCATAGCGGCCAATTCATTCTTAACGCGATCTACATCCACACCTTCTTTGTCCATCTTGTTGACAGCTACTACTAACGCCACACCAGAAGCTTTCGCATGCTGCACAGCTTCTTCTGTTTGTGGCTTGACGCCGTCGTCAGCGGCAACTACTAGAACAACTACGTCCGTTGCCTTGGCTCCACGAGAGCGCATGGCGGTAAATGCGGCGTGGCCCGGAGTATCAAGAAAGCTAATCATGCCGTGATCAGTATTCACGTGGTAAGCACCAATGTGCTGTGTAATACCGCCGGCCTCGTGCGAGGCGACTGTTGATTTACGTATATAGTCCAAGAGAGAAGTCTTACCGTGATCAACATGGCCCATTACCGTAACTACCGGCGCACGAGTAATCTTTTCTTCACCCGTATCCGATGTGATCGATTCTGCTAACTGATCTTCGATCGCATCTTCGGACACAAATTTCGGTGTATGTCCTAACTCTTCAACCAATAATGATGCCGTATCTTGATCTATAATCTGATTGATCGTAGCCATAACACCCATGTTGAATAGAGATTTCACCAGCCCTGCTGTCTTGACCGACATCTGCTGAGCCAAATCCTGCAAAGTGTTGGTTTCACCAATCTTAATTTCGCGTTTAATAAAATCTTTTGGCTTCTCGAAGGCATGTTGAGTGGCAGATAAACGTGCCTTGCCTTTCCTGCCGCCGCCTCTTCGGCCACGCCCGCCCATATCTTCAACATCTCCGCCTTCTAAAACGAAGTCGTCATTAACATGAATGTTTTTGGCCTGTCGCTTAGCTGCCTTACCTTTATTCTTTAGATGATCTTTTTTCTTCTCGCCGGATTCATCAGAGTCTTTCTTGCCCTGTCCCTTGCGCTTCGCACCTGGCTTGTCGTCTCTGGCTGTAGCAGCTTCTTCGGCAGGCACTTCTGGCACGGCTTTATTATCGGCAGGAGCCTCATCAGCAGCTTTTTCTAGAGCTTCTGTTGTTGCTGCCTCTGCAGATTCCGCGTTTACAGCATCCGCTGTCGCTTCAACATTATTATCTATGGCGGCCTCTTCTGCACTTTTTGCAGCAGCAACTACCGCTTCATCTTCTAATTCTTCTGGCACATCTTCGGCGACAGCACTACGTTTAACATAGGTCCGCTTCTTGCGAACCTCAACGTTAACAGTCTTGCCCCGGCCGTGTGTGGACGCCGCTTTAAGTGTGCCAACTGTTTTCCGCTTGAGTGTGATTTTCTTAGGCGCAGAGACGCTGGCCTCAGAATCTCCGTGGCTACGTCGCAGAAACTGCAATAAAGTGTTTTTGTCTTCGTTCGAAATCGAATCGTCAGCTTTAGTATGCGACAGTCCTGCCTCTTTTATTTGAGACAGCAGCTTGTCTATCGAGACTCCGACAACTTCGGCGAGTTCACTTATTTTTGCATCTGCCATTCAACTACCCCCATTCAACAATTTCCAGAATTGCTGTTACTCAAACCATGGCGCGCGCGCGGTCATAATTAGTTTGCCTGCACGTTCTTCATCCATGCCTTCGATGTCTATCAATTCATCGATAGACTGCTCTGCCAATTCTTCCATATTGAGAATTCCTTTCTTAGCAAGTTCCAATGCCAGCTTTCCATCCATGCCTTCCATATTCAGCAGATCATCTGCGATATTCGCAGATGATAGATCTTCCTCAGAAGCGATAGCCAAAGTCAGCAATGCATCTTTAGCTCGATTCCTCAATTCATTCGCGATCTCTTCATCGAATCCTTCGATAGCCAGTATCTCATCGAGAGGCACGTAGGCAATTTCTTCGAGTGAGGTAAAACCTTCTTGCACAAGAACTTCCGCTGACTCCTCATCGACGTCGAGCTTTTCAACAAACATATCGATGAAGCTGCTCGCTTCTTGCTGCTGCTTGTCCGCTGCCTCTTCTTCGCTCATCACGTTGATAGTCCATCCAGTTAACTCACTGGACAGGCGCACGTTCTGACCGTTTCTGCCGATGGCTTGGGCAAGATTATCTTCTTCAACAGCGATGTCCATCGTGTTGCTGTCTTCATCAACAATAATAGAAGCAACTTCTGCCGGAGACATTGAATTGATGACTAACTGCGCCGGATTATCATCCCAAAGGATAATGTCAATGCGCTCATTCGCCAATTCATTCGAGACCACTTGCACGCGTGAACCACGCATACCAACACAAGCGCCCACGGGGTCGATTCGACCGTCATTCGTGCTAACTACGATCTTGGCTCTCGAGCCAGGATCTCTCGCCGCTGCCTTAATTTCGATAATTTCTTCAGATATCTCCGGCACTTCGATTTTAAATAACTCAATCAACATATCAGGAGAGGTACGACTTAGGAATAACTGTGGGCCGCGCTGCTCAGAGCGAGCATCAATCAAAAGGGCCCGCATTCGATCGCCCATTCGGAAGGTCTCTCTCGGAATCATTTGATCGCGAGTTAGTAACGCCTCAGCATTGCTGCCCAGATCGATAATAATATTGTCACGAGTGACTTTCTTTACCGTTCCAGCAACAAGCTCACCAATGCGATCTTTATAATCGCTAATTATAATTTCTCTCTCGGCTTCGCGTACTTTTTGCACGATTACCTGCTTGGCAGTTTGTGCTGCGATTCGACCAAATTCCATATTGTCGATCTTTTCTTCGTAAACATCTCCGACAGCGAGGCCTTTCTTCTTCTCTTGAGCTAGCTCGACAGTAAATTGAGAGCCCTCTTCCAGGTACTCTTCGTCTTCAACCACAGTCCAAACTCGGAAGGAATCGTAGTCGCCAGTCTCTCGATCAACTGCAACTCGGCAGTCAATCTCGTCATGATCATTAAGCTTCTTCGTAGCCGTTGCTAACGCCGACTCAATCGCCTCAAAAATCACTTCACGCGAAACACCCTTCTCGTTCGAGACGGCATCTGCAACCATTAAAATTTCTTTACTCATCATAGTAATGTCACCTTACTCAAAGCTTAGATCCGGATATTAGTCCAGAGCATGGAGTAAAAATAATTTAGAAAACAATACTGGCTTTCTCAATATCAGAAAGTTCTAAGTCATACTCAAAACCCTCAACTAGCAAGCCAACAATGCCCCCTGAAACTTTTATTATTTGTCCTTTAAATTTACGCCTGCCATCTAATGGCCGTCGTAACTTTAAATCCACTTCGCTGCCAACATATTGCGAATAATGTTCAATACGGAACAGTGGTCTATCCAGACCCGGAGATGACACCTCAAGGGTATATTCCCCAGCAATTGGATCTTCGACATCCATTAGTGCACTTACCTGCCGACTGACCTTTTCGCAATCTTCGATCATGACACCTTCTTCACGCTCGATATAAATCCTCAGCAAGGAATATTTCCCCTGTTGAAGCAATTCGACTCCCCAAAGATCCAAACCTAACGCTTGGATCGTGGTGTCGATCAATTCTGTTATTAGAGTTACGCTACTGTTCACAATACTTTTTACTCAGCATCTGGAACGCATCCCCTAGATACAAAAAATGGGCCAAAGGCCCACTCTAAAATCTTCTTTGCCGACTCAATCAGAGCAAGCGAGAAGCTTGGTGTTTGGTAGCGGGGGCAGGATTTGAACCTACGACCTTCGGGTTATGAGCCCGACGAGCTGCCAGACTGCTCCACCCCGCAACAAATCTCTTTCTCTGGCATTCGAAGAAACGACAAATCGCCCCCTCAATAAACCCTTGTTTTTATTGGAAATAATCTACGACAGCAAAGCCAGAGGCCTATTTCACAAGGGGAGCGAATTATAAGGACTAGTTGGGGCTAAGGTCAAGGTTTTAGGCGGCTTTCGAGGGAATTGGTCAATTCCCGCGAACAAGGGTTAAAGTCGACTCGAGGAACCGGCTTTCAAGGTTTGGTGCCGAAGGCCGGACTTGAACCGGCACGACCAGAGGTCACTACCCCCTCAAGGTAGCGTGTCTACCAATTTCACCACTTCGGCTAATTCTGTCAATGATCTTAATTATCGCTGCTAGGGAGGCTTGGCACATCTTTCTCATCGGATGATGGCAGTGGCACCGCGTCGAGCTGAGGCACATCAGAGACTATCGGAGCTGCTGCTTCCTGCAGCAATGCTTCATTCGCTAATGGCGAATTCGCCGCCCCACCGAGGCTTGACTGATTCTTCGCAAATACAGCCAGTGAAAGGCTTGTTATGAAGAATATCGTGGCGCCAACGGTTGTGGACCGTACCAAGAAATTGCCAGTACCGGATGCCCCAAACACTGTTTGGGAAGAGCCTGCGCCGAAAGAGGCGCCGGCATCAGCACCCTTACCTTGCTGCAAGAGAACTAGACCCACTATTCCAATGGCAACAATTACATGAACTACAACTACTATGGTTTCCATAATCCTTAATCCGCGCTTTTACAAATGAAGACAAATTCTTCGGCCTTCAGTGAGGCTCCACCTATCAGACCGCCATCTATGTCGGCCTGACTAAACAACTCTGTCGCATTGGCTGCATTAACACTGCCGCCGTATAATATTCTTATGCCTTGCGCGACAGTCTTATCCGACTTCGCGATGTGCTCCCGCAGCACCCGATGAATTTCCTGCGCCTGCTCTTTGCTTGCCGTCTCTCCTGTGCCTATTGCCCATATAGGCTCATAGGCTAGGACCGCAGAATGTAGTGCCTCTATTCCCACCGCCTTGATTACCGCAGTCAACTGCGCCAATACAACTTCGTCACTGGTTCCTGCTGCTCGCTGCTCTAATGACTCACCAACACACAGGATGGGGATCAATCCGCTTGCCTGTGTCGCCTTGAATTTGGCAGCAACTAACTGATCTGTTTCTGCAAAAATTTCACGCCGCTCAGAGTGTCCCACTATAACGTAGTTAACTCCATATTCAGCCAGCATGGGCGCTGAAACCTCACCGGTAAAAGCGCCTTGGGGTTCCGCAAATAAGTTCTGTGCGACCAACTTCAAATGGCCAGCAGCTTCGCAAGCGCATAATTCAGCGGCGAGGCCTATATGCAAAAGAGTCGGTCCAACTGCTATTTCCACGTTCGCCAAGCCTGCACTACCAGTCGCCACACCCTGTATCAAATGCCGTACCTGAGCCCTCGAGCCGTGCATCTTCCAATTACCAACAACCAGTTTCTGACGCATGCTTACAAATCCAGAAGGGCGATCAATTGAGCTTTCTAGAACTGCCCGCCAAAACGGGCGCCAATACTAACTAAGATACAGAAGTCTTGCAACACAACAACGCTACCTTACGCTGGCTCACCAATTTCTTTTTCAACGACTTCTGCCAACTCTTGGGCTAGCTTAAGCACTTCTGCGGCATCCTCTCCCTCCACCATTACACGAACTACAGGCTCTGTACCGGAAGGTCGTAGCAGGACTCTGCCTTTAGAACCTAGCTTTGATTCCACATCGGCAACGGCATTTTGCACCAAGCTGCTACCGATTATATCTGCAGAATCCGCGACTAGCACATTCACCATGGATTGCGGGTACTTATTCAATTTACTGGTTAATTCCGCCAACGAACGCTCGGTGCGCGAAATTGCAGACAACGCTTGCAGGGCTGAGACAATGCCATCACCTGTCGTAGTCTTATCCAAACAAATAATATGCCCCGACGATTCACCCCCAAGACCCCAGCCACGCTCGATTAGCTGTCGCATCACGTAACGATCTCCTACCGCGCTTCTGGCAAAAGGTATATCGAGGAAGTCGAGCGCCTGCTCAAGTCCCAAATTACTCATTGAGGTACCAACGACTCCACCGAAATCAACATTCTGACGACGCCTGTCACTCGCGATGACAAACAGTATCTCATCACCATCGACGACATTGCCAAGGTGATCAACCATGACCACACGGTCACCATCACCATCGAATGCGATACCGATATCCGCTTTTTCTTTTAGCACAGTCTCGACCAGCAGCCCAGGAAACATTGAACCGCTGTTCTCGTTTATATTCAAGCCATTTGGGCTTACCCCTATCGAGATAACCGTAGCGCCGAGTTCTTCAAATACACGGGGTGCAATGTGATAAGTGGCCCCCTGCGCACAATCGAGCACGATCTTAAGCCCCGTAAATTTCAGGTCAGTATCAATTCGACTCTTACAGAATTCGATATATCTGCCCGCTGCATCGGTAACACGAGAGGCTTTGCCAAGCGCCTGCGGGGATACGGTTGAGATGGGTTTCGAGAGCTGCTCCTCGATGGCAAATTCAACATCATCGGGTAATTTCGTACCATCGCCCGCAAAGAATTTAATCCCATTGTCCTCAAAAGAATTGTGCGAGGCACTTATTACTATGCCTGCTTGAGCGCGTAACGTACGCGTTAAATAAGCAACCGCTGGGGTGGGCATGGGACCAAGTAAATTGATGTTGACACCTGCCGCAGTCACTCCTGCTTCTAACGCAGCTTCAAACATGTAGCCAGAGATACGCGTATCTTTCCCGATAATTATTTTATTTAGCGGCCCGCCTTTTTTCGCAAACACGGTCCCTGCAGCCCATCCGAGCTTAAGCATGAAATCGGGGGTTATGGGTGAAGTGCCCACGGCACCTCGTATGCCGTCGGTTCCAAAATATTGTTTTTCTCTTTTAATCATGTCGCTTCTTACTCGGCGCTTGAATAGGCGCAGTTTACTCTAATTGCATCCATGGTGGCAGCAACATCGTGAGTGCGAATTATTTTTGCGCCCGAAGCTAGCGCGAAGGTCGTTGCCGCTATTGAACCTGCTAGACGCTGATCAACAGCACGTCCAGTTATCTGACCAATCATAGATTTACGCGAGACACCGATGAGTATTGGAATCTCGAGCTCTGAAAAGTGGGCGAGTTTCTTTAGTAGAAGGTAGTTATGCTGAACGGTTTTGCCGAAACCAAACCCTGGATCGATCAACAGCCGACTACGCTGTATGCCCTGAGCTAGACAATGTTCGACTCGCGACCTGAGAAATTTAAAGACCTCCTCCACCACACTGTCATAACTAGTTCGGGTCGCATTTTTCTGCATTGTGCTCGGCTTGCCCTGCATGTGCATCAGGCAAATCGCCGCCTTGCTAGCTATGAGGGCTTCTATGGCACCGGGAGACGAGAGCGCCCGAACGTCGTTGATTAGCTCGGCACCACAATTGATCGCCTCCCTCATGACTGTTGGCGAGCTCGTATCAACTGAGATACAAACATCTAGCCTTCTGCTAATCACCTTAACAATAGGAATGACTCTGTCTAATTCCTCCTGCTCCGATACTGCAGCGGCTCCAGGGCGAGTGGACTCTCCACCCACATCGATAAAGGTAGCGCCATCGGCAACCATAACCACCGCGCGGGATAGAGCTTTATCGATATCGATTTGAAAAGATTCGGCGCCTGACCTCTGCAACTGTGCACCATCAGAAAAGGAGTCAGGTGTAGCATTTATTATACCCATGCAGACAGGAGAAGACAGATCAATCTGTCGTTCTCCTGCTGTAAGGCTTTCAATCAAAACGACGATTTCTTAGTTGAACAAATTAGTGTTCGCTGGCTGCGCCATCGATAGCACCAGACTTGTCTTCATCTTCGCTCGATGCTTCAGTGGCGCTTGAGCCGCTACCATCTGAATTACTGGAGTCTGTATCAGACCAATCCGCTGGAGGCCTTGGTTTTTCGCCTTTCATGATATCGTCGATCATATCGGCATCGATAGTCTCGTATTCCATTAAAGCGTCTTTCATTAAGTCCAACTGAGGTCTATGGTCCTCTAAAATTTTCTCGGCCCTACCGTAGCATTCATCAATGATCTTGCGTACTTCCACATCGATTGCTATTGCCGTATCACCGGAGAAAGACTTCGCTTGCGAGGCGGCCGAACGACCCAGAAATACCTCGCCCTCATCTTCTGAGTAGAGGAGCGGACCTAGCGTCTCAGACAGTCCCCATTTAGTGACCATATTGCGAGCCATCTCTGTCGCTCGCTGAATATCGTTGGAGGCCCCTGTAGTCACACCGTCTTTTCCAAGCGTAATCTCTTCAGCGATGCGACCGCCGTAGAGGCTGCAAATTTGGCTCAAGATAGTCTGCCGACTTAAGCTATAGCGATCCTCCTCTGGCAGGAACATAGTAACGCCCAATGCACGACCACGCGGAATAATGCTGACCTTATAAACAGGATCATGGTCAGGCACTATTCGACCGACAATCGCGTGGCCCGCCTCATGATAAGCCGTATTCATTCTTTCCTTATCTGACATCACCATGGATTTTCGCTCTGCGCCCATCATGATTTTGTCCTTCGCTTTTTCGAACTCTTCCATAGTGACGAGACGCTTGCCTGCTCTAGCAGAGAACAGTGCGGCCTCGTTCACCAAGTTAGCAAGATCAGCTCCTGAAAATCCTGGTGTACCACGAGCGATGACACCGGCCTTAACATTTTCGTTAATAGGCACTTTGCGCATATGCACTTTTAGAATCTGCTCTCGGCCACGAATGTCTGGCAAACCAACTACGACTTGACGATCGAATCGACCTGGGCGCAAAAGTGCCGGGTCTAATACATCAGGCCTGTTTGTTGCTGCGACAACAATCACGCCGTCGTTGCCTTCAAAGCCATCCATCTCAACCAGCAACTGATTTAACGTTTGTTCACGCTCATCATGTCCGCCCCCTAAGCCAGCACCACGATGGCGACCGACAGCGTCGATCTCGTCTATGAAAATGATACAAGGTGACTGCTTCTTTGCCTGTTCGAACATGTCACGCACGCGAGAAGCACCTACGCCCACAAACATCTCAACAAAGTCAGAACCTGAAATAGAGAAGAAAGGAACCTTGGCTTCACCAGCTATCGCTTTAGCCAGCAAAGTTTTACCGGTACCCGGCTGACCGACCATCAAAACTCCGCGGGGAATGCGGCCTCCTAATCGCTGGAATTTATCTGGCTCACGGAGAAACTCTACTAACTCTTGCACATCCGCTTTCGCCTCGTCCACACCCGCTACATCCGCGAACGTTACCTTAATCTGGTCTTCGCCGAGGAGCTTAGCCTTGCTTTTGCCAAAAGACATGGGGCCACCCTTGCCTCCGGCACCTCCGCCTTGCATCTGTCTCATGAAAAAGAGGAATAGTCCGACGATAATCAATATTGGGAATATGGAGAGCAGTAAATCAACCCAGATGCTTCGCTGCTCCGGCTCGTTAGCCGTTACCTCGACATCATTCTCAAATAAGTCATTTAGCAGCTGATCATCCCCAATTAGAGGCATAACTGAACGAAACTGCGTGTTATCACTCCGTACACCCGCAATGTTTATACCTGCCAGCTCCACCCGCTGAACTCTGCCCGCACGTACTTCCCGGATGAATTCGGAGTAGTTAATACTGTCTTCTCTAGGTTCCTGATTAATGTTTTGGAATACCGTGAGCAGGACTCCAGCAATTATCATCCAAAGAATTAGGTTTTTTGCCATATCATTCAAGGGTTTATCCCCCAGTGGTTAGTAAAATTTGTTGGTAAAGCGCCTATTAGCGGTCGGCGAAGAGGGCTCAAGTTTAATCCCAATTCTAATGAACGTAGATAATAATGCACGTAAATTCAGTCTAAGCCCCGAAACCCAGCGGCCAATAGGTAGATTTCGCTCGATCTCGCCCTAGAAGCCTTGGGTTTCCTAACTTTCAAACTACTAAAACTACTTTTGAGCCCTTTTTGCAGTTCTTCGTAGCCCTCACCATGGAAAACCTTAACCAGGAAGCCTCCATCAGGCTTCAACACACTCTTAGCAAGATCTAGAGCCAGTTCGGCAAGATGCATCACCCTAGGCAGATCAATGTCTTTCATACCACTCATATTGGGTGCCATATCTGATATTACAAGGTCTACCTGCCGGTCTTTGAGCAACTCTATCAGGCGCTCCAAGACCGCGTCTTCAGTGAAATCGCCTTGTAAGAATTCGACTCCAGGCAGAGAGTCGATAAGCAGGATATCGCTGGCTATCACTTGCCCCTTCTCCCCTGCAAAATTAGCGGCTACCTGAGACCAGCCGCCGGGAGCGGCACCGAGGTCAACAATCGTCATTCCCTGCCTGATCAGCTTGTCCTGCTCTTGAATCTCAAGCAACTTGAAGCTAGCCCTCGATCGATAACCCTCTTCCTTCGCGCGGCGCACATAGACATCGTCGAAGTGCTCTTTTAGCCATTGCTTGCTGGTTTTTGATCGCCCCATTAACTTGAACCTAGTAAATCCTTATCATTACCTTTAATTATTGTTTCTACATTTATTAATTACTTGAGTTCCGCTAGACTCCTCTCCCTTCATAGAAAGTGAGCTACGAGCCCACTGTGGGACTCACATGGAACTATCATGACAATAAGTAACACAGCTAGGAAACTGTATCGAGCCATCGGCCACAATTTGCACCCGATCGTTACGATTGCCCAAAAAGGCTTGAGCAAGAACATTCGGTTAGAACTTGAGCGCGCCCTAACCGACCATGAACTCATCAAGATTAAGCTAATAGCGGCCGACCGCGATGCCAAGAAAGCACTCGTAGCAATTATCTGTCAGGAGTTTAAATCTGAGTGCGTACAAAGCATTGGCCACACGGCGTTACTGTACAGAAAGGCCAAAAAGCATGACGGTAAATTGTCGAACATCAAACAAAAGGCAGCCCTAAGCTAACCCCGTTACTTATGCTCGACCTTGTCGATCTCGTATTCGATATCACCGGCGGGCGCATTCACTACAATCTCATCTCCCTCTCGCTTGCCCATGATGGCCCGGGCAATCGGCGAACTCACTGAGATCTTTCCTTTCGGCACGTCAGCCTCGTCTTCACCAACAATCTGATAGATCACAGCTTTATCAGTTTCGGTATTAATAAGCTTCACCGTTGTACCAAAGATTACCCTACCGGTTGCCTCTATTTTAGTGACGTCAATCACTTGAGCATCTGCCAATTTACCTTCGATTTCTCCGATACGCCCTTCGCAAAAACTCTGCTGTTCTCGCGCTGCATGATACTCAGCATTTTCTTTAAGGTCACCGTGCTCTCTTGCCTCGGCTATAGCCTTAATAATTTTGGGACGTTGTTCTGATTTTAGTTGGTTCAACTCTTCGCGTAATCGCTCAGAACCCCCCACTGTCATTGGTACTCTGGACATAATTTTTCCATTTTAATTTTAGTACGCTATAAAAAAATAGCAGTACTAAAAATCAGCTAGCACGGCAAGAGTGAAAACTGCCATTGCCTCAATATTGTGGACTAGTCTAATTCAGAGCAGCGTGAAGGTCTTGAATTGTGTATACCGACATATTGCCACTGAAGGATAGCGCTTCGCAAACCGCGAGAGCCCCAGCTACTGTTGTCGTGCAGAACACATCGTGTCTTAAGGCAGTGCGCCTGATGAGTGATGAATCCAAAATCGCTTGTTTGCCTTCTGTCGTATTAACAATCAGCTGTATCTCGTCATTTTTTAACATATCGACTATATGCGGTCTACCTTCTGCGACTTTATTGACACCCGCCACCTCGAGCCCTGCTTCCTCTATAACTGCTGCTGTTCCATGTGTGGCAACTATCGAATAGCCCAATCGAAGCAGCTTCTTCGCTACCTCAGCGATATGTGGTTTATCTGCATCGCGCACGCTCAGAAAGGCATTACCTTTTACCTCGAAAAATTCGCCAGCGCCCATCTGCGCTTTTGCATAGGCTTCTGCGAAGGTTTTACCAACACCCATCACTTCGCCTGTGGACTTCATCTCTGGCCCGAGTATCGGATCGACACCAGGAAATTTATTAAACGGGAATATCGCCTCTTTTACAGCAAAGGTCTTTGGAATTATCTCTTTCGTAAATCCTTGGTCCTTCAAGGACTGACCGACCATACAGCGCGCGGCAACTTTAGCTAGCGACCGACCGATGCATTTTGAAACGAATGGCACTGTGCGCGAAGCCCGGGGATTTACTTCGATTATATAGATCTCGCCATCCTGATAGGCTAGCTGGGTATTCATCAATCCGATAACGCCCAACTCTAGCGCTAGCGCACTTACCTGCTGGCGAATCTTATCTTGAACTTCCATTGGCAGATTGTAGGGAGGCAAGGAGCAAGCCGAATCACCAGAGTGAATGCCCGCCTGCTCGATATGCTGCATGATTGCACCAACGACCACTTGCTTGCCGTCGCAAACCAGATCGACATCTATTTCGATCGCCGCACTCAAAAAATAATCGAGCAGCACAGGGCTGTCGTTGGATACCTTGACTGCATCGTGCATGTAACGATTCAACTCTTCTTCGTTGTAGACAATCTCCATGGCCCGTCCGCCCAGCACATAGGACGGCCGCACTACCAATGGATAAGTAATTCGTTTTGCCGCTTCAATACTTTCTTCAACACTTCGTACCGTGCTGTTTGGTGGTTGTTTCAGGCCCACCCTTTCGATTAGCTGCTGGAACCTTTCTCGGTCTTCAGCGCGATCGATAGCGTCGGGGCTAGTACCAATAACTGGAACACCGGCCTCCTCCAATCGTTTCACTAGATTTAGTGGCGTCTGCCCACCGAATTGAACAATGACGCCCTTAGGCTTCTCAAGCTGAACAACCTCTATAACATCTTCGAATGTCAGTGGCTCAAAGAACAGCCGATCTGAAATATTGTAGTCGGTAGACACGGTCTCGGGATTGCAGTTGACCATGACGGTCTCGTAGCCGTCCTCACGCATGGCTAACGCAGCGTGCACACAGCAGTAATCAAACTCGATTCCCTGCCCGATACGATTGGGGCCACCCCCTAGCACCATAATCTTGTCTTTATCGGAAGGCTCAGCCTCACACTCTTCTTCGTAAGTTGAATACATATAGGCTGTTGAAGAAACGAATTCTGCGGCACAAGTATCCACACGCTTATAGACGGGACGAATGCCCAGCTCGTGTCGTTTCGACTGAACAGCCAACTCCGGTATTTCCAAAACCTGACTCAAGCGCATATCTGAGAAACCTTTCCTCTTGAGCTTGCGCATGACGTCATAGTCGATTTCCTCAAGAGACTTTTTAGCGAGCATCTTCTCATCATTAATTAGATCTTCGATCTGCACGAGGAACCAACAATCAATCCCAGTCAATTCGTGAATCGTGTCGATAGGCCAGCCCGCTCGGAAGGCATCTGCGATATACCAGATTCGTTCTGCGCCCGGCTCGGTTAGTTCTCTCGTTAGAACAGCCTTGGCATCACTTAACTTGAGGTTGAGCACTGGATCGAAACCGCACATCCCAACCTCAAGTCCGCGTAGCGCCTTGTGTAAGGATTCCTGGAAGGTCCGCCCAATCGCCATGACCTCACCCACTGACTTCATCTGAGTGGTTAGTCGATCATTCGCTTCTGGAAATTTCTCGAAGGTGAATCGAGGAATCTTAGTAACAACATAATCAATAGACGGCTCGAAAGATGCGGGTGTAACGCCACCGGTAATTTCGTTTCGTAACTCATCGAGAGTAAATCCTATTGCGAGCTTCGCGGCGACCCGAGCAATCGGAAATCCCGTTGCCTTCGAAGCGAGTGCCGAGGAACGAGACACCCTTGGGTTCATCTCGATAATAACCAGGCGACCGTCTACAGGATTGATACCGAACTGAACATTGGACCCTCCAGTTTCTACGCCAATCTCTCGCAAGACAGCAAGCGCGGCATTCCGAAGAATCTGATATTCCTTGTCGGTCAGGGTTTGTGCAGGAGCAACAGTAATTGAATCGCCCGTGTGCACACCCATAGCATCGAAATTCTCAATGGAGCAGACGATGATGCAGTTGTCATTAGTATCGCGTACCACTTCAAGTTCATATTCTTTCCAGCCGATTAGAGATTCGTCGATTAGCAGCTCGTTGGTCGGTGAGAGTTCCATGCCACGCAGACAGATCTCATCGAACTCTTCCTTGTTATAGGCGATTCCACCCCCAGTACCACCCATGGTAAACGACGGCCTAATGATACAGGGAAAGCCAACTTTTTCGATTGCTTCGCGCGCCTGTTCCAGATTATGAGCAATGCCGTGCTGAGGCGTTTCCAATCCGATTTTCTGCATAGCCTGGTCGAAAAGTTCTCGGTCTTCAGCCTTGTCTATTGCCTCGCAGTTCGCGCCGATTAGCTCGACGTTGTACTTGTCCAAAACGCCGTGACGATTTAGGTCCAATGCACAGTTGAGCGCAGTTTGCCCCCCCATGGTAGGCAGAATGGCATCGGGCCTCTCTTTCTCGATAATCTTCTCGACCATGCGCCAATTGATAGGCTCAATGTAGGTGGCATCAGCCATCACCGGGTCGGTCATGATAGTGGCAGGATTAGAGTTAACTAGAATGACTCGCAGGCCTTCTTCTTTTAACGCCTGGCAAGCTTGTGCTCCTGAATAGTCGAATTCACATGCTTGCCCGATAACGATAGGGCCGGCTCC
This sequence comes from uncultured Pseudomonadales bacterium, assembly GCA_949372635.1. Taxonomy (GTDB): domain Bacteria; phylum Pseudomonadota; class Gammaproteobacteria; order Pseudomonadales; family Pseudohongiellaceae; genus UBA9145. The sequence goes on from CASIAB010000008.1 coordinate 97,895, forward strand.
TAGGATTAATATGCTCTTTAGATCAGTTCTTCGTGGCATGGTTGCGTTGTCTGTACCTTGTTAGTTAGCTCTTCTTTGCAGTCACGTGTTTAAACGCTTTATTCGAGAATTGTTAAACTATTAATTTCGATTGGCCATCAGTTCGATGAAGTGATCAAACAGTGGCGCCACATCATGTGGACCTGGGCTTGCTTCTGGATGACCCTGAAATGCGAATGCTGGCTTATCCGTGCGCTCTATTCCTTGCAAGGAGCCATCGAATAAGGACTTATGTGTTGCTATCAGATTCTCGGGAAGAGTCTTCTCGTCGACGGCGAAGCCATGATTTTGGCTGGTAATCATTACCTTGCCATTTTTTAGATTTTGTACGGGGTGGTTCGCGCCATGGTGACCCAAAGACATCTTCAACGTGCTTGCACCGCAGGCTAGCGCCATTAGCTGACAACCGAGACAGATGCCGAATAGTGGAATACCTGCTTCCAGCAACTCCGATATTGCCGCGATAGCATAGTCACATGGCTCTGGATCGCCCGGACCGTTAGAAAGGAAGATTCCATCAGGCTTCATAGCAAGCACCTCGCTCGCCGAAGTCTGTGCAGGTACAACCCTTACTTCGCAGTCGCGATCGGCTAGCATACGAAGAATATTGTTCTTAACGCCAAAGTCGTAAGCGACGATATTGAAGCGATTATCAGAATCCTCTTTATATCCAGACTCTAGGTCCCAAACACCTCCCTTCCAATAGTAGCTTTCTTTAACGCTGACCTCTTTGGCGAGATCCATTCCTTTTAATCCCGGGAATGCCCTGGCAAGCCGCAATGCTTGGACCTCACCACCGCCTTCAAGTTCCGCACCGGTTAGGAGACAGCCGTTCAACGCTCCTTTATCGCGGAGCAAGCGCGTAAGACGACGCGTATCGATCTCCGCGATCGCAACAACGTTTCTAGCTTTTAGGAACTCATCAAGTGACTGCTCATTGCGCCAGTTGCTTGCCAGCAAAGGTAAATCGCGAATAACGAGACCGGAGGCCCAAACCCGACTGGACTCATTGTCTTCTTCATTCGTGCCAGTGTTGCCGATATGAGGATAGGTGAGAGTGACGATCTGTTTAGCGTACGAAGGGTCAGTTAGGATTTCCTGATACCCCGTCATAGAGGTATTGAAAACCACTTCGCCACTGGAGCTTCCCTCTGCCCCAATAGCAATACCATGAAATACGCTACCATCTTCTAATGCAAGCACCGCTGACCCAAACACTTTTTCTCCTAAACTACCTTCATCGTTCTATTAATTTTTGGCGAAAAAAAACGGAATGAAGAATCTCCTCACTCCGCTTTTTAATCAATTTTTTATTGTTTTCAGCATTGTCATACTGAGCGAGTATTCTATAGATACATACCCCATCTTGTCTACGTCGAACTGCTTTAAAATCAAGCGAGAAGCGAAAATAATTTGAAATCTTCAAGCTAAATCGTTTGTGTTTTATTAGCCATGAGTTATTCAAACCAATTCCAGTGGCGACAACTTATTTAGCTCCAATGCGAACTCCAGTTAAAGCCCCAACACATCCTGCATCGAGTAAAGACCACTCTCCTTTTCCGCTATCCACTTCACGGCGCGGATGGCGCCGCTAGCGAAAGTCATTCGACTGCTGGCCTTGTGTGTTACCTCAACTCGCTCACCTAAACCCGCGAACGTCACCGTATGATCTCCAACAATATCGCCAGCTCTTATTGTGGTAAAGCCGATAGTCTTGCGATCTCTTTCTTCGCTGGCACCTTCTCTGCCGTAGACTGCACACTCCTTAAGATCTCTATCTAATATGTCGGCGATGACCTCACCCATCTTCAGAGCAGTACCAGAAGGCGCATCCTTCTTAAAACGGTGGTGAGCCTCAGTAATTTCTATATCAACCGCATCCCCAAGCACCCGTGCCGCTTGTTCTAGTAATTTGAGACAGAGATTGACTCCCACACTCATGTTAGCCGCGCACATAATAGGAATATCTGTCGCGACTGCTTGGATGGCTTGTTGCTGATAATTAGACAGACCAGTTGTGCCTATCACCATAGCCTTGTTACTCGCCTGACAGTATGCGAGATGGCCCATCGTCGCCTCGGGCGAAGTGAAATCGATAAGCACGTCGAAGTCCGACTCATCTGATGCTAGTTCAGCAACCGTTTTTACGCCGATAGCAGCCCCAATTGCGAGTAGTCCGATATCTACACCCAAAGCTGGATCGTCGGCAAGCACCGTGGCTACTGAGACACGCATTGTGCTGCTGTTCTGGCTGACTGCCTCAACGAGAGTTCGACCCATACGGCCGGCAGCACCAACGATAGCGACTTTTAACATAGCTGCGTCCAGAAAATTTTAAAGAGGTGCAGTATACAGTGGCTCTGGCACAAGCTAAACCTCGATGCAGCTGAGATGCTTATCCCTTGTTGGGTAGAGCCTACCTACACTTTCCAACGCAGTAAAACACCTGAGGATGATTGCCAATTTAGGCACCCTCTCTGCGCGAAAGATCGGTTGCTGGTTAAGCAAAAAATACTAGCCGAAATGTCCACATCAATGGCCTACCATTCTGCATTGGCCCATTACAAAGATTCGATGTAAGATCTGCCAAGCCCCGCGAGATTCTTCCAGCCTAAGAGATCACACATCTGGCACTAGAAGGCAGCCAAGGCGCTGTGAGCATTATCGTTACCAACAACAGCCCCGTAGATGTCGAATTCAGTATTCGTGACGAACGATTTATTAGCATTATCGTCGCATGGATCAAGGCAACATGATCCTCGCAGGCGAGAAGAACAAAGACCTGAATCGATTCGCATCCATGTTCTCAGAGAACGTTGAATCGGTATTTTAAGCGACCTGTTAAGTTGCTCGGTTGCTTAGAACTGCTCCGGCCTCATTGTCATTAGGGATTCTGCACCACTACTAATTTCAGCCAACAATGATACCGTTCGCGGGAGCAGTCTCTGTAGAAAGAATTCCCCAGTTTTAACTAAAGCATCCGTGTAATCCGCATCAGAGGACTCTGAATTTTGATCTGCCAATGCCGCCGCCAGTATTCTCTCCCACATGAAGCAATAGAGCACCAAGCCCATTAGCTCCATATAACTATATGAGGCTGCCCCAACTTCATTCAGGTCACTACCGCTTCTCGCCAACACCGTTGCAGTTGCCGTTTCCAAACGCCCACGGCATTTCTCGAAAGCAGCAAGATAAGGCTGCATCGCTTCGACACCTTTCTGGCTAGCGACAAACTCATCCATCTCGCCAGATAAAATTTCTAGCAGCTCGCCCTTACTACGCACGGTCTTGCGTCCCATAAGGTCAAGCGCCTGAACGCCATTTGCACCCTCGTAGATTTGTGCGATTCTTGCATCACGAACATTCTGCTCTAGCCCCCACTCTGCAACATAACCATGACCACCCAGTACTTGCTGACCCAGTACACAGGCTTCGAAACCACGGTCTGTGCAATACGCCTTTTGAACAGGAATAAGTAGCCCTACAAGCTGCCCAGCCTTCTTGCGAGCAGCTTCATCCGTGTGGAAACGAGCTATATCCAACTGACTCGCTGCATATAGGGATAGGGCGCGTCCCCCTATAATATTAGCCCGCATCGTCAACAGCATTCTTCGTACGTCAGGATGCACAATGATGGGGTCTGCATTCAAATCCGGCTGCAAGGCTCCTGTCGCAGCTCTACCCTGTAGTCTTTCCTTCGCGTACGCAGATGCTAATTGGTAGGAGCTATCGGCTAGACCGTTACCCTGGAGTCCCATCGATAATCGCTCGTAGTTCATCATGGTAAACATATGAGAGAGCCCTTGGTTTTCCTCACCGACCAAGTAGCCCGCGGCCGAATCGAAATTCATTACGCAGGTTGAGGACGCCTTGATCCCCATCTTGCGCTCTATTGAACCGCAGGCTACGGTGTTGCGCTCACCAGTTAGCATCCCCGACTCGTCGACCAAGAATTTGGGAACCAGAAATAAGGAGATCCCCCTAGGGCCTGCGGGGGCATCTGGTAATTTGGCTAGTACCAGATGAATGATATTCTCGGTTAGATCATGCTCTCCGGCTGTAATAAATATTTTGGTACCGCTAAGCCGGTAGCTGCCATCGACTTGCAATTCGGCCTTAGTCTTAATCATTCCAAGGTCGGTTCCCGCGTGAGGCTCGGTTAGGCACATCGTGCCGGACCAATTGCCGGAGTACATCTTCGGCAGATAGCGCTGCTTCAATTCATCACTTCCATGATAGCTAAGAGTTAACGTCGCACCAGTATTAAGAATCGTATAGAGCGCAAAAGAAGAATTAGCGGCAAATAACATTTCTTCAATTACAGCAGACAGCATCTTAGGCATGCCTTGACCACCGTAATCCACATCGCCAGTTAGGCTTGACCAACCTCCTGCAGCAAATTCCTTATACGCTTCCTTAAAACCCTCTGGCGTAGTTACTGTCCCATTATCAAAATGGCAGGCTTCGGCATCACCACTTTGATTGATGGGAGCGAGCAACCCTTCTGCTATCTTTCCTGCTTCTTCGACAATAGCAGCGATCAGGTCATCTGTGACCTCTGCTGTGTCCGGCATGCTGGCAAATAACTGATCTACATTGAATACATTATTTAAGAGAAATCTGATATCTCTTAACGGAGCTCTATAAGTAGCCATTTCTTTTTTCCCAAAAAAAAACTTAACCATTGAGATGGTATTATAAGGGATGCTAGCCATAACAGGTACTACGCTGTTAAGCGCAAACTCAGGAAATCGCGCAGCACAATATACTTAGGCTGGCAGCCAAAGGCATAGATAAGCAAACCGCAGCACCCTCTCAGCCACCTGCATCGTATGTGAAAAAAATGCAGATTCAGACCGCAGTATCTGCAATGAGAGTGAATGTAAGCTACCAAAACTCGGCGATTGTTGCCGACGATACGGCATCAAAATAAGCGGCAGAATGGTTACGGATTCCTGTTGTACTAATTGTCAACTTTCTCCACCAGGCTACGATTCCTGCACCTGTGTATTCCCGTATGTTTCACCAATCGATAAATTGGTTGCTGATTTCAAGTTTGCAGCCCGCTTTGATACTGGCTATTCCCTCCCAAGATTCTTGGCAAGAGCGTTCAATGCTTACTATATTGGCGCGGCCTAGCCCGAACGGCTTGTACCCGTCGCTCTGCACCGTAATCGGCTAGACCCGCGAGGATTTAATCAGGCCAGTGAGATAGGCAATGTCCTCGCCAAGCACTGCGGAGTCTCAATCTCCCACTGCGCCCTGAGCAGGTTACGAAATAAACAGCCGCAGACTTCGATGAGTTCGACCGCCGCACGAAAGGCAAACTTACGCAAGGCATTCGACGTGAGTAAATCGGGTAGCCTTTAAAGGCGTGATATGCATTGCACTAATCGATGACGTGGTGAGGACGATGACCACAACTCAAGCTATCTCGAGAATGCTGCGAGCTCAGCAGGACTGCCGAATTGACGCGTCGTGTCTTGCACGTGCGAGGAAACTCTCTAATCAACCTTAAATCCAGCCGAGGGACATTTACGAGAAATGAAGAAGTCTAGCCAGCCAGAATTAAGCCGGATGACTGAACCGATTGCAGAATTAAGAAAAAACAGAATGCTAGGACGGTTGTACCTAAAACTGGTACTTAATAGACCCATATGCTACTCGACCATTCTGATCCAGAATGCGCGTAGTAGAATTTAGAATCTGTGCAGTCTTCTCATCGAAAATATTGCGAATCCCAAACGAAATTATTGCACGGTCATGCAAGCCGGTCTTCACGCTGTAGCCGTACTCAAAATCGAAGGTGGTAATATTATCGACTAACTCATTTATTTCGTCCATGTTCAATTCACTAATATCTTTGAATGAATCGAAGTAATTAGTTATAGCACTGGCCGTGTGATTTCCAAATTGCCAAGAAAGCATAAGACTACTCTGCAGTTCTGGGCTAATCAGTCGCTGATCTATTTCCGCGATGTTGGAAGTGGCAAAATCTAGGAGCACCCCCTTGTTTTCGAATTCTTCAATATAGGTTGTGGTGGAGCTGAGGGTAAACTGACCGAAGCGATTCGTATCCCATATGTAGGAGGCGCCCAGATCAAATCCGTTCGATTCGACATTGGTTCCCAATAGTGAGTTGTCTATATTTAATTCTGTGATTGCCGAATCATCGATGTATAGCTTCGTTAGCCCGCCCTGCCAATTTTTATTGGTCACCGGCGCCTCATCGACCTGCATTTTCCAAGCATCTGCACTAATGCTCAGACCAGCAATAGGCTCAATCTGCATACCCAGATTGAAGCTTAAGGCATCGTCCACAACAGCACCTTGAAAGTCTTTCTGCTCAACAGTTCTCGCAATGCTCAAAAATGGCGCCTGCTCATTCAATATAGAGCTGGGTGCTATGCGGAAAATAGCGCTACCTGACTGGTTATCTGCCGCTTCATCAATAAAGGAATAACCATCCTGAGCCATAGTGGAAGAGCCCATGAAAGCTATTCCAATTAGCAGCGAAGTCATCGCCGGCGCATTCTGTAGATGGTTGATTTTCATTACTCTCAATCTTTTCCAAAAAACCTTTATTGAAAAGAAGCCTAACCCTTCGCCACAGCTAAAAAGACTTTTCACACAACGCTCGCATTCTAGCACCATAGCAGGGCAATGAGAATTGATTTGTAGCTTGAAACCGGTGATATACCGGTCTGATATTGACGCCATTACTTCTCGTCTTATTAAGAAATTTACTTTTTATCAGCAAGTTATGCCTGGCTAAGCTGAAAGGTGTACGTTCTCGTTGCGGGGTAACAAAGATAAGAGCTGGGCAATATTTTTGGATTGTCCAGGAAGGACCATTTCAGGATGGATCTCCGCCAGCGGCATTAACACAAACCTTCTCTGCGTAGCTCGGGGATGAGGTAATATCAAGCGAGAAGTTTCAAGCTCTTGATTTCCATATGAAATAATATCTATATCCAGAGTGCGAGCCTGATTCTTCTCGGCGCTGCGCTGACGACCATAATCGGCTTCAATGCCCTGCAAAACTGCCAAAAACTCGTTAGCAGAAGTCTTAGAGGGTACTCGCAGAACCATAGCTGCGTTGATAAAATCGCCGGCACCCCCAGGGCAATCTACTGGATCACTACGATACACAGAAGAGGAATCGGCTTCTATGCTAATGAGTCGCAGACTCTCCATCGCAGAAAACACGATCTCTCTCGGAGAAAGATTCAAATAGGGCAGGTTCGAGCCTAGGCTGACCGCTACTAAATTGCTATCGGTGGTATTGCTCAGAATACTCATGTACCGCTTCGACGAAATGTGATACGTGGTCCGGATTTACCTCCGGAGTGATTCCATGACCAAGATTGAATACATGGCCCTCGCCAGAACCGAAGCTCTTTAGAATGGTTGCCACTTCTTCACGAATGACAGCGGGAGATGCATGAAGAATTGAGGGATCCATATTGCCTTGCAGGGCAACTCGATCTCCAACCCTTTCCCGGGCATCACCAATTTCTGTCGTCCAATCCAAGCCGATCGCATTACAGCCTGAGTCGGCAATCGATTCAAGCCACTGTCCACCGTTCTTTGTGAAAACGATAGCAGGAACTCGCCTGCCCTCATTTTCTTTTTTTAGCTTACTGACGATCTTCGTCATGTAATTGAGAGAAAATTCTCGATAAGCGTTGCCGCTTAGAATCCCGCCCCAGGTATCAAATATCTGGACGGCTTGCACACCGGCACGGATCTGTGCATTCAAGTATTGAGCAACTGAATCTGCCAATCTTTCTAATAACAAGTGCATAGCTTCGGGATGATCATACATGAATTGCTTAGCGAGCCGAAAATCCTTACTCCCCCCTCCTTCGATCATGTAAGTCGCCAAGGTCCAAGGGCTCCCAGAAAACCCGATCAGCGGTACCGTCCCATTCAATTCTTTGCGAATTACCGACACGGCATCTGTCACATAGGACAACTCATCCGCAATATCTACGTCGGGCAATTGCTCGACATCCGCCGCTGACCGAATCACCTTATGAAACTTTGGCCCCTCTCCTTCGGAAAAATACAAACCCTGCCCGAGCGCATCGGGTATTGTAAGTATATCTGAGAATAATATGGCAGCATCGAAGGGGTAACGCCTCAAAGGCTGCATCGTGACCTCACATGCTAATTGTGGCGTTTTACATACAGTTAGGAAATCACCTGCCTGCTTGCGCGTGGCACGGTACTCCGGCAAATAGCGGCCTGCCTGTCGCATCATCCATACAGGGGTAACATCTACGGGCTCACCCAATAGGGCTTTCAATAGTCGGTCATTCTTTAAAGTCACAGCTTACTCACTTTGCTTGGTGGGGTATGGTCACCAGCAGTTCCAACATCGGATTGGGAACAGCGTTGATTGCTCGAGCCTGAAGAGGGGGCAATTTTACACGAGCCGTATTTATTCACAATCTAGACATCGAGCCAAACTGCTCCTGCGTCTTTCGCTGCATTCAAAAGGATTTGGCGTACTCGCTACTTTAAAGATTCGGGCTTGGAATCTACCAGCTCTTGGATATCAGTTTGAATCCCGGCCACAGATCGCACCCATGGCTCATTAGAACGAAGCTTGGCCGAAAGAGAAGAAATCGACCGAGCTGCCTCATTCCTATCACCGAAAGTAGCGAGCACGGCTACGAACCAGGGCTTGCCTTGATAGCGTGTTTCGAAATAACCAGCAGGATGACCCGTATTCAATTGCGCAACAAATTCGCTGATATTTGCTTCCGAGTACGAGGCTAAAAGTTGTACGGCATAGTCCCTAGGGGATGCCTGAAGGAGCTGTTCCACAAATGGCGATGCTGTTGCTATCACCACTGTCTCTTCAACCGCTGCAATCTCAACAACAGGCCCCGCCACCTCAGCAGGGACAACTAGTAGAGATTCATTAATTTCAGCGCCATGGTTCGGCAGAGGAACTGAGTCCGCGACCTCTCCTCTTGGAGATGTCGCTACTGAATTCGATTTGTCGAAATCCGCAACTTCAGACACAGGGAATTTTTCCAACTCAGCGACGGCCACTTCAACTGCAGCCGGTTGCTCGGACACGGCAGCAGGCAACTCAGTTGCCGGCTCAACTTCGATAGCTTGTGCTGTCTTTGGAGTCACCGCAACAATGATAGGTATCGACTCTGTCTCGCGCGGGCCTCTTTCCCAAAAAAGTAAAGTTCCGGATAGCATCACAACTAGCGTGGCAGCAGCAAACCAATACCTAGGCTGAATACTGACTACGGGACTTCTCTTCACATCCGGATTGTAACCGTCTAGCGCTTCAATTCCTTCGAGCTCATCATCTTGCGCAATCCTATCGCCGCTATAGGATGGACAGGTGTCCACAAACTCATCGCGTTCGCTGGCGGGCGCAGCTGCGTTAAGAGCATCAACTACTAGATTGTTAATCGCGCCAGGCATACCCAGCGATGAATTATGAATGGCACCCACGATGCCAACGTCAATTGGCAATTCTTTTGTGAATCTGGCTGTCGCCAACTTGAAGCGAATATATTCTTGAGTCTCGTCACTGGCAAACCCATCCAACGGAAAAACCGCAAGACGCTCCTTTGCATCGACAGTCAGTGTGCTTTGCAGCAGGCTATCGAGCTGGTTTTCTCCAAACAGCAATGCATGGATACTCGAGTTAACACAGCTGACTAATAGTTTCGTGAGCAAATGCAATACTTCGTCACTAAGCTCGTGAGCATCATCTATTATCAATATCAGCGAACTCGCTTCCAGATCGAGTTCCGCAGCATAACGACAGATCTGTTCTATTGAGGAGTTACTATCCGAACTATCCGTGAACTTAAATCCTAGGGCGCCCTGTAACATCTCAAGAAATTGACTTTGATTCATGAACAAAGTAGCAGCCACCTTTGCAACCACAGCCTCATCAGCGAATCGATCACAAAGATTTGTAGCAAGGGTAGTCTTGCCAGCGCCCAAGGGCCCGGTAACGGATATCATGGCGTTACTGTAAAGAGAAAACTCTACGATCTGGTCAAGTAAATTTTGACGTTGACCACTGCAATAAAAATCGCGGCTCTTTGCGTCAGGCACGAACGGGTCGAAGTCAAGATTTAGCCATTGGGTATATGTATTCATCTACGCTGCTTACGTACTTATCATACAGAGATTGTCACCAGCGGTTAAAGTGCTCTCGAGTAGTGATGGGTCGATATCTCCATCGACTACACCTTCACCTATAGCTTTTAGTAATACAAACCTGATTTTGCCCGATTCCGCTTTCTTATCTGACAACATTAAATCCAAATATTGCTCTACTGATATATCGGAAGGAGGGAGCACTGGCATACCAAAATTTTCTTCTAAGACGGCACGAATCCGCTTCGCAACCGCTAGGTCAATCCAGCCTAGTTTGTGTGACAAGTCAGCCGCCAACACCATGCCCATTGCAACGGTCTCACCATGTAGCCAATTGCCATAGCCGCTTGCGGTTTCTATCGCATGACCAAAAGTGTGCCCGAAATTAAGCACTGCTCGAACCCCTGACTCCCGCTCATCCTTGGCCACAATTTCGGCCTTAATCTCGCAACAGGTTCTAATTGTCTGCGACAAAAGCGCTGAATCAGAGTTGCCAATGTCTTGACTGTTTGCCTCGAGCCAATCAAAAAACTCAGCGTCGTAGATGAGCCCGTACTTGAGCACCTCTGCAAGACCCGCTTTTACTTCGCGTCGTGGCAAGGTACTCAAAACATCAGTATCAGCTAACACACAGATGGGCTGATAGAACGCACCGATCATATTCTTACCCAGAGGATGGTTCACCCCTGTCTTCCCTCCTACCGACGAGTCCACCTGCGCCAGCAGTGTAGTAGGAATCTGAATGAAGTTAATTCCTCGTAGATAGGTCGCAGCAGCAAACCCAGTGATGTCGCCCACAACACCGCCGCCTAAAGCGATTAACAAAGTATTCCGATCGTATTTGCCAGCAATTAACACGTTGTAAATATGACTTATAGCATCGAGGTCCTTATGCGCCTCGCCATCTGGAAGAACGATATCTAGCACATCCTGCCCAGGGAATAGCTGCTTCGCCTTATTCATATAAAGAGGCGCAACCACATCATTACTGACAATAACTACCCTACCCTTTCCTGAATACGATGCCACAAGTTCTGCCTTGTTGAGTAAGCCCTGACCAATAAAGATTGGATAGGATCTTTCACCTAGTTCAACGTCTACAGTAATCATTTTTCTCTATTCCAGATTTTGATTAAGGGTTCTTTGCTAAAAATAACCTGCTTGCGAACCGCCCATTTCAACTTTAAGTTGTTTACAAATTTCCTGACTAACGGTCTTCGGATTTCTTCGATAAGTATCCACAACCATGTCCGCAACTTCTTGATAAAGCGGCTCGCGGATTTCCATCAACTCACGAATTTTTTGCTCAGGGTTAGGCGTTTGCAGCAACGGTCTTGCTTTATCGCGACTCATTCTTTCTAACTGCTGGCTTATAGGTGCGCGCAGGTAAACTACGACGCCTCTAGTCTTTAACCATTTACGGTTCTCGGCTAAGATGATAGCTCCGCCGCCCGTCGCTAACACAATGTTCTTATTCTGAGTGAGCTGCTCGATCATCCGCGTTTCACGAACCCGAAATCCGCTCTCGCCTTCCACATCGAAAATCCAAGGTATGTCGGCCCCAGTAGAAGCCTCTATTTCAAGATCGGAGTCGAAAAACTTCAGGCCAAGCGAATCGGCAAGTACGCGGCCGGTCGTAGTCTTACCAACACCCATTGGTCCAATAAGGAATAAATTTCCAGAATAGCTCATACACTGCACACCCAGACTTCAGCTTACTTATTACTTGGCTGACTCGATCGCATAAGAACCACGGAGACTAAATCACCCATGCGCGGTAAACCCGGAATAATTACGGTTGTTTTAAACAGTAATTAGTGGTGGCTTTCTTGCCAAAATTGCTTAAAGCGCTAATATTATTCATCTTTTCAAGCGCTTAATAAGCCCCTAAAACTTTTTACTTCCGACCAACTTCTTAGAATGAAACGATTGTCCGACCCTACCAAACGACGAATTAATGGACCAACTCCCTAGCAGACTTGAAGAATATTTCTAATGATAACAAAAACTTAGGATATGCTTCCTCAAATTTCAGTGCTCCAGATTTCAACATCGAACGAAAATAAAATTTTTATAGTTATCAATTGATTATCAGACTTTAAGAACAAACAACTTTACCATTAAATAATGCAACACGCCTGCACGCAATTCTTGAATCAGCTCACGTTTGTACTCCCGAGCAATCGCTTGAAGCTCAGATTAGCTGAGGCTTCGGGCGATATCGAATAAATTTCTAGCCAATTTCTCCTCCCACTGTAAATCTGATCGATAATTGAGCAGAATTGCCAGCCATAAATCTTCGAAATTCTTTCCGAGAAACTCTTTTGCCATCAATGTATTTTTCCCTTAATCCCAAAGGTTGGCATTAAGTCCCAAGATAAAAAGGCATTTTTGGATGCTGAGTGTATAATAAATATTGCGCTTAAAGCCCATATCAAGCGACTGGAGCCAATTACGTGGCTCAGTGCTCGTTTCTTCGCATATTAAAGTGAAAAATGATTCACAGCCGGCAGCTAATCTTCGAGACTCAAGTTACCCGTGCAGATAAAAATTCAGAAAATACTAAAATGGACAGCCACAATAGGCGTCGCTGGGATGGCTGGCGCGGTCATGGTTGCCTCTGCGGCCTATCTCTACCTGGCGCCGCTGCTCCCAAATGCTGAAACCTATCGAAATGTCCAGCTAGAAACACCGCTGCGAATCTACACCTCCGACAGACGCCTAATCGACGAAATCGGAAATCGGCGAGATCCCGTGGACTACATGGACATCCCCCCCATACTCACAAATGCGCTCATAGCAACTGAAGACCTCCGCTTCTATTCCCACCCCGGCGTAGATCCAAAAGGCTTAGTGCGCGGGCTCTACGGCATTATTCGCGGCGTTAATCTGGGCGGCGGCAGCACCATTACCATGCAGCTTACGAACAACCTTTCGTTCGACAGCGACAATGTCTATCTGCGAAAGATCAAATCGATTCCCTTTGCCTTGCAGATTGAAAGCGAGCTTACTAAGGAAGAAATCCTGACGTTGTATCTAAATACCGCCTACTTCGGAGCCGGCGCCGATGGCATCGGTGCCGCTGCCTATGTCTATTACGGTAAGGAAGTTAACGAACTCTCACTATCAGAGGCTGCCATGATGATCTCATTGCTGCCCTGCCCTTCTACCTGCAACCCCTTGAGCAACCCTACTAGAGCGATCGACCGTCGCCGAGTCCGACTCGCAAACATGCTCAAACAGGGAATGATCAATCAGCCTGAGTTTGCAGACGCTGACCGCTCGCCAATCACTGCTCAGCGTCGCAATCGTGATATCGAAGTATCGGCACCCTATGTCGCAGAAATGGTCCGCCAACAGCTATACGACGAGCACGGCGAAGAAGCTTACAGTCAGGGCTTTGAAGTGATAACAACCATCGATGGAGACAAGCAGCTTGCTGCGAATAAATCGCTAGTAGATGGTTTGGAGAACTATTACGACAAGCGACATGGATATCGAGGCGCAACCGCAAACTATCCTCTGAAGCTCTATGTGGACGATAACACAGATGCGAAAGATGCTTGGGTAGCAGAACTACAGCAGGTGTCCGTAATCGGAAACCAACATCCCGCAATCGTCACTTCTGTGGAAGATCTGAGTTTCGAGGCAGTTTTAAAGTCCGGGCAAAGTGCAAAGGTCGAATGGGACGGTATTAGCTGGGCCTATACATTCAATTCCAGAAATGATGCCTGGCCACCGCCAGATATAGCGGCCGATGCCGTGCAGGTGGGCGACCTGATTCGCCTGAAGAATGTGGATGGACAATGGCAACTTGGGCAAATTCCGGACATACAGGGAGCGCTTGTATCCATGTCGCCAAGCAATGGCGAAATAATTGCCTTAGTTGGAGGCTATGATTTTCAACACAGCCAGGTAAACCGCGTTATTACCCCAAGGCCTCCGGGCTCAAACTTTAAACCTTTCCTCTATGGCACTGCGCTGGAACAAGGCTATTCAGCTGCAACGACCATCAATGACGCACCCATTTCTCGTGGACGCTATCGACCGAATAACTATGAAAACAATTTCCTGGGCCCTATCACTCTGCGCTACGCTTTAAAAGAATCTCGGAACGTACCTGCCGTGCGATTGTACGATCAAGTCGGTGATGACAAAGTACTCGCGTTCGCGGCAAAGTTTGGTTTTCAAACGCAGAACTTCCCACGCAATGACCTCACCGTTGCACTCGGCAGTCAGGACGTTCAGCCGCTTGAAGTGGTAACTGCCTACTCAGCGATCGCAAATGGCGGCCACAAAGTCGAGCCCTGGCTCATTAAGGAAATTTCTAACCTAGCTGCTGGAACTGTGTTCAAAGCAATACCTATAGCTGTCTGTGACAACTGCCAAACTACTTCCGATGATGACGCAGCTGAAATAATTCCAGCGCCACGAATCATAGATCCGCAGGTCGCATTTATTCTGAACTCTATGCTGCGTTCGGTCATCGAAGAAGGTAGTGGAGCGATGGTCAATAGAGATATAGGTCGCGGCGACCTCATGGGCAAGACCGGCACTACGAATGGACCTCAAGAGCTTTGGTTCTCGGGCTTCAATAGAGACATCGCTACTACGGTATTTATCGGCTTCGATCAGCCAGAGCCACTAGGAGAGAGAGAGCAAGGGGCAACGATTGCCGTACCCATTTGGATCGACTTCATGAAGGTTGCCCTAAAGGGTATGCCTGAGAATACGATGAAACGTCCCGATGGAATAGAAGATCGTCTCATCAACAAAACAACGGGAGCGCCCGCCACTCCGGGCGAGCCTGATACGATATTTGAGTATTTCAGAGCCCAAAACGCGCCGACAGCTGGCGGCGCGTTGTTACCAAGTAGTGATCCTGCGGGCGGAGAAAACGATGAACTTTCTACCGAAACGATTTTCTAGGCTATCTTTAACATAGCTGATTTAAAACCAATGGGCTTATACGCGCCTAGCACCAAATCGCTTCTTAAATCGATCTACTCGACCACCGCTGTCCAATATCTTCTGCTTACCAGTATAGAACGGATGACACTGAGAACATACTTCAATAAGAATGTCCTTGCCCAGAGTGGACTTGGTCTCGATTACATTGCCACAGCTACACGTAGCTTTCATGGCTTCGTATTTTGGGTGAATTCCGGGTTTCATAATATTTCCTCTTAGTTAATGTCGCCACGGCAGTCGATTTTCGCTGCTGCACCACATCTGCTTTTAACCCAGATTCGCCTATTTTTTAGGGCATAGCCATCTGAGCGCTCGCATTTTAACAGAGAAGAGGAAAGACGCAAGTAGCCTACTAAAGAGAATATAGGGGGATAATAAATGGTTAAGTTAGAGAGTGCAGACCAGCAAGGGCTATTCGCGTAACTGACGGTGGTTTTTCACAACCTCTGCCATGATCTTACTGAACAGTTCCGTAACTAGTGCGGGGTTCAGATTATACTTCTCACAGAGCGCGCTTAGCTCTGCAAGCTTCTCGGCTTCGCGAGTGGCGTCGAGCGGCTCAAGCGCCTGGCTTGCCTTCAATAGGCCAACCTGGTGAGTAGACTCGAAACGTTTCCCAAGCAGCTCAACTAATTCCTGATCGATAACATCGATCTGTTCTCTGGCTGCGAGCAATTCTGCTGGTGGGGGCTTCGATGCCATTTTCTTATCCTTGCACGATTCTTTAACCATCGCGCTCGATGCAGGACGGAAAACCGTTGAAGTATAAACTATCGGGATAGAGGCGCAAGGTATCGAAGGGTTCAAGTGCTTAGATATGCAATCCTGCCCCAACCTAGCCCTCAAATCCCAGGCGCATGTTGTTTGCTAAACCTTTTAAACTTAGTATGCGATTCTGAGCAAGCCACTTTATAATCTCACCCCTAAATATAGTGTCATACAAAATGTCAGTCGAAGCTAAAGTAAAATACCGCGGCAGAGTCTTACAAGTCGCTGTGCCCTCTCCTATGCGGAGGGTCTTCGACTATCTCCCTTTGCAACAGCAACAAGTCTTGCCTGAGCCTCGAGTTGGAATTAGGGTGAAAGTTCCATTCGGCCGGCAGCAGCTTATTGGCATCGTAGTAGCCGTCGTTGATAGTTCTGCCGTGGAGAAGAAAAAACTAAAGCACATCCTCGCCTCGCTAGACAGCGAACCATTACTGAGCGATGCCGTTTTTCAAGTACTTCTGTGGGCTGCTAATTATTATCAACATCCACTAGGCGAAGTCTTTGCTGCTGCACTCCCAGCCAAACTACGCAATGGCATTCCGTTACGAGAAACGAATAAATTCTGGACCGCCAGCGAACCCTCGATTGAAGAAGAAAACTCACTAAGCCGCGCAGTGAAACAGAAAGCCTTGCTTAGCTTTATTCGTTCGGAACGAGAAGTCACCGAATCCAAATTGCGAGAAAGCGGGTTCAGCAAGCAGCTGCTAACGCAACTAGTGCAAAAGAACCTGATTGAAGAACATTCACAGACAGAGGCAGCCGCAGCTTCTTTCGAACCCTTAAAACCAGAATCAAATTTTGACATCGAGCTGAACAAAGAACAGTTTATCGCCGTAACTACAATCAGCAAGGCCTTGGGTCAGTACCAGTGTTTCTTACTCAATGGCATCACTGGCTCCGGCAAAACAGAAGTGTATATGCGCATTATGCAAGAGCAGCTGTCTAAGGGGTTGCAGTGTTTAGTTCTAGTGCCGGAGATCGGCCTAACACCGCAGACCATTGCTCAATTTAAGCAGCGCTTTAGGTGCGTTGTGGTAAGCCTGCACTCGGGCTTAAACGAGACCGAGAGAATGACCGCTTGGTCGCAGGCCAGAGATGGAAGTGCTGGTATAGTGATCGGCACGCGCTCCTCCATTTTTACACCGCTGGCAAAACCTGGATTGATAGTCATCGATGAAGAACACGACTCCTCTTTTAAACAACAAGACGGTTTTCGTTACTCAGCACGAGATCTCGCAGTAAGCCGAGCACAAAAGGAAAGTATTTGTATTGTTTTAGGTTCGGCAACGCCAAGCCTTGAGAGTTTACACAACGCAAAAGGTGACAAATTTGTTCATTTGCATCTAACCCAACGCACAGGCATCGATCAATCTTCCAAGATGGAAGTCATCGATGTTTCGGGTGAAGCGATGGTTGAAGGTTTCTCAGAACAACTGCTGTATAGAATTCGCAAACACATACAGCAAGATAATCAGGTGCTCGTCTTTATCAACCGACGGGGATTCGCGCCGATACTGAATTGCCAAACCTGTGGCTGGATATGCGAATGTGAAAACTGCATCACGCAGTTTACGGTTCACGCAAGCCCACCGAGCATTCGTTGTCACCATTGTGGAGCGGCAGCTAGGCTGCCTCGCTCATGCCCCAGCTGCAAATCGAAAGACCTAAATACCATGGGTATCGGTACGCAGCGAATAGAAACGTTCCTGCAGAAACAATTTACTGACACACCAGTGATCCGAATCGACCGCGACTCGACGCGTCGTAGGAACAGCCTAGAAAAAATGCTGGAGGAAATTAACAAGGGTAACCCTTGTATTTTATTGGGTACGCAAATGCTCGCGAAAGGACATCACTTTCCTAACATTACTCTGGTCGCCATACTCGATGCCGACTCCGGCTTATTTAGTGCCGACTTCCGCGGTCAAGAACATATGGGCCAGACCATAGTGCAAGTCGCCGGAAGGGCGGGCAGAGCCGATCGTCCCGGCGAGGTTGTAATACAGTCACGCCATGCTTCCCATGAGACCTTGCAAAGCTTAGCAAATAAAACCTACGCTGAGTTCTCAGACAGCCAACTGAAGGAAAGAATGGCCGCGCAGCTACCGCCATTCTCTCACCTATGTTTGTTGAAAGCAGAGGCGAGTGAAATGCAACCGGCTCTAAAATTTCTCGATGGAATAGCACAGTTTTGTCAGCGCTTTTCTAAGCATAATTCACTGCCTATCGAACAGTTGGGCCCACTCCCTGCACCAATGGAGAAAAGAGCGGGCAAGTACCGTGTGCAGTTGCTGCTGAAGAGCGATAAACGCGGTAACCTGCAGGCACTGCTTTCTTCTCTGTGCGCAGAACTAGAAAGCATGAAACTACCAAGGTCGGTAAGATTCAGCATTGATGTGGACCCACAAGATCTAGTCTAGGGCACCTCTGAATAGTGCCGGTATCGGGAATTAGTCTCTTGATTCGGCTATAGCTTACCGGCAGACAACCGATAATTGAGGGGGACACAAAGTTTTCTCGTCATTATTACTATTTAAAACAATAACTTAAATTAGGACCACGGCCTGTAGATGCCTTGCTAGAGACATGACACAAGATTTTGCCAAAATTAAGCCGGAACCGCTCTTAGAGCGAAAAACCGTTGCCACCCCTCCCGCATGGTCACTGATGTTCACTGGGGTGATTGTAGGAATGGCGCTGGGTGTGTTCGGCTGCTTCCTTTTCTATCTTTCAGGAAACGTCCCACCACTGAACATCAATCAGCCGACTTCCAACAATGCAGCGCCCGCAGACAAGTCACCCACATTAGCGACTCCTGAAGAGCCCGCAGAGGATGAGTTGCGACTCGAATTCTATACCGAGCTACCGGCCTACGAAGTGGCAGTAGATGCCAATCCCGTAGAACTGACAGCGCAGCAGGCTGGAATTGCCGAAGGAACTTCTGAATTAGAGGAAGTGTCAGTGACAGGTTCTCCTAAGGAAATTGAAGAAATCTTCGACCCAGGATTCATCCTGCAATCTGGCGCATTCCAGCAATTCGATTCAGCTCGTACTGAAAACGAACGGCAAAAACTGATAGGTCTCGGTGTCAATGTTAAGCAGCAGGAATTGCTTGGACGTACCCTTTATCTGGTCCAATCTGGGCCCTATACCAGCAGCAAAATATTGAAAGAGGCAGAGCAGCTCTTGAGAGCCCATAATATCCCCAGCCTACGCATGACCATTCAGTAGCTAGCAAGCCACTTGCTAAACCACAGCGCGCTTGAATTCCCAAGGTCTCACCCCATGTTCTAAGCTCGCACGCCAGATTCCAGCGTTTGATGACCCCTAACCTGTGATAGCCTGATCGAGAAGCAGTGGCATTTCTAATCGCCACCGAATTTTCTGGCTTTATGGAAGCATCAGTCGTTAAACGAATTTGTTCAACACACGACTTTTTGAAGCTACGCAAGAAACAGGATATCTGCTATGGATCAATACAGAGGCACCACTATCGTGTCGGTTCGCCGCGGCCATAAGGTCGTGATTGGAGGCGACGGGCAAGTCTCACAGGGCAATACCGTCATGAAGGGCAATGCCCGCAAAGTGCGACGCCTTTACAAAGATCAAGTCATTGCTGGCTTCGCCGGCGGCACCGCCGATGCCTTCACTCTCTTCGAGCGCTTCGAAGAACAACTAGAAAAACACCATGGAAAACTAACTCGTGCAGCCGTTGAACTGGCCAAGCTATGGCGAACAGAACGCTCACTGCGCAGGCTCGAGGCACTGTTAGTAGTAGCTGACAGAGAATCCTCGCTAATCATCACCGGTAATGGGGATGTTATCGAGCCCGAAGACTCGCTCATGGCCATAGGATCTGGAGGCCCTTTTGCGCAGTCTGCAGCAAAAGCCCTACTGCAGAACACTGATCTAAGTGCTACGGATATAGTCGAGAAGAGTTTAACTATAGCCGCCGATGTTTGTGTCTTTACAAACCATAACCACACGGTTGAAGAGTTAGATATTTCAGAGTAACCCTAGGCTCTCAATGAATTGAACAACGCCCTGATGATGGGCCAATCGAATACAGGTATCAAAGCATGTCCACAATGACACCCCGCGAGATCACATCTGAGCTCGACAAACACATAGTAGGTCAGTCTGCGGCTAAGCGAGCGGTGGCGATCGCATTGCGTAATCGATGGCGCCGCATGAAACTCAACGCTGAACTGCGTGAAGAGGTCACACCAAAAAATATTCTCATGATCGGACCAACTGGTGTTGGCAAGACCGAGATAGCACGACGCCTTGCCAAACTCGCTCAGGCTCCCTTCATTAAGATCGAAGCGACGAAGTTCACCGAGGTCGGTTATGTCGGGCGTGATGTCGAATCGATCATTCGCGATCTTGTCGATGTTGCGATCAAGATGATCAGAGAAACTGAAATGAACAAGGTGCAACGCTTGGCAGAAGACAAAGCCGAGGAGCGCATCCTCGACGTGCTCTTGCCACAGGCCCGCACGGAGCAGTCGTCAGAATCGAGTGACGAAAGTGATAACAACCCACCAGAATCTAATTCAGCGGCACGCCAACTCTTCCGTAAGAAGCTACGCGAGGGTGAACTCGATGACAAAGAGATAGAAATCAAGATCAGCGAGACCCCGGCTGGAGTCGAGATCATGGCGCCTCCCGGCTTGGAAGACATGACCAGCCAATTGAAAAGCATGTTCTCGAATATGAACAGCGGCAAGAAAACTGCGCGGCGCCTAACAGTTAAGGCGGCCTTAAAAGTCGTGAAAGACGAAGAAGCAGCGAAGCTAGTGAATGAAGAAGAGATTCGCAATGCAGCGGTGGAAGCTACAGAACAGACAGGCATAGTCTTCCTCGACGAGATCGACAAGGTGACCAATAAACACGATCAAGGCGGCGCAGGCGTCTCAAGGGAAGGCGTGCAACGAGACCTGCTACCATTAATTGAAGGATCGACAGTCACGACCAAGCACGGCAGCATAAAGACAGACCACATACTTTTTATAGCATCCGGCGCCTTTCATCTCAGCAAGCCTTCGGATCTTATTCCTGAACTACAGGGCCGACTTCCGATTCGCGTAGAACTCGAAGCGCTCACGGCGCATGACTTCGAGCGAATTCTGGTAGAACCAGATGCCTCGCTCACTGAGCAGTATCAAGCGCTACTCGCAACCGAAGACTTGCAAGTAGCATTCACTAAAGACGGCATAGAAAAAATCGCAAAGACTGCCTGGCAGGTAAACAACCGCACCGAGAACATAGGTGCCCGGCGCCTGCATACGGTAATGGAAAGGCTATTAGAAGAAGTCTCCTTCTCTGCGTCCGACATGGCCATTTGTGACAACAAGGAATTGGTGATCGACAGAGCTTATGTCGAACAGCAATTGGATGAACTGGCTAAAGATGAAGACCTGAGTCGCTACATCCTGTAGATTCCTCTCCAAGTGAATTTAATCGCAGGAACCTTAGATGGCCGCGAATGCACCAACAGATATTAAGCTACACAAGAAGTCGGCGACGCTCGAACTGGTGTATGGCGATAAAGCATGCAATACCTTCAACGCTGAATTTTTGCGCGTACATTCTCCATCTGCTGAAGTGCGCGGGCATGGCAAGGGACAGGAAATTCTACAAACAGGAAAACGCCAGGTGAAGATCGTCAATCTTGAGTCGGTAGGCAACTACGCCATCAAGCTCAGCTTCAGTGACGGCCACGACACTGGCATCTATTCCTGGACTTATTTGCAGGAACTGGCAAGCGAGCATGACGCCCTCTGGAATGACTATCTGATGAAGTTGGATGCGGTGAAAGCGAGCCGAGAACCATTGCCAGAGGGTACGCAAGTGATTAACATCATGCCCTCATTAAAAGATTAGCTTCTCGACATTCACTATTCAGGCCGCAGCAAACGCTTATGAGTAATACCACAGAGCCCAGCGATACAACCCATTTCGGCTACGAAGAGGTACCCATTGCCGAGAAGGAGCAGCGTGTGGGCCAGGTATTTCGTTCAGTGGCGAAACAATACGACATAATGAACGATGTCATGTCGCTAGGCTCACACCGACTTATCAAGCGCTTCACGATCGAGCTAAGCGCGCTGCGCAAGGGCCATAACGTTTTGGACCTCGCTGGAGGAACTGGCGATTTCAGCATTCGTTTCTCGAGCATTGTCGGCGAGACTGGCCAGGTCGTTCTCGCCGATATCAATGAGGCGATGCTACAGGTTGGCCGAGACAGAATCATAGACAAGGGGCTCGCCTCCAATGTCGACATCGCGCAAGTTAACGCTGAACATCTACCCTTCGCAGACAATACATTCGACTGCATCTGTATCGCTTATGGCCTTCGCAATGTCACGAACAAGGAAGCCGCTCTAGCATCAATGGAGCGAGCGCTTAAACCAGGCGGGCGCGTGCTCGTCCTCGAGTTTTCCAAACCTACGAACGATCTAGTAGGTAAAGCTTACGATGTCTATTCGAAATTGTGGCCTATCGCTGGCAAGGCCATCACCGGAGATGCCAAGAGCTACCGCTACCTAGTCGAGTCGATTCGCATGCACCCCGATCAAGAGTCGCTCGTGCAGATGATGCAAGACGCTGGTCTTACTAACTGTAAATATCATAATGTGATGGGTGGCGTTTGCGCGATCCATATTGGCTTCAAGTCAATCTAGGCCCACCTAGACTTACCTTGATCTAAAAACGAAATCACTGGAACACAATTGAATCAGTTTCTTGGAAGCCTAGCCCTACTGCCCATAGAAAAAATACTTAACGCTATCGTCGCGCGTGATGCGCATATTGCAAAGAAGGTCGTTGCATTCGATTCGAAATGTATCGAGGTCGTAAGTCTCAGGCCGGACTTTTCTATCAGCATCCGCTTTGAAGATGACACAATAAAACTCAGCGCCATCGACAGCCAAACCTTAGGCATACAGACCGACGCTACAATCACGGGCAATGCAGAAAGCCTGCTTGGACTGCTAACCATGAAGTCTAACCAAAGAGCACTGGCCAACTCTGCGATAGACATATCCGGCGATGCGACTCTCGTGCAGGATTTGCATGTGACGATCGAATCACTAGATGTAGACTGGCAAGACTATCTAGCACCGATTTTCGGCGATGTACTAAGCAATGAGTTGGGCGAGATCCAGAGCAATGCGCGAGACTGGAGCAAGTCCGCCGGCACCAGCATGCATTGGGGTGTTCGTGACTATCTAAGCGAGGAAGCGCGTCTGGTGCCCAGTGAGCTAGAGGTCGATAGCTTCGCAAATCGACTAGATCAACTGCGCTTAAGCATTGACCGGGTTGCCGCTAAAACAGAATTGCTCAAGCGTCGCTATTCCTTACTCGCCCAGCCTAAATAACTCACTAAAAACAATCGCTTAACAACTGTTCCCGCTTGTTAGAGCTGCCCGGCAGTGTTATCTTTGCACACCCTCAGATCAAGCAGAGCATTGTCCGTAGCCGTGTCCTTTCTTCCCCGACTTAATAGAGTGCTCAATGTCATCGCGAAATACCGTCTCGATGAGTTCATGCATGATCAGCCAGGCGCTCGAAGGCTAGGCCTGCTTCTGCTGCCCTATCGACTCGCTTGGATGTTTAGCTCACAATCCACGACACACAAAAACGTCCGGCTTCGCAAAGCGATGGAAGAACTCGGACCTATCACTATCAAGTTCGGCCAGCTGCTTTCTACGCGCAGAGATTTCCTCAACATCGAGCTTGCCGATGAACTGCAATCTCTTCAGGACAATGTGCCACCTTTTTCATCACCTTCGATTCATCAGCTGATTGAAGAGTCGTTGGGAGTTAAAGCCGAGTCAATTTTCAGGAATTGCGATAGTGAGCCATTCGCCTCCGCATCGATAGCTCAAGTTTACAAGGCGACCCTTCAAAGCGGTGAAGAGGTTGTAATCAAGGCAACCCGGCCAGGCATCAAAGAAGTCGTAAGCGCCGATATAAAATTGTTGAAATGGATCGCAAGCCTCGTTGAGACGCGAACAGAGTTGGGCAAAAGACTTCATCCGGTAGAAATTGTAAATGACTACGAACAGATCATTCATGATGAGCTCGACCTGCTTTCCGAAGCAGCTAATACCTCGCAATTAAAACGCAACTTCAAAAATTCTTCCGCCCTCTATGTGCCGAAAGTTCATTGGGACTACTGTAGCAAGCGACTCATGGTAATGGAGCGTATACACGGCATTCCAGTGGCTGACGTAAAGGCACTCAATGCACAGAATACCGACCTGAAAAAACTCGCAGAGACAGGCGTCGATATCTTCTTTACACAAGTGTTTAATCACAACTTCTTCCATGCAGACATGCACCCGGGCAATATTTTCGTTTCTCACGAAACGCCGGAAAATCCTAAATACATAGCAATCGATTGCGCGATAATCGGCAGCCTTACCAAAGATGACCAGGAATACCTAGCGAAGAACTTACTCGCACTCTTTAGGCGCGAATACAGGAAAGTTGCCGAACTTCATGTGGCCTGCGGGTGGGTGCCAAGGGATACCAAGATACATGAATTCGAATCGGCAATACGCAGTGTCTGCGAACCGATCTTTGAAAAACCCTTGAAAGAAATTTCCTTCGCAAATCTATTGATACAGCTTTTCAGGACCGCGAGTCGTTTCGATATGGAAGTGCAGCCTTCACTTGTTCTGCTACAAAAAACTTTACTTAATGTTGAGGGCCTAGGCCGGCAACTCTATCCCGATCTGGACCTTTGGACGACCGCCCTTCCCTATCTGGAAAACTGGAACAAGAAACGGCTTAATCCGTTCACTTTGCTAGGCAAAATTCAGGAAAATATTCCGAATTGGATTGACCAACTACCACAGCTTCCACAGCTTTTTATCGACGCAGCCACCGAAAGCAAGCAGCTTGGCGAGATCAATGCGTCCCTGCAGTCGCAGCAGAAGCAAACCATGCAGAAAACGCAGCGCCAGAATCGCAAATTCCGCCTCCTTGGCGCAGCCCTTTTGGTCGGCGCTGCTTCTAGCCTCATTCCAGGTATCCATGAGGCCATGACAAACCAACCTCTAGCCACAGTATTCCTAGCCTTGGCGGGCGTTTACCTTTTGTGTTTTAGACGGTGAGACTGCATACTTAGATGATGCCTTCCTATCTCGATCAAATTCAATGGAATGAACAGGGCTTAGCGCCCGTAATCACTCAGGACGCAGGCTCTGGGCGAGTTCTCACGCAGGCTTGGGTCAATCGAGAGGCACTGAAAACAACGGTTTCAGAGGGGCGCGCTGTATACTGGTCGCGCTCCCGCTCAAAGCTCTGGAGAAAGGGTGAAGAGTCCGGCATGGTGCAGAAGCTTGTAGAAGTTCTGCTCGATTGCGACAATGACTCACTCTGCTATCGAGTTGATCAAGTAGGTGGAATCGCCTGTCATACTGGACGAGAGAGCTGCTTTTATAAGAAGCTGACCAATGATACCTGGGAATCGGTTGATCCAGTATTGGTTGACCCTGATCAGATATACAAGAAAAGCTCATGAGTGACGTACTAACAGAATTAGCTGCAATTTTGGAACAACGTAAGAAGTCTTCCAGTAGTGATTCCTATGTTGCCAGCTTGCACGAAAAGGGTCTTAATAAGATCTTAGAAAAGATTGGTGAAGAAGCAACAGAAACAATCTTGGCCGCAAAGGACTTCGGCGAACAAAGAGGCAAAGATTCAAAGGCAGTGATTAATGAAACTGCAGACTTATGGTTTCATACGATGGTTATGTTAAGCCATCTTGATTTGACACCGCAGCAGGTGTTGGATGAATTGAAAGAACGCTTTAATATATCCGGCCTTGCAGAAAAGGCATCTCGACAAAACTAGTTACCGCTACGCACGGACACTGCGTATCAGATTTGGAGGTTTATCATGGGTGGAATAGGAATTTGGCAACTGCTAATTATTTTGTTGATCGTAGTTATGCTTTTTGGCACGAAGAGACTAAAGAATTTAGGCTCAGACCTCGGCGGCGCCCTGAAGGGTTTTAAGACGGCCATCAAGGAAGACGAAGAAGAGCAGGCGACTGAGGTCGATGACGGCATTACTGGCGAGACCATAGACGCCACTGCCGAGAAAGTTGAAACAAAGTAATTAGTCTCCGCACTGTTTCCCGATGCTTAGCGCATCGCATCTCTGCCCACAGGCTTGACCTGTGATTCCGGTTACGCACTATGTTTAACATCGGCTCATTCGAAGTCCTGCTGATATTTATTATCGCACTGCTTGTGCTTGGTCCAGAGCGACTGCCTGGCGCCGTGCGCACCACCGGATTATGGATCGGCAGGTTTCGTCGCAGCTTCTATAAAGTAAAAAACGAGATCGAAAGAGAGCTGAACGCAGATGAGATTCGGCGCCAGCTCCACAATGAAACTGTGATGGCTGAGATCGAAGATGCCAAGTCAAATATAGAAGGCGTGGCAAAAGACACCGAAAAGTCAGTTAATAACATCGTGAATTCTGCTAACTTCGATCCGGGAGCCTCTAAAGCTTCAATAGATGGCGCTAAGAAAAATAGCATCGAGGAGAGCTCCGCCGCAGAGTCTCTAGCCAAGAATGATAAGTCGCTTACTGGCGAATTGAAGGATATGAGCAATCGGGTAGAAGAAGTAACCAAGCAAATCTATAGCGGCGGCAAGAACCCCAAGCTGGCTGACTCTAAAGATTCCACCGGCTCCCTTGATACTAAGAAAGAAAATGGCAATAGCTGAAGAACAGAAAGAGTTAACACTCATCGATCACTTGGTTGAACTGAGAGATCGAATTCTTAAAAGTATAATAGCGATAATACTATTTTTCCTATGTTTGTTTTACTTCTCTAATGACATCTACACTTACGTTGTCGATCCGTTAATCCGGGCCTTGCCAGAGGGATCTACGATGATAGCGATCGATCCCACGTCGCCATTTTTCGCGCCTTTTAAGCTCACGTTCTATGTTTCGTTTCTTCTTGCTGCACCGTATGTGCTGTATCAGCTTTGGTCGTTTATTGCTCCAGGGTTGTATAAAAATGAGAAAAACGTCGCGATACCACTTTTCATATCTAGCGTTCTTCTCTTCTATGGGGGCATTGCGTTCGCTCGTTACGTTCTATTTCCCTTTGCCTTCGCATTTTTTATATCGGTAGCACCTGAAGGCATCTCTGTAATGCCTGACATCAATAGCGTCCTCAGTTTCGCGCTTACCATATTCTTAGCGTTCGGCATCGCCTTCGAGGTTCCTATAGCCGTGTTCATTCTGATCTGGACAGGTATCGCCGAGCCAGATTCCCTATCAGAGAAGCGCCCATATGTGATCGTTGGTTGCTTCATCGTCGGCATGTTGCTGACACCGTCCGACCCATTCACACAGTCGATGCTGGCAATACCGATGTGGCTGTTGTTTGAGGTGGGTATTATCGCCGGACGCTCGGTGAAGAAACGCCAACCTAGGGATGAAGCAGACGCCTGAGATTAAGGCTGAAAAACTCTAGAGCAATCTTGGTATTTGGACTGTTCGGAGATCAAGCCATATCTTTGTCGACATCCGTCAGCCCGGAATAATTGAGCAAGACTGGAATACTGGCTACTTAATTATATGAGATTTATCTTGCAATTTTTTCATAGCAGACCTAATGCAGTTAAATACTCTATTTGTATTTTATTTATTCTTGCCTTCTTGATATTTATTTTCTTCAGCTTCTCACCTGTATTTGGCGCTTTTCCAGATAAGAATAGTAGAGTAATTATTGAAAATTCAAAAAACTTTGTTACTGGAAAATTTCACTACTTAAAATCAAATTATACAAACACATCACATTTTCAGACTCTTCCGATAAGAGCCCAGTATTAATGAGCTGGATATCTCCTCCTAGAGATGAAATTCTATAATCTCTCTTCCAACGATTCAATTTCATGGAAATACTTTAACCGAGGGCAAGTTTTTTTGGCTAGGACACTCCACATTACTAATGAATACGGCTGGTTTAATTATAATGACAGATTCCGTCTTCAATAGAGCTTCTCCGGCGCCCATTTTTGGAAAGCCTTTTGCCTATGAGAACCAAATAAATATCGATGACTTACCAAAAGTTAATGCTGTCATAATTTCTCATGATCACTACGACCATCTTAATTTCAAGGCAATCAAAGATCTTTCAAAATTTGTTGATCGATTTTTTGTTCCATTAGGCGTTAAATCTCATCTAAAAAGAGGGGGGGGGGTTGATGCAGATAGAATCCGCGAGCTTGATTGGCATGAAAGTGAGGACTAAAAAGATGTTGAATTCACCGTGACACCTGTCCAACATTTTAGTGGTCGAGCGCCGGGTAAAATAAACTCCACTTTGTGGGGCTCGTGGGTAGTTTCTTCAGAAAAAATAAAGGTCTACTTTAGTGGTGATGGTGGTTATTCAGGAACATTTATAGCGCTAGGAGACCGATATGGTCCTTTTGATATAGCCTTCGTTGAAGGCGGCGCTTACAACGCAGACTGGTCAGAAGTCCATATGTTTACCAATGAAACCGTTCAGGCCAGTATTGATCTAAAAGCCAAAGTACTTTTCCCAATCCACTGGTCTAAATTTGACCTATCTATTCACCCTTGGGATGAGCCAATAATTCACTTCTCCAAAGAGGCTGGCAGAAGAAATGTCAATATTTCAACGCCAATGATTAGCGAAGTATTTGACTTAACCAACTTGCCAAAGAATCCCTGGTGGGAAGCACTTAGAAATTGAGCTGAAATCGAGTTAGATACCATTTGGCAAGCTATGGAAAAGGGATGCTATAGAATTACTCAGAGGCATCCCAGTCAGACTTTGAGAATAAATGTGACCGGCCCATTGTTCTCCAGACTGACCTGCATATCTGCACCAAACTTTCCCGAGCGCACAAATTCATGCTGCTCTCGCGCGGCTTGCTCTAACTTGTCGTAGATTGCTTTAGCCTGGCCTGGAGGTTTTGCAGTGGAGAACCCAGGGCGAAGCCCTTTCTCCGTTTCGGCAGCAAGTGTAAATTGCGACACAAGCATTAGGTCGCCGCCGATATCCTTTAAATCGAGATTCATCTTCCCCTCGGAGTCCGCAAAAATTCTATAAGCGAGGATTTTATCGAGTAACTTCTGAGCAAGATTATCGTCGTCTTCTTTCTCAATACCAATGAGCGCGAGTATGCCCTGACCAATGTCGGCATGCAGCGTCCTATCGATATGGACTTGCGCCCAATTGACGCGCTGAATAAGTGCAATCACATGATCCCCTTGCTCGCTGCCCTAATCAAAAACCTCGAGCTTGTTTGCGATGTCTTGAGTGGCACGTATCAAGGCATCCACAGTTCCGGGTCCAGACGCGGAGTGCCCGGATTCGCGAACTATATGAAGCTCCGCCTCCGGCCAATGCCGATGCCGATGCAATGCTAGCGCGTTCCCAAGATGACAGACCATATCATAGCGCCCGTGAAGAATTCGACCGGGGCCGCCCCATGTACGAACAGGATAGGTATGCCAACGACATTACCTGCTTCGTCGACATACAACTCATGCTTGTCTGTGAGTTTTATCTGGTGGCGTTTATAGGGTTTGAGCTGGGAAAAGAGAATCTGCATAGGACAGACCTAACTCTAGCTAAAAGGGCATGCACGCTCTTCTACAAGAGCGCGTTTAGCTGTATTAGGCCAGTAAGCTGCGAGACGCTAGCGCGCTGCAGCACCGCGGCCATGACGCTTACGCTCGTTCTCGCTAAGCAATTTCTTTCGCAGGCGAATATTCTCTGGAGTCACCTCAACCAATTCGTCGTCGGCAATGAATTCCATAGCCTGCTCGAGCGTATGTGTAGTTGGAGGCGTTAGGACTATATTTTCGTCAGTGCCTGAAGCGCGCACATTAGTCAACTGCTTGCCTTTGATTGGGTTAACAGCCAGATCGTTCTCGCGACTGTGCAAGCCGATAATCATGCCCTCGTAAGTCTCTACGTTAGGCCCTACGAATAACTTGCCACGGTCCTGCAGATTAAATAGCGAGAAGCCAAGCACTTTGCCCTTCACCATTGAGACTAATACGCCTCTGGTGCGCACAGCCAGATCCATATCTTTGTAGTCGCCGTAATGATCGAATACGTGAGTCATTAAGCCTGAGCCCGATGTCATGCTTAGGAACATAGAGCGGAAGCCGATCAATCCGCGGGTAGGAATCAAGAACTGCAGGCGTACCCGACCCTTGCCATCTGGCAGCATATCCTGCAAGTCTGCGCGGCGCTGACCCAACTCTTCCATAACCGAGCCCTGATGTTGATCATCGCAATCCACAACTAACGATTCGACAGGCTCTTTCAATACGCCATCTTCTTCATGAAGAATAACTTCCGGCCTAGAGACCGCGAGCTCAAAACCTTCGCGACGCATGCTTTCGATCAATACGGAAAGATGCAATTCACCGCGGCCTGAGACTTTGTATTTGTCTGGTGTCTCGCC
The DNA here is from genome assembly GCA_949372635.1 of uncultured Pseudomonadales bacterium. Lineage (GTDB taxonomy): Bacteria > Pseudomonadota > Gammaproteobacteria > Pseudomonadales > Pseudohongiellaceae > UBA9145. The sequence continues at coordinate 128,305 of CASIAB010000008.1, forward strand.
CTGTTCAACCCGCAACGCGACGTTGTAAAGCAACTCTCTCTCGAGCCGATCCCTGATTTGCCGAGTAGTAATGTACTTGCCTTCGCGTCCTGCAAACGGCGAGTCATTTACCTGAAACGTCATGCTGATCGTCGGCTCGTCTACCGACAGAGGCGCCATCGCTTCGGGATGATCCGGGTCGCAAACCGTTTCAGAAATATTCAGCTTATCAACACCGGATATACAAACGATCTCTCCAGCCTGAGCCTCATCTACATCGATTCGTTCCAGGCCTAAGTGACTTTTAACTTGGAGGATCTTTCCTTTGCGGGAGTGTCCTTCGTGATCGATAATGACTACTTGCTGATTGCGAAACACCTTGCCGCGCGTAACACGGCCTACACCGATAACGCCGACGTAGCTGTTGTAGTCCAATGCACTAATCTGCATCTGAAATGGTCCGTCGATAATAACATCTGGCGGCGGAACTTTCGCGACCACTGTCTCAAACAATGGCTCCATGTTGTCCGTCATCTGATCCATCTCATGACCGGCGAAGCCCTCTAGCGCTGAGGCGTAGATTATTGGAAAGTCTAACTGTTCGTCTGTCGCACCTAGCTTATCGAATAGGTCGAAAACTTCATTAACCACCCAATCGGGTCGTGCGCCATGACGATCGATCTTGTTTATCACTACGATTGGATTGAGGCCTTGCGCGAATGCCTTCTGTGTCACAAAACGAGTCTGCGGCATTGGGCCGTCGACGGCGTCCACGAGCAGCAAAACACTGTCGACCATCGATAGCACACGCTCAACCTCACCACCAAAATCGGCGTGGCCCGGTGTATCCACAATATTAATGTGGTAACCATTCCAGTTGATAGCAGTGTTCTTCGCCAGAATAGTGATACCCCGCTCGCGTTCCTGATCGTTCGAATCCATCATTCGCTCGACGTTCTCGCCGCGTGACTCGATAGTTCCCGATTGATGAAGCAGCTTATCAACCAACGTAGTCTTACCATGGTCAACGTGCGCGATGATCGCAATATTTCGAATCTTCTCAATCACTGTAGTTCCACCTAAATATTTGGCCTACAGCTCCCAGTGGAGAAGTAGGGTGCAGCTTTGATCTCGTCATAGTTCGCCTTTACAAATATATAGGTAGGTATTAAATAGACTCAGAGCGGCTGCACAAAAGGCGGCGAGTATACACGAGAAGGCGCCGAATGATTAGTAATCAAGAGGATTTATTTGGCTTTGAGGCGAGTGATTCTAGTGTTTTTGGGGCTCTGCCAGCTCCAAAACGGCGACATTCTTAGAACCTTCATCCATTAAGTTGGCAGCATGGAGGCGGCTCATCATGCCCTTCCCGCAATACAGGAGATAATATTTACTCTTATCTAGATTTGCGAAGCCGCTACATAACTTACAGAAAGGGATATTTAACTTCTCCCGGGGCTGATTTTCTCCTTCCAATATAAGGGCCTTGATCTCTGCTTCATCAGGATGGCGAATATCGATAACAGTACAGTCGCTATCAAGCGTCTCCACGATTTTGACCTCGGCTGATTCCCCATCTGAATCAGCCACTAGGTCAGTGATGAGCTGATGCTTAGCGCTGCCTGTAGCGGCATCCAAAACAGCGAAGTCGAATCGAGCCTCTTCGCGCTCTATCCGACACAGTTTCGCACGCGTGGTTGACTTCTTCGATATGACAGCGCAAAACTCCGGTATGTCTTTAGAGAACTCTTCGGTGCCAATTACCCTAGCTGTATCGATAATTTGCTGTTTATCTGTTGTCGCCAACGGTCGTAACACCAAGCAATCAGTTACCAAATCAATAACTGCTAGACTAGCTAGGGTCTGACTAGATACCTGCGCAACACTCTCGCCCGTCACAAGCGCCCCTATTTGCAGTCCCGCCGCAATCTGCTCGGCGGAGCGCAGCATCATGCGCTTTAGGATGACACCCATCTGCGAGTTATCCACCTTCTCCACTATTTCCTCCACCACACCATCGAAGGGGACTGAGATAAACTTAGACCGATGTGAGGAGTGAAACTTCATCCACAAAAACAATGCCACTTCTTTCGAAGCAAGTTCATGCGCCCTGCCGCCAAGGTTAAAAAAACAATAATGAGTTTGTAATTCGCGCTTAACACACAGATAACTAGCAACTGAAGAATCAAAGCCGCCCGAAATTAGAGACACTACCGAATCCTGACAACCAAGCGGGAACCCACCTAGGCCGTCTCTTTGATCGCGCACCATGAAAGCTGAGTCATCGCGCACCTCTATTAAAACGGTGATATCTGGATCTCTAAGCCGAACTCCCGCCGCCTCGGTCTGGGCGTTAAGTCCAGCGCCAACATGACGCTCAACATCGGTAGATTTAAAGGAATGCTTGCCGTTGCGTTTGCAACGAACTGCGAAGGTCTTACCCACTAATTTTTCACGGTAGTACTCCAGCGCCAGATCTAATATGGCATCTAAATCCGTGCGGGGATACTTCTTCACGTGGAGAAACTTGGCGATACCAGGTGTGCAAGTCAACCTTTCGCTTATTTGGGCTATAACCTCAGGATTATTCGTCGAGGTTATAACTTCTAGATTGTCCCACTCCGCTACAACATAGACAGCAGGATCAAATTCGGATAGAACCGACCGGATATTCCTTCGTAGCTGACGAATAAAGCGTTTACGTACTGGGCGGGTCTTAATGGTGATTTCGAGGAAAAGCTTAACCAAAAATAACATCTTGTCTCTATCCTACTCAGTAATCGGCTCGATTCGAGACGACTTTTCATAGATTTGTAGGTCAGTTTTTCAAGTATCGGTAGGGTCAAGCCATTGCCCTTACCGAGAAATACTCTAATATTGCACTGTTATTGTGCATATATCTCTAATCTGCACAGAAGTAGTGCAACTATGTTTTTATAAAACCCGCCTGCTCAGTAAAAACAGGCCTTTGCAGCGGTACCAGTAATGGCATATATTTTGCTTTTGCCCTAGTGCACAAAGCAAGCCGCGGACGTATAGTCGATTCTGCATCGGATAACTTCAACACGCAGCCCATTGCCAAAGTGACAGCAAAAACTGGTAGGCTCTGTCAGTTTCGCCAAGTCGGTATAAGAAGATAGCGCTATACCGCGCGGCACGGAAAAACGAGCACAAGTCATGCATTATCAAGTAGTCGATATCGATTAGGAGAAAAGGATAGAAAATGAAATCAAAATTAGAATACATTTGGCTTGATGGCTATAAGCCAACTCAAACCCTACGCAGCAAAACTCAAGTACGCGACAATTTTGACGGCACTCTTGAAGCATGCCCCGTGTGGTCATTCGACGGCAGCTCTACGCAGCAAGCCGAGGGCGATGATTCCGACTGCTTACTTAAGCCAGTAGCGGTCTATCCCGATCCCGACCGCGCCAACGCCTACCTGATAATGACTGAAGTAATGAATGCCGATGGCACACCGCACCCATCAAATGGTCGCGCCACTATCGACGATGATGATTCTGACTTCTGGTTCGGTTTTGAGCAGGAGTATTTCCTGTGGGATATCAAGACTAATCTTCCCCCTGGTTTTCCTTCAGGTGGCTACCCTGGCCCTCAAGGCCCTTATTACTGCTCCGTTGGTGCCCAGAATGCCTTCGGTCGCGAAGTAATCGAAGACCACATGGACCTGTGCCTTGAAGCCGGACTCAACTTCGAAGGCATCAACGCTGAAGTTGCTGCTGGTCAGTGGGAATTTCAGATATTTGCAAAGGGCGCAAAAAAAGCTGGCGACCAAACTTGGATAGCAAGATACCTCTTGGAGCGCACAGCTGAGCGCTACGGCTTGGCGATCAACTATGAGCCCAAGCCCCTAGGTAAAGAGCTGGACTGGAATGGCTCCGGTATGCACGCTAACTTTTCGAACGGCCCTATGCGTGAGGACGGTGATGAGTCAATCTTCACTAAGATATGCGAGGCCTTCAGCAAGAATATTGATAGGCACATCAGCGTCTATGGCGCAAACAACGATCAGCGATTGACAGGTCTGCATGAGACCCAAGCAATCGATGAGTTCAGCTACGGCGTTTCTGACCGAGGCGCGTCAATTCGTATTCCAATTGGCACAGTTGAAGATGGCTGGAAGGGGCGTCTGGAAGATAGACGGACCGCATCGAACGCCGACCCGTATAAGGTCGCAGCAGCTATCATCAAGACTACGAAGGAAGGCTTGGCATAAGCTAAAGCCTAGAGCTATCAAAAAAGCCCGGTCAGCTGATCGGGCTTTTTTGTGCGCCTAAAGATTGCAGCCTGTCACACAGCGCACTATTATAGTGCATAATTCCCATTTACAATCGCGAACCTACACCCCAACCTGTGCACAAGCCCCATAAACAGTAATCTACTCAGCATTACTTCTGTTGGTTTGGTTATTGCATAGCAAGAATAAAAGAGGCGTTCGCTATTCGGCCGGCAGTTGTATGGCTCCAGCCCGAGGGTTGAACTAGTGCACCCGGCGCCTAATCATCGATAGAGAAGTAGTAACCGTGACTCTGGACAACGCATATAAGCGACTGCTGGACAACCAGAAGACCGGGGTTGTCGTTATGGATAGAGACCTGCGCCTGCTCTATCTAAACGTCGCAGCAGAGAACTTGCTGGAAATTAGTGTACGCAAGGCTAACAAACTATCCATCGGAGATGTGTTAATCAAGGCAGCAGGAGACATAGGCGAGATGCAGACAGCCTTGAGCAATAGCAATAGCTTTACCAAGCGCCAGACACAGCTACAGCTGATGCACGGCAAGACTGTAGACGTAGACTATACTATTACCCCATTCGACGAAGACGGCGAGCAACGCGCGCTGCTGGAGATTACCTCGCTAGAACACTCCTACAGAATCAATCGCGAGGAGTCCTTGAACAGCACTCACGCGACTACAAGAGAATTAGTAAGAGGTCTCGCTCACGAGATTAAGAATCCGCTAGGCGGCATCCGCGGCGCGGCCCAGCTTCTAGCGGCGGAACTAGATAGCGAGGACCTTAAAGACTACACCAATGTGATTATCAATGAGGCTGACCGCCTGCACAAATTGGTAGACCGGCTTGTTGACTCTAGGCAGCCACTGAAGATGCAGCCCATCAATATCCACGAAGTTTTAGAGAGAGTTAGATCTCTGGTGCAGGCCGAAATAAGCGGAAATAGCATCGAACTTATTCGAGACTATGACCCTAGCATACCTAACGTGCTTGCCGACTCCTCACAACTTATTCAGGCGATGCTGAACATAGTGCGCAATGCAATGCAGGCGTTGTTCAGCCCGAAGGTAGAACACAATCTCGGCCGCATCTATCTGCGTACCCGGATCATCCGCAACGCGACAATAGGCGCCAAGTTCCACAGATTAGTCGCCTGCATAAAGATTATCGACAACGGACCGGGAATCAAGCCAGAAATGATCGGCTCCATTTTCTACCCGATGATTAGTGGACGCGCTGAGGGAACCGGCCTCGGCCTTTCCATAACACACTCTATTATCAACCAGCATCAAGGGCTCATTGAGTGTGAGAGCAGTCATAGTGCTACTTGTTTTACAGTGCTTTTGCCACTCGCCCCCGAAGGCAGTTAAAGGAGGATAACTAATAGCAGGCAGTAAATGGACTTCTATTCACGCGCAATTCATGGTTAATCTCATTCAGGGCGTAAGCCCAAAGTTTCAAAAGGTTATATGATTTATGAACTCAAGTAATTCTATCTGGATACTAGATGACGATCGCTCCATTCGCTGGGTGCTAGAAAAGTCGCTAGGCAAGACTGGTCTCAACACCGAATCTTTCGAGAACGGCAACGACCTACTGCATCGTCTCGAGCAGGAATTGCCTGACGCAATTATCAGCGACATTCGCATGCCAGGAATCAGTGGTTTGGACCTGCTCTCTGCTATTCAGGAACAGCACCCGCAGCTTCCAGTCATTATCATGACGGCACACTCAGATCTGGAGAGTGCTGTTTCATCCTATAGCCGCGGAGCATTCGAATACCTGCCTAAACCTTTCGATATCGAAGACGCTATTGCGATGACGAATCGCGCACTGGAGCACGCGCGCGAACAGAAAGAAGAAAGTGATGAGGGTGGCAAAACTGAAATTGTTAAGAGCCAAGAGATAATCGGCGAGGCGCCAGCTATGCAGGAGGTGTTCCGCGCCATCGGCAGACTCTCGCAGTCAAATATCTCCGTGCTCATCAATGGCGAGTCGGGAACCGGTAAGGAATTAGTAGCACGCGCCCTACATCAACATAGTCCACGCAGCGATAAGACCTTCGTACCACTTAATGTTGCCGCAATTCCTAAAGAACTGATCGAGTCGGAGCTGTTCGGACACGAGAAAGGTGCGTTCACCGGCGCCACCTCACAGCGCACCGGTCGCTTCGAACAGGCTGATGGCGGCACATTATTTCTAGATGAGATCGGCGACATGCCCGCCGAGACACAAACGCGATTATTACGCGTGCTTTCCGACGGCGAATTTTATCGCGTAGGCGGACATACTTCTATCAAGGTGGACGTCAGAATCATCGCGGCAACGCATCAAGATTTAGAGAAGCTGGTAGAGCAACATCAATTTCGCGAAGACCTTTTCCATAGGCTGAATGTTATTCGCATTCACATACCACGCCTAAGCGATAGACGTGAAGACATACCAAAACTCGCGAGCTTCTTTCTGCTGTCTGCCGCGAAGGAACTCGATGTAGAGCCGAAGACACTACGACCAGAAACAGAGAAATACCTTGCCGGTCTCAGCTGGCCCGGCAATGTGCGCCAGCTAGAAAATTTCTGTCGCTGGATTACCGTGATGGCATCGAGTCGCGAGGTCTATCTTGCCGACCTACCACCAGAATTCGCCACACAGGAAACTGGCGTCAGTCTGAACGGCAACTGGACTCAAGGATTGCATCAATGGGCGGATCAGCAGCTCAGTCTAGGTAATGTAGGGATTCTTAATCAAGCTACGCCTATGTTCGAACGCACCATGATTGACATAGCCTTGAAACATACAGCCGGACGCAGGAGAGATGCTGCAAACTTGCTGGGCTGGGGCAGGAATACCTTAACCAGGAAGATTAAGGAGTTAGGTAACTCACAGGGAGACGCAGAAATTCACGATAACTAGATCTGCATTCAGAACTAATTCTGGGTTTTGAGTAATCAGGCATCTTTGAATATCCACAATTGTAGTAATTGCTAAGTGAAACTGCCTACTAAACTGGTGAAATTTTGATCAACATCGTGCTTTTTGAGCCTGAAATACCCCCAAACACCGGAAATATTATCCGTTTATCTGCAAATACAGGTTCACACCTGCACCTAATAAAGCCCCTTGGCTTCGATCTTGATGATAAGAAAATGCGCCGGGCAGGTCTGGATTACCACGAATTTACTGGTATTTCGCAGTATGAGGGCTGGCAAGACTTCATGCACCTGCAGGGCGAGAACCGGCTACTCGGAATTAGTACCAAAGCCACGATGCACTACAGCGAATATCACTTTGAAGAGGGAGATTTCCTGATATTTGGGCCGGAAACCCGCGGATTGCCGGATAAGATCCGAGAACACCTAGACCCCGCGAACCTTCTGAGAATACCTATGTTACCCAACAGTCGTAGCCTGAATCTGTCCAATGCAGCAGCTGTCGTGGTTTACGAAGCCTGGCGTCAGCTAGGCTTCGCTAAAGGTAACTAAGCTTCTTAGTTTGCCAGTTCGGGGGCGGGAGCTTCGCCGTTAGCGTTAGCCTCAGCAGCCTGTTTTTGCTGTGCATATAGAGCGTCAAAATTTATTGGAGCGAGCATAAGAGCAGGAAAACTACCCTTCACTACTAGCGAATCGATAGCCTCTCGAGCATATGGGAAGAGGATATTTGGACAAACGGTGGCCAATAACTGCGCTAATTGAACATCGTCGAAATCTTTGGCAGTGAATACGCCAGCTTGATGCACTTCCACTAAGAATCCCGGCTCCTCTTCAAGAGTCGCCTCAACTGTTAACACCAAAACCACTTCGAAAACGTCATCCTGAATCTTGGAGTTTTTCGTCTTAATATCGAAGTTGATTTTCGGCTGCCATTGCCCCTGGAATACCGCAGGGCTGCGAGGAGATTCAAATGAGGAATCTTTCAAATAGATGCGCTGCAGGGCGAATTGTGGGCCCTCGGGCTGGTCTGCAACGGGTGCTGCTGCCGTTTCATCGTTGTTTTCTTCGTTCTCTGCCATGATTAATCCTATGTGTTTACAGTCTTATTTACAATCAATTGTAATTGCGCTCATCAAATCTAGACGACCAATGGCATGGACTGAGCCTTCCACTCGGTCACTCCACCGGACAGCTTGTAAACCTGCTCGTGCCCAGCCTCTTGAATCTTTTTCGCCGCCTCACCAGAATGCTGGCCTAATTTGCAAACCACGATTACCGGCTTTTCTTGATGCTTCTTCAGTTCTGTAATCCGCTGATCTATTTTTGCGAGGGGAATATTAATAGAGTCTACGATGTGCCCGGCTTCAAACTCCTTCTTGTCACGGACATCTATGACTATCGCATCGCTACGATTGATGAGCATAACGGCCTGTTGTGGCCCTACACCCTTGCTCCCAGTGCGCTGGTGGTAGAAGACGATAGCCGCAAACGAAATCAACCATAGACTGGATAGCAAGAGGTGATTGCCAATAAATTCTAAAAATTGCGCCATTATCTTCTCAGTATTTCTAAACTGGCTCGCGCGCCAGAGGCTTTATCTGATTTTATTGCTCACCTATACGATTATGAGTGGCGCCGCAAAAAAAGTGCCAAGTATACACGTGTCCTGTGGCTTTAAGAAGGACTCAGGCAGACAAGTAGGGCCTCGAAGTCCGCTTTCCAGATCATGATAAGTAGATTAGTCCTTTGGCCCAAGCTTCTCGCTATGAATATCGCTTTCAAGGATAATGATGTCTTCAGTTAGCGAGCTAAATACAGGACTTAGAAGCACCCCATGAGCGATATCGACAGCAGTAAGAAGACCACCGCACTACTTCTAATTTTGGATGGCTGGGGCCATCGCGAAGAAACCAGCAGCAACGCTATCCACAGCGCAAACAGCCCAATATGGGATTCTCTGTGGGAGAGCAAGCCACACACACTGATTGACACCTCAGGCAAGTCGGTCGGACTCCCAGCCGAGCAGATGGGCAATTCCGAAGTAGGCCACATGAATCTCGGCGCTGGCCGAGTTGTCTACCAGAGTTTAACTCGAATCGACAAAGACATAGAGAATGGCGCCTTCTTCTCAAATCCTGTTCTCACTGGTGCCGTGCAGAGGACTATAGATACTAATTCAGCGCTGCACATTTTCGGACTCATGTCCGGCGGCGGAATTCACAGCCACGAAAACCAAATTATAGCCATGATCGAACTCGCAATTCGTAATGGCGCGCCTAAGATATTCCTACATGCTTTCTTAGATGGACGCGATACACCTCCGCGCAGCGCACTTCCCTCTCTACTACGAGCTGAAAAAACGCTACTAGGCTCTGGCAAAGGACGCGTTGCATCAATCTGCGGCCGCTTCTATGCCATGGACAGAGACAATCGCTGGGACCGCGTCCAACCAGCCTACGACCTGCTCACGCAAGGGAAAGCAGAATTTCAATCAAACAATGTTACCACTGCGATTGATGCTGCTTATCAACGTGACGAAGACGATGAATTTGTTCAGGCAAGCCTGGTAGGTTCTGAATCTGATACATCGGCAGTAGTTTCCGACGGCGACGTTGTTGTATTCATGAATTTTCGCGCCGACCGTGCACGAGAAATTACTCGGGCATTTATCGATGATAATTTCGATGGATTTCAGCGTAGCGTTAACCCCAAACTCAGCGAATTCGTAATGCTTACTGAGTACGCAGCAGATATTCCTGCGAGCTGCGCCTACCCGCCAAATAAACTCGACAACGTACTTGGACAATATTTGGCCGATCAAAACAAAACTCAATTACGCATCGCGGAAACTGAAAAATACGCACACGTTACCTTCTTTTTTAACGGTGGCCGAGAGGAACCATTCACTAACGAAGATCGCACTCTGATTCCATCGCCCAATGTGAAAACCTACGACCTGCAACCTGAGATGTCTGCTTTCGAACTCACTGACGCACTAGTAGCGGCGATACACTCACATAAATATGACGCGATCATCTGCAACTACGCCAATGGCGACATGGTAGGACACACGGGCAATTTCGATGCTGCGGTGAAGGCGGTAGAAGCTGTAGACAAATGCCTAGAGAAAATCGTCGCTGCGGCCGAAGAATCAGGCGCCGAACTACTGATCACAGCAGACCACGGCAACGTGGAGCAGATGGCGGATCCGAAAACCAGCCAGCCGCTTACTTCTCACACCAGCGGTCCCGTTCCTCTAGTGTATATCGGGACTAGCGGCCGACAATTCATTAGTCCTGGCACTCTTTCAGATCTCGCCCCTACGCTTCTCTCTTTATTAGACATGCCAATACCGATCGAGATGACCGGTAAAATTCTTCTAGACTAAGCTAAAATGTTGAGTTAGGGGTAACATAGCCATTCGATGAAACAGTTACCGCGTAAAACTAATTTAGAATTGAAGTTAGCTATGGTACTTTTGGCCATTTTTTTTTGCGACTGGGCAACTATTCCAAACAATGCTGCCGATAATAGCGAAGAAGCGCAACAAGAACTTGCCGCAGTCTTCAATGCGATTGGTGAAATTCAATCTTGGCTCAGTGAAGCCAATTCCACGCAGTCAATCGAGATTCAGAATCTACAACAAGCAGATTTGCAAATTTCAAAAATCAGCCAATCAGTTACTGAAACTCAAACAGCCTTGGCCGAAACTGAATCTGAAATTTCATCCCTCTCACGAGAAGCAGATAAGTTAAGTAGTGAAAAAACAGCACAAAGCAAAATTCTCGAACAGGCTATTCGCACTGCATACATAGCAGGGAATCATGGCGCCATAGAACTCCTGTTAAACCAAGAAGACATTTCTAAGAGCGCGCGCATGCTCCACTACCATCGAATTTTTACACAAGCACAGCTGGACAGCATCGCATCATTTCAGGAAACTCTAGACGAAGTTCAGACAGTTAATCAACAACTAGAGTCCAATGTTACCGATCTCGAAACCGAGCAACTAACGCTGAGTAATTCTCTGCAAAGCCTCAATGACTCAAAAATTGAGCGCGAACGTGCTCTCAATCAATTACGCGCCGACATAGCATCGCGCAGCTCCCAACTTGAGCAGCTAGAAATCGATCAAGTACAATTACAAGAGCTGGTAAAGCAAATCGATCGTGCTGTTGATGACATACCGGAGGCCATGCAGCGCTCCCCATTTGATTTGCGACTCGGCAAGCTTCCAATGCCCGTTACTGGAAAGATTACCGATCGCTTTGGCTCACGCTATGGCGAGGGCGACTTGACCCGGCAGGGTATCACCATAGCTGTGAGTGAAGGCACTCCCGTACAAGCAATTCATCCTGGACGGGTGGTCTTTTCAGATTGGCTAAGAGGCGCAGGATTACTAGTAATCGTAGACCATGGTCAAGGCTATATGTCTCTGTATGGCGCGAATCAGGCGCTATCGAAGCAGGCTGGCAATTGGGTAGACACCGGAGACATTGTGTCAACTTCGGGGATGACTAATGAACTGACAGGAAATCAACAAAACCGCCAGGCCAGCCCAGGCATGTATTTCGAGATACGCCATCACGGCGAGGCTCAAAACCCAGCGCAATGGTTCTCTGAGTGAAATATTCACCCGGATGAACCGTTCTCGTCCTATGCGAGGACAATCTCGCCGAATTTGCCTATTAAAGAATAAACTGAAACACTAGGATTAATCGTATAAGCATCTATTGAATGACAAAAGACAGTCTTCTCACATCGCCAAATTGGCCTCAACAAGCAGAGAATAATCAGGATTTAGCTATGAATTTTGCCCCATACGCATTGCCACTTTTCTCAGCGAAGAAACTACGATCTGCATCAGGCGTAGCAAAGCTCTCCCTGTCGCTGCTACTAGGATTTTTTTTACCAACTCAAGCGGGTGCGCAGGACCGACAGGAAACACTTCCGCTTCCCTTGAATGAAGTAAGAATGTTTACCGAAGCCCTCGATCGAATTCGCATGTCTTATGTAGAAGAGGTTGACGATCAGACGCTATTGGAAAACGCGATTCGCGGGATGCTCGCAGGACTCGACCCGCATTCATCCTACATGGCAGGCGAGGATTTCGATCTACTGGAAGAATCCACTACTGGCGAGTTCGGCGGGCTAGGCGTGGAGGTCGGCCGCCAGGATGGGTACATTCGAGTTATCAGCCCTATCGACGACTCTCCAGCTGATCGCGCGGGCATTAAGGTTGGCGATCTCATAATCCAAATAAACAACAAGCCCCTTCGAGAAATGTTGCCTGAGGAAGCGGCGCAGATGATGCGCGGCGCGCCGGGTACCGATGTCACCGTTACTGTAGCCAGAGAAGGACAAGAGCCTTTCGATGTCACTATAACGCGCGAAATCATCGCCATCACCAGTGTGCGCAGCCGAATGATCGCCCCAGGCTATGCTTACTTACGCGTCTCGCAGTTTCGCGTGAACACAGGCAACGAGCTCGAAGAAGAAATAGAAGAATTGACTGCAGAGAACGAAGCCATCGATCAGCCCATCAAAGGTATGGTATTAGACCTACGCAACAATCCCGGCGGAATACTGCAGGCTTCTGTAGGCGTGGTTGATGCATTCATCAATGAAGGGCGAATCGTTTACACAGAGGGCCGGTTAGAACAGACTGGTCTAGATTTTTCTGCGACGCGAAAAACAGTGGCAGGCGACGTGCCATTAGTCGTTCTAATCAACAACGGCTCCGCATCGGCTTCAGAGATCGTAGCCGGCGCTCTGCAGGATCATGGTCGCGCGATCATCATGGGCACGCGCAGCTTCGGCAAAGGGTCCGTCCAGACCGTATTGCCATTGGACGATAGACGCGCGATAAAACTAACAACGTCTTTGTACTTCACTCCGAGCGGTCGATCAATTCAGGCACAGGGCATCGAACCGGACATCCTCGTTGAAGAGGCATTCGTTACGCGTCGCTCAACCAACGTAATGCAGTACAACGAATCAGATCTAGATGGCCACTTGGATAATGGCAACGGCCCAAGCACAGAGAACGATAGGCTCGCTCAGGCGCTTATTTCAGCTGAGGAAGTGTTAGTAAATGACTACCCATTGAACGAAGCACTGAATGTACTTAAGGGCATCAATGCGTTCAACCCCGCTCGGGCAATCAACACAACGGGCTCTTTCGCACAGAGCGATGTAAACTAAATTAGTTTCAGAAGAACCAGAAGTTCGGTGCAGGGAATTGAGGCTTAAAGTCGAACCTCGATTCCCTTGGCAGCCATGTACTGCTTCGCTTCCTGGATGGAATATTCCTGAAAATGAAAGATGCTAGCAGCTAATACCGCATCGGCCTCACCCTCCAACACACCTTCTACCAAATGCTGAAGATTTCCCACACCACCTGACGCAATTAGTGGCACTTGCACGGCACGACTTACTTCGCGATTGAGCTCCAGATCGAATCCACTCTTCGTGCCATCTCTATCCATGCTAGTTAGCAATATCTCACCAGCGCCAAAACTCACCATGCGCTTAACCCACTCAATGGCGTCAATGCCTGTTGGCTTACGACCACCATGAGTGAATATTTCCCACTTTGGCGATTCGTCATTGATAGACACTCGCTTCGCATCGACCGCGACTACAATGCATTGCGACCCGAAGCGTTCTGCTGCCTCTCGAACAAATTCTGGATTGACGACCGCTGCGGTATTGATACCGATCTTATCCGCTCCGGCGTTTAACATTGTGCGAATATCTTCCAGCGTGCGTATCCCACCGCCAACAGTTAGGGGAATAAATACCTGACCGGCAATCGCCTCGACTGTGAAAACAGTCGTTTCTCTTCCCTCGTGGCTAGCAGTGATATCCAGAAAGGTAATCTCATCGGCACCAGCATCGCAGTAGCGCTTGGACACTTCGACAGGATCTCCGGCGTCACGAATATCAAGAAACTTGACGCCTTTTACAACGCGCCCATTCTCGCAATCAAGACAGGGGATTATTCGTTTAGCTAAGGCCATCTTAGAAACTCTTCCAATTACTGCTAATTATTCGTCACAGAGTTGCTGCGCGAGCGCGAGATCGAGACTACCTTCGTAGATTGCACGTCCCGTTATCACACCCATAATTCCGCCGCCGGTGGAGGCTTCGGAGACCTCGCGAATCGCAGCAATGTCTGCCAGCTTACTAACTCCACCGGAAGCTATGACCGGAATAGGAGAGTGATCAGCCAACTCTTTAGTCGAAGCAAGGTTTACACCGCTCATCATGCCATCGCAGTTAATATCGGTGTAGACGATTGCTTCGACACCATAATCCGCGAACTTTGCCGCTAGAGTGACAGCAGAAACATCGGACACTTCTGCCCAACCTTCCGTAGCCACCATGCCTTCGATAGCGTCGATACCGACGATAACCTTACCTGGATAGGCTTCACATGCCTCTTTTACGAACTCAGGCTTCTTCACCGCCTGTGTGCCAATAATCACATAACTAACACCCGAGTTAAAAAAGGACTCAACATTTTCCATAGTTCGGATACCGCCACCAATCTGGATCGATAAACCGGGATAGGTTGCAGCTATCTTGGTTATAATTTCAACATTAACTGGAGTACCTGCGAAAGCCCCATTTAGGTCCACGATGTGCAGGCGTCGCGCACCTTTAGCCTGCCAAATGCCGGCCATACTCACTGGGTCATCAGAAAAAACAGTAGAGTCTTCCATACGCCCCTGCTTGAGACGAACACACTGACCATCCTTCAAATCTATTGCTGGTATGACTAGCATCTCATTACTCTTAAACTAGGGTTAAAATTATAAGTTGATTTGTATCTAAAGCGCTACACCGTCCCGTCCCATAATAGAAAATTATGCAGTAGAGTTAGACCTACTGTTTGGCTCTTTTCGGGATGAAACTGGACTGCAAAAATATTGTTATCAGCGAGTGTAGCGACGAAGTCATTTTCGTACCTCGAAACTCCGCTGACCATCCCCTGTTGCTGCGTCCGCACATAGTAGCTATGAACAAAATAGAAACGGCTATTGTCTGGCACGTCTTTCCACAAAGGGTGATCGATAGTCTGACTTACTTGGTTCCACCCCATGTGTGGCACTTTTAAACGCAGCCCATCACCATCACGAAGATCGTCACCAAAATATCGAACCTCTCCATCAAGGAACCCTAGACATTTGACGCCGCCATTCTCTTCACTAGTATTCATTAGCGCCTGCATGCCGACGCAGATGGCAAGTACAGGTTTTGTTTGAATAGCATCTTTAACAATCTGGCCGACATCTAAGCGCAGGATTTCTGCCATGCAGTCTCGAATCGCTCCAACCCCGGGAAAGATAACTCGGTCGGCGCCAGCTATCACATTCGCGTCAGCGGTCACGATAACTTCAACTTGTTCGTCTAATTCACGACCGACATGTTCCAATGCCTTCGCAACCGAATGCAGATTACCCATGCCGTAATCAATTACTGCGATCTTATTCATATTAAGACTAGTCAAGGTAAGTTCGATTAGCGTGCTTTGAAAAAAAAGAGTTGCCGGCCAGACCGGATAGTCTTATAGAGACCCTTTAGTAGATGGAACAACACCTTCTTGCCGAGGATCAGCTTCGACAGCCATACGCACAGCGCGACCGAAAGCCTTAAATATAGTTTCGATCTGGTGGTGTGCATTCTTACCACGGAGATTGTCAATGTGCAGCGTCACTAAAGAGTGATTCACAAAGCCCTGAAAGAATTCGTGAAACAAATCAACATCGAATGCGCCTACGGTGCCTTTGACGAATTGAACATGATAATCCAATCCCGGCCGACCGGAAAAATCGATTACAACTCGCGAGAGCGCCTCATCAAGTGGCACATAGGCGTGTCCGTAGCGGCGAATCCCTGTCCTATCTAGGGCCTTATCGAAAGCCTGGCCCAGTGTAATGCCTATGTCTTCAACCGTGTGATGCGCATCGATCTCGAGATCACCCGCCGCCTTTACGGAAATATCTATTAGCCCGTGCCGCGCTATCTGATCCAACATATGGTCTAGAAACGGTAGTCCAGTATCGACCTCAAGCTTGCCGGTGCCATCGAGGTTAACAGTTACCGAAATCTGTGTTTCCTTGGTATTGCGTTCTACTGATGCTGTTCTCATTAATTCGGTCACTGTAGTTAAGATTGCCAGCATGCGGGCCTGACTAATCAACGCCGCTGCTTGCTATATAAGGAGGTTTTACGTCCCGCTGGAAAGAAAGCATTATAATGCCCGCACTAACGCAATGAAAGCAGCAACTATGGACAATTCAAGTCCCACCCTCGCCAGGCAAGCTCTCTCGTGCATGTAACAAGTCAATCCGTTAAACTAAACTGCCCGCAAGGCAAGGAATCACTAGCATTGGTTATTTGAGAAATCAGACAGGTTTGAGCACTTCAAGCCACCATTATTGGGAATAAATGATTAAGAAATTCGCAAGATTACTACTTGGGCTAATCCTACTATTCATAGTGGCGGGGGTGATCTTGCTAATGTTTGTGAATACAGACCAGAACAAAGCAGCTATTCAGGCTGCCGTCTTGTCCAGCACTGGCTATGAACTCACCATCGCAGGGGATATGGACGTTGCGTTTTTCCCCAGCATAGGCTTAACCCTCAATGACGTTCGGCTCAAAAATCCAACATCTCCCCAGGAACTTGCCTCTACAACGGCAGTCTTGCTTAAGGCAGATTTGCGCGCCTTGATCTTAGGTGAAATTTTTATTCGCGAGCTGTCTACGGATGATTTCCATATCAACTACTACATTGACGCAACTGGAAAAAGCAATTGGGATGTTGAGACTCTCGGTTTTAGTCACACTACCGATTCCCTCGCCCCCGGCACGCATTCCACCGAAAAACAAAGCAACGCAGCTTCTACAGACACAAATTCTGACTTCGTCTCGGTTTCCTTTGAACGCTTGCGGATTGACAATGCCAGTATCGACATTCAAGACCTCTCACAAGGCCTGCGTTACAGCTTCAACAATCTCAACCTCGCGAGCAGCAACACCAACATTGAGGGCAATCCATTCGATGTGGATGTGGATTTCACCTTTCTAAATAATGGTATGACCAAACCTATAGCGATGAGTTTCCGAGGTGACATAATCGCCGACATAAATGCAGGCAACATCGACATACAGAATATCAGCTTCAACGTTACACCAATGTTATTACAAGGCGATCTACACATAAGCGGACTAAACGATGACATCGCCTTTGAAGGCTCTCTCGCCTCAAATGATTTCGATGTCTTCGGCCTGCTGCAGACAACTGGAATTAGAGAAACCGAAAGCGAACTCGACGCGACCAGCATGCTTTTTTCAATTCCAGAAAAACCACAGGCAAGCCTAACAGCAAGCTTTAGTGGCAACGAGTTCGGCATAAAAATCCCTGAGCTAATTGCACAATTGGCTGAAAGCAGGATAGAAGGCAATGCTGAGATTCTATTTGCTGCCAATTTATTGCCAACGAATATTAGTTATGAAGTAGTTAGCAATCAGATCGATATTTCGCCCTTCTTAGATTCAGAAGTTGCAACAGGCGCCACCACAGCCACTGGCAACGGGACAACCGTAATAGAGCCTAATAATGTTATTATCGCCACGTCTTCCCCTGCAAAGAACACCGCGATACCTATCGAGCGGCTCAACTCATTCAATGTTTTCGGCTCGATCGCCATCGAATCAGTAGTAGCTAATGATCTGCTGTTTACCGGCATCAATTTTTTTACCAATGTCGAAGACGGCGTGCTCGATATCGAGCTACAACCAGTTGCAACTTTCGAAGGAAGCGTCGCAGGCAACATACGAGTAGACGGCCGCAATGAGGAAGCCGTGCTCAGCGCGCAGCTGGCCATAAGCCAATTGAACTTAGCCAATCTAGCCCCCAGCGTGTCTCGGCTTAACTCAGTAACTGGAAACCTAGACCTCGAAATCGATCTTACAGCCAACGGGCAAACTACAAACGAGATGATGCGCTCACTAAGCGGATCCAGCAGCTTTGCGATTACCGAGAATAGCGTCGACATAGGCGTGCTAAAGCAGGTATTCACCGCGATTTCTGCCCTCAGTCCTACCGGGGGGACTACAGAGCAGTGGCCGGATGTTATTCGCTTCGCTGAGCTTGGCGGTTTCATCCTTTTCAACAACGAACTCTCTAAAAACCAACAGATCAATATGCGTCTGGACAATTTCGACATCTCCGGAACAGGGGGCATCGATATGCAGCAACAAAATTTCGACTACGATCTGCAATTCAGCATCCTTGGCGAACCCTATCTCCAGACAATTCAAGTAGACGAGCTCTATCACAATGTATCCTGGCCTGTAGAGTGTGCTGCTGCTTTCGAGAATGAAGTTAACCAATATTGCCGCCCCGACTTTACTCGAGTTCGAGAGATATTTGCGCAACTTGGCACAACTACAATTATAGACCGACTCGATGAAGTCATCACTGACCAGCTTCCACCCGAAGTCAGCGATGGTGTGCCTAGCCTGCTTCGCAACCCTCTCAATTAGCACTTCGACCGACTCAGCTTATGCCAAGCACTAATCCTCCCTTCGCAAAGCAACTCCTGCAATGGTTTGATGAACACGGTCGTCACGATCTTCCGTGGCAAACTGATCGCACGTCGTATCGCGTGTGGATCTCAGAAATAATGTTGCAACAGACTCAGGTCACTACTGTCATTCCCTACTTCGAGCGCTTCATGCGCCGGTTCGCTACAGTACAGGAACTGGCGGCAGCACAGACAGATCAAGTCCTCCATCTTTGGACAGGACTGGGCTATTACGCTCGAGCACGCAATCTACACAAAGCGGCCAAGGTTATCGTAGAAACCAACGGCAGCTCATTTCCAGACACAGTTGAAGGCTTGATGGAACTAGATGGAATTGGACAATCCACTGCAGGCGCCATCGCAGCGATCTCCATGGGCATACGCGCTCCTATTCTCGATGGCAATGTAAAACGCGTCTTAGCTCGATACCACTGCATTTCCGGATGGCCCGAACAATCCTCGGTAAAGAAACAACTATGGGAAATCGCAGAGTCACTAACGCCTCATGAGCGCGTAGATGACTACACGCAAGCGATCATGGATCTTGGTGCAACTGTCTGTACTCGCAGCAAACCCTCGTGTCAGGACTGCCCCTTCCAAATAGATTGTGGGGCCAATCAACAAGATCGCGTTGCTAAATTCCCAGGCAAGAGGGCAAAGAAAACTCTACCGGTTAAGTCGATAGCGATGTTTATTCTGCAGAACGCACTTGGAGAAGTGCTGTTGGAGAAAAGGCCAGCTACGGGAATTTGGGGATCACTCTACAGCCTGCCCGAGTCGGCTAAGCCGAGCTCTTCACCTAAGTTAGTGGGCTCATCTATTGATAGGAGGGCGAACAACGTGACCAAGGAACTAGAAAAAATTCGCCATAGCTTTTCACACTATCACCTAGACATAACTCCAGTTAGAGTCCTCGCCACTAAACTGGATGAAATAGCGGAATCCGATCGCTGGCTCTGGTACCCTCTAGACCACTCTCTAGAAGTCGGACTGGCAGCTCCCGTAAAGAAACTCCTGAACAATCTTGCCGAGAATTCATAACACCTTTCACAGCACACTGAGAACAGATATGTCACGCATGGTCCAATGTAAGAAGTACGACAAAGAACTACCTGCCCTAGCAGCACCTCCCTACCCCGGACCAAAGGGAAAAGAAATATTTAATACCGTGTCACAGCAAGCCTGGGGTGAATGGCAGACTCAGCAAACCATGCTGATCAACGAAAAGCAGCTCAATATGATGAATGCCGACGACCGCAAATATCTGCTTTCAGAGATGGATAAGTTCCTTAATAACGAGGATTTCGACAAAGCCGAGGGCTATGTACCCGAAAGCGGGTAAATTCAACCCCTCTCTTGACTAAAAAGCCTAGATTCTATTTAATACGCGGCGTGCGCAAATCGATGATTTTCCAAATCTTACATAGATTTTGAGTGTCGTGAGCCAAGGTGAGGTAGTAAGCTTCAAAGAATTATCACCGAGCGCTGCAGATCAAAAAACGCCCAGGTAGCTCAGTCGGTAGAGCAGAGGACTGAAAATCCTCGTGTCGGTGGTTCGATTCCGCCCCTGGGCACCATTTATTTATATTCTCAAAACTACTGTATTTTTACACTGACCCCATTTATTTACTAAGCGCCGGCATACCAGTGCCAGTTATAATCCGATAGAAGCCCTCCCTTTCCAAGACCAATATCTTCCACAGATGCGACGACCTGTACCGATTTCAAAAACTTCAGGTTCCTGTAACCACAATGCCTCTCGACTCTCAGTCTGACTGGCGCTCCGTTTCCTTGGGGCACGTCCTTTCCGTTCAGGCCGTAAGCAAGAATCGTCTGAGGATGAACCACGTCGAACATATCGTAGGCATCATACCAGCCATCATATGTGTCGATAACAACGTAGCGAGCTTCCTGATGAACGCCACCTGCAGCCTCGAGAAGCGCCATGAGAGGTGTTCCGGTCCACTGTGCGATAGCGGACCAACCCTGTTCGCAGATGTGCATTGTGGTCTGCGTTCGTGGAGGAAGCCGTTTCAAGTCTTGCAGTGAAAAAGAGGAAGGCCGATTAACTAACCCTCCTACGGAAAGACTCCAGTCAGTGAAACTAGTACTTGCCATTTGTTGGTAGTTTTCATCTTCAGGATTCGTTCTGCCCCAAGCCGGAAAGTCCTTGGTGATATCGCTTGTCTCATATTCCTTCACCAATCCTTGGCCAGACATCAATAATCGCTGCGAGGCCATCGTCAGCACATCGCTGACGCCCATCAAGCCACTTCGTATTTCTGGTGGAGTATAGATATCCATGTCACAGCCGGTAAGAAGTATGCCGCTCATAGCTCCTGCGCCAGCGATAAAATTTCTGCGAGAGAGGCTTCCAGTTTTCTTATTCATTTCTTCTCCTTTGTTGGCAGATAGTATTTCCCAGTAATCATCGCCCTTATGTGATTAGTGGCTCCAGCAACGAAAACTTCGAACACGTGGATAACAACAAACAACACAAGTAATAAAGTGGAAATTGCGTGCAGCGTTCGAGCACTTTGTCGCCCGCCGAATAGATCGATTAACTCTGGCGAGATTGCAGTGAAAGCCGGCATCTGTGCGACCCCGCTGATGACCATAAAAGGGAACAGCACAAAAATCACGATGAGATAGGAGAGTTTCTGAAACACATTATATTTTTTGGAGGCATCACCTTTCGCAGCGCGCAAATGCAGATGCTGATTTAACTCTTCCTTTAGATTGTCTTTATGCAATTCGCCCCGCCGAGGCCACATGCGCTTAAAAAAGTGTCGATTTCTTAAATTCCATCCAACATATATGAGGTTATTAAAAAGGAATATCCAAGCGAAGAGGAAGTGATAGTTTCTCCCCCACTGCCGGTTGCCTAATGCGTCGGCTTCTTCCCACGTGAGCCCCCAATTGGACAGCTTAAATATCGCCTCGTAACCACGAAAGCCTACGTCCCCCCAGTAGAGTTCTGGAAATTGCAGGAACATCATGATGCCGCTAAGCAAAAGATACGTAAAACAAAGAACGTTTATCCAGTGACAAATTCTCACATTGTAGTTGTGCCTATGTATCCAATTTCCAGATTGTTTCAACGCCATCGTGACGGTCACCTGCGGTTTAATAGTTGAGCGATACTTCACTGTGCGATGTAATGAGCAATCTAGCAATATCGCATCAAGTAAGCAAAGCCACTCACAAGAAATATGAACCCATATTCGATTTAGAGCTCCAAGGAAAATAGATGGAATACTTATCCATAAGGGTGGATGGGACTGCATTCCTCTGATCGGCGCCATATCAAAATAAAAGACGCACCGTCACAAATCGTCTATGATCCTTACCACTTTGATTCTCAGGACGCTAGCACGTGAAAATTCTCAAGATCGTATTGCAGATGGTTGGTTTTGTTGTGCTGATTGGCGCCGTCACAATAGGTACGTTACGCATTCAACGCAGCAGCGCTGACGGCGCAACAGTGGTTTTCCCAGGTGGCGAAATGGTAGCTGGCGAGTTACACACCGGCGCTGAGCCAAACTGGAGCTTCACCGATGATATCTTCACCATCGAGCTACAACTTAATGACCCAATGGCTACGCGCCGCATTTTCATCCTCGAGAGCGAGGGCAAAATTTACGTTGTCTCGGGTTACATGAAATCCTTCCTTGGCAAAATCTGGAAGGAATGGGCGTTCGACGCAGACGAAGGTAACGACGAAGGTGTACTGCGCGTAAACAATGTTCGCTACCCTAGGCAGCTAATTAGAATCGAGGAAGGAGACGTGCTGAATGGCGTAGCTGCCAAGTTACTCGGTAAATACAGTGGCGTGCCAACACCAGTTTCAGCTGAAGCCATCGCTACAGCCCGAGCAGATATCGAAGCCGGCAATAGCTGGATATTCGAACTGACGCCCCGCTAGACTATAAGGAAACCATCCATGACACTACGAAATTATCTTATTCTCTGCGCCGCCGGCTCATTGCTCACCGTACTCATTTTACTGCTAGTGCCAAGTGTCGGAGAATCTATTGAGGGCTTACTAATTGCCTTTCTTTCCACCAATGCCAATTAACCTAAGTAAAACGAAAACCCCGTGCACTCAGCGGGCTTTTTTGCTCTGACTCCATGCAGTCACGATGCTGGAATTTCTTCTTTACTCTTTTCATCGCCTACTACATTCAAACGCTGATCATCAGAAACCTGAATTTTCCGAAAAATTCCAAAGCCCATGTAGGCAAGACCTATAGATAGCAGCGGATTGAGATAGTTAAAAAAGGCCCAAGGAGCAAACTCCAACGGTGACATGTACAGAACCCCGGTAATAAACGCACCCGAAGTCGTCCAGGGAATAAGCGAGGTACTTAAGGTCGCCCCCTCCTCCAAACAACGCGACAACATATGCTTCTCAAGACCAGCTTTCTCGTAAGAGTCTTTGAATATCTGCCCGCCAAATATGATGGAGAGATATCCTTCGCCCATACTCATGTTAGAAACGATGCCGGCTCCAATAGTGGCTGCCATGAGACTTGCGGACCGCTTGATTCGCATCAGCATTCCGCTCAGCAGTACCCGCACGAAACCCGCACGATCAAGAATCCCTCCGAGAGATAATGCTATTAGCGCGAGTGACATTGTCCACATCATGCTTGTTATACCGCCGCGACTGAGGAGCGTATCGAGTTGCTCAAGTCCTGTAGATGCGACATAGCCAGTATGCAAGCTATTTAGAACCTCTGGAATGGTTCTGTCTTGAGTTGCGACGGCCAGCACCACCGCAGTGCCGACGCTGGCGAGCATGCTAACTTCGGCTGGGGTGCGTCTAAGGCTTAGAGTTAGTAATACTGCGAGCGGCAACAATGTCAGCGGGCTGATAGCGAACTCAATTTCGAGATGCGTAGTTAAGTTCAATAACTCTTCTGGCGAGAGGGTCTGACCGCTGTAGTACAGTCCAAAAAATGTAAATAGTATAATACTGATGATGAAGGTCGGCACGGTGGTGTACATCATCGCCTTGATGTGGGAATAAAGATCTGTGGCTGCACTCATGGCTGCGAGATTGGTTGTATCTGAAACTGGCGACATTTTGTCACCGAAGCTTGCACCGGAGACAACCATGCCGGCCACGAGTGGTAGTGGAATGCCTAATGCCCCCCCTAGTCCCATGAGAACCACACCGATCGTAGCTATTGTTCCCCACGCCGTGCCGGTCGCAAGCGACATAAGACTGCATAGCACCAATCCGGCCGGTAAAAAGAAAGTTGGATGGAGCAAATCTAAGCCATAGTAGATGAGCCCACCGATAGTTCCGCTCTCGATTAGTGCGGCGACGAGTATGCCAATCAGGAAAAAGATAAAGATCGCGCCTAGGCCTTTCTGAATACCTGCAATCATCGCCGTTTTGATTTCTTCGTAACTGAATCCTAGCAATGAAGAGTGCAGCGCAACCCACACGACAGCGATCACTAAAAGGCTATGCAAGCTGATACCCAGCCATAGCATGCCAGAAATTACGATCACGATGACACCGCCGAAACAGAGTAGGGAATGCCAAAAACCAGGGTCTTGTGAACTTTCTAGAGAATTAGTCATAATGCGGTGTTGTACCCATATGTTGTAAGTCTTGCTCAGAATTTTACTCTAGCGGGAGTATGAGGCAACTATAACTAGTGTTCTTCGAGGAAATAAAGGAAATCTGATGCAAATTCGCTCGACGTAATCCCAACAAATCCTTATAGTACTTTCCGTCTTAGCAGACCCGCAAAAAGACCCGTTTCAATCATTACTACCTTTTAGGACGTCCCCCTTGATCTCTACCGCGAATATCACTATGCAGTTTGGTGCCAAGCCCCTATTCGAGAATATTTCGGTCAAATTCGCCGATGGTAACCGTTACGGATTGATCGGTGCCAACGGCTGCGGCAAGACCACCTTCATGAGGATTCTAGAAGGCAAACTCACTCCAACATCCGGTAATGTTGCAATCGGGCCCAATGAAAGATTAGGTTCATTGAGTCAGGACCAGTTCGCGTTTGAAGAATTCAATGTGATCGACACTGTCATCATGGGCCATGAAGAGTTATGGGAAATCAAGCAAGAGCGGGATCGCATCTATGCTCTACCGGAAATGTCTGACGCTGACGGCATGAAGGTTGCCGAGCTGGAAATTCAGTTCGCGGAAATGGATGGCTATACCGCCGAAAGCCGTGCTGGAGAATTACTGATGGGCGCGGGCATCGCTGAAGAATTACATTTTGGCCCCATGAAAGAAGTTGCCCCAGGCTGGAAGCTAAGGGTACTGCTGGCGCAGGCTCTATTCTCAGATCCCGACATCCTGTTATTAGACGAGCCTACCAACAATTTGGATATTAACGCTATTCGTTGGTTAGAAGGCGTCTTGGAAGCTCGCAAATGTACTATGGTAATTATTTCCCACGACCGGCACTTCCTGAATTCTGTGTGTACGCATATGGCCGATATCGATTTCGGTGAACTGCGGCTTTATCCAGGAAACTACGACCATTTTATGACGGCCTCCACCCAGGCCCGAGAAAGATTACAATCAGTCAATGCAAAGAAATCAGCTCAGATCTCTGAGCTTAAGCATTTCGTCAGTCGCTTCTCTGCTAACGCATCAAAAGCTAAGCAAGCGACTTCTCGAGCGAAACAAATAGAAAAAATCGAACTAGAGGAAATTAAGCCTTCTAGCCGAGTCAGCCCCTTCATTCGATTTAAGCAAGAGAAGAAACTGCATCGCCAGGCTCTTACTCTTGAAAAAATGGGGCACGGCTTCGACGATGAGCCTCTTTTCAAGGATGGAAACATCATAATGGAAGCAGGAACTCGCCTGGCCGTCATTGGCGAAAATGGAGCCGGGAAAACCACGTTTCTTCGCTGCCTGTTGAATGAGCTTTCAGTGAATCAAGGAAAGATACAATGGGCAGAAAGCGCCACCTTGGGGTACTGTCCTCAGGACAGCACTAGTGATTTCGATATTGAGATGAATCTATTCGATTGGATGTGCCAGTGGCGCAAGCCAAGCCACGGCGATCAAATCGTTCGAGCTACGCTAGGCAGGCTCTTGTTCTCCACAGAAGACTTCGAGAAATCAGTGAAAGTCTGTTCCGGTGGCGAAAAAAATCGCCTACTGTTCGGCAAACTAATGATGAGCGACCCTAACGTGCTGCTTTTGGATGAACCAACCAATCACTTGGATATGGAAGCCATTGAATCATTGAACTTGGCATTGGATCATTATGAAGGCACGTTAATTTTTGTGAGCCACGATAGAGAATTTGTTTCGTCATTAGCCACCAGGATCATTGAGATTAAAGATCAACAGCTGATAGATTTTCAGGGCAACTACGAAGAGTACCTATCGAGCCAGCAAGATGCGGCAGGTATTGCGAATAGCAGATAGAGAATCTCTAAACTCATAGTAGACGAATCATTTCAGATAGTTGCACGACGTGATCCCAATTTCAGGTGTGGGGCATAGAAATCAACAACAGACCCCGCTGGCAACCAACAGGTTGCTGCTAGATTTCCTAAACTCGCTTAGATAGATATTTTTCTTGAAATGGGCAGTAGTTGCACTGTCCTCACGGCCTACTGACGGTAGGCCACGAATGCATAAGTTAGACAATTTTAGTCCAGAAGCTAAATCGGTACAGATATTCCTGCAGTTAAGATTAGGGCCTATCTAGTTCCACTGTGTGATAAGGCTGCAGAGTGTCGATAGCATCCAGAGGCTGGCTATTTACATCCCATTTAAATAGCTTGACCACAATTTTATCCTGCTCAAAATCTACTATTGTGAATCCATGCTGTTCGAATGGGACTACTTGCTCTTCAAAATTCAGATATTGCGAAGGGGCCGCTCGCACACCACGCACCACCGAAGGAAACCCGCGGATTGACGTGCCTACCGGACCGCAGAGAATATTGGTGATAGGGTTGTCGCTAAAGTCCAGATTACCCGCCCCATGCATGATGCCCACACCGGTGGCATGAAGATCGCCTGCAATTACCAGCGGGTTCCTGTGCTTCATATTGGCTAGCGATTGCATGATGCGATCATGTTGATTTAACCATCCCTGCTTCCAATGAGGTTTCGGAATTTGCGTGGTTAGCTCACCCGTTTCCGGGTGCAGCATATCAGGATACCACTCACCCCATTTGCCCGCGGTCCAACCCGGCGGATTAGATGGCACATGCACTAAGTGACGAGTGTCTGCCGATGCGGTGCGATGCACTAACCAATCTTCCACATTACTATCGAGAAACCCGGCATTAAGCTCACCGACACTTAGAGTCCGCCGCACATCATAGAGCAACACTTCCAGCAACTGACCATAGCGCAGCGTACCGAAGCTCTCCGACAAATCGCCACGCGCGCTGCTGTTGGAATATGGCAGACCCAGTGACCGAGTCGCATCGGGTAAAAATTCCGGATAATACAATTGTTGAGTGGTGCGAGCCAACTGTAGTTGAAACCAAGGAACCGGATAAGTCAGTGGAGAATCGTTCTCCCAGTGGTCATGATCATCTTGAAGAAAGTAAACCGGCGTGGATCGAAAGTCAGTTCCATACAAAGGTACAATCTGAGGACCCGCCGCTAGCTTCATCGCTTCTTCGTTACTACCACCCATTACGCGTGAAGCGAAGTCAAAATTCGATGCACGACCGGCCGCGCTCAACTCCCCTGCTTGCTCACCTTGCCAGGTGTGTAAATCCCAATAGATATGATCACCGTTGGCAATAGCTGCCTGTGGAGAAAAAGATAAGCCTCTTCTTAGTAAACGCCTACGAATGGCGATCGGCAAATTACCGCGCCGATCTCCAATATCGAAATATTCTCCCTCGGGGCCACCGGCGCAGGTGTAGAATAAAACGCGAACCCGTTCTGGGTTCTGTTCGGGCGCAGGGAAGGTCGACAAAGGCCAGGGCTCACACAGCTGATTGCCACGACTATCCTGGAGAGAAAGTTGATACTCGGTATCGGCCTGTAATTCCGCCGCCTGAAACTGCCAGAATTCTCCGCTAGAATCATTCTGATAGCCGTTCACCACACGGCTAGTTGCTCCGTTTCGTATCTGCAACTGTGGCATTTCAGCAATAGCTCTGATGAACGATGCTTTAATTAGAAACTGTGACTCATTGACCGCAGGTAGCAAATGTCGCACCTGCCCCGAATCCCAGTCATCACTAACTGGATTCAGCGCCTGCTGTGCCGCAAGCTGTTGCCAAGGCCAGGTAGATATCCAAGCACCGGCCATCCCGCTGGCGCTACCACGCAAAAAATCACGCCGCTTTATGTTGGGCAAGTACCTATTAGGTTTCTTCTTATTATTTATTTTCCTGTTTGCCACGAATCACCTCTGTTTATCTACGCGCATTCCTTGAAGCGAGCGAATAAAATGATACCTGCACTGGCATTGTTTTCAATCCGAATGCCCCATTGACCGAACAATCGTTGCACGCACTACAGCAATCTTCGCTTTTAGTAACTTTTAACATCAAATATAACTCAATAATCATTCAGTAGGGTCGTAGAAGAAATAATGCCTGATTTGTTAAAGAATCAGCCAGCCCTGACAGATTCGCGCCTTCGTTTCCGCGAGTTCTTGCAACTTACTTTTGTTGTGCGCCGCCAATAGATTTAAAAAATATTCTTGCTAATTCTGAAATCTGCAACCTCAACCCCTCCATAGAGGTTGCATGCTTCTTTAGCCCACCAATCGAAGATATGAGCAGGTGGATAAAAGCTAAAGGCTTCATCGGCATGTCCGAGAACACAACTTCTCCATTCGATATAGCTTCTTCCAAAGCTTGCGAGAAGAGGCCTTCCAGCCGGTCTTGGCCTTTCTTCATGAGATCTGCTGCTATACTAATACTCATATCCATTAACTCAGCGCCGTGCGGAGACTCAACGACTGGCTCATAAAAAATCTTCTCGAATGCTAGTATCGAAGCTGTGATGCGCTCGGCTATTGATCCACTTCCAGACAAAGTAGCGATTGCCTTATCTATTCCTTTGTTGAACCGAAATGTCACGACCTCACTAAATAAATCTTCCTTATTTTCGACCATCAGATACAGGGCCGCTCGAGATATTCCCGCTGCCTGTGCTATATCGTTCATGGCCGTTCGCCGAAAGCCATATCGTGCAAAAACATCGCCAGCCGCCGCAAATACCGCTTCGCGTTTTTCATCTTTTTGTGACTTTTTACTTATTGCTTGCTCCATCTCTAGGAGTTTAGCTTAATTTAATTACATATTCATCGGGTTAATTGACATTTTGGACTTGTTATGTCATTTTGTAAAAAGTTGGTAGGTTTCTCATATCCAACGTAGTGAATTTTCCGAAATAGTGTATGCATAAGGCAAAGCCATTTTCGATAGACTGGCTTGTCGAGTAAAAACCAGAGCACTTGAGCGCTCTGGTCTTCTTACCAGTAATTGATTTTTTGGGAGCGAATTATGGCGGTATTAATTGTAAATGGTACTCGGGAGGAATTTGACGTTGACCCTTCGACGCCCCTCTTATGGGTGCTGAGAGAGAAATTGGCCCTTACCGGAACCAAATTCGGCTGCGGTATTGCACAGTGTGGAGCCTGCACGGTACATGTTGATGGCGATCCAATTCGGTCATGCAACACGCCTTTTTCAGCAGTCGAAGGAAAAGAAATAACAACGATAGAGGGGCTCGCACCAAGCAGCGAAGAACTGCACCCTCTGCAGACGGCATGGATTGAACACCAGGTCCCCCAATGCGGCTACTGTCAGTCTGGGCAATTGATGTCTGCGGCAGCATTATTAGCCAGCAACCCAAATCCAGATGACGCGGCAATCGATAGCGCAATGCGCGGCAACATATGTCGCTGCGGCATGTATGGCCGCATTCGACAGGCCATCAAAACCTCTGCGACTTATTATGAGGTGGCGAGCACATCTGAACTAACTGCTACAGCGCAGGAGGTGAGCGGTGAATAAATGGACTAGAAGAGCATTTCTTAGCACAGGCATTATCGCAGGAACCGGACTGGTTGTAGGTGTTTCAATACGCCCCGGCAATCGAGCCCAAGGTCTCCAAGAATTAATGGCCGGTGAGGATGAAACCCTCGTCCACGCTTACATCAAAATCGGTGCTGACAATGTTGTCACCGCCATCATTCCCCACTCTGAAATGGGACAGGGAGTCCAGACATCATTAGCGCAAATGGTCGCCGATGAACTTGATGCTGACTGGGATCTTGTTCGTGCTGAAGAGGCACCAGCGCTTGATGAATATGCCAATTTTGCTGTAGGCAAAGGATTCTTAATACCGGACGCGAAATTCCCGGATATTATTGTTCCATCAGTCGATGGCGCATTGATGCAAATCGCCGATGTGCTGAATGTACAAGTTACTGGCGGAAGTGGCAGCATACGCTTTACTGGAGAACTTGGGTCGCGAATAGCTGGAGCCGCAACTAGACAGCTGTTAGTACAAGCAGCGGCACAAAAGTGGCAGGTGCCGGAAAGTGAGATAGAAACCGAGAAAAGTCACCTCATTCACAGAGCAAGTTCCCGCAATGAGCCTTATGCAGCGTTAGCCGTAGCAGCCTCAGCGATGACACCGTCTTATACACCGGAGTTAAAGCGACAGGAACAATTCAAGATTATGGGCCAGCAAGTGCAGCGCTTTGATATTCCTGCCAAAGTCGATGGTACCGCGAAATTTGCATTGGATGTCCGTCTGCCGGGAATGCTATATGCCACTGTAACGCGGTCACCAGTTTTTGGAGGCAGCCTTATTGGTACGAAGGACGAGGCCGCCCGCGCTGTAAGTGGCGTAATTGATGTTTACGAACTTCCACCTATGGAATCCAACGACATGGTTGGAGCCTTTGCTGCTGGCGAATCAGTTGCCGTCCTTGCCGAAGGCTACTGGCCCGCAATTCAAGGCCTTAAAGCGCTTGAAATAGAGTGGGATACCGGCGGCAACGAGACGGTAACCAGCGATAAGATTTTTGCTCAGTTTGATGCAGACATTAGCGCCGCCCAGGACAGACAAACTGATTCCATATTCGGTGACGCTGATGATGTATTCAGTACTGCTGCAAACATTATTTCAGCGGATTATCGGGTCCCCTACCTAGCCCACACGTGCATGGAGCCCTTGAACGCAACGGCAGAAGTTAAAGATGGACGCTGTGAGATATGGATTGGTTGTCAGAACCCTCTGGGATTCAGACAAGCCGTAGCCGATGCCCTGGGAATCGATGCAGAAAATGTCACGCTGCATAATCAATTTATGGGTGGCGGCTTCGGACGCAAAGCCCGTCCTGACTATGCTATTCAGGCAGCGCTTGTAGCAGAACGAGCCGGGCGACCAGTGCAGCTGATTTGGTCTCGTGAGGAAGATGTTCGCCAAGACTTCTATCGCCCCGCTGTTCAAAGCCGCTTCCGGGCCGCATTAGATAATGAAGGCAATCCCATTGCATGGGAGAACACTTACGTAGACAAACACGAGCCGATTGAAGCACCGCTAATTCCTTACGCAATTCCTGCGCAAAATATTGGCTATGTCGCCAGCCCTACTCACGTTCCCTTCGGAGCTTGGCGTAGTGTAGATCACTCGCAGCATGGCTTCTTCACCGAGTCGTTCATCGATGAACTTGCAGTGGCTGCAGGCAAAGATCCTTATGAGTATCGTGTCGGCTTGCTTAGCAACCATCCTCGTCATTTAGCAATACTAGAAAAGGTAGCCGAGGAGGCACAGTGGAGTCGTCCGCTTGCAGGAGGCCGAGGACGCGGTATCTCTCTCCAAGAATCCTTTGGAACTCTTGTTGCGCAGGTTGTGGAAGTAACGATTGTTGACGGAGATATAAGCGTGGATCGGGTTGTCGCCGCAATCGATGCCGGTTTCGCTATTTCCCCAGATGGGATCACAGCACAAGTCGAGTCAGCAATTATTTATGGCCTAACTGCCGCTCTGCATGGTGAGATAACAATCGAGAACGGTGCAGTTGCGCAAAGCAATTTCCATGACTATGAAGCGGTACGCATGGATACAGCACCAAAAATCGAAACGCACATAATCAACAGTGGGTACGCTATAGGTGGCGCAGGTGAGCCTGGAACACCTGGAATTGCACCTGCACTAGCGAATGCAGTATTTGATGCGACTGGCATTCGAGTTCGGAATCTGCCACTAAATCAGTTCAATCTGCGTTTTAGAGTTGAAGAAGCTGGAGTGGTTGGCTAGTCGAGTATGTGATCCGAATAAGGTTGTGCGCTAAGCCGCTCACAGCCTTATTTTTAGACAAACAAGCTGTACGCTCTTGGTGCATTCTCCAACGCGTTCTAACCCCTAAATTTTAACTCATTGATTCAATCAGTGAATCGATCAAACCGCCGTGCCTGTCTAATAATCGCATCCCGCTGCGTTAAAGGCTCTCGAGTGGCGATAAGATCGGGAGTAAGATAGTCTGTGACGTCTGATTCTAATTTTGACTCAGTTATAAAAAATGAAGACAGCACACGAGGAAGTTAAAACATGAATAATAAAGCACTCAAGATTATGCTTAGCGCGGCATTACTTTGCGCACTATCTCCGAACCTTTTCGCACAAAGACCTACGGCGGCAACTCATGTATCGCGAGCAGACATCATGACTGTCTTCGAACACATGGGAGAGACTATCGATCAGCAAATCAAGGTAGTTGATATCGGCGATGAGGTAAATGTAGGTGTTGGAATTTTGCAGCGCAAAGGCAATCGCACTGAAGGCGAATCTGTAACTGCGATTGTGCACCATCAAGTTACTGAGGTGTATTACGTGTTATCGGGATCAGGCACTCTCGTTACCGGGGGCGACATAAGCGGCGACATAGAATTTCCTGCCAGCAATATATCAGTCCTGGAGTTGATTGGGCCTAGCGGCAGCCGCACTGTCATCAATGGGCAAACCAAAACCATATCGGCAGGTGACATTGTTGTTATACCTGCTAGCGTGCCCCACGGATTCAGGAATATACAAGATCAGATTACTTACTTGAGTATTCGTGTAGACCCTGGCCAGGTGTTGCCTACGGGATATGTACATCCTTCGATAGAAGACTAGAACTGAATATCTTAGAGGCAGCCCGATTAGGGTAAACATACCGATTTGAAGCACGCTATGTTTACCCTGCCCCCGCCCTAACAGAAACACAGCAGCTGTGATTGATTTTATTATCAGCGCAGAGCAAGACGGCCTCTTTATAGGTTAGACTCACGCAGCGGGTATCAAGGTCTCGTTTCAAAATGTGCTGGAGCGGGAGCCCTTTAGTGAAATTCGGAAATTACAAAACCCTTATCGTTCTAACCTTCGCACAATGCTTTGGTCAAACGGCAGCACCAATTCTTGTATTGCTAGGGGGCATTGTCGGGGCGCAGATCGCGCCCTCTATTGATTGGGCAACTCTGCCAATTGCAATTCAAATTGCTGGCATAGCTTTCGCAACAATACCCGCGTCTTACCTGATGTCAAAAATCGGCAGAAAGGCAGGCTTTCTTGCCGGCACTGCACTGGCCATCTTCGCGACACTCTCTGCCGCATGGGGTATCTATCAAGAATCATTTCCGCTCTTTTGCATCGCCTCTTTTTTGATTGGCAACTATATCGCCTTCCTACAGCAGTTCCGTTTTGCAGTTGCAGAATCAGTGCCAAGCGAACAAATACCCAAATGTCTGTCGTTTTTAATGCTAGCAGGCATAGTTGCCGCATTGCTTGGGCCAGAAGTTGCTCAACGCTTTAGCGTCGTTAAAGGACTTCCCGACTACGTTGGTTCATTTTTAGGTTTGGCAGCAATGCTGACTGTGTCGTTCCTGATCTTGCTGACATTCTACAAAAACACGACATTCGAGAAACAGGGCCAATCTAGTGCTGTTAGGCCTCTCGGGCAAATTTTTAAACAACACACATTAATTCTAGCCATAGCATCTGCGGCCCTAGGATATAGCGTCATGAGTCTTATAATGACCGCAACGCCTCTGAGCATGCACGAAATAGATCATCATTCACTGCATAACACAACCAGGGTTATCCAGGGTCACATCCTTGCTATGTATGTTCCATCATTCTTCAGTGGGTTTTTAATTTCTTGGCTGGGTGTTAAGAGGATCATTCAGGCTGGATTCGCTCTAATGATAATTTGTATATTTATTGGATGGGGCCAACCCGACTTCATCAACTACTGGGGAACTCTGATATTTCTCGGCGTAGGTTGGAATTTCCTCTTCCTTGGTGGCACCACCTTGTTAACTCAAAGCTACCGAACATCGGAGCGATTTAAGGTGCAGGCAGCCAATGATTTTCTGGTCTTTGGCTTACAGGCGATTAGCTCACTCAGTGCAGGCATTCTATTGGCCAGCATTGGCTGGAGCGGTGTGATGATATTTGCTCTACCGTTGTTGCTACTACTCGTTCCAATAATATTCAGAACAGCTAAAACGCAGCCTGAACCAATATCATAGCTGCACTTTATTGATCCATAGCGCAAACTACTGTAGTTTACTTTGAAGCAAATCATTCTGTCAGCGTTGATATTGAGAAGCTCATGATCACTATTACTCACCCAGGATTGAACTCGCGATTTCTTCTAGCCCTCATTGCTCTTAGCGCCGGACTGATTAGTCTCAGCCTGCCAGCCGCTAATGCACAGGAATATATAGTCGGACGCACCGTAGATGGCCAACCAGACCTACAAGGCTTGTGGACTAACGACACCATCACCCCAATAGAACGGCCAGCCTCGATGGCAGGCCAGGCATTCCTCTCCCAAGATGAGATCGCCAGCGCGGAAGCGCGAATTGCCGAGCGCAGAGCCGTAGCCGATGACAATATCGTGGTCGAAGCAGGCGGAAACATCGGAGGTTACAATCAAATCTGGCTGGATTCTGGGGATACCGTTCTTTCTACCGGTCAGACATCAATGATTACCGATCCGCCTTCTGGGCGGGCCCCTATTCGCCCAGAAGCTGAAGCAAAACGAGACTATGGCTTTGCACATGTTGAAGATCACTGGACTAACCACACTGTTTGGGACCGCTGTATAACGCGAGGTGTGCCGGGATCCATGTTGCCCGCTGGCTACAACAATGCCTACCGGTTCATTCAGACTGAGGATACCTTTACCATCGTGCATGAAATGATTCACGATGTACGCGTAATCCATCTCGATAAAGCTGAGCATATCGATTCCAAGGTGAAATTATGGATGGGTGATTCCATTGCACGCTGGGAGGGCGATACCTTAGTAGTTGAAACTACAAATTACAATGACCGCGGCATGATTGCCAACAGCAGCGCAGGTGGACGACTTAAGGGTGTACCCATCAGTGATCAGCTTCATGTAGTTGAACGTTTCAGCCGGGTAAGCGAAGGCACCATACTGTGGGAGGCACGAGTTACAGATCCAGTAAATTTCTCAGCACCTTTTACGATCTCCATGCCGCTCACTCGAGACGACGAGTACACGATGTATGAATACGCCTGCCATGAAGGCAACTACGCCATCGAAAATATTCTAAGTGGTGGACGCGCTGCAGAACGCTAAACCACGCCCTAACTAACAGATTGATATAGGCTCTATGTAGTCTGCTAGAAATTTGTTTCGTATTCCCGCAAAAAATACTGTTTGCGTGATAGAAGCCAGATACTGGGGACATAAATGAACCTAGGGAATCGTTCATAAAAACACAGAGAATATACTATGAAATGTTTTGGAACCTTTCCTGCTATAAGCTGCTTGCTCATAGCAACTACAACTTCTGCTGTTAATGCCCAGTCCTGATCCGATCAATATCCGCCAACGTCGAACCATGGTATGTCACCCTATGTAGCTGAGCCAGAATGGCTTGAAGCATTTGCAGAGCAAGGCTTTATTTGGGGCTCGCACCCTGGACTTTTCGTGGAGTCGACCAAAAGGATATTTGTTATTCAACGAGGTGAGCTTCACGTTCCCGACCCCATTCCCGATGGATTCAGATATTTTTACGGCTCTGTTGATGGCTTGTCCGCACTCTCTCCGCCAAAAGGCACAATACGTCAGATGAAAAATGTCATCTTTGTCGTTAACGACAAAAGGAAGCTCATTGAAAATTGGAATCAATGGGATTATTTGTTTGAAGGCACTGGTGGCCCGCACATGATAGCAATCAGTCCTTATGATCCCGAAAGGCGGGTTTGGGTAGTCAACTCCGGGCGCCACCAGATCCATGCTTTTTCAAATGACGGAAAAAAGTTGTTAATGACGCTCGGGATCGAAAATGAAACAGCAAATGATGAGACACACCTAGGGACGCCGCAGGATCTCGCTTTTCTACGAGATGGCAGCATAGTTGTTGCAGGTGGCCTAACTAACTCACGAGTAATCAAGTTTGATAAAGATGGAAATTTCCTTACAGCATGGGGAAACAAAGGAAGTGCAGAAGGGCAGTTTGATGCTGTGCATTCGATAGCGACAGATAATCAAGATCGCATCTATGTCGCGGACAGAAATAACGATCGCATTCAGGTGTTCGACTCTGACGGGAAACACCTAGCAACTTGGCCGGGATTGAACTTTCCAAATTATATTTTAATTACGGAAAATCAAGATGTGTGGGTATCAGACAATCAGCCCGTACGAATCATCAAATATAATACCGATGGCAATAGCTTGTTCTCCTGGGATGCTCATGGAAATAAACCAGGTGAATTTGGAGAGCTACATGAATTCGGGGTTGATATAAACGGCAACTGGTACGGTGCAGACAATGTACTCGGACGTTCGCAGAAATTTGTACCAAGGCTCGGAGCAAACACCGCCGAATTACTACAATTGCCAGTGCCAATGGCTCCCAGATAAGTGAATTATAGTGTAGCCCACTTCTTCTTGGACTTATCCGAAAAGTGCTGTAAAGCATATGATCCGTGTTGCCATATCCGCTCCTAGAGCGGCGCGGAGATCGAATTCAACGTTGACTATTTATCACTTAGAAAAAATGCCGTAGGAAGGGAGCTATATTTACCCTTGATGCTAACTGAGGCTTTACTTATAGTTATTCTCCCGAATTAGTCGAGAAATTAAGAAAGTTTTCACGCCATATTTATAGTATGACCAGCTTGTATTTACTAAGTGCAACTAGCGCAATCGACGCACTCTAAATTTCCTGCCTTTGATCTTGCCATCAGTAAGAATGGTTAATGCCAGCTTCGCCACCTGCTGATCGATAGCAACATAGGCCATTTTATCGAACAGCGTGATCTTGCCAATCTGGGCACCAGTGATTTCACCGCTTGCCGTTAGTGCGCCAAGCAAGTCCCCAGCCCTAACCTTTTCCTTGCGCCCTCCGTTCACGAATAACGTGACCATAGGCGGATAGAGTTTGAAGTTTTCAGGGGTAGTCAACTTCATAGAGCTTACTATTGTCGCGGGTGAGCCTTGGTACTCTTCGATGGCTTTCAAGTGACGCTTGTCCGCAGCAGCAAATAGGCTCACCGCGAGCCCCTTGCTTCCTGCCCGAGCCGTGCGCCCAATACGATGAATATGTACTTCAGGGTCGCGACTTAGTTCAAAATTAATTACAGCAGCCAACTCCTTAACATCGAGACCGCGCGCTGCTACATCAGTTGCGATAAGAATAGAGGCACTCTTACCAGCGAATTGAGTAAGAACCTGATCACGCTCGAACTGCTCCAAATCACCATGCAGAGCCAATGCCTGAAGACCCAGCTCGCGTAATTCCCTTCTCAGGTCATGGCACTGCTGCTTAGTGTTGCAGAATATGAGAGTCGACTCAGGCTGATAGTGGGCAAGCACATTAAAAAGCGTCTGTATCCGTTCGCTTTTCTCGACCTTGATGAAGACCTGCTCGATATCTGGACTGTGGTGGCTATCCTCTACCCGAATTTCAATTGGGTCACGCTGCACGCTACCACTGATTTCCTTGATGCCCTCAGGATAGGTCGCAGAAAACAACAGTGATTGTCTAGAGGCTGGGATCGCATCGATGATCCGCGTAATGTCCTCTAGAAAACCCATATCCAACATGCGGTCAGCCTCGTCTAACACGAGTGTCTCTATCGCATTGAGGTGCAAGGTTTCCTTCTCTAGATGCTTTAGAATGCGCCCGGGCGTTCCTACAACGATGTGCGGATCCCGCCGCAAGGAGGCCAATTGCGGGCCCATCGGTTTGCCGCCGCAGAGGGAGAGCAGCTTGATATTGGGAATAGCGCTCGCGAGTCTGCGAATCTCTACCGCCACCTGTTCCGCCAGCTCGCGGGTAGGACATAGTACTAGCGCCTGGGTACTGTACAACTGCGCGTCGAGCTTATTAAGCAGACCGATCGCAAAAGCCGCCGTTTTACCACTACCAGTCTTTGCCTGCGCGATCAGGTCTTTTCCGTTGAGCAGATGCGGCAGAGCCTGCGCCTGAACTGGCGTCATCGATTCATAGGCCAGCGCCGCGATGCTCGCTAGGAGTTCAGGCCGAAGGGATAGGGTTGCAAATGGAACGGAGCTCATTGAAATTGCCTGATGATCTAGGCAGCGCAGCATAGCAGATATTTAGTGGTGAGATTAGCGAGATCCCGAGGAGGGGAACACCTGTTTCTTTCATCGAAGCAAAAATACGCTAATTTTGTGCTTAGACCCCTTTTACTATTCTATTCGCCAGCCCAATATAGTAAAGTGCGCGCCCTTGTTGTACTTCCGTATCCGAACGGCTGCAGTCTACCCTAACGATTTTAAGTACTAAATCCACTCGAAGCTCTGTGCTTCCGGTGGAGCACGCTATTGGATTAAGAAAACATAGATGAATTATTTGTTTAATCTGTACGACCGCTCAAAAAAAATCAATATCCTCATCGAAGTGCTATCAGGAATCACTGTATCAATTGCGCTAGTCCCCGAAGCCATCGCATTTGCATTAATTTCTGGCCTCTCCCCGCTAACTGGACTCTATGCCGCGTTTTCTATCGGATTGATTACCTCTATTTTTGGAGGCAGGCCCGGAATGATATCAGGTGCAACCGGCGCTATTGCTGTGGTAATTGTTAGCCTCGCTCAGAGCCACGGTGTGGAATACATTTTCGCTACTGTGATTCTCGCAGGCATTATTCAAATGACTGCCGGTCTCCTCAAGTTAGGGAAGTTTATTCGACTAGTGCCACACTCCGTTATGTTTGGCTTCGTTAACGGGCTCGCAATCGTCATCTTTCTGGCGCAAGTGGCCTCCTTCAAAGTCATGAATGCCGACGGTCAGCTTGATTGGATGACCGGATCTCAGTTAAACATCATGCTCGGCTTAGTCTTGCTCACTATGCTAATTATTTGGGTGCTGCCTAGACTCACCAAGGCAATTCCTGCGTCACTGGTTGCCATTTTAGTAGTAACAGCAATTGTACTCGGCTTTGATGTGGACACTCGCAACGTTGGCGATATAAGCTCCATCCAAGGTCGCTTCCCACCTTTTCATATACCCGATCTACCCTTTAGCTTCGAAACATTGGCCATTATTTTACCCTATGCATTCATAGTGGCAGGTGTTGGCTTGATTGAGAGCTTACTCACGCTAAATCTGATCGACGAAATTACTGAAACTCGTGGCAAGAGTAATAAAGAAGCTGTTGCCCAAGGCTTAGCTAACTTCGTAACAGGCTTTTTCTCTGGCATGGGCGGCTGTGCAATGATCGGCCAGAGCCTAATCAACATATCATCGGGCGCTCGAGCTCGCCTGTCGGGAATAGTGGCCTCTGTCATGCTATTAGTCTTCATAATGTTTGGCGCTGACTACATAGAAAGAATGCCCATAGCCGCATTGACTGGCTTAATGATCATGGTTGCTATCGGTACATTTGAGTGGGCCAGTGTAAGAGCAATCGGCAAGATGCCGAATCGTGACAACCTAGTAGGCTTCATAGTAGCGGCAATCACCGTACTACTGCACAACCTAGCCCTGGCTGTATTGATAGGAGTAATCATTTCCGCGTTGGTGTTTGCGTGGGAGAATGCCAAGCGCATTCGTGCCAGA
The DNA here is from genome assembly GCA_949372635.1 of uncultured Pseudomonadales bacterium. GTDB lineage: Bacteria > Pseudomonadota > Gammaproteobacteria > Pseudomonadales > Pseudohongiellaceae > UBA9145. Next base: position 168,119 of record CASIAB010000008.1, read on the forward strand.
AAATACATTGATGAAGACGGCGTCAAACACTATGAGATTTATGGCCCGCTATTTTTTGGCTCAGCACAGGCGTTTGCTGAAAAATTCGACGTCAAAAACGACCCAGATAGCGTGATCATCGATTTTAAAGAGAGTCGTGTGAATGACATGTCTGGAATAGAGGCTTTGAATAAAATCACAGAGCGCTATTTCAAGGCTGGCAAAGAGATACACCTGCGCCATCTTAGCCCTGACTGTTTGCAGCTATTGAAAAATGCCGAGAAGATCATCGATGTAAATATCATCGAAGACCCTACCTACAAAGTGGCAGTTGAGATCTAAGAAAAAAGCACAGCCATGAGGGCTACTTTAGAAGCACTGTGCCTATACTCTGGCCCTTCTAACCAATCTTGGGCTCGGGTATTAGTTACCTAGGCCACTCTTCCCTTGCTTGGCAGCAGCCTTTGCAGCTTTCTTCTCTTTCGGGGTCAGTGCCGCTTTCTTTTTGGTTTCCTTTTTACTATTTTGACCTTTGCTCATGATCGCTGTTCCTTATAGTGCTGCCGTAGATGATTGTTGTTCGCTAACTTGGAAATGGCAATACAACAATAGCGCTTACAGGGCTGGAGGGAGATTAAATTTTGATCCTCTCCAGCCCTTTTACTTTAGTTGTAGAGCAGCTCGCGCATAGCCGCGTGAGTTTGAATAGAGTAGAAAATATTGTCGTTCTGGATCATGCCGACGAACACAATGTTCTGCACTGGATCAATCCAGAACCAAGAACCGGCAATACCCCACCACCAATGCGTGCCCTCAGGGGCTCCATTGAATGCAACTGAATCACTCACGACCGCAAAATCGACACCGAAGACATTACCCGGATAGATATTAGCAATATTGTCGATACCTTCAGGCAGAAGGTTACTGCGCATAATCGCAATCGCGTCTTCAGACAAGATTCGCACGCCATCCAACTCACCCGTATTCAAGTGCATCTGCGCGAACTTCATATAGTCGCTAGCGGTTGAGGTTAGCCCGCCGCCACCGGAAAAAAATTTCGGCTTGCTGAGAAACTGCCCCGTATCCGTTCGCGTAAGACCGCCAGTCGCTGCTTGGTTGTACTGTCTTGCGAAACGATGAGCCTTATCAGCTGGCACAAAGAAGCCTGTGTCTGCCATGCCCAATGGTCCGAAAATTCGCTGTTCTAGAAACACATCGAAAGTCTGACCTGACAAGACCTCAACGAGATATCCCTGAACATCAACAGAATAGCTGTAGACCCACTGCGAGCCCGGCTGATATCCCAGAGGTAATTCTCCTAGACTGTCTATCTGGCTCCGCCAATGAAATATCGGGCCTCATGATCCCTGCAGCAATCATGGCTTGGCTCACTGGTCCGCCCGATAGTGGCGGAACATACATGATGCCGCCGGTATGAGTCATCAGCTCCTGAACAGTCATCTCGTGATTGGCCGCTTCGGTCAGCATATTGCCGCTGGCATCGGATTCCGTGAAAACCTTTACATCGGCAAGCTCGGGAATGTATTTGGACACAGGATCGCTGAGCTGAAACTTGCCTTCATCATGAAGAATCATCAGCGCAGTGCCGGTGATCGGCTTAGTCATGGAGAAGATGCGGAAGATTGTATCCATAGCCATAGGAACTTGGTCTTCCACATTCTGATAACCGAAAGTCTTGTTCATCTGCAGCTCACCATCTTGGGCAATCATTAGGACTGCTCCGGATAGACGCTCTTCATCTATTCGAGATTGCATGTCCGCCGCGATGGCATCCAAGCGCATCTGGTCTATGTCTGCGCTGCTTAAAGAAACACTAAATAGAAAAAAGAATCCGCCGAGCATTGTCGCCCAGTCTTTGTTTAATAGTCGCCGCATAATTTTTACATCTCCCCAAAAATAAAAATATTGATACTTAGTCCTAACATCGAGTCATGATCCACCATCCAGCGCATCTAAATTTTCCCGCCTACCTGCCGACATACCAGTCTCTATTAATCAGGCAGGCTATAGGCAATTACATAACCGCCTGGCACATCACCGGTTTCAACATCGTCATCCACTGCCGACTCGAGCTGCAGCGCACCACCACCATCAGCCACGGTAACGATGACATACTGCTTGCCCGTTACCGGGCTCACATAACTCATTGGTGTGGCCGTCGACGAACCGGGAAGGCTGTCAGTCCAGACCTCTTCTCCAGTAAATACATCTAGAGCACGAGCGGTACTATCAACAACACCGGCATTAAAAATTAAACCACCGCCGGTGACGATTGAACCCGCGTTATAGAACATACCCATAGGCAAAGGCAACCTGCTGGGAATACCCAGCGGACCCTGCTCCTTAGCAGTACCCAGCGGTCGTCGCCATAGTATCTCCTGCGATGCGAGATCAACTACGGCCATCTCGCCATAGGGCGGCTCGATACAAGGTGCAAATAAAGGTGAGAGAAAGAAAAAAGAATAGACCGCATAAGGAGTGCCAGCCTGCGCTCCTCCAATACCGAACCCTTCATTTTGCCTAACATCTTCTCTAGGAATAAGACGTACTACCGAGGGATTGTTCATGGTGTTGACTACCATCAGATGATTCATCTCATCCACGGCCACGCTGCCCCAATTCATTCCGCCAGCAACGCCTGGATAGTAAAGCGAACCATGGCCTGTAGTCGGCGGAGTAAGAGGACCCTCATAGCGCATGCGCTTGAATTGCAGTCTACAAGCGGCCTGATCGAATGGTGTGATGCCCCACATGTCCGCCTCGGTTAGGCGCTGATCGGCGAAGGAAGGCATGCCAACCGAAAACGGCTGCGTAGCGACTGTGAAGTCTTCTGGAATATCTGTCTGTGGTGCAGGCAGTTCTGCCACCTCAGCGATTGGTTCTCCAGTCTCTCTATCGAGTAGAAATATTTCTGCGCGCTTGGTCGGTACTATAACGGCCTTACGTATAACACCATTGACCGGAATATCTACCAGCGTGGGCTGTGCTGGAACATCATAATCCCAGATATCGTGATGCGTTGTTTGAAAGCTCCACCTAACTCTGCCCGTTCGCGCATCGAGTGCAATTATAGAGCTCGCATATTTCTCCATGGCTTCACTTCGATGCCCGCCGAAATAATCTGGAGTGGCATTGCCCGTAGGTACATAGATAAGACCGAGCTCTTCGTCAGCACTGGTTAGACTCCACACATTCGGCGTGCCGCGCGTATAGTTTTCGCCTGGAGCCGGTAAACCAGTTCTATCTTCACGGCCCATGTCCCAAGCCCAAACCAATTCGCCTGTCATGGGATTGAATCCACGTACTACACCGGATGGCTCTTCCGTCATTTGATTGTCGAGCACCCAACCACCTAACACTAATACGTCATTGGCTATCGTTGGCGGTGAAGTCACAAAATAGAATCCCGGCACGACTTCGCCCATGCCGCTAAGCAAACTGATCTCACCATTAACGCCGAAGCCGCTGCAGGGAATTCCTGACTTCTTATCAACAGCAATCAAACGCGCATCGGTAGTCGCCGTAAGAATCCGTTCAGCACACTCCGCGGCAGGGTCAGACTCTGGACTATCGTAGTAAGTCACACCACGGCAAGTATCCCAAAAGCCAATCTTCGGCGACTGCAGTTCGGGATCGAATCGCCAGCGTTCTTCGCCAGTGTCCGGATTCAGAGCCAGGATTATGTTCTGACCCGTGCACATATAGAGACCGTCATCGATCTGAATCGGCGTGCCTTTGAAGGCGCCGGGCACCCCGGTACGAATTTCCCATGCTCTTTCCAATTGACCTATGTTCTCAAGACTTATCTGATCGGTTGCGGCATAGCGAGTGCCAGTTTTAGAGGAACCATAATTAGACCAATCTCCTGTCGCATTATTTACCTGTCCAGTGCCTGCCGCACTCGGCTTGCCAACCTCAAAACCCGAAGTGAAAAACAAGGCGACAACTAGCAGCGTCAAACCTCCTAGCGTGGCCTGAGTTGATCGTTGCTGAAACAAGGGAGCAGGCGTCGATTGCAATAATCCTCTTCGAACTCGAGGTAGAACAAACCAAAGACCCAGCACGCTGAACATAGCGACACGCGGCATTAGTGCCCAGGCATCCAAACCGGATTCGTACAGTGCCCAAAGATAGGTAAAAACCAGAAATGCTCCGTAGAGCTGCGCACCTCGTGCATCTCCTCGGAATAGAAAAATGGCACTGCCTAGCAGCACAACACCCGCAAAGGCATAGTAGAGCGAACCACCAGCTGCCAATAGTAAGACTCCCATCCACAGCAGCAGAGCGCCTGTGAGGCCGATGACTACTGAAAGAAAACGAGGTTTGGGGTATCGCGTGGAATTATTCAAGGCGTCTCCTACGGGCACTATAAATAGCACAAGGTCTAAACTACGGGTCTGGGCTACCTTTATATGCGTAATTCCGCCGCACACTAGATAACAGCCATTGATTCTACCTCATTAACAGTGTGATTCAATTACTGAGGCGGTAAGCCAACTTGGCATCTCTGGACTCTATTGAATGTTACTCAACGTCTCTTACGGGGCTTCCTTCACGTTGCTGGCTCTGCCAATTCTTGGGCACATTGATAGAGACCGCTGCCGCTTGCAGCGGATCAACGCCTAGAATCACATCAGCAATCTTCTCTGCAACCATGATTACCGGCGCGTTGATATTGCCATTTGGTAGGCTGGGAAAGACTGAGGCATCCACAACTCTTAGATTACTCAGCCCATGAACCCGACAGTCCTTGTCCACTACCGCTAAGGGATCGCTGGCCTCACCCATCTTACAGGTGCCGGCTGGGTGATATGCACTCTCAATATTCTGTTTAACCCAAGCATCTATTTCCGCGTCACTGCTAACACTCAATCCCGGCTGGATCTCTTCTCCGCGATAAGGGTCCATGGCAGGTTGCTGCATAATTTCGCGAGTTAAGCGAATGCATTGCCGCCAGGCTTCGATATCTTCATCAGCTTGATAATAATTGAACAGAATACTCGGAGAGTCCGTAGCATCGGCTGATTTTATTCTCACACGGCCTCGGCTTTTGGGCTTGTTTGGACCAACGTGCACTTGAAAGCCGTGCCCGGGAACAGAGGGGGTGCCATCATAACGCATCGCAGCAGGTAAGAAATGATACTGAATATCCGGTGATTTCAAGCCGCGTTTCGAACGAATGAATGCGCAGGATTCGAAATGATTGCTAGCACCGAGGCCATCCTTAAACAACAGCCACCTGGCACCTATTAGCGCCTTACTGATTAGGCCTAGCTTGTCGTTTAGGCTTACAGGCTGCTTGCAATGAAATTGAAAATATACCTCGAGGTGGTCTTGTAGGTTTTCTCCAACACCGGGAAGCCTGCGCACTGTATCTACACCTGCTGCATCTAGAACTTCTTCGCTGCCGACACCAGAACGTTGCAACAGCATCGGTGAAGCGATTGCACCGGCTGTCAGAATCACCTCTCGCGTTGCACGGATAGATTCAATTCCTCTCTTCGTTTTTAGAGAAACACCGGTAGCCTGTTCTCCATCAAATTCAACACGGTGCACCAAGGCATTAGTGATGACTTTGAGGTTCGATCGATGCATGACGGGATTCAAATAGGCCCGTGCCGTAGATTCCCGCACGCCGCCTCGCACCGTCATGTGCATAGGGCCAAAACCTTCTTGATACTCTCCATTGTAATCTTTGGTTTCGGGATAGCCGGCTTCTACACCCGCATCGATGAAGCTGCGGTATAAGGGATTCATGCGCATGTCGTTGCCACCGCACACGCCCAGGGGACCGTCTCCTCCGCGATAGGTATCGCCACCTTCAATCCATGATTCGGCACGCTTGAAGTACGGCATGCAGTCTAGATAACCCCAGCCTTTGGCTCCTAGCGTCTCCCACTCTTCAAAGTCGTGAGCGTTGCCGCGCACATAGACCATGCCATTTATTGTTGAGGTGCCTCCTAGGCCCTTCCCTCTAGGACAAGAAATTCGCCTGCCGTCCAAGCCCGGCTCTGGATCGGAGTGATAACCCCAATTGAACCTGTCCATCGCCATGGGATAGGACAGGGCCGTGGGCATTTGCACGAAAATGTTTCGGTCACTGCCGCCTGCTTCCACCAGCAGCACACTGTTGCCGGAGTTCGCGGAAATCCGATTCGCCAATACGCAGCCTGCAGAACCAGCACCTACTATTATGTAATCAAATTCTTCCATAATTTTTGCGCTACCCATTTACCGGATCGGCCAGCATTTGTCTCCGAAAAATAATCAAAATCATAATGCCCAAGTAGAGCCCTATGACCACCAAACCAATCCATTCAATCTGTAGCGGCGTAAATTGGTAAAAGAGAATTAGACTGTATAACAAGAGCCAATGCACTCCGACGTATTTCAATTTACCAAGGCGATCGACCGTGAGTTGCAGATTGTCGGTATACAACCTCGTTAATGAGTCTAGGGAATTAACAACAAAAATGATTCCTACCAGCACCATGAAGCCATTCATGAAACCCGAAATATCCAAGCCCTGTTCATAGACTCCAAATAGAACAGAGAACCATAGTGAGATTGGTATAGACGGTATTAGCAAGAGCGCGAGCAGGAGCTGCCAAGTTCGCAGTCCATCCACGAAGCGTGAAACGAACTGCCCAATCATGATACTCCAGGCAAACCACCAGAACAGATAAAATGCGTGGTAGTCGGAGAACGGCAAAACGAAGCGGTGGATATTCACGAAATAGTCACCGATGTGGAAAAGGTTTGCAACCAAGCCGCTTAAGCCCAGCCCTCCGAACGCCCACATCACTGCAATGAGCGCAAAGAACAACCAAGCAGAGGACAAACTTAGAATTTTCACATAGCGAATATCGGTACTGGAATATACAGCCGCCAACACGACAAGCGCCACAAGAGCAAATCGGAAGAAAGGCGTGATGCCTACAATATAGTCGGGCAAATACTGTAAGAACAAGAACCCACTGAACGCACAGGTGGCAATGATAATAATGTTGTTGACGAGCTTCACCCACGGTATCTCAAATATCTTCACGCGTGGCTCGATAATGCAGAAATAGCATGTGGTTAGAAAATAGAAGACCCAGATCAGGAATCCCCAGAAACCGAATTCAATAGCGAGTGGGTTGGTGAAGCCGTAGGCTGCCTCAATTTCATAAATTGGAAACTCAGTTAGCGGGAACATGATCAAGCCAACATCAAGGCCAGAGGTAAATAGTATTGAAAAGAACGCGAAAAAGCGCGTAGGCATTTGCCCTACTAGGATTAGGTTTCCCCAGCGCAATACCAGTACAAAAGAAGCGGTCAACACGGCAATGACTGCACAGGAGAGAATAGTCTGCATCATTGGCCAGACCTTAAGGAGCGGATAATTAGAGACATCGTCAAAGAGTCTAACAGACGCGCGCGCGTTATTGGGTTCTGAGTAGATATCTAGTGCTTTTCAGAGGGCCAGAATGAAGAAAAGGAAGCATTGTGAAACCGGCTTGGGCCTCCCTATACTTCCTTTGCTAACAGCAGCTCAGGCTGCGCGTATTTTCGCTAACTATCCGACTTAATCAGGCAGTGCCATGACAACCAACTCCGCAGGATTTCCTGCGCCACCAATAAACATGGCAATGTATTGTTTCCCTTCGTGCTCGTAGGTAAAGGGCAAACCGGTCTGGTTAAACGGCAAGTCAATCTCGGCAACAATGTCACCCGTTTCTTTATTGATAGCTCGGAAGGTCGGACTAGCTCCGGCCGCTCCTGTACCCTCAGCTTGAAACAACAGGCTCTTAGTCACAAAGATCCCCGATCGCGTTGGCACGCCTGTGCGCGGCAGATCGACACCTTCTAGCAAAGCATGATTCTTTATTCGATCTGGCGTGTCGGCATTCGCAATCATCCAAAGGTGATCGCCCGAGTTCATATCGATCGCCGTTATACGACCGTATGGGGGCTTGACGACCTCGAGCCCTTGTATACGTGGCACGCGAACACCGAAGCCCTGACTAAGATCGATGTCAGATTCTTCGTTCTTTGCCAATGCTAATACCTGTAGCTGGGTTCTTGAGGGTACGTACAGAATTCCGGTCTCTGGATCGAGAGCAGAGCCCTCCCAGTTGGAACCACCCGTGGAGGAAGGCAAGCTAAGCAGACCACGTGTGCCGTCCGGCGCATCAGCTAGAGATGGCGGCGTAAATATAGATGGGCTAAGACGAAAGTCTTTGATCGCTTCCAACGCCATAGCACGAAGCTCAGGGGTAAAATCGATAAGATCATCTTCTCCGAAACCCTGTCGATCAAATGAAGCCGGATGAGTCGGGAAAGGCTGCGTCGGCGCATACCATTCTCCTGGCACGTCACCTGCTGGAACTGGCTGCTCTACAATTGGCCAGATAGGCTCGCCAGTCTCTCTGTCGAAGGTGTAGACCCAAGACTGCTTTGTGACAGACATAACTACCTTTCGACCGTTTGGTAGATCGGTAATCAGCGGAGCTGAGGGAACATCCCAGTCCCAGATATCATGATGGATAAACTGATAGTGCCATTTCCGCTCACCGGTTCTAACATCTAGCGCCACCAAGCCACTAGAAAATAGGTTGGCGCCAGGTCGGTCGCCGCCGTAGTAGTCACCTGTGGGGTCTTCAACTGGCAGATAGACAATACCTAATTCCGAATCACCGGAAATAGGAGCCCATACGCCGGAATTGCCCGTAAACTCGACACCTTCATCGAGCCAGGTTTCAAAGCCGACTTCGCCCCGCTCAGGAATGGTATGAAAGGTCCACAGTAACTCACCAGTGTGCACATCAAAGCCACGTATATCGCCTTTAGTGTTGAACTTAGACCGCGGTCGACCGCCTGTTCTGTGTGCAGCCCCGACCACGATGACATCATTCATAACTAAGGGTGGCGCAGAAAGTCCAATATCTGGGTAGGGATAGCGTGGATCGTCAGCGTTGCGCAAACCCAAATACAAGTCCACGATGCCATTCTCACCAAAAGTCGGATCAGGAATGCCAGTCGCAGCATCTAGTGACACCAACTGATACCCGGGTGTAACGTCTATTACTCGCGACTTGTCACCATCGCTCCAGAAAGCAACTCCACGCCCAGAGCCTTTACGCGGCGCATTGTCGAATCGATCGCCTTCCTGAGATCTCCACAACCACAGTACTTGACCGTTCGTGGCATCCAACGCCACTACATTGCGGGTACTAGCGATGTTCGCATACAGAACCCCATCAACTTCTAGGGGTGTTGATGGATTCACGAAATCTGCTGAAGGACCAAAGTTCTCCGTGGAGAATCTCCAAGCTATCTCTAGATCGGCAACATTTTCGGCGTTTATTTGATCCAAAGGCGAATAACGAACAGAGGTTTCACTGCCGTGGTAATACGGCCAGTCTCCTTCTTCCACGCTGGTACCGGTTTGACCCAGAGCGAGGGGAGCACAAACGAGCGCACCTAAGGCTAGAAGGAATCTCGAAATTTGTCGTTTAGTTATTATCATTTATGACTCTCCAAGTACTGTTGGTATCCTGTGTAAAATAAACGGGGTTAGGGCAAAAATACAGCAGTTTCAGCAGTCAATTCGATAAATAGTTAACATTTCTCATTTCACACGCCAGTTTTATGGCTATCTTGCTGCTCTTGCGCTGTCTTGCAGCGTTATTTTTAATACTGTCAATAATAGTAGGACCCGGACACAAAACCATCACTTTTCCCTGCACTTAAACTACTGTATTTTGGATTTGGGCCTCACCCTAGTTAATCTTTGGAGACACTATGACACTCACCCCTTTCCACCTAGCTATTCAGGTACGCGATATCGATGAAGCAAGGGATTTTTATGGTGTGAAAATGGGCCTGCCCGAAGGCCGCAGCGGGCAAGAATGGATCGATTTTAATTTATTCGGACATCAGCTGGTCACCCACCTCAACCCAGCCATTGGAAAGTCAGGCAAGGTTCCGAGTATCTCTAATGGAGTAGACGGGCACGGCGTGCCCGTGCCGCACTTTGGCGTGGTACTAAATTTCGATGAGTGGGAGGCGTTGGCGAATACAGTGGCCGAATTCATCGACGGATTTATCATCGAGCCCTACGTTCGTTTCAAGGGTGAGCAGGGCGAACAAGGCACCATGTTTTTTATTGACCCGTCGGGCAATGCTCTCGAGTTCAAGGCGTTTAAAGATATTGACGCTGGGTTATTTGCTAAGTAAAGACGAGCTTACTGAATTCCCGCTCTTCACCAATCACTCAAACTCCCAAGTTAGTGATGATTGATACACCTCAATTGGCAAACAGATTTCTGCAGATAGAATGAGCCTAACTCTTAATTCAGGAACGCACTAGGATGAACATCATAAAAGTAAGCAGCAATCGAGTCGACGTGGAATTTAGCGGCAAGATCGATCGCGATCAGATGAAGAAAGTGCTAGATAATATGTTTGCAGCAATTATGGACATGGAACACGGACTTTTGATGTACCGTATAGGCGAATTAGAAATGCTCACCATAGGAGCTATCGTTTTGGAGCTAAAAAACCTGCCAAAAATATTTCGATTGGTTCAAAAAATTGATCGAATTGCCGTGTTTTTTTCAAGGCTGGATACAAACGGCTACCGAGATCGAAGGCAAACTCATTCCCGGCTTGGGAATGAAATCATTCGATTTGGACAGAGAAAGCGCAGCGATTGAGTGGCTAGAAGCCTGAGTTAGAGTCATCGCTGCGCACGTGATATGAGATATTTCCGTTCTTGTCCGCAGCTTTGACTTTCAGAATTTTCAAGATTCTGATTTAGTGATCCTAGGGCCTAGGAGTCCAGAAGAACACTTTCCATTCACCAAGGGGTTCTGAGCCCGGATATGCTGGCTCATCAAGTGTTCGGCCGCCTGACTTAGCAGCCCATAGTCTCATCATGGCAATACGATCATCGCCATGAATCTCCGTAGCCGTCATCTCGAATGTCTCGTCACCTATGCGCAGCAATCCATCACCGCCATTTGAACGGACACGTCGGGCCCAGTATCCGTTGTCCGGGCGGGTTGCCGTGATTACGCCGTCTGGCATGCCAACCCAAGAAAGGTAATTAACGAATGGAGGGAAACCGGATAGCTTAAACATCAAAGGGCCGCGAACGCTGTCGTTAAGCGGCGAGAAATCATTCGGGGCTGGAGTAATAGTGCCTCCAATCATTACGCCCGGCGTGCGACCGAGCCCCGAATTACTAAGATATGGAGCCGTCGACGCCCAACCTACCACCACGATCAGTAATGCTAAGCCGGCTACCATCCCGGCGATTTTAGGCTTGCCCATTGCGAATTCTCCTTATTGTGTGCAGAAAAGATGCACAGTATAGCCAATCTATGGCTTTGTGCAATTCAGCCTATCAGCACCGGATGTATAGCGCGAAGACAGATGGAATATGTGGAGATTCGGCAGTGCTGAACATGAATTCCTAAACTGCACCTCACTGCAAAACATTGTTATAAATCAAAACGGCCTGACTCGAAATACCCTGATGTAAATCAATAAAAGCGCCGCTCAGCGAGATACACTGCGTCTAAGCAAATAAAAAATGGAACCCCCAGAAATGGCATAACAAAAGCACAGAAACAGTGCCCTTTTTAAACCGGAGAGGAGCATGAAAACCAGCTTAATCGTGCTGTTTCCAGGTATCGCAATGGCGCCGGCACTTTCAATTGCCTCTGAGTCAGCAGCTCTTGAGCAAAGAAAGTATCAAGAATCATCCAAGAAAACTGTAAAATCTGTCACCAACTAAGTCAGATCGGCCCAGAGCAAAACTTGCTAATCTGCAGAAATACAGGCGAGAGCCTTCGAAAATTCTTTTTTGCCAAAACCCACACGAAAGTAATCCCCTTCTATACTGAATAGCTCTCCGGGTAGAACTAGCACATCCTTCTCGAACCAAGAATCGAGCAGAGGCTTAAGAGGCTCACTTGAATGCACTAAGCCCAGCATACCCGCTTCCGGTCTATGCCAGCTCAAAGAGTTGTTGTTAGCAACGAAACCATCAAACAATTCAATATTCTCGCGTACAATTTCATTATTACGCTTGATAAGCGCATCAGCTTTCTGCATTACAAAACAGGCCACCTGCTCATCGAGCTGCGACTGACAGATACTGTTGTAGGTTTTCAAGTCACGAATCAATTTGCTTAGCTTTTCGTTTCTCGTCATCACCCAACCGATGCGAACTCCGGGTAATCCAAAGGTCTTAGAGAGCACATTCGCTAGTATGGCTTTTTCGTATTTCAGTACATTTAACTGACAGCCAATTCCGGAAAAATCCGAGAACGCGAATACATCATCAGAAATTAGATACAGATCATGCTCTTCACAAAGAGCAATTAGACTATCTACGAAGCCTTGGTCTAGCAGCATGCCAGTTGGATTGTGCGGAGAATTTATAACTATTCCTTTCGTACGCTCACTGACCTGCGCAGCGAAATCTCCAATGGATGGCTGCCATCGATTTCCAGAATTGAGCTCTACTGGCTTGAATACGCCGCCAAAGCACGCGGGAAGATCAGAGAGTGATGGATAGCAGGGCAGCATTCCGATCACCTCATCGCCGGGCTTCAGAATGCAGGCCATGATAGAGAACAGGCCCTCCTCTGTACCACTAAGCACAGTGATGTGGTCGATACCCAGTTCTGGGTAGAGCTGCTGATACAAATTATAGATACCAGAACGGAGATCATCTCTGCCCTCTACACTGCCATATATCAAAGGTACTGACGCTAAAGCGGCGATCTCATCAACACTCAAAATATCTTGCAGAGTCGCCGTCGCCCCGCAGGCATCGCTTAGGTTATAGCGGGCACGCCTCGGCAACTTTTCATAAAATTCATGGTGCTTCATTGCACGAATTTTCATAGGTGAGGCCGTCTAGCGCTTACGCCAAATTGTCATTTGAGCCACTGTATGCTGATGCTTGCGAGCTGTCTCGCGGATCACAAAGGGCACGTCTACGGCCTCTTCAAAATCGAAGCTGTCTGAGAGCTGTTGTTTAAGCGCGTCCAGAGTACTAAAGTTTTCACCATTCACTTTTACGCCCCCTAGCCAATTAGACTTATCGGTATATTCTTCGAGCCAGGTATAAGGTGAAGTCAAGACCAACAAGCCACCGGACACTATACGAACTTGTATGTCTTTCAGGAACATCGCAGGCTCATAGAGCCGGTCAATTAGATTGCCGGCGAAAACCACATTGTAGTTAGTGAACTGTGGCTTCAGGTTGCAAGCGTCACCTTGTAAAAAATCAACTCGGTCTTTCACATCGTCATAGCCCAATTTATCCAGTAAGACTTCTCGATACTCGACGATATCGCCCTCGACTGGAAGCGTATAGCGCAGCCGATTGTGTGCCTGCAACTTCGCTCCCTGCTGCACGAAACGCGCAGAAAAATCTAACGCATCCACATGCTGAAAATTCTTCGCCAACTCAAATGAGGACCGACCTACCGCACAACCCAAATCGAGAGCTCGATCTGTAGCGATACTGTTCGCTTGAACATGAGTCATGAGCGTCTGCACGCACGCGACCGGGAAATTTTGCACAGAGAAATATTCATTGCCATAGTGGAACTCACAGTACTGCGCAATCAACTCATCTGTTTCATAAACATTATCTTGCGCCTGTGTCTCAGGCTCTTGCTCAGATATAACCATTCTAAATCCTGCGTGTTGAAAAAAGTGTCGGCGAAATGCGTAGCGCGATGACGCAAGGGTTTCGTTCCCTGTAGATATCCAAGACCCACCCTTAATCAAATTATGCTTGCCATCAAAAGTCGGCGTCGAGAAATCGTCATACCAAGGATGTACATTGAAGCCTGGATACCCATCGATAGGTGATTCTGTCCATTGCCAGACATTGCCAGTGACATCATACAACCTTCCATGCCGGTTTACCGTCACTGGGCAGGACGAGGCATACTGGTCTAAATTAATATTGCCCTCGCCGGAACCCTCTCCCAATTCTGACAGACGCAGCGCAGACCATTCAGCCTCCACTGGCAATCTCACCGGCTCACCAATGCATTCCCGCATCCAATTGCAGTAGGCTTTCGCCTCCAGGTAATTCACCTCGACCGGCCAATCCATCGGCAAGGGCATTTCCGAGAACAGATTCCTCTGCAGAAACTTCCCGCTCAGTGTAGTTCGCCAGAATTTCGGGTGCTGTGATTGGGTGTAGTCCAACCACTGCCTGCCTTCTGCTGTCCAGTAGCGAGCTTTCTTATAACCCCATGCCTGCACAAATTTCAGGAAGTCCTGATTACTTACCAAGGTCGTAGCGACCTTAAATTGCTCTAACTTCTGTTCATCGTAACCGTACTCGTTATCCCAACCGTAGCTACGATCACTATCACTCTTGCCGAGCTTTACCACAGTCGCAGGTATCGACAGCCATTCAACAGCCGGCGCGATACCTGCCTCTGTGCAAACTGGCCACGATTCGGCTCGTGTCGCATCAATAAGATCCAGCGGCAACATCCGCATGATCACAGACGAGGTTTCAAGATGAATCCGCTCATGCTCAATGCCCATCAAGACTAACCATGCCGGGCATTGCTGAGTGATAGGCAGCGTGATCTCCATGGATTTGATGAAGGCACAGATTCGCGCCTTGACCTTGTCTCGGTATTCTTTAACGATCCCTCTTGTCGGCCAGTCATAGTGAGCGGAGTCCAAATCATCCCAGGACATCTCATCGACACCGATGGCAAACATGGCCTCCAATTCAGAATCTACACGCGCGTCAGTAAATTGAGCCAATATCATCTTATTCACATAGAACGTAGCCGTATGCCCGAAATAGAAGATCAGAGGGTGCCGCAAGGACTCCGCCGCGGTGTACAAGGCCTCATCCTTAAGTGGAGAGAACAGAGCCTCATACTGCTCCCAGGTAGAGACGAAATAATCTAACAGCTCTTGCCGCTTGGCCTCGACATTTTCACCGTGGAGGGATATTGGACGGGATGTTGGTAGAACTTCATACGATATTGCATTCTTACTTGATAGGGACTGCACATTTCACCTACTTTTAAAAAATATTCCCTGTAGTACGCCATAACTAGCTGCTCAGACCAGCCAAGCACCTTATTTATTTCCAACTGGGTTTTAACGTCTAGAGAGAACTGCGCTTAGAGGTTTTATCGATGCTCGCCCTAGCAGCAAGACAATTAGGAAGAGTGCCAAAAAGTAGACAGGAAAGCCGCGCAGAGCATCCAAGAATATGGCATCACGAAGGGCCTCCTCGGGCACTGTGCCTTCTTGCTGCGCTCGCAATAGCGCCACATAAGCAGTGTATAGAAGACTCGCAAATCCAAGCCCCAAATTTAAGGCTAGTCCCTTGAAGCTGAGAACCGTCGCCCTATGTACAGAATCAACTTCCTTATTGATGTAATAACTAGACTGAAACTGCACCATCCCCATCATCGCGAACGCGCCAACAGCGAAAATTACACCGTAATATGGAATAGCCAAACCAAGCCCAAGCAACCACTGCATTAAAAGAAAAGAGAGTGTTAAAAAGTTGAATAGCGGCGAGTGGTTTGTAACAAGATAACGAGACAATATCGCATTCACCATCCCCACTAAAGACATGCCTGCCCCGATAAATCCGAACCAACTCACAGGTATATCTATAACGCGGTAGTATTCACTGGCAAGAACCACAAATTGTCTACCCACACTGTCCAAGGCCAGCGCCGCCAGTATGACAAACAACACAAACCGGTGGTTAATAGTCCATTTCGCGGCAACTACTATTTTACGAAAAGGATTTAATAGAAAATTCCCTGTCAGTTGCTGCGAGTCGGAGAGTTGGTCCTCGCCGACATCAATATCATGAAACCCTAAAGCGGTGCCGAGAACGATAAACGAGGTCATCAGCGTTAATATTATCGGCAGACGGATAACGAGATTGCTGGACAACTGCCATTGCGGATCTATGGCCGAAAGCAAACCATTCACCATGTTCGAATCATAGGCGAATGCCCCAAGAATCATTGTCATGAAAAACCCGATGGAAACAACTTGCGTCGTGCGCTGTAAGATTTTTGCCCAATCGTCTTCGCGCCCCAGAGCCTTTAGCGAGTCATAGGCTAATGCCTCATCGGCTCCACTTGCAGCGGCTTCAGACAAACCGGAACAAATTCTGTTGGCAAGAAACAGGGGGAATAGAAAAGGCGATGCGCCAATCGGCGCAAATACGATCAAAGCCATCTCGACCACCATCATGATCGCCGCAAAAACCACCAAACGCTTACGACCGACGATATCCGCCAACGCACCTGAGGGCACTTCCGCCAGCACTATAGTAAGTGCCCATACAATATTAAGAATGGCAAACTGCTCTAGTGTCAGTCCATAGTCTAAGAACAACACGGTAAATACTGGATAGTAAAAACGAGCGGAATAGAACAGCCGAAAAATAATAAAGCGACGCAGATTCCCCTGCAATTGTGCAGTACTGAGTTTTGATGATGCCATGTTACTATTACTCTATTATTTTGACTTATGGGCACGAACCAATAGCCCAGATCATGTATTCTATTAGTGCGAAAAGTCTAACCCTAACAGCAAGCCAAAGCTTCAGCTACGGCAATCCGTAATTGTTCCCAATACGTATCACCTCCATTACCACCTACCAAAGTCAATCGCTAGAAATAAATTAGGTAACAGCATGAACAGTTTATCGATAACTCAACAGCGGGCAGCAGCCTCATTGCAATCCATGTTTATAGGAGACTCTTTATCCATGCCTGTGCACTGGTATTACAACCTAATGGATATTTATAAACAGTTCTCCGGAGGGATCACCAAGCTTGAAGCCGCTCCTAAGCGCCATCCTTCATCGATCATGTCACTTCATTCCACCAAGCAAGGCGGGCGTAATGCGCGTAATTCCAAAAGATCTCAGGCCGAAATTGTGGGCGACGTGATACTTAAGGGTAAGCGACAGTTCTGGGATCAATCAAATCAACACTATCATCAGGGTATGCGCGCTGGGGAAAATACTCTTAATGCACACTGCGCCAGAGCCACAATGAGAACTCTCGCAGCTAACGGCGGACACTACAATGAGGACCTATTTCTTAATGCCTACATCGAACTAATGACAGCCGACCCGGCATTGCATCCAGATACATATGCAGAATCCTATCATCGGGGATTTTTTGCGAACTTGTCTGCTGGTAAAAATCGCAATAAGTGCGGCGCCGTGACACATGATACAGCATCTATTGGAGGCCTAGTAACAATCGCTCCCATTTTGATATCTGAACGAGTGCGTGGCACTTCACTTGAAATCGTCCAAGCCATCTGTCACAAGCATTTGCAACTTACTCACCCAGACGAATATTTGGCGAAAGTTTGCAGCGACTATGTCGGACTACTAGATGCGCTACTGTTTCGAGTGGAAGCGGTCTCCGCTCAAAAAATAATAGCCACCTGGGCTAAGCGTAGCATCAGAATGGCTATGCCTGAGTTACTGAAGCAAAGTACATTCCGACAATGACGTTGTAGGCCGCCTGTTCTCTTCAGCTTGCTACATAACTGACTCTTGGCCCAGCGTACTTTATCTCGCTTACAAGTACGCAGAACAACCGAAGGCCGGCCTACTCGCGAATGCTAATCTCGGTGGTGATAATGTGCATCGCGGAACTGTGCTGGGGGCAATTTTGGGACTCGCGACCAACAACATTCCACATGAGCTGTATGATGAATTGCTGGATAAAGATCTTATCGAAGAAGAAATAGCTGTACTGCTAAACTGAGAAATTTCGTGATTACTCCCAGTTTATCCGCAATCGATACTAACTTCGTTCTGCCGAGCTCCTAATCTGTAGAAGTTTGATCACCCTCACCGTCTCAGCCTTTTGATATTTCACTCAATCTCAGCTATCCTTATTCCTTAAAGGATAGATCCAAAGTATCAAAGCAGACGTTATTTTCCAGTTATGCGAGATATTAAAACATGATTAAATTTTTTTACACTGGGAATCTAAGTCCAGCAAAAAAAGCCAGTGTATATTCTGGTTTTGGATTACTGATTCTCTCGATCTTTCTTGTAGCGAGTATAGTTCTCAATATTTTTGAGCTGGAATCGTTTGCAATTCTGGGTCACAGCGGAGTAAGAACTCTCGCTGGAATCGCTGTTGTAGGCTGCTTGCTTGCTGCTGTTGGGTTTTTTGACGAATAATCGAGGAAGGAATATGTTCAAACAATCAGACTTTTTTTTACTAATGGCAGTGGCAATATCGTTTGCCGTTTCTGGCTTCCTTTGGTTCTCAGGGAATTATGATGAAGGGCTCTTCACCGCGGTATGGGTGCCTTCAATATTGTGTTTTGGGATCTATTTCAAACTTATGGCGATAGCTGGGCGGAAATCATGAGCCCTATGACGCTATTTTATATCGCTATGCTAGTTTTTGCTCTGATGATCACAGGCCTCTATTTTTCGGTTCGTGAATTTCTTTTCGTAAGTAAAGAGCCTTCTCAAGCTAAAGGTCCAGCGTCTGCCAATGAGTGAATGGTAGTAACAGGGTCAGAGCAACACTATACATTTATGTTTTTCTTTGGGCAGGATTTTAGAAACCCTCCAATGCCCCCACTCAATTGGAAATAGGATCTATCTTGCTTAGTCACGTTAATAAATGCTGCTTTTAGAGCTACTTGACCGCGGCGATACATCCAGATTGGGGCAACAACTTCCATTCGCCAGTCAATATGGAGATTAGCTCCTTACACCTTTCTAGGCTTATTTATTTAAAAGTCTGTTCTCAAGAAGTCTAGAATCCTCTCAGCCATCCTTCCTATTAATATCTTTGACAGACGTGAGCGGAAGTTAGCACCCATTACCAGTATGTCTGTTCCTAGCTAGTAGGTTTTCTGCTGAAAGGCTGCAGCGGCAATTTCGTTTGGAAAAAGAAGCTAAGGACTTCAGCTAGTATTCAGCACTAACGTTGCCACGGCCGTGCAGGATAACCAAGGGTAGATTTAGACGTCTGCGCAAGATTGGGGGGATAGTGACTTTATACTGCTGATTGCTGGCCTACAAGGGGTCCTTATACTTCCCAACCTAGGTAGCCACACTTGCTCGCCTTATACTGAATCAACCGGCTAATGATGCCTTACGCCTCTCCTGTAGTGGGAGAGATCTCATACCCTCAACCGGCAACCGCAGAAAGAACCCAGCCTCAAAATTTTGCCGAGGAACATGTCCCTGAGTATGATTGCGATGAGGCTGATAATTTGCTGAATGGTTTCGAACTATTTTATATAGAGACTCTGATTGGTTCGGAGTAATCTTTGGTGATGCTTAATGCGCATTCGAAAATTCTAATCTCTTTGCTGTTTGTTCTGTCGACGCCTCACTTTTTATCCGCGCAATCATCCTTAATAGAACGCCTAAGACAGGATGAGACACTTCAGGATGCAGCAATAATCGTTGTGCGCAGCGCACTCGGCGCACAAAAGCAGACTGTCGTTGTTCGTCGTAGTGCATTCGCGGTCGAGATTGGAATGTATATCCACACTTACCGTAGAACGCGCAATGCAAACACGCTAGAGAATATTCAGAAGCGATACACATTGGCGAAGTCGGAACTACTGGAGCCGGGACTGCCCGCTACTATGGAGGAGTTGGTCTCGATTCTAGAAATGCTCTAATTAGACCTATTGCACCCCTCTTATAAACGGCCCTACCCCCTTGCCTAAATCGCGATTTAATCGTTTTTACCAATAACAGTAATCGTAATAAATTGTTTTACCAATGAATTAATTTTGCTTATTGTGCGGTCTCGTTTTCACTTAATATACGAAGAGAGCAAAATGAATCAGACCGCAAGTAGCATTCAAGTAACTCATATCCCAGAAGTGACATTTAAGACTCGAGTTCGCGATGAATCCATGGAAGGTGAAAATTCATTTGCCTGGAAGGACGTTAAGAGCTCGGAGATCTTTAGGGGCAAACGCGTAATCGTCGTTGCCCTGCCAGGTGCATTCACCCCGACGTGCAGCAGCACCCACCTTCCTGGCTATGAGAAGCACTATCCTGAGTTGAAAGAACTGGGTGTAGATGAGGTTTACTGCGTTAGCGTCAACGATGCATTCTCGATGTTTCAATGGGCGAAACAGTTGAACGTCAAAAACGTGAAAATGCTGCCAGATGGCAATGCCGACTTTACTGACGCGATGGGAATGCTAGTTAAAAAGGAAAATCTTGGCTTTGGATCTCGTTCTTGGCGCTACTCGATGTT
This sequence comes from uncultured Pseudomonadales bacterium, assembly GCA_949372635.1. GTDB lineage: Bacteria > Pseudomonadota > Gammaproteobacteria > Pseudomonadales > Pseudohongiellaceae > UBA9145. The sequence continues at coordinate 188,410 of CASIAB010000008.1, forward strand.
GGTTGAGGATTGCGAGGTAGCTGCACTCTTCGAAGAAGCCGGCAAGGTCGACAACTGTCCTGATGATCCGTTTGCACGCAGCGGCGTAGATACCATGCTGCAACACTTAAAGTCACTGTGAAAACCTAGCCAGCGTTACTCACTTCTACGGCAGCTTACGTGATACCTTTGTGGCCGTCGCTTTCTTAATCTACAAAAATTTTGCCAAAAAAAAGGCGGCTTCATCTTTGCAAATGAATTCCGCCCCTTCTTCATCTTCTAAGCACTAACCAGCGCTTAAGGTACTGCTAATTAATTTCTATAAGAGCTAACCGGCGGCAACTGTGAACCGGATAAGTCACTAGGAATACCTGTCTCAATTCTAACCGTGTGGTGCAGCGTTCCGATGCCCTCGATGCTGGCCTCAATAGTCTCTCCATCAACAAGAAAGCCCGAGCCCGTCGCGCGCTCAACTCGGCCCGCTCCCGTTCCGCCAGATGTTCCGCTTTGCATAACATCGCCCGGAAAGATCGTGATCAACGAGGATGCATACTCGATCAGCTCAGGAATGTTGTGAATCATGTCGCCAGCTCGAGCTTCTTGGACAGTCACGCCGTCGATAACCAAAGTCTGATGTAGACGTTCCATAGGATCGCCGTAAAATTCCTTCGGCACGATCCAAGGACCATGTGGTGCGAACGTATCGTGTCCTTTGCCAACAAACCAATCTGAACCGGAGCCGTAGCCACCAGGTGGACGACCACCGCGATCAGAGATATCCATCGCTACCATGTAACCAAATACATGATCGTAGGCGCGGTCTGCGGAGATGTACTTGCCTGAACGGCCAAACACGATAGCCATCTCGACTTCCCACTCGATGCGGTCCCGGCCGAAAGGCATGAGGATGTCATCACCGTCTCCGATGATTGCGCCGCGTGTAGGCTTCAGGAACAGATAGGGAACGCCGCGGTTCACTTGGCGATTAAGAGTCTGAGCTGCTCGCTCATCATCGTTGCAGCCTTCGCAGGCGTGAGTGTAGAAGTTCACAGCCGCATTCATGAGTTTGCTCGGATATTGAAGCGGCGCCATGATGTCCACTGAACTAACAGGGTGTACATAGTTTGGCATATCGCCATTCAGCAGATCCTCTGCCACGAGATGGTTTACGATCTCATAGACTCGATATTTAAGGCCGTATTCATATTGTGAGATCATCCCAATCAAGTCGCCGGGTATAGTTAACGCAGCGTAACGGGGTATAAGCTCTAAAGCGCGGTTAGCGGCAGCAAGATCTACGATCAACTCGTCGTTCTGCACTACTAGGCCAACTGTTGGTATGCCATCGATGGCAAATGTTCCAACCTTGAACGGCATAACCGATTCCAGGTCTTGGGCGAAAACGCTAGCTGAGCTGGCAAAAAATGCGAGCGCAGCTGTGAGCGTCAGACTAAATAGAGACTTTTTTATCATTTTTCTCTCCCGTGCTGGGCACTAACTAATTGGACAGGTTTTTATACATCAATAACAGACATCTCACCTGCAAATAAGACAAACAGAAGGTATCCCCACCTATGGCCTCTTGTCCAGCATTTTGAGTGCTGTTCGAAGCGGAAAATGAGGAACCAATCCGCTAATCCGACGATTGCGAGATAAGCCCTATTGTTCCGTCTTTATTTTAAACTCATCACCCAAAGCCGGATTTATGTAGCTATCGGAGAGAACGCGATCTGGATCTGGACGGACCGACAGGTAGTCGACATGTACCGGCACCTCCAGCCAACCATGGGGAGTTCCGGCTGGAATAATGATAATGTCGCCCTCTTTGACGTGCTTGGCTATCCAATCACCAACGATCACACCACTGCATGACGGGCCATTTAGGACAGTAGTGACATTGCTATCAGTCGCGAATCCATTACCGTTCAGGATAGTTCCACCGGTAACCAAGGTGCCAGAACCGGAGGTGATATAATACGTTTCTGTCTGATCGTAGTGCATGATGCCGCGCGCATTACTGTTGCGATTACTGCTTGTTACACCGCAGGGACGATCTGGATTAGATGTAGACTGACCGCTCGCCCGCTCAACTGCTCCCCGATGGATAATTCCTACAGAGAGGTTTAACTTGCCGATGTTGCGACTGACAATTTGACGATCTACTCCAGGAAGTTCGTTCACCATCTGCCATTGTTCTTCGGTTATGTAAGTAGCGTAAGATTCATCATCCTGTGCCACTGCCACTGCGACTGCACCAGATAGCGCAATCTGGGCAGCGAGCAGGGATTTAGTAAATGTGTCCATGAAAATCTCCTTGTTTTTATTTGGTCAAAATTTACATCGAACCGTTTCAGCTTAGCTCAGACATTAATCCCAAGCCGGCCTCTCAACTCGAAATAAAAAGAGCGCACATACAAGCGTTCAAGAATTTAAAAAGGGTAACACCTGCTACCTATTAATCATCGCTTACTATTGAAGAATGTTTAAACGATCACGGCAATGCATAAACAACAAGCTCCGGCACGGGCGAACTGCCAACACTAATCGCAATGTATTGTCGATCATCAACAGAGTAACTCATGGGTGCGCCACTTGGATTGGCTGGAATTTCAATTGTCGCCATCTCTGCGCCAGTTCCTTTATTACGAGCGACTAGCAAAGGGCCATAGCCAGCATTTTGTCCATGAATTAGTAAGCTCGAAGTAACGAGTACCGCATGACGTCCGCCACCACCCAGTGGAGGCAGGTCGATGCCTTCTAATTCCGAACTGTTTTCTACTTGCGCCGAACCAGCCCCGTTTGGAACTCTCCACAGTATCTCTCCACTATTCATATCGAATGCAGTGATTGTGGAATATGGTGGTTTTAATATAGGCAGGCCTCGCGGTCCCGCTACACCTAAAAAGTTCAATCGAAAGTAATTGAAGTTCGACTCATCTCCACCCAAGGTTCCCATGCGTGGCACTGTCGCACTATCTCTAGAGGGGACAAACAAGACTCCGGATTCAGGATCGATACCCGCTCCAGTCCAGTTAGCACCACCACCTGCACCAGGCATTAATATCGTTCCACGCTTGTTGCCCTCTGGCAGGCTGGGTGGAGTGAATAGAGGCCCGTAAGTGAAATTCTCCAATTGTTTTACCGCCTCTGCACGAAGCTCGGGGGTGAAATTGATAAGGTCATCTTCGGTGAGTCCTTGCAGAGCAAACGCCGGCGGCTTGGTTGGAAAAGGTTGAGTTGGAGAGGCTCTTTCCCCGGGGAGGATGCCAGCAGGTACTGCCCGTTCTATAATGGGCCACACAGGAACGCCTGTAGCGCGATCAAATACATAGGTAAATCCCTGTTTGGTTACCTGTGCAATTGCCTTGATCTCTCTCCCATCAACAGTGATATCGATCAGGTTGGGAGCCGCTGGTGTATCGTAGTCCCACAGGCCATGGTGAACCATCTGGAAATGCCAGACTCGATCCCCAGTGCTGGCATCCAGAGCTACGAGGCTTTGTGTGAATAGGTTGTCGCCGGGCCGATGGCCGCCGTAGAAATCATTAGTCGATGCTTCGGTTGGCAAATAGACGTAACCCAATTCAAGATCTGCACTCATCTGTGTCCATACACCACCATTGCCGGTGTAGCGCCACGATTCTTCCTGCCAAGTCTCTACGCCAAATTCGCCTCCCTGCGGGATGGTATGGAAAGTCCAGATCAGCTCACCGGTACGGATGTTGTAGCCACGAACCCAAGTGGGAGGACGTTCCTTGAAGCGAGGACGATTTGAGGTGATGTGTTGAACTACCAATACATCTCCCACAACGGTAGGCGGGGACACACCACCTAAAGGCTGAGCGCCCGTGTAGTCGAGCACATCTCGCTCAGCTCGTGGAATATCATTGGTCATATCGATACGACCGCCGGCGAAATCTGTGTCCAGCTCACCCGTCTGTGCATTCAGAGAAATGATAAAACCGTCATTGGTTGTCATTAACACTCGTGACTCGTCGCCGTCACTCCACCAGGCTACTCCACGGTGATGAAAACCAAGTGGACTGTTTGAAACGCCAGACATATAGACTTCGGGATCGTAGCGCCATAGCTCTTCACCGCTGACAGCATCCAAAGCAACTACCTGGTTTAAGGCAGTCAGTAAATACAAAACGCCATCAATCATCAGTGGCGTCGCCTGAAGTCGACCGAATCCTACTTCCGCATCGGGACCCAGCAGGGCCTCGAAGTCCAACTCACCGTCGATGGATTGCCAACGCCAGGCGACTTCTAGATCAGTGAAATTAGTTCCGTCTATCTGACTGAGGCTAGTGTACTTGGTAGAGCCGGAATCGGACCCATAGCTGGGCCATTCTCCATCGCTGTTGCCATTCTGCGCGAAAGCAATTAAAGACGTAGAAAAAATTAATGCGCCTAGCGCACTTGTTAACACCCTATGACGATTGTGGCGTGAAATATTCATCTTACTGGCTCCATTGTTTTTTTAGCGCTTCCCGGTCTACTCTTTCGCCGCGCAGATAGACATCAAAAATCTGTCGCGTGTTACGAATATCTTCTAACGGATTGGAATCGAGAATAACGAAGTCCGCTGCCTTTCCTGCTTTGAGGTTTCCCACGTTATTCAACCCGAATGCTTCAGCAGAGCGCGAAGTCGACGCAACAATAGCCTCAGCCGGACTCATGCCCATGCGCACGAATAGCTCCAGCTCAACGTGGTCGGAGTAGCCGAAAAAATCACCGACCGCTCCCGCATCGGTTCCGAGAATTATGTGATCCTTCAATTTTAAGAGATTTCTAGCCAACATCGCTGAGCGCTGCTGCGACTCTGCATTCTGATTAACCAGTGGAGAGTTGTAGTTGTCATCAAGCAACTCAAGCACCGATGCGGGTACCTGATCGTAAAAGAAGGGGTCCTGAAACGCTGGAATATAATAGGGCTCGCGCTTGGTAATCATACCCAGAGTCGGAACGATGTAGACATTATTCTCCCGAACCATTTCCAAGTACTCATCGTCCACTTCCCTATCATAGGGCATATGAATAAAGCGCCTATTGCCTAGATTAACTAGCGCCTTGTGATCCGCGAGCGTAGTGGCATGGGCAATGATTCGCATGTCGTAGTTCGAAGCGGTCTCCAGAACCGCCGTATAGATTTCCGGTGCGAGTTTTACTTGTGCCCCACGACGCTCGTCTCTAGAGTCCACCCATATCTTGGCGATTCCATACCCGTTTGCGGCTAGCTCTTTTACCGTTCGGACCGCCTGTTCTGGATCAGCAACCGGGTTGACTCCCCAATAGCCAGGATCGTCGGTAAATCGGGGGTTGGGTCCGCCTCCTGGAGAACCCATGCCGGGCGATTGGTGATAGCGTGCGCCGCCGATGTTGCCCCGCAACTGTTCCAGCTTTATTCGCGAGGCGACGTCCTCTTTATCGCTGCCCGTAGATATGATCGTACCTACACCGTAATAGGCGTGACGGTAGAGATGGTCAGTGAGATTTTCCTCGGTAAATAAATTGGATCCCCAATCGCCGTAAGCCTCCCAACCTAGATGGGCATGGGTATTAACGAGCGCGGGGATGATAGTTTTCCCGCTAAGATCATGACTAGCTGCGTTGTCAGGAACATCACTGCCTGACATTGGCCCAACAGCCATTATAGTATCGCCACGAATCAGAACAGATCCCCGCTCAATTACCGTGCCGTCACCGATGATGATGCGCACATTATTGAATACCTGCTCAATAGAATCCTTATCGTCTGACGATTGAGCAACCGCCTGACCAACCGCTAAGAGCAGACTGAGGATTGCACACGTGAATAGAGAAAGTTTCATTTCTTATTATAAGCTCCGATAATTTCTCAGCTAGTTATCTCAATAGGCAGGTCTCACCGCACGTGAGCGCCTGCATGATCTTAATCTAGAAAGCCGTGCTGCATTTTATTGAGACTTTATCCTGCGAACCCACGCAATAAATTATTTTCTAACCCATTTCTGCAGACATCCGCCCGAGGGGCTCACGTCACAGCCGCCGGTAAGACCGGCAAAAATATTCCCCAGATTGTCAGCGGCCATGCCCTCTGGTCGGGTACCGGGAATATAGTATTGCAATGAGCCATTGGTCTGCCCGATGCGAATGCCTACCTGAAAGCCTGGGTTTCGTGCTATGCGCCCGCCGCCTTCTGGAGCTATTGACGGCCCCCCAAGAAGTCCGCCAGATTCTGAGTCAGCGACCACGAAGGTTCCATCTTCCAGAACTGTGATACCACTGGGTCGCCCGAAATGTCTCCAATCGTCTACAAACTCCAGATTCTCATCCAATATCTGCACACGGTTGTTGGAGCGGTCTGCCACATATAGACGCCCCTGCGCATCGTAGGCTAGAGCATGCGGTCCCATAAATTCACCCGGGCCAGCCCCCATTTTCCCGACTTCTCGGACAAACTCGCCCTCGGGCGTTATCACCACCAAACGATCGCCATCCTGCTGCGCATTGGAAGGGCGCGGCCAGTGGCCGTCGGCAATTACAATATTGCCATCGGGCATCAGAGCACACGCGGTGGGACCAATGAACGTCTCTGTTCCTGCTCGCGAAACACCGGCCTGCCCAAGACTTAATAAATGTTCACCATCGGGGCTAAACTTGTGAATCTGGAATCCGCGACCGGCAGTTGAGGGGTCATCACTAAAGGGGCCGCTGTCTCCTGCCCAGAGGTTGCCGTCGTTGTCCATGCAAAACCCATGCGCTTGAACAATCATCCCTTCGCCGAAACTCCTAGTAATCTGTCCTTCAGCATTAACGTAATTAATAGGCGGTTCGGAACGAAACAGCATCCAAAGCCCGCCGGTGTCATCTGGAATCAGCCCAATAGCGGCACCCCATTCCTGACCAGGAAGTAAGGTCGGCCAATCTTCAACCATCTCATACGGCCCATCCATGGTAGAAGTTGGACGCCTAGAAAGTGAAATTAGCTTTCCCGTCTCAGCCTCTCTAGCTTCAGCAACCTGCGCCTGCGATGTCGCGGAAAACAGCGGGCCTAACACTAATAAAGATACGATCAGAATTATTCTTCTAGTAAATTTAGACATAGTTCTATCTCCGTAATAACAATTGCCAGCTATCTTACTGGTTTAGAAAATGGAATCAGATGGAGGCCGACTAAAAATATATGACGGCATCCCAACACGATCCTATCTTCCCTTTCTTAGCGGCTCGAGCTCGAGCCTATTGGGCTAGAGGATCGGGCCGAACTTGAAACTTAACCATCTTGCTGGTCGTGCCCTTACCACCTTCCGTGTGCCAATTGAAGTTGGTTCCATAGTTTGCCCACACACCGCGGCCTTTCCACCCTGTATCGGGATCATCGATACGACCGTCTAGCCCGCGAGAATAAAATCCAAGCGGGTAAGGCACTCGCATAATTACCCACTCACCGGTTTCCGGGTTCAGAACCTGCAAGGAATCGGAACCCGAACCATTAGCGATCGGCAAATTCTCACCAAGCCCAAGCGTATTAAAATTGTCTACCCAGTTATAGTAATGAAAGTCCGCCCTTGACGTCGGTTCCTTTAAGCGTGGGACCAGGCACTTCATGTAAAGTCCAGCCCTCTTGGCAATGCTGAGAATCAACAACCGTTGGACCATTCATCACCTCACACTTGCTGCGATCGAAGCTTGCCAAATGACTACTACCCGATAGCGCTGTCCAGACGACGCCGTTCTTGTCCACATCAATCCCGCGCGGACCAAAGCCTTCAACCTCTCCATCGATGACTGGTAACTCATACACTTCCGTGATGCATGTTTCCGGCGGATTGTCTCCCTTGTCGAAGCGGTAAATACGACCGGGAAACTCCGTGCCACCGCCCCATGCCACATTATCGACTTGGTTGACGATGACGCCGTAACTACCCGGGCTCATGCGCGTGTCCAGAGTAGGGTCGATGTCGGTAAGCACTTCTCCGCCGCCGCCCTCGCCAACGCTACGCAGGGCACCGACTGGTTGATTCCACGGCTTGGTAATGCGGCCATCGCCATTCGTGTCTACCACCATAGGACACCAACCCTGAGACAACTGCTCATCGCCCGTGCGATCGAAGAGCTTGGTGTTTATCCAGCCCATCACATCGCCGCCGCCGCTGAAATACAGAGTGCGATCTTCGTCACTGGCAAACTGCAGATGGTGAGTACCGAAGCAGGTATCGATCAAACCGAAGGTCTCAGTTGCCGGATCGTAATAGGAGGCCTGCCTAGAGCTTCTTCGTGTTGGGTAGTATTGAGCGAATTTATTGGACGAGCCTTGCTGACACCACTGCGGCAATAAATCCCCGCGCACTTTTGTCGTCATCCAGATTCGACCCAATTCATCCATCATTGGGTTGTGTGGATCTGCCGGCCCTTCCCACAAGGCTTCGTCTTCATAGAAAACCGAGGGTACTGGAAATTGTTGAGCGAAGCGCGTCACTGCTGGATTGTCCGGATTGTCTTTTACGGCAATTTCGATGGTGCGGTAGTCATTGGTTTGCGTATCTAATTCCAGCAAAGTCCCGTGCCCGCCATCGACTCCGTAAACCTTGCCCCCTGCGTTGATCGATACATCTCGCTTGTCTGTGACAATCTCATCATGGATGTAGGAGGATTCGGTTCCCCAGTCCCAAAGCGTAAGTACGACGTTGCGCTCGACACCCATAGGACGCTCCGGAGCAGATGGCAGTTCGCCAGCGGCGATGCGGTCGGTCCAGTCGGCGTACATTTCCATGCCGCGCTCGCGACCGAAGCGGCCAGCGAAGCTACTCATGACCGGGCCACGAATACCAATAGCTGTCCTGTAATGCCAAGCCTCGACACTCGTCTCGAAGCCAAGATGGTCAAGATGATCAAGTGAGCGCGTCAACTTGTTGCCGAGTTGGTGGCAAAGCTGACAACCCTGCTTCGTCATGTCGATCCACTGCGCCTGGCTGCGCATGCCCTCGGAGATGCCGTTGCCGCTATCTCCTGTGCCTGGAAACTCTTTAACATCGGGCACCTCGAGCAAGGAGTACCAATAATTCGCCGGGTAGACTTGTGCGGCCTCGGCAGGGGATCCTGCAATAAACGTATTCAGAGTAACGTCGGCACCTACCCGCAAGGATACCGGCTTGGAATCAACCAGACCGTAACCTCTCACCCACACCTTATATAAGGCATCAGGCAGTTCGGGCAGAACAAAACGACCGTCGTCGTCGGTAACCACTATTTTGATGAAGTGAGTCGGCAGGTCATCCGTCTCCGCGATTACCCAAACTCCCGCCTCGCTGCCATTGCCGCTTTGCACTAGGCCTTCTATAGAGCCGTTACCACCTTGTGGCTGCGCAGAGACCGATAGTGAAAGCAGCACAAGCAGTGTCACGCAGGCAGCCCGTTCTATGCAGTTGAAATCGGGAGTCTTTCGGAATTAGTGATTTTTGAAACGAGAACATTAGGGGCTCCAGACGATAATTTTTATAATTTAGCCACTGTAGTGTGGCAGCGTGGTTATGAGTCACAAACCAATGATCTCAGGCTTCAATTTGTATCATATTTCAAAATCATCTTATACTCGACTATGCAGCGGGCGAACCAACCGTTACATTAATTATACTTAGTGAAGTCGCAACAATAAGTAAGTTATTGACTAGAATTATTCAAATGTATAATAATCGCCTATGAATGATGAATACAAGTACCTTATGTTCTGTCATTGGAAAGTCGATGCCGTTACGTAAAACGCTGAGGCAATGATGCAATTCAAGGGATAACAAATCATGGTAGCGGACGTCGAACGATTGATCAGTAATATAAAGAACAAGCAGTTTAGTCGCCGTACTTTTTTAGGCTCAGCCGCAGCACTAGCGGTGAACGGTTGCAGCTATGCTGCCACGAGTTCCAGCCCTCCTCTTCCTGTGCAATCAATTAATCACATGACAATTGGCGTGTCGGACCCAGCCGCCTCGCTTGCTTGGTATCAAGGCCTGTTCGGCTTGCCTGTCGCTGCTAGGCAAGGCAATACTATCGTGCTGCAGATCGGCGACGGCCCCCAGTTTATGGCCATTGGCGGATCGCCTAGTGACAATCCACGCATCACCCATCTATGCCTAGCGGTTGAAAATTTCGATGACGCGCGAACCGTGCAGATCCTCGCTGAACACGGTGTCGCCGCGGCTACTGATTCCGGCCCGATGCAGTCCCGCGTAAGAATGCGCGGAGAGGAATTTGGAGGCGCAGCCAGCGGCACACCGGAACTGTACTTTGGCGACCGCGATGGCATCGTCGTGCAATTGCAGGATACGAGCTATTGCGGAGGTGCCGGTTTGCTAGGCGAAGACTGCCTAACGATACCTGAGCCCGCCCCCAGTCCGGGGCTACTAAAGCTGCATGAGTTCAATCATTTTACTCTATTTGTATCTGACCAAGCGCGCTCCATGGCGCTCTATCAGAGCCTATTCGGCATGGAGGTAGATACCTACCAAGGTGCTCTGCCAGTAATGAGAATTGGCTCAGGCAAGCAGTTCCTAGCTATGCCGGCTGTGCCTCCTCTGGCTGGCCGCATACACCATGCCTCACTGGCAGTGGCTGATTTTGATGTCAATCGTATTTTCTCTGTATTGGAAGGCTATGGCTTGACAGTATTGGACGGGGCATCCGCTGCCACCGAGCCATTGCAGGCTTACGTGACGATGCGCGGATCGGACCGAGGCGGGGCAACCGAAGGCACACCGGAGCTATATTTCACGGACCCAGACGGTATATTGATCCAGCTTCAAGATTTAAGCTATTGTGGGGGAAATGGTTATCTCGGCGATGTATGCGGCACAGTTGAGAACCCAACCGGGCGCAACAACTAAATTTCAAGTTTTGATCGGAACATGACATGAACAGGGTACTCATTATCGGCCTAGGCATCGCGGCGACAAACCTATCCTGGGCCGCGGAGTCTAGGACTGTCGATACGCAAAATCGAGCCTTGCTCGATCAGTACTGCGTGATCTGCCACAACCAAGGGGTCGTTAACAGCGTGGCCACTGCCAACGAAGGCTTGCAGACTACCCAGCTTCGTAACCTCGGCCTAACACTCGACACCGAAGATGTTTCCAACTTGGCCGAAAATCCTGAGGTATGGGAGAAGGTTGTTAACAAACTTCGGGTGGGCGTGATGCCTCCTCCTAATTATCCGCGTCCGGACAAGCTAAGTTACGACGGCTTTCGGAGCTGGCTCGAAAATGAACTCGATCAAGTGGCTGCGGCGCGAGTTAATCCGGGCCGGACTCAGGCATTTCACAGACTCAATCAAACCGAATATAAAAACTCAGTCCGCGACCTATTGGACCTCAACATCGATGTCGCTGGTTTGATTCCTGCTGACTCGCCAGATCAATACGGCTTTGACAACAATGCGGATGTGTTAGCTCTTTCACCGGCCTTGGTGGAGCGCTATGTTTCTGCCGCACATAGAGTGGCCGAGCTAGCAGTAGGCGCGACGCCCCGTGGAGCTTCTATTAAGAGCTACGAGGTTCCACTGAACCTTATTCAGGATGATCGACTAAGCGAGGAACTGCCTTTCGGCTCCAGAGGTGGCACTGCCATCGAACACATGTTTCCAGTTGATGGCGAATATCGGATTACTGTCAAACTGCAAACAAACTACGTGGACTTCGTTCGTGGTTACGACGCCCGCCACGAATTAGAGATCAGCCTCGACGGTGAGCTGATAGACTCCGTAACCTTCGGCGGCGACGCACCCGGTGTGCCCGCACCTTACAGCTACGCAGGAAATATTCGCGGCAGCGATGACTGGGAAGAATTCATGATGGCCTTCGCCGACGAAGGCTTTGAAATAGTGCTGCCAGTACTAGCAGGCCCGCGCATCATCGGTGCGACGTTTCCTCGCGAGATGTGGGAGAACGAAGGAATACAGCAGCCCAGATTGTTTGGCTACCATCTTGCAGTTACTGAGCTGCCTGACATCAATCCGGGAATAGGCAGCATTCAAATAGAAGGACCGCTCTCAGTAGCAGGGCCCGGTGACACACCCAGCCGACAACAAATCTTCACTTGTACCCCGGCAAGCCTAGACGAGGAGCCAGCGTGCGCAAGAGAAATTCTCGGCTCGCTAGCACGCCGCGCCTATCGCCGCCCGATTGGCGAAAACGATATTGAAGGCCTGGTTGAATTCTATAATGCAGGCAGGCTCGATGGCGGCTTCGAAGCAGGTATTCAATTTGCACTCGAACGCATTTTAGTTTCTCCTGACTTCCTATTCCGCATTGAACAAGACCCGACAGATGCACAGCCCGGAGACATGTATGCGATTAGCGACACCGAACTTGCTTCTCGCCTGTCATTTTTCCTCTGGAGTAGTCTGCCCGACGAAGAGTTATTAGATCTGGTCGAGCGCAGCAACTTACGCGAACCCGGCGTGCTCCAACAGCAAGTAGAAAGGATGATGGCCGACTCGCGCGCTGACGCATTCATCAAGAACTTTGTCGGACAGTGGTTATATCTTCGGAACCTCGGCGGCATCTATCCCGACCCCGCAAGTTTTCCCGAGTTCGATGAGAACTTGCGCGCGGCGTTCCAGCGAGAAACAGAATTATTCATCGACGATCAGATCCGTTCCGACAAGAGTCTGCTTGAACTGCTAAGTGCCGATTACACTTTTATCAACGAGAGACTCGCACAGCACTATGGCATACCCGGAATCTATGGAAACCGTTACCGCAAGGTAAATCTCGAGGGCTCCGAGCGTGGCGGACTACTCGGGCACGGCAGCATCATGATGGTGACTTCCTATCCGAATCGAACCTCTCCTGTCTTGCGAGGTAAATTCGTACTCGAAAATTTATTAGGCGGACCTCCTCCTGAGCCGCCACCGAATGTGCCCGCGCTCGTGGAAGAGAGTGATGGCAAGAAGCTCACCATGCGCGAGGCAATGGCTCAGCATAGAGAAAACCCGGCCTGCCGTGTCTGTCACGCCGCCATGGATCCCATCGGGTTCTCACTTGAGAATTACGACGCCATTGGAAAATGGCGGCTAGAATTTGCTGATCAACCAATCGACGCGTCTGGCCTACTACCTGATGGCAACACCTTCGATGGACCGGATGGCCTGCAGGATCTCTTACTAGAGCGACCGAATGATCTAGTAGGTACGATAACTGAAAAACTACTGAGGTTCGCTCTCGGGCGCAGCCTCGAATACTACGACATGCCTCAGGTGCGGGCGATCGTGCGCACAGCGGCTGAAGACGATTATCGCTGGTCTTCAGTTATTCTTGGAGTAATTGAAAGTATGCCATTTCAAATGCGGAGAACACAGCTATGAATATATTCAAGAAGACCCTACCTCGTCGCACCGTATTACGAGGGTTAGGTGCAAGTCTTGCCCTGCCATTGCTGGACAGTATGATTCCAGCACTTTCTTCGTCATCTGCGCTTGAGGCCCAACCGGCAAAGCGGCTCGGCGTAGTTTACGTACCCAACGGTATGGCTATGAAGTCTTGGACGCCAGCCACTGAAGGTGCAGGCTTTGAGATGACCCGAATTTTGCAGCCAATGGCTGCTTACCAAGACAGAATGCTAGTGTTAACCGGGCTTAATGGAACTTCAAGCAACGCCGGAGTGCACGCCAGCGCCTCCACTCGTTTCCTTACTGGCACAATACCAGCTCGCACAGAATCCGATCTCGAGGCATCGGTCTCGCTTGACCAATTAGTCGCGCGCGAACTCGGCCGCCAGACACAACTCGGCTCACTGGAGTTAGCGCTAGACCAAAGCGATGTGTTCGGCTCCTGTGACATCGGTTTCAGCTGCCAATACACCAGCACAATCTCTTGGAGAGACTCCTACACGCCGTTGCCAATGGAGACTAACCCACGAGTCGTGTTTGAGAGACTGTTCGGAGACACCGGCACAACCGACCCGACAGTGCGCCTGCAGCGCATTCGCAAAGATCGAAGTTTGCTTGACTCGGTTACTGAACGTGTTTCCGAACTCAATCGTACAGTTGGAGCTGACGACCGTGCCAAGCTCGATCAATATTTAGATGCCGTTAGAGATGTTGAGCGGCGCATCCAAATGGCAGAGGCGCAGAGCAACAGAGAACTTCCACAAATAGAACAACCAGCAGGTGTACCTAACACCTATGAGGAACATGCTAAGCTCATGTTCGACATGCAGGTGCTGGCATATCAGACAGATTTGACCCGGGTCATAACATTTATGTTAGGGAGAGAGCTCAGTGGTCGTACCTACGCCGAGATCGGCGTTCCCGATTCGCACCACCCAACCTCGCATCACCGCGACGACCCGGCACTTTACGAGAAGGTCACAAAGATCAACGAATTTCATACGAGCCTGTTCGCCTACTACCTCGACAAGCTCGATGCGACGCCGGACGGCAATGGGTCGCTACTCGATAACATGTTGATGCTCTACGGCGCAGGCATGTCCGATAGCAACCGCCATCAGAATACAGGCCTGCCGCTGGTATTACTCGGCGGTGCAAGCGGCGATGTCAAAGGTGGTCGCCATCTTCGTTACGCGGAAGGCACACCTATTAGCAACCTTCACTTGACCATGCTCGAGAAGATGGGAATACCCATGGAGTCAATAGCCAATAGCACCGGCCGACTCAACCTGTTGAGTGACGTCTAATCTTGAGAGATAGGATGAGAAACAGTATGAGATTGTTTTTGCTGGCAATGACAGCGCTACTTACAATCAGTGTGATTGCCGCCGAAACCCCTCCTATAGTCGACGCCGCTAGGCATCAAGACACAGTGATGCTGAAGCAGCTGCTTAATGCGGGTTCTGATCCTGACTACGCGACAAGCAGATGGCGCAACCGCGTTACACTGGGCGGTGTATCACGAGAATATCGACGCCGTGGCCTCACTTATCGAGGCCGATTCCAATGTGAATGCTGTCAACCGCCTAGGCGCATCGCCCCTTTATTTAGCTGCCAAGAACGGCAGTGCGAATTTGATTGAGCTGCTGCTTGAGGCTGGTGCGAATCCAAATGCCGCGATGCCGATGGGCGAAACACCGATAATGACCGCGGCCCGCTCAGGCACTGCCCAGGGAGTGCAGTTGTTGGTGGAAGCCGGAGCGGATGTGAATATTGCAGAACAATCACGTGAACAGACAGCTCTCATGTGGGCAACTGCTCAGGGACACGTGGAGGTAGCGCGCTTACTTGTAAACGCTGGCGCAGATCTGGAGGCACGTTCGAAACTGCGGTCACGACTCATGTATGCCGACAGATCAAATGGCGGCGCATTCGATCAGGGCATCATGGAACAACTTGGTGGTTTTACAGCACTGCTGTTTGCAGCACGCAGTGGCGATATCGAGATGGCTCGCCTCTTACTCGACAGTGAGGCAGATATTGAAGCAGTTGCAGGCAATGAAACTAGCGCTCTGGTCATTGCCACTCATAGTGGTCACCCAGGTCTAGCAGAGCTGTTGCTCGAGAGCGGAGCCAATGCAAATACTATCGGCGCTGGCTACACTGCTTTGCATGCGGCTATTCTGCGCGGTGATTTGGATACCGTGAACGCACTATTGGCTCACGGCGCTGACCCTAATGTTCGACTTCTCAGACCTAACCCTGTGCAGCGCGCCAGCGAAGATTGGTCACTTAAGGGACCAAAAGTTAGTGCCACTCCCTACTGGTTAGCAGCTAGTTTTCGTGAAGCAGATATTATGCGCGCTCTAGTTGAGGGTGGAGCAGACCCCTCTGCTACCAATGAAGGCCGATTGAGCATACCGAGAAATCGGGAAGATCGTGAATCCTACACGCCAGAAGTGGTTAGCGGTTTCGAGAGCAGCGTTCAGGCTGCGATTCGGGGGGACAGTACCCGAAGCCGTTATTATGTCCAACCTAACCCTGACCCCGCTGGCGAAAAGCAGCTTGCGCTAGCCGCGGTAATAGCCGCCGCCGAACACGGCGTTGATCTGAATCATCGCGACTTTAGCGAGTCGACAGCACTACACGATGCTGCAGCCAGAAGACTTCCGAACATAGTGCGGGAGTTGGCTCAGCGAGGCGCCGACGTAAATGCAATCAATTCTCGAGGGCGAACACCGCTCGATATGGCTGTCGCCGCGGAGAGCCAGAATAACTTCTTTGACTTTAATGTATCCGTCCCCGGACCCACTGCCAGTGAAGTGCTGAAAGAGTTCGCAGCGGTGCGATCAGAACACTAACCTTAAGCAGATTCCCCGCAAGTACCTCATTTCTATGCAGCAGCATTCCTAGCCAAAAAGCCTAGCATCCAACTCTCAACAGATTCCGCCAACCCTGGCACGAAGAGAATTGCTAGGGATACTAGTAGAGAAATCGAAAATAGAAGAGCGAGATAATGAGGTAGCTTCATAAGTTTACACTTCCTCTCGCGGTGCCAGCTCAAAAACCCAAGTCTCACCCGATTCGATCGCCTCTCTTGTTATTCTTGATCGATACTTTGCTATTTTCTTATCGATGACGCCCTCAAGTAGAGGGCTGTAAAAAACCCTAACTAGCTTTCGTTCATAACGAATCCCATCTATGCGTACAACGGCAAGACCATCACCCTCATAAGCCTGAACTGCCCAGTGTTTCCAGCGACGACCTAGCCAGGTACCCATGTAGTCCGAGGTGATGTAGACCTTCCCATCGCTCTCTTCGATCCAAATAAGTCGTGAACTAAGAGGGTTGTCTAGCTGCAGGTGAATAGTGGACACTTCATTCGTGAAGCTCCAGTCGGGTTCTGGACCGGAATACAGTTCTCCAGATACTAGCTCACCCCCGGGAAAGACAATCGAAGGCCCATCGTTATTGCGGTTCTCGAAGCTCATGGTTGCCAGCGCCACTGCCGGAATCGTAATCATTGCCACGATTATTTGAAGCGCCACTACTAGAATCTTTCTCGTCATTAACTATTCCAAACCGTCTTTAGTGAGCCCGCATCTAACTTTAAGCCATTCTACGTCCTGTTGTCTTCAACTAGATGTTGCAGAAAGCGGCAGTAGGAACAATATAACCGAAAAACCAAGTTGCCCACTCGAATTATAGGCGATAGAGTGATCTATCTAGCCAGTCGCCTCTGGGCCTCTTAATCAGAGTAGTCGTTATGAAAAAACTGCTGACCATTATATCTATTCTTTGTGCCTTACCTTTCTCAACATCCGCGTTGGCGCAAGCGCGTGGAGGCCAGCCCCTGCCAAACGGGCCCGGCAAGACGCTGGTAGAGAATGTCTGCTCTAGCTGTCACACCGTCGCCACCATTATTCGGGCCGCCGGCTACAGCACGCCGCAGCAATGGCATGACTTGTTCTCGACCATGATCGAACTGCCTCCTGCCCAGGCAAATACCATTGCCGCCTACCTGGCCAAACATTTCCCAGAAGACATCTCGCGTCGCCCAAAACTGATTGCGGGGGATGTAGAAATAGACATTATTGAATGGACTGCACCTACACTAGGGCAACGGGTACGCGACCCGATTGAGGCACCGGACGGGTCTATTTGGTGGACCGGTATGTGGGCTAATTTGACCGGTCGTTTAGATCCCGAGACCGGAGTCATGGAGGAATATCACCTGCCTCCCACCTCCAGGCCGCATACAATACTGCCCGATGCAGATGGGAACATTTGGTACACAGGCAACAGCAATGCCAGCATAGGCAAACTCGATCCAACTAGCGGCGAAGTAACCGAATACAAGACACAGGCTCGCGACCCCCACTCAGCCACTTTTCATCCCAATGGCAATCTCTATTTCACCGCACAGCGCGCGGCCATGCTAGGTCGTTTGAATCCGGCCACTGGCGAGCTAAAAGAAATAGAAACACAGCCCCGCCCCTATGGTATTAAGACGGCACAAGACGGCACACTATGGATTGCCTACAACGGCACGAATAAGATCGGCGCTATGCATCCAGACACCATGGCCGTGAAATATTACGAGATACCGAATGCCAGTACCCGCGTGCGTCGACTCGATCTAGATAGCGAAGGGATGGTGTGGTTCGTCAATTCGACCTTAGGCAAGATCGGCCGACTCGACCCGACTACAGGCGCTATTAAACAATGGGATTCACCTAGCGGGCCCGCTTCTCATCCTTATGCACTCGCAGTCATAAATGATGTCATATGGTACAACGAATCCGGCATGCGCCCCGACGCATTAGTGCGCTTTAATCCTGAGAGTGAATCATTTCAGAGCTGGGCGATTCCATCGGGAGCCGGCATCGTGAGAAACGTCTGGAAGACAGAAACGGGAAACCTGCTGATTCATCAAAGCAGCTCGAACCAAATAGGTTTAGTGAAAATTAATTAACTAAAGGAAGACTAAACGGTGAACGAAACGGGGGCCGGCAGCAATAGAAACCTGAAACTGTGGATCAGTGGTGGAGTATTTACACTACTCCTGACCACTGTAGTCGGATTTATACTTTTTTCCAGTATTTGCCCCTGCACGCTGACTCCCGGCGGGTTATTGTTTGGTGAACGGGTAGAAGCACCCGTTGATGATTGGAACACGACGACGGCCAATCAGGAGAACCTCTGTCAGTTACAGATTTGGGCAGGTGTTCGCCCGCATTCTATTAACCTTAATTGCATGGCCACACCTGAAGGCGAATTGTTTCTAAGTTGCTCTGTGTGTGATCGAAAATACTGGGCAGCGAGAGTAGGCAGAAATGAACAAGCAGTTCTCCGGTTGGGAGATCTTGTCTATCCAGTACTGCTGAATCGCGAAACCGACCCCGGAACTATGGACAGAGCCTTTCGGGCTCGAGTAGCTAAGCTACAAACTACAGACATCGAAACCATGGTTACGCCACGACCGCCTCTGGGTCAAGAACGCTTTGATCATTGGTGGACTTTTAGAGTTACGTCGCGCACTTGAACATTGCGGCTATGAGAGCCGTTAGATTAGTACACTTCGCCTGTAAACTATTTCGCCATTGCTATCAGACGACGCTCTCGCAACAGCATGAAAAGAGGCACGGTCATTGCAGCAGCAATAACGAATGTAAGAACGAATCCCACTACCCATAATACATAAGACATCTTGAGGCGCCTCGTCTCTACGAACGACCAAACAAGAAATGCAGCAACAACAACGATCAGATCATTAGTAAAGGAAGATGCAGCAGGATTTGCATACAGACCTTCGATATAGCTAATTTCCATAGGCTGCAAATTGTAGTACCAAGTAACGCATGCCCCGACGATCGCCAGCACGCCATATAGAATCTGTAATCCGGTGATTTTCATTAATATTTCCATTCACTCGAATTGAGAAATCGTAGTCCTGTGCAGCAAGCGATCATAACCATCATATCCACCGGTTGCTTTGTGCAAGACACTGCGGTTATCCCACATAACTAACATATTCGGCTGCCATTTGTGGCGATACACAAATTGAGAGGAACCTTGATATCGGAGGAGCTCTTGCAATAATTCTTTACTCTCTTTCACTTCCATACCAGAAAATCGTTGAATATAACCAGCAGTTGAATAGAGTGCCAACGCGCCTGTTTCTGAGTGCGGGCGAATAAACGGATGGCTTTGTGATCGTCTAGCCTCATCCGATACAACAATGTTCATACTACGCCCGACATTTTCCTCGTGCTTGTCACTATAAACGCCGTCAGGCGAATAGGCAGACTCAGCCGAATGAATCGCCGTTAAGTGTTCAATCTTATTCTTAAGGGTGATAGGTAGTTCATCGTAGGCTTTGTGCTGATTTGAAAAAAGCGTGTCCCCTCCAACAGGAGGAATTTTTATACCGTATAGACAGGTACCAATCGGAGGCTTTGCTTGAAAGCTCCAATCCGTATGCCAATTCTCGGCAAAAAGAGGGGTAGTCTCATTGGCATCGCGACGTATGGCGGCAATGTGGCTGTTTTCCTCAATAGGGCTGAAGAATGGGTCATCACCAAAATTGCCAAAACTGAGGGTAAAGCGCTCGATATCTGCGGGGCTAAGCACTTGATTGGGGAACACCAACACATGGTGCTGCAGCCAAGACTGACGTAGTTCCGCCACGGCCTCTTCAGAAAGATCCAACGAAAGATTAAGATTGCTAACTGTTGCCCCGCAAGGAGCGTCGATTGGTTCGACTATTAACATGACGTCATAACCAAGTTTAGGCCTCGGAAACCAATGGCGTCTGAACATCTAAATCAGGAGCCGTACTTCGACTCAGCAAGACACCTATGATCGCCATCGCACCTCCGCTAACAAGAAGGGTCGCGTCACTCACATTAATACCAATGACCTCAGTCGTTGGCAAGGCGATAAAACCGCCGCCAACAAGCGTCAATGCACGACCAGCCATACCCGAAGACCCGCTACGATCGAGAAATCCCACGCCTAGCAAATAATGCTGCAGAGCACCTGCAATCAACACTATCCCAAATGCCACTTTTGCTGTGGCAAACAGAATCTCCCACAAAGTGCCGGACATGATCAGCGCAGGCTCCAACACGAAGAAGAACGGGATAAAATAAATCACGCTACCGAGTCGCATCGCCTTGAACCCTGTAGACAGTGCCGATGCACCAGCTATGCTAGCCGCAGCGAATGCCCCTAGTGCTACAGGGGGAGTAATGAAAGACAGCATTCCCCAATAGAGAATAAACAAATGAACACTCATCGGATCCAGACCGCCCTGAATCAGAGCGGGCGCAAGCACAATCGCGAGGAAAATATACGCGGCGGTCACAGTCATCCCGATACCCAGGAAGAAGCTAGTAAACGCTCCCATCAATAGAAGTAGCAGCGTGGAATCACCGGCGAGATACAACAAGTCATTGACCAAGGTTCCCGACAAGCCGGACACAGACAATGCACCTACTATTAGTCCGACACCAGCCATTATTGTCAACAATTCCATCAACAACTTACCAGTCGCGACGAGAAATGCACCTGCCTCTTCCATATTCCAGCGATGACTCGGAAAAACCTGATTCAGCACCAGCAACATGCCCGTGGCATAGTACGGAGCTACCGCTTCACGTTGCAGATAGACGAGTAGAAATATCAATACTGCGAATGCCGCTAGGTAGAACCATCCTTGCTTCATTGTATCACTCACACTAGGAAGTTCTTCGCGCGGAGTGCCCACCAATCCTTTACGGGCCGCATAGGCGTCAACTTGAACGAATAATCCAAAAAAGTACAGCAGAGCGGGAATCGCCGCGGCTAGAGCCACGGTGGTATAGGCAACGTTGAGGAAGGTCGCCATTACAAACGCAGTCGAACCCATAATAGGTGGCAACAAAACTCCTCCTGTCGAAGCGCAGGCCTCCACTCCGGCGGCGTACTCCTTCTCCATACCATTCTTCTTCATGGCTGGAATCGTCATCTGTCCCGTCGTCAGTACATTGGTAATCACACTTCCGCTCATAGAGCCCATTAGCCCACTGGAAACAATCGCAACCTTGGCCGAACCGCCGCGCACGTGGCCGAATGTCGCAAACGCTAGATTGATAAAGAAGCGTCCACCGCCGGTATGCTGCAATGCAACCCCGAACACTAGGAAGCCTATTACCAACTGCGCATACGCGCGAAACGGAAGACCGAGAATACTCTCGATGCTCATGACGTGATAAGAGGCTGTCTCTGACATTGACGAAGACATGCCGGAGATAGGCCCCGGTAATTTTTCAGCCACTACCGGGTAGAGAGAAAACACCAACACGAGGAAGAACAATACCCAGCCACCACTGCGACGCACGCCCTCCATGATCAGCGCCCATAGCAGATAGCTTACCCACACCGCATAGGACGGTGCCAAAAACTCCCACCCATAGTCCAACATGGTTTCCGCATTGAAGAAGAAGAAACAACAGGCTCCGAAAGTTGCGAGAGCAAGGACGCCGTCGAGCCAATAACTTTTGGGGCTACGAAACGAGGGGTAGATTAGGAAACAAAGCGGTAACAATAAGCCCATCAAAGCATAGTAGTAGTGATTCTGTACCGTGATGACAAAATCAAGCAGCGGGTTCTGGGAAAACATGCGCAGCGAATCCATCGCTAGGAAGGCACTAGCGATGGCAACAAAGCCTGTCAACCAACGAAGTACCTTCGGTAATTCTCTTGGTAGTGTTGCCACTAGCGCCAGACCGGATCGAATCCGGCTGCCTCCAAATGCTCTGCGCGCAGAGACTGCCAAGATTCAACAAAAGCATCCTTATCACGGATGTCTTTAGCCTCCATTTCAATCCAGGCTGTAGCTAACACTTCCTGCCGCTGGATAAGCGCTTGATTATGCACCTCAAACTCGTCAGTCCACACGCCGACTTCACGCCAGTAAGTTACGGCGCCTTCGTGATAGGGCACGACCCAATCAAAAACCTGTGACTCTATCGCCCAACCAATTGCGCCCGGATCGGCGTCTTTGAACTCATCGTAGTTTTCGTTAATCACTCTAGTAAGTGAATAAACGAAGTCGTTATCTTGAGCAGCGAGGGTAGTTAGTAGCGGATACGGATAAGTACCTGCCTCGTGCTGATCCTGCTCGCTGATAGACGCACCGCGGGTGGCATTGTGCTTCGTGAAATACGGACCAACCGCTAGCATGCGTTCCCAACAACCCTCATCGTCATGGGGTGCCGGCAACCAGCGAATGCCGCGTGGCGAAGCCTCGAGTCTAAACGGTGGGCCCGATACTGTGGTACCGAAGGCAACATCAACGTCACCGTTGATCACGCCATTCCATTTCGCGTCATAGCCTGGGAAGTCGACCCGCACAACGTCATCCCAAGTCAGTCCGCCACAGGCCAAATAGGCCTCCATGGAGACATTGAGTGCCGGGGCTGCGCGTACGTAAGGTACTCGACGCCCACGTAGTTCGGCGAAAGTTGTAACACCGGTATCTGCGGCTACTGCTACCCCTTGATTACTCAAGCCATTTGAGGTCATCAATAGACGCAGCGGCTGAGGCCCCCACTCTGGATTGGCAAACTGAAACATGCCTTCCTGTGCGAAATAAGTCGCCACGCCATTGGCAGTGAAATCGACTCGCCCAGTCTTCAGCGGCAGTAATCGGGAGATATCGTTCTGCCCGGGTATAACACGCAGTGTAACGTTGAACTTGTCACGCAACATGGCGCCAATGGCAACTGCCTGATTATAGCCAGTGGATCCCAGATTATAAGCCGTCCACGCCATCTGGCGCGGCAGCTCAGGTTCGCTAGGCTGAGCAGAAGCTGTATTTGTCAGTGACACTGAAGCAAGGAGAGAAACGAGAAGGGACGCAAATTTAAAAAGCGTATATCCACGCAAAGGTAATGACTTCGGGTACTTCAACGGCACGCTAATTCTCCTGGGCATTTTCGACAGAGGGGCCAAAGACTAGCAGGGGCGACAGGCAAGTGGAAGGAATATGCTGCTTCCTGCGATTCATCCCGATCCCCGAAGAAAAGTCGCTACAGTAGTCCACTAGTCGAGGGAAATCGAATAGTAAACTACCCCCCACCTCTTAATAGGGATTTTTTATCACACTTTATTACAGTTCCACTTATCACTACTTACCTATAGCCTATGGTATCCTCCACTAGATTTTGCATCTAATGAGGCTATGAAAATGAAAGCACGACCTTTAACAATATCTGGTTCAAAGCCTAATAAACTCACTCTTTTGAGCTTATTAGCGGCCGTTCTGTGCATATTGCCGCAACTTGTCATGAGTCAGAACCTGGTCACCGAAGACACTGCCGAATGGTTTACCCTCGGTGGCGACTATGCCCACACCCGCTACACCCCAGCCGATGAGATTACGGCTGAGAACTTCGATGAACTCGAAGTCGCTTGGGAATGGGATGGCTCCAGCTTTAACGGCCAATCGGGTCGTTCAACCCCCACTTACGTAGATGGCAAGTTATTCACCGTGTCTGGCGCTCGCCGTAATGTGGTCGCGATTGACCCCAAAACTGGCGAGACCCTCTGGTCCTATCGCCTACCAAACACAGGTCGCTGGGAATATTCCATGCGCGCCTCATACGGTAAAGGCATTGGCTACTCCAGAATAGATGGCAAGGGCGTAGTTTATATCTCCACACCTGGCTTCTTTCTAGTAGCACTAGATGCTGATACTGGCGCCCTTCTTGAGGGCTTCGGTGGACAGGTGCCTGTAGATGGCTTCCCTGCTAATGGCGTCGTGGACATGCTTGCTGATCTGGGTCATCCCTACGATCCTTATGAAGGCATTCCTCTGGAAACTGGCTACATCACTACTTCATCGCCACCGATTGTTGTTAACGACACTATCGTCGTTGGCAACTCAGCTGAGCAGGGATATCTGCAGGCGAGAGTCGAAAACGTTCCTGGTGATATCCTCGCTTACGATAAGACTACTGGTGCGTTCAAATGGAAGTTCAACGTAATCCCACAGCCGGGCGAATACGGCCATGAGACTTGGGAAAACGATGCATGGCAGTGGACAGGAGATGTCTCTTCTTGGGCACCGCTTACAGCCGATCCTGAGAACAACATTGTTTATGTTCCAACTAATCCACCTACAATCGATTACTACGGAGGCTTCCGCCCTGGTGATGGCCTGTTTGGTACTAGCCTGATTGCACTGGACACGGAAACTGGCGAACGACGCTGGCACTTCCAGACAGTTCATCACGATGTATGGAACTACGACAACCCAGCTGCCCCGATTCAGCTAGACCTAAATATACCTGGCAGAGGAATAGTTCCTTCTGTGTCCCAAGTTACAAAACAGGGCTTTGTCTACTCTTTCGACCGTTTAACTGGTGAGCCAATCTGGCCGATGGAAGAGCGAGCTGTTCCAGCATCCATGGTTCCTGGCGAAAAGCTTTCGACAACACAGCCTTTTCCATCTAAGCCACCGGCTTTCGAAATGCAGGGCTTGACTGAAGGCGACCTTATCGACTTCACGCCTGCACTGCGCCGCGAAGCACTTGAAGTGATGGCCAACTATGATATGGGCCCTTTGTTTAATCCGCCAATCCATTCAGATGATCCTGCAGGCAAGATAGCTTCTGCTATGTGCCCTGGTGACGGTGGTGGTGCAAACATCAATAACCCACCCGTAGCAGACCCTACTTCAGGCTTCCTCTATGTAACCTCTAGGAAAGCGTGTAGCTGGCAACGCATTATCCCTGGTGAAGAGGCTGATGCTCGCATCGATGCCCCAACGGGATCTACCTTCGCAGCCTATGCCAATGGTGCCCGTCCGCGCACACCTCGTCTTGCGTCAGGCTTACCTTACTTCAAGCCACCGTACAGCACGATTACTGCGTACGACATGAATACGGGCGAGATCGCATTTCAGATTCCGACTGGTGAAACTCCTGACCGCTTCCGCAACAATCCTGCTTTAGAAGGCATTGATATTGGTGATACTGGAACAGGTAATGCAATTACGATGGTTACTACTGCGAACATGCTGATCT
Source organism: uncultured Pseudomonadales bacterium (assembly GCA_949372635.1). Lineage (GTDB taxonomy): Bacteria > Pseudomonadota > Gammaproteobacteria > Pseudomonadales > Pseudohongiellaceae > UBA9145. The sequence goes on from CASIAB010000008.1 coordinate 213,826, forward strand.
ACTCAGACATGGACTCCGACGGAACGACTGCGCTGCTTTACGGCATCGATAAGAAAACCGGCGAAGAAATTGGTAAAATCGAAGTGCCAGCACAGAGCCGCTATGGCATGAGCTCTTGGATGCACGATGGGCATCAGTACATCATTCTGCAGACAGGTTCCAAGCTAACAGCAATGGCAATGCCTGGCGCGCAAGCCACAGGTGGCGCTGCTCACTGAGCTGTAAGTCGGTCCTCTTTGACCGAAAGATAGTAATTTCGAAAAAAAAAGGCGAAAGAATAATTAATTCTTTCGCCTTTTTTATTACAGCGCAAGTAAACTACTAGTCTCTTTTTTGGCCCCGCATTGCCGCAGCAATGTCAGGCAGTTCTTCAGCATTTGTATAATATTGAGGTTCTGCACGTTCGTTCGTCAACTGCTCGAACGCATATCCGTATGACAGAACTTTAGCATCATCGTCTTTGGCTCCCATGAAGGAGAAGCTAACTGGTAGGCTATGAATAGTACCCATTGGCACAGTGATGTGAGGATAACCTGCTATTGCGGCCATCGAACCACTGCCCGGGAACGGCGGCCAAACGTCACCGTTTATGGGATCAACTCGCGGTACGGTAGGGCCTGATGGCGCTACAAGAACATCGACGTTATGTTCAGCTAGCAGCTTATCGATACCATCGTCACGCGCTGCTTTCAGCACCGCATCACGCGCTACGATATATCTTGGATCATCCAAATTGCTTGTTATTTCTGCTGCGTCAAAAATACTCTGATCAAACAACGCCAATTCAACCTCAGCGTTTTCAATGTTAAAAGCGATCACTTCAGCGAGCGAGCGTGTTTTAACTGTGTCCGGTGTTGCGGCCAGATAGTCATTCAAAGTCGCCTTAAATTCATACAGCAACACATCAAACGAAAACTGCCCAAACTCATTAAGCTCAATAGGGTTTTTAGTGATTTCAACAAGCTCTGCACCCGCCTCCTTTAGCACATTAAGCGATTCTTCAAATAGCACATTGATGCCTTTGTTAGAGCCAGTCGAGTAACGCAGCACGCCAACACGCTTACCGCGCAATATATCTTGGTCCAGAGCGGCGACATAATCTTTCTTCGCACTCCCCGTAGCCATTGCGTTCATCATCATGGCCGCACCCATTACTGATTTTGTCATTGGCCCTGCTGTGTCCTGCGTCGAAGAAATCGGCACAATATACTGTTGAGAAACCAAACCAACTGTCGGTTTAAAACCAACAATCCCGTTTGCATTAGACGGGCAAATAACAGATCCATTGGTTTCGGTACCCACTGCACCTGCCGCCATAGACGACGCTGCACCGGCACCAGAACCAGAGCTTGAACCACAAGGATTGCGGTCTAACATGTGCGGGTTACGCACTTGTCCACCAAGAGCTGTCCAACCACTCATCGAATCGTTGGAACGAAAATTCGCCCACTGACTAAGGTTAGCTTTGCCAAGAATAATCGCACCTGCATCGCGCAAACCTGCCACAAGCGGGCTGTCTCGGCCGGTGATATTGTCTTTCAATGCAAGCGCGCCTGCCGTTGTAGCAAGAGGGTCTTTCGTCTCAATATTATCTTTCAATAGGATCGGTACACCGTGCAGCAAACCGAGCGTTTCGCCTGCAGCTTTTTTTGCATCAGCCGCACGTGCGTCGGTAAGCGCATTTGGATTTAGTGAAAGCACGGATTGTAGTGTTGGCCCACCCCTATCCACACGGTTAATACGATCAATATAAGCCTGCACTAATTCTTCTGACGTTACTTCGCCCGCTTTAACACTTACTGCTATTTCAGGTAGCGTTTTAGCAATCCAGCCCTGTGGCACATAATTTGGTTTCTGGGTGGTGTGTTCCATCGGTGCAGCAGATGTATCAACAGGCTGCGGTGAACAAGCAAGCAGCGGCACCATGGCCCAAACGGCAATTAGTAAATGTTTCACGAAGTAATCCTTTGCATAATTTTATTTTTTTGACAGACACTCCAAAAAGGTGTCCTCGTGGTGTATCAGGCCTTCTAGATAGCCAAACGCATTGCTATTGATATTTCTGCCAGAGGCACACAGCGAGTTGATGCCCGTTGGGACCAGAAGCTGATTCGGCAGATTGATGCCAAGATTGTCAATTCAAAATTGATTACCGAGCCTATCCCTGATCTCATCATTCCAAAGTAGAATTTGAACGCGCCATCAATACAACTCATTCGAAATGACTCCACCCATCATCTGAGTAACGGCCAGATATCCGGCTTCTCTACATAAGGCGCTTCGCCGATTGGCTGACGCTCACCCCGGCTCAGAAACTGGCAAGAATACCCCCGTTTCCACAGCACTGGATATAAAAATGACACAAATTATTTCCTAACCGCCCAACTTCATTCCGTTTTCTATTCGCACAGTTTTTAAGATAATCGTTTAAGTATATGAATAACCATTGCCATTTGTTCGGTAGTTCCGATTGTGAATCGGATAGCCTCTGCTAGGCGGGAATGAGGAATCCGGCGGGCCACCACGCCGGCTTCGGTGAGCGCTTCCCAAGTCGCTTCATTATTCCCGAAAAATACCAACACAAAATTGGTTACGCTATGCACTACGTTGGTGACGTCTGGAATGTCAGCCAGCGCTTCGCAGAAGGAATCTCGAATCTGGCTAATCTGATGCACTTGCTGATTCATCAACTGTGTGGCGTTTTCATTTAACGATTGCAATGCAATTTGTGCACATGGATCAGCCAGTGGGTATGGCGCTGACACTTTGCGCATCATTACCATAACTGTCTCGTTGGCCAGCAAATAACCGACATGAACTCCAGCCAGACCGAATGCCTTTGACATTGTTCGCACAACGACCAGATTCTCGAAATTTACCATTTCGGACACCAGACTCTCTCCGGGGCAAAATTCGATATAGGCTTCGTCGATTACCACCAGCGCCCGTCCTTCGAAAAATCGCAGAATAGTAAGAATGTCTTCGCGATTAAAACTATTTCCAGTGGGGTTGTTAGGGTTGCAGATGAACACCAACTTTATACCCTCCTGAGCGAGGATGGAGGGCACATCGAGTTGATAATTTTCCGTCAGCGGCACATCAATCACATTGGCATTTTGAATGTTGGCACATACCTGGTACATACCATAGGTGGGGGTGCTGATGATTATGCCGTCAGTTCCTGCCCGGCAGTAGGCACGCAACAGAAGATCTATGGCCTCGTCTGCACCTCGCAGTGCTAGCACCTGATCCGGCTGCAAGCCGGCATACGCAGCGTAAGCTGCCTGCACTAGGTCAGGACCCTCATCTGGGTAGCGATGATAATCGGATACATCTAATGACATGGGTTGGCGGGGAAAAGGTAGCTCATTCGCATTCAGCCAGACCTCACCCTTGCCACCAATGCGGCGTGCCGACATATAAGGTTCTAATGCTTCTATATGAGGATTAGAAAGATTGATCTTCTTCATACTTCAATCCAATAAAAGGCGCCCCAGACTGCTTCCGGACCGACTCCAAAGAATACCAGTATGGCAATTAGCGCTCCAACAATGCGCAACCATAGCCACGGCCAGCTGACTCCGAATAGCTCGCCTAAAAGTCCTGTATCGGTGCGTCGCAAAGTACAGATAATTGCTAGCGTTGCCGAACTGGTAGCAATCAGTAATATCAGCACAGGAAGGAATAGAGCCAGCTGCTCATTGAGAAATTGTGCCAATGCAGCAGCCTGGATTGTGTTGTTTCCATCGATAGAAAAAAGGAAGAGAAATAGAATCAAGCTGAGTATTGAAGGGAGAACAAATCTGAGAATCGCGGCTGGTGCCAGAACTGGTTTGTTATTAGATTGCTGAGTATCCATGAGTTTCAGTCATGCTAGCTTGGAAAATGGAATAGGTTCAAGTTATCCTTATCTTATACAGGCTAAACTACTAATTCGCCACAGTCACTACCCATTCGACATTTCACCTGCATCGGAAATGCAATTACCTAAGCCAAGATATGCATAGGTATAGCTCGAAGTCGTCCATAACAGTTTGGAAGTTCCATTCTCGGTGAATTGAAAAGCGACCATCCTGATATTAGTACCGTCCAATATCTGGATCTTCGAGAAAGTATGAACAACGGCGGCGGCACTGATTGTTTACGCCTGCAGGGTGTGATGACTCAGAAACAAATAGAAGAAACCAAGGCGGGAGTCTTTTTAGGTGAAGCCTTGTATAAAGACTTGAGGCAGTGGATAGAAAGGCATTATCGAGAATCATTGCATATAGTCGACCTTCTTGACCCGAACTTGCTAGTAGAGTCCAGAACGACTTTGAACGAACCAAGTCAGCTACTTTGTCGTAGTGCTATTTGTGAATTTCAATAAAAAGAGTATTAGACGGAAAAACCCAACTCATCAAAGCCTAGGCTTTCTTAGACCAGAACATACCCTGACTATGGATCACTCCGACACAAAGCAAGTGATATTTGCTGATCAACGAAGTTTGAGTGTTTTCAATTTTATCTAAGACCCTTCAAGCTGTATTATTGGCGGCAAGCTTAAAAGTAGAAAAGAAATAATGACTAACCCGGTATCCAGACGAGAATTCCTTAATTTATTAGGAGCCTATGGCGGCACGTCAGCTGTGCTGCAGGCTGGCGCGGCTCTTGGGTTTATGCCCAGCAGCAGCCAAGCTGCTGAGATAACGTTGCAGGCCAATAATGGCAAGAAAGTTGCCATACTCGGCACTGGTATTTCTGCACTTACGACTGCCTGGGAGCTAACTAAAGCCGGATACGGCTGCACCCTGCTTGAGGCCTCTCACCGCCCAGGTGGAAGAATGTTCACTGTTCGCTCTGGCACAGTAATTGACGAAATCGGAAACTATCAGCGCTGTGAATGGGATAACGACCCTCACCTATACTTTAATGCCGGCGCCGCACGCATCCCGAGCATTCATAGTAATGTGCTGAAATACTGCAAAGAGCTGGAAGTTGAACTGCAAGTATTTGTTAACGAAAGCAAGACAGCCTGGGTACAAGATGACGCAATGAATGGTGGCAAGCCGGTTCGTAACACCGACTATTCATCGAGCATGCAGGGCTTCATATCAGAAATGCTTTCTAAGGCCTTAGGCGATTCACAACTAGACTCCTCTCTGACTGAATCCGAATCGGAAATATTGCTAAGTATGCTACGTCGATTTGGCGACCTTAATGAAGACATGCTTTACAAAGGCTCGACTAGAGCTGGCTATGGTTCAGGCGGATTTCTCGATCACGGTACGAAGAAAGATGTAGTAGCTCTGCGCGACCTGTTAAAGGCACGAAATGGAGGTAGCGTGATGGTTACGACTCAAGAAGGAACGGGCAGTGGCCCCCTTCTTATGCAGCCAGTTGGTGGAATGGATCGCATTATCTATGCATTCGCGAATCGACTTAGAGATCGAATTAAATTTCGCGCCCCGGTAACAGAAGTCATGGTGAGAGGTGATGGCGTTGAAGTTGCCTATGAGCAAAACGGCGTGACTGAAGTACTGAAGGCTGATTATTGTTTCAACTGTATTCCCAGTCATCTGATGAGCGGCATACCGAACAACTTCCCTACTGATTACTCAGAGGCTCTTAATTACATACGTCGCGGCAGGGCTTACAAGGCCGCTTTTCAAGCCAAGGAACGCTTTTGGGAAAAAGAGAATATTTACGGTGGCATTACTTGGGTTAACGCTCCTATTCAGCAAATTTGGTATCCACCACATAATATTCATGGAAAGAAAGGTGTAGTGCTTGCTGCCTACAATTTTGGCGGCGCCAACTACACTGAAATGTCCCAAGAAGACAGAATCGAAGACTTACTTAAGCATGGCGAGAAAGTTCATCCTAACTATCGTGAAATGGCAGAGAAGCCAATGACTATCGCCTGGCATCGAATGAATCACATGCTCGGCTGCGCGCCTAGATGGGCTAGAGATAGAGGTGGATGGTCCGATAAAGAAGAGCAAATGTATGAAACTCTTAGACAACCAGTGAATGGTCGTCACTACTTAATTGGTGACCAGAGCACGCAGCATTCGGCCTGGATGGAAAGTGCTATTCAATCTGCTCACCACGCATTAGCAGATCTAGATCAACGAGTAAGATCGGAACCAGCATGAAAAAACTTATGGCACCAACAACACTATTTCTATCTGTTCTTTGCAGTGCGACCTCTTTGGCAGCTGAAGGCGACATAGGAGTTGCGGCCGCAATGGACGACCGCTATTGCACCACCTGTCACGGCGTCGAAGGCTTAGGCAACATAGCCATCGAAGCTCCTCGGCTTGCGGGCATGGAAGCTTGGTACTTAAAACGCCAGCTGGAAAATTTCCGCGCAGGTATTCGCGGAAAACATGGAGAAGACTTACAGGGCAACGCTATGCGACCTATGGCGGCCAAACTCAGTGATGAAAGCATTACCGATATCGTGGACTGGATTGGCGATTGGGAATACGTGCCTGCAAAAACGACAATCGAAGGCAATGTACGTCAGGGACGCACCGCGTTCCAAGCCTGCGCCGCTTGTCATGGAGCGAATGCACAAGGCAATGAAGCGCTGGGGGCGCCAGCTCTAGCGGGGCAAAATGATTGGTATTTGCTTACCCAGCTAAGAAATTTTCGCGCAGGGTTTCGAGGATCGCATCAAGAAGATACTTTTGGCAGCCAAATGGTAACCATGTCAAAAATCTTAAGAGACGATCAGGCCGTCATTAATGTAGTGAGTTACATCAATACACTATAGTAATAATCAGACACCTGCTCTTCAACTTCGACACAGCTATCCGTGCCCAGCGCAACGGCTACCCGCTGACTCAATGAATTCTGCTTAGCATCACCGCGCACTTGTGCCCAGCTATTCCCCAAATAGAAATCGAGGCAATCCTAACAATTACCGAGATACACCTCACAGCTGTGCAAGATTGCAACCCATTGCTTTCCGGACTTATAAGCTGCTCCGAAGTAAGTAGAGAGGCTAGAACACACCCTATAAAAATTTATACTTTCAGGTATTTACTAGCTAGCTCGTACATTTCTCTATTCTTGAACATAGCAATTCAGATAGCGCTAATCCAAATTCCAAGGGACAGCGTTATTTGATGGTCACACCAATTTTATTCATTTTCACCCTAGGAGCTATTCTCCTTCGCACTCTAGATACCAACACTGGAGGGAATCGGACACTTCATTTAAACAGTTAGTGTAAAGATTGAATTAAAGACCGTAGAATTCCTGTCCGATTAAAGGAATAACCCATTCTGGCTTCGAACGACTGCATCTCGTGGCTTGATCCCACTTGATAGGAACAATATTTAACAGAGTCAGATTTTTTGAGCCGAGCACCAAGCAAAATGATATCTATGAAGCAGTTATCACACCTCAGCCTTTTCATCTTACTAGTCGCCACACAAGTCGGCCTTGCTCAGGAGACCACTCCTAGCCCGCAACAAGCTGCAGGCGGCTTAGCTGGGACTTCAGCAAGTGCGGATGAAGACGCAAATTCAACTGTGGTGTATAACGCCGAATTCTTTGCTCAATATAGTCCAGTTACTGCCAAAGACATGCTGGACCGCATCCCCGGCGTCTCATTGCGTAACGGCGGTGGCGGGGGAGGCGGCCGCGGCCTTGGTACAGGCGGAAATCTACTGATCAACGGGCAACGCATAGCAGGCAAAGACAACTCGGCATCAGACCAACTCGAACGCATCACTGCCGCGGAAGTAGAAAGCATAGAGATTATTCGAGACACTACCGGTGCCTTAAACGTACGTGGCGCCAGTGAAGTAATCAATGTCATCTTAGTCGCAGTGGAATCCCGATCCAGCACAACGGTAGAGTTAATTAACCGGCTCAATCACGACGGCAAATTTGAGACCGGGGGTTCTGTAGCCTGGTCGCAGCAAATAGGCAATTTTCAGGCCTTGGTGAATTTGCGATCGCGACCTAATTACGAGAACCGTGACAACCGAGAAGTCAGGCTAGGACCCGGTGGTGAGCTGCTAGGCACCCTATTTCAAACTACTATTCGCGATAAGGACGAACAAAATTTCTCCACCAATCTGAGTTACAGGCTTGGACCTCATCGCATGCAGTTAAATGCATTGGTTAGCGAAGGAGACCATCCACGGCCTGTCCGGCGCGATTTCGTGGACTTCACTGGCGCTGGCGTTGTCAACAGTATTCAGGAAGAGCAGGTTGAAAACGAAGAGAATAATTGGGAAGTCGGCGGGGACTATGAATTCAATTTCGACAATGGATCACGTCTGGCCGTATTATTTGTAGCGAACAATGAGATTCGAAATTCCGTGCGGGAACGCTTCGAAGCAGATCCAGTAGAAGTAGGATTGAGTAAAAACCTATTTATCGATTCCAGACGCGAAATCAGTGAATCTATTGTGCAGACCAACTACAACTTTTCTTTAAGCGAGGGGCAATCCTTGCGTGTAGGTTTTGAGCGAGCCGACACACAGCTCAACTCCAGCCTACTAATTGGCAGCAGCTTCGGCACCGAACCTTTCTCAGAAAGTGTGGGCGGCCTTTCTCCCCTCTCATCAATCTCCAATTCAGGAACCAAAGTTCAAGAGATTCGCTACGAGGGTTTTGCGTTTCATAACTGGACGCTAAGCGCTCGTAGCTCACTCGAAAGCAGTATCGTGTATGAGACATCGGAAATTTCGCAAACCGGCGCCGTTAGCAAAATCAGAGATTTTCAATACTGGCGACCCTCTCTCGATTATCGCTTCAACATTACCGACAACTTCCGTTTTCGCGCCACGATAGAGAGAAGTGTTTCGCAGTTGAGTTTTTCTAGCTTCGCCGCCACAACCAACGAAGATGACCGCGACCTCAATGCCCTCGCCGGCAATCCTGAACTTGAACCACAGACAAGCTGGAATTATGAAGCAGAGCTAGAATACAGACTGCCTAACGATGGTGGCGTGTTATCTAGCAGCATCTCCCATACGGACATCGACAACTACATTGGCAGGATCAATGCCACTGTCGACCCAGACCAGCCGCTCTCGGCAACAGGAAATGTCGCTCCAGCCAAGCGTTGGAGTATGTTTAACAGAGCAAGTATTCGACTGTCCCGGCTAAATTTACCCAATGCAATCCTAGGCGTGACTATCGGCCTATTCGATTCAGAGATCATTGATCCCTTCCTACAAACAGAACAACGTCTCGGTGGCCGCGGCTTTGTGGGTATTAACTTTCGGCATGACATCACCCCCCTAGGTTTGAGCTACGGCATTGATTACAGTCATTCTATCTGGGGCGGTAACTACGACATCGATATTCAGACCATTACGCGCAATGACAGAGAGCGATCTTTGGATTTGTTTGTCTCCAAAGTCTGGTTCGATGATTGGACTTTTCGTCTTGAGTCCGACAATACTTTGGGTGCATCCCGCTGCAGGTTTCGACAACGCTTCGATGGCACCACTATTGATGGCTCACTGGCATTAATTCAAGATTCTTGCAGTAGTCGCTATCGCCGTTTGACCCTGAGTGTTCAAACAACGTTCTAGATCATTCTAGAACAAGAAAATATAGAGAATGAAAAAGCCTTACTCGGTGAAGGAGCAAAATTTTTTATCGTTTCGAAAGGTTCGCTATTAACGAGTAGTCCAGTAGAACACTTCCCAAGTATGCAGCGGCTCGTTCTGCCCGACGACTACTTCACCCTCAAAATTGTAACGCATCTGCATGCCGTTATTTTCGCCGTAGGCTTCCAACATTGGAAGTCGGGCATCGCCGAAAATTTCCGTCGCTTGCAACGCATAAGTTTCGTCACCAAAACGCATCCAGCCGTTTGGGTTTCCTCTCACTCGATTCGCCCAATAACCATTATCCGGACGAGTTGCGGTGATGATACCCCCTTTGTCCGAGGCATAGAAAACTTTTACCACCACTGGAGGAAAGCCCTCCATCTTCAAATAGACAACGCCATTTACGCCGATCGTGTTCCAATTTGCAGGGTGTTCAGTTAACTGTCCTCCAATCCTGACGCCCGGAAGCCTCTGATAATTGAATGGTGCGGTATAGACATAGAGCACGACAGCCGAGGAAAGTACAAGGCCTAGTACCCAGCCGATGACTTTCAGTCTACTCATTGTGCGGACCAGCTTTTTTTTGAAACTTCTAGTTCCTCCGTTCTCGCATAGATCAGAATCACCTGCCGGAGAAATTATGAGCATGAGTGACAAGGGTAAACAGATAAGCTAGCCGATTTCAATCAGTACCTCACCCGGCGTGATTCGATCGCCTTTAGTGACATTGACCATTACAATTTTTCCGTCGATGTTAGCGTGAACCTCTGTCTCCATCTTCATAGCTTCGGTAACTAGTAAAGCTTGACCCGCACTGACTGAGTCACCTTCAGCCACTAGCACATCGACGATATTGCCTGGCATCGCCGCAGTGACATGGCCCGGTTCGGTGGCCTTCTTTCTCTTGCCGCCCCTCTCGGCAACATATTCATTAAGTGGCTCGAAGATTACTTCCTCTGGCATACCATCCATAGAGAGATAAATCTTACGGCGACCCGCACCTGACTCACCGACGCCGGTGATTGCCACATCGTAGGATTCGCCATGCACGTCGAGTTTGTATTCGGTAGCCATAGAGGCTTTTTGCTTCACTTCACTGCCTGGAGGTAACAAAGCCTCCGGCTCTAACGTGCCGTCGGTCCGTTGCTGCAAATACTCGCGACCTAAGTCTGGGAACATAGCAAAGGTCAAAACGTCTGCTCCATTTTTCGCCAGGTCACCGATGTCTTTGCGTAACTTGGCAAGCTCAGGCTTGATAGAATCTGCAGGGCGCTCATCGCTGCACGCTTCTTTACCGATGGCCTTACTGCGAAGCTTCTCATCCACTGCCCCAGGAGGTCGACCATAACCGCCCTGCAGATAGCGCTTCACTTCATTCGTAATGGTCTTATAGCGCTCGCTGGAAAGCACGTTATAAACAGCCTGTGTGCCAACAATCTGCGAGGTTGGGGTAACCAACGGCGGAAAGCCTAGGTCTTCACGCACGCGTGGAATCTCATCGAACACTTCCCTAATGCGATCGAGCGCGTTCTGCTCTTTTAGTTGATTCGCCAAGTTGGACATCATGCCACCCGGCACTTGATTAATTTGCACTGAGATATCCTCTCGTGTAAATCCGCTTTCAAATTGATGGTACTTTTTGCGCACCTCACGAAAGTAATCGTCGATTGCAGTAAGCTTTGTCAGATCCAGACCTGTTTCATAAGGGCTGCCCTTAAGGGCGGCCACTTGCGCTTCAGTAGATGGATGCGAAGTGCCACCAGCAAAGGCAGATATAGACGTATCGATTCTATCCGCACCCGCCTCTATCGCCTTTAGTTGACACAAGGGAGCCAGGCCAGAAGTCGAGTGACTATGAATAGCGAGATCAAGAGGAACGGCTTCTTTTATCGACTTTACTAATTCGTACGTTTCATAAGGAGTCAGGAGTCCCGCCATATCTTTTATGACGATAGAGTCTGCGCCCATATCTTGCAACTGCTTGGCTTGCTGAACATAGAGTTCTGAATTGTGCACCGGACTAGTCGTATAGCAAATTGTTCCCTGAGCGTGTTTCCCCGCATCCTTTACTGCTTTCATAGCGGTTTCAATATTGCGCAAGTCATTCAAAGCGTCGAAGACACGAAACACGTCGATACCATTATCGGCTGATTCCTGCACGAAAGCTGCGACAACATCATCGGCATAGTGGCGATAACCGAGCAAGTTCTGCCCTCTAAGCAACATTTGCAATCGTGTATTGGGAAGTGCTGCACGCAGCTTCTGCAAACGCTCCCACGGGTCTTCTTTTAGAAAACGTATACAGGCATCAAACGTCGCGCCGCCCCAAACTTCAAGTGACCAGTAGCCGACTTCATCCAGTTGTGGACAGATAGGTAACATGTCATCAAGGCGCATGCGTGTTGCTATCAATGATTGATGCGCGTCTCGCAGAATGACATCGGTGACTTGAATCTGTCTAGGCTTGGTCATGCTTATTTCTCCTGCCAATAATCTTTTGTTACCAGCCCGAGTAGGCAGCAACTGCTGCCGCTAGCGCCAAAGCGACTTCGCTAGGATGGCGCTTATCGGAATAGTTAAGTAATTCAGGATGCTCCACTACAAAGCTGGTATCGAACTCGGGCTGCTGAAAATCTTTATGTGAAAGTATCTGTTTGTAGTAAGCGGCCGTGGTCTTAATACCATGTAGACGCATGTCATCGATCGCCCTGTGTGCCCGCGCAGTGACTTCCTCCCACGTGAGAGCCCAGACTATGAGCTTGAGGCACATCGAGTCATAGTAAGGTGGAATTTCATAACCGGTATAGATAGCGGTATCGACACGGACACCAGGACCCCCAGGAGCATAATAGTGGGTAATACGGCCGAACGACGGGAGAAAATCGTTCTTTGGGTCTTCGGCATTAATGCGCATCTGTATGGCATATCCACGATAGCTGATATCTTCCTGTCGATAGCTGAGCTCACGACCTTCAGCGACGCGTATCTGCTCACGCACAATATCGACACCGGTTACCTGTTCGGTAATCGTGTGCTCCACCTGAATTCTGGTATTCATCTCCATGAAATAGATGTCTTCACCACTGAGAAGAAATTCCACCGTACCTGCACTTGCGTATCCAACCGAACTCGCCGCGGTCACGGCTAGCTGCCCTAAATACTGCCGCTGCTCTTCAGATATTTGCGGACTAGGCGCAATCTCAATAAGCTTTTGATTGCGACGCTGAATCGAGCAATCGCGCTCATACAGGTGAACCGCATTCCCATGGGAATCTCCAAGCACCTGAACTTCTATATGTTTGGGGTTAATAATGCATTTCTCGAGAAACACCTCCGCCGAACCAAAGGCCTTAGTGGCCTCAGAGATCACTCGGGGATATTGACTTCTTAGTTCTTCCTCACTGTCGCAGCGTCGAATGCCGCGACCGCCGCCACCGGAAGTCGCCTTGATCATTACCGGATAGCCGACGCGTGCCGCCTCAACTATGGCCTCATCAACATCGGCGAGATTACCGTCGGTACCTGGGGTAACTGGCACACCAGCCGCCGTCATAGCTTTACGCGCCTCAGTCTTATCCCCCATGCGCTGGATTACTGCGCTAGAGGGACCGACATAAGCGATGCCTTTCTCCTCGCAGAGCCTTGCTAATTCTGAGTTCTCTGATAGAAATCCATAGCCGGGATGGAGAGCATCACAGCCAGTTTCCAAAGCAAGATTCACTATTCGCGCAGGATGCAGATAGCCTGACAGAGGATCCTCACCAAGTGAATAGGCCTCATCGGCACGCTTGACGAACAAGCCATAGCGGTCTGGCTCGGTATAGATGGCCACCGAGCGAATCCCCATTTCGGCGCATGCGCGAACGATGCGCAGTGCGATTTCTCCACGATTGGCGATTAGTAGTTTCTTGATTTGCCGCTTGCCCATGTCTTTTAAGTCCGTGAGTTTTACGCTTCGTGTTGTCTATACCAAATATTGATAGCACGCTGCATTTAGGCTTTTGGAGGGCAGGATTCTACCTAAAATCAGCCAGTTAGGCGACAGCATAGGCGATATTAGAGCGATATCCATTCTGACTGTTCACTCCTAGCGCTAACTACGCAATTATGTCAATAACAGCGCAATGTACCGGGCGGGATTGAAGACAGCAGTGCAGGGCGAGGAAGTTATTGCAAAAAAGCAGATCTAGTCAATTAGACAGCAACAGACATGGACAAAAGCATCTAGCCTTGCAGCAAGCCTAGGCAACTACGAAAACCACTCTTCTGCGTGCTATTTAGTTTGGACAAGAGCTATTTTGAACTCTGATCCAGAGCGGTAGTCGCATCCTTGAACAATCTCTCCCCCACCCTTGCTTATCTTAACAAAACTCACTCTTGCAGCTCGTGCGCCAGCTTCTTTCTGGATTAAACCGATCTTTTACATTGGGTGAAGCAGCTAGATGACACCTGATGCTGTCCTGCCAATACTTTCTACAAGATCTATTCGAGTTATGGTCTTATTTGACGAATCAAACAGACTATTCAGCACCATATATTCACTAAATCCGATTCCATGGACATAGCCAAGGCTTTTATTTAATTGTTTATTGATAAGAGTGCTCTTTAGCCATAGTGACCTTATGACTGCGCTAGCTCCTATACTCATGACAAACTTCCTACTACTTTTTTAGGACTTGATTAGTATCAAGTATTAGAAAACTAATAACGTGCCGATCATTCGCTAGATAACAGTAGAATTCGCAAAAGGGGGCCCAGCACTAACTATCGAGCACTCTTCACGCGCGATAAGTTAGAGCTTGCTTAGTTCTAAAAACCAGTACGAACACAAAAAACACCAAAAACTAACCATTGACGACTCGGTTCGCTATCGACTCGCGTTTTTATCCATTTCTCCGCGACGAGCACCAGCTAGAATAGCTGGAAGCGAATAGTTGCCCTCGTGGCAGGCATATTCATACATCTGCTCGTCCAGGGTTGCCATTGGCATCTCGGCTGTCCACGGCTGCGAGTAGAGCTCTGGATCATCAATGGTAAATGAATAGTGAATTCTGTCATCTGCAATTCGCGTGAAACGCTCTGTCAGCGTGACATTCTCGGAGATTAAATACTCCTTAATTTGCCAAGGATTAAAATCCCTTGTGACAACAACCAAGGTATCGTCCTCGTAGTAGCCGATAGAATCTCCCAACCACTGCTCGAAGGGTAGATCACGAAAGTCTTGATCGATTAGAACGACACGCACATTATGAACCATTTCGGCTAACAACATGACATGCGTAGGCGACTGTACAATCTGCATATTGTTGTTGTAAAAGCTGCTTACGAAGGGCATCGTAGATGCATAGCTGACCAAGCAACGATCTGCTAGCCCCCTTCCTTCAGGACCATCACTTCTATCCCTTCCCATCAACAGACTATCGCGCTGGGCTTGACGAATCTCTTGCCCACCTTCTTTCCATGGTATTTGACCATTGGTTGGGTCAATGATTAAGGACGTCCGATACATGCCGTTCATAATCGCCAATGCGTTACCAGGGGCAAACCAAAAATCGTTATAGGCGCCCACCGCGCCACCAGTGGGGCCCTCGGCCCCCGTCTCTGCGAGGAATTTATTGTACTCCTGTGTAGAAATCATCTTCGCCAACATTGTCTCTTCGTCTATTTCAAGCGCACCCTCATAGATCTCTGGCCTTTGCAGAGAAGTTCTCGTTTCATAGGTCCAAATACCCTGCACATCTGGCACGCCGAAAGCAGTTTTAGGCGGCTCATAATTTTCTGCAGCACTAGTGAAAGCCATGCCTAATGACATAAGCAATGCAGCAAAAAGGTTAAGGGTTGTTTTCATATAGGTTTCTCACTTATTGTAATTTGATTCACTGTTCTGCAAGTTTGATAAATTATAAATTAATGAGCAGTTTACTGATCACCCATTGATAATCTGCCTAGGTGTATTTAATCGAGCTGAAGAACTCAATCTGATTTCCTTGCTCAATACGCCTCAGTTCTGTGTAGAGCATAACAAGACTATAAGTAGGTAAAGCCTAACAACACCTCGATTGACGCATATAAAAGCATAAAAACTAAAACATCTCCCGCCCTGCTGAGCAATAAGTTCTCGTCGCCGTAAAATGCAAATAAAAGCACGCATATTAACTGCGCTGGACAACTGCGCTCAACCTAGATAGGTTTAAGCAATCCTAAAAACAGCACATCGCCAACTAATAAGCTTAATCGGAGGTCAACATGACCCAACGTCGAGAATTCCTTAAATTTCTAGCAGCCAGCCCACTACTCACAAATTATTCTGCCTTCGCCCAGGAGGTGGAACAAACGCTGGGTCAGCGACTTACCGACCCTTCGGAAGTTATCAACGTTTTCGAGATGGAGGCTATCGCGAGAGAGAGAATCCCTCCAGCACACTTGGGCTATCTATCGACGGGTGTAGACAGTGACCTTACTCTGCGAGCGAACCGCGCGGGCTTTTCGCGCTTTCAAATCAAACCTCGCAGGCTGGTTGATGTCAGCCAAACTGACACTATGGTCAACGTCCTCGGTAGCGAAGCCAGCTCCCCTATTTTTCTCTGCCCCGTAGGTAGTCAGGGCGCATACCATGCAGACGCGGAACTTGGCACTGCCAGGGCGGCGGCAGCGAAAGGCCATCACATGGTATTGTCCACGATGTCTTCGACCTCTGTGGAGGCCGTTGCTGAGGCTAGAGGGGCGCCAATCTGGCATCAACTGTATTCAACTAATCGCTGGGAATACACCGTTGCCATGTTGCAGCGAGCCGAGGCAGCGGGCTGCACATCGGTCTGTCTAACGATCGACCTACCAGGCGGGCGAAATACCGAGACCGACGCGGTACTAAGACGCGAAGACACGCGTAACTGCGCCTCTTGCCATGCCGGGCAAAGCAAGCCGATGTTCGAGGGCTTTGATATGACTGGCGTTATGACCTCAGATGCAGCAATGACCTGGAGCGTCATAGCTCGCATGAAAGAAGTTACTGATATGAACATCGTCATCAAAGGCGTCGAAGTTGCTGCTGACGCAGCATTGGCAGTGCAATTTGGCGCAGACGCGATTTGGGCTTCTAATCACGGCGGCCGCGCTACAGAAACCGGTCGGGGTACTATTGAATGCCTGCCGGAGATTGTAGCTGCCGTGAACGGACGAATACCTGTTATTGTCGACGGAGGATTTCGCCGTGGAACAGACATCTATAAGGCGCTGGCGATGGGAGCATCGGCGGTTGGCATAGGCAGGCCTTACTGCTTTGGCCTAGGTGCTTTCGGACAGGCTGGTGTTGAGCGAGTTCTGGACTTGCTAAATCGAGAACTATTAATCGCTATGCGTGGTAGCGGCACGCCGACTATCGACTCAATCGGTCCTGATTATGTGCTGGATGCAGGTTACAGAGTGCCGCGCGGCAGGCTTGGCAGGGAACTACTCTAACTCGCATTAAAAATTTACCACTGGAGGATGGGGCTTAAAACGCTAGCCCTGCCTCCTCTTTTTAGAACCGCAACTTAATTCCGCCATTAGCAACATAGCCATCAAGAGGAGCAAAGATGTCTGCAAATATCGGGCTCGCTAGTGTTCCGCTATTAATCGAACCGTAACGCGTCTGCCTGGTGTCTGTGAAATTTTCAAAATTGACAAATAATGAGAATTTGTCATTGAATATTTTTTCGATCATGAGGCCAAATATCCAATAGTCCCTGCTCTTGGCCCCACTAGTTAGTTCCTGCCTTCCGTAATAGTAGGCTTCCAAACCAATTCTTATGTCGTCTTCACGCTCGTAAACAAAGACGCTATTTAGCCGATTTTCTGGCACCAGTGGAGCGCTTTCAACACCTCTAATTGTATTTTCCTCTACGTCGGCATGTGTGTAGCCTAGAAATATTTTGAAATCATCCCATCTGAATACCGCATTGATCTCAGTACCTCGACTTTCCAATGTGTCGTTCGGCTGGCGAAATTCAAAGTGGTCCGTATCTATCTGAATTAAACGCAAAGGATTATCCACACGCGTATAGAAAAGTAAAAGGTTGAGATTCAGAGACAAGTCACTTCCGATCTCTAAGCTTTTGCTGATATCGACATTCATTCCCACCGACTGCTCGGCATCAAGGTTCGAAATATCTAATGGCAACACTCCGCGGTACTGAATGCTTTCTGCCTCTTCTGTAAACGGTGTTGGCTTCTTGTAACCAAGGCCGCCACCGATTCGTATCGTCGTGTCCGAGGCAGGTTTATAGAGCAGCGAAGCACGCGGCAAGATGAAGCTGCCATAATCGGATGTATGATCTGTCCGCAGGCCACCTTCAATTATCCAGCGGTCTGTGAGGAGATAAGTTCCCTGAGCAAACGCGCCTTCGGTCTGACTATTGAAGTCCAAACTGGAACCGCTGAACACTGCATCTTGATCGAAATCTTCTGTCCAGATATTGAACCCTGCAACCCAGTCCAGTGCGCCAGAAGCACCTACGATGTGCGCCTCACTAAAACTAGAAATCTGCGTACCTGAGAAAGAGAACCCCGGCACACCGAGCCCACGCTCAAAGTGATTTACACTGTTGCGGAACACGAATTCATTGCCTGAATCCCATTGTGTTACGTATTCTAATTGCGTGGATAAGCGCTCGGTCGAGCTGTCTTCGTAGTAGGCTGGCACATCACGCCTCCCTTCTATGAAGTCAATGCCTCCGCCTAAGCGGTCTTCAACTACCGCGCTTACCCCTAGACGAAGTTCACTGCTCTCGCCCTCAAAGAATAGCTGAGGATTAAAGGTCCATCGTTCAAACTTGGGTATAGCACTCAGCCCAATGCCTGCGGGATCGTAAGCCTCACTAGTATTGAACGAAGTAAAAAGGCTAGCTCCGACATCTCCGCTCATGCCTGAAAAGAACCCGCTAGCATCCACTCCACCGGCCGAAGTGCCATTCAACAAGAGTGAGCGTTCGGACTCGCCATCCGGCTTCTTGGAAATGAGATTTACAATCCCCGCGATTGCACCACCGCCATAGAGAGTAGAGTTCGAGCCTTTGACGACCTCAACCTGCTTAAGATCCAAGGGCGCGACTTGCAGTAAGCTTAAGCCACCAGAGAAACCTCCATATAGAGGCATTCCATCGCGAAGCAGCTGAGTATATTTTCCATCGAGCCCTTGAATACGTATGCTAGAATTAAAACTTGTCGGAGAGGTTTGCTGCACATGAATGCCCGTGCTCTCATTCAACAGCATGCGAATATTACCCGGCTTCATATTCGCCTTTTCATTCATCTCCTCCGAGCCTAACACTTCAATTCGGGTTGGCTGTCGTTCAAAACTACGACGACTTCGAGTCGTGGTAACAGCAATTTCTTCTATCTCTTCTTCTTGAGAAACCGCAGGCTCGGTACGCGCAAGTGACAGGGCCACAAGAAAAATAAGAGCAGAAAGCACAGATTGATTTGGCAAAATCTTATTTGCTCTTGTTTGAGAAATCATAAAAGAGGGCTTCGAATTTGACGCGAGTAACAGCGGGCAGCAACTGAGGAAGCGGCCCTGAATATAATTTCAATTGTATACAAGCTCAAACGATACAGCCACTTGAGATGGATATTGTTGGAGTATGAGAATAGAGGATGAGTAGTGTTACTCATACCAGCTGGCAAAACTCAGAGATGAATTGCTGCCCGCCAGGGGATATCTAATAGAATCTCTAGGGCTTAACTGCCACTTAGGATCATCTAGTAGTTCCAAGGGGTTCGCAACATGAATACGTTCATGTCCGGCGCGAACATTCGAATGGTATTCGATTCATCCGTATCCAAGATGCGGGTCCAGTCTGCCATGATGCGCAGGTTGCGATTTGGATACCAATTCAAAGCCAAGGAAAGAGAATCCTCTTCACCACCGAGAATGTCGCTGTCGTTGAGATCTAGCGTGGCATAGCGAGCGGAAACTTCGAACGCTCCCCATGTTCCATCGCTTAGATCGAAATCACTGTTCAGTCTAATGCTCTCAAATTCGCCTGCATCCATCCTGTAACGTGATACCAAGTTAAATTCCAATCTGTCAGAATTAGGATCTCGGATCAATCCAGTACCTACAAGCGTCACCGACTCCCGCCTCAAATAATTCAATATGCGGTGCGTTGTAATCCAGTTTGCCGTCACTAGACTTTGGAGATGTCCATGTTGTCCAACTAAATTCATCATTGCCTCATTTCGAGTCAACGCACTATTTTAACGCACCAATGTAGAGCGGTTTTGACGAAGGATGCCTCTGCAGGGCACGAAATGGCGCAGGTTCCTGGGCTCCTCAGAATTGGCACAGCCCTTGCTAATTGTCATGTAGCGGGTGGAAATGTTCACCCCTCACACAATCAACAAAGGGATAAAAAAGACATGAACTCACGAATTCTCTCACTCGCTGCGGCGGGGGTTTTGCTTTCAACTGGAACTGTGCAAGCAGATGAATGGTCGGCTAACTTCGGCGCCTCTAACAACTACATCTGGCGTGGTCTAACTCAGTCAGTAAACGAAGCCGCTATCTCCGGCGGAATTGACTATGTATCTGACAGCGGGTTCTACGCAGGTACTTGGGCCTCAAACGTGAGCTATGCAGCCGACGATGTTTATTCCTACGAGCACGATCTATATGCGGGCTTCGCCGGTGAAGCAGGTGGAATCAGCTACGATTTGGGCTACCTTTACTACAACTATGACGCTGAAGCCGAGTTCGACTTCGGCGAACTCTATGGCTCAATCGGTATAGGTGCATTTACTTTTGGACTGAACGTGCTGGCCAATACTGAAGCTGATGAAGGTCCAGGCCAGGATTTTGGTTTCGGCGAAGCGACTTATCTGTATGCTGACTACGGCACGACAATCGGGAACGGCGTCGACCTAGGCTTCCATATTGGTCATCATCAAGGTGATTTTTCTGAGGCCTTTAATGGCGTCCCAGGCGACTACACGGACTACAATGTATCTATTGGTAAAGATGGCTTCAGCTTCATGATCACTTCCACTGACCTGGATGATGCAGGTCCTGATGCTCTAGACAACGACGACATTAAATTCGTAATTGGCTACAGCTTGGACATCGAGCTATAGCATATAGAATAACTCGCACCCACGGCGAGAAAATTCTAGAAACCCGGAAAGAGCGGAAAGACTGAAGAGGTTTATCCGCTCTCTTTTTACGCCAAGGTTAGTTGCAGCATCCTCTTGAAAAAAACAGAACAAAAAAGCCGGCGCTCAAAGAGGACACCGGCCCAATAAAGGTTAATACTACGGTTACTGTTTACATCAAATCAAAGCGATCAAGCATCATCACCTTAGTCCATGCACTCACAAAATCCTGCACGAACTGTTCCTTTGAGTCTTCAGAGGCGTAAAATTCCGCTATAGCACGGAGCTCTGAATTGGACCCGAAAATGAGATCGGCAGGTGTCGCTGTCCATTTCAATTCATTCGTTGCTCTGTCACGCCCCTCAAAGATACCTTCTTCAGTAGCGGATCTGCTCCACACTACATTGAGGTCGATCAGATTCACGAAGAAGTCGTTGCTCAATGTACCCGGCTGGTCGGTGAAAACACCATGCTTCGATTGCCCGGTATTCGCATCGAGAGCTCGCATCCCGCCAACTAAAGCAGCCATCTCCGGCACAGTCAGATTGAGTAATGCCGCCTTCTCTATGAGCATCTCAGCCGGTGAGCGCGAGTTGCCTAAGGCGAAGTAGTTACGGAAGCCATCAGCTGTCGGCTCAAGTAACGCGAATGAGTCAACTTGGGTATTTTCCTGCGTGGCATCGCCACGGCCAGCATCAAATACCACTTCGACATTATGGCCACCCTGCTCTGCCGCCTGTTCGATCGCCGCATTCCCCCCAAGAACCATCAAGTCAGCAAGTGATACCTGCTTACGTGAGTTTCTCTCATTGAACTCGCTTTGAATTGCGCTTAGCACGTCAACAACTCGCGCAAGTTCCTGCGGATCATTCGCTGACCAGCTATTCTGCGGCGCTAGTCGAACACGCGCTCCGTTAGCCCCACCGCGCATATCCGTATCGCGATAGGTAGATGCTGAAGCCCAGGCAGCTCGAACTAGCTCTGACGTGCTTAAACCAGAATCTAAAATTTCGCGTTTCAGTCGATTCACATCACGGTTGTTAACAAGGCTATGTTCGACCGCAGGAATCGGATCCTGCCAGACGAATTCTTGATTAGGTGTCAGGTCGCCCAAATAGCGAGAGTTTGGTCCCATGTCTCGGTGAGTAAGCTTGAACCAGGCTCGCGCAAACGCATCCTCGAACTGCTCAGGATTTTCTAACCAACGCGTCGTAATTACGCGATACGCCGGATCAACTTTAAGGGCCAAGTCACTTGTGAACATCATCGGGGCATGGCGCTTCGATGAGTCGTGCGCATCTGGAACTAGGCTTGAGGCTGCCCCATCAGCTGGCTCCCATTGAGTCGCACCTGCGGGACTGAGGGTCTGCACCCATTCATATCCATACAGGTTTTGTAAATAGTTATGAGTCCAAGCGGCCGGATCGATAGTCCAGGCTCCTTCCAGTCCACTGGTAATTGTATCGCCAGCATTGCCTGTTCCGTAGCTGTTCTTCCAGCCCTGACCCTGCTGTTCAATACTCGCGGCCTCGGGTTCAACATCTACATACTCCTCAGGAGGCGCAGCACCGTGTGCTTTGCCGAAGGTGTGTCCACCAGCGATAAGTGCAACTGTCTCTTCATCGTTCATCGCCATGCGACCAAACGTTTCGCGAATCGCATCGGCTGAAGCCTGCGGATCTGAATTTCCACCAGGGCCTTGTGGGTTTACGTAGATTAGACCCATCTGAACCGCGGCCAATGCGCCTTCGAGTTCTCCCCGATCATTGCGACGATCTGCTGCGAGCCATTCACCCTCAGGACCCCAGTTAACTTCTTCAGGCTCCCAAGCATCAACTCGTCCGCCAGCGAATCCCAGAGTTTCGAAGCCCATGGAATCCATAGCTACTGTGCCCGCAAGGATCATGAGATCAGCCCAAGAGATATTCCGGCCATACTTCTGCTTGATAGGGAGCAGCAGTAGTCGCGCCTTATCGAGATTGGCATTGTCAGGCCAGCTATTTAGCGGAGCGAAACGTTGCATGCCACCATCAGCGCCGCCGCGGCCATCGATAGATCGATAAGTCCCCGCACTATGCCATGCCATGCGGATGAAGAACGGCCCATAGTGACCGAAGTCAGCCGGCCACCAGTCTTGCGAAGTGGTCATCAGCTGCTCTAGATCGGCTGTTAACGCCTCAAGATCCAGACTTTCAAACGCTTCTGCGTAGTTGAATTCACCTCTCAAAGGGTCGGAAGCCAAGGAATTCTGCCGAAGCGGCTCTAGACTGAGTCGATTAGGCCACCAGTAGTCATTGTCTGCCACCTGATCTTGGCCGCTAGCCAGGTTCATTGGCCCTAGCGTACATAACCCAAGAAAGGCGATAGTTAGTATGGATGGGGTTTTCTTCAACATTGAAATGGCCTCCGTCTGTGCTCATTAAAGTAATTTGAGTAAATTATACCACCATCAAGATACAGGCCTAGAATCAATCGGCATAGCGATATATATCGATAGATGTCATCGGTAATTACGATTAGAGATAGGGAATCAAAAGGGCAGCATAAGTTAAAGAGTCTACAAGCAGGAGCTATTTTTGGCCGCCAACGGGCAAGAGGAAGCGCGCGGTGAATGAATCCACCGCACACTCAGAAAAAAGAGGTTAATTTCCACTCTGATCAACGTATTTCCAGTCGGCGGCACCGAAAAACATCTCATCCCTGCTTTGCAAACCCCATGGGACAGAGCGGTTAGCATCAGGATTCATCTTATTCTGCTCTGAGTTGTCGAATGCGCCTGTCGCGGTAATAATCGTCCCTGCTGGCACGGACTTTGGCTCTTTATAGGTATACGCTAGCTGCCAGTTGTAATTATAGTTCGCAATATTGATTAACTCTTCGCTAGTGCCGTCGGGATACTCGGCATAGAAGCGCATACGCTTTCCTCGAAAATGCATATGCGGCGTGAAGGCAAACAGTTTTGCGTCTTTCTCGATAGTGAACGATTGGGTCATCTCATAATCTGGATCCAGCGGGGGAATATTTACCCAAGTTGGCGTGAAATGGCAGGCACATTGCCCAGACATCCTTTCCTCAGGCACAAAGCCCTTAGGATAGAACCAAAGACCAATGCGACTCGCATCGACTGATTCCTTTCCCGTGGTTGTATAGTGCATCTGCATCGCGATTCTAGTGCCAGCCTTCAGCAGACCACCGGTGTTCGGTGGCTCCATACGTGGCCCTTGACCGGGGATATAAGGCGCTATATCGGGCCTGTCTGGCTCTCCACCCAAGAGTGAACCACCGCGAGTTTCACCCGGCGCTATCAAACTGTGCAGAGTATGGTGCAGCACGGTGTGGTCGCCTGGAATATACTGACTCGCTCGCACCCAGCGGTCTTCCTCGAGGTCCAATTCGACCATGACATTATAGTAATCAAGAACCCCAGTCGCAGGAATGCTCTGCTCGGGAATCTCCACAATGTAATCTGGCTCACCAAAAGCCCACTCTGTTTCAGGCCACACTAACTCGGTCAACGGATCTGTGATTCCATCTTTAGGAGAACCCGCCTCAATCCAGTGAACGATTTTTTGCGCGTCTTCATCAGCTAGCACCATATCGTTAATGAAGTCGCCTATATGCGAATCTATCTGCCCCGGAGGCATACGCTTGGTCATTAATACCTCGCGTATCATCTGCGACCAGCCCATTACCATGGTGTGGCTGTCGAGTGCGAAAGGAGCTATACCCCCCTCTCGATGGCAGGCAGCGCAGTTCTGAGCAATGATAGGACCAATCTCTTTCTCGTAGGAAGGCACCTGCTGCAGATGAGCAGTTTTGATCGGATAACTTACTGGCGTGCCAGTGCTTGCAATCTGAGTAGTCTGCAAGTCCCTGTCTGCAACAATGTCAGTCAATGCCGCGGTTAGTTGCGCGCCTAAAGGCCCACGAAAAAGAATCGAAAAGGACTTCGGGTTATAAACTAGAACCTCACCGATCTTATCAATATCGAGCGCCTGGGATATCAGCCTCGCGTCATCCATCAACACTGGCAGATCTATATCCAGTGCCGCCATCTGCGCCTTCACCGCATCGCGGTCCTTCAGCCCTAGCGGATTTATCATGAAGAACTCAATGCCTTGTGTGTCAAATCTGGAATTAAGCGCATCGAAGTCAGTAAGTGCATTCTGTGCGGCATTATCGCCAGTAGCCTGCACTAGTAAGACTATTGCCTTATTGTCGTCATACCAGCTCATTTGATGAAAATAACCATTCTGATCCAGCAGGGAAAAATCCCCTACCCGATCAGCCGCCAGAACCAGCGTCGGTAGTAATGAAAGGAATACTAGCGACGCTTGTAGCAAAACTCTTGGATTCAACGTTTTATCTCCAATAAATAAGGGTGTTTTATTTTCTTGTAGGCATTATTCACAATACTCGAGCAATGTACAAAAGGATTCAGTCTCCGAATTAGCTATATTTTTGACTTGCGCACTATTATTCTCAGTCAATTCGTAGTCCACAAGCAAAAATAATAAGGGTCTGCTATGACTGAGCACACTAAAAGTGGCACTGAAACAGCTAAAACTCCCCCCGTGCCAGCGCTGGAAAACCCCTATGCAAGCCCGAAAGCTCGAAAATATGCATTGGCAGTATTGACTCTAGTCTACACCTTCAATTTCATCGACAGACAGTTACTCTCCATCTTGCAAGAATCGATCAAGGTCGACCTCTCATTGTCCGATAGCCAGCTTGGCTTACTAACAGGTTTCGCGTTTGCGATGTTCTATGTCACAGCTGGAATTCCAATCGCGCGATTGGCAGATCGCGGTAATCGAAGGAATATTGTTGCCATATCTGTTGGCTTATGGAGCGCAATGACAGCGGTAAGTGGTCTCGTGCAGAACTATGGGCAACTACTTGCAGCTAGAGTGGGCGTCGGCGTCGGCGAGGCTGGCGGCAGCCCTCCATCCCATTCTATTGTTTCAGATATTTTCCCACCTGAAAAACGGGCGAGCGCGCTCGCCTTCTATTCGACCGGTGTGAATCTTGGCATTTTGTTCGGCTTTCTTTTTGGCGGATGGCTCAACGAGTTTTTTGGGTGGCGAGTTGCATTCATGGTCGTTGGTATTCCAGGTATATTACTCGCAATTCTTGTGCGAACAACTGTTCGCGAGCCTATTAGAGGATTAATAGAGAATCGAACTGCATCTGAGGCTCAAGTACCCTTTAAAGAAGTTGTATCTGTGTTATGGAAGCGCAAAACGTTTCGACACATGGCATTTGCCTGTGGACTTAATGCCTTCGCCGGATACGGTACCGTGAACTGGATCGCCTCCTTTTTTATTCGCAGTCATGAAATGAGCACCGGCGAATTGGGAACTTGGCTTGCACTCTCTACAGGATTATTCGGTGCTATCGGTGTGCTGCTTGGCGGCATGCTCGGCGACAAACTTGGCAAGAAAGACAAGCGTTGGTATCAATGGATACCCGCCATAGCAACATTGCTTTGCGTTCCTGCAATGCTCATAGCCTTTCTCACAGATAATCAATATGTTGCCCTCATGCTTATATTTATTCCAGGCACACTTCAAAATGTGTACCTAGGGAATTCCATAGCCACTACCCATGCACTTGTGGGACTGCGCTGGCGCGCAACCGCCTCCGCCATTTTATTCCTCATCATCAACATAATCGGCTTAGGCCTAGGCCCATTCGGAATCGGATATTTGAGTGACATACTTGCGCCTTCAATGGGAGTTGAATCTCTGCGCTATGCGATGCTGATTCTTCTACCTACTGTGAATGTTTGGTCGGCCATTCACTTCTATCTCGCATCGCGCACCTTGCGGGAAGAACTAAAAATGGCGCCTGAATAGAAATTCACTATCTACGAAACTTTGGAGTTAATAAATGCTACACCTAAAAACTACTGGGCTAATTCGCAAAAGCCTTCTGCTATCGTCTGTTCTTGCAGGCATAGCATCATGTTCAGATAACGAACCCACCTCAGTCGAAACGCAAGCTGGAGGCGCTGGCTCCAACCCATCGGCTGCCGATATCCATGAATCCAGCTTAGTCTTAGATGCGCATGCCGACATCGTAATTCCGTCAACATCGAGGGCTTACATGAGCGCCGACGGGACATCGAAGGTAGACCCCGCGAAGATGCGTGCGGGTGGAGTCGACGCCGTGGTCATGTCAGTGGCTGTTGGCCCTGGCCCCAGAACCATGGAAGGCGATGCGGCAGCTAGAGCCGAGGCCGATGAAAAAATAGCCGCCGTACACACATTAGTTGAAGAAAGTCAGGGCCAGGTTGTTATCGCGACAACCTCGAGTGAAATCGTAGCCGCTCACGAGGCGGGAAAATCTGCACTTATTCTAGGGTTTCAAAATGCTCGCTCTCTGCAGGGCAATATTTCTGCAATCGATGAATTCTATGCAAAAGGTGTTCGAATATTTGGTCTCAACCATCTCGGACACAATGCATTTTCTGATTCTTCGCGACCAGAGTTTAACGGTGAAACTGGCGCCTTTGAGGTTACTGAAGAACACGGGGGATTATCCACCTTGGGCGTAGCTGCCGTTGAAAGAATCGGGGCTCTCGGCGCACTTGTAGATGTTTCACAGTTATCCAAGGCAGCAACTCTGCAAGTACTCGCGTTAACGAGAACTCCAATAATTGCAAGTCACTCAAATGCGAAAACTGTTTCAGATGTAACCCGCAACCTTAGCGATGAAGAAATTGATCTCATCGGCGAGAATGGAGGAGTAATTCACGTCGCTGCGTTTAAGGGTTATCTGATCAATATCTCTGAGCCCGAATTTATAGAAAAACTAGTAGCCTTGCGTGTAGCGGCGGGAATATCGATAGAATACAACTACCCTTTCGAACTCTATTGGGAAATTGATGATCTTGCAGAAAGGTCTGCATTCACCGCCGCGGTTAGCGAACTTCTCGGACCAGCTTCCACAGATAATATGATCGAGCACATCGATTACATCGTTGATCGCATTGGCATCGATCATGTAGGCATAGGCAATGACTTCAATCACGGCAGTGGCATAGATGACTACAACGACGCCAGCGAAGCGATGAACCTCACCGAAGGCCTTCTCGAGCGAGGCTATTCCGAAACAGACATCAATAAAATCTGGAGCGGGAATTTTCTACGCATCCTGGATGCCGCTGCCGCAAATTAGAACAGCAAGACTGTGTCCATTCTAAACGTGGACTTGGGCGCAGTTAGCTTCTATTCTTTCGTTTAACGTGATTTGATTAATAAGAAAAAGAGGATCATTCAATGAAGAACCTAATCACAACTCTAGTTGTAGCTTTTGGATCACTCACAGCTTACGCCGACACAAGCACCCTATTTATAGGTAACAGCTTCACCTACGCTTATGGCTCCGCCGCGAAATTTTATCGAGCGAACTCGGTAACCGACCTCAACAATGAGGGTATTGGCGGGGTTCCCGCACTCTTTAAGTCATTTACAGATCAGGCTGGATTGGACTTTGATGTGTATCTCGAGACTCGAGGTGGTAGTGGATTAGACTTTCATCTCGAGAATAAGTTAGGTGTCATCGGACGACGCCCCTGGGATAAAGTTGTCATGCACGGCTTTAGCACCCTAGACAGCAGAAACCCTAATAACCCTGAGGTGCTTATCAACACCACGGCGCAGATGTCGAACTTCCTTCAAGGTCTTAATCCTGATGTTGAAGTGTATCTCACTGCGACCTGGTCACGTGCAGATCTTGTGTATCGATCTGACAGCCCTTGGAATGGAATGCCTATAGAGCAGATGGCGATAGATGTGCGCGCCGGATACGATGCCGCCGCTGCAGGATCTGCTGCTGTAGAAGCGGTAAACGGTGTTGGTCAGGCTTGGACACGAGCCATGGAAAGCGGCATTGCGGACCCTAATCCCTATGATGGAATCGACACAGACCTGATGGACCTTTGGACTTGGGATCACTATCACGCGAGCGACTATGGCTACTACCTCGAGGCACTTGTCGTCTTCGGCAACCTCACCGGTCTAGACCCACGCTCGCTAGGAGAGAACGAATGTTCCGGCTTTGAGCTCGGCATGTCGCGCGCTCAAGTGAAGGGCCTTCAGCAAGCCGCCTATGATCAACTCGCTAGCGAAGAACGCGTAACAGCGGCACCCCTCATCCTGCCAAGACCTGTTCAGCCTGAGCGCTGCGTTGCAGCACGATAGCAGCGAGTCAATAAATAAAGGGAAAAGAAGAAAAGGGCTAGAGTGCCCTTTCTTCATATTAGTGAAATGAAGAACTAACGGAGAACCACTTTGCTTTCGAAATCAACAAGGATAACTGCGGCGCTAATAGCCTTAACCATTTCTAATATCGCTCTGGCACAACAACAGACGCGACCCAATATCGTACTCATACTCGCCGACGATCTTGGCTTCACGGATATCTCGCCCTTTGGCAGCGAAATCAATACGCCCAATATTGCCGAACTCGCCGCGTCAGGAGTCTCGTTTACCAATTACCATACGGCGGGGAGCTGTGCACCGGCGCGAGCCATGCTGCTAACTGGCGTCGATAGTCATCGCAATGGTGTGCCAAATATCCCAGAGGCGCTCCCACCTGAACAGCAGCAGTATGAAAACTATCAAGGCGTGCTCAATGACAAAGTCGTAACACTGTCTACAATTCTTCAGGACGCGGGCTATCACACTTACATGACTGGCAAATGGCACTTAGGCCATACGCCTGAACAGCTACCGTCTTCCAGAGGCTTCGATCGCACCATTGCCATGGCGGATACTGGCGCGGACAATTGGGATCAGCGTCCCTACCTGCCAATCTATGAGCAAGCCAATTGGTATGCCGACGGGGAACGACACACACTCCCCGACGATTTTTATTCATCTAAATATTTCATCGATAAAACAATTGAGTTCATCGCAGAGAATGAAGCGGATGGCGAACCTTTCTTTGCTTACGTGCCTTTTCAAGCCGTGCACATGCCTGTGCAAGCTCCCAAAGAGTTTTCCGATAAGTATGCCGGAATGTATGACGAAGGCTGGGTAGTAATGAGAGAGAAAAGACGGCTCGCCGCCGAGGCTGCCGGTGTCGTTCCTCGCGATACCGAGGCGGTAGTTACCCCAGGAACATTAGAGTGGGATAGCCTAACTGAAGAACAAAAAATTCATCACGCTAGACGTATGGAAGTCTATGCGGGAATGGTGGATGCGATGGACATGCATATTGGCCGGCTAATGGACTACCTAAAAGAAATCGGAGAATTCGAGAATACAATATTCGTCTTCACTTCAGACAACGGCGCCGAAGGTTCCAACCTAATTGGGGTAAACGGACAAGCAGCTCTGGGAATGGGGAATTGGTTTGATAGAGTGGGTTACAACTCTGACTTAGAAACTCTAGGCGAGGCGAATTCTTTTAATGCAATAGGACCTAATAACGCGACAATAGCTGCCTCCCCACTAGCCTACTACAAATTCTACGCCAGCGAGGGTGGTCTGCGCGTACCTCTGGTCATGTCTGGCCCTGGCATTAGCAAACAGAATGAAAAGACTGACGAGTTTGTATTCGTCACTGACCTTACACCTACCATTCTTAGTTTAGTCGATCTTGAGAAACATGACGGCAACTGGAAAGGTGATTCAATCGAAGAAATTATCGGCACTGATTTCTCTGAATTTCTACAAGGCAGCGAGTCAGACATTCATAGCGATTCTCAAGCTATTGGTTATGAGCTTGGCGGAAACCGCGCGCTATTCAAGGGAGACTATAAGTTGGTCTTTAATCGCAGCGCCGTTAATGACCAAAACTGGCATTTGTTTAATATCAAAACAGATCCTGGAGAAGCACGCGATCTAGCGCAGATCGAGCCCCAGCGCTATGCAGAAATGCTTGCAGACTACGCGGCGTATGAGAGCAGCAACAATGTGCTGCCCATGCCAGAGGGCTACATTCAGCGCAGAGAAATCTTCCGTGGCGTTCAATTGAACTAAGCGTGCATCTGGTTTCTCACTTAGACATTTTATTAAGCCGGCTGGGGCGAGACGCTAATGCGCTGACCCTTCGCCCGCGTATAGAACGCCGTGAGTACAATAATATTCAGCAGCCCCATTAGCGAGGCGAACGCGAAAGACAGCTGGTAGTCGCCATTCATATCGTAAAACAAGCCACCGAAGAACCCACCTAGACCCATGCCGGTCCAACCGAAGAACGACGTCACGCTCATGGCTCTAGCCGAGAAGCGCGCCGACACCATCATTCTAACGCACACCAAAATGCTGGACATCACACCCGAATAGGTAAAACCGAAGATCACAGCGAGAAGGTAGAGACTCCAAGCTTGGTCCATATAAGGAAACCAGAATACCGAGACAGTCTGTCCAACCGACATAATAATATAAGTCGGCAAAGCTCCAATCACATCACCTAGTTTCCCCCCCACAATACGGCCTACACCCCCAGCTAACATCAGCACGAGAAAGACGCTAGTCGCGAACTGCAAGGTGTAATCCGCATCGGTGAGCATTGGTACAAGGTGCACAATCGGCACAGCCATACAGTTACAACAAAACATAACGGCAAGACACATCCACAGCACAACCTCTTTCTCAGACAGA
>CASIAB010000009.1:2500-249951 GCA_949372635.1 uncultured Pseudomonadales bacterium
AGAAATCAACCGAGATTCCCAAAGTAGCGGCGAGCGAAATGGGATTAGCCCTTAAGTTACATTGGATTTAGCAGAACGCTCTGGAAAGTGCGGCAATAGAGGGTGATAGCCCCGTATGCGAAAGGTCCATTGTAGTGAAATCGAGTAGGTCGGAACACGTGAAATTTTGACTGAACATGGGGGGACCATCCTCCAAGGCTAAATACTCCTAATTGACCGATAGTGAACTAGTACCGTGAGGGAAAGGCGAAAAGAACCCCGGTGAGGGGAGTGAAATAGATCCTGAAACCGCGTACGTACAAGCAGTAGGAGCCTTCTTCGGAGGGTGACTGCGTACCTTTTGTATAATGGGTCAGCGAGTTATTGTTAGTAGCGAGGTTAACCGTTAGGGGAGCCGTAGGGAAACCGAGTCTTAATAGGGCGATTTAGTTGCTAGTAATAGACCCGAAACCGAGCGATCTAGCCATGGCCAGGTTGAAGGTTGAGTAACATCAACTGGAGGACCGAACCCACCTATGTTGAAAAATGGGGGGATGAGCTGTGGCTCGGAGTGAAAGGCTAATCAAGCTCGGAGATAGCTGGTTCTCCTCGAAATCTATTTAGGTAGAGCCTCATGAATAACCACTGGGGGTAAAGCACTGTGTCGGCTAGGGGGTCATCCCGACTTACCAACCCGATGCAAACTCTGAATACCAGTGAGTTCAATCATGGGAGACAGACGGCGGGTGCTAACGTCCGTCGTCAAAAGGGAAACAACCCAGACCACCAGCTAAGGTCCCTAATATCAGTTAAGTGGGAAACGATGTGGGAAGGCTCAGACAGCTAGGAGGTTGGCTTAGAAGCAGCCATCCTTTAAAGAAAGCGTAATAGCTCACTAGTCGAGTCGGCCTGCGCGGAAGATATACCGGGGCTCAAACTGATAACCGAAGCTGTGGATGCGCACTATGTGCGTGTGGTAGAGGAGCGTTCTGTAAGCCGTTGAAGGTGGATCGTAAGGTCTGCTGGAGGTATCAGAAGTGCGAATGCTGACATGAGTAACGATAAGGGGGGTGAAAAACCTCCCCGCCGAAAGATCAAGGTTTCCTGTCCAACGTTAATCGGGACAGGGTGAGTCGGCCCCTAAGGCGAGGGCGAAAGCCGTAGTCGATGGGAAATCGGTTAAAATTCCGATACCGATTCTTACTGCGATGGAGAGACGGAGAAGGCTAGGCTAGCACGGCGTTGGTTGTCCGTGTTTAAGCGTGTAGGTAGGGGGATTAGGTAAATCCGGTTCCTCGTTTAATCTGAGACGCGATGACGATCCTGAAGGGAAACCTGACGGAGAAGTAGTTGATGCCATACTTCCAGGAAAATCTTCTAAGCTTCAGGTAAGAATTGACCGTACTGTAAACCGACACAGGTGATCAGGTAGAGAATACCAAGGCGCTTGAGAGAACTTGGGTGAAGGAACTAGGCAAAATGGTACCGTAACTTCGGGAGAAGGTACGCTCTCAATGGTGATGGGACTTGCTCCCTAAGCTGAGGAGAGTCGAAGTGACCAGGTGGCTGCAACTGTTTATTAAAAACATAGCACTCTGCAAACTCGTGAGAGGAAGTATAGGGTGTGACGCCTGCCCGGTGCCGGAAGGTTAATTGATGGGGTTATCTTCGGAGAAGCTCTTGATCGAAGCCCCGGTAAACGGCGGCCGTAACTATAACGGTCCTAAGGTAGCGAAATTCCTTGTCGGGTAAGTTCCGACCTGCACGAATGGCGTAATGATGGCCACGCTGTCTCCACCCAAGACTCAGTGAAATTGAAATCGCTGTTAAGATGCAGTGTACCCGCGGCTAGACGGAAAGACCCCGTGAACCTTTACTATAGCTTCACAGTGGACTTTGATCTTATTTGTGTAGGATAGGTGGGAGACTTTGAAGCGTTGTCGCTAGACAGCGTGGAGTCAACCTTGAAATACCACCCTGATAATATTGAGGTTCTAACTTAGCTCCTGAAACGGGAGTGAGGACATTGTGTGGTGGGTAGTTTGACTGGGGCGGTCTCCTCCTAAAGAGTAACGGAGGAGCACGAAGGTACCCTAATGACGGTCGGAAATCGTCAGTTTAGTGTAATGGCATAAGGGTGCTTGACTGCGAGAGTGACAACTCGAGCAGGTACGAAAGTAGGTCATAGTGATCCGGTGGTTCTGAATGGAAGGGCCATCGCTCAACGGATAAAAGGTACTCCGGGGATAACAGGCTGATACCGCCCAAGAGTTCACATCGACGGCGGTGTTTGGCACCTCGATGTCGGCTCATCACATCCTGGGGCTGAAGCCGGTCCCAAGGGTATGGCTGTTCGCCATTTAAAGTGGTACGCGAGCTGGGTTTAGAACGTCGTGAGACAGTTCGGTCCCTATCTGCCGTGGGCGCAGGAGATTTGAGAAGAGTTGCTCCTAGTACGAGAGGACCGGAGTGAACGAACCTCTGGTGTTCGGGTTGTCATGCCAATGGCATTGCCCGGTAGCTACGTTCGGACAGGATAACCGCTGAAAGCATCTAAGCGGGAAGCCCCCTTCAAGACGAGATCTCCCTCAGGATTTAATCCTGCTAAAGTGCCGTTGAAGACGACGACGTTGATAGGCTGGGTGTGTAAGTGCAGCAATGCATTGAGCTAACCAGTACTAATTGCACGTGAGGCTTGACCATATAATCATGCATTTTATGACTATATAGAAAAGCAACTAATCGACTTTAACGTACAGAAACGCTTGTACAACAAGTTTTGATACAGAGAAATATTCATTCACCGAATTGTTAGAACAAGTTAGTGCGCAGCAGTGAAGTTATGCGTACCGACGCCAGAATTGCCTGACGACCATAGCGAGCGTGAACCACCTGATCCCATCTCGAACTCAGAAGTGAAACCGCTTAGCGCCGATGGTAGTGTGGGGTTTCCCCATGTGAGAGTAGGTCATTGTCAGGCATTAAAATAAGAGGACCCCGTTACTGGTTACAGTGCGGGGTTTTTTTATGGGCCACTGGAAAGTTGACTCCATCGACAGTTGCTCAGCGCGCTCCCTCATGCACCCACTCAGTGGAGAACAGAACGGGAAAACCACGATTAAGGTGGTTATTATAGCCATTTCTAATATCAGCCGCGGTAAAACTAGGATTGGCCACGGAGCATACGCCGCAAAATCTTTCCTGAAGCAGATTTTGGAATTGAATCCACAAATTCCACTATGCGTATCTGTTTATAGCTCGCCACTTTATCCGCCACGAATCGCTGAATCTCTTCTGCCGGTGTCGTCTCGCCTTCTTTCAGAGCTATAAAGGCTTTAGGAAGCTCACCTGCTTCATCATCGGGAACACCAATTACTGCGGCATCTGCTATAGCAGGGTGGGTTACTAGCAGGGCTTCCAGCTCCGCCGGCGGCACTTGGAAACCTTTAAATTTGATCAATTCTTTGAGGCGATCAACAATTGTAAAATGACCATCTTCATCTACATGGCCTATATCACCTGTATGCAACCATCCATCTTCGTCAATCGTTGCTGCAGTGGCCTCTTTGTTATTCAAGTACCCTGGCATCACTTGCGGCCCTTTTACCCAAATCTCGCCATCTTCACCGATGTCAAGGTCTTGTCCGGATTCAGAGTCAACAATTCGGCACATCGTAGAAGGCGTCAAGATACCAATAGTGCCCGGCTTAAACTGACCCGCTGGGGTTGCATGACTTACAGGAGATAACTCCGTCATACCATATCCTTGAACAACCTCACAGCCTAGGCGAGTTGCGGCTTCCTCAGCAAGCTCAGCACCTAACGGAGCTGCACCACTGAATACAGACTGCAACGTACTCAAATCATAATTCGCTACCGAGGGATGTTTAGCCAGAGCAAGCACAATAGGAGGAGCAACGAATGCCCGAGTTATCTTGTGATCCTGCGAGAGTTGGAGGAATTGCTCCAACTCGAAGCGTGCCATCGTTACAACTTTGCCTCCCTGTGCTAGAGCACTATTCATTAGTACCTGCATTCCATAGATATGAAAAAATGGCAGGAAAGAAAGAATCGTTTCGCCTTCTTCGATAGGTAACATTGCAGAGGTTTGAAGCAAATTTGCCACAAGATTGCGATGGCTCAACATGACACCCTTAGACAAGCCAGTAGTCCCCGAGGAATAAGGCAAGGCTACTATGTCATCGGGAGAGACTTCGACCTGATCTTCTAATGGCTCACCATTTATTGATGAAAGTGGTGCAACATCGCTGGGATCGATAGTAAAAATTTCCTCGACATCGGTCCCCTCAATAGCTTCTTGCGCGACTGAGAGAAACATCGATACAGTGACCAGTAATTTTGCACCAGAATCTATCAGCTGATGTTTTACTTCATGGGCTGTATAGGTGGGGTTAACTGTAGTGACTGTACTACCCGCCCACGCAGTGCCATGAAACGCCACCGCATACTCGGGAACGTTAGGCGCCATTATGGCGAGCACGTCTCCTTTACCAAAGCCACGTTTCTTGAGACCACCAGCTAAGGTTTTCACTTGTTCGGAGAATTCTGCGTATGTCAACGAACGCCCTGTACTGCCTTCCACCAGAGCAGGCTCTCTCGAAAGTCGCTGCGCATGCTGCAAGACAAATGGAGTTAATAGGGTATCCGGTATAGTAATATCAGGAAGTAGGCTGCTGTGAATCATGCTTTCTCCAAACGTGGTGTGTCTTTGATTGATTTCTAAGATTACAGATTGCCAGATCACCATCGGTACGTCACTTAGAAAAATGACGCTAATAGTTGAACCTGTCTATTTTCTAACCAAGTATTCTAAAGCTGTGTCAGTAATAACTAAACCACAGTATAGAAAATCAGTTAGACGGCAGCGCAAACACCCATAAAGTAGCGCCCGATGGAGGGTTATTTATACCGGCAGTGCGTTCCATGTTGTTTGCTAGGAAGCTTCCAGCGTTTGTTGCAACAGCAACGTACTGTTTGTCATCTACTTGGTAGGTAATAGGATAGGAACTGGGAGAGTTATCCAGTCGTTGCTGCCACAACACAGAGCCGTCAGATTGATCGATAGCTCTAAAATAACGATCAACCGATCCGCTGAATAACAAGCCACTATCGGTAGTGAGATTGCCGCTGACAGGCGGTGCGTACTGCCTTTTCGTCCAAATTACTTCGCGAGTTTCAAGATCGATCGCCTTTACCATTCCCCAAAGCCCGTCGCTAGACGTATCGGGATACTTTTGCCAGCGCTTGCCAGTGAGGTTATTCATGCAGGTGTCCTGCATGGGGATATACAGCATTCCAGTGGCGGGGTTATACGAAGATGACTGCATGTTGCGGGCTCCTAAGGCATCTGGGCAGATACCGTTCAAAGATAGACCATCCAACACTTGTCCCGGTTCCGGGATTGATTGTTGAGTCAGTGTCTTCGCCCCGGTTCGTGGGTCGATCTCCGCAATGACGTTTTGCATATCGAGATCTATGGAGAATAAATAGTCGCCGGTAGCAGCGTCTACCGCTTCGAAGATGGCTTCCTTGCCGCCGGTGACGATAGCTTTTCGCATTTCACCATCCACTGGCAGGTTTATGATCTGTCGTTCGTAGGCCCAGTCGTGGTCGAGCTGATCGTTCGGCATGTGCTGATAATGCCAAACTAATTCCCCAGTATCGGCATTCAATGCGATGGTAGAATTGGTGTACAGGGCTTCGGTTGTTACACCGGGCACATCGCTTCTTACTCTAAGGGAGTTGGTGTCATAAGTTGGTGCGGGGCCGAAATAAAGCAGATTCAGCTCTGCATCATAGCTGCCAGGGTTCCACACAGAGCCACCAGTGCGTTCTTCGAGCGACAGATTGTTCCATGTATTGCCGCCCGGCTCATCTGGCCTAGCAATGGTGTAGAAGCGCCAGTCTTCTTCGCCAGATTCCAGATCGATTGCAACAATAAAATTGCCCCCAGCTACAGAGGTCTGACCGGTCATACCAATAATGGCTTTGCCATTGACCACCATTGGGGCAGACTTGAGCTGAAAATCGGTTTCACTTTGGGTGTCGATTTCGTGATCCCAAATCAATCTGCCAGTCTTTGCCTCCAGTGCCAGAATGTGTACATCGGAGGTGGGCACAATGATTTTGTCATCAAATATTGCGACTCCCTTCTTTGAGCTCGCCTGCACACCGTCATCTAGTTCTCGTTGGTAGCTCCACAGCAAATCTCCATTTGTAGCATCGAAGGCTTGCACTACATCTCCATTGCTATAGGCAAAAAGAACACCATCGTGCACCAGTGGTGTCATCATGTTTGCTCCTGAGGGAAGCGACCATGTCCAGACAGCCTCTAGATCTGAAATATTACTTTTGTTAATTTGAGCGAGCGGACTATGCCCTAGGTTTTCATGAGTACGCCGCCA
Organism: uncultured Pseudomonadales bacterium; assembly: GCA_949372635.1. Taxonomy (GTDB): domain Bacteria; phylum Pseudomonadota; class Gammaproteobacteria; order Pseudomonadales; family Pseudohongiellaceae; genus UBA9145. The sequence goes on from CASIAB010000009.1 coordinate 8,905, forward strand.
TATTAGCCAGTCGTCAGCAGGAGGGTTCAGTAGCATGGCATCGGTAACTGGGGTTAGGCTATTTAACCGGCTTACGGGTACCAACGGCCCATTTGTATCATAGCTTGGATCGCTCGGATTTAATTCGGTCGGAACCAAGGGTTGAGTAGGAATCGTGAGGCCAGACAGGTCCGCAATTGCCAGTGGAGTAGCACCTGCCAAGCCGCCATTACGCTGCAGTAGAAACGCTAGCAGATGGCTATAAGCTTGTGAGCCGAGCCCGCCTGGTTGTGTAGGCGGCATTCGCTGTAGGCTGTTGGCCAGATCGGAAATTGGTCTATCGCCCCATCGACGACTGAAAAAATTTCCATTGAGGCTCGGTACAAATTCGAAACCCTCTAGATTATAGCCGTGGCAAACCGCGCACTGCTCCTCATAGACTGCTTCTCCTTGTTCTGCCTGTTCAACGGTGTATAAGCTGGGAGTTTGGGAAAGAGCAGGTGTAGGCAGTAAAAAAAGAAAACCACTAGCCAGCAGACTACGTGTCCGAAATTTTGCCAAAGGCTTCTTGCGGTCATTTAATCTGTTATCAATCACTATAGGTACCTTCTTAGTAGCGGAGTTATGCATCTATTTGGATTTTTTCAGTTTTACACATTTAGAGATTAAAAGGGGACATAAAAACTGGTCCAGAGTAAAATTGGAGCTCTGAGTAAATATTAAGTATCTAATGGTTGCGGCAAGCATGCTCTGACTTTAGAGACTCTTTTGACTGCTCTAAATGCAATATCATCTTGTCTTTGTTTAGATTCTATTTGAATCATCAATTGATAGGTAGTAACGGAGCCCTTTTTGCCCAAGGACAGCTATGAATAATTCCGACCAAAGCCAACGTTTCCTTTTTGAGGATAATCCTATTCGTGGTCAACACGTCACATTAGAGCAATCCTGGAAAGAGATCGCTCAGCAAGGAGAATTGGAGGGGAGGGGTTTAAGCTTATTAGGGGAGGCGTTGGTAGTAGTCGCCCTTTTGGTGGACACGCTTAAGATCAACGGCAGCGTCACTCTTCAGATTCGCGGTACGGGGCCTCTGGAGCTGCTGGTTGTGGAAGCAAACTCGAAGCATGAAATCAGGGGGACTGCTAGACAGGTAGGCAAGATCGATGAGCAAATGGATCTTCAGCAGATATTTGGTAGTGATTATTTGGTGATTACCATCAAAACTGAAGGCGCTGAGCCCCATCAAGGAATAGCACCACTGCGTGGCATAAACTTGTCGGACGCACTGGAGTATTATTTCGCGACATCCGAACAGCTGCCTACACATTTTTGGTTAGCCTGTAACGAGAAAAATGCGAGTGGCATGTTAATCCAAAAACTACCGGGAAAGCTTAAAGACGACGATGCGTGGGATCGCGTATTGCATTTGGCTTCGACCGTCACTGATGACGAAATGCAAAGACTCACTCTAAATGATCTCTTACATCGGCTCTTTAATGAAGAAATATTACGACTCTTTGACTCTCATGATATCAAATTTTCTTGTAGCTGTTCGCGGCAACGTACCGCTGCGATGTTGCTTTCTTTGGGGAAAGCCGAAGCAAGCGAGATACTTGAGGCCGAAGGAGAGATCTCTGTGAGTTGTGAGTTTTGTGGTGCTAACTACAATTTTGATCAAATAGATGTTGAGCAGGTATTTGGTGATGGCGCAGTAGCGTCATCGAGTGCAACAACTCACTAAAATCGACTCAAAGTACTCTGCTCCTTTGATTTTTACATTTCTTTTATAACTTGGCCCGCTAAGAAGCAGATTCAATAGCATTTAAGGAATACTTATGTCGCTGTTGAGACTGATTTTAATGAAAATAATTGGTATGCCTGTCGAGCGAGCGTCGCCTACCTGTCAGCAAGTGAGATTAGGGAAAAGTAACTAAACACTGTTCATGTGTCCAGCTTAGAGGCGATCGACGTTCAATACTTTATCGAAACAGGAAAGCCTGTATTGGAATTGTTCCAGAGATCGATATTCTTTGGTGATTTAGAATAGAAATCCGCTCATCGGCGTTACCAGCCTATGCGCTATATAGCAAAGGGGCAAGATTCACGGAAGCCGAGATTGCTGCGGGGGTTTATCAAAATGCGGTGGTAGTAGCTGCCAATGCCAATTGATTTTTCGTGCTCACTGATATTAAAAAAGGTACTGTTGTTGTTCAGTATTTTCAGGCTAGAGATGCTAACACTCACGGGATTCATGTTCACGATGGCGTGATAATCCTGACCTGAAAAGAAGACGATTCGGCGCTGGATGGAGTGACATATACCTCATCGGCACAATCTTTCGATCCTTCGATTCGTTGGACTGTAGCCGGTCCGAGTCAGTTCCTTGGTTTTGTTAGCTAAAGCGATTAGTAAAAGAGAGGACATTCCTAACTTAACAACTTGGGCCGGTTGGATGAAAATTGATATCACATATTGTACCGGCTGAAATTATAGGCCAAATGCGGACCGTGTGTTGGCAGAAACCAAGTCAGCTGCCGGTTGAGCGCAGATCTCATTCCTGGAAGTGCTGGCATCTTTGAAGTGAAGAAAGATGGTGTGGTGATATTCTCCAAGTACAAACTCGGGTGCTTTCCTGAAGAGGGTGAGATCGCGTAATTACTTGCTGAGGTTCAGCTCGGCGAGTGATGCTGAAATCAGCTGGTCGTATCAAGGCCTTGATCGCCAGTGCGATATAACTATGCAACACCGCCGTCAAAATCATCGAGAAATTGTAGATACTGCTATTTGCTTCGGAGTTTGTAGATAAATCCAACCTAGCCAGTATTAAGCGACTCTGCGATATTCCCTATAGGCCGGTGTCCAGAAGTTGCGCTCGATCGAGGCAAGCAGTTCATCGTCGGTCATTTCCCGCGCAAGGTCCTGCGCGATTGCAGCCTTCGCAACCTTAAAAGCAATCTTTCGGCTGATCTGCGGCAACGCTGTCAGAGCGGGTAGTACAGCACTAGATTGGTCTTCTTGCCCCGGCGACAGATCAGCCAGAGTCGTGCTGGCGATCATCAACATCTCGTCGCTGACTAGCTTGGCCTTGCAGGAAATAACTCCGAGGCCGACGCCTGGGAAAACATAACTATTGTTACATTGCGAGATCTCAAAAGGCTTACCATTATGTTCAACTGCCTCGAATGGACTGCCGGTGGCAACAATAGCTTTGCCGTCAGTCCACGTTACTACGTCTTGAGGATGTGCTTCCACATGTTGAGATGGATTGCTTAGCGGCAGAATGATCGGACGCGGACAGCCTGCGAGCATCTGCCGAATCACTTCTTCGGTGAACAATCCGGGCTTGCCTGAGACGCCGATAAGTATGCTGGCTTGCGTATTGCTGATTACATCCATCAGGTTGGCATAGGCACTGTCTGAAGTAAGTTTCCATTCTTTCAAAGCGGGCGAAGATTGTACCAAACGTTCTTGAAAATCGAGCAAGTCTGTCATGCCCTGAGTTAGCAGGCCGATGCGGTCGACCATGAATACCCTAGCACGTGCTTGCGTATCTGTTAGGCCTTCAATAACCATAGCATTGATAATAAGCTCGGCTATGCCACAGCCCGCTGAGCCAGACCCCACGAATATGACTTTCTGATTGCTCAGTGATTCGCCTTTCTTTCGGCACGCTGAGAGTAGGGTTCCCAAAGTTACTGTCGCGGTACCCTGAATGTCATCGTTAAAACAGCAAACGTTTTCGCGATGACGCTGCAATATCGGCATGGCATTCGGTTGAGCAAAATCTTCAAACTGAATCAGCACACCAGGCCAGCGTTTTTGTGCGGCATTGATAAAGCTATCAACGAAGGCGTCATACTCAGCTTTTTCTATGCGTGGATGACGCATGCCCATGTAGTAAGGGTCGTTCAGCAATGTCTTGTTGTTGGTTCCTACATCTAGGGCCACAGGTAGCGTGTAAGCCGGGCTGATTCCACCGCAGGAGGTGTAGATAGATAATTTTCCAATGGCAATGCCCATGCCGCCAACACCTTGATCACCCAGGCCAAGCACGCGCTCGCCATCGGTTACAACAATTACCTTGACCCTATCTTTGGTGACACTGCGCAATATCTCATCCATAAACTGTCGTTCTTCATAGGACGCAATAATGCCGCGGGCACTGCGGTAGATGTCAGAGAAATGCTCGCAAGCCTCGCCTACGGTGGGCGTATAGATGATCGGCAGCATCTCGACAAGATGCTCGCTCAGCAATCGATAGAATAGGGTTTCATTATTATCCTGCACTGCACGCAGATAGATGTGCTTGTTGATTGGTTGATCGAAGCTCTTGTACTGCATGTAAGCGCGTTTTACCTGCTCCTCGATATTCTCATAGCGTGGAGGCAAAAGTCCGATAAGGTTAAAGTTAAGGCGCTCCCTCCCGGAGAAAGCCGAGCCCTTATTCAATAAGGGTGTTTCTAGCAGAGATGGCCCTGCGTAGGAGATATAGATGGGCTTGGTGGGAGTCATGATTATCTCTTTCTTTTAACAAATAGTTTAGTTAATGGAGCCCCTAGAGGCCAAACCTGCGCCTAGGCTTCACATTGAAGCGAGAATACGCCTACTCAAACGCATTGTCTTTATTAGCGTCTAGCCAATTGTAATTCAGATTGAGGAGCGCGTCCCGACTCAATCTCGCCTCTAGCACGCCGTTGACAGCAAGTTTTTTGCGACGATTGCCATCCACTGATTATAACCGCCGTCACGGTATAAGCATGGCTCAAAGTAGGTTTCTAGTGTACTTTTATGGAATTCGTTCAATTGTCTATCAAGAAAAATATCGGGAGGTTCTCCATGCTCCTCAAGAAATACCTAAGTGGCTTATCTGCGCTCATCGTGTCGAGTTTTTTAATACTTTCAGCGCCGCTGGTCTGTGCGCAGAATCTGGAAAATGGGCAACAACTTTTTCAAACGCTCTGTGCCCGTTGCCATGGCATGTTAGGGGAAGGATCTGAGGGCCCGAGTCTTACGCGGCCAAATCTTGTTCACGCCCCGGATGACGCCGCTCTTGTTTCGCTGATCGTAGGCGGCATTCCTGGAACAGGCATGCCAGGCTCGCGGCAATTGCGTGGTCAAGATGGACCTGATGTAGCTGCGTATGTTCGCAGTTTGGGTGAACTGCCCCCGGAAGAAATGCCCGGTGACGTGATAGCTGGGGCGCAGGTTTATAAAAGCATCGGCAATTGCTCTAGCTGCCATATTCTAAATGGTGAGGGCCTCGGTATCGGTCCGGAACTCAGTAATGTGGGTCAACGGCGCACTGCTTCGTATCTTCGCCGTTCAGTAACCAGCCCCGAGGCAGATCAGCCGCGGTTAGTGGATCGCTTTCGCGGTTTGCTAAAGGCCTTTCTGACTGTGCGTATCGTTTCAGAGATTGGAACTTACGAAGGGATGCGCATCAATGAAGATGCCTTCACTTTACAGATGCGCGATATGGCGGGTGAGATATATTCCTTTAATAAATCCGACTTGATCAGTTACGAGAAGGTAGAAGGGCATTCGCTTATGCCTGGCTACAACTCTGTGTTAAACGAGAAACAGATAGATGATGTAGTGTCCTACCTCATGAGCCTGAAATAAAGGTTGGAGCAAAATGAAATGAAGTTATCGGTATTATTAAAAACCAAATTGTTTTCTGCATTCCTTCTTCTCTGTTTAGTAAGCAGCAATGTTATAGCCGACACACCTTTCGAGGCACTTCTGGCTGATGAGGTAAACGGCGCCGACTGGCTTTCTTATTCCGGCGGGTATAAGTCGCAGCGTTTTTCTCCGCTGAGCCAGATCAATACCGTCAACGTGGATCAGCTGAAAGTGATGTGGGCATATCAAATGCAGCCTACAGGAATAAGCGGGGCGGCTCTGCAAGAAACGACACCTCTCGTGGCGGATAATGTCATGTATATAACGGAATCGCCTAGCAGCGTGACCGCGCTGGACACGCGCACGGGTAGGGTGTTGTGGCATTTCTTTCCGGACATTACCAACGACGTTTTAAATATCGGTTTTCCACGAATTAATCGTGGAGTTGCTCTGTTGGATGACAATGTGTATGTAGCCACGTTAGATGCGCGCCTCTTCGCTCTCGATGCACGGACCGGTGCTGTGCGTTGGGAGACAATGGTCGCGGATAACGCCGCAGGCTTTTCGCTGACTCTGGCCCCGCTGGCGTTGAACGGGAAAATTGTAGTGGGTGTGAGCGGTGCTGAGGCTGGCGTGCGCGGCTATATCGATGCATACGACTCCGAGACGGGCGAGCGACTGTGGCGGACCTTTACAGTGCCAGCTCCTGGGGAGCCTGGCAGTGAAACTTGGCAGGGCGACGACTGGCAGACCGGCGGTGGTTCTACATGGCTGACTGGATCCTACGACCCAGAATTGGATTTATTGTATTGGACTACAGGAAATCCTGCGCCAGATTGGAACGGCGACCTACGCCCCGGCGACAATCTATTTACCTGCGCGGTGCTGGCACTAGACCCCGATACCGGCGAGATGAAATGGTTTTTCCAATACACGCCGCACGATACTCATGACTGGGATGCGAATCAGATTCCCGTATTGGTTGATGGTGAGTTCGAAGGCCAGCAGCGTAAGCTTCTCGCTTTGGCGAATCGCAATGCATTCTATTACTTGCTGGATCGAGAAACAGGAGAATACCTGTTAGGTGAAGAGTATTCATTCCAGACCTGGTCTGAAGGTATAGATGATAACGGTAGGCCTATCGTAATTCCAAATACAGAGCCAATGCGCGACGGCAACCTAGTTTGGCCTAGTCTTCAAGGTGCTACCAACTGGTTCTCTCCTTCGTACAATCCGCAGACCGAACAGTTCTTTGTTCCGAATCGTCGCATGGGTGCAATCTACTTCAAATCTGATGTGGAGTACGTGCTGGGCATGCCTTTCTTAGGTGGCGGTGAACAGCCGTTGGACGGTGACGATGCCTCTGGAGCTATCCTAGCGTTAGATGTAATGACAGGTGAACAGCAGTGGGAGTTTGAGTTGCAGACTCCTCCCTGGTCAGGCGTTATGGCGACAGCTGGAGGCCTGGTATTCGGTGCCAGTAATGAGGGCAATTTCTTCGCCTTGGATGCGGAAGATGGAAATCCTCTGTGGTTTTTTAATACTGGTGCTCACATTCGCACCAATCCCATGGGGTTCTCCGTGGATGGCAATCAGCGCGTTGCGATTATTGGTGGGCAGACCCTATTCGTATTCGGGTTAGATTAATCGAACAGAATAGGACTGAATACACAAGAGCTAGCGCGGTGCCACAATAGTTTGTCGTTGGAACTCCAAGCCTTCGATTCCAACACGAACAATATCACCCGGCTTTAAGTAACTTGGCGGAATCATGCCATCGCCTACACCAGCTGGAGTTCCGGTAAAGATCAGATCGCCGGGATAGAGTGTCATGAACTGGCTCAGATGACTGACGATTTCCTTAACACCAAAGACCATGTCGGCGGTGGTGCCTTGCTGGCGCATCTCGCCGTTAACTTCTGACCAGATAGATAGGTTCTGTACGTCATCGATATTGTCTGGAGTCACCAGATAGGGGCCGACGGGAGCGAACGTATCGGCGCTCTTCCCCTTCGTGAATTGTCCGCCGCGTTCGCGCTGAAAAGCACGTTCGGAAACGTCATGTCCAACAGTGAAGCCAGCGATGTAATCGAAGACGTCGTCCTCTGATATATATTGCGCGCGGCGCCCAATTACAATGACAAGTTCTGATTCGTAATCGAGTTTATGACCATCGCGCGGTTGAATCACATTGTCGAAAGGGCCTGTCAGTGCAGAGGTCGCCTTCATGAATACAAGTGGTTCTGTAGGTAGCTCTACTGCCATTTCCGCCGCGTGATTCACGTAGTTGAAACCGATGGCGACGATCTTGCCCGTCCCGGTGACTGGCACTCCGAGTCGAGGGCTGCCTTGAATGACTGGCAATTCGCTCATTGGGATCTTTGCAATCTCCTCAAGTGAGGCTTTAGATAGTGTATCGGGTGTAACGTCATCGATATACGCGGAAAGATCGCGAATCTGACCTTGCGTATCGACTATGCCTGGGCGCTCTTCGCCTGCAGGGCCAAAACGTACTAGCTTTATTTCTGCGGCATTCAAGAAGCTACTGGATAGAATTAGAGTCATCGCTGTAGTTACAGCGGCAAGTATTCTCTTAGACATGATAAACCTCGTTACTATTGTTTTCGTCGAATAATTGAACGCTCAGAGTGTAGTGAAAAGTGATCTTTTTGTCTTGTCTAGAATACGAAACCGACCGCTAAAGAAAACTTGGCACTGACTAGCCCAGCCAATCATTACTAGTTGGGCCGGCGATATAATAGACAGTTAACAGCTGGAGTCTCATAGCTCATGTCGGCCTTGGTGGCTTTCTACATAGGTGGCTAGCTTGTAGCCAACTTTGCGGAAGGGCTCTGGAGGCATCCAGCTCGCTTGGCCAAATAATTTAGGGACATTTGGCACTTTCATGCCATGAGCTGCCTCGGCGAGTAATTTTCCGAGGAGAGTCCCCTTAACTGTGCCGCCACCGTTGCAGCCTGCGGATACATAAAGCCCCGGCTTGAATTCACCCCACACTTGACCTCCATTGAGCGTAAAACCGACGGCGCCACCCCAGCAGTGTTCGAAGTTAAAATCCGGCAGCTGTGGAAAGCGTTTCTCGAGACGGTGGCGGAGTTCGCCGATGATCATTGCCTGATCCGCCTCCTTCTCATAGCTATGCATGGAGCGTACCATGAGCCTTCCATCGATGGTGCGACGTAGGGTGCTGCCGAGACGATGAGTGGGGAGTAGGCCCCAGCTCTCATCGCTGCCTAGATGATCCAGTACAGACTTTTTTAACACTGGTGTTAGAGCCGCGTAGGTATGCATCGCCACGAGGCGAGAGCTGCCAATGCCTAGTTCCTTGCTGAAGGCATTGTTAGCCAGTACTAGTTTGCGTGCAGTGACTCCGCCGTTCGGCGTCTGCACCAGCCACCCGCCAAGTTGCTGCTCTAGTTTCAGCGCAGGTGTGTTCTCAAACAGTTGTACCGATTCCGGTAGCAATGACGCTAGCGCGCGGATTGCTGCTGCGGGTTGTGCGAGGTAGCAGTCTGGAGAATATAGTCCCTCCTGATAAAAGTCCGATCCTATTCTTGATTTAAGTGCAGTCGCATTTAGGCTTTCATGTTCGAGTCCAGCCGTGTCGAGGAAGGCGCGATAGTTTTGTAGCGACTTCAGTCCAACTTCGCTAGCGGCTGCGCGATAGGTTCCAGCCTTGGTGATATCTACTTTGTGACCGGATGCATCAATCTCAGCGAGAATTTCTGCCATGGTGCTTGCTGTGAGGCGGTTGCCGAGATTCATCTTCTCTATCTGATCTGGATTGGCATCCTCGGCAAGCGCGATCTCCAATAAAAACCCAGAATTGCGTCCGGGGTTGCCTTCACCGATCTCACTGGCATCTATTAAGGCGATGCCAGCCTCGGGAGACAGGCTACGCCAGCGTTTAGCTGCGGATATCCCAGTCCATCCAGCGCCAATGATTAGCACATCGACAGAGATATTTTTTCCCAGAGCAGGGCTTGCCTCGCGTGCAGGTAGCAGCGCGTTCCAACCGCTCTTCAATTTGTAATTGGGGAAAGCTTTTCGATTAGACATAAGCTAATTGATGTCAGTCCATAGTTCTATCACTAGGGCTTTCTCGGGGGGCAACTTGCCCGCACAGACATCAGCGTAAATGTCGGAGAGTTTCTCAACACCGTCCAGCGCCTCAATTTTTATCCAGAGGGCACTGCGTTTACATGATTCATAGATAAATTGTGATGACTTAGAGTCGAATCCTTCGTGCCCCCATTCTTTTATACGCATTTGAATATGGCTGGGTGCGAAGAAGAACTCTCTCTTATTCGCGGGGATACCTGTATCTTTTCCACCTTCGCTCCAGTGTGTTAGTCCTACGTTTAGGCAATGAACTAAGCTGTCGCCGAGGTTTGCGTGTATGTCCGCTAGTAATTGAGAGTTGCCTGACATGTCCACAATCACCGTAGGTATCGATGCGTCGATTTCTCCTAATTCGTCATAGTTCATTGTTTTGTCATACAGGCCAAGGCTCGCAACCCATGCTTGATTGCGCTTTGAGGTGAGGCCGATCGAAGTGGGGGCATCAGTGTCTGCGGCTAGTGCGTAGCCCAGGCCGATGCTGGTCTTGCTCGAAGCACTAATAACGATAACCTGCTTAGCGCCATACCAAGCATTGTGCTGCAGGCTGTCCCACAAGCAGAATGAGGTAATATACAAAGGCCACAGGAGCATACGCATATTGTCCATGCTGCTGTCATGGTCTGCCTCCTTGCCCACTCTTCGATAAGTGTTGTAACCCGGCGGCAATTTGGAACGGTGTTCGGCACCATCAACCAGCCGGTTCTCTAATACCTTTATGTTCTGCATCTTCAGATAGCTATTGGTAGGATAGTAGCCAAATATTCGTTCACCGGCGTCGACGCCCTCTGCGCTGCTAGCAACCACATCGGCGAATCCCCATACAGGAATGATGCCCCACGTTTCATTCTCGTTGCTCGAGGCTGGGAAGAACTGCCAGTAGCCTAATTGATCGCCGGCTACGGCATAGGTAACGTTGTTCGCACTGAAACCAAATTTGTCCACCTTTAATAAAATCTCGCCGGCCACGAGGGGAGTGCCAATATCCAATTCCGATTCAACTACTCGGCTTTTCATAATATCGCTCTTCAATATTTGTAATTCGTTCATTCAGGGCCCTTTGCTCTTTTCTGATACTCGTTCATACCTACCAGTATAAGAATACTACTGAGTATGCATATGGCGCGAATGCCATTGAGTATGATGCTTAAGTTGCGAATAGGCTAGATTGAGGTGGGGCCTCGTTCGGGGAGCGGGGGTTACAGCGAGCAGTGCTTTACAGCCTCTTGTATTGTTTGCTCAGAATCAGACGCAAAGTTTGTTGCGCTGGGGCACCCAAATTTTCTCAGATCATTGACAGCGGTATAATGGCGGTATTGATGATACTCGAATAATTCCAGGCTAGGCAAAGCCGCGAAAGTCTCAGCAGCTGCTCTGAAAAATTCTTGAGCTAGCTCTTTTAGCCCTTTGCTGCTGTGATTCCTGCGACAAGATTCGGCGCGGCGAGTTGTGACTGGCGATTATTCTTGATTGAGAAATCTCCTTCCGTACTGCCCGACATATTCCTAAAAATGCGAAGACTGTTACCTTGTAAGACGAGTTCTGAACCGAACATCTTGCGTTCTATGCGTTCTATGCGTTCTATGCGTGCTTGGCGAATATGCTCCACGCTGAATTCGATTTTTTCACTTATGTCTTAAATATTCCCAACACGGAATCATTTGTCTGGCACGCAATTTTAAGGATGTTGCCAGCGGAGGATAGCAAGCCATCAGATTCTAAAAGGCCCGAACTATCCCAGACGTTGAGCACTATATTTTTATCGTCCATGTATTGGTCTTCGTAGTAATATCGCGCGAGGTTACGACATCGCTCAAGAGTAATCTCGACAAACGCTGGTGCAAAACGAACACCGGTATAGTGCCCTAGTAGAAATAGGCCCAAGGCGAATGCTACATAGCCCGACCAGAAGACAGCCATGTCAGTAAAAATATTAATGTTAAAGCACAGAATCATGGCAGCGACGGAAGTCGCATAATGGACTTTGAATTTAAGCCAGAAATGTTGTTCTTTGTCTTTAATACGATGCCCCTCTTCGAGCGAGCGAATAGCACGATCAATCTGCGCATCATCGACGCCAAAATTTTCAGGCTTGCAGTTTCGCTGAAGGGCGGAAGTAGAATCCTGAGCCACAAAAAAGGGGCCGTCTAGGCCCCTTTCTACAAACATTGAGCGCAGGTCTTAGTCGGCGGGCTCTAAGCGAACAACCGAAGTTGGGTCGCCGTTGCGATCGGAAACAGCTAAGTAGATGTAGCCATCAAGGCCCTGGCGCACGTCACGGATTCGACCGATGTCATACACAAGAGTTTCTTCTACAACTACGTTACTGTAGTCGTCAGACAGTTGTAAGCGAGCAAGTTGCTCCCCGACTAAAGAGCCAGAGAAGATGTTGCCATACCACATTGGGAACTTATCGCCTGTGTAGACCATGAGGCCCGATGTAGCGATTGACGGTACCCAGAACTGCGCAGGTTGTACCATGCCTTCTTCACTGATGCCGACGTGGATAGGTCTGCCAAATGCACCATAGTTTGCGCCGCGACCAACTACAGGCCAGCCATAGTTATTGCCAGGCTCGATGCGATTAATTTCATCGCCGCCTTGCGGTCCGTGTTCAGACTCCCAAAGATCACCTGTCTCCGGGTGAATCGCTAGACCTTGAGGGCTGCGGTGACCGTAGCTCCAGATTTCAGGAAGCATGCCTGACTGTCCGACAAACGGATTGTCATTCGGTACAGTGCCATCATCATTCAGACGCACAACAACGCCTTGGTGATTGCTGCGATCCTGTGCAGGATGAGCGCGCAGAGCGGCTTCATCTCCTACCGGAGGAGCCATGCGATCGCCTAGCGTTAGGAACATGTAGCCTTCGTCATCGAAAACGATCTTGCCGCCGTAGTGTCCAAAGCCGACTGCTTGTGCTTCGAAGATTTCTACGACATTGGTCAGCCGGTCATTTTCAAAACGACCGCGCGCAATAGCTGTTGCGGAGCTGCCCTCAGTTTTCTTGGAATAGGTAAGATAGACCCAACGGTTGTCGTTGAAATTTGGATGAGGCAATACGTCAAACAAACCACCTTGGCCTTCATAAAATACATCTGGAACTCCGGGAACCGCTTCAGGAAGAAGGCTTCCATCACGAACGACTCTCAGGCGGCCGGGTTTTTCTGTAATTAGCATATCGCCACCTGGCAGCCAGGCCATAGACCATGGTTGTACCAGATCCTCAGCTACCGTCACGACTGTGTAGTCATGGTTGGCTGCATGATATACGTCCGACTGCGCGTTAACGCCAGCTGCAGCAGTTGCTAGTAGGGCGGTACCGGCAAGTTTTAACAAATTGCGAAACATAATGTATTCCTCTCTAGTTCAAATCAATTCAGGCTCGCCTATACAAGATAGGCGAGCCTGTTAAACGGGTACTTCCTGACAACTAACCCTCTATGGGTATAGTTGTGCTAGTTCAGCCTTCGCGTCCGCACTTGCCGTGTGATTGAGGCTTGCGATAATTCCGGCCAATGCCTTTGCTCGATCAGGAGCTCCGTCATTTGCCTGGATCGCTGCCATGGCAGTTTTGCCTTCTGCATTCGTAGCATGCTCGATATTGACTACGGCGCTGGCCATAGCGTGTATGCCAACTGCCAATGCGGAATCGTCGATGATCGCATTGAGTGCCATTTTGTCAGCATCCGAAGGAAAATGATTAATGCTGGCAACGATGTCAGCAATTTGCTTCGCTGCAGCTAAATTGGCTGTGTTGTCTTGGGCTACTGAAAACTGCGAAAAAAGTCCGATAGCAGCTATCAGTAGGAACTTTTGTAAGTATGTATTCTTCATAGTTATCTCCTAGTCTTGGAATTCCGAGATAAAACTACCTCTGAGTTTATCTCAGTAATCTAGGAATAAATAGCCGTTTTAGATGTCTAGCAGCTGGTAGAGTGAAGTTTTTTAGCGGTAGGTGGACGCATGACTTTACTCGTTACCAAAGGTTTACAAGCCTGCTTATTCATATTTGGTTAAGCATCTGATATCTATCATGGTTTTGGAAACACGCTGCAGTAGTGCACTTGATTGTAGGAGAGAGATTGCTTATCCTTCCCCTCCCGCATATAGCAGATGATTAATGATCCGAATTGAGTGTCTCTTGGGTGTGGTTTAAGGCGGTAAGACGCCGCAGTCGGCCCATTAAACGGGTGCATAGGAATTAAAGAATTATTATCTGGAGATTTAGATGTTCGCAATAAAACGACTGATTTCATCATTCATCCTGACTGTCGGCGCTATAGTTTGCAGCTCAGTCGCTTGGAGCCAGTCCGGCACCACAGTTAACGAGGGAGACTGGCCGGATCATCACGGCGGTAAATTTGCCCAGCGCTATTCGCCTCTAGACCAGATCAATGCAGAAAACGTTGGCGAGCTTGCAGTCGCATGGAGCTTCAACACTGGCCCTATAGGCCCCTCGGCCGAATTTAATAATCCGTCTACACCTATCGCTATCGATGGTGTTCTCTATGTCACCATGGGCAATACGCGCAATGTTGGGGCGATAGACGCCGCTACCGGACAACTACTGTGGCTATGGCGGCCGCAAGAAGGTGAGAGATTCGATCATGCTCCTCGTAAAGGTGCTGGCCGCGGATTGTCACACTACCGATCCAACGGTGAAGACCGCATCCTAAGCATTACTCCAGGATTTCAGTTGGTGTCATTAGATGCAAAGACTGGCATTCCTGATCCAAATTTTGGTGAAAATGGCAGCGTAGACCTTTTCATGGGCCTCAGAAACGCTGAAGACGACAGATACGACGACATCGACATTGGCTCTTCAATGCCTCCGTTCGTGATGAATGATGTGGTTGTAGTAGGACCGGCACACCGTGTAGGTATGCGACCCCGTTCCAAGTCGAATGTTAAAGGCGATGTCCGTGCCTACGATGCGCGAACTGGCGAACTCAAATGGACCTTCCACACGATTCCAGAGCGTGGGGAAGTTGGTTTTGAAACGTGGCTAGATGGTGGTGTTGAATTTACTGGCAACGCTGGTGTTTGGGCGACCATGTCAGGCGACCCAGAGATGGGCCACCTTTACCTCCCAGTCGAGTCGGCAACAGGTGACCGTTACGGCGGTGATCGTCCGGGTGACAATCTATTCGCCAACGCACTAGTTGCGGTGGATATACAGACAGGAGAGCGACAGTGGCATTTCCAGTTAATTCACCATGACATCTGGGACTGGGACAATCCGTCGGCTCCAGTAGTCGCGGATTTGCCAAACGGTCGCAAGATCGTCATGCAAGTTACTAAGCAAAATTGGGTTTACACTTTCGACAGAATTACTGGTGAGCCAGTATGGCCAATCGAAGAACTGCCGGTTCCGGCAGGCGATGTACCTGGTGAGTGGTACGCAGCGACACAGCCATTCCCAACCAAGCCAGCGCCATTTGACCGTCAGGGAGTTTCGGAAGACGACATAATCGATTTCACACCGGAGCTTCGAGCTGCGGCAATGGAAGCGGTTTCAGATTTCCGCTTCGGTCCCAATCTTTATACGCCTCCGTCTCAAGTTGACGCTGCCGATGGCACAAGAGGTGTTTTGAGTCTGCCTTCGTCTACCGGCGGTGCCAACTGGGAAGGTTCGGCAATGGACCCTGAGACAGGCATTATCTACGTGCCTTCGAGGACGGCTCTTGCTCTTTTATCAGTAGGTAAGGATCCGGATTCAGACCTCGACTTCAGCATGGCTTTCGGCGTACGTGTGCCGAGAGTGCAAGGCTTGGATGTTATTAAGCCTCCCTATGGCCGCATTACTGCCATCGATATGAACTCAGGCGATCATGTGTTTCAGGTGGCGAATGCCGACACTCCAGAGAATATTAAGAATCACCCGGCCTTGCAGGGCGTAGACATTCCACGCACGGGAGTACCAACAAGAGCGGGATTAGTTTTGACTAAAACATTGTTGTTTGCAGGTGAAGGTGGCGGTGGCCCAGGTGCTAGCCCCATATTCCGTGCCTACGATAAGCAAACCGGCGAAATTGTCGCTGAAATAGATCTGCCCAATATGCAATCTGGGCAACCCATGACTTATGAAGTCGATGGCAAGCAGTACATTGCCATGTTTGTTAGCGGTAACGCGGGTCCCACTCAGTTAGTGGCACTAGCCCTACCGTAATTTTTGAACTAGGAGTTATAATGACTATGAGAACTTTTTTAAATCGAACTGTACTTGCGCTGCCTCTATTGCTAATTGGTCTGCCTATTCAGGCGGCTGACTGGGTAATTGATCCAGGAAATTCATTGGTAACTTTTAGGTATGCCTATGGTACGGATCCTTATGAGGGTCGATTTACAAATGTTCAGGCTACTTTCGATATCGACCCTATGAGCCCTACTAGTTGCGAATTCAACGTAACTATTAACATCGCTGATATTGATGTCGATTCACCAGAAGTTCTGGACTACTTGCTCGATTATGAACTGTTCGATGTTGATTCATGGCCGACAGCAACATTTAAGGCTGAGAAGTGCCGCCTAACTGGTGTGACTTCATTTGAGGCGGAAGGCATTTTAACAATTCGTGACCAGACTCTTCCGCTGACTTTTCCATTCGACCTTAGTATTGAGACATGTGATGGAAGCGTTTGTTTTAACCTAACCAGTGAAGTGGTTCTTCAGCGTCTCGACTACGGCGTTGGCCAAGGCTACTGGGCGAATACTTCCGAGGTTCCAAACGACGTAACGGTTACTGTGGATGTCTACGCGGTACAAGAATAATCAATAGATTTACCAACGAATAGGTTATATCAATGTTTACTCGATTTTATTCCAACACACGCTACCTTTCATTAATACTAGTTTGCTCGGTATTCCTGGTTTCATGCGATCGATTGCTGACACCTGATTTCAACACAGAAATAACCGAGCTTAGAGGCGGCGCATACACTCTTGATCCAGATCATGCGACGTTGTTGTGGAAAATTAATCATCTAGGGTTCTCTACTTTCATTGGTAGATTTAACGACTTCGATGCATCGCTGGATTTCGATCCGGAAAACGTCGAAGCTTCGACCCTAGAAGTAGTAATTAATACATCCGGCTTGGATATCAATAATGATGTCTTTGCAGAAGAGCTGCGTGGCGACAACTGGTTCAATGTTGAAGAGTTCCCGCAAGCTGCATTCAAAACGACTGCCTTTGTCGAATCAATCGACGAAGACACATTCGTATTTCAGGGCGACATGACTTTACTCGGTGTTACGCTTCCTATGAATCTGGAAATTAATTTTCATGGCGGTGGTCGAAATTTCCTTACTCGCAGCTATACGCTAGGGTTCTCAGCAAGTGGTGAATTTCTGCGCTCCGATTTTGGGCTAGATAGATTCACAAGCTTCGGCGTCGGAGATAATATCGAGCTTGAAATTCATGTTGAATTTATGGCGGTTCCTGAATAGACGCGATTTTCTGGCAATGTTATTTAAGCCCCATTCGGCATTCACGAATGGGGCTTTTTGTTGTTGACTGAATAAAGGCATTATTTGCTACCATAACCTCCTTCTGAAATTTCGAAGACAATAGTCTCTGCTTCCGACTCTGCTATTAGCGAATACGATGCCCGCGCCGCCCATTTGCCGCATTGGTGTTGCCTGCCGTTTCAGGCATACTTCTGCACCTTATTTCTAATAAGTTAGCAACAATCACTATTACGTTTAGGGAGCTATCAATATGCCTTTCCCAAGATTGATTCATTCTAATTCTGGTTGGGCCGTGCTGGCTGCGCTAACAGCGTTCAGTATTTCTTCAGTACTCCAGGCCCAGGTACCCATCATCCAGCCCGGCGCACCCGGGCAGGCGAGTCGGGTTATCACCGCAGAAGAGGCGTCTGACCTCGCTGCCATCTCTTACTCTCTCGGTGACATTCAGTTCCTACGTGGGATGATTCCACACCACGCGCAGGCGAAAGAGATGTCGGCGCTTGCAGAAGACCGAACTAATAACACGACGGTTTTGGCAGTAGCCGCGCGCATTACCTTGTCGCAGGACGATGAGATTTCTATGATGCAGGGCTGGCTTCGCGATCAAGGACTTGATGCCCCTGCGGAGGATGTTCATCATCAGCCCGGTTTCGAGCGCATGAAGGGCATGCTTAGCGATGAGCAGATGGAGGAGTTAGCTGCTTCTGCCGGCTCCGAGTTTAACCGACTCTATTTGGAGTACATGATCGATCACCATCAAGGTGCTCTGGATATGGTTGAGATGTTATTAGACCAGCGCGGCTCCGTGCAAGATCCACTCCTTTACGAATTCACGTCCGATGTGACCTCCGACCAGACATCGGAGATCGAACGGATGGACCTTGTGCTGGCAAGCTTGAATCCCGATCCGCGTGTTGGTTTGGCGGCAGGCTTCCGAGATGCAGGCGAGGCCGCGTTGAATATGCAGGTCGTTGCTTCGCTACCTAAGCCGGCAGGTTTCTTCGACCCCGAAAGGCCTTCTGGAATTTCTTTGAGTCGCCTGCAAGAAATTGAAGATGCTGCAAATGGCAATACCCCCGAAACACCAGATGAAGACGAAGACGAAAATTCAGATCCGCGTCCGGCATTGTTGAGTTTCTCAAACACCGACTTACTGTTCTCCGGCAACTACATGGTGGCAGGTAACTACCACGGCTTTAATACCTACGACATAAGCAACGCTCGAGCCCCGAGGCATATTGGCTCTGTGGTGTGTCCGGGTGGACAGGGAGACGTGTCGCTAGTGGGTAACTTGTTGATAATGTCGGTTCAGGAAGTTCGAGGAAGATTGGACTGTGGGCTGCAGGGTGTTCCAGAGCCGGTCAGTGATGAGCGAGTTAAAGGTATTCGCATCTTTGATGTAAGTGATTTCACTAATCCAGCTCAAGTTGCCGCCGTACAAACCTGTCGCGGTTCTCACACACATACTGTGGTGTCCGACCCGACGACAGTTTCAGGTAACATTTATGTTTATGTATCAGGCACGAGTGCGGTACGCGATGACGAGGAGTTGGCAGGTTGTTCCAATGATTCCCCCTTCGAAGATGAAAACTCGGCGCTATTTCGCATAGAAGTCATCGAGATTCCGGCAGAAAATCCTGCTGCAGCTCGCATAGTTAACCGTCCATTTATCTTCGCTGATCCTGATAACGGAACACTGGCGGGCTTGTGGGACGGAGGCGATCACGGCGATGACACGCAAACTACGAGACAAACAAATCAGTGTCATGACATTACTACGTTCCCTGCTATCGGTTTAGCCGCTGGCGCGTGTTCTGGTAATGGTATTCTATTGGATATATCTGACCCGGCGAATCCTGAACGGCTAGATCAGGTTATCGATCCCGGATTCTCTTACTGGCACTCGGCTACTTTTAATAACCGCGGTGACAAAGTTATCTTCACTGACGAGTGGGGTGGCGGTGGCCGTCCTAGGTGTAGAGCACAAGACCCTCTAACGTGGGGCGCGGATGCTTTCTATGACATCGTCGATGGCAAACTACAATTCCGTAGTCATTACAAAATGTCAGCTCCCCAAACTGATACGGAAAATTGTGTGGCTCATAACGGTTCTCTGATTCCTGTACCTGGCCGCGATCTATTTGTTCAAGCTTGGTATCAGGGGGGTGTGTCGATCGTAGATTTCACTGATTCAATGAATCCGATTGAGATCGCGTTCTTCGATCGTGGACCCATCGATGAGGAAGAATTGATTACTGGAGGATATTGGTCAACCTATTGGTACAACGGTCATATCTATGGCACAGAAATTTCGCGAGGCCTCGATGTGTTCGCCCTGCAGCCTAGTGATTATCTTACTGAAAACGAAATAGCGGCGGCCTCGTTGCCGGAGCTAAACGGTATCGTCAATGCGCAGACTCAGGAGATCGTCGAGTGGCCAGCAGTACCGGTTGTTGCGCGGGCGTATATGGATCAGTTGCAGCGTGAAAACCGACTCAGTGCAAATCAGGCGAGTGAACTAAGCGATGCGCTAGGCCGTGCCGAGGCTTTGCTAGTTGGAGATAATGGTAATCGACGCAGCACAGTTCGTGCGCTTAATAATCTTGCTGATGATTTCTATGATGTTGCTGGTGATTTCAATGGTATCTCGGGAGCTCGTTATGCATCTTTGGCGGAAACGTTGGAGGGGATAGCAGATAGCTTGTAGAGATTCTGTAAAAAAGACAGATCGCGCTTGATAGGGCGTTATCTGTCCTTTTTATAGTAATGTTTTAGTTTTGACGGGCTTAGCAAGATCTGAGGCGCCCAGCTAGAGTTGGCCGAAGTGTAACCAACCCACTTCAAAATGCCTATTGCGGGCACTTCTTTGACTTTTGCCTTTATCAAGGTTCAAATGGTCGCCCTTATCATCACCCTTAGCTGGTGCAGTGAACTAGCTGCGTTAGCGGGGTGTTAATCGAATTAGCGTCCCAATTCGCTAGGAGACAACGAATGGCAATCTCTGTGAAAACAACTACAAAAGTGAGTGCCGTACTCGTATATGCAAGCTTATTAACCCTGCCCGTGCAGGCGCAGGACAGCGCGAGACCCGATTTACAGGGTGTTTGGACCAATGCCTCGCTAACGAAACTCACTCGTCCAGATGATGCGGAGACGCTGGTAGTCACGCCAGAAGAGGCCAGAGTGATTGCCGCCAACACGCCAATTGCGGGCCTTGAGGGAGGGTTGGACGAGGGTGACGGCGTGAACAATACCCCAACCGCTGCTGATGAGGATTTCGGTACTCGTGCCTACAACAATTTCTGGGTAGATCCAGGCGCAAACCTTGCTTTAATAAAAGGAGATTACCGTACCTCATACGTCGTAATCCCGGAGAATGGCCAGGTGCCACGTCTTGAGAATCCAAATTATGATTTCGAGCGGCGCAATTTTGGTTCTCGCTATGAGACAGGCTTTGGTGATGCTCGAGGGCCCGAGGCAATCCCTAACGCAGAGCGCTGTCTTATAGGTTTTGGAAATAAGGCAGGCCCGGGAATGATGTCCGCCTTGTATAACAATACCTACCAATTCGTCCAGACTGAAGACTACGTCGTGATCCTCGTCGAAATGGTCCACGATGCGCGTATAATTCCTATTTACGATTCGGCGGCAGATGCGCGTGCCAATCGTAGGCCGGTCGTACTAGAACAATGGTTTGGTGATTCCGTAGGGTGGTATGAGGACGGTGTGCTTGTTGTAGAGACAGTGAATATAGATCCCCTGCAACTCAGCCAGAGCTCGGTGCCGATAACGAAAGAAGGCCATATTATCGAGCGATTCAGTCGATATTCTAATGATGAAATTTTCTATCAGTTTACCGTAGAGGACAGCAACATCTACAGTCAGCCTTGGACTGCAGAATTGAGCTTCTACGCGACAGACGAGCGGCTCTACGAATATGCTTGCCACGAAGGAAACTATTCCATGCCTGGCATACTAGCTGGAGCACGTAGATTGGAGATGGAAGAGGCCGCGCAATAGTCATACTAAGCTAAGATGTTTTCCATTGCCTTTGGGGCAGTCAGATAAAGTGGTTGTCCCCAAGAGTTGTATCGGCGTTATAAGAAATAGAATTCAGTTCTCCGCCAATTGATTGCGTGTCATTCTTAATGACAGGCCCGCCAGCCGCTAACGTAATCTCACCTTTTAGACAGAGTGCAATTCATGAGTAAAAGTAAACCCCTCGACGGCTATAAGGTTGTAGACTTCTCAGCTGTTTTTGCTGGGCCCATATGCTCTCGCTTCCTTCGTGATTGTGGTGCTGACGTGATCAAGGTGGAGAGTCCTGGTGTTGGAGATCTCACTCGAGGGGTTAATGGAATTACGCCAGTCTTCGCCCACTTTAATGCAGGCAAGCGCAGCATCGCCGTAAATTTGAAGCAACCCGCTGGACAGTCATTGGTTAAACAATTGGTAAGCGATGCGGACATCGTGATAGAGAATTTTAGGCCTGGAATAATGGCTAAATTTGGGCTGGACTTTGAAAGCCTACAACCTGAAAATCCCGAGCTCGTCTATTGTTCAATCTCTGGATTCGGTCAGAGCGGCCCTCATGTGAACCGCGCAGCGTATGCGCCAATAGTTCATGCTGCTAGCGGGTTCGACAGTGTGCACGCTCAGTCACAACAAGGGCCGAAAGAAGAAGAGGTCATGCGTCCTAGCAATTGGGAGATCATGGTCGCGGATATTCTTACAGGAAGTTACGCCTTCGGAGCGATTCAGACGGCGTTGCTGGGACGTGAGCGCGGAGGTGGGGGCAGCTATATCGATGTCAGCATGATGGAATCTATGATGACGTTAATTCCCGCGCATATACAGTCCGCACAGATGGAGCAGCCTGCCCTAATAGGTAGATTCTTCCCAGTTAAGGTGAAGGATGGCTACGTTATGGCATGCGTGGTTTCGGACAAGAATTTGGAATGTCTGGCTGCAGCGCTTAGTCGGCCAGATTTGTTAGAAGATCCTCGATTTGTGCGGGGTCCACGAACTGAAAATTTCTATTTGCTGGCAGAGGAAATCGAGCGTTGGTCTGCTTCGCTTAGCGCTCGCGAATGTGAAGAAGCGTTGAATCGTGCCGGAGTGCCTTGTAGCATATATCAACAGGTCGACGATTTGTTTGCCCATCCTCAAGTAGTGGAACGAAATTCATTTGCCTCTATTTTTGATGACGTACTCGGTGATTTTCTAATTCAGAATATGCCATTTAAGCTTGCAGGTACGGACAATGCAGCAGCTTCTTGGGCGGCGAAGCTAGGCGAGCACACCGATGAGATACTGCTCGAAAGATTGCATCTTAAACCGGCGGAAATAGAAAAATTGAGAGCGAATTTCGTAGTTAGCTAACACCGAAATGAGAAGAGCCTCGGTAACTATTTCTCTGGGTGAGAATTTTAGTGTACGGCACGTAGATTCTGAAAATTGAGGCCAGCCGGTATGCTTTTCACTTGTCTTTTCTTAGTATTGTGCTGCTGGGCAGGCGGTGTTCGCAACGGGGACACGCCTTAAGGCTAGAGAGCTCTAAATTGGTCTTTGGGATAAAGACTAGAAAAAATGACTCAAAGTATGAATTCTATAAGCCTCATATGTGGCTATATTAGTCATCGCAAGGAAGTCATACAGCTTCTAAAGATGGCGATTTCTCAAACGTGGGCATTTTCTTATCAGTACACAGGGAAAGAAAGTTAGCTCTGTAGCCTTGGAGTTAGCAGTATTGGTGTCTACGAACCAAGAACTTCTCAGATGCAGGCAAATCACCCGTTAATGTTTCGTGCACTTAGTGGTGGCGTGTCGATCATTTTTCAGAGTAATCTGAATATACCACCTGAGGAAGATTCTCTTTCGAAGACTTCGTCTCTCCATTACTTTGGCCTACCTTATAAAATTGCCTGTACGCAGCTGCGGGAAATCGTACGTGTAAATTTAGAGGCTATAACTGAAGTGCCTGTTGTTCTATATCTAGTGGGTGGTGCGCTAATTAAAGTTGCGGTCATAGATGTCTCTACAACTGGAGCCAAGTTTAAAGTTAATCAAGATTTAGGTCAGGAATTGCGAGACCTGCAGGTTCTCGATGCCTGTAAGATAAGCCTCCCCAACGACGAAACGCTGTAAACTGGAGCTCATCTAATCGGAATGGTGAATGATGCACAAAGCGGCACCTCTTATCTACGTTGCCAATTTCTAAACATGCGAACACAAGATGAAGAGGAGCTCGACGGGTTTATCAACAATATGCTGCGTCAGATAGAATCCTTGCTGCAGGTTCAGATAGTTAATCGCTATGCGTAGGTTGGAAAATGCATCCAGCCGGTAATGATGTATTTGACTCCCAAGTTCACAACATTGCCTCTATGGGCATGGGTCCATTCCCCCGGCCAGATTAGTGTTTTTCCTTTCTGTGGCTGACTCTCAAAGTTTTGATGTTCGAAGCGAGTGGAACCTCCATCTTCGACATCATTCAGGTAAGTCATCCAGGCAAGTACACGGTGAGATGTGTCGATCGCCGTGCGCTCCGAATGAACCTTCATAAAATGTCCGCCTGGTTCATATTTTTGGATATTGAACGAGCCGACCTCGGCGCTTGGTAAAACACTTTCCAGGAAGGGCCATTGCTCCAAGTAGTCCTTATAACAATCGAACAGTGATTTAATATAGGTTTGTAGTGGTTCATGGCTGGGCAGTTCTAGGTCTCGGGGTCGTATCGCGAGATCGGTAGAGTTTTTCGACTCAGTATTTAGCCCGCCAGCCGTCCGTCCCTTCGTGTGATTGCTGCGCTGTTTTTCGAAAAAATTAATCAACTCATCACAGATTGATAATGGCTCGATGCTCCAGCTGCCTATAAAATGTGGGCTTAGTCGGGATAATTCTAGGTCGATGCGTTTCATGCGCTGTTTCCAAAGTTGTAGCTGACGCCTTTGCGGGTGTCGAAATTGATCACGCCGAAGCCGCTTCTTTCCATCTCTAATCCTTCTTTTGTTTTGCCCATGGCTAGCAGTACTGAGCCCAGTGAGCCAGCAGCTTCTCTCATTGAGGGATTAAGCTCTAATGCCATGCGATAGCAGGTAGCAGCTTCTTCTAGCTGGCGAAGACCCCATAGTGCGCTTCCAAGATTGCAGTGGGCATCGGCGAAGTTGACTTTCAGTGACAGTGCTATGCGATATTTATTGGCGGCCTCGATGACATGCCCTTGCTTTTGTAATGCTGTGCCCAGATTGTTGTGCGCGTCAGCATAGTCCGGTTTGTACACTATCGCCTGCTGATAGCAGGCGATAGCCTCATCTACTAAGCCCTGATTTTTCAAGGCCGAACCGAGGTTGCAGTGCACTTCGGCAAAGTTGGGTCGAATCACTAATGCTTTTCGATAACTTGCCACAGCCGCATTCAATTCTCCCTTATCTAAGTACGCGTTTCCAAGATTGCAGTGTGTGTTGGCATTCTTGGAATCCAAATTGAGAGAGCGATTATAGCTGTCTATCGCTTTGTCGATCCTGCCGGAATTTTGTAACGCGAGGGCAAGATTTGCATGCGTCTCAGTATGGTCAGGTTTGAGAGCAATCACTTGTCCGTAAATTGCGATAGCCTCATCGAATCTGCCCAGATCGAGAAATACATGTCCGAGGTTGCACAGCGCGCTAAGATATTCAGGCGCTTGACCAATAGCCTCTCTTATCATCTGAATACCGACGTCACTCTGCCCAGCCATGTGAGCTATCACACCGAGTAGATGAAGCGCGACTGGCTGGTTTGGCTCTACCTCTAAAATTTGGCGGTAGATTTTCTCGGCTTCGCTAATTCGGCCAGCTGATTGATGTTGCATAGCTAAAGACAAGCCATCTTCGATAGACATGGGCGGCTGCGCTTTTGAAGCGCGCGTTTCTTGGCTGTGTTTAGTACCTTTAGGGGGCATGCCTGTAGGACTCTCCGGCCTGAATCTTTTAATCCGTTTCCTGCTGCTATCTAAGCTGCAAGTCTACACCGCCGGCGATACGCAAGAAAGTATGTGATGCACAATGGATGCTGGCCTCTAATGAGCTCAGACCGCTACCTGCCGGTCATCATGGACTATTGCGGTGTCGGGCAGCGTTCTGCGGTAACCGACTGTTGGATCTAGAGAGAGTTTTCTCTCTTCAAGGAGCAGGGCGACTCGCTAGGGGTTGGCCTCACGACGCAAGATGGTTTTCAAGTGTTCACCGAGTTTTAAAGCGCTGAGATAGGCATCCTCGACTCTATTCCCGCCACACCAGTCGCCACAAGCAGCAAGCCTATTCGATTCATCTAGCAGAAAATCCTCTTCCAGGCTCTTTTCTGTCTTAGCATGTGTCCAGCGGTGAATTGTGATGTGATCTGGGGGCGGCAACTGATCGCCCAGTAGTTCATCCAATGCCGCCAGCATATTATGGCGCACAGCATCGAGGTTGCATTCGAGTTGCTCCTGCGCCCACTCATTGTCGCTATGCACCACTAATGAGAAAAAGGGCGGGCGGCCTTGCTTACTGGAGTTCAATGCGATCCAGCCGAGCACAGAATTCCTGACCACGGCGGCATCGAAATTAAGTTTAGGTGCAGACTCAAAGCCCAGCATCAAGCTGAAGCAAGGAGAGAAAGCGACATCACTCAGTTCCGACTTATAGGCGAAGCACTCTGGTAGGACTTCATCTGCCTGAGGAGCGGGCGATGAGGAAATCACCCAGTCGAATTGGCCGAGTTGCTCCCCGTCGGAGTCTTTAAGTAACCAGCCCTTTTCGCCTGCTTCGATATTAGCAACGCGTGTGTCCAGAATGACGTTGAGCTCTTGGGCGAGGACCTTGCACAAATTATTCATGCCGGGCACGGCTACGTAGTGGGGCTCGAACCATTCTCGTTTGAAAGGCTTCTCCTCGGTATCTAAGGTGAGGACTCGGGGTTGCCAGGCCGCTATTTGATTCTTGGCAACGTAGCCATTTATGAGGCTCCGAAATTGCTTCGAGCGCGCCGTGAAGAACTGCGCTCCGTGATCGAATCGGTAGGGGCCATCCAGGCGCGTGGCCATCCGCCCGCCAAAACCGCGGGACTTCTCAAATACGCGAACTTCAGCAATGTCCTGCAATTGCCTAGCGAGGGTGATCCCGGCAATGCCTGCACCGATGATAGCGAGGGATTTCATTATAAGCCTGCATATTTCTTGATTCGAGTGCGGATTATACTGCAGATTGACAGACTTAGATGAACGTTTAACTCACCAGTTAGCTGGTTTAGATCAAAGCCTGAGTATCGACATAGATTTCAATCTGATCTACATTAGGGCTAAAGAGTAGAGCCAAAAAACACAAAGAGGTACAGCGTGCATTTATTTTCAAATGATCTAAGCAGGACTTATCTTTCTTCTTTGCTCGCTCTAAGTGTGTTGATCTTAGTTGATTGGAAAGGAAGCTCAACTGCGCAAGCCGTCTCCGAAAATCCTTATCAGGTGATCTACCACTGGGGCGAACTGCCAGATGGGCGGGAGATGGGTGTGGTTACCGGAGTTCATCCCGACCCCGATGGTGAGCATATGTGGATAGTTGAGCGCTGCAGTACGAATCAGTGCGCGGGTTCCAACCTACCTCCTATTCACAAACTGGATAGAGAAGGCAAAGTAGTAAAAAGCATAGGCGCCGGACTCTTTGCATGGCCCCATGGCTTCGATCTCGACGGCGATGGCTACCTCTGGGTGACCGAAGGTGCACCTGAGGGTGATGCAAGAGGCATAGATGGCTTCTCGCTAGGAATGGGTCATCAGGTAATAAAATTAAATCAAGAGGGCGAGGTGTTAATGCGTTTGGGGGTTGCCGGCGTCGCCGGCGATGACGCGAAGCACTTTAACGGCCCTTCGGCTGTGCAGGTCGCTCCTAATGGTGATGTCTGGATCGCCGATGGTCACCGTGGTGGTAACAATCGCGTGCTTAAGTTTTCTGCCAGCGGAGAGTTGCTGCTGGAACTCGGTGGAGGCATCGATTCTCTCAGTCGCGAAGTTAGTAGGTTTAATGATCCGCATGATCTGAAGATGGATTCCCAAGGCAGGCTCTTCGTTGCCGATCGCGGTAACAATCGTATACAGATATTCAGTCAACAGGGAGAACTTCTCTCTATATGGACTCAATTCGGCAGACCGAGCGGCATCTGGATCGATGATAACGACGAGATATACGTCGCCGATGGAATGTCCGGTGATCAATGGAATCCGGGCTGGCAACGGGGTATCCGTATTGGTGATGCGAAGACCAGCTGGATCACCGACTTCATTCCAGATTATGAGGTTCAAAACGGCAGCGGCATAGAGTTCTTAGCAACTGACGCGGAGGGTAATATTTACGCGGGGCAGGTGGGTCGTCAACGTTTTGAGAAGTATGTTCGCGTAAGGCCTTAATCGTGCAGTGTGTAAACCGTTTTTTCAGTGCTGTGTTTTAAAGTGTAATAATGCGCTCTCACCCTTTAGAACAAAACACATTGGATTAAAAATGCATAGATTTTTTCAAAAATTATTGATCATTGGTTGTCTGCTGAATACAGGTTCTGTTTTTTCTGCGGAGTTTGCAGACACGGTGGAGCATAAGTTTGCCGATAACGATGGCGTGTCGATTCACTACGCCAAGGCCGGTTCCGGGCCGTTGGCGGTTTTTATACATGGGTTTCCAGATTTCTGGTACACCTGGCGCCATCAAATGGAAGGGTTGGCGGGTGATTTTACGGTTGCTGCAATGGATACGCGCGGGTATAACAAAAGTGACCAACCAGTCGGTGTTGAAAATTACGACATGGAGTTATTGATAAATGATGTCGTTGCTATTATTGAGAATGAAGGACGAGAAAGTGCCGTCATAATAGGGCATGACTGGGGAGGGGGAATCGCCTGGAGTTTTGCAGCAGCTCGGCCTGACCTTACATCGCAACTGATCATTATCAACCTGCCTCACGTTAAGAACCTAGCGAGAGAGTTGGCCAAGATGGATGAGCAACATCGTAATTCGCAGTACGCACGCAATTTTCAGAGCTTAAGTTCGCATGAGAGCATTAGCGCCGAGAGGTTGGCAACCTCTCTATCTCGCGGTGATGAAGCACTTTATGCGATCTATTTGGAAGCCTTTGAGAATTCAAGCGCAGACGCAATGATGAATTATTACAGAGCAAATTTTCCTAGAGAGCCGTATACCTCTGGCGCATTTCTTGAAGTCGCAAGGATCAAGATGCCGGTTTTGCAATTCCATGGGCTCGCCGATACCGCCTTGCTTGCGAATTCCCTAAACAATACATGGGAAGAGCTAGACCAAGATTGGACGTTAGTTACAATACCGGGAGTGGGTCACTTTCCTCATCATGACAAACCTGAAAAGGTGACGAATATGATGAAGGCTTGGTTGGATCTGCAGATCGAGTAGCTTCGGCTTAGGTCTTTGGTTTGACCGATTTGTTGGGATCAGGCTAGTGCGCCAGGGGAGTTTGTAGCCTTATTAGCTAGACCTAATTGCTTGATTGGTATTTATTCACCAAATAAACGAAGGAAGGCAAATGCGAAGCAGGAATTTGTTAGTGCTTACTAACTGACAGGGCTCCTAAATTAAAGCTTAGATTTTGATCGTTAGCAATTACCGTGCTTTAGTCCTTTGCGAGAGGCGCTACCAGTGGACTTGAGCGGGGATAGCTTTTATTCTCTTACCCAGTACGTTTTAATAAAACAACAAAATATCCGAGGAGCATCCATGTCTTCATTGTCTACTTCACCAATATCCAAATTTACGCTTTTTGCTTGCTTATCAGTGCTGCTAACCGGCTGCGGAAATGCTGGAAATACTGGCAATCCTATCTCGGGCGATGGCTTGCCCAATCCGGCACCTAACGTTACCCAGAATTGGGGCGACTTGCCCGCTGGAAGAAACTGGGGTTCAACGGCTGGTATCGACATCGATCCTAATGATGGACATATCTGGGCTTATGAGCGCTGCGGCGCAGGCACATTCGGTGGCGGCACTCCAATCAACTGTGACACGAATCCAGTCGATCCAATATTCAAATTCGATCGCAATACTGGCGCAGTGTTAGCGAATTTCGGTGGCGGGGTTATGATGACTCCCCACGGTATTCATGCGGCAGCTGACGGAAGCGTTTGGGTAACTGACTTCGCGACAAATTCAGATGGCACCAAGGGCCAGCAAGTACACAAGTTCAGCGCCGACGGCGACTTGCTGATGAGTCTTGGTACAGCGGGCTCGGCAGGTAGTGGCCCAAATCAATTCAATCAGCCGAACGATGTGATCGTAGGACCTGATGGAAGCATCTATGTCTCCGATGGTCACAATGGCCAGGGCATGACCAGCGATCAGGCTATGGAAGAAGGTCGAGCAGAAGGCAGTACGGCTAGAATCATTAAGTTTTCTGCAGACGGCACGCGCCTTAAAGAATGGGGTAGCATTGGCGTGAGACACGGTGAATTCCGCACGCCACACGCGATGGAGTTTGATTCACAAGGTCGTCTCTGGGTTGCCGACCGCGGTAATCATCGCCTTGAAATATTCGACCAAGAGGGTAACTATTTAGAGTCGCGCTATATGTATGGCCGCATCAGCGGTTTGTTCATAACTGCCGATGATATGGTTTATGCGATCGATTCCGAGTCTAGTCCTACTGGTCACGTAGGTTGGAGAAACGGTGTGCGCGTCGGACCTCTGAATGAAGATCGAATCGTGGGCTTCATTCAGCCATTTGAGCGCGACAATCGGGTCTATCAAGGAACGGCAGGAGAAGGTATCGCTGTTGATGCAGATGGTAACGTCTACGCGGCAGAGGGACCGAACTCATTATCGCAGGCAGGTGGTGCGTTTACTAGGTACTCCGTCCGCTAACCCAGACCAGTTAAAACTGGTATCACAAAAAGGCCAGAGGGATTATCCTCTGGCCTTTTTGTTTGCAGCATCAATGCCGCGGTAGACTGTTTTTTACTGCGAAGGCAGGGCCCTATCTGTTTTCTTGCTCTTCCCGCAAGGCGCTCAGAATACTATTCAGTTCCCGAAAATATTCGCTCTGTTCAGAGAGTTCGGACATAGCGGCACTTAACGCAGCATACTCAGCTGCTAGGACGCTCTGCAGATCGGTTGGTGTGAGCAATAAATCGTATCCGAGACGTGCGTCGTTGGCATTGTTCCCGCGCTTGTCGATTACGAACTGCGGCTCGCAGGCCTCGGCCTTGATGTTAGAGCCGGTAGGGGTGTATTTGTAGCAAACTATAGCGAGATTCTCATCCTCTATGCTGCGATTGAATATTCGGTAGAACTCAGTTTCGATTTTTTTTATTTCGCCGCGTAACTGCGAAGGCGTCAGGTCCTCCATGACAATCTGGCCTTCGGCGGCTAACGTTTGTGTGGATGGCGGCGCTAGTAAGAGTCCACTGCAAAAGGCGGATAAATAGATGAACCGTAAAACCTTCATGGTAAATTCCTTGTCGTTTCGGTGCCGCACTTTAGTGGCTGACGAATGGCCTAAGTATATGCTTCCAATTTAGCTTGTGCAGCAGCATTTTATTTTAATCAGCGTGTTTCGCTGTGCTAGTGAAAACAGGACTTACGATTTTCCTATATTTAAATATATAGAGGTTCTGGGCACGCTGAAATAGAATCGATCGCTCAGGTTTTTTCGGCTTACCCTTCTAAGTTTTTCAACCCCATGTAATATATAAGAAATAATATATATTTCTGGGTTTGAATTGATTAATCTAAATAAGAATCATTCGCATAAAATGTTTTAATATCAGGCGGTTAGCGTCAGTTAGAAAAAGTAGGTACACTCAGTGGTCGTAGAATTTGTTATTATTTGACGGTGATGCGAGAGATCAATTTGTAAAAAATTGACTGCTCCAGATATAGGTTTTACAGAAGCACTCCGGAAGACTTGATTTTTGTGCAACCTATATTAAGTATTTGTTGGTTAAAGCTTTAATAAAAACATACATATAAATTATGGAGAGAAATATGCAACGACAAATCCCACATAAGCGCAGCTTGCTATGCGCGGCGATATCACTTTCACTACTGCCTCTGGCGAGCCAATCAATAGCTCAAGAGGACACAGTAGAAGAAGTAATCGTTACCGGTTCTTACATAAGACGATCCGAAGGTTTCACCGGCGCGTCTGCAATCGTTCAGCTCGACGCTGAGGCGTTGGAAGCTCAGGGTACTCTAAACGTCGGTGAGGTCATTAAGAACCTTGCCTTCGTATCCGGTTCAGCTTCTCAAATTTCCAATACGATTCAGGGGCAGGATTCCCGCTCCACCTCAGTTGACTTGCGCGGTCTGGGTGCTAGCTCGACCCTGACTCTCATGGACGGTAAGCGTCTGGTCAATCAGAACGTGAATGCTCTAATCCCAACTATTGCGATCCAGCGCATGGATATCGTGGCTGACGGCGCTGCCGCTCTCTACGGAAGCGAAGCTGTGGCCGGTGTGGTGAACTTCGTTCCTTATAAGTCTTACGACGGTTTCAAGATAGACACCTACGCGGAGCAAGATGATAATGGTGACTATGATGAGCAGTCTGTGCAAATGCTTTGGGGCGGCCAAGTAGGCGAGATAGATGTCGTTATGGCAGCACAACATCGAACCAACACACGACTAGGCTGGGACGAGCGCAGTGACTTGGCCAATTCCGGCCTCACAGTGTCTTCAAACGCTCCTGGCAACTGGTACAGACCAGAACGTGATGAGAATGGTGCATATACCGGTGGTCCCCGATCTCGAGCGCCAGACCCTTCTTGTGTGGCTGCCTCTCAGCGAACGGACTACACCCCTAATGTAGTTGCCAATCAATACGGCAATCTATTGGGTAGCAGCTGTTACTTTGATTTCGGTGACAACCGCAGCTATCGCGAGCCAATGCAGACAGCGCAGTACTACGGTAATGCAACTTGGGAAGTAGACGACGATCTAACTCTAAGCTTCCAAGGCTTTCGTACCTACCTAAGAGAAAATACGTTCACCTCTACTTCAAACCCAGGTAACTCGCGCATTGGTGAGCTTCCAGCTGTACGTGGTGAGATTCCAGGTAACCCATTCTTTGCAAACGACTCCCTTGGTAATCAGCTTTATGGCTTTGATGCGAATGGCGATGGCGTTCCTGATCGAGGCACCCAAGACCTTAACAACGATGGTACTCCAGACTATCTAGTGTCTGGCATCGTGGATAACGGAGTACTGCTGCACGAAGACATGCAGCCTCGTACACTGCGTCCCATCAACAAGACCCACACGCGTTCATCCGGCCACTCTAGGGACAGGGACAATAAGTCTGGCAGCACAGATATCATTAGCCGCTGGAGCGCACAGGCAGACTTCACTGTGCCTATGTCGACGGCTGGGAAGGCATGGCATCCTTCTCGCGTAATGAGCGTGACCTCACCTTCATGTCAAACCAGAACTACGACATTACGGCGATGCAGCAGGGTTTGAACTGTGACGTGGTCAACGACCGAGATGCTTGTTACAACCCTTTCTTCGTTACGGACCAGGCGAACAACAACTCCATTCAGGTTATGGATGATATAGCCGCTCGTGATAAGGAATGGACTAAACAATCGCTGGACGTGATCGATATCGTATTGAATGGCGCAGTGCCCCTAATGGGTTTCGAACTACCCGGCGGACCTATCTCTGCAGCTATCGGTTACCAAAACCGTAAGGATAAGTTCACCAACACTCCGTCCGCCGTTGAGCTAGCTGGCGATACGTGGATCGGTGGTACTGAGAAGGAAGTAGTCACTTCCGGTGCTCGTGATGTCGATGCCTATTTTATGGAACTGTCGGTTCCTGTGTTGTCCAATCTGGAAGTCGAACTGGCAGTACGCCGGGAAGAATTCAGTACTGGTCAGGCGGCCACCACCCCGAAATATGGTCTCACTTATGCGGCAACCGATTGGTTGACTCTGCGTGCTACTAAAGGCGACGCCTTCATTGCGCCTAGCCTTACCAACTTATTCAATCCGGTCACCTGTGGCCTGTCCACGGT
The DNA here is from genome assembly GCA_949372635.1 of uncultured Pseudomonadales bacterium. Taxonomy (GTDB): domain Bacteria; phylum Pseudomonadota; class Gammaproteobacteria; order Pseudomonadales; family Pseudohongiellaceae; genus UBA9145. Next base: position 42,156 of record CASIAB010000009.1, read on the forward strand.
AACTGACCGCTTTGGTCCGTTCTCTGCCTTTACTACTGCCTGTGGCGGCGGTAATCCGAACCTGACGAATGAGACTTCAACGTCTCAGCAACTCGGTTTCGATATTGCATTAGGTGATTTCGACATATCGGTTACTTGGAACAATACGGAGTTCGAGAATCGAATCGTTGGCATCAACGGTCAGGATTTGATGCAGCTGGATTTCCAAAACTTCAAGACTGCGACTGGCTTTTCTGGCTCCGGCCTTACGGGAGATCAACCGTCTCGGGCGCAACTGGAAGCTTGGGTTGCAAACCCTGCTTCGAACAAAGATTTCATTCGCGACCCGGGTGACATCTACACGATTCTACAGGTGAACAACACCAGTACTATCAACGCCGAGACAGTGGAAGTGGAAGCTTGGGATATAGCGGCTAATTATCAGTTCAGTATGAATGACTGGGGTGATTTCCGTGTAGGTCTGCAAGCGACGTTTGTCGATCACTTCTGGTATCAAGGCGATGCCTCTTCCCCGGTCGTCGACGGTGCAGGTGGGTACAACGCTAACACTAGTGCGGTGCCAGAGCAGCCCGAGTGGAAGGCCAACCTGAACATTGGTTGGACCATGGGCAAGCACTCCGTGAACACTATCACGCGTTATATCGACGATCTGCCGTATGACGGTCCTGCATTTACTCACCTAGATTTCTTCGGTGGCTTTCAGCGCCCCCAAGATATCTTTGAGACGGGTGTCAAGGCGTGGACTCAGATGGATGCGTCCTATACCTACCGTGGCTTAGAGCTGCTTGGTGGCGAGGGTTCGTTTACTGTCGGTTCACGTAATCTGTTCGATCGTAAACCTCAGGGCTCACCGGAATTTGCCGGTCTAATCGGTGGTCTTCAGGCTGCGATGGGTCGTTCTATCTATGCACGTTTCATCTACGATTTCTAGAAATCGTACAGCCGCACGTTTGACTAGTGCGGCAACTTTGAAGGTCACCTCAGTGATCGGATGAAGTAAAAGGGGCTCTTTAAGGGCCCTTTTTTTATGCTTGTCGAAAACCGAACAGGGTGGTGTCGAGCACATTCAGATTAATAGATTGAGAGTTCCTATCTTCTGGTCGTAGGGCTTTTCGAACGAGCCGTTTGAGTCTGTGCTTTTGCCCTACTCGGTCTAAACTCAGCTCTGATTCCCATCCGCCGTTAGGAATATTTATCGAATATTAGCAATAGTGCGAGATTTCAAAATCGCTAAATTACTGCAATTTCTTTATAATTTAATCGTTTCGAATCATCCGCTTCAGAGGGCTCGCGAGCATTATCTTTAAGCATGGCCCTTTCTAATAATTATCCAGAGGACATTTCATTGGAAATTGGCACTCAATCATTGTTCCCCAGCCTAGTCTGGTCCACCCTGTTTGACGACAGAGCGAGCTTCAACGCCAAAATATTGAAATTGGCCAATCAGGCGAGAAGCAATGACCCTAGTGGAGTGAGTAATACTAATGTTAAAGGTTGGCAGAGCCCAAATAACCTCCAGAATCTGGCCGAATTCGAAGACATAAACCGCCGTATTTTGCAGGTATGTCAGCGTATCGCCGAGTCTCTGCACTTTCATCCAAACGTGGTCTTAGACCATCAGGCATGGTTGAATATCAGCCCGCCAGGCGCTTCAAATAAGCTCCATTACCACGCGAATTGTCACTTCAGTGGTGTTTACTACGTGAGCCTTAAGGCGCCGGAGTGTGGCAGCATTTTCTTTCGCGATCCGCGGGTGGCATCTAGAATGTTCACCTCTCCTATTACCCAGCACACTGATTTTACGGCTGAAGAGGAGCGCATGCGTCCAGAAGAAGGCAGGATGTATATATTCCCAGGTTGGTTAGAGCACGGTGTTGAACCTAATCAGAGCACTGAAGATCGTGTAAGCATCAGCTTTAATGTGCGGGCTATTCAGCAACCCTCCCCCAGCAGGCCATGATTTTGAAGACCGCTATGGCCTAGTTAAAACGAGCTCCCTTATATGTGCCAAGATCCGGTCTATACCGACCGTAGCAAAAAGGGGAGTTTTAAAAAATTAGGGGCTTCTGAATGGCATACATTTCTGAACGAGTCCTGGCCCTTAGATTACTGCCCTGTGCGGACAACTTTGGACTTAAGGCTGTCGTCGTCAACTAAGATCCCTTGAAAGCAATGGTACAGAGGGAAAATTAATAGAAGCGGATGCTTCCTTCTTCATTGCTTAGAATATTCTCCGCCTTCGAGTCGGTAAAGCGCATGTCGTTATCGGAATTAACGAGCCGCGTCGCGAATCGCAAATTTTATGTTTTTTTGAATCTATTCTTCATGAAGTAGTAAAACATGCCGCTTGCGCACAGAAAAGTACAGTCCCCATCAGAGGCTCACACATAGAGGCAGGGTAACCATGTCTAATTTTAATTTACAAACAGAGTAAAGGTAACATCAGCAGCCGTCTTGGCAGGTTATATACAAATATAAATTGCATGGCTTATAATCATTAAGATCAATGAAATTCCCAAAAAAATAGGAATTATTACTGAGCACTATTAGTGCGGATTAACTTCTTCATGGGTAATTACTGATAGAGGAATTTAACTAAGATTAATTATGGCGCTTCTACAAACTGCATGATGAGGGTCAGAAAAAATCAAAAGCAGACATTCAGCACTAACCCAGTTGGTTAGAATGCCAGACTCATAATTCGTTTGTCTGTGGTTCGAGTCTCAGTAGGCCCTGTGCCAGCCAATTTCCTTTAATTTTTTACACCTAGTATTCAGCATAATGGGCCTTAGAATTTCGTGGGCCGTTGGTCATGTATGAGTGGCGAATTTCGCCCAATGTGAAAACGAGAATGGCGTTCTGCAACGCACAACTTGACAGCTCGCTCCTATTAAACGGGGCGAGACTTATTCGAAAATATTTACCAAAATCAGACAGAAAAAGTAATATATGTATAGAACTTCAGGATTACTCGCTGCCCTTTTAGTGACATTTTCGGCTCCCTCTGTTTTCGCTCAATCCGATCCCTGGGACGGTTTAGCTCGAACAACTTTCGATATTACGGCGGCCACGCTACGTATCCCTTGCGCTGTTCTGAAAGATGGAACTGGAATGGCTATTCCCGGCTTCGCGCCTGCATTCGCATTGAATCTAGAACTCACAGGTGATGCATTACGTTTGGTTGATCCCATAAAAGCATTCGAAGAGATCCCTGAAAGCTGCCTCGATACCTTAGTGGTCGATGGCAACATAGCCATATATTCAACCGAATCTGCAGAGTCGGATAGCAGTGCAGCGGAGAACACAAATCGTTTTTATACCATTGAGCTGCAAGCAACTATTCCACCAGACGGACCTATCAATTTTGCAGTACTAACAGCTGACGACCGCCTCTATATAAGGCCTACTTTTGAGGGAAGTAATTTTGAATTACGCGCGGGCATTGGCCCCTATCCAAGAGAATTCGTCTACGATGACGTCTTGGTTGATGAAGCCCTGCGCTTGATGCTACTAGGTATAACAGTGTTCGAAGCCGGAAATTTAAAAATCCGATGTGATTTCGATGACCCACAGGCGCTGCTCGAAGTGGTCGGTAGCGTGGGTGATAACACGCAATATCGAATCAAGTCATCATTGACTGCAGCTGATAACAACAAAATATTCTCTATCATTTGCACGGCTTTCAATCGAGATATTAACCGACTCGAACTAAATGTTCCTTCTGTCGAATGGACGATAACTCTTCCTTAGAAATATGGAGTAGCGGGCTCATAATCTGAGTATTTATCGTGGGCTCTCAGTCAATAAGGGTGCCAACTCGACTCTGGAATCTGGAAACACTACATCCTCTGCATCGAAAATCCTAGGCAATCCACCATTCCACCAATTATCGGACGCAGTGATTCTACTCGGCGGCACAGGCATCGCACCTCTCTCGTTGGCGACGAAGCTATTTTTGCCCAGACTGCCTAGGGCACCTCCTCCGAAATCGATAACGGCTACAAATTCCCCGCCGCCGCGGTTATTCATCGTGAAACCATATCCGGTCGGACCGATCATCTCGGTGTTTTCAACGAACAATGTCGTGTGACTGCCACTATCTGATGTGCTTTGCAGATTAGGCTAGATGGCTCCGCCGCCCTGTGCGGGTTACCGCCAATGATTTTTGTGCCTCTGATTTCATAGGCTTAATTCGGAGTTCGTTCCCGCGTTGGAAAACTGTATGCCGTCGGTAACAGCATTCTCAATCATCGGTTGATAAGCTAATACTTGAAAACTCTGTCTTAACCGTAAATGAGGGGGAAAAACCATCTGAGGTCACTGCGGGGTCACCTCGCAGGCTTGAAGACCATTGATTAACATCATAGTAACGTTGCAAGTGCGTCGTAATAATTCTAATGTCCTACTACTAACAAGGATTGGAGATTAGCATCGTGATTAATAAAATATATTTTGCCCTGGCTTTGAGTTCTACACTTACCGCCAGCTCCCTACTTCAAGCTGAAGAATCATCGGCCAATGAGTACGACCCAGTAGCGATTCCACTTGCGGATATTCAATGGGGCCCACCCGGCGGAGGCAATGGCGCTCCCGTGGGTGTTCAAACCGCGCAGCAGGGAACCGACTCGGCCACGGGCGGCATAACTTACTACGCGAAGTTTCCAGCTGGCTCGCACTTCGATACGCATTGGCACACCCATGACGAGTTTGTGGTGGTGGTGCAGGGCACTGTGACGATCGTTCTGGGTGATGAGAGTCACTCGGTGAGTACTGGTAGTTATATCGTCATACCCGGCAAACTAAATCACTCCTGGGACGTGCCAGTCGGTGGAGAGGATGCAGTGATTGTGGTGCGTCGCGGCGGTCCCGCGGACTTTCATTATTTGGATAGGTAGATGGATAAATAGGAAGTAAGTAAAAGCTATCGTCAACAAGAATTGAGATCAATAAAAAAGGCCGAGAGCGCAAACTCTCGGCCTTTTTTATTCTTGTGAGGCTTTGTTACTAGTCGTTGCCGGCTAGTGAACGTTCTTCTTTCTCTTTGCGATCGGCAACTAGCTGCTCGAAGCCTTCATCGTCTAGGTGAGTTATAGCTAACCAAGCGTGAGTCATCTCATCGCCAGTACGGCTGCCGCCCATTACCCACATATCCGGATCGGGGTTGTTGGGGTTGTCAGCTGTGTTGTCATACCACTGCTTCAATACCAATACCGCGCCAGCAGGTATTAGGGGAGCTACGTCTTCGTTGTAGATGTGACTGTGGTGCCATGTAGCGCTCCAATTTGAGACTTGGCTGATCTGCTCAGTGCGACCAGTCTCCGGGTAGAAGATCTCCAGAGAGGCAGCATTCATGCGCAAGTGCCCATGAGGCTGAAAGCTGTCAAGACGAATCGGGTGATCGAAGGAGTGGAATCCCTGTGTCATGGAATAACCATTTGGTGGGATGACAATGTCTGCCTGCGGGCTGATCTGATAAAGAGCTAGGTCCTGCTTGTATTTAGCTTCTTCCTCGTAACCTACTGGGTGTAACCAGAGGCCGATCTCAACCACGTTATCCTCAATCATAGTGCCGGGAGCTGTCGCGCCAACGCCACCTGGGAACATGTGAATGCTCCAGCTAACTATTGCGTCTTTTGGCAGCGTGCGACATACGCCTTCAGGCACGATCTCGCCCCATTTGCCCATAGCATATTCAGTAAGCATGCTCTGACGCTCCATGGTGCCGTCTGGCTGTTCTAACACAACTGACGAGTTCGCATGGTGAACTACGGCCTTGGCATCGCCTCTTGGCTTAACCTGTACGGCCTTGATGCAGCGATCTGCTGTCATACCGCTGGGTACGTAGTGGTTACTCCAAAGGTCGTTGCCGTTGGCTGGTATGTCGATAGAGATGGAAGGAATGACAGTGTCCGGCTGACCGAATTGAGACGCGAAGTTCCATTCGCTAGGGTCATTCATCTCAGGCATAGCCACGACAATATCTGCATCGCCCATTGGCGAGCCCTGATTTACCCAGGCTACGATGGTATCGATTTCTTCTTGTTCTAAGCGCCAGTCGCCTTCGAGGTCCTGAATGCCGATGCCATGGTCATAGGCATACGGAGGCATTTCACGATTCGCGACTCGCAATTGGATCAGTGGTGCCCAAGGGCGAACCTGATCGTAATTTGTAAGCTGCATGGGTCCGATTCCGCCTTCGCGGTGGCAGACTACGCAGTTCTCGTTGAGTATCTTACCGACCTCACCATTGTAGGTGACGTCATGATCAGCTGCTGACTGAGCCAGCGCCGAAACTTGAAACCCTGCTGCGGCAAGTGCTGCGAGGCCTAACCAGCCTTTCGAAATACTCATAAATCTCTCCTTTTGATCCTTGGGGAAATCTCGATTCTATTCGTCTCGAGTATTCCAATTATTGGATAGATGAATTTTGTGATTTCATAGATCAATCTGATTCTACCTCTTTTTAGAGGATGGAAGAAGCAGTAACAGCGACTATTTGACAATATACAGACAATAAAAAAGGCCGGTTAATCGAGATTAGCCGGCCTTTTGGACTTCTTAGAAGAGGTTAGCCCAATTCTAATTAGCTAGGTACTAGTCGTTACCGGCTAGTGAACGCTCTTCTTTTTCTCTGCGATCTGCAACGATATTTTCATAGCCTTCGTCATCGAGGTGAGTAACCGCGATCCAAGCATGAGACATCTCGTCGCCAGTACGGCTTCCGCCTACAACCCACTGATCAGGATCAGGGTTATTTGGGTTATTAGCTGTGTTGTCGTACCACTGCTTTATTACCATTACCGCGCCTGCTGGAAGCAGAGGAGCAGCATCTTCTGCATACAGGTGGCTGTGGTGCCATGTGGCACTCCAGTTAGAGACCTGGCTGATTTGCTCAGTGCGGCCAGTTTCTGGGTAGAAAATTTCCAGAGAGGCTGCATTCATGCGCAAGTGACCGTGTGGCTGGAAGCTATCGATGCGAACAGGGTGATCGAAAGAATGAAAACCCTGAGTCATCGTGTAACCATTAGGAGGTACGATTAACTCGCCGCTCTCGTAGCCGTCAGTCAGTCGATACAGTTTCAGATCCTGCTTGTAAGGAGTCTTTGCTGAAGCTGTCATGTAGTCTTCATCGTGAAACCAAAGGCCGATTTCAACAACGTTGTCTTTTATCATTGTGCCTGGAGCAGTTGCGCCAACACCACCTGGAAACATGTGAATGTCCCAAGCAACGCGCGAGTTCGCAGGCATAGTTCGGCAAACACCCTCAGGTACTAGCTCGCCCCACTTGCCCATAGCGTATTCCGTAAGCTGACCGTACTTCTGCCACTCCCCGTTCTCGTCTTGCGATTCAACGTCAGAGTTAGCGTGGTGAACAACCGCAGCGGCGTCTCCACGTGGCTTAACCTGAACCGCTTTGATGCAGCGATCCTGAGTCACACCGGTATCAACATAGTGCTTGTGCCAAAGGTCGTTTCCATTTGCAGGAATATCGATAGGTACAGAGGCAATGATTTGATTAGGCTGACCTAAATCAGCAGCGAAATTCCACTCGCTGGGGTCTTTAACGTCGGCAACTGGTGCAACGATGTCCGCATCACCCATTGGTGAGCCTTGGTTAACCCAAGCTACGATAGTGTCGATTTCTGCCTGCTCTAAGCGCCAGTCGCCTTGAAGGTCCTGGATGCCGATACCGTGGTCGTATGCATAAGGAGGCATTTCGCGATTAGCAACACGAAGCTGGATCAATGGCGCCCAAGGGCGGACCTGATCATAGCTGGAGAGTTGCATAGGGCCAATGCCGCCTTCTGTGTGACATACAACGCAATTCTCGTTGATAATCTGAGCAACGTGACTGTTGTAAGTAACTGCGTCGTCCTGAGCATTAGCCTGTAGGCCAAATGCGAGGAATACGCCGCTTACTGTGGCAGTCAATCCGCGTACTGTTTTCATGCCTTTCTCCTCAAATTGAGAGTTATCGATCTTAAGTTAAAGTCTTAAATTGAATTTTACATTAATACCTACCGAAAATTCTAATTCGCTACCCCTCAAATGTCCATCGAATACGGCTATTTTCGGGGAATCATTGCAACAAATTGAAACACATTTTGGAGGTTTTTTTCGCTGAGTGTCGCGGCTAGCGCCTCAAGCAGCAGGGAATCTCGAAGAAATACCCTTGCTTGCTCTCTGGCCGGCCGCGAAAGTCGGCCAGAAAATTAATAATAACAGAGGCTTACGGGCTTACAGTTACTTTTTGAACTATATTCGTCCAGCAGCACTGGTCGCCGTTCGAGCTGTCTGGGCCGGCAAAGTTGTCTACCTTGGTGTGAATCATGTATTCACCCGGCTCAGAGAAAGTGGCTATTGTTTTAGCTACACCACTGCCGCCTTCTACTTTAATTTGGCCAGGAGTAATCTCACGGAAAGAAACGGAATCTACGGTCACCTTCCTTATATGGGTTCTCGGGGATAGCAGGTGCTCTCATGATGTGCAAATTCCACCATGCCAGGGCCCTGATACTTGCTGAACTCAACGCCTATTGCGATCGGCTCTAGGAAGCGTGGGTCAGTAGAGTCTCGTTCCGAGATATCTTCGACATTTACTGAAAGAATCACCGGCTCACCGACCGCAACGGTGCCTTGATGTTCACCCACCTGTGCGAAAAGACCAGCCGACCTTTGGCCGTCTTCACCGAAACCTGCGAGCGGCTGCATGGCGCCTTGCGGGCGAGGAAGGATGAAGTCTAGCTCGTATGCGCCTATGCCGTATCGGCCAGGGACTTTCAAGGCTTCTTCGCTACCAGTCTTGATATGCCACCAGATGTCATCGCTAGACTTCAGATTCAGGAACAGTTACCGTGAACATGCCAGTTGAACGCCCTGCTGGGAAATGTGTGGGCTGCATGCCGCTGTATTTGGCTGGCTCAATGTAGTTCGCCGTACCTACAGGGATATCAACTGGCACATCGTTTCGGTTAATGAAGCCAAAGGAAAAGCTCGCTGTACCGTCGGGGTTAGAAATCCATCCTTCCATGACGGGGATGATTGGCAGGCCAGTAGGTGGCGCAAGGCTCAAGAAACGGCCATTGTCTGCAGATTGGGCTTGTGCCTGGAGGCTAAAGACTGCCGTGAGGGCAAAGGCTATTAGCGCAAAGGTTTTTTGATACTGTCGCATCGATGTTATCTCCAAAGATCAGGTTCGATTGTTCTGTCTACTTTATTGTTAATCTGCCAGAGTGAAGACAGTAATTAAAGCTAAACTACTAAATTCATTCAGACAGGGACGCAAGGATAAACGTCATTGTACTTAGAGTCTAGTTTGCAACCGCCGAGAATACGCGGGCTAGAGGGCTTGTTTTAAACAAAATGTAACAAGCTGCGGAATTGTCAGTATCGTCCCGAGTATGAGAGGATTCGCGCAGCAATTTTAGTAACAATAAGCCTTGCAGATGGTTGTGCCTAAAACCGCATCTGAGCGGTCTGTTGGTTATCCCATCTGGCCTGATCCAAATTTAGGAAACTTAAGTCGTGGAATTGAAGCGCAAACAGTCAGCGAGTAGCAATGTGATTCCCCTTGGTAGCAAGTGCCGGAAGTATTTGCTACAGATTATTAGTGGGTTATTACTAAGTGCTTTTTCGGCCCTTGCCCCAGCAGCTCTAGATCGCGTAGGCGACTTTGCGCTGCTCGACAACGCAGGCACGTTCCATCAATTGAGCCGCTATCAGCATCGCAAGGCGCTGGTGCTCATGGCTTACTCCGATGAGTGCGCGACCATGGACGCGCTATTAGATAACTTCAAGGGAATCGCTCTGGAGTACGCTGGAAACGATTTCGAATTTCTCCTAATCGACTCTCAAGACCTTAATCGGCCTCAGCTTTCCGGATTAGGTACCGAGCTACCGATACTAGAAGACGACGGCCAATTGGTCTCGGAAACACTGAATATTGAAAATGCCGGAGATGTGCTGGTGCTTAACCCTGAGCGTCTCTCGCTTTTCTACAAGGGCCAGCCATCGCAAGAACTCGAATCGGTCCTTACCTCGATCACAGGCGAGGGTGTAAGCGACACAATCCGGCAATCCGGGGCAGGCTGCGCCATCGACTACCAAATGAAGGAGCTACACAGCGAGTCGCCACCAGACTTTGCCAGCGAAATCGCTCCTATCATTATAGAGAATTGTGCCGATTGCCATCGCCAGGGCGGAGTAGGCCCCTTTGCTTTGGATAGCTACATCATGGTCCTTGGCTGGTCCCCGATGATTAAGGAAGTGCTCTTAAATAAACGCATGCCGCCCACACAGGTCGATCCCTATATTGGCCACTCCGAATCTGCGCGTTATCTCGATCCCAATGATGTGCAGACGCTTGTGCATTGGATTAACAACCGCGCGCCAAGGGGTGACAGCGAGGTAGACCCCTTAGAAGTGTTCGCTGCACAAGACCGTTCCGAATGGGTTTATGGCGAGCCGGACTTCATTGTGACCGGTTCAAGGAACGAGATTCCCTCGACCGGCGTAATGGACTATGTCTATGATAATGTCGAGCTGCCTTTCACCGAGGACAAATGGCTGCGCGCTATTCAATACATTGCAGGCGAAGAGTCTGTGTTGCACCACCTGGTGACGTTCGTTACAGCGCCGGACGAAGACTTCTGGGGAGACGAACGGATAAGCGAGTCTGTTACGCGCCGCTTCGTTGGCAGCTACCTACCAGGAAAAACCAACGCTATCGAATTCGATGAGGGAACAGGCGTGTTAGTTCCGCAGGGGCACAGGCTATCGATGCAGTTTCACTATGTGACCAACGGCCAGTCTGCGGTTGACGAAACGCAATTTGGGTTGTATTTCAGTGATGAGCCGAATCTAAAAGAAAGGCTGACGCATGCTGTCGCAAGCCGCTTCCTGCTGCCGCCAAATGCTAACGACTTTGAGCTTCAAGCAGAGCAGCAGGTCGAGCAAGATATTATTGTCACAGGAGTGCGCGCCCGGATGAATTTTCGCGGCAAGCGCATGAAGTTTGTTGTAGAAAATCCCGAAGGGCAGACTCGAGAGTTATTCAGCGTTCCTGCTTACAACTATGGATGGCAGCCCGACTACTTATTAGATGAGGCAGAGCCCGTAGCCGCTGGCAGCACACTGAGAGTGATCGGCGCCTTCGACAACTCGATATCAAATCCGTCTAATCCTGATCCAGATAAAGAGGTCACCTTTGGCTTAGAAAGCTGGGAAGAAATGTTTACGGGCTATTTCACATTCTACAATCAGTGATTGAGAGCAAGAGCTGGTCTAAACAGTTTAGAAATACTTTAATACCGCCGCTCCATGTGCAGTGCACCGAGCCCGAATAGATTGCTGTTGGTTATTGCTAATTTGAGCCGCAGCAAGTGATATTTACTTCGACGATGTTGAATATGCACACCCATGGCAGATAGTAAAAAACCCTTATTCTATGGATGGAAGATTGTCTTCGCCATTTTGGCTCAGCTGACGTTTACGAGTGGCTTGAGTTTCTATAATCATGCCATCTATCTCAATGCACTGGCTGCTAATCCCAACTTCGATGTGCAGACAGCCTCGTTCGCAGTATCGCTATTTTTCCTATCAGGTGGAGTAACTGGCTTGTGGGTTGCGAAATGGGTGCAAGACTATGACCCAAGAATCTGTATCAGTGCTGGGGCAGTAATTTCCTGTTTGGCACTGAGTTCCTTAGCATTTGTGCAACAGATCTGGCAACTGTATCTGGCCTTTATGCTTTTCGGCGTTGGCTTCTCCGCATCCTCACTTATTCCAGCCACTACATTAGTGACTCGTTGGTTCCATAGAAAAAGAGCTATGGCTTTGTCGGTCGCATCGACAGGCTTATCTCTGGGTGGTGTCATTTTGACACCGCTTTGCGTGTTGCTTGTTAAGTCCATGGGCTTCGAATTTGCCGCTCCGTTTATGGGCTTACTCTATATAGTAGGAGTAATTCCTATAACTTGGATCTGGCTGCGAGCGAGCCCCGAGTCCATGGGCTTGCTGCCGGATGGCGATGAGCTGCCAGCTAATTTTGCGACAGGCAGCACACAGCAGGATAGTGACGATAGCAAACCGAGTGCTGTTTCTAGAGACTTGTCGTTAGATGGCATTACCTTTAAGCAGGCAAGAGGCACACTCTTTTTCTGGGGCATTAGCATCGCCTACATATTCCTGATGATGGCGCAGGTTGGAGGCATTGCCCACCAATACGGCTTGGCGAGAGAATTGTTAAGCGAGTCTCAGACCGCCATGGCAGTTGCGATACTGCCTATTGCTAGTATCGTCGGCCGCCTGATCGGTGGTTGGTTGATCGATAGAATGTCGATTCGCCTATTCGCCATCGGCATAATGATTTTGCAGGCAGCTTCTCTCTCCTTGCTCGCCTTAGGCGTGAATGTGCTGACACTCTGCCTAGGCTTGGCCATGTTCGGCGCCTCCGTGGGTAATCTGCTGATGTTGCAGCCGTTATTGATCGCAGAGGCTTTTGGCATTCGTGAATACGCGAGGATTTTTGCGGTGGCGAATCTTATGTCTTCTTGGGGGACAGCTGCCGGTCCCGCTGTTTTGGGATTAGCATTCGCTGCTAATGCCAACCTGTACAGCCTGCCCTATTGGATAGCAGCGTCTGCGGCTGCCGTCGGATTGATCTTGTTTCTTACAGGTGGAAAACTAAGAGCCCTAGCATAGCTAGGTCGACATTACAGCCTTTTTGCCCTTGCTGTTTCCGAAGAATAGCTTGTTGCAGATCAGAACTCCTTGAAGGCTCGCGCCTGAGAGAATTGCTAATTATGTGGATTTGCTCTGTTTATAGGGTATGTCTGGGCTGCCTGTTATGGGGAATCTTGTGAGGACTTAGCTAGCCATCATGTCTATCCACTGCTGCGGTGCGCGGGTAACTCTGCCATTGTGGTCAGTCCAAATATGTTGAGTAAAGCCAGTGACCAGAATCGGTTCATCACCTTCCTTGTAGACCTCATAGGCAAAGCGAATTTTCCTGCTTTTGTTCTCTTCAACCCAGGCGCGAATTTTCACCTTGTCGCCATAGCGCAGACTTCCTACATAACGTAGGCCTGCCTCGCTCACTGGTAGTCGAAAACCAGCGTTTTCGATATTCGCATAGTCGCTGCCGAGTTCGCGCATATAGTGACTGCGCGCTTCTTCAAAGTAGACCAAATAACCCGCATGGTGAACAACGCTCATCGCGTCAGTCTCGGCATAGCGAACATGGAAACTTGATTCAATTACTACCGGCTCTTTTTCAATTGGCATAGTTAATTCTCGATCCTTGATTTATGTTACCAGTATAACCAGTGCGTTCTGCATTCTCATTACAATTAGTTTGAAAGCCGAGCGAGTCGCTGTGTTTTGTCTGCATAATCTGTTAATTTCCGAGGAGTATTTTTAGTACGTTGGCAATCCATAGGCCAGTTCATCCGCGTGCAGATCCAGACGGTTTCCTTGATTATGTTGGAATTTCCAGAACCACCGAAAAGTTATGGCTCAGTTTTCCTCGAGGAAACAGACAAGACATTGCCGGAGAAAATTGATCAGCGAACTCGCTATGCATTCTTTAGCACCATAGCGACAGGTGGTAAGTCTTTGATTAAGTCATGTAAAGATTTACATCTCTCACGATTCGTTTGCTACAAGACACTCAAGCCGGAGTTCGCTGATGACGAGATTGAACAGCAGAGATTGATAAGAGAGGCTCGTGTAACGGCTATGTTGCAGCACCCCAATACAGTGCCAACCTACGAGATTGGCCGCGATACTAAAGGCAACCCTTACTTCACAATGAAGTTGGTGCACGGCTACACGCTCCGAGAGATTATTGACTACCGTGAGCGTTATGACCTGACGCAACTGATGAAGTTACTGAACCAGGTTGCCTATGCGTTGAAGTATGCCCACAACCACGGCGTGGCGCATCGCGATATCAAGCCGGAAAACATATTGGCAGGTCCTTTTGGTGAGGTGCTGGTGCTCGATTGGGGGCTCGCCAAAGTTTGGCACCCTGATGGCACGGCGGTTGAAGAGGTAGATGTTGACTCGCCAGATGTCGGTGATTTTAGCTTGACCGGGCAGGGTAAGGTGCAGGGCAGCGTGCACTACGTATCACCCGAACAGCTCAACAAGGATCCGAATATCGATGCGCGCACAGATATCTACAGCTTCGGCGCGGTGCTGTATGAAGTTCTGTCGGGCAAGTGTCCTGTTAACGGTGAGAAGATTCATCATATTGTTGAGAGTGTTCTCAGTGATATACCTCCACTTCCCTCAGAGATCACCACACAACATGTGCCGGCATTACTTGAGAAAGTTGCGATGCGTTGTCTACAGAAAGATGCGGCAAACAGATTTCAGTCTGTGGATGAGATGCTGCTGGAATTGCATCAGGACTGGGGTCGACTCTAACCTCGTTTTTTACAACTACCTGTAAAGCGGATTTTGCGCTCTATATTGCACTCTGCCTAATTACGCTGCACTATTTGTTCCTCACTATTCTAGACTTGATTGCTAACAGCTATTTAATAGTAGGCTATGTAATTGATTAGCTAATTGATCGACTACCCGCGGGGAAGTGCTGTGTCACTAATACAACGAACAAGAATGATGGTCGCCAGTGCTGTATTACTTTTGACGATATTCAGTGCAAACTCAATTGCACAACAGGCAGATCTTATCTTCACTGGTGAGAATATAATTACAATGGACGCCTCCGATGTAGTGGCAGTAGCCGTGCGTGGCGATCGTATTGTAGCTAGCGGTTCGCGAGCAGAGGTCTTTGAGTTAAGAGGTGACGATACCCGAGTAATAGAATTGGGTGATCGAGCTCTGCTGCCCGGTTTCATCGATGCGCACGGCCATTTCTCCAGCGTATCGCGTTCCGCCGCTCTTCTCGATCTCTCCTCACCGCCTGTCGGCGGAGTCACCAGCATAGATGATATCGTGCGTGCGCTGCGTCTGCGTATCGAGCAAGAACAAGCCCCCGCTGGCGAACTTGTATTCGGGTTTGGTTATGACGATTCCTTGTTAGCGGAAGGGCGGCATCCTAATCGCGATGATCTAGATCGCGCCTCCACAAATCACCCCATTGTAGTTAGGCATGTGTCAGGACACTTGCTGGCTGCCAACTCTATGGCTCTTGATCAGGCAGGACTATCCAGCTCAACGCAAAATCCAGAGGGTGGGATAATCCGACGCCGGGCGGGAAGTAACGAACCCGACGGAGTAATGGAAGAGACAGCGATGGGGGCGTTTCCCGGTTCTACCGGCAATATGGGTCCGGAGATGTTGAGTCGCCTCAGACGAGAAGCCATAGACATTTATGCTGGCTATGGAATTACTACGATACAAGACGCTAACATCGGCATTGCTTATGCAGATTTGATGCGTGGAGAGGCAGAGGCTGAGCCCTATGCCGTGGATATAGTCGCATACATAATGGCCAATCCTCTGAGCGATGAAGAGCTGCAGGCGGTAAGCCAGGATGAGAGTTACACGGGTGGTTTTCGCGTGGGCGGAGTCAAATTTACGCTGGATGGTTCGCCGCAAGGCAGAACTGCTTGGATGTCACAGCCCTACACCGAAGGCCCTCCTGGACAGAGCTCGGACTATGTCGCCTATCCTAGTTACAGTCCAGAAGCCTATAAGGCGCGCATGCCAGGTTTATTAGCGAGAGGCGTGCCTGTGCTGGCGCATGCGAATGGAGATGCGGCTATTCAGTTGATGATAGAGGGGGTCAAAGAGGCTGTTATAGGAAACACGCTTCCCGATCATCGGACGGTTGCTATTCATGCACAATTGGCGAGGCCGGATCAGTTGGAGCAGTTTAAAGAGCTTGGTATTGTTCCCTCTTACTACGCGGTCCATCCCTATTTCTGGGGCGACTGGCATCGACTCAGTTTCGGTGAACAGCGGGCCAGCTTTATAAGCCCTGTTAAGGCTACAGTCGAGCTTGGCATTCCTTTCACGGTCCATAACGACTCACCAGTCGTGCCACCGGATATCATGCGCCTCGTTTCCATTACAGTGAATCGTCTGACCCGAAGCGGTTATGTGCTAGGGCCAGATCAACGTGCCTCAATAATGGAGGCGCTCTATGCGGTAACACAGGGTGCGGCCTATCAGTATTTTGAGGAAGATGAGAAGGGCTCCATAACGGTGGGCAAGCGCGCAGATCTAGTTATTCTCGAGCAGAATCCCGTAACAGCAGACCCGTTGGGCTTGGAAGACATTGCGATAGTCGAAACTTTCTCCCGAGGATTATCTGTCTACAGAAGATAAGCGATTGAAGAAAAATAATTGAATAAGGAGTAACAAATGAAGGCTGCGTTTATTGGACTTGGAGTAATGGGATATCCCATGGCCGGTCACCTTAAAAATGCTGGCATAGATGTCTGTATCTACAATCGAACTGCCGAAAAAGCGCAGCGTTGGGTAGAAGAGTACAAAGGAAGCATGGCTCAGAATCCAGCCGCCGCTGCCAGCGGTTGCGATGTTGTGTTGAGCTGCGTGGGTAACGATGACGATGTGCGCCAGGTTTTGCTAGGCGATGCTGGTGCGTTGTCGGCTATGCGCTCAGGTACGCTACTAATTGATCATACGACAGCCTCGGCCACGCTCGCGCGAGAGATAAATTCGGCAGCTGCTGATAAGGGAGTTGGATTTCTCGACGCACCTGTGTCTGGCGGGCAGGCCGGAGCAGAGAACGGAGCATTGACAGTAATGGTTGGCGGCGAAAATTCGGACTATGAAGCTGCCAAGCCTGTGTTTGAAAGTTATTCAAAATTCAGTAAATTACTTGGCCCTGCTGGCAGTGGGCAGCTGGCAAAGATGGTGAATCAGGTGTGCATCGCAGGTATCGTTCAGGGCCTCGCCGAGGGTCTTAACTTTGCACAGAAGGCAGGGCTTAATGGTGAGGCGCTGGTAGAGACTATCTCGAAGGGAGCAGCGGGTTCCTGGCAGATGGACAACCGCTTTGAAACTATGCTCGCAGACCAATACGAATTTGGTTTTGCCGTAGATTGGATGCGCAAGGATTTAGGAATTGCGATTGCCGAGGCCAAGGAAAACGGCGCTGATTTGTCCGTGGCAGAATTGGTGGATAGTTTCTACGCAGAGGTGCAGGAAATGGGCGGCGCGCGCTGGGATACCTCTAGCCTGCTGGCGCGGCTTACAAAAAAGTAATAATCCTTTAGGAATTCGCTCTCCCAGTGGGGTGCGAATTGCTACCCAGAGGGTTCGGCCGCCTTAGGGTCTTCAATTCGCTTGGAGCCGCGCCATTGAAGGTCAGTCGGGTAATCCCACAACTCCGTAAATTGGCCGTATTTCTATTGATTCTTAGCCACTAAACCTCTAAGTTACTGGCTCAGCATGATTAACCTTTGAGGAATCGAATGAAATCTTCACTACCACTAATTTTGATGTTTTCAGCCACTTTCTGTAGCTTTGCCACGGCTCAGGACGAGGTTTATGAAGTACCTAAAACCGAATATGGCCATCCAGATTTACAGGGTGTTTGGAACTTCAGCTCGAGCACGCCTATGCAGCGTCCCCAGCAGTTTGCAGATCAGGAGTTCCTGACGCGTGAGGAGGTTCAGGCTGCTATTGCCCGGCAAGAAGCGGCAGCAGCTGCTGCAGATGCTGCAGCAGCAATACTTGTCGTGAATCCGGAAGCTCCATCTGCTACGGATAATCCTGGCGGTTATAACGATTTCTGGTTTGAGATGGCGAATATTGGCGATACGGTTCGAACTTCGCATATTGTGTACCCGCTAAACGGCCGAATTCCTCCTGCCGTAGAGGGTGCGCAAAGACAATTTGGCGGCTTGGGCCCTGATATTCCAAGCACTCGCCCTGTTCGTTTCGTCGTTGGTGGTATTGCTAAGGATGGACCCGAGGATCGAGGTACTTCTGAGCGATGCTTAGTTGGCTTTAACTCTGGCCCTCCGTTTACACCTAGTCTTTACAACAACAATGTGCAAATTTTCCAAAACGAGGATACTGCGGTCATCATGACCGAGATGATCCACGATGCGCGCATCGTTCGCCTTGGAGACAAGCCGGAATTATCAAATGATATTCGACTATGGTCGGGCGATTCTCGCGGTTGGTACGAGGGTAACTCACTGGTAGTAGAAACAAAGAATTTCAATGGCTTGCGACAGACTTTTTCAAGTACTGGAAATACCATGGACTTGGTTTTGACCGAAAAATTCACACGGACAGCATTCGGTACTGTTGACTACGAATTCACCATTAATGACCCGGCTACGTTCACCGATAAAATTACCGCTGTTGTACCGATGACAAAAGTGGCGGGCCAGCTATACGAATATGCTTGCCATGAAGGAAACTACGGCATGTTCAATATCTTGCGCGGCAAACGCATGGAAGATCGTCGGGAAGCCGAAGGCGCACAATAAGGAACAGTCAGTAAATGATTTGTTAAATCAGAAATATTGGCTAAATGGCAAAAATAATTAAGGGCAGTAAATGAAAACTCTAATTCAAAAACAAATAGCGAAGCTTGGACTATTCACCCTAGTGGGTATTTTCTCGATCACGCAGGCAGCTGCGCAAAGTGGTGAGATTCCACGTACACCTAGCGGCAAGCCAGATCTTAGTGGCATATGGCAAGCGATGACATCTGCGCACTATGACGTTGAGCCTCATGCGGCATCGGAAGGTCCGCATCCAGGTTTGATGGGAGCACTCTCTGCAACTCCAGCCGGTTTAGGGATAGTTGAAGGCGGCAGAATTCCTTACAACGAACAGTCGCTGCGCGTTCGCGATGCTAACAAAGCTACGGCTCTAGAAAACGACCCACTGACTAAGTGTTATATGCCAGGTGTTCCTCGTGCTAACTATATGCCTTTCCCTTTTCAGATTGTGCAATCTGAAAGCGTAATCCTTATGGCCTATGAGTTTGCTGAATCAAATCGCATCGTTTACGTCGATCAGCCAGAATTGGAATCGCAGGTTGACGCATGGATGGGGCATTCAAATGCACATTGGGAAGGCGATACGTTAGTAGTGCGAGTTTCTGGCCAGATGCCTGATACATGGTTCGATCGTTCTGGTAATCACCACAGCTACGAAATGGTAGTTGAGGAGCGGTGGACTCTGCTAGGCGCGGACCACGTTCAGTACGAGGCAACCATTACGGATCCAAATACTTTTACAGCACCTTGGAGCATTAGTTTCCCTCTATATCGCCACGTTGCAGATAATATGCAGCTGCTCGAATTCAAGTGCGCTGAATTTTCTGAAGAATTCTTGTACGGTGAATGGCGCAAGCCAGGTACGCCTCGAGGCAACCCACCTCAGTGAGTGTTAGTTTAGTTTAAAAAGGCCTGCGACCTAAGTCTCAGGCCTTTTTTTATGGCCTGTTATTAATAATTGGGTTTATGTTAGTTATACTGCGAATTGAGCATGTGGAGTCAGAACATGTTCAGAAGAGGAGTGGCTCATGCGGCAGAAGCGGTTATTGTTCTATCGAGCGAATCCCCTCCGGATGAGCCTTGTCAGATTTGAGTATCAGTTACTCGAGTCTGATAAGCGCAACAGCCATGATTACAATCAGGGGGCTACTCTGTCCTCGATCTAAACACGTCGGAATATAAGCCGATCTGCACGACCGCGGCAACGTTGGTGATCTCGTTATAACAGGAATAGACGAAGTGGTAGATCAGCTTCTGTTATATCCACACTACTGACACACTATCCCCCCCAGAAAAGAATTTATACCTAGGGTGGGAGTCGGACCGTAGACAGCAGTAATTACTGCTAAAAATCAATGTGGGAATGGCTAGACACAGAGGTTCTTGGTATCGAAAGGAACTAAAGAGCTTATTGCGACTTCAATGTTACCTCGATAGCAGACTACTGTTCATGAACGCTAACATACTCATTTAGAGCCTTACGCTTTATATCCGGTATTCGGGTTTCCTTTTCGGGGTAGCCAGTAACGATTACCATCAATGGTTTTTCTGTAACTGGTCTTCCTAGGATCGTATTCAAGAATTTCATCGGGCTAGGCGTATGAGTCAGGGTTGCGAGACCCGCATTGTGCAGTGCGGCAATTAATAAGCCGGCTGCAATACTGGCTGATTCCGTTACATAGTAGTTCTTCTGCTTGTTACCCTGCGCATCTAGTTTGAATTTTTGCGCGAAAATCACTATGAGAAAAGGTGCGTGTTCGAGAAAGGGTTTGCTCGAGTCTGTTCCAAGCGGCGCCAGCGCATCAAGCCAGTCTTGAGGCGCACGCTTTTCGTAAAATTCCTTTTCTTCCATTTCTGCTGCAGATCGGATCTCTCGTTTGATACTGGGGTCGCTGATCAAAGCGAAGTGCCAGGGTTGTCTATGCGCGCCGCTAGGAGCGCTGCCACCTGCTTTAAGGCAGGCATCGATTACCTCTCGCGGCACTTCTCTAGGGGAAAAGTCACGTACGGTCCTCCTTTTCTGCATTAGCGTATTAAAGTCTATAGCCCGAGCTTTCATTTCGCCTGTGGATAGCTCCTCGAATTCTAGTTCAATAGTATTTTTAATCGTATTGGGGGTTTGCTCTGACATAGTCTTTTGCTATCGCTTAATATTTTTTAGGGACTTCGTTTATACCCGCTGCATAGGAGTGACACAATACTTTTGCCGGATGAGTAGTGTTCTAGATTCAGTAGATCGGGGACCAGAAAAACGCTAGTCTATTGATGCGAGGTGTAGAATCAGATTCGCAAAATTGAATTAAACCCAATTCCGAGAGAGATACAATGCATCTTCGATCACTTTCCCTAGCGACTCTAATTGTATTAAGCATCAGTCTGCCTCTTCAAGCGCAGGACGATTTCGAGTACTGGCCCGACGCCAATTATGACCCTGCCATCCCAACAGTCCATGAGGTGCTTGGATATCAGCTGGGTGAGCGAATCACCTGGCATCGCGATGCAATACGGTATTTCCATGCTCTAGCCGAAGCAGCTCCCGATCGAATTGGAATCGTAGAATATGCACATACATGGCAGAATCGGGAATTGATCTATGCCGTAATATCTAGTACTGAGAACAGTGCAAATTTGACTGAGGCTAAGATCAATATGCAGGCTCTAGCCGATCCGCGTCTTACCAGCGAGGCTGAAGCGAATCAAATTATAGTTGAGCAACCAGCGGTGACTTGGCTTTCTTATGGTGTGCACGGTAATGAAATATCTTCAACCGAAGCATCAATGCTGACTGCCTATCATCTTCTCGCATCGCTAGGCGACGCCCGCGTGGATTCGATTCTGCAGAATACCATTGTAGTCATAGACCCGATGCAAAACCCCGATGGGCGCGATCGGTTCATTCATAATTTCGTAACTGCAGAGGGTCTGCTGCCTGATTCAGACAGGCTTTCGGCAGAGCATGATGAACCCTGGCCGGGTGGCAGAACAAACCACTATCTCTTTGACATGAACCGCGATTGGTTTATACAAACACAACCAGAGACTCAGGGCCGGACTAAGGCAATGTTGGAATGGTATCCAGTCGCGTATGTGGATGCTCATGAGATGGGTTCTGATGGGACCTATTTTTTTGCACCGGAGGCGATACCGTACAACCCTCATCTGGCAGACGCGCAGCGATCAAGCTTGCAGCTGTTTGGGCGTAATAACGCGCGCTACTTCGATATGTTCGGTTTCGACTACTTTACTCGAGAGGTGTATGACGCCTTTTATCCTGGCTACGGTGCCAGCTGGCCCTCATATTTTGGCAGTATAGCGATGACCTACGAGCAGGCTTCCGCTCGCGGACTAGTCGTCAGGCAGTACGATGGCAACGATTTGCACTATCGTTATACCGTTAGAAATCACTTTGTGACTTCACTCGCTACGGCTGAAACGGTTGCGCAGAACAGAGAAAAGTTTCTTCAAGAATTCTATCAATACCGAGTTAGTGCCATTGAAGAGGGTGAGAATGAAGATATTCGAACCTATATTCTGCCAGTGCAAACAGATCAAGCTGCTGCAAATAAACTCGCCGGTTTGCTAAGTCGGCAAGACATTGAAGTGCAGCGGGCACTATCTTCGTTCAATGCCTGTGGCGAATCCTACGAGCGGGGTTCTTACCTCATTCGTACCGATCAGCCATCCAAGCGCTTCATTCGTACCTTGTTGGACACTGAAGTTCGTATGGAAGAAGGCTTTCTTGCGGAGCAGGAGCGCCGCCGCGCGCGCAACTTGCCGGATGAAATTTATGACGTTACGGCATGGTCGTTGCCACTGATGATGAACGTTCAAACAGATATCTGCGGGCGTATCCCTAGTGGTGATTTCGAACTTGTAGGTACCGATCTCGTGCAGCCGGGCAGTGTGACAGGCGGCCGTGCTTCCGTTTCCTATCTTGTTCCATGGGGCTCAGGGCCTGCGGTTAAATTTTTGGCAAGAGCTTTACGCGAAGGGTTAGCAGTAAAGAGCAACGACAAGGCGTTCACGAATATTGGCAATGAATATCCAGCGGGAACGCTAATTCTTGATATCGTCGATAACCCTAGCTTTGTACATGAGACGGTATACCGTCTGGCAGCAGAGACCGGTGCGAATGTGGTCGCCGTTAGCGATAGCTGGGTAACAGATGGGCCGAGCTTCGGTAGCGCCAACGTCGTAAGGCACAACGAGCCTAAAGTTGCCATGGCCTGGGATGTGCCTACTGCTTCTTACAGTGCTGGCAATACGCGTTTCGTTATCGAGCGTCAATTTGATTTCCCGATTACAGCAATACGAGTAGACAACCTGCGTTCGGCAAATCTGAATCGATATCAGGTTCTTATACTGCCTGTAATGAATGGTGCGGGTTACAAGTCAGTGCTTGGCGAATCGGGAATCGAAAATCTAAAGACTTGGGTGAGGCAGGGTGGTGTCATCATTAGCCTTGGCAATGCAACGCGTTTTCTGGCGGACCCGGATGTAAATCTACTTTCTATTCGGCGCGAGCGCGCCGTGCTCCAGGAGGAGGTTGCTGAAACCGAAAATGCAGATGAGACAGAAGAGTCAGCCGTAGACGGCCAATACCTAACGTCATTGGATCAATATGAAACGCAAACTCATGCCCTTGAGAACTATCCAGATGCTGTCGCCGGCGTGCTGGTAAGAGCCGATGTAGATCAGGAGCATTGGCTTAGTGCAGGGGTGGCGCCTGTGCTTAACGTTTTGGTTCGAGGCAGCGATGTGTATACGCCGATTCGCCTCAGCGATGGCTTTAACGTAGCTCGATTTCAGGGTCCCGATGACTTGCTCGCGAGCGGATATATCTGGGATGAGAATCGCAGGCAACTTGCCTATAAGCCTTTCGTTGTATCTGAGTCTTATGGCGCAGGAGAGGTTATCGCGTTCACGCAAGACCCAACTGTACGTGCCTATCTGGATGGTCTCAACGTTATGTTGATGAATGCTATATTCAGAGGTGCGGCACATGCGCGACCGGCGCGTTAGAACACAATATATCTAGAAAGCTTGAAAAATTCAGGGGGGGGCAGGATTGCCTCACCTGCTGATTGATAACGTTCTATGGTGAATAGTCCATTGACAATATTGTAGGCATTCATCTTACCCATCAGGTCAAACCCGCCTGCGAATGCCAAGCCTACACTGCCGTTGCCTATCGAAGTGTTCAGCCTCGGTGTGTCTTTTAGAAATAAGACACAAGAAAGGGAAATCGGCTGTCGATATGCCTTTCTTGATTCAGATCTATTTTTAGTCCACGCCGGTTTTTATTTCCATTACTTTGTTCGGGTCACCTCGAAAGATGATGTAGCTGATCGTGTCGGTCGTCATCTCGTGCCAGCCGTGAGGCATACCCTTTGGGATTATTGCAATATCGCCTGGCTTAACTTTTTGTAGCACGCCGCCACGAATCTCTCCGCGTTCCATTGGTCCTAGCAATGAGCTAACGCTGGTCTGCTTGTCGAAAAATTCGCCACCGGTAACCATAGTGCCTTCGCCAGCAACAATATAATAGATTTCATCGAGGTCTGTGTGCGCGATGCCGGACTCGGTGTCACTGACTTCGCTCTTGCTACGCTGAACAACTGACACCCCCATGTTTTCTTCACCAACACCAATATGGCGCATGACGATATCACTCACTGTCCTTCCTGTTGCCAAGTTGGCGAGACCCTGTTTTAGTGTGGCATCGATTTCTGCTTTGCTCATTATGGTAGAGCCGCCGTCGTCGGCATTGCTAACCACAATGCAGCAGCTTAGTGCTAATGTGGCAATCAATCGCGTAAAAGTATTCATTTGTAGCTCCTTGGTTTTTACTAAATTCAACGATCTTACTGTTTTTTGTTAGTAAATGCTGCTCAATGGAACTAGGTTTTTACTGAAATCTCAAAACCTATTCCGCTTGAATCTCAGCTGCTATGCGCTGCACATCGTCAAGCACTCTCAACAGATTGCCACTCCAAAGCAGACCAATCTGTTTTTCGTTATAACCGCGGCGCACCAATTCTACAGTTACATTAGCCGTTTCTGAAGCATCGTTCCAGCCGCTTATGCCGCCACCGCCATCAAAGTCTGAGCTAATACCTACATGTTCTAGCCCAATCAGCTCGACCATGTAATCGATGTGATTGACAAAATCTACGACATCAACCGGCGCTGCTATCGCGTTAACCTCTGCTTCCAGACGAGGCGCAGCTAGGGCATTAACCTGACCCATTAGGCCGCGGTATATTGATCTTTGTGTTTCACTCAAGCTGCCAATTTCTGCAAAGTTGAGAACTTCAAAATCTAGGTCTGCGGCTATTTCGGCAATCAGGTTACTTCGCGTCTCACTAAATAGCGCATTCTTGTCCGCGTTCAGGTAGCTGCTAAAGGCTACTGTTTGAACGACGCCGCCATTTTCCTTGATGCGCAGCAATTGCTCATCATCCAAATTGCGGCTGTGTTCGCTCATCGCACGAGCGGAAGAGTGAGAGGCGACTAGAGGTGCACGAGTTAGATCCAGCATCTGCATGATGGCCTCTTTTGAGGGGTGAGATATATCGATCATGATCCCCCATCTGTTCATCTCGGCAACGGCTTCTCTTCCTATTTCGCTCAAGCCATCGTGTAGCCAAATATTGTCGCGCTCGCCTGTATTTGAATCTGAGAACTGGCTATGTCCGTTATGTGCTAACGACATATAGCGACCGCCGCGTTCCTGAAAATCTTTTATGTTGGCCATGTCTAAGCCAATGGGATAGGCATTCTCGATACCAATCATTGCAACTTTCTTACCCTGAGCTATGATTCTTCTTACGTCATTTGAGGTATAGGCAATCTCGATTAGCTCTGGGGCAATGTCTTCAGCTAAGCGATGAATGGCATCGAACTTGTCGATGGCGTTAGCGTATGCTGCTGCATAGCCCTCTGCGTCGAGAGTCGACTGACTGGTATAGACGATAAACCAAGCTACATCCAACCCACCTTGTTCCATCTTAGGTAGGTTCACTTGGGTGTCTAGATCTGAAGTGTAATTAACCTCGGGCGTAAAATTGCTCGTATTGATGTCCGCGTGAGTGTCTAGCGTGATGACTCTTTCGTGGATGCCGAGAGCGCGCTCGACTAGCTGTTGTTCATTCTCTACTGCAACGCTTGCGATTGGCCCGGCTGCCGGTACAGAGCTCTGGGTTGGAGCGGCATCTTCACTGCAAGCGGTTAGAAAAGCCGCAAAAAAAGTAATCGCCGTAACTAGCTTTAGTGATCTTTGGTGGGAAACCATAGTTGTAGAGTCTCATTGGTGTGTTGAAAGTAAGGTTAAAAAAATTCTTGCTGCTATATAAATCAAAGCGAGCTAATTGAGAAAAATGGGCTTAGTACTGTGCAGTCACCGCCGATGAATGTCAGTAAAACTAGCACTTAGAATTGCCTGATTACAATGAATTAACGGGAAAATGACCGATTCGCCGGTCTTTACCCAGGTAAATTGCACAATAGGCGAGGGTAAGCCAGATAAAGAGGAGAATTTTGCCCGCTAAACCGATGTTTTCTCGATAGTAGGCACGGTATTATGTCGAGAACGTGAGTCCTTATGGAGAGAGTTAAGGTCCGTTAGTAACATGATGAAATAGCCAAATGTGCTGAGAATTAATATGAGAGTCCCTTTTTCAAAATCTGCCGTACTTCTGCTGTTTGCAAGTTCCTTCACCGCCTATTCACAGACAACCACAATTAACAACGAATCGACACAGGAAAACCCGTGGTCTTATGGTTTTATGGCCGCGGTGGCTAACCCACTGGCCACCGAGGCAGCAGCTCAGATGCTGTCGCGTGGGGGGCATGCAGTCGATGCTGCTATCGCTGCGCATGCCGTACTTGGTTTGATTGAACCCGAAAGCTCAGGACTTGGAGGGGGGGGCTTTATGTTGGTCTTCGAACGGTCTGACCGGGAAGTGCGTTTTTTTGACGGACGTGAAACGGCCCCCAGCGGTGCTCGTGCTGATATGTTCATGAATGGCAACCGCCCCATGGGCTATTTCGATGCAAACCAAAGTGGCAATGCAATCGGCGTACCCAGTGCCATGGCACTATATAAAAGCACACATGACACTTATGGCAAGTTACCTTGGGCTGACCTGTTTGAGCCGGCTATCCAACTCGCCGAGCAAGGCTTTGAAGTATCGAGCAAAATGGCGAGTTATCTCCCTGCTATGGCAAGCCGCAGCCGCCTTGATGAGAATGAAGGGGCGGCAGAATATTTTTACCCTGATGGTGAGCCACTTCAGGCCGGCGCACTGAATCGAAATCCTGAGTATGCAGCGACTCTTCGTCGAGTCGCTGCCGAAGGTCCGGGGGCATTCTATACAGGCGAAATTGCGGAGTCTATAGTGGCTGCCGCACAGGCAGGAGATGACGGTGGCGCTCTTACCATGGAAGACATGGCCAATTACAAAGTAATAGAGCGGCCTGCCGTATGTGGTCTCTGGCGTGAACTGAATATTTGCGCAGCGACCCCTCCCTCATCCGGTGCTATGCAGATTATGATAGCCAATCTCTATGATAGATTATTGCCACCCAATCCCACGATTACTCAGCGCGTTAAGGCCTTCGTGGATGCTCAGCGGCTCGCCTATGCTGACCGCGATTATTATTTTGGTGATCCGGATCATGTAGATGTGCCGGTAGCGGAGTTAATTGACTCACGTTATTTAGACTATCGCTCCAAAAATCCTCCAGCACCTAGCGTAGTGCCGGTCCATGGTGACCCTATGCTCGTCTTGGGAAATGGCAGCGCAGCAGTGTTTGCCGAAGACAGTACCCGTGAGCCTGCCGGCACTACGCATTTTTCTATCGTGGACAACGAAGGTAATGCAGTCTCAGCCACCATGACTGTGGAATCGGCCTTTGGATCCAAACGCTGGGCAGCTGGCTTTGTACTTAACAACGAGATGACAGATTTTGCGCGGACGTATGATCCTGACAAGCCGGAAGCTGCCAATATGGTGCGTCCCGGTGCCCGACCCCGCTCTTCTATGTCACCTACCATTGTGCTTAACGCAGACAATGATCTGTTTATGGTTACCGGCTCTCCCGGAGGCAATTCCATTCCCGCCTATACTGCCAAGACTCTACTAGGTATTGTCGACTGGAAACTGTCAGTGCAGTCAGCGATCAACTTTCCTAATATCGTCGCTCGTGGTGAATCCGTGCGCGTAGAAGTCGGGGTGGAGCCAGGCCCAGCCTTGTCAGCCGCATTGTTGGAATATGGGTACCAAGTGCGAGAAAGTCAGGGCGAAAACTCTGGTTTGCATGTTATCTTTGTAGGTGAAAATGGTCTGGAAGGTGCAGCTGACCCCCGTCGACTTGGAACGGTAATGTCTACTACGCCCTAACGCTGAGGCGTGTTCAGAATATGGTTTTAGAACAAGAGCGACCGCGTGGATCATGCGCATTTCACAGGGCTTGTGAAAACCGAAAGCTAAATTTTCTTAACCTTTAGAAGGAGCCCTGATTCTCTGTTTCTGCGGCCATTATGCTTTAATATGTAGCAGCGCAAGGATTCTAAAATAATCTGATTGCAAAAAAGCAATTTAATCTAGCGCACTACTTGAGAGCAATGTAATGAGTCAGCAACTGTTTGGCCGCAAGACCCTAAAGAGCCTAGTATTTTTTCTCAGCTTCCTACTGACTTCGACTTCGTTTGCAGAAGGGGGTCGAACGCCATTGCGAGTTAAGAATGGCATTGTGACAAGTTCTTCGAAACTAGCATCCGAAGTTGGTGTAGAGGTACTTAAGCAGGGTGGTAACGCGGTTGATGCTGCTATCGCAACTGCATTCGCCTTGGCAGTTACATGGCCTAGTGCGGGCAATATCGGTGGCGGTGGATTTATGGTCTATCACGGCGATAATGGCCATGCGACTACCTTTGATTTCAGAGAGAAGGCGCCACTTGCTTCTACCGAGCGTATGTATCTGGGCCTCGATGGAAATGTTGTCGCCAACTCAAATCATATCGGAGCCCTAGCTGTAGGTGTACCAGGAACCGTTGCAGGTTTATGGAAGTCACATCAAGAGCTTGGCAGCCTGCCCTGGTCCGAACTTGTTGCCCCAGCGGTTAAGCTGGCTCGAGATGGTATTCCCATTAGCTATTCTCTCTACACTGGATTTTCCAGAAGCAAGGGCCGCTTCGACCAGTATCCTTCCTCCGCTGCTAAATTCTTTAAGGCTGATGGCTCGCTCTACGAGATGGGCGAAACTTGGCGTCAGCCAGATTTAGCCCACACTTTGGAGCTTATTCAAAACAATGGCGCAGACGGATTCTACATAGGTGAGAACGCCGAACGCCTGGCGGGTTTCATGGCAGACATTGGTGGAATTATCACCGAGGAAGATTTACTCAAGTATGAGCCACAAGAGCGCGAGCCCATCCGCGGTACATATCGGGGCTATGACATCGTGAGCATGCCGCCACCAAGTTCTGGCGGTGTTATTCTGGTTGAGATGTTGAACATACTTGAAGGCTTTGATCTTGCCGACATGGGTCACAATTCCGCTGACTACTTGCATGTTCTAACCGAGACTATGCGTCGCGCCTATGCAGATCGTGCAGAACATCTAGGCGACCCTGACTTCAATGAAGGCATGCCGCTGCAACGTTTGATGGATAAAGACTACGCAGAGACTCTACGTGCTTCCATCGACATGGATGCGGCATCTGAGAGTAGCCCTGCAGATTTCGCGCAGATCTATGAGAGCGAGGAAACTACGCATTTCTCGATTGTCGATAAAGAAGGCAACATGGTCAGTATGACCTATACGCTGGAATTCGGATACGGCTCTGGAATTGTCGTTGAGGGCGGAGGTTATCTGCTCAACAACGAGATGGGCGATTTTAATGCTGTGCCAGGTGTCACTACTGTACGTGGATTAATCGGCACGGCTCCTAATCTGGTCGAGCCAGAGAAGCGTCCGCTGTCCAGCATGACGCCCACCATTGTTGCGAAGGACGGCAAACCGGTTTTTACGGCAGGCAGCCCCGGTGGGAAGACGATCATCAATACCACCATGCAGGTGATATTAAATGTCATCGATCATGAAATGAATATAGCGCAGTCTGTGGAGGCAGGGCGTATTCACCACCAGTGGTTGCCAGATGTAATCAGCATTGAGACCGGCGGGTTATCCCCCGATACGGTTCGACTTTATGAAGAGAAGGGCCACCGTGTGACAGAGCGCGGCGAACAGGGAGCTGTTATGGCTGTGTACCATGATCGTGAGAACGGTTTTTTCGAAGGTGCGGCAGATTCTCGTCGTGGAGATGGCGCTGCGGTCGGTTATTAACAATTAATTGCCAAAACTGACTTGATGCAGGCTAAACATCAAGTCAGTTGAAAAACAGCCTCGATGTTTGTCGGAGCTTTTTTAGTATTCAGGAGAATATTCCTCCGGATATTCGTGCGTATTCGACTGATTGTCAGTTTCTGTCTGCGTTAAGTTAATTCCCAGGGGAATACTCTTTTTCCAGATTCGCCTCGATATCTTCTCTATAGAACAGCACGTCTCTAAATTCGCCCTGGGTATACATCTCAGCTTGATCATCGAAATGCGGTGAGTTTGGATCATTGTGCAGCCCGCCTGCCGTTATAGCCTTTGCGGTAACTCTATCGCCGAACTCCACCGCTGCGACGAAACTGTTGCCGCTGGTGCCGTACATCTTCTTAGTGCCTGGATAAGTTCTGCTACCAAATGATGCTAGCGAGCCCCAGCGCGACGATGCGAAGGCTACGGGCAGGCTTTCTGCCTCATCGTTAAAATTCTGCACGATATCGCCGTTCAACCGCTGATAGCGATTAACCTCTCCCCAAGGAACTCTCCAGTCGCCAAAGTCTCCATCTAGCTGGTTTGCTGCCTGGCGCAATGTAACCAGCTTCTCATCGCTGCTTGCGTTGTTTGCCATATATTCATAGACATTAATATTGGCCGCCGCAGCGTCGGTGGATACCTCATTCATCAGTATCTGTCCCCAATAGACGGCGAGGGTGGTTGCGGTTGAGTCCAGCGAATACTTGTAGTCCCAGCCTCGAAGCAATTCGATGTACTCCAGCGTTTTAGATTGAATCGAGGCTGGAGGCTCGCCTTGTCGGTCTGTAGCCGCCGTGATTAGGAGTGCGGAGATTAGGCCTTCAAACGCCGTTAGGGTGGGGTCGTAGGCAGCCTCGATAAGCTTGTCTATTGTGAAGTCGCTTCGGTCTTTCAAGACACGAACGGCGTGTATACCACGAGGATTTTCCGAGTTGTTTGCCATATAGGAAGGGTAGTCCTCAACTCGTGGGCTATATTCCCCTGCCGCCGTGAATGGCCAGTTGTTAGTGTTCTGAATCCATCCATTGGGTGGGTTCAGCAGGTTAATTATCTCGTCGACAGGGTGCAGACCCTGCCATTCCGTGGCCGGGTCACTGCCATCCAGAGGGCTGTTCCAATCAAAGGAGGTGTCGCGAACAGGAACGAAGTTACCGTGATAATAGGCAATGTTGCCATCGGAGTCGGCATACACTGTATTGTTTGAAGAGTTGGTCTGTAGCTCCATGCTCGCGTAGAACTCTGTATGGTTCTGTGCCTTGGTGCGGGTGTAGGATTGAGTGAGAGCCTTAATCGGCTCCTGCATGAGTTTAATGCTTACCCACTTTCCATCCTGTTCGCGAATTATTGGTCCGTGATGACTAAAATAGACAGTGAATATTTTTTCGTCAGTATCATCACTATTCTTATATGAAAGAATAATTTCTTTCTCTATTAGTTTTCGTTCCTCATCTCCGAACAGGTAATAGTAGCCATCATCTTTCTGCACAATGGTTTCGAGATATTCATCGATTGCATCGGCGCGGCTCGAAGTGTGCATCCAGCCTGCATTCTCGTTGAAGCCCTGATAGATGAAAAACTGTCCCCAAGTAACGGCGCCATAGGCATTCAATCCTTCCTCGCTGACCATATGCAGCTCCGAGCGGAAGAAGAAAGAGGTATGTGGGTTTATTAGAAGCAGAGCCTCACCATTCACAGTGTTCGAAGGGGCAATCGCGAAGCCATTGGATCCGCGTGGCTCACTATCGAAAATAGATTCGACTTGCGCCACTATGGTGCCGTCACCATAAAAGCGTTGTAGTTCTCGAAGATCGACTCTTTCAATATCGCCACCGATGCTACCTTCCGAGAACGTCAACGCCATCCACGGCTCGAAACGATCGATGACTTTTGGTGTCACCTCGGGGTGGGTGTAGAGGTAGTAGTTGAGGCCATCGGCGAACGCATTCATCAGGGCCCGCAACCATTCCGGGCTCTGGGCATACTGCGCCTGCATATCGGCGGGGTCGATGAACAGCTTCATGCGTAGATCGCGAAACAGTTCGGCTTCTCCCTCGGCTTCTGCTAAGCGGCCCATGGCATTGATATAATTCGTCTCGATTCGATTAAAATCGTCCTCGGCCTGTGCGTACAGTGTGCCGAATACGGTATCGGCATCTGTCTGTCCATAGATGTGGGCGATGCCCCAGTTGTCTCTGCTGATGGTAACGTTGCTTGCCAGTTGCTCCCAGCGGGCTAGCTCAGCTGGGTCGACTTGCGATGAAGATGAAATAGCTTGGCTTACCGATTCAGTCTCTTGTGACAGCGGCGAGCAGCCTGCAAGAAATGTGATCAACAACAGTGCTGATAGAGGATATTTGTTCATAGTCGCTAACCTGTGCCGTGAAGCATCAGCAATGTGTAACGTAAGTGCGAGCTACAAGCTAGTCTATAACACGTTGCCCGTTTATCCATGTTTGTCTTACTTCTATCTGCCAGATCTCGCTCTCATCGATCGCAAACATATCTCTATCTAGAATTATAAAGTCTGCCTTCTTGCCCGGTTCCAAAGTGCCGAGTATATTTTCCTGATGACCCGAGTAGGCTGCGTCGATGGTGAAGCTGGCGAAGGCTTCAATAGCCGTCATCTTCTCTTCGGGGAACCAACCACCTGGAGGCTGGTTATTCTTGTCCTGACGAGTGATCGCTGCGTGCAGCCCGAAGAAGGGGTTCGGTGATTCCACAGGAAAGTCGGACCCGTTAGCTATCAACGCGCCAGCGTCGATTAGCTTGCGCCAAGCATAGGCACCCTGGATACGTATTTCGCCTATCCTGTCGACTGCCATGTTCTTGTCACTGGTGGCGTGTGTTGCCTGCATCGAAGGGATAACTCCGAGCTCTGCGAAGCGCAGTATGTCCTCATAGCGCAAAATCTGTGCATGCTCTACTCTGTGTCTCAAGTCTCTAGAGTCCGTTTCGGCGATGAGCTGCTCGTAGTTATCCAATACAGCCATATTCGCATTGTCGCCGATCGCATGAGTATTCACCTGAAAGCCCGCGTTCATGGCCGCACGCATAAAATATTCAAGACGTTCTGGATTATGCAATAAAAGGCCTGTGTGCCCGGATTGATCGGAATAGTCGTCTATCATAGCGGCACCGCGGCTACCCAGTGCTCCATCGGCGGCGATTTTTACGCTGTTCATGGTAAGCGTGTCATCTGCGCTGCGGTAGTGTCCCTCATTGAGGCGCTGCTCATAGAAACTATCTCCCGCGGATAACATTACGTTGACGCGGATGGGAAGAGTGCCATCGTCTAACAGCTGCTTGTAAGCTTCTATTGTATCGCTTCCTGCGCCGGCATCGTGAACGCTGGTCAAGCCCTGTTTTGCCAATTCGAGCATCGCTGTGCGCAGAGCGAATTTTTGTTCTTCCATACTGATTGCTGGAATCTGTGATCGAATAAGAGCCATGGCATTGTCGATGAATACGCCGGTAGGGTTTCCGTCTTCGTCACGAATTATTTGACCGCCGTCTGGATCTTCACTTCGACGGTCGACTCCGGCCAGTTGCATAGCCGCGCTGTTTGCCCATCCCGCGTGACCGTCTACACGGCTGAGCCAAACAGGTTTGTCTGGCAGGGCCGCGTCCAAGCTCACTGCCGATGGAAATTCGTTACTATCCCACAGCACTTGATTCCAGCCCCTCCCCTGAATCCATTCAAGCTGTTCGCTATTCTCCGCAAAGTCTACGACGCGCTGCACTGCTGCTTGTTCTGTCTCGGTTCCCACCAAATCAACTCGCAACAGACTTAGGCCATAACTTAGAATGTGCCCGTGCGCATCGATCAGCCCGGGTATTAGCGTCTGACCGTCGCCGTCGATAAGCAGATCTGCCTGTTCTGGTAACTTTTCGCCTTCCGCGAAAACACGATCAACACGATCATCAGTAAATTGTATGGCGTTAAACTGCTGTAGCTCGCGGTTCGCGTTGAGCGTGTAGCCATTTACGTTCATGTAGAGGGTAGTATCAGCGGCAAGAGAGGTGCTCAGGGCGGCTGCCAGTGACAACACTAGAGCACAAAGGAATAGCTTCTTCATTGTTTCCGGATTCTTATCTAGTTGATGGAGGAGTCTTGATACTAGCAACTTCCCTCTAGGCTGTCATAACGCTTTGAAGTCGCATTCTTGCTGCTCTAGATAGGGTTAGGCCTTAATGGATTTTTTTCAGGAGGTTTAGACGAAAAAAAACCCGGTTACTTTTCAGTGACCAGGTTTTTGCAAACAGCTAGCTAAGACTATTCACCTTCACTTGATTCTGCATCCACATAGCGGAAGAAGCCGAACATCATCTCTTGCCAAGTTTGCTCACCCCACGAAATCTCTGCTGAGGGATCTGGGTTGAAAGGATTCATCGCAGAATTATCGAACGTGGCGCGGAACACCATCTCTGTGCCAGCAGGGAGGAACTTAGGCTCTTTAAAGTCGTAAGTTTTCTGCCAGTTGAACTGATAGTTCGGTACGTTGAGAATCTCTTCTTCCGTTCCGTCAGGGTAGACGAGTTTGAAGTTCGCATCTTGTCCTCGGTAGTGCATGTGAGGGCCAACCATAGTCAAGTAGGCGTCTTTACGGAATTTCTTAGAAGCCACCATTTCATGATTTGCTTCGAACGGTGCAATAGCGATCTCAAGATCAGCAGCCGAACCACCTAAAATAGCGCGCTCAGGCTCTTCGTCCCAGAAATGTATACCAATTTCAGAAGCATCAACGGTCTCTTTGCCTGAAGAGGTGTAATGCATTTGGAGAATTAGGCCGCTTCCCTGAACGAGCGGGAATCCTGCTTCGTCTGGGTAAGTATTGATAGTGTTACCTGGAGCGTACGCACCGAGGCCGATGCCTTGATTAAGAATGCCGAAGGGGTTCGGGCCACGTCCGCGGCCCGTATCAGGCGCTTGCGCCCAAGCGATAATGTGGTGCAGAACTGTGGTATCGCCGGCAACGAACTCAACCGCCTTAACCCACTTATCTTCTGGTAGGTCTAAGGGGAGAACGAGGTTACGGTACTCAACTGTACCAGTCGCTGGGATAGTCTGCGGTGGGATGTTGACGATCATATCTGGCTCGCCGTGGCCCCATTTAACCGGAGAAATTTTGTATTCTGCGAGAGGGTCTGTTGAGCTGTCGTTCCCCGCGCCGCCGTCGATCCAATGGACGAGTTTCTGCGTCTCTTCGACAGAGATCTGGTTAATACCGTGGAACTGGTTCGAATACTCAGTCCCAATCTGTCCTGGCGGCATGCGCTTAGTAATTAGCACTTCACGAATCATTGGCGACCAGCCCTGAACCATTTGATGGCTGCTCATTGCGAAAGGGGCTATGCCGCCTTCCATATGGCAGGTAACACAGCGTTCCTTAAGAATAGGCGCAACGTCGTTGGCGTAGGATACTGAAGAGACAACAGCGGCGCTGGTTGAGAAGTCAATCTCCTCGCCCTTGCTTGCAACTTGCTTGGCGGTGATGTTTTGACCAGCAATAAACGCGGTTAACGCGTCTGCAACATAATGTTCTTTAGCGCGTCTCGCGCGGCTGCCTTCCGCAAAACGATCGTTAAGTGCGCCGCGGTAAACAACCTCTTTAGCTGTTGGGTCAAGGATTGCTACTTCTGCAGTTCGGCTAAGGCCAAGCTCTTTGGCAACCAGTTGTGTGTCATCCATGAGAATACGCAGAGTTATGTCTTCTTTCTCCGCTGCTTCTCGCATGGCCAGCTTGTCAACGGAGCCAGTTGAATTGATCATTAAGAACTCGACCTTCTGCCCTTCGAATTGCTCAGCGACGTCCGCAAGATCAGAAGCGGCACGACGTGCGTCTCTGCTTTGGGGATCGTAGGAAAAAAGAACAATAGCCTGTTCGTCGCTATGGCGGCTTAGTTGGAAAAAACGGCCTTCGGAATCAGTTAATGAGAAATCGCTAATTCGGTCAGCGGCGTTGACGGACATGCCAACGAAAACTGTCATTAGTGATGCAGTTGCGATCTTGGCAATCATTAAAAACCTAAGCATTTTGCTCTCCTAAAACTTCAAAAATATAAGTACTTTTCTCTACACAGAATGAATATTAGAGTGCAAATCCACGGAATACTTCCCGAATATTGGAAAGAGTGTAAATTTTAATAATCGAATAGCTGTTTTTCACCGAATTGAGCTATTTCGAATGATCTATACGCGGCAGTGGGGAAAATCCTTCGCGATACTCCTACAAATGTGAAAACCCGCTACCGGGGGCAGGAAGCTAATTATTTGATTCGCTAGCTATACCGTTTAAGCCGTGCAAATCGGCATAGAATCTGCAAATCAATGTTCTTAAGAGATGCTCAATTTTTTATTTTCAGGAATCTGCCCAAGTGTTGGCAATATGAGGGATGCCATAATGCGAATTATAGCGGCTTCACTGAGCACAATTAGGTCATTGTGAGGCTCGAATTAATGCTTAACCGGTGCTGGAGTTCAGGGGGCTACAGGCATTAGAATTCATCTGAAGTCTGGGTCTTTCCAGACACTCATTGAGGTGAGAATTTGTTTTTGAAACGTTCTAAACAGACAGACGTAGTCATTTGCTTAGGACATCTGGCGTTCCCGGCAGGCATTCTCCGCCTATCTCGGATAGCTGCTCTGGGAGCATTGCTGATTGCCTTCATGTCTCAAAGTCAGGCTGCTGAGCTGCGAATAGCTCATTGCTTGTACGGCTGCCCGGCAGGGAGCAGCTCAGAGAACCACCTAATTCTTCGTCCTATCTATGCACTTTCATACAACACGCGCAATAAGGTTGCAGACTGGGCTGCCTATCGGGTTACATCCGGCTCGATAGGAATTGCGTCGAGCCTATCGCGCGCAGTCATGATCGATGACTTCGTCGAGGAGACGCTTAGTGCGGCGGATTTTATCAATGCCGAAGAGGCTGGACTTACTCGTGCGCAATTAGTGCCGCTGGTTAATTTTGCAGGCACCCCTTACTGGAATGAAGTGAATTACTTGAGTAATGCTGTGGCTCGTAGCCGGAATTTGAGCCTAGGTGCATGGTATGGCTTGGAATGGTCAATTCGAAATTTGGTTAACCGGGAGCGAGAAGTGTATGTTTTGACCGGGCCTATTTTTAGAGACACACCATTCTCTGCGAGTTTGGAAACAGAAACTCAACACAGGGTGCCAGATGCATTTTTCAAGATTGTAGTCTCGGCAGATAATCGGGCTACGGCGTTTATCTTCGATCAAAATTTACCCGTACACGTTCATCACTGCGATACCAAAGTCGCTATCGGTGAAATTGAAACGGCTACAGGATTAGATTTTTTCCCTGAAAACCCCAGGCTAGTTTTGGGATTGTTGGACACTAATTTGGGTTGTTTTTAGCGAATCTCAGCTAGAAAATAGTCATCGCCGATAAGCTCATTAATGAGTCTATCCAGAGCAGCACTTACAGTGACGGCCATGCCTTCGCTGGCAGGAGCTCTGCCGCGACCGAATAGGTTTGTCTGCCACACCGTGCGACTGCCACTCATTAGCTGTACAGAGGCGCGCAGTGTTAATTCTAGCGTCTCAACGCCGCCACGATCGATGATTTTTGCCTCAGTGGCCGTCAGGTTTCCCTGTAAGAACATATCGCTATCTGCATCCACCAGATTTGCCTTCGCGTTTGCGAAGCCGCTTTGCATGGCATCCTGTATTATTTCAGCGATCGCCTTCTGCGCTTGAAAACCATCGGCACCCAAAAGCTGAGCATCCGAAATCAGGCGTGGGTCTGCTACTGAGCGACTATCTGTGAATTCGGCAATGCGCAAACTAACTTTCATGTTGCTTAGATCGGCGCGCGGGCTACCAGTTTTTTCGTAGTTGATGAAAATATCTTCCGCTGCTAGGGCGGGAATGGAGAATAAACTAATGCAGGCGGCACATAGTGAAATCATATATCGGATTGTCATGGAGATTAGTCTCTCGTCGTTTATTGATTTAATGTTGGTGGTTGTGACTAGTCGAATTTCTCAAATAGCCTGTATGTTCGAGTTTTGAGCATAATTGACATGGTAAACATGATCAAGTTTCAGAACCGTATAGAGAGTTGTAAAGATGAGCTGCTGTTTGTCCTGCTTTCAGTATTTTATAGATGGTGCTTATAGAATGTTTTGCGGCTAGGAGGCTATTCGGCAGCCATCAGCTGTTATAAAAAGTCGTTTCTCCACAGCTCTAAATTTCTTTGGTCATGCTTATAGAACTTTTCCGTAGCAATCGTATGCCATAAAAAAGCCGTATCGAATTGCTTCGATACGGCTTAGTTTAAAACACTCTGAAGAGTTTCTTACAGCTCGTCAGCAGGCCAAGTCGGCGCGCGATCTACGACTGTTACCGGGCGAACTCCTTGGTATAGGAATTTCTGTACTCGGCTGCCTTCATAAGTCTCAGTAGTGTAGATGTTGTTCTGAGAGTCAGTGGCAATACTGTGAGGCGCGTAAAATGTACCTGGCTGACGACCACCTTGACCGAAAGTATAAAGTACTTCCATTGACTCACGATCGATTACAGAGATCTTGAAGTTTTGACCGTCTGCAAGATAGATGAACTCTTGCTCAGGGTCGCGTGAGAAAGCGATATCCCAAGTTGAACCTTGATTCAACGTAGCTGGGTTATAAACAACTTCTCTTACGTAAGTACCGTCTTTGCGGAAGACCTGAACTCGGTCAGCACCACGGTCACACACGTATACAAGTCCGTCGTTTGAAGGCTCTGCACAGTGAACTGGGCCACGAAATTGCTGGGGTCCAGGCTGGCCAGGAACATAAGTTACATCAGCTTCATCGTCAGGAGTATTGCCGTAAGCACCCCAGTAGCGCTTGAAAGCACCAGTAGCTACGTCAACAACTGCAACGCGCTTGTTCTGATATCCATCAGCGAAGTAGGCTTCGTTAGCCTCAACGTCAATGGCGATTTCAGCAACGCGACCGTAATGGGTCTCGCTGTTACTGTTGCGATCTTCGCCTTGCATGCCGATTGTGCGAATGTATTCGCCGTCACGTGTGAACACAAGAACGTGTGAGTCACCAGCGCCATTACCGCCGATCCAAACGTCACCGTTAGGTGCGATTTCGATGCCGTGGTTTGATGCAGGCCAAGTGTAAGGAGCACCTTCAACAGGTCCGCCCCACGCATTGATGATGTTGCCTTCGATGTCGATTTCAATGATTGGTGGTGCAGGAGTACAGCATTCTGCGACTCCCCCCTGTAGACCGATTTCAGTGTTGCCACCGAACTGAGACGCATCATTTCTGTGAACAATGAAGATATGATCTCTCTCGTCTACGTCAACGCCGATTGTGTTGCCCATTGCCCAATGATTTGGGAGTGGCTTAGGCCAGAATGGGTCCACGAGAAAATGTGGCGCCATCACATCGTTAGATGCAGCGATGCTCGGCTCTTGTATCTTCGATTGTCCAAGACCAAGGACAACCAATGCAACAACCAGAGTTGCACCTACAATTAATTTCTTTTTCATTCTTATTTTCCTCCAAATGCCCGATT
This sequence comes from uncultured Pseudomonadales bacterium, assembly GCA_949372635.1. Classification (GTDB taxonomy): domain Bacteria; phylum Pseudomonadota; class Gammaproteobacteria; order Pseudomonadales; family Pseudohongiellaceae; genus UBA9145. Next base: position 81,531 of record CASIAB010000009.1, read on the forward strand.
TACGGGGGGGTTAACTTTTCCAGAGCAAGCCTGAGTATACTCATTTCTTTGTAGACAGTATACTCACAGGCCAAATTATCCGGGGCTTGGTGTAAGTATTTGTAACAGCCTTTGTGTAGATAGCGATTGTTGCGCTATTGAGGTTGTAGTGGACTTTCTTTATGTCCTGCCTATCTAACTGAAATCACTAATAACAAATAAGAAATTATGAAGAAAATCAGCGCTATATTAAGCATAGGTTTACTTAAAAAACTCATTACATTCTGTGTGTTGCTTGCAGCTTTCTTGGCGCCATCATTGACTTTGGCGCACGATATTCCGAGCCGTGTCACTGTATATGCATTCGTCAAACCCGAAGGTAATCAATTGACGGCATTACTCCGTGTGCCTATGGAGGCTTTTGGTGAGATCAGTTTTCCGTTGCGAGGCCCCGGCTATCTTCAGTTCTCCGAGGCGGAGTTCGCTCTCAATGATGCAGCTCGTGTTTATATCACTGAATCTATGCGCTTTTACGAAAACGATGAGGAATTGACCGAGAAGCAACTGGAAACCGTGCGCGTGTCGTTACCATCTAACCGATCTTTCACTACCTATGATGAAGCCTTAGAAAATATTCTCAGCCCACGGCTGGAAGATTCGGTGGATTTATTTTGGCGACAGGGTGTGTTGGATGTCATGGTGACCTATCCCATCGCGTCGGATCAGTCTGAATTCTCCATCAATCCCGAGATAGGCACCTTGTCGAATCAGACCACAACTGTGCTGCGCTTCCTATTGCCATCGGGTGCTGAACGCGTCTTCAACTATCTAGGTAATCCAGGTGTGGTGTTATTGGACCCACGTTGGTACCAGGCCGCACTCCGATTTGTAAATATGGGCTTCGAGCACATACTAGAGGGCATAGATCACCTGTTGTTTCTATTCTGTCTCGTGATACCTCTGCGCAGCATACGTGCGCTAATTCCGGTGGTAACGTCGTTCACTATCGCCCATTCGATTACTCTTATCAGCTCGGCATTTGGTATGGCGCCTAACGCGCTCTGGTTCCCACCGTTGATCGAAACCCTAATAGCGCTCTCCATTGTCTACATGGCATTCGAAAACATAGTAGGCGCAAAACTGCAGCACCGCTGGGTGGCTGCTTTTGGCTTTGGTCTGGTGCACGGCTTTGGTTTTTCTTTCCTGTTTAGCGACACGCTGCAGTTTGCGGGCGGACATCTATTCTCTTCATTGCTGGCATTCAATGTCGGTGTGGAACTTGGTCAGATCCTTGTGCTTATTCTGGTTATTCCTCTGCTGCGCATGCTGTTTCGCTTCTTCGTTCAAGAACGCGTTGGCACCATTTTGCTGTCCGCTTTGGTAGCACACAGCGCTTGGCACTGGATGCTCGATAGAGGCAACACACTAGCGCAATTTCAAATGCAAATGCCGATCCTCGATTCGATTTTCTTCGCAGGTTTAATGCGCTGGGGCATGATGTTAATCGTTATTGGGCTTGCACTTTGGGCAATGTATGAACTGTTCCGTAGATTCTCGCTCGTCGAGAACATGGCCAGTTATGGCGAGAGCCGCGACGTCGAGAGCTAAATTAGAAGTATTTGGATAGCCCTTTTGCCGGTGTCATATGTACTTTCGAGCCGGCTACAAATTCCTAAACTATTGAATTGATAAGATCTATTGACGGAGTTCGCGCCCATTCAGTTTCAGTTTGTCACAAAGCCTTAAAGTCTGTAGTTGTGCGTTAACAAGCAGATTGCGCTAAGCTGCCCGACATTGCTTGAATTCAGGTCTAAGCGAATTCTGTTGTAGCCTAATTGCAGTGGAGCGAAGGGAGTTCTAAAGAGGAATTGCCGCTCCACTCTTTCACTGAGCAGCGACCTTGCTAACTGAAAGGTTATTTAAATGAAAAAGCTAAGCGCAGTATTTCTCGTTCTGTTAAGCGGTATCTTCGCGATTCAAGCTCTTGCTGGAGCTGAGCGAGTTGGAAATTTTGCTCTAATCGATCATGACGGTGTCTACCATCAGTTGCAGAAATATGGCGACAGCAAAGCGGTAGTCATTATTGCTACAGCGGCGAGCTGCATCGATAATATTGATCAGCTGCACAAGTATCGTTTGCTGCGTACTACTTGGGAGCAAAAAGGGATTACCTTCCTTGCCATAAATTCCGACGCAAGTGATAGTCCCGCAGATGTTCGCTTGATGGACAATCTTCACAATTTCGATATACCTATCTTGTTAGATGATAGTCAGCTTGTTGCCGAAAGTCTCGGCCTAAGCAAGGCTGGTGAGATAGTAGTATTGGAGCCTTCGCGCGGTAAGATTCTTTACCGTGGTGGTTTAGATACTGACCCAGTTCGAGCACAACCCGCGCTCAATATTGAGTCCGTAGCAGGTACTACCGTTTTCGCAGATGTGTTGTCCGCGGCGGTTGCCGATGATGCTGCCTCAATCGAGCAAACGATCACTACCGATGCGGTCGGTTGTGAGCTGCAATTCCCAGCCAGAGAGATGCATGCCAGCTATGCTCCTGACTATGCGACTGAGGTTGCACCAATACTGGAAGAGAAGTGCATTAGCTGCCATGTAAAGGGAGGCATAGCACCATTCGCGATGGACTCTCATATGATGGTTCAAGGTTGGTCGCCCATGATGAAAGAAGTCATAATGACTAAACGCATGCCGCCTGCTCAAGTTGACCCTAATGTAAAACATTTTATTAACGCTCGTTATATGGATGCGCAGGAGTTGCAAACTCTTGTTCATTGGATAGATGCAGGTTCTCCTCGTGGTGTCAGTGAAGTCGATCCGCTCACTCTAATTGAGCCGCCTAATTCCGTTTGGGAGCTAGGTGAACCCGACTACATCGTCGATGTGCCCGCTTTTACCGTGCCTGCAACGGGCGTCTTAGACTACGAGCGTGTCACGATCAATCTGCCTTTCGAGAAAGACATCTGGATAAAGTCCGTGCAACACCTTCCCGGCGATCGACGTGTTCTTCATCACCTGCTGAGCTATATAGTTCCCTCCGACTATGCTGAAGAAATCGTTGAGGGCGAAAACGACAACTACAGAGAATTTCTGGAAGGCTATGCTCCGGGCAAAGATGAGGCAGTAACGTATCCCGAAGAAACAGGTGTATTCGTACCGAAGGGGTCTGCGGTGCAAATGTCTCTGCATTACACGACATACGGAAAAGAAGCGATCGATAGTACAAAGTTAGGTCTCTATTTTGCCGACACAGAACCCGATTACCAGTACTCGACTTATTCCCTAAGCCATGGCGGAACTAACATCGAAATTCCACCGGGCGTATCCGATCATGAGATGCGTGCGTCTCACGTGTTCGAGGACGAGGTGGTGTTGCACGGACTGCGCCCGCATATGCATTACCGTGGCAAGCGCATGCGCTTTAGCGTCGTCTACCCTGATGGCACAAAAGACGAGATCATTAATGTTCCTGATTACAACTTCGCTTGGCAACCAACCTACCGACTCTCGGAGCCTATGCTGTTGCCCGCAGGTTCTAGAGTGACCATCGAAGGTGCCTTTGATAACTCCCAATATAACCTCGGCAACCCAGATCCAGCTGCTGCTGTCACGGGAGGCGCTCAGAGTTGGGATGAAATGTTTATAGGCTATCTTTCCTACAATAAGACCAGCCAGTAGACATGCATTTGGCCTCCACCTATGGCCCTCACTATGACCTCCTTTAAAAGGCCGATTCGGCCTTTTTTACTGTGACATGGGGGTTGAGCCTCATAGCCTGCATCTGATTCTCGAATTTTTTGGCGAAACCTCGCTAAAAGCTGTGATAAACCTTTCTGCATCTGCGCTATTTTGTTACAAAAAGTAATTTTTCAGGCTGCACATTTTGGCTCACCTACGCTACAATCTTACGACTAGTAAATACGTTTGCAAATAGATATTTGCTTGTTTCTTGGAGCACGGAAAATGAATAAACTAATCGGATTTGGAGTAGCTCTGGTCACTTTAGTACTACCTGCTTCAGTTATTGCGCTGCCGGATAGGGTCGGTGATTTCGGACTTATGGATAGCAGCGGTGAGTTTCACCAATTGAGCCGGTATCGCAATAAAGAGGCGCTAGTATTAATGTCTTTCGATAGCAGCTGTTCAGCCATTAATTCCTCCGTAGCGAGCCTAGAGGCCATGGCGTCACAATGGAACGATCAAGGCATCGCCTTTGCGTTGATCAACTCTTCGGCAGAGTCAAATATTGAAGCGATTCGATCAGCCAAATCGGCGCTTAGGTCGGATTTGCCCTTGCTGCTCGACGACGGACAGATCGTTTCAGAAACTCTGTCTCTGACTAAGGCTGGCGAGATCGTTGTCCTTGATCCAGAGCGCCTTACGATTTTATACCGCGGTCCCGTAACAAGCGCAGCAGCTACAATTTCTAGCGAGTTAGCTGGCACGGTGGAGCGTACAATGATTATTGATGCTGTTGGTTGTGATCTCAAATTCCCAGTTAGAGAAACTCACGCAAGCGCAGTTCCCGACTATGCGACAGAAGTTGCACCAATCATTGCTGAGCAATGCGCAACTTGTCACCGTGAAGGGGGAATCGGACCATTCGCTATGGACAGCCATTTGATGCTGCAGGGCTGGTCACCGATGATTCGCGAAACGCTTATTACTAAGCGCATGCCTCCTACACAAGTTGATCCAAACATTGGTCACTTCAACAATGCGCGTTACATCACAGATGCCGACTTGCAGACTCTTGTTCATTGGATCGATGCTGGAGCGCCTCGTGGTGCCGCAGCTATTGACCCGTTAACAGAGATCGATATGCCTAACTGGAAAGAGTGGAGCTTAGGCGAGCCTGACTTCATCATTAAGGCGCCGAAGATGGAAATTCCTGCAACTGGAGTGCTCGACTACATCGATGTAGACGTTGAGCTGCCTTTCGACGAAGACAAGTGGGTTAAAGCAGTTCAGTTTATTCCTGGTGACGAATCAGTTCTTCATCACCTTCTCACATACGTAACTGCACCTGCCGAAAACTTCGACGGCGGAGAAGGCAACACGACTTCTGTTGCTCGTCGTTTCCTCGAGGGTTATGCTCCCGGGAAGGTCGACGCGATGACATTTCGTGATGAGACGGGCGTGTACATTCCCAAGGATCATAAATTGTCCATGCAATTTCACTTTACAACTAACGGTAAAGCGACAACGGATGAAACGCTCATTGGTCTGTATATGTACAACGAGCCACCCAAGTACGAGAATTTCACTCGTTCGGTAGCTTCACAGTTCAAGATCCCTGCGTACGACCAGGACTACGAATCAGCGGCTCAATATACGTTCGACGAGGACGTAGTAGTAACAGGCCTGCGCGCTCACATGCACTTCCGTGGCAAGGATATGAAGTTCGCCATGGAAAATGAAGATGGCACAATGACTGACCTGCTTAGTGTTCCAAACTATAGCTACGCTTGGCAGCCCACTTATGAATTGGAAGAGCCAGTGCAGATCAAGGCGGGCACTAAAGTGCACGTTACAGGCGCGTTTGATAATTCCGAGTTCAATCCAGCTAATCCTGATCCTTCTCAGGAGCTTGTTTTCGGATTGCAGAGCTGGGATGAGATGTTTATCGGTTATTGGACATACCATGCAGCGGCACCATCTAACTAAGCCGTGGCTTAGTTAGGATAAACCCGGTCATGCAGATGGCCGGTTTTTTTTCGCTCGCAGATAAGTGTTATTGGCCCTGCTGATTAAGTGATGACCTTACACTGCAAAGGGGTCAGGATTCGAGTACTAACACCAGCTGTGAGCTCCCTAGTAAAGCCCGTAATATCAAGACTGCCCGTTGTATCGCCGCCGCCTAACTTGCTATGATGCCGAACTTTGATGTCATAATAATAATCCCGGAGAGCGCTTTATGTCCTCGATCTTCATCGTCATTTTCGGTCTAGTCGGTTTTTCTTTTGGCTGGTTTGTCTATTCCAAATTCATCGCACAGAAAATCTATCAGCTAGACCCTGATTATGTGACTCCTGCGCACCGAATCAACGATGGCATAGACTATGTGCCTACTAACAAGTATGTGCTCTGGGGCGCTCACTTCACGGCTGTAGCCGGTGCGGCACCGATTGTAGGCCCTGCGATCGCGGTATACTGGGGTTGGGCTCCGGCATTATTATGGGTTACATTCGGCAGCATATTCTTCGCCGGTGTTCACGACATGGGAGCCTTATGGGCAAGTAACCGCCACGGCGCGAAGTCAATCGGTGCCCTTTCCTCAGATGTCATTGGTAAGCGTGCGTCTGCCTTATTCATGGTTATCATCTTTCTGTTGCTGGTGTTGGTTAACGCGATGTTCGCGACCATCATTGCAACAGACATGGTTATCTTTCCTTCATCGGTATTCCCCGCCTGGGCTGCAATTCCAGTAGCCATATGCATCGGAATACTGATTCGTAAAAGCTACAACTTACTGCTGATATCTGTAATTGGTGTTGCGATTCTCTACTTCACGATCTACGTCGGTAGTGTGATGCCTCTGGAATTACCTGGTGATGTTTTTGGTCTGGGTGCAAATGGCAATTGGATTATCCTGTTGTTTGTCTATGCAGGTATTGCTTCGATGTTGCCGGTATGGCTATTGTTGCAACCGCGTGACTACATCAATGGAGCGCAGCTAGTTCTAGGTTTGTTCGTTCTCTATAGTGCGGTATTTATCGCGCTGCCAAATGTTTCTGCTCCAGCATTCAATCCAAATCTGGCTGTTGATACTCCGCCTATATGGCCAATTCTTTTCGTCACAATTGCCTGTGGTGCCTTGTCTGGATTTCACGGTATCGTATCTTCTGGAACCAGTTCTAAGCAGCTGAGCAATGAGAAGGACGCGCGCTTTGTTGGTTATCTTGGTGCGCTTGGTGAAGGTTCGCTGGCATTGATAACAATCGTTGCTGTGACCGGATCGCTCTACGCTGCAACGGGTGCGGAATGGGATGCAATCTATTCTGGTTACGCGAGTGGCCCTGGGCAGAAAGGCTTTATTGACGGCGGTGCGATTTTGATCTCAACTGGCTGGGGCATCCCCATTGCCTTCTCACAAACCATGCTAGCCGTAATGGTGGTGCTCTTTGCGGGTACTACTATGGACGCGGGTTTACGCCTGCAGCGCTACATCATTCAGGAGTGGGGCAGCATTTATAACATAGCTCCTTTCAAGAACAACATCGTCGCTACTTTAGTGGCAATAGCTGCCTGTCTGATGTTGGCATTCGGTGTGTCCGCGGGTAACTATCCTGGAGACGGCGGGGCTTTAATCTGGCCTGTATTTGGTGGCACTAATCAGATTTTGGCTTCGATGACTTTGCTGCTAATTGCCGTTTATCTGATGAGATTAGGACGCCCGACAAGAGCTATTTTAATGCCGATGATCTTTATCTTCGTAATGGCATTTTGGGCCTCTTGCTGGTACATCGTGAGTCATTATCAGAGTGGTCAATGGGCATTGGTTGTTATCGAAGTATTGGTGATGATCACTAGCATCATGGTTATGCTGGAAGCGCTAGGTGTAATTTCGAAGATCAGAAGTGGCGAGATTGCTGTTGAATCGCCGGAAGCTGCAAACACGGGAGAGTAGGTGCTGGATTTTATTCAGTAGCTAGGGTGATAGTTAACCCTAGTTCCCAATGTAAAGAGGGAGCGATCGGATGCTGCTCAAAGCAATATCCACGCTCCTTTTTTATTAGAAGGTTTTTGTTTGCGAATCATTTCCCATTGCCTGAGTTGCCGCTAAATCTATGGACGAACAAACGCTTCGAAATCTGCTAAATCTGGAGTCTGAGGAATCTATAGACAAGATTCAGATTTTTGATGAGATTGATTCCACAAATGCTGAAGCACTTCGGCAGATTCAATCTGGCAATACGCAGAATAGGGTAGTTGTTGCCAGCTCACAAACTGCCGGAAGGGGCCGTCGAGGTCGTCACTGGGTGAGCCTGAAGAATGAGGGCATCTATTTATCTCTGACTCGTCGTTTCTCGATGGAGGCCAATGCGCTGCAAGCGTTATCTCTGGTTACCGCTATTAGCGTGCTCGAGGCGCTGCGGGAACTAGGCGCACAAGGCCTTCAGTTGAAATGGCCCAACGACGTGCTTTTTGAGAACAAGAAGTTATCTGGCATCCTTTTGGAATTGCAGCACAAAGACGCAGCACGCTTCGTTGTCTTCGGTATCGGGGTGAATATCGAATTGTCAGCAGGTTCATTAGAAAGCATCGATCGACCGGTAACTGACCTGAATAACATCATCAGCGAGCCGCCCTCTCGAGTAATTCTGCTCACGGAGCTCCTGAATCAGCTGAGCCGAAATTTCAAGGAATACGAAAACAGCAGATTCTCATCATTTGAAGAACGCTGGAATGGTCTAGATTTTTATCGAATGAGCGATATCGAAATACACAATGGTGAAAGTCGACTTACCGGAAAATCGCTGGGAGTGGATTCAGAGGGTTCATTGCTGCTACAAACTGCGAAGGGCATACGATCGATCAGTGGCGGGGAGGTATTTTCGTCGTTGCGTCCGCTTTCAGAATGAGTATTAATTAGCACATGATATTAGAACTTGACGTAGGCAATTCACGGATCAAATGGAGACTGCTTGCAGCAGATGATTTGGCGGTGCTCAAGGCTGGCCATGTGCCTGGATTTGATGAGTTGCAGCGGGTCACAGAGCTAGATGCAGCAATAACCTTGGCTCGTATGTGCAGTGTGCGTGGCGGTGAGATAAACAAGAGACTAGCAGATTGGGTCCGGGTAAAGCACTCATTAGCTATAGTGCAGGCGAGAGTAGCCCAAAGCTGCGGGGGAGTGACCAATCAGTATGCGGATGTCAGCCGGCTCGGTATAGATAGGTGGCTAGCTATGCTTGCAGCTTATCGAAGGGCAGGCGGTGCCTGCATGGTTATAGATAGTGGGACCGCACTTACTATCGACGTGATTGATGCGCAGGGGCTGCACTTAGGCGGTTATATTATCCCAGGCTTAAGATTGATGCACAGCAGCTTGGAAGCAAACACAGCTATTCGGCTTAGTGATAATTATTCCACGTATTCCGAAAGTTTGGGCCACTCAACCGATGAGGCCGTATTTAATGGAACTGTGACGGCATTGCTGGCAACAATCAAGCAGCAGAGCGCGTCATTAGGTAAGGCGGGTGATGTTGAAATTTACTTTGCAGGCGGAGATGCTGAATTGCTGCATGGATTAGCGCGCCTTGATAGAAGTGAGATTGTTACTTCTCTTGTGTTTGATGGTCTCGATGTTGCGTGCCCACATCCTGACCGCAATCCAGGAAAGGTTTAGGTCATGCGTTACATAGTCAGTTTCCTACTATTGGCCAATATAGGTTATTTCTCTTGGGTTCGCTATGTTGCAGAACCCATAGTGCCGCCGGTAACCAGTGCGCCCAGGCTTCTGCTAAATAGTGGCTTAACTCTGATCAGTGAATATGAGGCTCAGCTTGCGCCCCAGCCTGCACTGAATTGCTTCACGATAGGGAATTTCAGTACTATGGATGATGCCTCCCGCTTGATTGCAGGAGATGGGTGGGGCAGTATTCGCTTCCAATGTCGCCCTGAGTGGAGACCCGTTGAGCTCACAATATCGAGTCTTCCTACCTCCGGCGTCCTCGCGCGGGATTGCAACTATATCCTTAGATGCGCTGAGCGAGGGCCTTATAGCGGCTGATATGGAGAGTGAAATCTACCTAATCACCCGTGGAATATTGGAGAACGGGATCGCGTTAGGTGTTTTCTCGGAGCTTGGCGATGCGCAGGCCTTGCGTAACGGGGTTCAGGGGCTGGGTTATGCTCCCCAGATAGAAGAAATATCGCGTTCTACTGAAGAAATTCAAGTTCAGCTGCAAGTGTTGGAGCAATTTGTCTTGGAAAACCCCGCATGGCTAGATTTGACGGCAGGTCGGCCTGATTTAATCATTACAGAAAATCTCTGCGAAACGATTGCACAAGGGACTCAATTCCCATAAAATGCCGCTCCTGAGTGATAGCGCCGAGGATTTGACCCTTGGAAGTTCATGTTGGAGGGGTTCCCGAGTGGCCAAAGGGATCAGACTGTAAATCTGACGCGCAAGCTTCGGTGGTTCGAATCCACCCCCCTCCACCAACTCACAGTTAGTTAGGGGCGTAGATTTTTTGTAGGCGGGTATAGTTCAGCGGTAGAACCCCAGCCTTCCAAGCTGGATACGCGGGTTCGATCCCCGCTACCCGCTCCAATTTAGCTAAAAATTGGAACTTTTGGCAAGATGATCAGGGTGCCTGAGTAGTCTGGTCAATGCATGATGAAGTCGGCACCAGTGCAGGTGTAGAACAGGGGCTGAGCTTACTAATGTGCGGCTCGCATAGCTCAGGCGGTAGAGCACTTCATTGGTAATGAAGAGGTCCTCGGTTCAACTCCGAGTGTGAGCACCATTTTTTTGGTGGATATATTAAACAGTTCGTAAGTATTTGTTATTTATAGTGATTCTAACTATAAAAACAGAACCTGATTCAAAATTAATTGATGACGCTTAGAATAGATAGGGGCAGTCGAAGATGGCTAAAGAAAAATTCGAACGAAATAAATTACACGTCAACGTAGGTACGATTGGTCACGTTGACCATGGTAAGACGACTTTAACAGCGGCTTTGACTCGTGTCTGTTCTGAAGTATGGGGCGGAGGAGAAATACGCGACTTCGCGCAGATCGATAATGCGCCAGAAGAGCGAGAGCGCGGAATTACTATTTCCACGTCTCATGTTGAATACGATTCGCCTAACCGCCACTACGCCCACGTTGATTGTCCAGGTCACGCCGACTATGTAAAGAACATGATCACTGGTGCTGCTCAGATGGACGGCGCTATCTTGGTATGTTCGGCTGCAGACGGCCCAATGCCGCAGACTCGTGAGCACATCCTGTTATCTTTGCAGGTTGGCGTTCCTTACATCGTTGTGTTTATGAACAAAGCGGACATGGTTGATGATGAAGAATTGATTGAATTGGTAGAGATGGAGATCCGTGAGTTATTGGATCAATACGAATTCCCAGGCGACGATACGCCTATTATTGTTGGTTCTGCTCTTAAGGCTCTTGAAGGCGACACCTCTGATATCGGCATGCCTGCGGTACAGAAGCTGGTTGAGACTCTAGACAGCTACATCCCCGATCCGGTTCGTGACGTTGAGAAGCCATTCTTGATGCCAATCGAAGACGTATTCTCAATCTCCGGTCGTGGCACTGTTGTAACAGGCCGAATCGAGCGCGGAATTGTCAATGTTGGCGATGACTTAGACATTGTTGGTATTAAAGACACACAGAAGACAGTTTGTACGGGTGTTGAGATGTTCCGCAAGCTGTTGGATGAAGGGCGTGCAGGCGAGAACGTAGGTGTTTTGCTGCGCGGTACTAAGCGTGAAGAGGTTGAGCGCGGTCAAGTACTGGGCAAGCCCGGATCTGTAACACCTCATACTAAGTTCGAAGCTGAAGTGTATATTCTGAATAAGGATGAAGGTGGTCGTCATACGCCATTCTTTAAAGGTTACCGTCCGCAGTTCTACTTCCGTACAACGGATGTGACAGGTGCTTGCGAGCTGCCAGAAGGCGTTGAGATGGTAATGCCCGGTGACAACGTGAACATGGTTGTGACATTGATCGCACCGATCGCGATGGATGACGGTCTACGTTTTGCTATCCGAGAGGGTGGCCGTACAGTAGGCGCGGGCGTTGTAGCTAAGATCATCGAATAATTTTGGTAAAGACTACTTACTCGGCCGAAGCACTCAAAAGGGTGCTTCGGCCTAGTCGTCTTTAGTGTTTCTATGATTTTCGTTAGAAGCAAATGAAGATAATAAAGATTTAGCTAGTATTGACCGCCCTTAATGCAAGGGGGAATGAGAAGCACCGATGACCTTTAGAGAAGCAGTAGGCCAGTAGCTCAATTGGCAGAGCAGCGGTCTCCAAAACCGCAGGTTGGGGGTTCGATTCCCTCCTGGCCTGCCAACTAAAGGCGGGAATTCTTCCACTAGCCATAGGGAAGAGAATAAGCAGCGATTAAGGTCGCTGTAGGTGGCGGTTAATTAGATATTTTTCAGTGCAAAGAATAGTAAATATTATGTCCGAAAAAATAGCAGACGAAGATGGTAAATTAGATTTAGTCAAGTGGGCCGTCGTGGCAGCTATTGTGGCTGGCGCGATTTATGTTAATTCCTATTTCGCCGCAGAATCATTATTGGTTAGAACGCTAGGCTTGATTGTAACTGCCGGTGTGGCTGGATGGATTGGTGCTCAGACTATTCGCGGGCGTGCTTTTGTTAACTTATGCCTAGATGCACGAGTTGAGATAAGAAAAGTTGTTTGGCCAACAAGACAAGAAACTACGCAGACTACGATCGTAGTCCTTATCGTCATATTCATTGTAGCTTTTATTCTGTGGCTACTGGATTGGGGATTAAACAGCGTTATTTCATCGATGATCGGCTAGAGGCAAAAAATGGCAAAGCGCTGGTACGTAGTTCATGCCTATTCAGGTTATGAGAAAAAAGTGATGCTTGCACTTGGAGAGCGAATTGCTCTCCGGAAAATGGAAGATTACTTCGATGAAGTGTTAGTGCCTACCGAAGAAGTTGTAGAAATGCGCGGTGGTCAAAAGCGAAAGAGCGAGCGCAAATTCTTTCCGGGTTACGTCTTGGTTCATATGGAGCTAAACGACGATACCTGGCATTTGGTTAAGGACACGCCCAGGGTTATGGGCTTTATTGGCGGCACGGCAGAGAGGCCCGCACCAATAACGGATAAAGAAGCGAATAAGATTCTTCAGAGAATGGAGGATAGCGAAGAGGCTCCAACTCATAAGACGATCTACGAGCCTGGCGAGATGGTACGAGTTACAGATGGTCCTTTTAATGACTTCACTGGTACGGTTGAGGAAGTCAATTACGAGAAGAGTCGATTACGCGTTGCCGTATTGATTTTCGGTCGTTCTACTCCAGTAGAGCTAGAGTTCGGGCAAGTCGAAAAGAGCTAAGAGACAGAAAATTTTAGATTCATTGAGGGTATTTAATAACCTTTTAACAAAGTCGATTCCCTCACTAACGTAGGGCGTCGCCGGGGAGTTTGGTTAGCTGCGAGGCTGAATCGAACGTTTGAACCCAAAGGAGAAAGACATGGCTAAGAAAGTACTGGCTTATATAAAGCTGCAAGTTGGCGCAGGAAAAGCTAACCCAAGTCCACCTGTTGGTCCGGCTCTCGGTCAACACGGCGTAAACATCATGGAATTTTGTAAGGCATTCAATGCGCAGACTCAAGGCGTTGAAGTTGGGCTGCCTATCCCTGTAGTTATCACTGTTTATGCAGATCGTAGCTTCACCTTTATTACGAAGACGCCTCCCGCCTCTGTATTACTGCGTAAAGCAGCTGGCCTCAAGAAGGGGAGTGGACGTCCAAATACCGAAAAAGTGGGCAAAGTAAATCGCGCCCAATTAGAAGAAATTGCGACCCAGAAAATGGCTGATCTCACTGCTGCTGATATGGATGCTGCGGTTCGCACTCTTGCTGGCAGCGCGCGCAGCGCGGGCATAGAAGTCGAGGGAGTGGAGTAACATGGCCAAACTATCCAAAAAACAAAAGCAAGTAGCTGAAAAGGTTGAGTCAGGCAAAGCCTACTCAGTTGAAGAAGCTGTTGCGATTATTTCAGAATTTGCTTCAAAGAAATTCAGCGAGTCTCTAGACGTTTGTGTGAATCTCGGCATCGATGCGCGTAAATCGGATCAAGCTGTTCGCGGTTCCACAATTCTACCTAACGGCACAGGCAAAGACGTTCGCGTCGCAGTATTTGCTCAAGGCGAAAATGCCGAAAAGGCGAAGGCTGCCGGTGCTGATGTGGTGGGCTTCGAGGATTTAGCTGAATCCATTCAGGCAGGAAATCTGGACTTCGACGTAGTTATTGCTACACCAGACGCTATGCGTGTAGTGGGCAAACTAGGTACGGTTCTCGGCCCAAGAGGTTTGATGCCTAATCCGAAAGTCGGAACAGTTACGCCAGACGTTGAAACTGCAGTTAAGAACGCCAAGTCCGGCCAGGTTAGATATAGAACGGACAAGAACGGCATCGTTCATGGCGGCATCGGTAAAGTGGGTTTTGAAGCTCCTGCCGTTAAGGCAAACCTTGAAGCGCTATTGGCAGACCTAAAGAAGGCTAAGCCATCTGCAGCTAAGGGTGTCTATATTAAGAAGGTTGTTCTTTCTTCTACGATGGGTCCTGGATTGCAGATAGACCAGTCATCCTTAGAGCTTCTTTAGCGCTAGCAATAAAAAATTCGAAGGGTGATCTTGTATTGCTCTTCAACAGACTTTGGGGTTTCGCGAAAGCGAAGCTGTCAAAGACCGTAGGTGTGACCGCCGAGTTTAGGTTTGGTCGCTTAATTTCCTACGCAGATGGTGAAGCCCGATTTAGTATAATGCTAAATTTCAATCACCGAATAGAAAGGGCATGACATGAGCATTTGTCATGCTAAATCGCGGTCGAGTAATCGATCATATTAAGGAGTTTAGCTAGTGGCTATTGGACTAGAAGATAAGAAACAAATTGTTTCGGAAGTCAATACGGCTGCTAACAGTGCATTGTCTGCGGTACTCGCCGATTATCGGGGTGTAACCGTTAGCGATATGACTGAGCTTCGCAAGAGTGCTAGAGCGAATAATGTTTACCTTCGTGTTGTAAGAAACACGCTGCTTAAGAAAGCAGTTGAAGGTACTGAGTTCGAGTGCATTCAAGAAGTTTTAGTTGGTCCTACGATTCTTGCATTCTCAGAGGAAGACCCTGGTGCCGCTGCGCGCGTGCTGAAGGATTTTGCTAAGGAGAAGAAAGATTTCGAGATCAAAGCACTATCTGTAGGTGGCAAGTTATTGGATGCAGATCAGATCGACGTGTTGGCGAAGTTGCCGACTCACGATCAGGCACTGTCCATTCTTATGAGCGTTATGTTAGCGCCCGTAACGAAGCTCGCCAGAACCATGATAGAGGTTCCCTCGAAAGCAACACGTGCTGTTGCTGCAGTGCGAGACCAGAAGCAGGAAGCAGCATAGTTACTTCGTAGCAGTTTAGAAATTGTAAAAAATTTAAAACAACTTAAATTAATTTATTGAAAGTAGGAGACAAGAGTCATGGCTCTTTCCAAAGAAGATGTATTAGAAGCAATTGCAGACATGTCAGTAATGGACGTAGTTCAGCTGGTTGAAGCAATGGAAGAAAAATTCGGTGTTTCAGCTGCTGCAGCAGTAGCGGCGGCTCCAGCTGCAGCAGCCGATGCTGCGCCAGCAGAAGAACAAACTGAGTTCGATATTGTTCTAGCTTCT
Source organism: uncultured Pseudomonadales bacterium (assembly GCA_949372635.1). Lineage (GTDB taxonomy): Bacteria > Pseudomonadota > Gammaproteobacteria > Pseudomonadales > Pseudohongiellaceae > UBA9145. Next base: position 96,922 of record CASIAB010000009.1, read on the forward strand.
ATTGGAGAAAAGAAAGTAAACGTCATTAAGGCGGTTCGAAGTATCACGGGCCTAGGTCTTAAAGAAGCTAAAGAATTAGTTGATGGCGCGCCATCAACTATCAAAGAAGCTGCTCCTAAGGGGGAGGCGGATGAAGCCAAGAAAGCTTTGGAAGAAGCTGGCGCAACCGTTGAGCTTAAGTAGCAAGAATTGTTAAAAAACGAGAAGCGCCGGGTGCCGTTAACGCACCTGGCGTTGATTCGTCGTAATTTCGAGCAAGAGAAGGCCGGCTAATCGCCGCGCATTGTCCAAGTCGCATAGACGAAAGAAGATGCAAATCGCAGAACAATTCTGCCAGTAGTTAATGCCAATAGAACACAACGCTAGGAACACACCAATGGCCTATTCGTATACAGAGAAAAAACGTATCCGTAAGAACTTCGGAAAATTGCCAAGTGCGATGGATATTCCTTACCTCTTATCTATACAAGTCGATTCCTATAAACAGTTTACCCAGGTTGACGTGCCTGTCGAATCACGCATGGAACAAGGCTTACACGCTGCGTTCAAATCTGTATTCCCTATCGTCAGCTATTCCGGCAAAGCAGTTCTGGAATATGTTAGCTATAATCTTGGAAAGCCAGCGTTTGACGTCAAAGAATGTCAATTGCGTGGTTCTACCTATTCAGTTTCCTTGCGGGTTAAGGTTCGGCTGATTCTTTATGATAAGGAATCAACAACACAAACAATTAAGGATATTAAAGAGCAAGAAGTCTATATGGGCGAGATTCCATTGATGACGGATTCGGGTACTTTTGTTATCAATGGTACCGAGCGTGTTGTTGTATCGCAGTTGCATAGATCGCCCGGTGTGTTCTTTGACCATGACCGTGGTAAGACGCACAGCTCGGGAAAACTACTCTACTCTGCGCGGGTTATTCCTTACCGTGGTTCTTGGCTCGACTTTGAATTCGACCCGAAAGACATGGTCTATGTTCGAATCGACCGTCGTCGTAAATTGCCTGCGTCTGTCTTGCTGCGCGCATTAGGTTACGGATCTCAAGAAATTCTTGAGATGTTCTATGACAACAATAGTTTTAAGATTGCTACGAAAGGCAAGGGTAAAGAATCGGCCATTTCGTTGAATCTAATCCCTGCTCGTTTGCGTGGAGAAGTGCTTACTTTTCCGATCAATGACAAGAAAGGCAAGGAAATTGTAGAGGCTGGCCGCCGTATTACTTCACGCCACGTGCGCTTAATGGAACAAGCTAAGTTAACTATGCTGCTAATCGAGCATGAGTACCTTATTGGTGCCGCACTTGCTGCTGATGTGATCAACGAAGAGACAGGTGAAGTTTTAGTTGCCTGTAATACAGAAATCACTGAAGAGGTGATAGAGCAGTTTTTCGAGGCCGGCGTAAAGACGTTCGAGACTATCTACACTAACGATCTGGACTGCGGTCCATTTGTATCGCATACATTGCGCATCGATGGAACCACTTCCAAGCTGGAAGCTATGGTTGAAATCTATCGCATGATGCGCCCGGGCGAGCCGCCTACAAAGGAATCTGCAGAGAACTTATTTTCTAATCTATTCTTTTCTCCAGAGCGTTACGATCTTTCTGCTGTCGGTCGTATGAAGTTCAATCGCCGGCTGGGTCGTCCTGAGTCTGAGGGCTTAATGGTCCTTAGTAAGGAAGACATCGTCGATGTGCTGAAGACTGTGGTCGGAATCCGGAATGGTTTCGGTTCAGTAGATGACATCGATCACTTAGGTAACCGTCGTATTCGCTCTGTTGGTGAGATGGCCGAGAACCAATTTCGTGTTGGTTTGGTTCGTGTCGAACGCGCAGTGAAAGAGCGTTTGAGCATGGCAGATTCTGAAGGTCTGATGCCGCAAGATATGATCAATGCGAAGCCAGTGGCTGCAGCGATCAAGGAATTCTTTGGCTCCAGTCAGCTTTCCCAGTTCATGGATCAGAATAACCCGTTGTCCGAGGTGACTCACAAGCGTCGCGTATCGGCTCTTGGGCCCGGTGGTCTCACGAGAGAAAGAGCAGGCTTCGAAGTGCGTGATGTACACCCGACTCACTACGGTCGAGTATGCCCAATTGAAACGCCTGAAGGTCCGAACATCGGACTGATTAACTCGCTTGCAACTTATGCGAGAACAAATAACTACGGCTTCCTGGAAAGCCCTTATAGAAAGGTAGTTAGCAACAAAGTTACAGACGAGATCGATTATCTATCAGCGATTGACGAAAGTGATTTCGTCATTGCGCAGGCGAGTGCTCCTTTGGATAAGAAGAAGGGCTTCATTGATACATTAGTCACAGTACGCTACAAGGGTGAAACACTTTTAAAGCCGCGCGAAGAAGTTGACTATATGGATGTGGCTCCACAACAGATGGTATCTGTAGCGGCGGCATTGATTCCTTTCCTAGAGCATGACGATGCTAACCGTGCCCTGATGGGTTCGAACATGCAGCGTCAGGCAGTTCCGACGCTGAAGACTGAGAAGCCTTTGGTTGGTACGGGCATGGAGCGCAATGTAGCGACTGATTCAGGTGTATGTGTTGTTGCGTTCCGTGGGGGTGTCATCGAAAGTGTCGATGCGGCAAGAATCATCGTTCGTGTTAACGATGCAGAGACAGACGCAGGTGAGGCGGGTGTGGATATCTACAACCTGACTAAGTATACCCGCTCTAATCAGAATACATGTATCAGTCAGCGACCATTGGTCAAAGATGGAGACACGATTGGTCGTGGCGACATCTTGGCAGACGGTCCATCAATCGATATGGGTGAGTTAGCACTAGGGCAAAATATGCGTATCGCATTCATGCCTTGGAACGGATACAACTTCGAAGATTCAATTTTGATATCTGAGCGAGTGGCTAAGGAAGATCGCTTCACCACTATTCATATTCAGGAACTAACTTGTGTCGCTCGCGATACCAAGCTGGGATCGGAAGAGATTACCGCTGATATTCCAAACGTAGGTGAAGGCGCCCTAAGCAAGCTGGACGAGTCTGGCATTGTTTATATAGGTGCTGAAGTTAGTGCTGGCGATATTTTGGTCGGCAAAGTTACGCCTAAGGGCGAAACACAGCTAACTCCAGAAGAAAAGCTACTGCGTGCAATCTTCGGTGAGAAAGCCTCGGACGTAAAAGATACTTCTTCGCGCGTGCCTACAAGTGTTAAGGGTACCGTAATCGACGTACAGGTATTCACGCGTGACGGTCTTGAGAAAGATCAGCGCGCCATGGAGATTGAAGAAACGCAACTGTCTAAGGTTCGCAAAGACATCGATGATGAATATCGAATTGTAGAGGCCGCGACTTATGAACGCCTGCAACACGCTCTAATAGGAAAAGTTGTAGCTGGTGGTCCGAAGTTGAAGAAGGGCCAGAAGATTACCGCTGGCTATCTAGAGGAACTGCCAAGGGAAGATTGGTTCAAGCTGCGCATGTCTAATGATGTAGTGAACAAGCAATTAGAGCGTGCTGATGAGCAGTTAAAAGAAAGGCGAATAGATCTAGACGAGCGCTTCGAAGACAAGAGAAAGAAACTCACTCAAGGTGATGATCTAGCGCCTGGCGTGTTGAAGATCGTTAAAGTCTACCTCGCTATTAAGCGCCGCATACAGCCGGGTGACAAAATGGCCGGTCGTCATGGTAACAAAGGCGTCATCTCGGTAATTATGCCTGTCGAAGACATGCCTTATGACGAGAAGGGTGAGCCGATAGATATCGTGTTGAATCCGCTCGGCGTGCCGTCGCGAATGAACGTTGGTCAGGTCCTAGAGACACACTTGGGTGCGGCGGCCAAGGGCTTGGGTAACCGTATTGGCGGGATGCTAGATGCTAAGAAGAAGGCATCCGAAGTCAGAAAGCTAGTTGCCGAAATCTATAACAAGATCGGTGAGCGCACTGAAGATATCAAAAGCTTTAGTGACGATGAACTCATGGAGCTTGCGGGCAACTTGCGTGCGGGCGTTCCGATGGCTACTCCTGTTTTCGATGGTGCGGCTGAGTCTGAAATCAAAGATATGCTAGAGTTGGCTGGCATTGATGAAAGCGGTCAGGTCACACTTTTTGATGGTAGAACGGGCGAGTCCTTCGATCGCCAGGTAACTGTTGGCATCATGTATATGCTGAAGCTGAATCACCTGGTTGATGACAAGATGCACGCTAGATCGACTGGTTCTTACAGCTTGGTTACGCAACAACCATTAGGTGGTAAGGCCCAGTTCGGTGGGCAGCGCTTCGGAGAGATGGAAGTGTGGGCGCTTGAAGCTTATGGTGCGGCTTATACCTTACAGGAAATGCTAACCGTTAAGTCGGATGACGTTGCCGGGCGAACGAAGATGTACAAGAACATCGTCGATGGTGACCACAAAATGGAACCGGGAATGCCGGAGTCATTTAATGTACTAGTGAAAGAAATTAGATCTCTTGCGATTGATATGGAGTTGGATGTCAGTACTAAATAGACCAATTCGCACTAGCCAGTACGACAAATGAAGAATTAGTGATTATTAAAGCCTGTTCTCGAAAGCAGCAGGTGGAGGAGTTAGAATGAAAGACCTATTAGGGTTGCTTAAGTCTCAATCACAATCAGATGAGTTCGATTCCATTAAAATTGGTTTGGCCTCGCCGGAAATGATTCGTGCTTGGTCGTTTGGTGAAGTTAAAAAACCAGAGACGATCAACTATAGAACGTTTAAGCCAGAGCGTGATGGTCTGTTCTGTGCCAAGATATTTGGGCCAGTAAAGGACTATGAGTGCCTGTGTGGTAAGTACAAGCGTCTTAAGCATCGCGGTGTTATCTGTGAAAAGTGTGGCGTGGAAGTTGCGCTTTCTAAAGTGCGTCGCGATCGAATGGGTCATATCGAACTTGCTAGTCCGGTAGCCCATATCTGGTTCCTTAAGTCTCTGCCATCACGCATCGGCTTGCTATTGGACATGACTCTGCGTGACATAGAGCGCATTCTCTATTTCGAATCTTTCGTGGTTACTGACCCGGGAATGACTACTCTTGAAAAAGGGCAGCTGCTAACCGATGAACAATACTACGAGGCCATGGAAGAATTTAGTGATGAGTTCGATGCCAAGATGGGCGCGGAAGCGGTTCAGGCATTGATGAAAGACCTGAATGTTGACGAGGAAGTAGCGCGTCTTCGTGAAGAAATTCCAGCTACAAATTCTGAGACAAAGTTGAAGAAGCTTTCTAAGCGTTTGAAGCTCTTGGAGGCCTTTAACGCCTCTGGCAATAAGCCGGAGTGGATGGTGATGACGGTTCTGCCCGTTCTTCCACCGGATCTTCGCCCTCTTGTACCTCTGGACGGTGGTCGTTTCGCGACTTCAGATCTAAACGATCTCTACCGTCGTGTGATCAATAGAAACAATCGTCTAAAGCGCCTTCTCGACTTGAACGCGCCAGACATTATCGTGCGCAACGAAAAGCGTATGTTGCAGGAAGCGGTTGATGCACTTCTCGATAACGGTCGCCGTGGCCGCGCGATCACAGGATCGAATAAGCGACCTCTTAAGTCACTTGCCGACATGATCAAAGGTAAGCAGGGTCGATTCAGGCAAAACCTACTCGGTAAACGTGTGGACTATTCTGGTCGTTCTGTAATTGTTGTTGGTCCTACACTTAGGCTGCATCAGTGTGGTCTACCCAAGAAGATGGCCCTGGAACTATTTAAGCCGTTTATTTTTGGTAAACTTGAGCGCCGTGGCCTGGCTACTACGATCAAAGCTGCTAAAAAGATGGTTGAGCGCGAGACTGCCGAGGTTTGGGACATTCTCGCGGATGTGATTCGCGAACACCCAGTGTTGCTTAACCGCGCACCCACCTTGCACAGGCTTGGCATTCAAGCATTCGAACCAGTATTGATCGAGGGGAAGGCAATTCAATTGCACCCTCTGGTTTGTGCAGCCTACAACGCCGATTTTGACGGTGACCAGATGGCTGTTCACGTCCCACTCACGTTGGAAGCACAGCTTGAAGCGCGTACGCTGATGATGTCCACGAACAATATTTTGGCACCTGCTAACGGTGAGCCAATTATTGTTCCGTCGCAGGACGTTGTACTGGGTCTTTACTACATGACGCGCTCCCGCGTGAATGCGAAAGGTGAAGGCATGACTTTCTCCGACGCGAAAGAAGTGCAGCGGGCTTACGAAACAGGCAATGCTCACTTGCAAGCGCGCATAAAAGTACGAATTACCGATGTCTATAGCAATGAAGAGGGCGAACGCGTTCGTGAAACTGCCATTCTAGATACCACTGTGGGTCGTGTGTTGCTTTTCAACATCGTCCCAGAGGGCCTGCGTTTTTCCATGGTTAATCAGAAGATGGCGAAGAAGCAAATCTCGCTGATTCTGAATGCCTGTTACCGCGATGTCGGTCTAAAGGAAACTGTGATCTTTGCTGACCAGTTGATGTACACCGGTTATAAGTATTCAACACGTTCCGGTTCATCGATCGGTGTTAATGACTTTGTCATTCCTGAAGACAAGGTGACGATCATTGGTCAGGCAAACACTGAAGTGGAAGAGATCGAAGCGCAATTTGCCTCCGGTCTAGTAACACAAGGTGAGAAATACAATAAGGTTATCGATATCTGGTCTCGCGCAAACGACCTTGTAGCTAAGGCTATGATGGAAGGTCTGTCGACAGAGCCGGTAATCAACAAGGAAGGAAAGGAAGAGCAGCAAGAGTCATTTAATTCGGTGTACGTATATGCAGACTCTGGCGCCCGTGGTTCCCCCGCTCAGATTCGCCAGCTCGCTGGTATGCGAGGCTTGATGGCACGACCAGACGGCTCGATCATTGAGACGCCAATCACAGCGAACTTCCGTGAAGGTTTGAGTGTATCGCAGTACTTTACCTCGACTCATGGAGCTCGTAAAGGCTTGGCCGATACGGCTTTGAAGACGGCTAACTCTGGTTATTTGACTCGACGTTTAGTTGATATTTCTCAGGACTTGGTTGTTACCGAACATGATTGTGGTACAGATCAAGGTCTGACGATGTCGCCAGTAATCGAGGGTGGCGATATTATTGCGCCGCTAGGCGACAGGGTATTGGGTCGTGTTCTAGCCGCTGATGTTTCTTCAGAGACAACGGGAGACTTAGTTGCTACGGCCGGCACCATTATCAATGAGCGCATGGTAGAAAAACTGGAGACCGGCGGCGTGGATGAAGTTCACGTCCGTTCGCCAATCACCTGTGAGACTCGCTACGGTATCTGTAGCCAGTGTTACGGTCGCGATCTGGCCCGTGGCCATGCCGTCAACGTTGGTGAGGCGGTGGGTGTTATTGCTGCACAATCAATCGGCGAGCCGGGCACGCAGCTTACGATGCGTACGTTTCATATCGGTGGCGCGGCGTCCAGAGCTACAGCATCTGACAGCGTACAGGTTAAGAACACCGGTACTATTCACCTGCATAATATGAAGACGGTAGAGAACATAAAGGGTGAGCTAGTTGTAGTATCTCGTTCCGGTCAGCTTATCGTTAATGACTCTAATGGCCGCGAGCGTGAGCGTTATAAGCTTCCTTACGGCACCTTGATTACAGTTGGCAAGAAGTCTGATGTTGAAGCCGGACAGATTGTAGCTACTTGGGATCCGCATACTCACCCAATTGTTTCGGAAGTAGCGGGTAGAGTAGCTTTCGCCGCTATGGAAGAGGGTATTACTGTTCGCGAACAGACAGATGAGATCACAGGTCTTAGTAGTATTTCTGTTATCGATCCAAACGAGCGAGCCGCCTCTGCTAAGGAGCTTCGTCCTGGTGTTACTGTTGTGGATAAGAAGGGAGTAGAAATTTGTCTTCCTGGCACAAACCACCCAGCACATTATTTCCTGCCGGCAAATGCGATCGTCAGCTTGAATGACGGCGTTGACCTTAATATTGGAGATGTTATAGCCCGGATTCCGCAGGAAGGCTCGAAGACTCGTGACATCACGGGTGGTCTGCCGCGTGTTGCTGACTTGTTTGAAGCGCGTCGTCCGAAAGAGCCGGCTATCTTGGCTGAAATTTCGGGTACGGTAAGCTTCGGTAAAGAAACAAAAGGAAAGCGCAGATTGGTCATCACACCTAAGGACGGTGTTAATCCAATCGACGGATCCGATCACTATGAGGTGCTGATCCCTAAGTGGCGCACCATGACAGTGTTTGAAGGTGAATATATTGAGAAGGGAGAGGTTGTTTCTGAAGGCCCGCCAGCTCCTCACGATATTTTGCGTTTGAAAGGTGTTGAAGCGCTAGCTCAATATGTCGTCAACGAAGTCCAAGAAGTTTACCGTCTCCAAGGTGTGCGGATTAATGACAAGCATATTGAAGTTATCGTGCGTCAGATGTTGCGTAAGGTTGAAGTTACAAATATTGGCGATTCGAGTCTGATCAAGGGCGAGCAGCTAATGTATACGCAAATTCTAGAAGTTAACGACACTCTGCGCGAAGAAGATAAGCAGGAAGTTCGTTTCGAGCGCATGCTACTGGGCATTACCAAAGCTTCCTTGGCTACAGAATCCTTTATCTCGGCAGCGTCGTTCCAAGAAACTACTCGTGTGCTTACAGAGGCGGCGGTTACTGGAAAGCGTGATTTTTTAAGAGGCTTGAAGGAAAACGTGGTTGTTGGACGACTTATCCCAGCAGGAACGGGTCTTTCGTATCACGCGGCTCGCAAGAAGGCCTATGCGGACAAGCTGAATTCAGATTCCGTGACTGCGAGCGATGTAGAAGCAGCATTGAGCGAAGCATTGAATATTAAGGCTGAAGGCTAGAAAGTTTGTTCAAACAGGCAGCAATGCTTGGAAATAGTTGACTAGAGGATGTGGGATCATTAAACTCTCGCATCCTTTTATTCTGGAAATCCTCCTTAGAAAATTTTTGGAGAGACACAGTGAGCACTTTGGAAAGCTGAGCCGAAATTAATAAAGAGAGTGGGTCTATACCCGAAAATTAGAGGTTTTAAGGAAAAAATGACGACAATTAACCAATTAGTACGCAAGCCCCGACGCAGCAAAATCGTCAAGAGCGGCGTACCTGCGCTACAAGGTTCACCTCAGAAGCGCGGTGTTTGCACTAGGGTCTACACAACTACACCGAAGAAGCCTAATTCGGCTTTGAGAAAGGTGTGTCGTGTGCGGCTGGTTAATGGATTTGAAGTGTCTTCCTATATTGGTGGCGAAGGTCATAATCTGCAGGAGCACTCCGTTGTTCTGATCAGAGGCGGTCGTGTTAAAGATCTTCCGGGTGTTCGCTACCACACGGTTCGTGGCAGCTTGGATACTTCAGGCGTCGCTGATCGTAAGCAGAGCCGCTCCAAATACGGCACTAAGAAGCCAAAATAAATTGTAAAGAAGAAGTGAGAGTCATGGCAAAGTCCGATCTCTATCTTGGACTCCGCCTCTACAAGCGTAAGGATACGCGCCTCATTGAGACTCTTTAATAAAGCGATGAGTGAGAGTAAGGCCAGGTAATAGCCACTATTGAAGTGTCTAAAAAAAGTCCTGGATCAACCTGAATTAACATAGAGGTCTCAAATGCCTAGAAGAAGAGTAGTTGCAAAACGTGAAATTCTGCCAGATCCGAAGTTCGGTAGTTTAACCCTCGCAAAATTTATGAACCACGTGATGGTCGACGGCAAGAAGTCTGTTGCGGAGCGTATCGTTTATGGTGCATTAGATACAGTTTCAGCTAGAACTCCTGGCGATCCTCTCGAAACTTTCGAGAAGGCTTTGGATGCTATTGCTCCTATGGTCGAAGTTAAATCTCGCCGTGTCGGTGGTGCTACCTATCAGGTGCCTGTGGAAGTACGTGCCGAGCGTCGTCATGCTCTAGCCATGCGTTGGTTAGTAGAGCATTCTCGTAAGCGTGGTGAAAAGTCCATGGCATTGCGTCTGGCTGGCGAAATATCTGATGCCTCTGAAGGTAAGGGTAGTGCGGTTAAGAAGCGCGAAGACGTGCATCGCATGGCGGAAGCCAACAGAGCATTCTCACACTACCGTTTCTAGTCAAAGCGTTTCAAGTAGATAAGCTTTCAAATTGAATTTATTTGTATAGAGTGTAAAAGCTGTGGCCAGAAAACATCCATTGGAGCAGTATCGTAATATAGGAATCGTTGCTCACGTAGATGCTGGCAAGACTACAACCACTGAGCGCGTACTATTTTATACGGGTATCTCACATAAGATTGGTGAAGTACACGATGGTGCTGCGACTATGGACTGGATGGAGCAGGAGCAGGAGCGTGGTATTACTATTACCTCTGCAGCTACTACTTGTTTCTGGAGTGGCATGGGTAAGCAGTATGACGAACACCGCATCAACATCATCGACACGCCGGGACACGTTGACTTCACTATTGAAGTAGAGCGCTCTTTGCGTGTATTGGACGGGGCTGTAGTTGTGCTTTGCGGCTCTTCCGGTGTTCAGCCTCAGACCGAAACAGTATGGCGTCAAGCTAATCGCTACGAAGTGCCGCGCATGGTTTTCGTCAATAAGATGGACCGAGCAGGTGCCGACTTTCTGATGGTTGTTGACCAGATGAAAGAGCGCTTAGGTGCTCACCCGATTCCGTTGCAATTGGCAATTGGCGCAGAAGACGAATTCAAGGGAGTGTTAGACCTCGTTAAGATGAAGGCGATTCGCTGGAGCGAAGCAGACCAAGGCGCCACCTTCGAATACGAAGAAATTCCTACCGACATGCAAGACTTGGCTGATAAATGGCGCGAAACCATGCTCGAAGCGGCGGCAGAAGCCACCGAAGAGCTTATGGATAAGTATCTGGAAATGGGCACACTGTCCGAAGAAGAAGTCATGGACGGCATTCGTATTCGTACATTGGCAAGCGAAATAGTTCCGACGTTTTGTGGTTCGGCTTTCAAGAACAAAGGTGTTCAGGCAGTGCTTGATGCAGTCATCGATTACATGCCAGCGCCAACTGAAGTTAAGGCGATTGAAGGTCTTCTTGAGGATGGTACTGCTACTAAATGTGAGGCCGATGACAAAGCGCCGTTTGCTGCTTTGGCATTCAAGATCGCAACCGATCCTTTTGTTGGTACATTGACGTTTTTCCGAGTGTACTCAGGAACTCTTAATTCCGGTGACTCGGTTTACAACCCAATCAAGAGCAAGAAAGAGCGTGTTGGTCGTATGGTGCAGATGCACGCGAATACTCGTGAAGAGATCAAAGAAGTATTGGCTGGCGATATTGCCGCTGCAATTGGCCTTAAAGATGTAACAACAGGTGAAACTCTTTGCGCTGTTGATTGCGTTGTGACTCTTGAGAAGATGGAATTTCCAGAGCCGGTGATCTCGGTGGCGGTTGAGCCGAAGACTAAAGCGGACCAGGAAAAAATGGGCATCGCTTTGGGTAAACTAGCTCAAGAAGATCCGTCGTTTCGAGTCGAGACAGATGAAGAATCTGGTCAGACAATTATATCAGGTATGGGCGAGCTTCATCTTGATGTACTTGTAGACAGAATGCGCCGCGAATTCTCGGTTGAGGCTAACATCGGTAAGCCGCAAGTGGCGTATCGTGAAACAATTAGAAAGATCGTTGAAGTCGAAGGAAAGCACGTCAAACAGTCTGGTGGTCGCGGTCAATATGGACACGTGGTGTTGAGGCTTGAGCCTTTAGATCCGGATTCAGAATACGAATTTGTGAACGAAATTGTAGGTGGAACGATTCCAAGAGAATACATTCCAGCAGTAGATAAGGGCGTGCAGCAGCAGATGAAGAATGGCTGCCTCGCTGGCTATCCTTTGCTTGCTATGAAAGTAACTCTTTTCGATGGTTCATTTCACGATGTAGATTCCAGCGAAATGGCATTTAAGATTGCTGGCTCGATGGCATTGAAGAAAGGCGCGCTCGAAGCTGATGCCGCTTTGTTAGAACCGATGATGAAAGTAGAGGTTGTATCACCTGAGGAATATATGGGTGATGTGATGGGTGACTTGAATCGTCGTCGCGGCATGGTACAAGGAATGGAAGACAGCTCTATGGGAAAAGTAATCAATGCTGAGGTACCGTTGTCTGAAATGTTTGGTTATTCGACGGACTTGCGTTCAGCGACTCAAGGCCGAGCTACTTACACGATGGAATTCGATAAGTATGCGGTTGTGCCTAACAATATTGCTGAAGGAATTATTAACCAGACGTACTAATACGTCTTAATTACTAACTATAAACACACAAAAAATTCAGAAGTGAACGAGGTGCTATTGTGGCTAAAGAAAAATTCGAACGAAATAAATTACATGTCAACGTAGGTACGATTGGTCACGTTGACCATGGTAAGACGACTTTAACAGCGGCTTTGACTCGTGTCTGTTCTGAAGTATGGGGCGGAGGAGAAATACGCGACTTCGCGCAGATCGATAATGCGCCAGAAGAGCGAGAGCGCGGAATTACTATTTCCACGTCTCATGTTGAATACGATTCGCCTAACCGCCACTACGCCCACGTTGATTGTCCAGGTCACGCCGACTATGTAAAGAACATGATCACTGGTGCTGCTCAGATGGACGGCGCTATCTTGGTATGTTCGGCTGCAGACGGCCCAATGCCGCAGACTCGTGAGCACATCCTGCTATCTTTGCAGGTTGGCGTTCCTTACATCGTTGTGTTTATGAACAAAGCGGACATGGTTGATGATGAAGAATTGATTGAATTGGTAGAGATGGAGATCCGTGAGTTATTGGATCAATACGAATTCCCAGGCGACGATACGCCTATTATTGTTGGTTCTGCTCTTAAGGCTCTTGAAGGCGACACCTCTGATATCGGCATGCCTGCGGTACAGAAGCTGGTTGAGACTCTAGACAGCTACATCCCCGATCCGGTTCGTGACGTTGAGAAGCCATTCTTGATGCCAATCGAAGACGTATTCTCAATCTCCGGTCGTGGCACTGTTGTAACAGGCCGAATCGAGCGCGGAATTGTCAATGTTGGCGATGACTTAGACATTGTTGGTATTAAAGACACACAGAAGACAGTTTGTACGGGTGTTGAGATGTTCCGCAAGCTGTTGGATGAAGGGCGTGCAGGCGAGAACGTAGGTGTTTTGCTGCGCGGTACTAAGCGTGAAGAGGTTGAGCGCGGTCAAGTACTGGGCAAGCCCGGATCTGTAACACCTCATACTAAGTTCGAAGCTGAAGTGTATATTCTGAATAAGGATGAAGGTGGTCGTCATACGCCATTCTTTAAAGGTTACCGTCCGCAGTTCTACTTCCGTACAACGGATGTGACAGGTGCTTGCGAGCTGCCAGAAGGCGTTGAGATGGTAATGCCCGGTGACAACGTGAACATGGTTGTGACATTGATCGCACCGATCGCGATGGATGACGGTCTACGTTTTGCTATCCGAGAGGGTGGCCGTACAGTAGGCGCGGGCGTTGTAGCTAAGATCATCGAATAATTTTGGCCCTTTGATTAATAAAGCCAGCTTTCCATAGGGAGCGCTGGCTTTATTGCAATAGAACACAGAGTGATAAACTCACCCCTCAGCCTAAAAATCAGGCTCAAGTGAGATTCAGGGCTGCTAATTCAAGGTAGTGCCAAAACGCCGGAAAGTCAGAGAAAAAGCGCCTTACAGGCGGTTAACCCTTGACAGGATAGGGCCAAAACCTTAAGCTTCGCATCCCTCATTTGGCTATTAATTAAAAGCCAAGCGAGAAGAATTCAGTAACTTATTAATTTTAAAGAATTTTCTGGAGCTCGAAGTAGATGCAAAATCAGCGAATTAGAATCCGCCTTAAGGCTTTCGATCATCGCCTGATTGATCAATCTACCCAAGAAATTGTTGATACTGCACGTCGCACTGGCGCTCAGGTCCGCGGACCGATCCCTCTGCCAACTAATAAAGAAAGATTTACTATATTGACTTCCCCGCACGTAAATAAAGATGCCCGAGATCAGTATGAAATTCGCACTCACAAGCGACTGCTAGATATCGTCGAGCCAACCGAGAAGACAGTTGATGCCTTGATGAAACTAGACCTTGCTGCGGGTGTGGAAGTGCAAATTAGTCTGGGGTAACCAGTCTCAGTAGAACATAACCAGGCAAAGAGCATTCAGTCCTCTTCGCCCTTTTTTAAAAAGATTTGGCGCACTGAACTATTAGCTACCCCTGCGGTAGCAAACATAGTGTAACGCGTCAGCGGCCATAGCGGGTTTTAGCCCCTTGCACGATGAGGTTTAATAAAATGTCGATTGGATTAGTCGGTCTGAAAAGCGGTATGACTCGCGTTTTCACTGAAGAAGGCACGTCTGTGCCCGTTACGGTTGTGGAAGTCCAACCTAACAGAGTCACGCAAGTTAAGACTCCAGAAGTTGACGGGTATAGCGCTATTCAGGTTACTACTGGATCGCGTCGTCTTTCACGTGTGTCGAAAGGTATGGAAGGTCATTTTGCTAAGGCGAGAACTGAAGCTGGTTCAGGTCTTTGGGAATTCCGTATAGCGGACACTTCTGAGATCGAAGCGGGAAGCGAGATTAAGGTTGATCAGTTCGAAGTTGGTCAAATGGTGGATGTAACTGGTACTTCGAAAGGTAAGGGTTTTCAAGGCGGCGTTAAGCGACATAATTTCCAAATGCAGGACGCCACCCACGGTAACTCTCTATCGCACCGTGCTCCTGGCTCTATCGGTCAGTGTCAGACACCAGGTCGAGTATGGAAGGGCAAGAAAATGGCGGGTCAAATGGGTAACGTTAGGCATACAACCCAGTCGCTAGAAGTAGTAAGAGTTGATATGGAAAATAATCTTCTTCTTATAAAGGGTGCACTGCCAGGTGCTACCGGTTCAAACGTAATCGTTCGTCCAGCCGTCAAAACCAAGACTAAGGCCAAGGGGTAAGCAATGGAATTAAATCTTGCATTGCCCGGCAAGAAGACGGGCAAAGAAACAGTCTCACTCTCAGACGAGTCTTTCGATAAGGCCTATAATGAGCCTTTGGTCCATCAGACTGTTGTGACCTATATGGCTGGTGCTCGACAGGGCTCAGTTAAGCAGAAAACTCGTTCTGAAGTTCGCGGAGGTGGTCGCAAGCCTTGGCGTCAAAAGGGTACTGGCCGAGCGCGCGCTGGAACTATCCGATCTCCAATCTGGCGTGGCGGCGGGGTCACCTTTGCTGCACGCCCTGCGGATCACTCAAAGAAACTCAATAAGAAAATGTATCGCGGTGCGATGCAGTGCATTCTATCTGAGCTAATTCGCAATGGCAGACTGTTCGTTGTTAACGAATTTGAACTGGGTTCACACAAGACTCAGGAGCTCGTTAACAAGCTAAAAGAATTTGAATTAGATAACGTCCTCATTATTTCTGAAGAAGTAGAAAAGAACCTGTATCTCGCAGCTCGCAACCTTCATAAGGTTGATGCGTTGGATGTTACTGGTATCGATCCTGTTAGCTTGATCGGTTTTGAGAATGTGCTGATTACTGTCTCCGCATTGAAGAAGGTAGAGGAGATGTTGGCATGAATGTTGAAAGGATCTATTCAGTAATTCTCGGACCACACGTATCTGAAAAGACCACCATCATGGGTGAGTTGAATAACCAGTTCGCGTTTAAGGTCACGACAGATGCTACAAAATCAGAGATCAAGACAGCCGTAGAGACAATATTCAATGTTGTTGTTGCTGACTTGCAGGTGCTAGTGGTTAAAGGAAAGACCAAGCGTACTCCGAAGGGGAAAATTAGACGTCGTTCAGATTGGAAGAAGGCGTATGTCAGACTTGAAGCGGGTCATGAAATTGACTTTGCGGACATCGGGTAAAGGGATAAGTCATGCCAGTTGTAAAGTGTAAACCTACTTCACCGGGACGCCGTTTTGTCGTCAAGGTAGTTCATCCCGATCTACATAAGGGTGAACCTTATGCGCCTTTAACTGCGGCCAAGTCAAAATCTGGCGGCAGAAATAACAGAGGCCGTATTACCACGCGTCATATAGGCGGTGGGCACAAGCAGAAATATCGCATCATCGATTTCAAGAGAAACAAAGATGGAATCGAAGCAAAGGTTGAGCGCCTGGAATACGATCCAAACCGCTCTGCCAATATCGCATTGTTGTTGTACGCCGATGGTGAGCGTCGCTATATGATCGCGCCTGGTAAGGTTAAAGCTGGCGATTCGGTTATGTCTGGTGATGATGCTGCTATTAAAGTTGGCAATTGTTTGCCGCTTAGAAACATACCATTAGGTAGTACGGTTCATTGCTGTGAATTGAAGCCTGGTAAGGGCGCACAAATTGCTCGTAGCGCAGGTACTTCTTTGCAACTAGTTGCGCGAGAAGGCAACTACGCAACACTTCGACTTCGCTCTGGCGAAATGCGTAAGGTGTTGAGTGATTGTCGTGCGACTATGGGTGAAGTGTCTAACTCTGAGCACTCACTCCGCTCACTCGGTAAAGCGGGAGCTAAGCGTTGGAGAGGTGTTAGGCCTACGGTTCGTGGTGTCGCCATGAACCCAGTAGATCACCCACATGGTGGTGGTGAAGGAAGAACTTCAGGTGGTCGTCACCCGGTTTCACCTTGGGGAACGAAGACTAAGGGTTTTAAAACTAGAACTAACAAGCGCACGAATAACATGATTGTTCGTCGCAGAAATTCAAGCCGCTAAGGCTTCAGTAGAGGTATTCGCTAGTGCCACGTTCGCTAAAAAAAGGTCCATTCATCGATCTTCATCTTATGAAGAAGGTGCAGACCGCATCAGAGAATAATGACAAGCGTCCAATAAAGACTTGGTCACGACGTTCAATGGTTTCGCCGGACATGATTGGTTTGACCATCGCTGTCCATAATGGGCGACAGCATGTACCAGTCTCCATTAATGAAGACATGGTCGGTCATAAGCTAGGTGAGTTCTCTACAACTCGCACTTATCGCGGTCATAACGCTGATAAGAAGGCACGGTAATTATGGAAGTTCAAGCAAGATTAAAAGGTGCACGTCTCTCCGCTCAAAAAGCGCGACTTGTAGCTGATCAAATCCGAGGCAAGGCTGT
Source organism: uncultured Pseudomonadales bacterium (assembly GCA_949372635.1). GTDB lineage: Bacteria > Pseudomonadota > Gammaproteobacteria > Pseudomonadales > Pseudohongiellaceae > UBA9145. The sequence goes on from CASIAB010000009.1 coordinate 113,930, forward strand.
CGAAGAGGCTTTGCTGGTGTTGACTTACAGCCCTAAGAAAGGCGCTGCAATCATTAAGAAAGTATTGAATTCGGCAATAGCCAATGCGGAGCACAACGAAGGCGCTGACGTAGATGAATTGAAAGTATCAACGATTATGGTTGATGAGGGTATGACGATGAAACGCATTATGCCTAGAGCAAAGGGTCGCGCTGATCGAATTCTCAAGCGTTCTTGTCACATAACAATCACAGTTGCAGATAGCTAGGGGTATCAGATGGGTCAGAAAATACATCCAACTGGAATACGTCTTGGCATAGTCAAGAAGCACACTTCTGTGTGGTATGCCGAGGGAAAAGAATACGCAGCTAACTTGATTGTGGATCTTTCTGTAAGAGATTTCATCAAGAAGAAGTTGGCAAGTGCGTCCGTTTCCAGAGTTGAGATAGAACGTCCTGCGAAAACAGCTAAAATTACGATCTTCACAGCTAGACCAGGTATCGTGATTGGTAAGAAAGGCGAAGACGTTGAATCGCTGCGCAATACATTGACTGCAAAGATGGGCGTTCCCGTGCAGATTAATATTGAAGAAATTCGCAAGCCAGACCTAGATGCACAATTGGTTGCAGACGGTGTTGCTTCGCAACTAGAGCGTCGTGTGATGTTTCGTCGGGCCATGAAGCGTGCTGTACAGAATGCAATGCGCCAGGGTGCGGAAGGCATAAAGATACAAGTGGGTGGTCGTTTAGGTGGTGCTGAGATCGCACGCTCAGAATGGTACAGAGAAGGTCGTGTGCCTTTGCATACGCTTAGAGCGGATATCGATTATGGAACTGCTGAAGCCGCCACTACTTATGGCTTGATTGGCGTAAAAGTTTGGATATTTAAAGGTGAGGTTTTGGATTTGGATGAGGCAATTGTGCCTACTCCTGCTCCTACTCCCACTAAAGCGAACCAAGGGTAAAGAGACGTGTTACAACCAAAGCGCACAAAATTTCGCAAGATGATGAAGGGCCGGAACCGTGGTCTTTCACATAGAGGCAGCAACGTAGATTTTGGTGATTATGGTTTGAAAGCCATATCCCGTGGACGATTGACTGCACGCCAGATCGAGGCTGCTCGCCGAGCAATGACTAGGCACGTAAAACGTGGCGGAAAGATTTGGATCCGAGTATTCCCTGACAAGCCCATTACGCAGAAGCCTCTCGAGGTTAGACAGGGTAAAGGTAAGGGTAACGTTGAGTACTGGGTTGCCCAGATTCAACCAGGAAGAATTATGTTTGAAATGGAAGGTGTTGAAGAAAGTGTGGCTCGCGAAGCCTTTGATTTGGCAGCCGCCAAATTGCCTTTCGATACAGCCTTCGTAAAGCGGACGGTAATGTAATGAAAGCCAGTGAGTTGAGGGAAAAGTCGGTAGAAGAACTGCAGACACAATTGCAGGATCTTCATAAGGATCAATTTAACTACCGTATGCAGAATGGTACTGGTCAGTTGAATCAGGTTCACTTGATTGGTGCTGTGCGCAGGGATATTTCCCGCGTTAAAACCATTATCACCGAAAAACAGAGAAGTGGATCATAGATATGTCGGCTACTGAGAATATTGAAAAAACTGCTCGTACGACCTCTGGAAAGGTAATCAGCAACAAGATGGACAAGTCCATCGTTGTGCTCGTAGAGCGTCGGGTAACACACCCGGTATATGGAAAGATCATTAAACGGTCTACCAAGATTCATGCGCATGATGCGAACAACGATTGTTTGCCAGGCGATGAAGTAACAATTAAGGAAGTGCGTCCTCTGTCCAAGACAAAGTCTTGGTCTTTGGTGTCAATAGACGAGCGGGCAGCGCAAGTTTAAATTAGCTTTAGATTAAGAGTTTGCATTCGAGACGCGAATGCAACTGGAGTGAATCGATGATTCAAGTGCAGTCTTACTTAGATGTCGCGGATAACAGCGGCGCTAGACGCGTAATGTGTATTAAAGTGTTGGGCGGATCTCATCGTCGTTATGCTCGCATTGGCGATATGATTAAAGTTACCGTCAAGGAAGCGATTCCGCGCGGTAAGGTAAAGAAAGGCCAGGTATTGACTGCGTTGGTCGTACGCACCAAGAAAGGTGTTCGACGTGGTGATGGTTCACAGATTCGTTTCGACGACAATGCGGCGATCTTATTGAACGCGCAAAATGCTCCGATCGGTACTCGTGTTTTTGGTCCGGTTACTAGAGAGTTGAGAAACGAAAAATTTATGCGAATTATTTCACTGGCGCCAGAAGTACTTTAAGCGTCAGTAGATTCGACTATGCGTCAACAAAAAAGTTAATGTAAACAAGCTAGAGTTAGAGAGGCAAGGGCAGGAAATGCGCAAACTTAAACGTGATGACGAAGTGATAGTAATCACTGGCAAAGACAAGGGTAAACGCGGAACTATTTCCCGTCTCGTTGGTACTGATCGAGTAATCGTTCATGGTGTGAATATGGTTAAACGTCACACCAAGCCAAACCCTAACGCCGGTCAGGCCGGTGGAATTGTTGAGAAAGAGGCGGCGCTTAGTATTTCGAACGTTGCTATTTTTAATTCTGAGACCAACAAAGCAGACCGCGTTGGTATTCAGGTGCTTGAAGGCGGCGATAAGAAGCGTGTCTTTAAGTCAAACGGTCAAGACATAGATTAATAACGGTAGGTTGCCAAGCATGGCTCAGTTTAAAGAATTTTATAAGAAAGAAGTAATACCCGTTCTAACCAAGGAATTTGGTTATGACAATCCTATGCGTGTGCCTAAGATTACTAAGGTCGTGCTAAATATGGGTGTTGGCGAGGCATTGACAGACAAGAAGGTTCTTGAAAATGCGGCTAATGACTTAACCCAGATTTGCGGACAAAAAGTAGTGATCACGAAGGCTCGAAAGTCGGTCGCTGCATTTAAGGTTCGTGAAGGTTGGCCTGTAGGTTGTAAGGTTACTCTCCGTGGCGAGCGTATGTATGACTTCTTGGAAAGACTGGTTGGTATTTCGATTCCTCGTATCAGGGATTTCCGTGGTCTGAACCCTAAGTCTTTCGACGGTCGTGGCAACTATGCTATGGGCGTTACCGAGCAGATTATTTTCCCAGAGATCGACTACGACAAGATCGATACTTTGCGTGGACTGGACATCGCCATTACTACTACAGCAGAAAGTAATGACGAAGGACGAGCCTTATTAAAGGCAATGGGCTTTCCTTTTAGAGGCTTAACACCGGTTGCTGAAGATCAAAAAGCAGAAGCTGCGCCAGCTGTAGATGCAGTAGAACGAAACACCTGCAGCGGTTGATGCGCCTGCAACTGATGAAGAAAAGGATTCTTAATAATGGCTAAGACTTCAATGATAGCTAGAGAGCACAAGCGCACTAAGACAGTTGAGAAATTTGCTGCCAAACGTGCAGCTATAAAAGCTGTTCTTAATGATGCTAATGCTAGTGACGAGAATAAGTGGGAAGCACAGGTTAAGTTGCAGAAACTACCTCGTGATGCCAGTCCAGTTCGTCAGCGGCGTAGATGCCAGATTACAGGCCGTCCTCATGGCGTGTATCGTAAATTTGGTTTGTGTCGTCATAAGTTGCGCGAAGCAGCAATGCGCGGCGATGTGCCTGGTCTAACTAAGGCCAGCTGGTAGTCGGAGAAGAATTATGAGCATGTCAGATCCCATAGCAGATCTTTTAACTCGCGTTCGTAACGCGCAGATGGCGAAATTGCCAACGGTTGGTATGCCTTCTTCTAAGATGAAGGTGGCAATATCAAAAGTTTTACAAGACGAGGGCTATATTGCTGGTTATCAGGTAGATGAGAATGGCGGCAAGCCTGTTCTTAATATAGACCTGAAGTATTTTCAGGGCAAACCAGTTATAGAAGAAATTAAGCGCGCAAGCCGACCGGGCTTGCGTAGTTATAAAGGTAAAGAAAATTTACCAAGGGTTAGAGCTGGTTTGGGCATCTCAATAATGTCTACAAACAAAGGCCTAATGACTGAAACACAAGCACGCGCGGCCGGAATCGGCGGCGAGGTTCTTTGCACAGTTTTCTAATTGGTGTTGATACTCGATCCTGGTCTCGCGAGCGAGAATTAAGATCGTCAATAGAGCAATATTATGTCTAGAGTAGCAAATAGCCCGGTAGAGATACCGAAAGGCGTAGAAACAAACGTTAGCGATACCGAGATTCTGGTAAAGGGTAGTAAGGGAAACCTGCGCTTGGAGCTGCATAGTTCGGTTGCTGTGGCACGCGATGGAGAGATTCTTAGCATCTCGGCGAAGGATGGCTCACGTCAGGCAAATGCCATGGCTGGTACTTTTCGCTCGCTAATAAACAACATGATGCTGGGTGTTAGCGTAGGATTTGTAAAGAAATTAGAGCTACAAGGCGTTGGTTATAGAGCCAAGGCTGAGGGTAAGAAAATCAATATCACTGTTGGATATTCTCACCCGATCAACTATCAGCTCCCAGAAGGAGTCTCTGCGGATACACCTTCACAAACAGAAATTGTGATCTCTGGTGCTGACAAGCAGTTAGTAGGTCAAGTCGCTGCGGAAATCAGAGATTTTCGTCCACCTGAACCTTATAAGGGCAAAGGAATTCGCTACGCTGATGAGCGTGTATTTAGAAAAGAAGCGAAGAAGAAATAGGGCACATAGATATGAACGTTAAAAAAGTAGCTCGTATTAGACGGGCAAAAAGAGCCAGAGCAAAGATTAGCGAATTGCGCGTAAACAGATTGTGCGTATATCGCTCGCCTAGACATATCTATGCGCAAGTAATTTCAGCATCTGGTGATCAAATTTTGGCTTCTGCATCTACTGTTGAGAAAGATGCACGGAGTGGAAAGACTGGCAATGTCGATGCAGCTGGCAAAGTCGGAAAATTAATCGCTGAACGAGCTAAAGCAGCTGGCATTGGAAAAGTTGCTTTTGATCGATCAGGTTATGCCTATCACGGCCGCATTAAGGCTCTCGCCGAAGCGGCTCGTGAAGGCGGATTGGAATTTTAAGGGTTTTCAACTATGGCATATAGAGACCAGCCTGATAAGAACGAAGAAGGCATGCAGGAAAAGCTGATCCAGGTTAACCGTGTAGCAAAAGTGGTTAAGGGTGGACGGATTTTTGGTTTCACAGCACTTACTGCAGTTGGTGACGGCAATGGCCGCATCGGTTTTGGTCGCGGTAAGGCTCGTGAGGTTCCTTTGGCGATACAAAAGGCTATGGAAGCAGCCCGACGTAACATGATTACGGTGAGTTTGGATGGCCATACTTTGCAATATCCAATAAAGGCAAAGCATGGCGCGTCTAAGGTATACATGCAGCCAGCATCAGAAGGTACTGGCATAATCGCTGGCGGTGCAATGCGTGCGATCCTGGAATTGGCGGGTGTACAGAATGTACTAGCCAAGTGCTATGGCTCAACTAATCCGGTTAATGTAGTGCGAGCTACTTTTAACGGTCTGCGAGACATGCGTTCACCAGAAGACATTGCCGGAAAACGTGGTAAGTCAGTCGAAGAGATACTCGCTTAAAGAATAGACGGGTTAAGGATTAGTAGGTAGAAAAATGGCGAAGGAAAAGACAGTCAAAGTTACATTGATACGTAGCCCTATCGGCACACTGCCAAAGCACAAGCTTTGCTTGAGAGGCTTGGGCCTGCGTCGTATGAACCAATCCGTCGAGGTGGAAGATACTCCATCGGTGCGCGGAATGATTAACAAAGTGAGCTACATGGTCGCCGTAGACTAAGGAAATCGTGATGGAATTAAATACTTTAAGCCCAGCTCCTGGAAGTCATAAAGCCAAGAAACGCGTCGGTCGTGGTATCGGCAGTGGGTCGGGTAAGACTGCTGGTAGTGGTCACAAAGGTCAGAAGTCTCGTACTGGCGGCACAGTTCGTCCGGGATTCGAAGGCGGTCAGATGCCCTTACAAATGCGCTTACCTAAGTATGGCTTTAGCTCACGCATAGGTCGTGTTTCAGCTGAGGTTCGCACATCAGAATTAAACAAGTTAGATGCTAAGGTTATCACGATAGAAGTGCTGCGGAAGGCGAATCTAATTACTGCTGGAATTAAGAGAGCGAAGGTTATGTTGTCAGGTGATGTAACTAAGGCCGTTACTCTCGAAGGCATTGGTGCAACTAAGGGTGCACGTGCAGCAATCGAAGCTGCCGGTGGAAAGGTCATCGACATCGAAGCTCCTGTAAAAGTTAAGAAGTTAGCGAAGAAAGCTGAGAAGCCGACTGTGGCAGCTAAAACAAAAAAAGATGACGTTCCTGCGGTAGAAGAATAGCGAACTAGTAAAATAGATAATGGCAAATAAACCAAACATAAATCCAGAAAACATAGGCGCAGGACTAGGCGAGTTGAAGGCACGTCTGTTGTTCCTGTTGTTTGCCATTTTCGTATACCGAATTGGCACGCATATTCCTGTTCCTGGAATTGATCCCTTGCAGTTGGCGTCTTTCTTCTCAGCACAGGAAGGTACGTTCACGGATATGATCAATATGTTCGGTGGCGGTGCTCTGGAAAGAATGAGCATCCTGGCGCTGGGTATCATGCCTTACATATCAGCCTCGATTATCATGCAGCTGCTTTCTGCGGTGAGCCCGCAGCTAGATCAGTTGAAAAAAGAAGGCGAGTCTGGTCGTCGCAAGATATCTCAATATACGCGTTACGGTGCATTGGTGTTAGCGACGGTTCAGGGAACTGGAATGACGGTTGGTCTGCTATCCCCCATGGCTTTTGCTCCTGGCTTAGCATTTAATATTACAGCGATTGTATCGCTGGTTACCGGCGCAATGTTTCTCATGTGGCTGGGTGAGCAGATTACAGAAAAAGGCATCGGCAACGGCATATCGATGTTGATCTTCGCGGGCATTGTTGCAGGCTTTCCTGCCGCTATCGGTACATCGTTGACGCAGGCATACGAAGGTCAGATCAATGGCGTGTTACTGCTAGTCGTAGGTTTGATTGCGATCGGAGTTGTTGCCTGTATCGTCTATATAGAAAGAGCGCAGCGTCGCATTACCGTCAATTATGCAAAACGGCAACAAGGTAGAAAGATGTATCAGGCTCAAGCTAGCCATCTACCACTTAAGATTAATATGGCTGGCGTTATACCAGCGATTTTCGCCAGTAGCATCTTGTTATTCCCTGCCAGTATAGCCAACTGGTTTGGTCAGGCTGAGGGTTCGGAGTGGTTGCAGGAATTAGCATTTCTCATAGGCCCGGGTCAGCCTCTTTACATCATCATTTTTAGTGCGATGATTATATTCTTCTGCTTCTTCTATACAGCACTTGTATTTAATCCTCGCGATGTTGCCGAGAACTTGAAGCGCTCAAGTGCGTTTATTCCCGGCATTCGACCTGGCGAGCAAACAGCGAAGTACATTGACGGCGTAATAACTAGATTGACTATGTTCGGAGCTGTTTATATCACTCTTGTATGCTTGTTACCGAATTTTGTGCAAATGTTTGCCAACGTGCCTTTTAATTTGGGTGGCACAGCGTTATTGATTTCGGTGGTTGTAACTATGGACTTCTGGTCGCAGGTACAGTCGCACCTAATGTCTCATCAGTATGATTCCCTGATGAAGAAATCGAAGTTAGGTAACTACGGACGTAGTGGTATTTAATCACTCACTGGCTCGCTGATGTCCTGAGATACTATTTAAAGAATAATGGAGAACAAACATGAAAGTTAGAGCATCTGTTAAGAAAATTTGCCGTAACTGCAAAGTAATTAAGCGTAATGGTTCTGTGCGAGTAATTTGTAAGTCTGAGCCAAGACACAAGCAGCGTCAGGGTTAATTCTGAGACGACTGAATTCGTAAGTAAGAATAGTAGAGAACGGAGCACCTTTTATGGCACGTATTGCCGGAGTTAACATACCCGATAACAAGCACATCGTTATTTCTTTGCGTTATGTGTTTGGAATAGGCCCAACTACCGCAACTGCGATTTGTGACAAGACTGGAATCACCGGGTCGACTAAGACTAGTGAGCTCAGTCCTGAACAATTGGACAGTATTCGCGCGGAAGTGGCGAACCTTACCACTGAGGGTGATCTCAGACGCGCGGTATCTATGAACATCAAGCGTCTTATGGACCTAGGCTGCAACCGCGGAATCCGTCATCGTCGTTCTCTCCCCGTTCGTGGTCAGCGTACGAAAACAAATGCTAGAACGAGAAAAGGTCCACGTAAACCAATTCGTAAGTAATTGGTAAGCAGAAATCAGCTAAGTATTTAGAACGCAAAAAAGAGTTAGATGGAATAATTTATGGCTAAGCCAGCAGAGAAGTCGACGAAGAAGAAAACCCGCAACGCCGTTATTGATGGCCTTGCTTATATCCATGCATCCTTCAATAACACGATCATCACTATTACTGATCGTCAGGGTAATGCTTTGGCCTGGGCAACTGCCGGCGGTTCAGGTTTCCGTGGTTCTAGAAAGAGCACACCTTTCGCAGCTCAGGTTGCGGCAGAAAAGGCAGGAAAAGCGGCTATTGAGCTTTATGGGTTACAGACCCTGGATGTGAAGGTTAACGGTCCTGGTCCTGGTCGTGAGTCGGCTGTAAGAGCGCTGAATAATTGCGGTCTTAGAGTCGGAAATATTACCGACGTCACACCAATTCCACACAATGGTTGCAGACCCCCTAAGAAGCGTCGCGTTTAAACGATAAGTAAGCAGAAGCTCTTCTGATACGTGAAAGAGCACAGGAGATAGACTATGGCCCGTTATTTAGGCCCAAAATGTAAGTTGTCCCGTCGTGAAGGAACAGATCTGTTCTTGAAGAGCGGTGTTCGTCCATTAGAAAGCAAGTGCAAAGCAGATACGATTCCTGGCCAGCACGGTGCGCGTCGTGGCCGCCTATCTGATTACGGAGTGCAACTTCGTGAGAAGCAAAAAGTTAGACGAACTTATGGTGTGTTGGAGAAGCAATTCCGAGGCTACTATAAGGAAGCGGCTCGAATTAAAGGTGCAACAGGTGAAAACCTATTGCAGCTATTGGAATGCCGTCTAGATAACGTTGTCTACCGCATGGGTTTTGGCTCTACTCGGGCTGAATCACGACAACTGGTTGCCCACAAATCCATCACAGTTAATGGTGAAGTGGTAAATATAGCTTCTTATCGCGTTTCTGAAGGTGACTCTGTTGCCATTCGACAGAAAGCGAAAGAACAGCTACGAATTAAATCAGCATTGGAATTAGCTTCGCAGCGTAATCCGATCGATTGGATAACAGTAGATCAAAGCAAGCTAGAAGGTCAGTTCACGCGCAAGCCTGAGCGTGAAGATCTGCCTTCAGAGATTAACGAAAACTTAATCGTCGAGCTATATTCTAAGTAGTGACAAGCACACAAAAGGTGGATTTCATGCAAATTTCTTTATCAGATTTTCTAACGCCGCAAGTGATACAGGTCGACGAGCACGACTCCTGTCACTCGAAGGTTGTATTAGAGCCTCTAGAGCGGGGCTTTGGTCATACATTAGGTAATGCATTACGAAGAATCTTACTTTCTTCTATGCCTGGTGCTGCAGTTGAGGAAGTTGAAATCGATGGCGTTGTACATGAGTACAGCACTATTGAAGGCGTGCGCGAGGATGTAATTGAAATTTTGCTTAACCTCAAAGGCCTTGCCGTAATACTAAATAACAAAGAGGAGGCGGTTCTTACTCTGAACAAGAAAGGGTCCGGCATCGTTACTGCAGGTGATATTGTTGTTGACCACGATGTTGAGATCATGAATCCAGATCATGTTATCGCGAACCTGAATGCGAATGGCGAATTAAACATGCGCCTAACTGTTCGCAAAGGCAGAGGGTACTCCCCTGCGGATAGCCGTGCTTCTGAAGATGATGAGACTCGAAGCGTTGGAAGGCTTGTCCTCGATGCTTCCTATACACCAGTTATTCGTGTGTCTTACGCGGTAGAAAGTGCCCGTGTTGAGCAACGTACTGACCTGGATAAGCTAGTTATCGATGTTGAAACTAACGGCACTATTGACCCAGAAGAAGCTATTCGCCGCGCTGCTACAATCTTGCAGCACCAGCTAGCGGTATTTGTCGATCTGCAAAGTGAAATCGTTGCAGAGCCAGAAGTGCTTGAAGACGAGATAGATCCGGTTCTTCTTCGTCCGGTCGATGATCTTGAGTTGACAGTACGCTCTGCGAACTGCCTCAAGGCCGAAGATATTTATTATATTGGCGATCTTATTCAGCGCTCAGAAGTTGAGCTGTTGAAGACACCAAACCTAGGTAAGAAGTCTCTAACAGAGATTAAAGACGTATTGGCTACGCGTGGACTATCACTTGGTATGCGTCTAGAAAATTGGCCTCCGTCTAGTCTTAAATCAGACGATCGGGCTGCTTAGATTAAGTTCAGTCCTTAGATAAGGTAACGAGTTATGCGTCATAGACAAAGCGGTCGCCAGCTAAATAGAAACAGTTCGCACCGACAAGCCATGTTCAGAAATATGGCTATCTCATTAGTTGAGCATGAGATTATTAAAACCACACTGATCAAGGCTAAGGAATTGAGGTCCGTTGCTGAACCTCTGATAACTTTGGCAAAGAAAGACAGTGTGGCGAACCGCCGTTTGGTGTTCAGCCGCACTCGCAGCAAAGCTGCAGTGGGTAAATTGTTTACCGAACTAGGCCCGCGCTACACGGATCGTCCTGGTGGTTATATCCGCATTCTTAAGTGTGGCGAGCGCGCCGGTGACAAAGCGACTATGGCTTATGTCGAATTAGTAGATCGACCCAATGCCGAAACTAACGATTCAGTTGTGGAAACTACTGAGGGATAAGCAGTTGGTTTGCAAGTGTATTGAGAAAAGCCGGGTATACTCGGCTTTTTTATGGGGCTCGTTTTTACAATGGCACAATAGAGGTTAGCACTTAATGAAATCATTTCATCCGCCATTTCGCACACTCATGGGCCCTGGTCCTTCTGATGTGAACCCACGAATTCTTGAGGCCTTGTCCCGACCTACGATAGGGCATCTTGACCCTGCGTTTATCCAGATGATGGATGAGATCAAGCAGCTTCTACAGTATGCCTTTAAAACAGAAAACGAACTTACAATGCCGGTATCCGCCCCTGGCTCTGCGGGTATGGAAACAGTATTCGTAAATCTGATCGAGCGTGGTGACAAGGTGATTATCTGTCAGAATGGCGTGTTCGGTGGACGGATGAAGGAAAATGCAGAGCGCTGTGGGGCTGATGCAATCTTGGTGGATGACCCTTGGGGTAGCACCATCGATATCGACAAGGTCGAACAAGCTTTGACTGACAACCCAGATGCGAAGGCCATCGCTGTTGTACATGCTGAAACCTCAACTGGAACTCGCTCCGATGTAGAGGCGCTCTGTGGTTTAGCTGCGAAGTACGATTGTCTCTCCATCGTCGATGCCGTTACATCTCTGGGTGGCATCGAGTTGCAGGTGGATGAATGGGGTATTGACGCTATCTACTCCGGGTCGCAGAAGTGTCTATCCTGTGTTCCGGGATTGTCTCCGATATCTTTCTCTGAGCGTGCGGCACAGGTAATACGCGAGCGGGAATCGAAGGTTCAAAGTTGGTTCCTCGACCTTAATTTGGTTATGGGCTACTGGGGAAGCGATGCAAAACGTTCCTACCACCACACTGCACCAGTGAATTCTCTTTATGCTCTACACGAGTCGTTGTTGATTTTACAAGAGGAAGGTTTGCAGAATGCCTGGGATAGACATGCACTGAATCACGAAGCGCTGGTAGCCGGTCTTGAATCGTTAGGTCTAAAATTCGTAGTGGACAAGAAATATCGGCTGCCACAGTTAAATGCCGTCTCATTTCCAGCTTCAATAGATGATTTGGCCATTCGCACGGCGTTACTGAACGATTTTAATCTTGAAATCGGCTCTGGCCTCGGTGCGCTGGCAGGTTCAGTGTGGCGCATCGGCCTGATGGGTTTCGCATGTAATAAAAATAATGTATTGCTTTGTGTTTCGGCACTCGGGAACGTACTGGCTGCGCAAGGTATTCAAACAGATGTCAGCAAGGCAGTATCTTCGGCGCAAGCAGTCTACTCGGTTTAGTTAGTTCCATGGGCTGTTGGGTAAATCAGCTCGACGACCTATTTCATGCTTAACTCCCACTGCTGTTACGCAGAATAGGTTTCCCGGCAATGCAGGCAAATGAACCCGCGTTAGAAGACTATTTAGTACTTATACTGCTTTCTGCAATTTGGGGGGCCTCTTTTTTGTTCCTGCGAATTAGCTCTCCCGTGTTTGGTCCTTTCTTTCTCATTGAGCTGCGCGTGGCTTCAGCATTGCTGGTGCTATTGCCAGTTTGCATAGCTATGGGTAAGCAGCATGAAATAGTCGCAAATTGGCGTCCTATTCTCCTTCTCAGTTTTTGTAATATGACAGTTCCATTCTGCCTTTTGGCCTACGCTACCCTGAGTATAGGTGCCGGATTCGCTTCAATCATCAATGCGACCGTTCCATTCTTCACAGCTATTCTCGCGTTTACTTTTTGGCAGCAGCGACTCTCAGTGATCGCAATAGTGGGCATGTTTGTCGGGTTTCTGGGTGTAGTTTTATTGATGTTGGATTACTCGGGTCAGTTAGCCTCTAGCGCAAGCTTGTTGGCGATAGCGGCAGGTATATTGGCGTCGGTATTCTACGGCCTTGCAATAAATCTAATGGCTCAGTATCTCCCTGCCGTGAGTGGCGTGGCAGTTGTGACAGGTAGTTTGATTTTTTCTTCGCTAACTTTATCGCCTCTTGCTCTCTGGCAAATACCCAAGATTATGCCAACGGGTTCTATTTGGCTGAGTGTCTTTTCACTGGGGATAATTTGCACAGGTTTTGCCTTCGTTTTGTTCTATAGGCTTATCTCGCGCATTGGGTCTAACCTTGCAGTTACTAATACATTTTTGATCCCCTTATTTAGTTTGTTTTGGGCAAATATTTTCCTTGCAGAAAAAGTCACATTTTTTATGCTATTTTCCTGCGCGCTCGTGTTGATGGGAGTAGGTTTGACAACTGGAAGCCTAATTAAGTTAATTAATTTCTGTAAAATCAAACTGGTGAGACAGAAATGATCTGAATAGAAGCCGTATGGATTTTAAAATTTCACCTTATTTACTGAAATAGAGGTCGATAAATGAAAGATATCAATCAAAGTCAATGATATGTAATTTTTTTGAATTCCTGCTAAATATTTTGCTCGTTAGTCAGATACAGCGATCGCTGCTCAATAGGATTCCCGAACTCTATTTATGTTAATTTTCTTTCGCTACTGCTTCGAAGTAGTTTTGGGTCTTTTGGAGCGGGGCAGGGTGTGTTGTACAGAACTTATGATAAATTAAGTTTTAGGGTGGTAGGGAAGAGGGAGTCGACGATGCAGCTAGTTATTGGTAACAAGAACTATTCATCATGGTCGCTGCGTCCCTGGCTGTTGTTGAGGCACTTTGGTGTTCCCTTCGTGGAAATTAATATTGCGCTCTTCACTGAGGGGTACCAGCAGGAGCTTGCGCAGTATTCACCAACGCTCCGCGTGCCTGTGCTGAAGGACGGCGATAGGACAATCTGGGATTCGCTGGCTATTTGTGAGTACGTGTCAGAAAAATATCTACAAGGCTCTGCTTTGCCCTCAAATATTCAGGAGCGCGCCCTATGCCGTGCTTATTGTAGCGAGATGCATTCTGGCTTCATGGCTATACGTTCCGAGATGCCTATGAATTGCAGAGCTCGGAAGAGATTAGAGGTCACTGCCCTAGCCGAAGCAGAATGTAGGCGGGTGGACCAGCTGTTTAGCGACGCTAGGGCCCAGTTCTTTGGGCGCGGCGACTACCTCTTTGGGGAGTTTTCTTTAGCCGATTGTATGTTCGCGCCTATAGTGATGCGCTTTACTACTTATGGTATCGAGCTTTCCAAATTCAGTCAGGAATACATGAGCACAATGCTACAGAATACCGCTTTATCTGTTTGGATTGGGGATGCCAAGAATGAGTCACAAATTCTTGCAGATTTCGAATTGGGAGAAGAGATAAAATCTTGACATATCTTGTTCTCTCGCAAGATGTCTTAATTATCATCTCCGACGAAAAGATGATGCGCTAGTTGTAGTAAGTCGTGTGCGAGCTACTCTTGGTGTGAATGCTGTTAACACTTGAGCCAGTCAACTGAGTACTTGCTGCTCTGTATTCTGAAGATGATGCTTATATAATCTAAAGTCGCTAGTTAGTGCTGACAAAAAATAAAACTCGATTGCTTCTCGCGGTCAGTTTCTTCTCGTCTCGAGTTTTAGACACCGAAATCTAATTCAGTTTGCCTGAGCCGGTGTCATCTTCATTAGCTATAAAGCTAAAAACTAGTAGAGGCCAGATACCGACATGGACCATGACATCAGCGGTATTGAATATATAATTCCAATATGGGATATGCTGTATGTCGATAAAGTCGATAACGCTACCGTACACGAATCGGTCTAATATATTGCTGGCTCCGCCACCGACTATGAAGCCGAAGCAAATATACTCATGGCGCTTGATCGAAGGGCTGAGCCAGAGATAGGCGCTGACCCCAATTAGCAGTCCAATGCTTATCACAGCAAATATCCAGCCCATTCCCTGCAACATGCCAAATACGCCGCCATAATTGCGAATATGGGTGAAGTGAATCAGGCTATTCCATTCTATAGATGTGTTCTCAGGTATTGTGCTGTTTACCCAGTAGCCTATGATCTGTGACAGGGCCAGCACAGTTAGAACTAATCCAATGAACCAGAGCATATTAGTTTGCTTTTTATCTAACTGCATAGACGCGCTAATTTCCTAGAGTATCGATTAATGTGAAAGTATTTCTAATTCTCAAGCAAGGCAAACAGTTTACGCATTCGTATTGCATTCGCACCAACGTCGCCGGTGCCCACTCGGGAAACCGATCTAACATCAACTGTAGTATCGGATCCTTGTTGATTGATCTTGATCACAACATCGTCCTTAAACCGGAACCAGAATGTTGTGTCCGTAGCTTCTATTCTGCCAGCGAAAGCGTCTTGTGTAACAAGCTCCCAGCCTAAATCATCGACAGCAGCGAGCGCCTCCTCGAAAATCACGTTTACGGATTCGCTATAGTGCTGTGTAATCAGATCGGGGTAGGCCTCATTGGTCAGTTCGATCAGTCGTTCCGATGTCATATTGTTGGAGCCGCCATAGACCAATTTATTCGGCGCATCGGCACGCAGTGCAGCTACCGCAACAAACTCAGGAGGATTGACCCGATTAGTTGAGATATCGTGAATCGGCGGGTAGTTCACATTTTCGTCGGGGCGGAAGCTCTCTGGAATGAAATAAGCAATCCAAGCTACCAATGCGCCAATTGCCGCGATGCTTACGAATTTTCCAGCATTCTTAACTTTGAGTAGTTGGCTGGCTATTAGCGTGACAGCAGCTAATAGAAGACAGGCCCAGGCCAGCCACTGACCGTATTGGTTGGCGGCTCCGAGAAGCGAAAATCCGCGTCTGAAGTCCCAGAAGCGTAGCCAGATACCCGCGGCCGAGGCGAGCGTGAGCAGTCCTAAACCCAGACCTAATACTAGACTGGCGAGTCCGCCGATCTTAAGCCAGAGCCCCGGTCTTGCTCGCTTGGTAGTTTCGGTATTCATAATTATTCTTTGATAAATGGTTGGTCGGCGTACTGCAAGATATTAGCGCTTCTGGTACCATCAATTAAATTTAAAGCTACGATGCTGTGGGCGCAATTGTGCATTCTCGGAGGTGCCCAGAGTTGGTCCATACTCCGACCTTCGACGTGACAAAGATAAGATTTTATTAGTGCCCCATGACTCACTATCGCGACTTTCCTACCACTCACAGAATCCGTTCGGTGAGCGGCCTCAATCTCCGCCACTGCATCGATGGCTCGTTGCTGTAACTCAAAAAAGCTCTCTGCACCACTTAACCGAAACAGGTGAGGCTGCTCCCAGAAATGGCCATGAGATTCCGGTTCACTCTGAGCAAGATCTTCATAGAGGTGGCCTTCCCAGGGTCCGAGAAATATTTCGCGTAGCTCATCGAGATATTTAATCTCGGTTGCCAACTCAGGGAACGCATACTCCGCGGTCTGTCGCGTGCGTAGGCTGCTGCTGCAATAAATCTTATCAAACTCTAGGTGCGCAATTCGCTGCCCAAGTTCCTTCGCCTGTTGGGTGCCTAAATCTGTTAGATGTGAATCGCTCTGACCCTGAACCCGTCGTTCTTTGTTCCAGTTGGTCTCTCCGTGCCGAATAAGATGAAGCTCCATTCTTAATTTCCCCTGTCAATTATGTTGGTTCGGGTTCTCGAGACTGCATCCAACCATCCGTCATATTGTTTCTCTCTCCAAGCATCATTTTTGCCCGCTTCGAAGCGTTGGTCTAGTTTCCACTTTGCGCTGATTTCATCTAGTGATTTAAAGATCCCAGCCTGTAGGCCGGCGACATAGGCCGCGCCCAGGGCTGAGGTCTCTGTGAGATCGGGTCTTAGTACTTCTAGATTTAACAGATCAGACAATTTTTGCATTACGTAGTCATTGTTGGCCATTCCTCCATCGACGCGTAGGCTAGCTACGGTGCCACCATCCCCATCGATCGCGACTAATAGGTCTTTGCTCTGGTAGCAGACAGAGAGCAGGGCGGCAGTGACCACTTCTTTTACGCCACTATCGCGAGTGAGGCCGTACAAGGCTCCTCGCGCTTCTGGGTCCCAATAGGGCGCTCCTAGACCGGTAAAAGCAGGCACCAGATAGACACTTAGATCTTCGCTGGTTTGCTCCGCCAACACCTCAGACTCGCTAGCCTGTTCTATGAGTTTTAAGCCGTCTCTGATCCATTGCACCGTAGCACCTGCCATGAAGATGCTGCCTTCGACGGCGTAGCTGGTATCGCCTTTGAGGCGAAAGGCAACCGTGCTTAATAAGCGATTTTCAGATTGGACCACCTGACTGCCCGTATTCAACAAGAGGAAGCAACCGGTGCCATAGGTGCTCTTGGCCATCCCAGCGGAAAAGCAACATTGCCCGAATGCTGCTGCCTGTTGATCGCCAATCACCCCCGTAATCGGTATGGCGCTGCCGAAGAACTCGGCATCACACTCGCCATACTCAGCGGCACAATCCTCAACAGTTGGTAGGAGTGAGGCGGGTATATCGAAAATTTCGAGTAACTCATCGTCCCATTGCTGAGTGTGAATATTAAAAAGCTGTGTTCTGGATGCGTTCGTAGCATCGGTGCGGTGACTGCGACCCTTGCTAAGATGCCACAGCAGGAAACAATCGACTGTACCGAAAGCGAGTTCGTCTTTTTCAGCTCGCTCTCTGGCACCCATAACATTTTCCAGTATCCAGTGAATCTTACTCGCAGAAAAGTAAGCATCAATTATCAGGCCCGTTTTCTGCTGAATCGTTTCTTCTAAATTTTGAGTTTTTAATTCTTCGCAGTAATCGCCGGTTCGACGGTCCTGCCAAACGATTGCATTGTAGATCGGCAGGCCGGTCTCTCTGTCCCACACAATGGTTGTCTCGCGTTGATTGGTTATTCCTATGCAACGAATCTGTTCAGCTGCAATTGAGGCTGACTCGAGAGCACTGCGGCAACTAGCAACAGTGCTCTGCAAAATCTCCATTGCATCGTGCTCTACCCAGCCGTTGTTAGGGAAGTGCTGCGTGAATTCCTGTTGCCCCACAGATAGTTTATTGCCCTGAGAGTCGAATATCAGGGCGCGAGTGCTGGTAGTGCCCTGGTCGATCGCGAGAATGCAATTGCTCATGCGAATACTCTCTTCAATAATATCGGATTATTCCCTTGCCATTCGATCTTCTAAATTTTACAAGAATCTCATTGCATTGCAGGGATTGAATCATGGGAGAAACAGAACCTCATGTTACACTAACTGTCTATTTCGTGGGCAGGTTCGTAGGCTAAATTAAGCCGCTTACATACAGGAGTGTCTGAGTAAAAAAATTATGCATGATCTTCTTATAATCGGTGGCGGCATCAATGGAGCCGGCATCGCTGCCGATGCTGCGGGCCGTGGCTTGGATGTTGTTCTCTGCGAAAAAGCCGACCTTGCCTCGGGAACCTCTTCTTGGAGCACAAAGCTTATCCACGGCGGCTTGCGCTATCTCGAATTCTACGAATTTGGCTTGGTGCGAAAATCATTGCAAGAGCGTGAAGTGCTCACCGCAGCGGCCGCACATATCATTAAGCCGCTTGCTTTCCACATTCCTCAATTGCCACACTCGCGAAGCTCATGGCTTATTCGGATCGGGCTATTCTTGTATGACAATTTGGCGCGCCGAGAGCGTTTTGAGAGTTCGCGCTCCATCAAGATAGATGCTGAAGGTCCGCTCAATTCGGCAATTACTCGCGGCTTCGAATATTGGGATGCACAGGCAGATGACTCACGCCTAGTCGTATTGAATGCGCTGCAGGCGAAGCAGCACGGAGCCCAGATACTCACGCGCACAGAATGCACGGGCATGACTTCTCTAGATAATGGTTGGCGCGTTATTCTTCATGATCATGCTAGCAATACTGACACTGAAATCGACTGCAAAGCCATTGTGAATGCGGCAGGTCCCTGGGTCGCCGCTCTATCTGAACAACTCAGTAATGAGGATGCAGAGCATGAAATTCGCCTCGTCAAAGGCAGCCATATCGTAGTGCCACGTATGCACTCTGGCTCACAGGCTTTTATGTTGCAGGATCATGACGGCAGGGTAATTTTTGTAATCCCGTGGTTGCAAGACTACACCTTGATCGGTACGACAGAAGCTGAACACGAGGGAAATCTGGAGCGTGTAGAAATCTCTAAAGAAGAGATCAGCTATTTACTCTCGATAGTGAATCTATACTTCAAGAAATCGATCTTGCACTCGGATGTTGTATACAGCTTCGCAGGCTTGAGGCCGCTCATAGGCGATGAAGAAGTAAACGCGAGCAAGGTGTCAAGAGACTACAACTTAGAGTTGGAATCTGAGCCACATCCGATACTCTCAGTCTATGGTGGCAAGGTGACCACCTATCGAGTCCTCGCGGAAGATGTGTTAAGTAGGCTAGAGGACACGTTGCCTGCTATGGGTCCGGCATGGACTAAGGATGCAAAATTGCCTGGAGGTGACTTTGGTCTCCCGGAACACCTATTTAAAAAAATGGTCTCGAAGTATGCGTGGTTGGGTCCGGATCTTATCAACCGTTGGTTGAACAGCTACGGGACTCTCAGCTTCGATATCTTGGGTGATGCTTCAGCTATGATCGATCTTGGTGTGAAGTTTGGCCATAACCTCTATCAGAGAGAGGTAGATTACCTTTGCACAGAAGAATGGGCGAAGTCGACAGACGATATTCTCTGGCGACGCAGCAAGCTAGGCCTGAAATTTTCACGTTCCGAACGGGATTCACTCGCTAACTACATAGAGCAGTCTTTTCCTGCATGCTAGTACGGTTAGAGTA
Organism: uncultured Pseudomonadales bacterium; assembly: GCA_949372635.1. Taxonomy (GTDB): domain Bacteria; phylum Pseudomonadota; class Gammaproteobacteria; order Pseudomonadales; family Pseudohongiellaceae; genus UBA9145. The sequence continues at coordinate 133,407 of CASIAB010000009.1, forward strand.
CTATTTTATGGAATTTTTGAATGCTTGAGCTGCGAAACATTACGCGCCACCAAGGGGAGGATGTTCTTCTTGATGATATTTCTCTGTCCATGCAGCGCGGCGAGTTGAATATTCTTCTCGGCCCCACGCTCTCTGGGAAGACTTCCCTGATGCGCATCATGGCCGGCCTCGATAAGCCCGATAGTGGTGAGCTGCTCTTCGACGGTGTATCGGTATTGGGCATGGCTGTGCAGAAACGCAACGTGGCAATGGTGTACCAACAATTCATCAACTATCCCTCGCTGACGGTGTTTGAGAATATTGCCTCACCGCTTCGGGTAGCTCGTGTTGAAACGAGTCAGATAAATAGGCAAGTAGCTGAAGTAGCCGAATTGCTGCAAATGACACAGGTGCTCGATCGTACCCCAGATACTCTTTCCGGCGGGCAGCAACAGAGAGTCGCGTTGGCGCGAGCGCTCGTTAAGAAGGCAGACTTAGTGTTATTGGATGAGCCGTTGGCAAATCTCGATTATAAACTACGCGAAGAACTGCGTGCTGAGCTACCGGCCTTATTTGCGGCCATGGGGGCAGTCTTGGTCTACGCGACCACTGAGCCTACTGAGGCCCTAGTACTCGGTGGCGATACGGTATGTCTGCATGAAGGCAGGGTCGAGCAGTTCGCTCCAACTTTGGATCTGTACCGAACGCCCGCCAGCCTGCGCTCGGCCAAGATTTTTTCAGATCCGCCACTGAATAGCGCGAAGGTGGAATGCGTTGCAGGGGAGTTGGCGTTCGCGAATAGTCAGCAAAAGCTCGGAATCAACATCGAGCAGATACCTGACGGAAACTATACCTTGGCGGTGCGGCCGCATCATCTTGGTCGCGAAAGAGACGGCCTCGATGACATCGAGGTTAAAGGCAGTGTGTCAGTAACAGAATTGACTGGCTCTGAGACATTCGTGCATTTTTCTATGGAAGATAATTCCTGGGTCGCGCTGCTCCGCGACGTGCAGAATTTTGCAGTAGCGAATACGGTAGTATTTTATGTACAACCACAGCATCTGTTCTTGTTCGACAGCGACGATGCGCTTGTTGAATGGCAGTCGACAGGGAAAAGCTAAAAATGGCATCTATACGACTACAATCATTGGCACATCGTTATCCATCGGCTCCCGACTATGCGCTGCATAGCATGCAGCAGAGCTGGAGTGACGGCGGTGCCTACGCCTTGCTCGGGCCATCCGGATGCGGTAAGACGACGCTATTAAATATCATCTCAGGCTTACTCAGGCCGTCCGAGGGGAGAGTGCTCTTCGACGACATCGATGTGACAGACCGGACGACGGAGCAGCGCAATATCGCGCAGGTATTTCAGTTTCCTGTTGTCTACGACACGATGACCGTCGCAGATAATCTAGCATTTCCTCTGCGCAACAGGGGCATAGCTAAAAATGAGATTGAGAAACGAGTAGCGGACGTACTGCAGATGCTCGATTTGCAGGAGCGAGCGAACGATAGAGCACGCTCGCTGACAGCCGATGATAAACAGAAGATTTCTCTAGGCCGAGGACTGGTTAGAACTGACGTTCAAGCGATTCTCTTCGACGAGCCGTTGACAGTTATCGATCCGCATTTGAAATGGCAGTTACGTACAGAGTTAAAAAAGATCCACCAGCGCTTTCAACATACGATGATCTATGTGACCCATGATCAGACTGAGGCACTTACATTCGCTGATGAGGTGATTGTTATGTACGAGGGGGCGGTCGTGCAGGTAGGGACACCTCAGCAACTATTCGAAACTCCCGAGCATACCTTCGTTGGTAAGTTCATAGGCTCGCCAGGTATGAACGTGCTGCCCTGCGAGATCGATGGAATCGATGCGGTATTCGTAGGAACGAAATTCTCCGTGAACATAACTGGCGATAACCCTGCCGCCCGCTTCGAGTTAGGTATTCGCCCCGAGCATATTAAATTGTCTTCAAGCGAGGGCATGCCACTTACTGTAACTGCGCTAGAAGACGTGGGTAGACACGTTATTGTCCGTGGCGAGATTGCGGGCGTTGCGCTGTGTGCTTTAGTCAAGGACGGCGTCGCGATTCCTGAGAATCCCTGCGTTTCCTTCGATTCGACACGCATTAATCTCTATGCAGACGGCTATAGGGTCGGCAGTGGCAGGGGAGACGATACAATATGAGTATCCAGAAAGCTCAGAACAACAAAGCCTGGTTTATGGTGCTGCCAGTGCTGATCTTAGTTGCCATCAGCGCGATTATCCCGCTAATGACAGTGGTTAACTACTCCGTGCAGGATACCTTTGGGAACAATGAATTTTTCTGGGTCGGCACGGAATGGTTTCAAGAGATACTCTCATCTGAACGATTTCATAACGCACTATTAAGAACTCTATTGTTTTCAGGTCTGATCCTAGCCATTGAAATTCCTTTGGGCATTTTGATCGCGCTGGCGATGCCAAAACGTGGCTGGGGCGCGTCCGTATGCCTAGTGCTAATGGCTCTGCCGCTGCTGATCCCCTGGAATGTGGTCGGAACCATATGGCAAGTGTTTGGAAGAGTAGATATCGGTCTGCTGGGCCATGGACTCGCCAGCCTTGGCATCGATTATAACTACACGCAAAATAACTTGGACGCTTGGCTGACGCTAATACTCATGGATGTCTGGCACTGGACCTCATTGGTCGTGCTGCTCTGCTATTCAGGGCTCGTATCGATCCCCGAAGTTTACTACCAGGCAGCGCGTATCGATGGCGCCACACGTTGGGCGGTATTTCGCTTTATACAGCTGCCCAAGATAAAGCGCGTATTGCTGATCGCTGTTCTGCTGCGCTTCATGGATTCTTTCATGATCTACACCGAGCCGTTTGTGGTGACAGGTGGAGGGCCGGGTAATATCACAACCTTCCTCTCTATTGATCTAGTGCAAATGGCGGTGGGTCAATTCGATCTTGGGCCCGCTGCGGCTATGTCGCTTATCTATTTCCTCATCATCCTTTTGGTTTGTTGGGTTTTTTACACGGTGATGACGAGCTACGACAATGACGAGCCGACCAGTGGCGGGGGTCCACAATAATGGCGATCTCGGCGAATAGCATGCTCAAGGTTAAGTTTACTGGGATAACCGCCTACATAGTTTTCTTGATGCTGCCTCTTTATTGGCTGCTGAACATGAGCTTTAAGACCAATCAGGAGATCCTGTCAACGTTTACGCTGTGGCCGCAGGACTTTACGCTGGACAACTACATCACCATTTTTACCGACTCGTCTTGGTACAACGGTTACATCAATTCGCTTACCTATGTAGTGATGAACATGGTTATCGCCATCAGCGTTGCACTACCAGCTGCTTATGCATTCTCGCGCTATAAATTCTTGGGAGACAAGCATCTCTTCTTCTGGCTGCTTACCAATCGCATGGCGCCACCTGCGGTTTTTGTCCTGCCATTTTTTCAGTTGTATTCGGCCTTTGGCTTGATCGATACCCACATCGCAGTAGCCCTCGCTCACTGCCTGTTCAATGTGCCGTTGGCGGTTTGGATACTTGAAGGGTTCATGTCCGGCGTGCCGAAAGAGATAGACGAGACTGCCTACATCGATGGCTATTCGTTCCCGCGTTTCTTCGTTAAAATATTTACTCCACTTATCGGTTCGGGGATCGGTGTCGCCGCGTTTTTCTGTTTCATGTTTTCTTGGGTCGAGCTTCTCATTGCTCGCACTCTAACCGTCACCGATGCGAAGCCTATCAGTGCTGTTATGACGCGCACCGTTTCTGCCTCCGGTCTTGACTGGGGGGTTCTCGCTGCTGCGGGTATTCTCACAATTATTCCTGGTGCGTTGGTTATTTACTTCGTGAGAAATCACATAGCTAAGGGTTTTGCTTTGGGTCGTGTGTAGCCTGAGCTCAGTTAACCTTCTGGGCATACTGCGCGCTCGTATTACAAAGACCTTACTTTTTCAAAAGAAACGCTAAACTCTGAGAATTTCAGTTGGACTGTTGTAGGGTGCTAGTGGCGAACAATCCTAGCCGAGGGCTTGTAAGTGTCTAGTACGCTGTAGGCCAACGGCCGCATCTCAAAGATGCTGGTCCTCAAGCCTCTCAATGACTAATGCGATCCGGCGAATATTGGTATAGTCTTGGTCTGATCACGCATAATAATAATTTCTATCCCAGCACTGTGGAGCCCGAATTTTTTATGAAGTCAATTCGCTTATATTCCCTAGTCCTATTCATCACTATGAGTTTCCTAAGTGTCGAGATCACAGCGCAGGCACGTTTCTATCCCGCTGCGCGTAGCGGTGGGAACTACATGCACAATTTTTATTTTCCGCCTTCGCCGAGTGCAACGCCGTGGGCCCCGGACTGGTCGCCCGATGGTGAGTGGATAGCAGTAGCGATGCAGGGAAGTATCTGGAAAGTTGACCCGGATACGGGGGGAGCCTATGAACTCACTTACAACGATGCATATCATTCCTCGCCGGATTGGTCCCCCGACGGGAGATGGATAATCTATACAGCTGATTATGAGCACCAACGCATTCAGCTTGAAATTTTCAATACTGAGACTGGCGTGTCTCACACGCTAACCGACGACCAGGTTATCTACACAGACCCGGTCTTTTCGCCCGACGGTACTAAAGTTGCCTATGTCTCTACCAACCCCAGTGGTTACTTCAATGTGTACGTTAGAGCAATCTCGGACGGGCAATGGGCAGGCGAGCCTGTAGCCGTTAGCCGTGACAATGAATACGGTAGTAACAGACTCTATTTCGGCAGCGGCGACATGCATATCACGCCGGCATGGCTGCCCGATGGCGATGAATTGCTGATCGTATCGAATAGAAATGTGCCGCTAGGCTCGGGCAATGTGCTGCGTGTACCAGCGGTAGAAGATGGAATTCTGCAGGCTACTACGGTTCTTGCCGAGCAGACTTTGTATCGTACGCGGCCGGATGTATCGATCGATGGGCGCCGCTTTGTTTATACCTCTACCAGTGGCTCTGCCGATCAATTCAATAATCTCTATGTGCAGCCAACTCAAGGCGGCGAGCCCTACAAGATGACATTTTTCCAGCACGATGCCTTTCATCCACGTTGGTCGCCAGATGGAGAATGGATTGCCTTTATATCTAATGAAGGAGGACTCCCTCAGTTACAACTGCTAGAGACGTATGGCGGTAAACTAATTCGTGTCGCGATAAGTGAATTGCATTTTAAACGTCCTATGGGATATCTGAAAGTTCGAGTTGTGGATAGCAGCGGCGGCGTCACGCATAATCGAGTTCACCTAGAGGCGTCTGATAGGAAGTTCTACACGCCTAACGATGCGTATGCTCGCGCAGGTACTCGAGGCGATCAGATATTTCATAACGCCGGCGAATTTGAGCTAACTCTGCCCGTTGGTGAAGCTTCGCTAAATTTTGTAAGAGGGTTCGAGTATTTTCCACAAAGCATTGAGGTGGAAGTCGAAGAGGGGGAAGTCGCTCAGCTGACTGTTGAGTTGGAGCAGATGACGGACATGGGAGCGAAAGGTTGGTATAGCGCCTCAACCCACGTGCATGCAAACTACGGCGGCAATCTGCACAATACCCTAGAGAACTTAATGATGATGTCGCGCTCTGAGGATCAGGACTTGGTGCTCGAGCAAGTGGCAAATAAAGATAATCGCATTCTCGACTATCAATTCTTCGTGCCCGGCGGTGGGCAGCACCCTATCTCAGAGAAAGATCAGATTGTTGTGGTGGGTCAGGAATACAGGCCGCCATTCTACGGTCACGTGTTCATGTTTGGCATGCGCGAGCATTTAATCTCACCGTTTGTTACCGGCTATGAAGGTACTGCTGTTGAGAGCCTATATCCGAGTAACACAGACATGTTTCGTAAGGCGAAGGAGCAGGGCGCTATAACGGGCTATGTGCACCCCTACCTAGGAGAGGAGGACCCACTTGAAGGGAATCTAGGCGGCGGCAAGGGATTCATGGTGGATGCGGCCTTGGGCACTGCCGATGCATTGGAGTGGTCGGATTCTGCGACATCGGGTTTCTACCCGCTGTATGCGGTCTGGAATAACGGTCTGCGCGTAACGGCAACAGGTGGTGAAGACTCGATATCGTCACTGCATCGTAGCAAGCTGATTGGCTCCTATCGCACCTATGTCTTCACCGGAAACCTCGGCCTGAATATGGATGCCTGGTTTACAGGGTTAAAGCGGGGCCGTGCCTTCGTTAGTTCTGGCCCTCTGCTGGAGATGCAAGTTGGCAACTCATTGCCTGGCGACACAGTTCAACTACCCGCTGGCGGTGGTGAGATAACAATCTCTGGGCGCCTACGTTCTATCACAGAGCTTAAAGATTTGGTACTCGTGTGCAATGGCGAACTCGTTGAGACTTTTCCGCTACGCAGAAATAAGAATAGCCTGAATATTTCCTTCGAGCATTCAATTGACCGAAGCGGTTGGTGTCATCTGCGTACAGAAGGGGAAAGAGATCAGCGTTTTCCTTTAGACGTCGGTTATGTGCAGGCATTCACTAATCCAATATGGTTTCAAGTAGGCGATCAGCCAATTCGAAACCCGCAATCGGTTGACTATGCGATCCGCTGGATCGATAAACTGCAAGCACTCGCCGATGCATGGCCAGGTTGGCGTTCCGAGACTGAGAAGGCTCACGTCTTCGCACAGTTCGAGGAGGCCCGTCAGATCTATAGGAGTAAACTCAACTAGCCGTTAGTTCTGCGGCATATAAACAATTGGGGTGAGGGTGAAATTTTGCTAAGCTCAAGCTTCTCAAAATACCGATAAAACCGCAGATTAGAAGGTATCAATGGATCTCTCTTGGATGGCTTGGACGCAGCCCACGGCGATATTCTTCGCAGTGATAGCCTCGCTGCTTCTTACTATGTCGATCTGGGAATATTTTAGCCCGGGTGGTGGCCCACGTCTCGGTATTCTTCGCTTCGAAACCACCCGCGGAGACAGATTTTTCGTCTCTCTGCTTGGTAGTGCGTTTATTTGTATGGCTTGGTTGACCCTGGTGGGTTTGAACCTGTGGTGGGGTCTTGCTGCATGCTTAGTCTATACCTTGTTGGTTTTTCGCTTCGTTTAGAGAAGAAAATTTTGCAGTGCGGTGCGCAGTGAGTCGTTGTTGAAATTAATTAGAAGGGGTCTTGCATGATTACTCGTCAACTAAGGTTTCCAAAAATAAGGTTTTCAAAAACGCTGCTGAGCTGCGCGATATTTTTATCAACGATAGCGACAAGCTCTGCCGATGTTGAAGATGCGCAGCGGTGGCTTTCTGAGTTTCAGCCCTCCACACTTGACTCTGAACAGCAGCTTGCAGAGATGCAGTGGTTTATCGACGCGGCACGACCATTCGCGGGAATGGAAATCAAAGTGGTTTCAGAGACCATTACGACCCATGAGTATGAAGCGCAGGTGTTAGCAAAGGCGTTCACGGAGATCACTGGCATTCAGGTCACTCACGATTTGATAGGCGAGGGCGATGTAGTAGAAAAGCTGCAGACGCAGATGCAATCGGGTGAAAATATCTACGATGCTTACGTGAATGATTCAGACTTGATAGGCACACACTTTCGTTACCAGCAAGTTCGTAACCTGAGCGACTGGATGGTGGGAGAGGCAGACGATGTCACTTCGCCTACATTAGATTTAGAAGATTTTATCGGTATTTCCTTTACCACCGGCCCAGATGGGAAAATCTATCAATTGCCAGATCAGCAATTCGCTAATCTCTACTGGTTTCGATACGACTGGTTCACTGATCCCGATCTGAAACAGCAGTTCAGTGCTAAGTACGGCTATGAGCTGGGAGTGCCGGTGAACTGGTCTGCCTATGAGGATATCGCTGAATTCTTTAGTAACGATGTCGGCGAGATCGATGGGCAGATAGTTTATGGGCACATGGATTACGGTAAGAAGGATCCGTCTCTTGGCTGGCGCTTCACTGATGCCTGGCTGTCTATGGCCGGTGCTGGAGACAAGGGTATTCCTAATGGTCTTCCTGTAGATGAATGGGGTCTTAGAGTTGATGGCTGTCGTCCCGTGGGTTCGACTGTCGAGCGCGGAGGTGCGACTGATGGGCCAGCTGCAGTATATTCCGTAACTAAATATGTAGATTGGCTTCAGCGCTACGCACCGCCCGAGGCTGCTGGCATGGTATTCAGCGAGGCAGGCCCAGTTCCTGCGCAGGGTAATATCGCACAGCAAATTTTTTGGTATACGACTTTTACCGCAGACATGGTTCTGCCAGGTCTACCGGTAATGAATGACGATGGCACGCCTAAGTGGCGTATGGCGCCTTCGCCCCACGGAGCTTACTGGGAAGAAGGGCAGAAGCTGGGCTATCAAGATACTGGTGCCTGGACATTGATGAAGTCGACGCCGGTAGACAGGGCAAAGGCTGCATGGCTGTATGCCCAGTTCGTTACCTCGAAAACGGTCTCTCTAAAGAAGAGCCATGTAGGACTCACCATTATTCGCGATTCAGATATCCGGCATGAGAGTTTCAGTGAACGCTCGGTGGAGCTCGGCGGATTGGTAGAGTTTTATCGCTCACCTGCCCGTGTGCAGTGGACACCTACAGGCACTAACGTGCCGGATTATCCACGACTGGCGCAGCTTTGGTGGCAGAACATCGGTGATGCCTCCTCTGGCGCCAAGACTCCGCAAGAAGCGCTGACGGCTCTTGCTGTGGCCCAAGAACGCCTGATGCAGAGGTTAGAGCGAGCTGACGTATTGGGTGATTGTGGGCCTCGACTGAATGAGGCCGCAGAGCCGAGAGTATTGGCTTAGCCAGCCCGGTGCGCCTAAGCCAAAGTTAGCTAATGAGAAGCCGCAAGGCATAACCATTGACTATGACGAGCTAGTTAGTTCTTGGCAATAAGCTTTTCTTTGCAATGTAAGTAATATGGAGGATTCATGAACCGAAACATTTGGAATCTAATTCAACTCGCAGCTGCATTGCTTCTATTCGCCAATCAGGCGGTTGCACAGGTGCCGTCGGCTACCATCAGTGGCCCAATTCCTGCGGATAAAGCAGGCAGCGGAACTCTCAATACTATCTACAGTGCGAGCGCGATTGAACTAGACGCTGTTGGCTATGTAGAGGAAGAGTATTTCATCCAGGGCAGGGCGAATCGCTACAGCGATTCGGAGTTAGAGAATGCTTCTATTGTCGATAGCGACCATAGCTACAAGACGCGTCTCATAGTGCGCCGGCCCGAAGCCTCTGCATTTAACGGCATCGTCATCGTCGAATGGATAAACGTAACTGGTGGTCCGGATAAAGATATTGATTGGTGGCAGTCAGGTAGTCATTTCATTCGTAATGGATATGCCTATGTTGTAGTTTCGGCTCAACAGATGGGTATCGATACTATGAAGCAGTGGAGCGATGCTCGCTACGGGTCATTAGATGTAACTCATGATGGCATGGCGACTCGAGACGAGCTTTCTTACGATATATTCTCCGCTGTTGGAAAAGCTATATATAGAGTTGGCGATTCCCCAGCTAACGGCGAATTGGATCTTCTAGATGGGCTCAGGGCCGAGCAGATCATCGCCACCGGTCATTCTCAGTCGGCAAGCCGCCTCGCGACCTACCTCAACAACGTACATCCTTTAGACCCAGTCTACGACGGCGTGATGGTGCATGGCGGCGGCGGGCGGATTAGAGACGATCAGCCTGTAAAGATTTTTAAGATCATGGCAGAGACGGACATGCCGCGTCGAGCGGCATCACCACAGCCGGATACCGACACGTTTCGCCAGTGGGAAGTAGCAGGTAGTTCTCACGTAGATATACCTTTCGAGATCGAATACGGCAAAGTTAGAAACTTACGTGAGAGGCTGTCACTAGAAAATGTGCAGCCACGAGATCAAGGCTGTGACTTGCCAGCCTATAGTCGCGTACCCTTCCGGGATGTCATGAATGCTGCGTTCGAGCATCTGGTCGTATGGATTCGCGATGATATAGCGCCACCGACAGCCGAGCCGTTGCAACTCCGGCGTATGATGCCAGAAGTGGAATTTGCCCGCGATGAATACGGCAATGTGCTAGGTGGTATTCGTCTCGCGGAGCACGTTGTCGCTACGGCGAAGAATACGGGCATGAATAATGGTAGTAATCGTTTCTGCTTTCTCTATGGCTCGCATCAGCCCTTCGATCAAGCAACGCTAGATACGCTCTACCCTAATCACAACGCTTACGTGGATGCTGTTAGAGAAGTAGCTAAGCAGAATGTTGCGGATGGTTATATCTTGCCACTAGCGGCGCAGCAGACGATTCGCAAAGCACAAGATTCAGATATAGGCCGCTAGTGGTATGCAGTTTGCGGGGATTCCTCCGACGCCGTCTATATGCTGAATCTACTTCGATTTCAAGACGACGGAGGAGAGGTCCGATACCGCGATTATGGAGCGCATGTTGGCCCTATAGTCCACAAGGACAGTGGGGCTCTGTCGTCTTATGTATGGTGCCGAAGGACGGAATCGAACCACTGACCCGAGGATTTTCAGTAGACTGCGTGAACGATATTCCCTTTAGATCAATAAATTGCAACTGCGAAAACATTGATCTTTAGTGTTTTTAGATTGATTCTTTTCAAGCTAAACCGGTTTGAAAAGCCAGATCAACATATAAATCAGGAAGAAATCAATGATAAAGAAACTAGCGGTTCTTACAACGCTATTTCTAATTGTCTATCTGCCAGCCCTGACAATCGCCCAAGATGACATTCCGCGTACAAGTTCAGGCAAGCCGGATTTCAGTGGTAACTACGACATCTCAACCCTGACTCCGCTTGAGCGTCCAAGCGAATTCGGTGATCGACTGGTCTTGAGCCCGGAAGAAGTTCAGGCAATTAGAGATAGGGAGATGGATGCGCGATCACGCGGTTCCAGCGTGAGCGATCCCGATCGCGCCGCGCCAGCGCGGGGTGCCGATGTTGGTAACTACAACGATTTCTGGTATCAGCGCGGTAATGACGGTTTCAGTATTGATGGTCAGTACCGAACGTCCATCCTGACTTATCCTGAAAATGGACGGTTCCCCGCCCTAACGGTCGAGGGGGAAGCCAAGGCTGACAAAGCTCCAAAGTTCTCCTGGCCAGAACAGGACGCTGCTTGGTGGCTGGAAACGGGTGATCAACCTTACGATGGTCCTGAAAACTTTACCTTGTCGGTTCGCTGCATATTTACCTGAACTCGACGGTACCTGCCCGGCCGACGGTTTACAAAATCTAAAAACGATCGTACAAACCGATGATTATCTAATGCTCTATGTCGAGTGGATGCATTGGGCTCGAATTGTTCGCATAGATGACGAGCAGCATAATTCTCCCGTTCTAGCGACTTTCGACGGGGATTCTATTGGCTGGTGGGAGGGTGACACCTTGTCGTAGAAACAATGAATTTTTTGGATCAGCCTGGTCAGCCGGCAGATCGTCGTTTGCTTGAACGCTTTAGTCCAAGCACTAATGGTAGTTTGATATATAGCTTTACGATGGAAGACGCCGACTATACCGATTCTTTTAGTGGCGAAATGGTGTGGCCTAAGTCAGATCAGATTCCCTATGAGTATGCTTGTCACGAAGGCAACCACTCGATGATTGGCACGCTGGCAGGAGCGCGGGTTCAGGAAAAAGAACTCAGGGAATAGCAGAAGAGGCAATGAATAAGAAGTAGGCTCAGGCCTTTTTTGTTTCCTATGACCCTCGTGTTATGCGATCGTCACTAACTGCGGACGCAGTTGATGGCGCTGAATTATTAAAAATCAATTTCGAGCTAGTATGCTATTCGTTTGTATAATAAATCTGTCCCAATTTATTCTCTGCCTGAAGCTAAGAGCAGCGTTCAAATAGTTTACTCTTTGGAAGGCAATTCCTTGATATAGAGATCCTGTTTTGAATAAGGGATTTCCACGTTGTTATCTCTGAACTGGTGATAAATTTCAGTATTGAGTATGTCCACCACTTTCCCTCGTAACATGGGCTTTTCGATCCAGACTAGTAGATCGAAATCCAAGCTTGATGCGCCAAACACTCGGAAGCGCACCCTAGGCTCAGGGTCGGCGCAAACAGTCTCTTCGGCAATGGCGATATTGACTAGAATGCTTCTAACGAGATCAATGTCGCTACCGTAAGCAACACCAACGGCTATTGAGCAGCGGAACTTCTCGTGAGGGCCCCCAGATTCGTTAATAATTTTAGTATTACCCATAACAGAGTTAGGAATGGTAATTTCTACGTCTCCGCGGGTTAGCATTCGAGTAGAACGAATACCGATATGGGTAATTTCACCTCTCTCCAAAGTATCCAGAACAACGTAATCCCCAATTTTGTACGGAGCGTCTGCCATGATGAAGACGCCGGAGAATAGATTGGCAAGTGTGTCTTTGGCAGCGAAGCCAACGGCGATACCTACAATGCCTGCAGATGCCAGCCAGGCTGTCATATCTATATGCCATGCGGAGAAAATAAAATAAACCGCCATAACCACTATGAATATGTTAATTAAGTTCAAGAACAAAGGTAGCGTTTGATTATGAACAGCCTTAACTCTATTCTTATTTCGAGCTATAGCAGTCAGCATAATTCGATTGCTTGTCAGCAGGAACATTACCCAGATTACAATCGCAAAAGTTTGAATTAATGAAAAAGAAATTCCTAGGTAAGGTTCCGGTGGAGCAAGAATGAATATGGAGCCAGAAACTCCTACTAACAAAATGCTATTGAATAGTGGGCTTTGTAAAAGGTTGAATAGATGATCGTCGACTACGAGATTAGTTTTGGAAGCCAGTTTTTTCAAATTGGTTATGATTATGTTGTTAAAAATCCACCCAGCCGCTATACCTAGAATGAGAGGAATCAATGCTTGCAGATAAATATTTTCGCCTACCAGCGATAGCAGCGGCGCGAGTAATGCAGAAGCTTCTTCGTTCATTCTTTGCGACCCTTTTTGTTGTTCTTATATTCTCTCACTAAATTACCACTATGAGGTATCTTACTGATTAGTAACAAAGTAGCCAAATAACAATTTGGTGCTTACGTATATACCTTACCTAAAAATACGTTAATAGTTTTTGGAATCTTGATCAGCTAATAGAGGCGGGGTAAATTTATTGGAAAATAAGCTTAGAAGACCGCCGCGGGGTGTGCGAGACGCGACCCCAACTGTCTGAGAGCTGTTTGTCCCATGTGGGCTTCGCGCAGTTGGGCTTGTAGCAAGCCGCTAGTGCCGTTTTGTGGAAGTATCTACACTCGCCGGTATTTTAGTCCATGACACGATAGCCCGATGGGGTGTATTCAATGGTGCTGGGGAAGTCCAATTCCTCGATTTTTGAATGCCCCACAAAGACTGCATCATCAGCTGCTCTGTTTGAGAGATAACTCCGCATAAAATCGCCTTCAGATTCAAGGTCGGGTATCTGACCCGTCAGAGCCATGCGAACAATTTCCGCAACTTCCTCTGGGCTCTCACGCTGAGGATAGTGGGCTGCTGTTGGTAATAGCCAAAAGCTACTCTGGGCTTCCCGTTCATTTAGATAGGTATTCCACACATGATGGGAAATTCGAACGGGATTCACGCTATCAGCTAATCCCCAAAGATACGCTACGGGCACCGGGCTGCGCGGTAAGTTCTCTAACCAGCGCACTTCGTTAGCCTGTCGTTCTAACAAATAACGGCCAACATAAATCAGGGAAATATTACCTTGGTTAAATGCGAAAATATCGGAGTAGGCAAGTGATTCAGGCTCGCCCTCGGTGCGCCGCGGCTGTGCTGCTCGCAATGCAAGCATTTGCGCGGCGGTACCGGGATCGAGCATCCTCATCTGAGCGGCGGACAGATTGGCCAGGGGAAGAAACATGCCACTGTTGGAAAGGAAGTGATAGTTAATCGTATAACCTGGGTCAGGGTTATCCAGGTAATTACCAAGAAACGCTAGTCCTATGCTCACACCCCGGTCATGGGTATAGAGCGCAAAATTTTCGAATCCAACTACTTCTCGAACGAAGTGATCAACGATCTCTGCATTCTCTGCCAGCATGTAGTTGTAGCCATTAAGCGGCTTGTCAGAGAAGCCTGAGCCAGGGAAATCAAGCGCTGCAATATGATACTCGTCTTCAAGAAAGGGGATCATCTTGTGATAGTCGAAGCTGGAATTTGGGAAGCCATGGATCAGCAGCAACTTCGGTTTAGTTTCGTCTCCCCAGGTTCTATAGAAAACATTTACCTTGGTATCGTCGTTATCTTTAGTGGTAGATGTCCATTCGAAATAATCTCCACCCTGATACCAATCTCGAGCGAGGTCAGAATAGAAAAAGAAATCATCATCCTGTGCTAGCAATGACTGGCAGCTAAAAGATATAAGGAAAAGTAAGGAAATCTTTCTTGTAACATTCATGATTTTAACCCAATGTTCTGATAATGATTGTTTGCTGATTCAAATTAGCGATCGGCCAAGCGTCCTGAGCCGCCGAGTTCATAGTAGACGATAGGAACAAAATCTACCGGCCCCCAGCCAGGGTCGTCGGTCCATTGGGCATCATATGCAGCAGTCGGTTGGGCCGCCATCACCTCGTCCAGTTTTTTCCCCTCTCGGATCATGCTGAGAACTTGGCCTTGAATGTCGAGAATCATGTCACGAAATTCTACTAATTCGTCTCGACCAACCACTTCGAGGCCATGACCGGGTATAACTTTTGTGTCTGGGCCTGCTAAATCAATAGCCTGATCGATTGCCGCGATTGTGCCTCTGAGGGTGCCGCCGTTGTAGATATCGACAATGGGATAGCCGGTAGTCCGGTACACATCGCCAAGGTGGAGCACGTCTGATCCTGCAAAGTAGACGAAGCTATCTCCATCTGTGTGGGCAGGAGGTGCCAGAAAAGCCCGCACCTCTTCTCCATTAAGATGGAAGCTCATGGTGTCGTTGAAGGTTATTAGCGGCCTAGCTGCGACAGGTTGTTGAGGCGCGTAACTGCCTCCGGCTCTTGGGTAGCGACTTCTTTCCTCGAAAAAGCGCAGGCGCGTGTTGTCATGAGCAAAGATCAGCACGCCCATGTCTGCCAGGTTCTCATTACCACCCACGTGATCAATATGAATATGGGTGTTGATCAGAAACCGAATGTCTTCCTCGGTCACCTGCTTCAAGGCTGCTACCAGTCTATCGGTAAGTGGCGCAAATAGTGAGTCGACCAAGAGTACACCGTCGGGACCAACTTGAACGCCGATGTTACCGCCGCCTCCTGGGCGCTGGATCATGTAAACGTTACCAGCGACGGACGTTATGGAAAGCTCCACCCCGGTAAAATTCCCCTGACTATAAGAGAAGCTAGTTGTAGCTGATAACCCCAGAACTGTGACAGTGAATAGCATTATTTTGTGTAGCCTCTTCATCTTTCCTTTCATCCTTACCTATTTGATTCCAAAAACTTATTAATCTACCGAGTAGGCAGCGATATTTCAACTTGATTACAATGAATCCTGAATCTAAAGAATTTCCTTGGATCGATTCATGCAGGGAATATTAGCAAAGACAACGATGTGACGGTAATGGCATATCTAGGACTAGTCTCTCCTTTGCCGAACGCTTTGCAGCTAGCGTGTCAGGATTAGCGAGGGATGCCCCGAAGAAACCACGCAAGCGCTGCGGTTAACCTAGGAAGTTGGGGTTGCCGGATCTCGGGGCAGCGATCTTGCCTAGGTCCAGCGGACCGCTATGTCACTGCTTCTTGAAAACGCTGAGCGGGTGCATCTACTCTCGTTCGATAATGAGGATCCAGATAACTATGTCGTCGCCTGACTACCGAGATCAGGCCCGCGATTTTAATAAGCGTAGTAGCTGGATTTTTCTATGACCCATCTGATGATGCTAATCCTGAGACCAATGTAGATTTGATTTCGAAAATAATAGAGTAAGAAATCCCACAATCTAAATAGAGATTTCATTTTAATCGCTGCTTTACTGATTAATAATGGATTGCATAGCGGGGTTAAAGCCTCTGATATTTTAAATTCCCTTGCAGTCGCTAATAAAAATCCTAGGCATGACTATTAAATGTTTACAGATAAGCCGCAGAGCGCAGTGGAACTATCGACATGAAATATTTTTGGTAGACAGTGCGACTCGATTCGAGTTTGAATCAAAGAGTTAAAAAAACTAGAGTGTGTGAAGAAGAGTGTTATGAGATTTTTAATAATCTAAATAAAATTACTCTACCCTATGTGTTCTAAACTGAGTTTTATCGCAGCACATGTCGCTCTAACATCTGTCGTCTAACTACTGCGCCGTAAACATTTCCGTTAGCATCTACGCCAACACCTTCGGCGCCTGAATGATCGTCCCTCAGCGGTTCCATGTCTTCGATGAAGTCAGTCACTGTGCCATCAATTGCTGAGCCGATGCGAATGCCCTTTTTGATTCCTATTAATTCACCTGCGCCGGTGTCGGGCCCGGATTCCGAGTCGGCTACATAAATTTTGTCATCAGGGGTAATAAAAATACCGCTTGGGCGACCGAACTGTCTCCATTCGTCGATAAAAGCGCCATCGCGACTAAAAATTTGAATGCGATTATTTTCTCTATCACCAACAAACAAGCGTCCCTGGGAATCCATAGCTATGCTATGGGGTTCGCTAAGTTCTCCTTGCCCTGATCCTTTGCTTCCCCATTGATTAATGAATCTTCCCTCAGATGAATAATGCACAATTCGATTATTCATACCGCCCCGATGGCTTTCAGCTACGAAGATATGCCCATCTTCAGGATCGATGACAACGTCATTCGGGTTGAAGAGAAGCTCCGGCGTTGATCCGCCCCGTGCTTGTTGCCCGAGGGTCAGTAAAACCTCACCGTCGGAGCTGAACTTGAAAACCTGATGTCCAATAGTGTCGTTACTGCGCGCGTCTGTGACCCAAAGATTTCCCTCATAGTCCACCGTGGCACCATGTGGAAAAACAAACAGTCCTGCACCAAAAGAGTCCAGCAAATTTCCTTCATAGTCATATTTGAGAATTGGCGCTTCGCTGCGACCATCACAGGAGTTGCCAATGCAGCGGTGGACAACATAGATAAACCGACCATCAGGAGAAGGTTCCACGGCAGTAACTGCTGCCCATTTCGTGCCTTCGGGTAACTCGCCCCAAGTCCGCTGTGTATCATAGAGCTGCGGTAGATCATTGCGCACGCCGTGGGCTGCTCCTACCGCCGATGGGGTTTGAGCGCGGACTTGAATCCCCACATTAGCAATGATTAGCGATATCAAGAAGAGGCCGAAATTTTTCATAGTAATTTTGAGTAGTTTAGGTAAGTGGGCTGAAAGAACATGATCTAGATAGTTTATTTTTTCATTATACTATTATCGTCTTCGAGCAAAATGATTATTGCAGAGATACTTGACGATACTGGATTTGCCTTATGATCAGAGAAAGTGTCGATAACCTCTGCTACCAGCCTTTCACCAGTCATTTCTAAAAATTTTCTTACCTTCTTGTTTGTTTTCCTGAAAAAGTATTACGGATACAACACTCAATAAAAAAACGAGTGCCCAATGAGACTATTGAGTGTTGTCGCTTTGAGTGAGGAAAATAGCACCAAAAATAACAGTGAAATTGCTATGAACCAATAATGGAGCGACTGATGAGAGTGGCTTGCGATTTTGCAGGTAGTTTAAAGCAAAAAAGCTTAAGGTCATGAAGCTGGCAGATTTGGTAATTACTAGGTTTAGAGCGCTGCCTAGCACCGGGTCAAAAGCTTCTAATTTGAATGGCCGATAAATGAAAAGTTGCCACCCAAAAAGGGGAAGAATACTTGTGGTCAATAGGTAGAGGGCAAGCAACACTATGAGGCCGCGAAATATGGACATCTTCCTTCGTAAGCCAATAATCTTTATTTGAGTTATACGCATCACTAAACGAGTATAGCTCATTTAGGATTATGAGTCTTAAGATCATGCACCAGCGGTGGTTCTTTGTCTCCTCCCATGCTCCATACAGGCAGGGATTCGGTGAATTGTGTCGGAGAATGGCTCTGTTAGGGTAATGACCTCGACTTAGGAACTGATGGCAACCCGGTTTTTAAGGGAAGCATTACTGAGCCAGGTCAAAGGGAAGAGCAAGAGTACTCACCTGTTCTAAGATGAATTTTGCGAGCGTCAACACCAAGTGACGGAGCGGGCATAATGACACGGACGCTCTGAACGCTCGCTTGTTCTTAAGGTACTACGCGTCTTCGTCGACCGCCATGCCAGGGAAGTCGCTTATCTCGAACATTATTTCATTTCTTCGCATGAAAGGGGGCGTGAACGGCGCGTTATATGCAGCAGACTCAGGGCCTGAAACTGGGACTACGCCATTTTGACTCAGGTAATCTTGAAGTCGAAACGCATAATAAGAATTTGAGTGGTCGTTAAACTGTTAGTATTACCGGGTATTTTTTACCTGCGTTACTGGTATGTGAGAAGCTGAACCCAACTTTTCCTTAAAAGCCATACAAAGGTGGCTATTGATGATTTGACACTGCTTAGCCCTGATCATGATGCTATCAACGCTGCCGACTTTATCTGCCGGTGATCCGGATATCCGCGAGTTGATGGCCACACAGGAGTTTGTTGCTTCTGAATTAAGCCGCTTATCTAATGATGAAATGGACGCTATTAATCGCTGATTGGTGCGTCACACAGATCAAGATGCCGCTTCAATGATAAGTTCCATTCCCGCCGTGAGCTAAATTGAGAGCGCTGCTGTGAGGAGCAAGATTGGCGGAAAGTTTAGTGTATGGAATTGCTTGACACGATTCCCTCTCAAAAATGGTCAGATGTGGAAAAAAAGAAGCATCAGTCAATAATCCAAGTAGCCGAAAACTACTGTGTTATTATTTTGACTCTATTTATAAATCCTATAGAACAGAGAGGCAAGAAATCATGGGTTACTTAGGAAAAGGTTTGCTGGGACTCATAATTCTTCTGCTTGGCACTTTGTTGACTCTGCGTGTAACCGGGCTCGACCCCGAATACATGGACTACACCACTGAAGAATACAATCAAAGAGGCCGGATGACTTGGCCCGGATTGTGGCTGTCCGGAGAGGTTGTCCGTGAGCCGGTGGCTGACTGGGATTGGGTCTCTGACGTAGAGAATCCAGAACGGGGTAGCACTATCATGCTTGAGACTCGAACCTGGTATGGCGTACCTTACTCGGTTACGATTCTGCCAACTCCCCGTGGCGACAAACTCTATGTAGGTGGCAGTGCAAGAGGCGAAAGACTGGAAAGAGAGTTTCCCAATTTTAAAATGTGGTGGGCAAACGTCGAACGCGACCCACGCGTGCGCTTAAAGATCGACGGAAAGATCTATGAAATGACAGCGGCGTTGGTCCGCGATCCTGCCGAACTCGCCGAAATTATCGGCAGAAACCCAATTACAACAACCGTAGCTGAAGACGGTACTGAGCAGGTCGTTGCCAAATGGTATTACTGGCGCATGTACCAGCGAAACATCGCGCAATACTAGTCTAGATCTGCAATTTTTGGTTCCAAATCAAAACAATCCAAATCAAAGGGGCAGAGTGCTTTGATAAGGTGAGCTCCGATGTTAGATCAAGTTGCTCTCACTCCTTATTTTTTTCGATCAGAGAATTTCAGCATGCGGTCCCACCAACAAGCGTATAGACTTGTTGGAAGATAATTCTTGTTAGTAAATAACCCAAGGAAGAACATCATGCCCAGAGTCATTGCCATTGCTGCCCTATCAACCGTCTTGCTCGCCTGTCAACCCGAGACAGCCGGCACCCAAGCCTCTGAAACTGCCCAGCAGAGCGCAGCGCCGGAGTACCTGAATCCGAATCCACGTGCGCCTTATTCCGAAGGTGTCCGCTATGGCGGACTGATCTTTTTAGCCGGTAAAACAGGAGGGCTCGGAGAGCCGGGAGTGCAGGCCGAAACACGACGTACTCTGGAAGCAATTCAGGACGCACTCGAACGCTTCGGCTCGTCAATGGATCGAGTTGTGAAATGCACAGTGTTTCTAGTCGACATGGCAGAGTGGAGTGCCATGAACGAGGTCTACGCAGAGTTCTTCCCTGAAAACAAGCCAGCTCGCACGGCCGTAGGAATCAGCTTGGGTGGAGACACCCGTGTAGAAATCGAGTGCATTGCTGCTACGTGAGAGTAGTGCATTTCAACGGCCATACTCTGAGCTCTTGTAGAGAGTCTTAAGAAGAATTACTACGAGCTCGGATCGCCTTGGCAGCACTGGCTCTTGCGGCCAGTTTCCCGTTCTTTTGGAAAAAGTCTGCTTCAACAAAGCCGGTTGTACGACCACGATTGATTAGGCGTCCTTCTATTCGAATAACACCACTCTGCATGGGACGAAACATACGCGTGGTCAGCTCAGTGGTGGTGAACCATTCGCCATCTTCCAGAGCGCTCGCCATTGTCATCGATACGATATGGTCCGCAAGTGCGGCTATCCATCCACCAAAAACACGTTCTTCTTGAATATCGCGGCTACCGTCATTTGGCCATTCATAGACAACACGCCCGTAAGATACCTCCTTCAACCAAAGGTGGGGCTTTATTCCCAAATTCAGAATACCCGGAGGTGGTTGCCAATCAACTGACCTTAACTTTTTGAAAAATTCAACTTGTTGTTGAGATAATTCTGTTCGTTCTATTTTACTCATCGGTATCCAGACAGTTTCTTATAAAATAGTGATGCTGCCAAAAATAGGAGGGTTACTTACTGACTTGAGCTGCCAACACTTTGAGTCGCTTCGACCACTGCTGCTTTATCTCGCCGCCATAGAGTTCTAGGATTTGGTCAATCTGCATCGATAGCCTGAGTTTCGTTTTCCCATCTTGAGTATCGAGGCTTAAGTTGATCTTGCTCTTGTGAGCATTCTTCTTCGCGGCTTCGCGCCAGGTAAAACTCAGTCTTTTCGGCCTATCGATTTTTAGGTATTCGCCATCTTGCAAGAATTCCTTGCCATTGCGCGTGATGTGGTAGCTATAGGAACCGCCCGGGCGAACTTCATTCTGTAGATCGATGATTTTCTCGTTACCGACATGACTGCCAAACATCCAGCTACCTACGAAAGTGGGTATCAGCCAGTGATCGAAAATTTTCTCTGGAGGTGCGACCACAGTTCTGCTGAGTGAAACACTGAACGATTTGCATTTCGCCCCTGGTAGTTCAGCTGCGGCGCTATCGTCCTCAAACATGGAAAGTTGATCGCTGCTCATTGTCTCGCTTACGAGTTAGGAGTGGTTGGCATGAGGTGTATAGGCAGCGCCTGTCTACGTGAAGCGGTTTTTTGGCCATAGTTTGAAGTTAGATAGTCAAGTATTGAGCCTTCTAGCTCGGGGCCTAGTTCGCCCAGTCCGTGTGAGCTCTGCATCCATTCGATGCGACTCTTCCAGACTGCTCGATTTCCTGAATTTTGAACGATGATCAGGCTTGAGTGACACTCAGTGCAATTGTCGCGTACTAACTGCCAGTTTTCTTCTTGTATCAATTCGTCTGTTGCCAGACTTTCCTGCGCAGTTGAGTTTGCAGCCGTAAATAGCAGGGGCAGTGACAGCGTGATCAAAGTCAGCCAGATTAATTTCATTTTATTCGTCATTATTTTTAATTCCAATATCGTAAATCGATGAGCCTAAATTACACGACCTGCACAGCTACCCTATGACAGGCGTTATTCAAATAGCCGCGAGGATTCCAGCCTGGCACTACCATGGGCTGTGACCGGCCCTGAACATCCATCGCTCTAGCCCACACTTCGTAGTAACCAGGCTCGGGAAATTGTGCCCAAGTCTCCCAGTTCTGCCATGCCAATTTATTGACAGGGCCTGCTAGGGCCGACGGCAGCCATGTGGCGCCAAAGTCGATGGAGATAAAGACGCCGACTACCTGATCGTCGCCCGCCCAGGCGTGACCACGTACAGTCATTCGATCCCTTATATCGTGGGTGGTACCCGATTCCGGAAAAGTAATAAGTGACTTAACCGGCATCGATTCGATGACGCGCATGTCTTCATTTGGTACACGTGTACCTGGTGCGATCGGTGCAGCAGGGACTGAATAAGAAGGTGGGGACATTTTTTCGCCATCGTGGACCTGATCGCGAATATCGATTCGGTTTAACCACTTTCCGGAAACGGAAGCGGGCCAGCCTGCGCAGACGAGGCGGAGTGGATAGCCATTCTGCAAAGGTAAGTCCTCGCCATTCATTGACCAGGCGATGAGAGATTCTCGCTCTAGGGCCTTAGCGATGGGTACGCCGCGAGATATGGAGTCGCGATCAGGGTCGCCGCTAAGATGCGTGTCGGCTCCGTAGTAGCCAATGTATTGTGCATCTGCAAGTACACCGCAATAGTTAAGAACGTCGCGTAGTCTGACGCCTGTGAAGGTAGGACAGCCGATGGCGCCGGTAGTCCATTGATTACCACTCGCGCCTGGCACAAATTCGGCGCGCCCGTTGCCGCCACATTCTAGCTGCAGCTGCAATGTGACTGTTTCGAAGCGTTCTTTAAGTTCGGCGATAGTGAAAGTCACGGCGCGCTCAGCAGATTCGCCGCCAATTTCTAGTTGCCATGTATCCGGATCAATAGCCTCTGGAGCTACGCCGTTGTTGCGAACGAACATGCGATTGTTCGGCGTAACATCGTCATCGAGTAAATGTGCAGGAGTTTCAGCGTTGATGGGGCGATCGTTGAGCACTATGAGGCCGTCTTTGCCCGGTATCTGTAAAGTAGAACTTTCAGCGGCAAAGGCTGTCGGTATTAGACCAGCAGGCATGAATCGAGAGAAAGGTATAGTCATGCCAAGCGCAGTAGTCATAGCAATCAGGCCGCTTTTCTTCAAGAAACCACGCCGTGTTAGGGGGTCACTTTCGCGGCCCCATAGCATTCGATCCGCCGCTATTGGGTCTTTGCTATAGAGTTCATGTATGCCCTGTTTCTGCTTTTTGCTCATAAGAAATCTCTTCTGTTGTTCGTCCATATTTAATCGGATTGTTCGGCTTCGTCTAGTCGTGCACCGGCAAGAACTCCTGGAAGTGAATAGTTTCCTTCATGGCAGGCATACTCATACAGGATATCGTCTGTCAGTTTCATTGGCATCTCGGCCGAGAAAGGCTTTGCGAAGGTGTCTGGATCTTCTGCTGTGAAGCTGTAGTTTATTACATTATCAGATACGCGTGTGAAGCGTTCGGTGATGCGAAAATTTTCTGTCGCGTTTCGAAATTTTTGGCTAGGGTTTAATCTGCTTGTTTCGACGACAAGCGTATCGCTTTCCCAATGCGCAACTGAGTCTCCCATCCAAGGGCGAAATGCTTCTGGCAGCGGGTCGGCATCGATACGAATAATACGTGCGTCATGAACCATCTCCACCAGAATCATCACATAACCTGGCGATTGCACGATTTGATAGTGATTGTTATACAGGATAGGCAGCATGGGAGGCCCACTGCTAGAGCCAAATGACATCAGGCAGCGCTCTGCTAGGGGGCGGCTCTCGGGCCCTGCAAACGCGCCACGTGATGCTCGTAGTTCAGCAGCAGCTTGCAGCCGTTCTTGCGCTTGCTGTGTATACGCAGGCATACGGCCATTCGGTGGGTCTATTAGCAAGGAGCTGCGAAATTCACCGTTATAGATTGCAACTTGTGTACCGTCGTCAAACCAGAAGTTGTTGTAGCTATCGGCGAGCTCGATGCGGTCCTTCACAGGAGGTATGCGATCTGGATCGCTAGGCTGGTCCTGCTCTGCGGTGTAGTCGGCAACGGCCTGTTCCAGCTGCATTGCCTCCTCGCGGTTCAGTACCAGCTTGTCGCCAAATTCTTCCGGGCGAGAGAAAGGGGTTATGGTGTTACTAGTCCACATGCCTTGTAGGTCGGGGGCCCCGTCTACTGTTCTGGGTATCACATAGTCGGAGTCTTGAGCGCTGGCGCTGGGTGGGAGTAGTATGAATAAGGAAATAGCTGAGCAGGCCAGCAACCGCGTTAGGGGCAATCTCACTGCGCTAAACAGACAAGTCGAATTGAATGCTTTTTTCATTTGTATAGCTCTCTATTCGGGATTTATTAGAGGGGTAGGCTGTGGCAAATAGTTCGCTTAAGCGATTCTCAGGTTACCAAAAATGCACAGTCAACTCCATGTGATTCATGGCATTTGTGCACCCCTTTGAAGTCAGTGCTTGATGAAGGTATTTACAAAGGCTTAGTAAGCTTCAATAGGAACCGATCGGTGCTGCGGTTGAGCCGTGGGTCGAATATGCTGCGGCTATGGTCGTCCGTGGAAACTCGCAAAGCTTCGCTGGCCTCAACCTCAAAGCCAGCCTGCTCCGCTAGCTCCACCGCCTGTTGAATCTCCATTCGGTGTAGTTCTCTATTGTCTGCGCCCGCTACACCGACATGGTCAGTAATGCCAAGTACTCCCCCAGGTTTTAGCAAGAGCCTAAGTTGTTGAAGCATTTGAACGGCGCGTTCAGGGTTGGGGTTGTAATAGTCATGCAATGTTTGCGCTACGATAATCAGATCCACGGAGTTATCTGCCAAGCCGATTTCCCTCAGTGGCCTTAATATTTGAACAACATTACGTAGATCGCCTCGTTCTATCTTGGCGTTAAGTGCCTCGCCCTGGGAAATATTTTGGCGATCCTCCACGAAGCGTAAACCGCGTTCTGTGTTCTGCGCATACACAGTGCCATTTTCACCTACGGCTTTGGAGAGGATGAAGGTGTAGTAGCCTCCCGCGGCATACAAATCCAGTACCGTCATGCCTGTTTGGATGCCAAGAAATTCCAGAACCTGAACTGGCTTTCGTGCGTTGTCTCGCGCGAAGTCGGTAACCTCCCTATCAGGGCCCGATAAGGCCACTTCGAGTGCTCGTGTATCGAGATCTTGACCTTGACCTAGGCAAACAGATGCAAACAGTATCGATACGAAGACGATTGAATAACTTAGCGATGAGTTCAATGAAAGAGGGGCACACTTTCTCTTCATTTTAGGGTCCTAGAGTCTTTCTCTTTAAAATGAGGTAACCCAGAGAATAACAGATTGAGCGAACGCCTCACTTGTTTTTAGACCAATCAGAGCTCGCGAATTTTATCCGAACTGTAGTGATTTCTCGGAGTGCTATGCTGAAACTCGTCTCAGAATGAGGGCCTGATCCCATTTCTAGAAAAACGGTTAAAGAGAGCGCGAAATGCACAATAAGCTAATGATTCGAGTCCGCGAGCCCGTGAGGCGCGTGCAGTGGTGGGTGTATTCCAGCCCGAAGAATTAAACGCGATCACTGATGTTGAAGGTGTGAGAGTGGGGTATACAACGGTTATGGCAAATGGTCGGTGAGACTCAGATGCGCGAATCTGGTGAAATTGAAACGCCGATTCTTTTGACCTGTCCACTGTGAATATGGAGTGCGGCAAATGCGCTTAAACAATGGATATACGAGCAACCCAGAATGGGTGAGCACAAGCTAAACCTTATAGTTGGAGAAACTAACGACGCTCGCGTGAATAATATGTGGGCAGATTCAATCCAAAACAAAGAAGTCTACGCCGAGCTGAATAGTGCAAGCGCAGCCCCTGTGGAAGAGGGCATTGTTGGCGCAGGCACGGGTTGTCAATTAATCAATGTTCTGGATAGATATCAGTCGTTGAATTGAGATCAAACGATAGGGAAATAATTTTTACCAGAGCGTTAGGAGCTGACCCCGATGCCTCTCGCCATCAGCAGGGCCATTAGAGGGATTACAACTAGCAGTACTAGCTGAAACCTCAATAACAGCCTCAGGAGTTGAGGCACCTCGATCACTTCTTCCTCGGACTTGCTGTGTTTGCTATAAAATACCTTGAGAGTGATAGCGCAAATGACCATCAGGCTAAACAGGCCAAGCTTGGCATGAAATATAGGATTGCTAGAGTAGAATTCGCTAGGTTTACCCACCCATAGCCATAGAGCTAGGCCGAAGATTAAAACGAAGATAGCGCTCACTCCGCTAACAATATTTACCTTCGCTAAATTATGAGCATCCACCCCTGTGACCTGTGGCTTGATGGCTATATTTTCTATGACTAGGGCGCCCGCGAATGTGAAGATCGCTGCGAAGTGTAATAGTCTGACTAGTTCGTAATACATGTTGCTAATCATACTAGATTAGTAGGCTTTCGACTCATTTTAATGCGGCTCTGCGAGATTTCCTGTTATGCTGCTGAGTAGGTTTTATTACAAACCATTAATAATAATTAGATAAATACTGGAGGCACCATGGTAGCTGATTCAGGCACCTCAACCGATGTAAGTTCTGAAGAGTCAGCGCATGCTGAAGCGAACATGCGTAAAGTAGCACTGACTGCGTTAGCCGGTACTAGTATCGAGTGGTACGACTTCTTTCTCTATGCCACGGCTGCGGCCCTTGTTTTTCCTTCGGCATTCTTTCCCGATAGCTCTCCAACAATGGGCCTTATACTTTCCTTTGGAACGTTTGCCTTCGGTTTTATCGCCAGGCCTTTAGGTGGTATTTTATTTGGTCATTTCGGTGACCGCGTTGGACGCAAGCGAACGTTGGTTATTGCACTGATGATGATGGGCATCGCATCTACTTTGATTGGGCTATTACCTACGTTTGCTACTATCGGCATTGCCGCACCTATCTTGCTTAGCCTTCTGCGTTTCACTCAGGGCTTAGCGATAGGCGGTCAATGGGGCGGAGCGATGCTGCTTGTCACCGAGAGCGCCCCAGCTGACAAGCGTGGCTACTATGGCGCCTACGCACAGGCCGGTGCTCCAGCTGGAGTTATCCTAGCCAACGTGGCATTCATGATTATTAGTTATTCAGTATCTGAGGATGCGTTTATGAATTGGGGCTGGCGCATTCCATTTATATCGAGTGTCCTATTAATCGGTATCAGTATGTATGTGCAACTGCATATGGAAGAAACTGATGCTTTTAAAGAGCTGCAGAAATTGCAAAAGAAGAAGCAGGCTGAACAGCCCCAAGCAGCCGCCGTAAGGCGTTCGCCTGTGTTGGAAGCGATAGCGAAGTATCCCAAGCGTATTGCATTAGCCGCAGGCGCTTTCCTCTCAATTCAAGTTTCGTTCTATATACTTATTGGTTTTGTGCTTGCCTACGGAACCGATTCTGACGGTGCTGGAATGACGAGAGACCAAATGCTCTTTGCGGTATTGCTTGCTTCGGTATTACAGATACCCGCACAGTTTTTGGCTGCCTCTTATTCTGATAAAAATGGTAGGCGGGGAATTTTTATGCTGGGAGCCATGCTCACTGGAGTTTGGGCATTTGCCTTGTTCCCGCTAATCGATACAGGGAACTTCTGGCTTATCGTACTGGGTCTTAGTGGCGGATTGATGTTTCTTGGAATGATGTATGGTCCTCAGGCAGCTTTCTTTACTGAGCTATTTAGTACAGAGGTTCGATACTCGGGAGCATCTCTGGGCTACCAGACGGGAGCGATCATAGGTGGCGCATTCGCTCCTACTATAGCAACTATTCTATGGACAGAGTATTCGATATTCTGGGTGTCCGTTTACATCGCCATAGCATCAGTGCTCTCATTGATTTCTGTGCTGATGCTGACCGAAACCTATAAGACAAGTCTGGATGAAACTATCTAGTCGATACTGAAAAACTCATCCCTGAAGTTTTTAGTATGTCGTGTTTCAGAGCTGGTGTAAAAGTGTTATTTCACTCGCTTTGACGCTCTCTTCGCATTGCCCTAAGTGGCAATGGCTGCACTCAACGTTGTAGCCTGTTACTATGCCGGATTATCAAACTGATAGCTTGGCGTAGATGCGGCTATCTCCATCTCTTCATTAAATAACTTCTAAATTAGACATTGCGGATTCTGAACCATGTGGCTAGCTACAAGCTGTGACTTCGAGTTTAAGATTTCGGTGCCAACGCCTTTCATATTAATGCTGCGTCCGCGCAGTGGAGCACAGCAGTGGATTAGTCGTGAGGAGTACAAACTCACACCTAACGTTCCTGTGGTGGAGTTTACTGATACCTATGGAAATTTATGTCAGCGATTGATAGCGCCACCCGGGAATTTTAGAATACACACTGCAGCCCAAGTGATGACTAGTGATTTTGTCGATAAGGCGCCAGGTGCCCCCTTTGTAGACATACACAGATTGCCCGATGAAGTTTTGAGTTTTCTATTGCCTAGCAGATATTGTGAGTCGGAAAGCTTCAATCTGATGGCTGTCGAGATCACCGCTGGAAAACTGTTAGGCTATGATCAGGTTGCGACTATCGAAAATTGGCTGCGCGAGACTATAAGCTATGTCCCTGGAAGCAGCGACAATCCTATATCGGCGATAGGAGTGAATCAGAAGCAATCTGGTGTTTGCCGAGACCTTGCACATTTGGGTATCGCGCTGTGTCGATCAATTAGTATTCCGGCCAGGCTAGTAGTTGGCTATAACTACGGGCTTGTGCCAATGGATATGCACGCCTGGTTCGAAGCCTATGTTGGTGGGCGTTGGTATCCGTTCGATGCCACCCAAGAGGAAATGACGCCGGGCTATGTTGCTATCGGTTACGGTCGAGATGCAGCCGATGTGGCGGTCTATAATCAGTTTGGCCCTTCGGTCTACCATGTATCACAAAATGTAAAAGTCGAACTCGTAGAAGAGTAAGATCCTTGATGTGGTACTTATTTCTTTATCCAAGAACCCGACACATTTTGTAAAAACTGCCCCGTTGGAGTAGCTTCCACTGCCTTTTCAAAGGCTAGGGCCGCTACCTGTTCTATGGTGAGATTGTTTTGCCTCGCGATCTGTTGATACAATTCGCGGCGTTGATTGTTTACATCGCGTGCCAAGGCCACGACCTCTGCCGGGGCTGATTCCACCACTAGGCCAATGTAGCCACTACGTTGCTCTCCTACTAGACCACCGTTTTTTGCTTCTTGTAAGGTTAGGGCGAAGCTCATAGGAACTATGAGCAATACGCAGGTTAATAGTAACGTTTTAGAAATGGCTTTCTTCATAGTTTGTATTCTCATTAGAACAATCCGCTGTCTAGGGTAAAAATGCCATCCAATTCTTCTTCCACTTGAACTCGGATTTCGTGTTCGATCCTGATATTGAGATTGATGGTTATCGGTTCATTTGGCGCGGCTACCTGAATAGTGGGCGTGCACGCAACGAGCACTAGTGCTAATAGTGCGAGGCCATTTCTGGTCGGTAGAGATTTAAGAAACTTATTGCTTTGCATTGTTTCTATCCGATTTAAATAACTTCAGTATTAATTCTATTATACCGGCCAAACCTGAACCTTTGCTTAAGATTTTTCGCTTGTAACTATTGGACCGCGACATTAAGATTTAGTTACGGCTGGCTGGCAAAACGTTTCAATTCGTCTTTTATAACACGATTCGCCTGCAGGCTCTTAAGTAGCGAGGGGATATTGTTAGTGATATTCACATTAAGATTTATCGCTTGCCCGTTATTCATATTCGGGTTGTGGCCCGCCAGTTGCACGCTCAGCAACAGCTCGCCACCTTCGTCGTAGAAAACTTCTGTGCTCATAGTTTGATACTGATAATTGGAAAGAGCATCGTTGACCAATTGCAGGCTCTGGTTGCTATTGGGTGTTGAGTCGGCCGGCGTATAGCGAATACTGCCTCCTGGTTTTAGAGCTCCAACTAAGCCCTTCTCAACGCTGATCGTATCGTCCTCGATGATGAAGGGGAGATAGCCGCTAATTAGACCATCAGCCTCGAGCCCGGGATATTCCGCTAGCGCAATCAGAGAATCCACCCTTAGATCGGCGACTACCACGTCAACCTGCTGGCGATCACCTGCAGAGTTGTAACTTGCCGCGGGAATGCTCAGTTTGCCGTCCAGCAGGCTGGTATCGAAGTCGAAGAC
Organism: uncultured Pseudomonadales bacterium; assembly: GCA_949372635.1. GTDB lineage: Bacteria > Pseudomonadota > Gammaproteobacteria > Pseudomonadales > Pseudohongiellaceae > UBA9145. Next base: position 163,312 of record CASIAB010000009.1, read on the forward strand.
CTGTATCTCGCCAGTTAGCGTGTTGAAACGGTATTGCCAGGAAAGACCTTCGAGAGGCAGGCCTATATCGATGCGGCTTAAAGAAGCGCTAGCCGGATTAGAAACCTGTATTCCAAGTGGCGTGGTTGCCTCAGCGAATAAGTCAGTATTCATGTCGACGAAGAAATAGTCTGCGTAGTAGCCGCTTAGCTGGTCGATCTTGAGGGCTATCGGTCCGCCGAAACGCCATGAGTCATCTAGTTGTTTGCTCCACGAAATATTAGCCAATCCTTCTACCTGACCGGCGACAACATCAGCCTCTAACGCCTTCGGGGTTATCAATGTTGATAGAGGCCCTGCCGCTGTGAATTCATAGGGGGCCAACTTCAGGATAACATCGCCGGTGTCGCGTAAGAAGAAGTGCTGTAGGCCGATGCCAAGGCGCAGTTGCTGATCTATGTCGACCTCTAATACTCCTGTTAGGGTATCTTTCTCGAGCAGTAGCTTGCCGGAATAAGCAGGGTTACTAATGACGGCGATGCCGTTGTCTAGGCGAAACTCGCGACTGCTGAAGTTGAATCCGCCGCTGATTACATCGCCTGCACGAAATTCCAATTCATCCAGCTGCAAATGAGTTGCTAGTTCTGAAATTACAGATTCGGCAGAAGCTCTAACCGACGGCACGAAAATCTGTACTAAGTCCGCTGCCAAGCGTATCTCATCGTTGGAGTAGTTGAACCTAAGCTGGGCAGTCGCGCTGGTGTTTTCCCCAATATATTCTCCATAGCGCCAACTGATGAGATCGCTTTGCCAATCGCTTTGCATATCGCAACTCGAGAAGGATGTGCAGTGAAGCTGTGTATCCTCGAAACTGTGTTCACTGTGCGATGTCGCGCCTATGAGGGCAGAGTTCCCGCTGCCGTATATGTCGCTGAGCGTTAGCCGCATCTCGCCTGTCGATGTCGCAATGTTGCCCTGTGCGCTTAGAGGTAGACGCAGTTGCATAGCATTGCTGCCGAGGTCTGATTCCTGACTTATCTGGAGCTGTGAATTCGGGCTGTCGAGAACTAGGCTTAGTTGTGTAATAGCGGTGTTGCCGAATAGCTCCTGTACTTTAAAATTGCTCTGGAGCGAGAGGCGTTCGTTTAATATAGCTGTCGCTGCAGGAATGTATTCCTTGATTTGCCTCTGCAAGGGCTCGATAAATAATGAACTGGTAGCAGTCACCGTCATAGCATGCTCCGCTATATTCAAGTCGATTTCGGATTCCGAGACTAGAGCCCCAGCTAACAATGCCCGGGTTTGGACAGTCAGATTTTTTGAGCTGGCACGCTGGATATCGAATTCGATGACTGTGTCTTGCAGCGTTTCGAATTGAGCATTGCCGGCTATGCGTAGTGGCGGACTCTGTAGGCCCAAACCTACTTTGTAGCTTTGATCGCTGGTAAGTAGTTCGACATTAGGGAGAGTTAACTCGCTTACCGGGAGTGCATCGAATGCATCTAGCATCGAGGCTAGGGTTGGGTCGGCCTCACCGATCGCTGATTCCGAGCTCGAAAGTGATCGCAATTCGATCTTGCCTATGGAAATGGATTGCGCGGTGCCTGCGAGCAGCTGGGCCAGGGAGTATTGGGCATGTAATCTACTTAGTACTACGCGCTGGTCTTGGCTGGTTAGAACTAATTGGTCGATAGCTAGTGAATTAGTGCCTAGATGATTCACTTCCAGTGATGAAATCTCAAAGCCAAGCTCGGAGAGAGTAGGTTTAGCAAGAGTGCTAAGAACTAATTCGGGTCGTAAAAGCGCAATTGTGAGGGGAGTGCTAATTAGGATTAGTAGCACAATTACTGTTTTTTTAGTAAGGGACATGGGGATAGGTGTCCTACTGCATGAAGGCCTAGTTTCTCGCTTCGCTCTATCCAGTGCAAGCGTCTATGTGACCTCAGCTTTTGATGCAGTAAAAAAAGGGATTAGGTCTTCGCCCCAAGCCCTTATTGTAATCTAAATTTTTATTGAGGAGAGGACATGATCATGTTGTGCTGCATGTCCATGGCTTCGCGTGCGCGGTTTCTCTCTGACTGCATGAGTTCACCAACTGCAGGACCACCCTGATTGTAGATTCCGCCTCTCAGAGCGAATAGCAGATAATCCATCGATTGGGCGTTGTTAGTGTCTTTACCGGTAAAGTAAGTGATGGCCTGATTCATTAACTCCTCGCGACTCTGAGCGTTCGGAAAGGCGAGGATGTCTGCGATGACAGTTTCTAAAAGGTTTAAGTTATCTAGGATAATCGCCGCCTCCGGAGATTGGCTATAGAGATCGGGTGCAATAGCTGGTGCCATAGGCAGCTCGCCAGGTGCTGGGAACATAGTCATTCCACCGGATGAGCCAATCTTATTCCAGAAGCGTTCAAGAGCCACATCAACACCCCCATTGAACTGTGGATCGAGCCCCTGCAGTATCACTGCTTCGAGTGCAGCAAGTTGCAGCCACTGGTGAGTCCACATGAAGCCCCTTAGAAGCGGGAATGCGGTTTTAAGCCCATTGGCTTGCTCGTGGCTTAGCAGGTAGTCGCTCTCTTTCGGCACGGTGGCGACAGAATGCTGATCGTCGCTAAGATAGTTTTCTATTGCATTAGCTACTGCCGCGAGTTTGTCATCTACATCGCCATCGATATAGATGGTAAATAGTGCTTCTTCGAAATTTCGTCCGTGCTTAAATACTTCTGCTGTGTGACGATCGATGGCCGAACTATTTTCAAAGGCAGCCTCGGCTGACTCGTTGCTATGCTTGCCACGCATCACTTCTAAGAGGCGCATTCGGGCTGCAACTTCTAGGTCATGATGAGGGCCGTTGTTCATGCCCATTTCCATAGCAGCCTCTTGGGTCATCACGCCGGATGCCATCATCTCGCGCATGGTCATGCTGGCGCGCATATTCATATTCATCTGCAATTCATTTCGAACTTGCTGTGTGGCAGGGTCGGCATTGATCGCAGCAATTTCTTCGAGAGCTTTCGCCTGCGTGACATCGAAGGCATTAAACAGGTCAGCTACTTCTGGATACTGCTCGCTTATCACGGCAGTATTTTGCGCAGATAGGCCCGAACTTATAAGGCTGTTCAGTACCATCGATGAGATGATCAATGCCTTCTTTATGACTGGCAGCTGCCAGCGAACTATTTTTTTTATCATTTTTCATTTTCCGATTGCATTTGTGCTCACTGGCTAGCTCTATGGGTGGACATATTGCTTAGGCTAGTGAAATGTCTTCCTGTTGGCTGAGCCCGAAGATAATGAAGCAAACCTAGTATAAACGCTTCGCTCAACCACTGCCAACGCGTGCAAAGAGTCAGTGGGGCCTTTATCTTGCAGGGGGAAGTGCATCGCTGTGCTGGTTACGGATATCCTCATTGAAATGACGCCGGGCCGTGCGGAATTCGCCGAGTTCAAGCATAACCAGTGACTTATCGGACGACAGGCGTCGCTCTGGGAGTTATGTAATATTTTGTGACAGTAAGGCGGGATGCTATTCTGAGGTGTAGTGGGCGAACTTGACGTTAGCCCACTATAAAATATAGAAGCAAAGAATTTAGCGCTGAAATAGGTAGGAGAACTTCATGAAGACTTGGTCTCCGTCATTCTTCAGATCATTAGCTATCACCAATTCTCTTTCGCCTTCCATCTCCACGATGTCGAAATTACTCTGGTTCGTATTATAACCAACGTAGAACGCAGACCATGGGTTGATGACGTAGCGTAAGAGTATATCGAAGTTAAGGTTCTCGTCGTCGACTAACCTTGATGCTGGACCGGCATCAGTTTCATCGTATTGTGCGATGAAACGCAGCGACCATTCCTTAGTGAATTGGTAGTTCCAGTTACTACGGAAAATATCGTTAGTGAAGATGTCTGTGCCGCCAGATTCAGTTTTCAGTTCTGTGTGGAAGAAAGTGTTCGAGATGCGCAGCCTATCGATTGGGCGCCAAAGCATATCGACACTAAATCGAGTGGTGTCCGCGATGCTAGGCAATGTTCCGCTCGGGGGTACCAAATTCAGGGTTGTTCCTGTCCTGAGGTTCGTACTGAACGACAAAGTGTTTAGTGTTGTATTAGTATAGCCAAGGTTGAAATTTTCGTACTTATAGGTTCGGTTCGTCATGATGCCAGAAAAATCTTTCGGCCGGAGCGTTTCTGAATACTCTGTGTAGCTTGCGTTAAAGGTATTCGTATCGAAATTCGCACCGAATCCCGGCCCAAGCTGTGAGTAGATTTTATCGCCACCAATATCATTGATATAGACACCAAAGAGATTGGCATTCCATCTGTTGAGACTGGAATCTTCCGGATAGAAATTAAAGTTTACACGCTGATGCAGACCCGAAGAGTCAGAACGAAAGAAACGAGATTGGAAGCCTAGCTCGGTGCGGAAGTCGCTAGTAGTCTCAATAAAATGTGTGTGGTTGCTGAACGAGCGACCCGCACGATTCACTTGAATATTGCGCTGGTAGCCAGTTGTTTCCGAGCTGCCATCGAACGCCTCACTATCGGTTCCCACGAACTGTAGCTGAGTAGTCCAGTTATTGTTTAGCTTAAAGCGGCCATCAATGCTAGCTACTGTGTTGTGACCGTCGGCGAGATCGCGGTTAGTCAGTAGCACACCGACGCGGTCTTGGTCTGAAATATCCATAAAGCCACGCAAGATAGCAACGTTAGCTTTCTCGCCTCTTAGTGGGTCGCCATCAGCTCGATTAAGGCCGGGGGCCTCATCGTTGATTAGGATACTACCGAAGCCAAAGTTGCCTGCGCGGCCGGTAAAGCGTGCGCCGCCTTCGGGGTCGACAATCCTTCTGGTGAATACTAAGTTTGAATCTGTGGCGAAGAAATCGGCATTTTCGACGAAGAAAGGACGACGTTCAGGAAACTGAACTTCGAATCGTTCGTTCAGTGTTACTTGTGGCTGATCCGATTCTACCTGCGAGAAATCTGGATTAAGCGTGATATCGAGGACCATCGAATCGTTGAAAATAAACTTAGCGTCCAAGCCTATATCTTGTTCAGAACTCTGATCGAATTTCGGTCCACCTGTTGCGCCGAGGTCTAAAGAATCAACTTCTCTCGCGAAGATGAAGGGGATGATCTGCGAATTATTTCCCGGAGACACATCTCGAATCCCGGTAAGTGTGGCAGTTTGGTTCAGGCGGCCTTCAACGTTTACAGAGTAAGGTGGCCAGTACGATTCTTCGCCATAGCGAGGTATGTTGCGGCCAAATTGAATACGCCAATTCTGTTCTGAGTTATCTGGGAACCGCAGGCTGCGCAGCGGAATAGCCATTTTTGCCATATAGCCTTTATCGGTAAGCTGACCATCGCTTTCCCATACCATTTCTAATGTGGTGTCGAAGCCCCCGCGGCGCGAAGAGCCTTCGGTCCAGCGTGCATCCCATTGAATGCCTAGTGGAGTGGTTCTGAATGAGAAAGCAGCGCGTTGATCGTTGAATGTGTCGAAGGATATCTCGACATGGTCATCGCCCTTGATGTTTTCTCTTGATGAGAGGTTTGCTCTAATTTGATCTGGATCCGTATCGAAGGCGAGGAATATTACATGCAATTCATCCTGATCGTAGCCGATGTACACCTCGGTGCGTTGTGCTGAGGGCTCGCCGGGTTCAGGCTCGCGCTGAACAAAATTGTCGACCTTTGCCATAGAACGGGCTAATACTGAAGAGGGGGCCATATTCTGGAAGTCGGCGAAGCTCGGCTCACTGTCGATAAGGGGCATGACTAGCCCAGACTCTGCAGCGCTTACTGACTTTGAAAACAACAATGCTCCCGCTGTACACAATAGGCACAAATTCAACCAGGACTTACTCATTAGATCTTCTCTTTATTGATATTTCGAAGGCGGAAGGATCATACTTGGATTTGCGTGGGTAGGGAACCTCCTGCGACATATGGTCACATTTAGGTTTGGAGGCTCCCGAAGGGAGTTTTAGGGGGCTTGACTGCTATCTATGAATCCGTCCTTGTTGGGCATTTCGACTTGCATGAGGGTTTCCTTGTTCAGAACTAGGGAGTCCTCAATAATGCCGTTTAAATGCAGTACATAGGCTATTACCTGGTAAACCTCATCGCTGGTCAGTGATTTAGGTGCGTCTGCAGGCATGGCTCGCTGCACATAGTCGAAAAGCGTGCTGGCATGGGGCCAGTAGCTGCCAACTGTGCGGATTGGTCGCTCCTCGGACTGCATATCGCCGCCGACGAGGCGCGTATTCGTGGATGTTCCTTCACCAGTCATGCCATGGCAGGTTACGCAGCGTCTCTCGAAGATGGCCTTTCCCTGCACTGCCGTGCCGCTGCCTCGGGGGTAACCACTGCCGTCGGGTTGCGCGATCAGGTCGAAGCCTTGTAATTGGCTCTCATTGATTGGAGTGCCAAGGGATTGAGCTTGGACTACAGCCGATAGACCTATTGTCAGGCTCGCTGAAACCGCTGCGGCGCTTAGAATTTTTTTAAGCGTAAACATTGGAGACATCTCCCGCAGTATTAATGGCCCAACTCTGAATGCCGTGGAAGTGGTAGGTGCTGATGTTGCCTTTCTCTGTTACGAGGCTTGTGCGTGTTGGCTGCACATTGCCCTGGCTGTCTGTTGCTCGACTCTGCAGAACAGCATCGCCTCCAGACCATTGCCATGGAATTCTGAATCTCGCCAAAGCCTTCTCACTCTGATGGGAATCAATCATCGCATCGGCCCAAGTCCGCCCGCCATCTGCGCTAACTTCGACTCGGCGAATGCTACCGCGTCCAGACCACGCGATACCTGTTACCTGATAGATACCTTGTCGTTCCAATTTCATCTGTCCTGAGGGTGCGGTGATGACCGACTTGGTGCCCATAGGAAAAGTAAATTGCTGACTCTTGCGGTCGAGTCGGGTGTCTGTGTATTTGCTGGTCTCATCGCGGAAGTGAGTCGGTTCACGCGTGAGTTTTATTTGAGTCAACCATTTCACGCTGATGTTGCCTTCACATCCCGGTACGAAAAGACGCATTGGATAGCCTTGACCAGGCCGCACCGGTTCGCCATTTTGAAAAAGTGCGAGCATTACATCATTCATAGCACGATTGAGAGGAATAGAACGGCCCATGCTAGCAGCATCTGCGCCTACGGCATTGATCCATCGAGCTTCGGGATCTACTCCAGCTTCATCTAAGAGAGTCGATAGTGGGATACCAGTCCACTCGGCACCGGACACCAAACCATGCAGACTCTGCGCGCTGCCGTCGGCAGGATTAGGTCCGAACAGAGAACCACTGTTACCTGAGCACTCGAGAAAATAAATTTTGCTGACCATCGGATAGCGCAGCAAGTCCTCATAGTTGAATACTAGAGGCTGACGCACCAAGCCGTGGATAACCAATTTGTGCTGGGCCGGATCTATATCGGGAATGCCAGCATGATGCCGCTCAAAATGGAGGCTATTTGGCGTGATGGATCCCTGCAATTGATGCAGAGGTGAGCGCGATGAACCGCCACCAGGATAGAGTGGGTTGGGGTTGCCCGACATTCTTTGCATGTCGTCGGTAAACTTAGAACGCGAGCCATAACCACTGGCGTTGGCACCAGGCTGCTTAGACCATCCGGGAATTTCCAAATTGAATCCGGCTTCGGCGCCTAGTAAGGAAGTGGATGCGACTGTGCCCATTCCTGCCAAACCGAGACCAAGAAGGTGGCGTCGGTTGATCAATCCATTGGCAGCTGCTTTTTCTAATTCCTGCTTAGTCATAGACGTTCTCTTCCTATTTCTGACAGCATTTTATTTAGCGACTAATACCCTAGGTACTGCTTCGCTTCCTGAACAGCAGGGTGACTGTCATCACTCCATACTGCTAACAAAGATTCGTACATCATTGAGGCTTTGCCTTGCTCACCCAAGTTCTTGTGGCTGCGCGCAGCGCCAAGAAGTGACCAAGGTCGGTTTTTCAAACGCTGCAATGAAGTTCCGAATAGCTTTGCTGCTTCGTCGTGCATGCCCATTTCCAACATCATTTCTGCAGCCAATTCGTGCACAGGTTTTAGTGGAGTGGCAGCGCCGTTTGGTGCTCGTTGACCTTCTCTAATATTCATAGCTTCTTGAATCAGCTCTATAGCTCGCTGCCTTTTAGCTCCCTCAACTAGAGCTTGCTGCATAGATTCCTTGTGGAGAGTTAGAGCGGCAACTTCGTGATGTACTATCTTTAGCTGCCCATTGTCAGGACTATCCGCGAGCATTTTGTCTAATTTCGCTACGACTTGATTTGCAACTGCTAAATCACCAAGGTGAGCAGCGCTTAGGCCCAGTGCGAGCAATTCCGTGGCGTCGAGATCATCAGTTAAAGGCTGCAAGTGCCACTGCTTGCTCTCGATAATATGTCTGGCTCTCATCGTCTTAACAGTGCTCGCTGCGCGTGCGCTGCTGGGGGCGTTGTCTAGAACCATTTGGCCGCGTTTGATCCATCTCTCGGACTTCTCGAGGTCACCGAGTTGCAGATCGCCATACTGACCCCAGTTAGAGGAGTGATTCATATCTCCCGTAGAATCACCTTCACTCCAGAGTTCTAGCCCTGCGTTGAAGGCAGAATCGTTCCAGACGGAGACTTCATTCCACATGCCATGTTGAATGAATATGTGAGTGGGCATATGACGGGCATGAGATACTGCGGGTGCTATATCGGCGTAGGCAGTTGCCGCTTCCAACGCAATTGGCGCATGGACTGGATCGTCGAAGGAGTGAATTACGTAGTGAGCTGCGCCGGGATGATTGTCGTTCTCCTTGAACATTTCCAGGGCCAAGGCGCCGGCTTGCATATTGATGCGCTGGCTATCTGCGCCAGACGCCGTCGCGCCAGACAGCATAGACGCGGTGTAGAAGGCTTTGACCTCAAAGTCATCGGGATATTGTTCATAGAGGTCGGCCATTGCGTTCATCCAGGCGATGCGCCTCTCTGGCATGCCTCCAACGGTCAACGCGTAGGCTTCAGCCGCTAGCAGAAAGCCCTTTTCTCGATCGGTGGGTGCCTTGGCAAGTCGTTCCTCACTAGTCGCACCTAGGCGCATTAAGGCTTCGCCAGGACCGGCGTCTTTCTGGCCAAAGAAAGGGTGCTGATAGGTGAATGCCTCACCCCAATAGGCCATAGCGAAGTCAGGTTGGATCTCCTGAGCGCTTCGAAATTCATTCTGGGCCTGAACCATGCCAAAGCTATGTAGATAGCCCACGCCGCGGATGAAATGTTCCTGAGCAGCAGGTGAGCCTGACGTTGGGAAATCGAAGGTGCCAATGCGGTCCAATTCAGCTGCATGAATATTTGCCACAAACGGAATGACGAATAGGCTTAAGAGTGTTGCTACGACTGGATTAGAGGGGGGTCGGCTAAACATCGGGATTCCATACTTTTTAATTTTAGATTAGGGTGAAGGGTGCCAACTAAGGAGCACCTTTGCAATCTCTATTTTTGAGGAAAACCAGAACTATGCCAACTAAAGATGCTTACCCTAACTGGATGAGACCCTTAACAATCATCTAAACCAGATGATCAGCAATAACCTTTAGAAATGTCGGTCCGTATTTCTCCAGTTTCCTCTCTCCCACGCCGCTCACCGTGCCAAAAGCATTCATATCTTGGGGTAGATTCACGCACATCTCTTGCAGAGCGCTGTCGTGAAAGATAACGTAGGGTGGAACGCCTTTATCTTCGGCAAACCGCCGTCTGCATTCACGCAGTGCCTCCCATAGGGCGACATCGACATCGGCGGCAAGTGGTGTCTTGGTTTGTCGCTTCGCTGTTTTCTGCTTAACGTCAACTCTAAGTTGAATTGTCTCATCGCCGCGTAGCAAGGGCCGGCAATTTTCCTCTAGCCGAAGCGCGCCGAAGCGCTCCAGATCGACGCTTAAATAGCCTCTGGCAACCAACTGTCTGAATACTGAACGCCACTGATGATTGTCTAGTTCCTGCCCGATGCCGTGGGAGGTAAGCCGATGGTGATCGAATTGAAATACTTTGTCGTTTTCGGCGCCACGAAGCACGTCGATGAGGTGATTCACCCCGAAGCGCTGATTAGTGCGATAGGTGACGCTTAATGCCTTCCTTGCTGCCTCAGTGCCATCCCAAGTTTGTGGCGGCTCGAGGCAGCAATCACAATTTCCACAAGCATGTTCCATTTCATCGTCAAAATAGCCAAGAAGGGCCTGACGACGACAGCTAGTAATTTCGCACAGGCCCAGCATCGCATTCAGTCGGTGCTGCTCTGCACGTTTATGTTCTTCGCTGCCATCTGAGCCTTCCATCATCTGTCTCAGTTTAATGACATCCTGCAAACCGTAAATCATCCATGCATCGGCAGGCTCACCATCACGGCCAGCGCGACCGGTTTCCTGATAGTAAGACTCGATCGTCTTCGGTAGGTCCAGGTGAGCGACGAAACGCACATCGGGTTTATCGATGCCCATACCGAAGGCGATGGTAGCAACGATGATCACTCCCTCGTCGCGCAGAAATTGACTCTGATGTTCCGCTCTAGTTTCGGCAGGTAGTCCAGCATGATAAGGAAGCGCGTTGAAGCCTTGCGCTTGCAGCCAATAGGCGATGTCCTCTGTCTTCTTTCTCGATAGACAATACACGATGCCCGCATCGTTCGCGTGTTCGTCTTTCAAGAATTTCAAGAATTGTTGTTTTGCATTGTGTTTTAGCGCGATGCGATAGCAGATATTGGGGCGGTCGAAGCCGGCGATGAACTGCCCCGCTTCTTCTAACTGTAGTCGACTGATAATTTCAGTGCGGGTTCTAGCGTCTGCGGTCGCTGTAAGCGCGATGCGCGGTATTTCTGGAAACAATTCGTGTAATAGGCTTAGCTTTAGGTAGTCGGCTCGAAAATCATGACCCCACTGCGATACACAATGTGCCTCGTCAATGGCGAACAGTGAGATTGGGGCTTCTCGAAGCAGACTTAGTGTGTTTGCTTGAGTAAACCGCTCCGGAGCTATATAGAGGAGGTCCAATTCGCCGGCAAGCAGTGCTCGCTCGATCTCTCTAGCGTCGGCGGCGTTCAAAGTAGAGTTGAGAAAGGAGGCGCGTACTCCCAGTAATCGCATTGCACTTACCTGATCCTGCATCAATGCGATCAAGGGAGAAATAACTACGCCGCAACCATCGCGTACAAGTGCTGGAATCTGATAGCACAGCGACTTACCGCCGCCAGTAGGCATCAAAACCAATGCATCGTCGCCTAGGATAAGGGCGTCGATTATTTGATCTTGGGGAGGGCGGAAAGACGAAAAACCAAAAACGGAATGTAAAATGTCATGTGCACTACTCATTGCGGGGCAGTATACCGTATAGTTAACAAAATCTATTGCTACTATATGACGTTAATAGGCAATTTTGCGTGACACTGTTAAATTTCGCGCAAATTAGATGCTCAATCCTGTTGGTAGCTTGGGCATCGCGCTAGGTTACCGTTATGAACGAAAAGAAAGCAGGGGAGTCACTGAATAAGTGCGAAGTGTTCTAAATAGATTCGAGAAACTGAAGGCGAAACGGCTTGGTATCCGTATCCAGGATTTCAGTAATATTAGTCTGCAATCTCAGCTGGTCATGGAGGAGCATTCGCGACTGGGTGATGTGCAAATTCGATTGCCTAAAGCGGATCATCCACTTCGCATGGGCGCTTACAGCTACATGCGAGAGGGCGGAGAGATATTGCATCTCGAATCGATAGGTAGATTCTGTTCTATTGGTCGCAATGTGGTTCTTGGGCAGCCTACAGACAATCATCCGATCGATTGGGTTTCTAGTAGCATGTCTGTAAGCGGAGCCTATGAGGCGGGCTGTGACTACTGCAGCATAGGTCATGATGTTTGGATCGCCCATAATGTAGTTGTCATGGCGGGAGTAAAGATTGGTGACGGCGCCGTTATCGGACGTAATGCAGTAGTTACCAAGGATGTTGAGCCCTATCAGATCGTGGTCGGCAATCCGGGTAAGGTTGTGCGTACGCGTTTTACCAGGGAGCAGATTGTGAGTCTTATGAATAGCGAGTGGTGGAATATTGACTATGCCGCGCTTAAAGACCTGCCCTTTGATGATGTTGATGTATTTCTGAAACGACTGGAAGCGCAGCACAATATGGCTGACTATGCGTCAGTGGAGATTCGCAATAGGAAGATTAAAAATTAAAAGCCGCTGTTATTTACTGTCATCAATGAAAAAATTGCCCAATCCAATATTTCTGCGCTGCTATTACCAAAGCGTCTAGACTCCCGAGAAATGATCTTTTGACTGCTAATAATCTAGAAGCTATAGAAAAATCTGCAGCAGTTTTTTTCGCAGACGATCAGTCCGATGCGCGCAGAATCTTTCATGGTCGAGGCCATTTCTTCCCCGGCCTTGAACATGTCTGCATCGATTGGTTCCGACCACTGGTTCTGATAACTGCCCATGCCGCGATCGAAGATATTGAGGGGTTGACGGAAATCTTGCAGCGGGCCGATGAACGTAAGCAAATCCGTACGATCGTATTGCAGAACCGATTCGAGCGCGGTGCTCCGGCGCAGACTATTTATGGTGAAGCAGCAGGGCCGGTAGTCGCAAATGAGGGGAGCTTGCGTTTCGAAGTGCATCCCGGCACGCAGCAGAATACTGGTCTGTTTCTCGATATGCGCTGCCTGCGTGACTGGTTGCTAGAAAACAGTCTTGATTCCAACGTGCTGAACTTGTTTGCTTATACCTGTTCGCTTTCTGTAGCTGCTCTTGCCGGTGGCGCGAGATCGGTGACCAACGTGGATATGAGTAAAACTAGTATTAAGTGGGGTGAAGAGAATCATACTCTGAACCAGCAAGACCTTCGTTACGTTCAATCGGTTCCGTGCAATCTGTTTAAGTCTTGGGGGAAAATGAAACAGTTTGGGCGCTACGATATAGTGGTTATCGATCCGCCGATGCGCCAGCATGGAAGTTTTGATTCAGCAAAAAATTACGGCGCAGTAATGAAGAAACTTCATAGCCTTTGTGCGCCCGGTGCGAAAGTCATCTCCACCATAAATAGCCCTTTTCTGAGTAGTGGTTATCTGCAGGAACTCTTCGAGAAGCACAATCCAGAGGGAGCCTATCTCGGGGAGATGGCTGTCGCGCCAGAATTCGAAGACAAGTATCCCGAACGTGGGCTCAACATTTGCCTTTTCGAAATGCCGGATTTTGGTAATCCGCCTGTTAGCTAGGGTGGGCTATTCAGCTATTCAGCTATTTGGTCTTGGGCATACGCCAGTTCCTGTTGGGGGAATTTACTGATTATTAGGCTGAATCGAATCGAGTGGGGTGAGCTATTTCAAAAATCCAGATGTTCTTCTTTGGGAATTATCACACAACCCCTTCGAGTGGATTGGACCGAAAGATAGCCGACAGTATGGTTGGGGAAGTTCTCTCGTCCAAGAGTCGACTTCTATGTTAATTGTTAGAGAGGATTCGCACTTGTTAGATTCAACACCAATACTAGTTGGAAGCGGTCAGTTCACAGACAGACAGACTAACCCTGAGTTGGCGTACTCGCCGATGGGAATCGCTGCTGAGGCCGCAAAGGCGGCATTGGCCGACACGGGCATCGGACACGAGCTCGTGGCAAAAATAGATACGCTTGCAGTGGTTCGAATATTCCAGGATTCCTACAAACAACCGCGGATTGCAACCTCGTTCGGCCGTGCCGAGAACCCACCCCGTGCGGTAGCGCGAAGAATAGGTGCTAATCCAACGAATGCCATCTACGCGAATGTTGGTGGAAACACGCCGCAGAAATTAATTAACGAAATGGCAGAGCGCATAAGTAGCTGCGATGTATCTGTTGTGCTTCTCACCGGTTCCGAAGCTATACGAACAGCACAGCTGGCACGAAGAAACAATATTGAGTTGAATTGGCAGGAAGAGGATGCGGGCTCGCAAGAAGATCGCGGTCTGGGCGAGGCCTTGGCTAATGCTCATGAGAGGGCTCATGGATTGATCGCACCAATTCAAGCCTACCCTCTTTTCGAGAACGCCATCCGAAAAGATAAAGGGCGACCTGTCGATGAGCATCTGTTATCAATGGGGAAACTTTTTGCGCCCTTTACAGATGTTGCTTCAAATAATCCTTTCTCTTACTACGGCACGAGACGCTCTGCAACCGAACTGGCGAGTGTTACCAAAGAAAATCGTTTTATATGTTTTCCCTATCCGAAGTTTATGAATTCACGGGATGCTGTAAATCAAGGCGCGGCTGTTGTCATGACTTCGGTAGGAAAGGCAAAACAACTCGGTATCGATCCTAGTAAATGGGTTTTCCTGCATGGCTGCAGTGAGGCGAACGAGAAATTGCTAATAAGCGATCGAGTTAATCTTCATACCTCGCCTGCAATTGCAGCAAATAGCCAGCAGGCATTTGCGATGGCGAACAAAATAATTGAGGACATAGACTTAATCGATATCTATTCTTGTTTCCCATCGGCTGTTGAGGTTGCATGTGATGCTCTAGGATTGTCTTACTCGGATCCGCGAGGCTTAACGCTAACAGGCGGACTGCCATTTTTCGGCGGGCCAGGAAATAATTATTCGATGCATGCTATCGCGACCGCAATACCCCTGCTGCGTGCCGATCCACAGCAGTACGCACTGATAACAGCGAACGGTGGGCGTCTATCGAAACACGCTACTGGTATTTATTCTGCTACGCCACTACGTGGCAAATGGGAAAGAGAATCAAATGCTAAAATACAGGCCCAGATCAACGCCATGCCTAGTCCAGAATTTATCGAAGCGCCTAGTGGTGTAGCGAAGATTGAAACCTATACGGTCTGCTTCGACAAGACGAATCCTGTGAGTGGGATAGTCATTGGAAGGCTGCATGAAACTGATCAGCGTTTTATCGCCAACACGGCTAGCGATGAGTCAACGTTGCGGAAAATGATGCAGGATGATTTCCTGGCTAGCAACGGAACCGTTGTCTCTAGCGGCGGTCTGAATACATTCACAGCTGCTTGAGACTCCGTTAAGGTACAAGTAATACACTTATAATAAGGGGCGGTTCAGTTTTATTAATAGAGGGCTGGGAATGTCGATACGAGTGCAGAAGAAATTAAACTCCGTATTTAGCTGAAAACTTAAGCACAGCGAAATTTTGGCCGGCAAAGAGCTGTCAGGAAAAGTCGCGGTCCTAACCGGTGGTTGCTCCGGTATCGGTTTGGAGGCTCCGTGTGCGCTGGATTATCGGAAATTCCCACTCCAATATATTTGATACATTGCTGATCAAGGTAATGGAAGATCGCATGGTGAAGGTCGTGAGTTGGTACGATAACGAGCTGGGCTATAGCATTAGAATTGAGGAATTAATTCAGCGTTTGGCAAAGATGGATGAGATCGTTCAGCTGTTAAATTTTTAAAATGGATCGACGCAACAATTGAGGAAATACTAGGTTGGATTTTACTAATAAGACGGTGTTAGTTACAGGCGGTACTCGAGGTATCGGCAAGGCGATCGCTTTTGCGTTTGCAAAAAAGGGTGCGCGAGTAGCAGTACTGTTTCGCAGTGACCAGGTGAGCGCCGATAAAACTCTAGCCGAGCTTGAAGGAAACACTCACCTAGCAATCAAAGCTGATGTCGCCGACGCAGATCAGGTCAAGACAGCGCTCGATGATGTGGTAGAGAGCTTCGGCCGTTTGGACATCGTCGTGAACAATGCCGGCATCGGCATTTACCACCCGCTGCCAACCACCAACTACGAAGACTGGCAAGAGGCTTGGAAGCAAACGATTGACACCAATCTTATCGGCCCCGCCAACATCTGTTTCTGTGCCGCAAAGCATATGATCGACCAGGGTGGCGGTCGTCTCGTCAACATCACGTCCCGTGGCGCATTTCGTGGAGAGTCAACCAAGGCGGCCTACGGCGCCAGCAAGGCGGGGCTTAACTCCCTCAGCCAGTCATTGGCTGTAGCGCTGGCCGAGTACAAAGTATTCGTTGGTGCGGTGGCGCCGGGATTCGTCAATACCGAACTCACGACGACTAGATTGAATGGTCCTGAAGGCCCAGAGATCAAGGCACAGAGCCCATTCAATCGTGTTGCTGAGCCTGAAGAAGTCGCCCACGCCGTACTGTTTCTCGCCTCCGAAGGCGCGGAATTTTCAACCGGTACGATTATTGATGTGAACGGCGCTTCCTATCTGCGAAGCTGAGCTAAATGAGAAAATCTGATGAAGCGCATTTCGATTAAGCACTTAATCTCTCTGGCTATTCACGGCCTCTGTGCGCTTGCAGTTTCAAGCGTTTCTGCTCAACCACCCGAATTCGATGGCAAGATCGTGCAGCGATTCGATGCCGACAATGCTTATCAGGCTGTCGCGGTAGGCCAGGACGCATTCTATGCAATAAGCAATGTGCGCCTAACACGACATGACAAAACCACGGGCAGGGCGCTGCAGCAGTGGGATGACGGTTCGCAACTGAACAGCCCTCTCAGCCATCTGGACAGCGGCGTGGTCTTAGATGAAAAATTGTACTCGGCTCATTCGAATTATCCGGGCTGGCCAATGACAAGTTCTGTCGAAGTGTGGGATATGGGTAACATGCAGCACATTAAAAGCCATAGCTTCGGTGTGATGTTGGGATCCTTCACTTGGTTAGATAGGTACGATGGTTCATGGTGGGGCGCATTCGCGAACTACGACATTGTGCAAAGGGGAATGACCGAGCCCTACGGAGAGACGCGCAATACTGTCATGGTGCAATTTGATGATGACTTTGAAGTTTTGCAAAGCTGGTCGCTGCCTGCCGAAATTTTGCGAAGAATGTCGCCGATGAGCAATTCTGGCGGTTCCTGGGGAAGCGACGGTTATTTGTATCTCAGCGGACACGATGATCCCGAAATCTATGTCATGGCATTGCCAGAGGCCGGGCCGGAGCTCGATTGGCTCGCCACAGTTCGACTACCAGAGTTGAATGGTCAGGGTATCGCCTGGGATCGCTCTATTGATGACAGCATTCTCTGGGCGATTCTACGTAGTACGCGACAAGTATTGAAGATCGAGATGCCGGTGCTGCCAGATCTCAACTAGACTAATTAAACGAAGAAAGTTGTGTGTTGATAGCCTAGTGCTCTGGTTATCAACATGTGCACTTATTTAAGGTTTGCAATTGTCTCCGCGGAAATATGTTCCCCGCTGTTTCCCCACGCATTACGCACATAATTGATGATTTTTGCCATGTCAGCATGGGCTATCGAGCCGGCAAAAGAAGGCATCTCACCTCGGCCGATGAGCATCACTAATGCAACATCTACTCCACTTCCTAGCACTACTTCGCTGCCTGCTAACGCGGGATAGATGTTCGGTATCCCAATGCCATCACGCTGATGGCATTCAGCACAGCTATTCAGGAATAGCTGCTCACCCGTATCCTGAGCCAATGCAGCACCTGCAAGAGAAAAACAGAAAACAATGGCTGGTAATAGGAAGGAGGCGCGATTGTGATTGTTAAGGTTGAGCATGGTTTGCTTTTTCATCGCTTTAGAATATACACACCCTGTGCCTATTCTGCGAATTAGAAACGTGGGAAGCATCTTGATTTTTGCGGTAAACTTTCTGCTATCAAAAAATTACTAAAGAGAGCTGAGAGGCCAGTAAGAACGGTGAAAGAGATCGATTCCTTCAAATTAATCCTCGCTGGTATTGCGCTCTTGACGCAGCTGATACTAGGGCAGGCCACTGCTCAGAGCGCTAGTTCGTTAGAGCCTGTAGCGGCGCCAATTCCTCCAGGGCTAGAAACTGTCGAATTCTATAGCCCAGCAGTAGATAGGCGGATGAAATTCGATATCGTTTTGCCCGAAGGCTATTACCTCGGTGATGCGCGCTACCCAGTTCTCTACCTTCTGCATGGATATATGCAAAATTACACTGTATGGGGGCGAAATCTGGCGGCAGCATTCTATGCGCGCGAATTGGATGATTTAATTGTTGTATTGCCCGATGCGGGTAATAGTTGGTTTATCAATTATGCGTCCAGCACTCAGGGGCAGACGAATAATTGGGAAGACTACATTGTCAATGACGTAATCGGCCAGGTGGATAAGCGTTATCGCACGGAACCAAGACGCGAAGCTAGAGCAATCGCTGGTCTGTCGATGGGTGGCTTTGGAGCGTACTCTATTGGTCTTCGGCACAGCGAACTATTTGTTTCTATTGGAAGCACTAGTGGCGCTTTGGGTCATGCGCGCACAGCTGCTGCTGCAATCCGCGCTGGCGCAAACCGAACATCCGCCCCGACAGATCCTCAGCGTCAGGCCAGAATCGATGAGGCAGATGCTTTTATCTCAAAGATTATCGATGTGCAGGGTTTTAGCACGCAGGGTGAGCGCACACCGAAGGGAGTCGACTTCGCAACAGCTGAGCAGGCCGAGGCCTACGACCCTTTTACGATTATCTATGAGGTTCCCAGAAGCCAGATGCCGCACATCTATATGGATTCTGGAACCGAAGATGGTCTAGTGCAAGTAGCACGCGAGATGGCCCAGCTATTGATGCTAAACAATGTGCCGTTTGACTATATGCAGGATCATGGATCGCATAATTCCGAATATTGGCGGCGCTCCATCGGTCATATGATGACAATCCAGAACGAAGTCATGCAGCGCGCCTTAGGCAAGAGGCCTTAGTAGAAATGGAAAAAGAAACCGCTAAAAAAAACAGCGATGCTGTTCTATCTGAATCTCAGGTAGCCGAGTTCCATGAACGTGGGTACCTAATTGCCGACTTTGATCTCGACGAGTCCATGCTCGAAAGCATCAAGGAGAAACTTCAGCCGCTCTATCCTGAAGACTATCAACAGAATCCGACACTACCCGCAAGAATTCAAGATGGCTGGAAAACTGTAGACGAAGTCAGACAGCTGGCGAGAAACGCAAATATTGCGGGTGCGTTGCAGCAGCTACTGGGTCGGCAATCGTTGCCATTTCAGACATTAAACTTTCCCATTGGCACGCGGCAGTCCACACACTCTGACACGATCCACTTCAATTCGATACCGAGCAACTTTATGGCTGGCGTTTGGGTAGCCTTGGAAGACATCGATGAGGACAATGGCCCGCTACTGTATTATCCTGGAAGTCACAAGCTACACGAGTACTCTATGGATGATTTCGATCTAGAGCCGGGCTATCACAACTACTACAAATACGAGGAACGTATTCAGCAGTTAGTTGAGAAGGAAAAGCTAGAAGAAGAATATGGGGTTATTAAGAAAGGTGATGCGCTAATTTGGCACGCCAATCTTTTGCACGGGGGTGCTGTGCAGAAAGACTTGGCGCGGTCTCGACACTCGCAAGTAACTCACTACTATTTCGCGGATTGTAAGTATTACACGCCGATGAACAGTACAACTAAGCAATTGAATTTTCGCGAACCCTTCTGGATTCCGGAAAGCGCTGATTACCAAATTCCAAAACCAAGCAGTCTATTCATACGACTTCTAAAGAAGCTTAGCATCAGGTAATAGCAATCCGTCAGTCAGTCGCTGGCTGTCAATGTCTAGGACATTATGACCACTATAGCTCAGTCGTTAATTGCATAGGCTTGGTTTGGGTTTTCGCCTACCGGCAGGCTCGTATGTCTACTATTCTCGTGTCGTAATGGTGCTTTTGTTAACTAAGCTGGCCATCAAAAGCCGCAGCGCGGGGGTGAAGGCGATGGTGCCGAATTCCTTGGGCCTTGCCGAGCTACTCAGACAATGGCAGCAGTCAAGAAGACCTACCGTATGTCGATTGTAATATCAAACTGGCGATGTACAACTGTCAGATAGCGTTTAGCAACTCTTTAAGACCGTATTAGTGGGCCTATGTATATGGGCAAGGATGCTAGCGACGTTTAAGAAGAAGATTTTCTCTAAGTCCTAGACTTACGCTTATCTGGCAGTCGAAGCGGCGAGAGTTCTGGCAATACAAGTGGATGATTTTCCCGCTGACCAATTCTATTTGTTCAGCTTTGAGGGCTCGCAAGAGATGCACTACTAGTCGAACATAATCTCGTCTTCGTCGTGAACGTTGCCAATCTGCCTGGCATCGACCATAGCCTGCAGTGAGTTAGACATAAACTCGCGACGAAAGAGCACGAATATGACTACTGCACAGGCGGCCATGAAGAACCAATCGTTAATAAACCAGGCAAGTGCGGCCATTGCGAAGTAGTAAGCGCGTATTCCGTAGTTGTAGCTGTGTCCGGCGCGGTCCAGCACCTTCGCCACCGCCTTAAAATCCCGGGACACTGCCCGCGCTTGATATTCTTTGTCACCTTCGTAATATCTGACAGTGTTGAAGGATGAACCAAACAAGATAAAGCAGAATCCATACTGGCGCAGCGCCCAGCTAAATGTGAAGAAGCCATACACAAAGATAAAAATCATCAATAGCAATTTCATCTGAACGATTTCCAGAGAGACATCATCGACGAACTGGAGCGATGACATATCCATGAAGTCTTCGCTGGCTGCGCTGAGCACGGTGACAAGACTTACTAAGATGAGTAAGGATGTCGAGGCCATGAATGAGACCTGGCGCTCTAGGCTGCCGAGCAAGTCAGAATCTACCTCGCTCATACCGCTCTTCGAGAGCTTCAGCACCCATTCTTTACGGTATCGGTACAGCACGCTAGAAAGGCTATTTCGCTTCTTTGCCTGCTTGCGCGCGAACAGGCTATAACCTACCCAGCAACTAAGAAACCAGAAAAAACTGAATATGTCGAGGGAGGATATGTCCATGGTCCAAAGCTTACTGACAGAGATATTGAATTGCAACATCGCGCCTTGAGTCTTTGCGCTTGATCTCGGGAGATTGAGATATTTTGCCGACTGCTATCAAGGCAGGAAACTTCGCAACGAGTGTGGCAAGATCGCTATCATGCAAAGACTAGTTTCAATAGATAATGCGCAATGCCGCATAGGAAGACAAGCGCTGTTGGCGATAGGGCATTTTGCTATCGAGCCGGGCCAGCATTGGTGTCTGTTCGGGCCCAATGGCTGCGGAAAGACGCTACTCGCTAATCTACTAGCCGCTAAACGCCCCGAATCTAGAACTTATGTGAGCTATGGTCTAAATTTTGATCCTGCCCTTGACCTGCATATCGTTTCTTTCGAGGAGCAGCAGCGCCTCTGGGCGAGAGATAATCGGCTCGATATCAGTGAGTTCAGCGGCGGTGCGCAGGACAAAGGGACTGTGGTTGAAGACCTAATTCGCGCGTCTCGATCGAGGCAGACCCAGGACAATGTGCTACTCGCCGACCTAATCGAACAGCTCGCACTTGCAGAGGTACTAATTAAGGGTATTAGATTTCTGTCGTCAGGACAGATTCGCAAGGTGCTCATCGCACGTTCCCTCTATGCTTACCGTGACGGCTGGCCGCAGCTACTTATTCTGGATGATCCTCTCGAGAGTATTGATCGAGATTCTAGGGAGCAGATCACTAGTACGATTGAAAAATACATGAGCGCTCAGTTCAGTAGCCTGCAGTTGTGCAGGCGGCAGCAGGATATCTTGCGGGGCGTGAGCCATATTGCAGTTATGGAACGCAGTGGCACTGCGATGCAAATAAGTAGGCAGGGCCTGCTCGCAGAAGTATTGAAGACTTCGGAATTTATAGATATCAGTACTGCGGGAATCGAGATCACTGCAAATCTGGATGCGCTTCTTCCTCATGAAATTCCGATAAGTAAGCCCCGTGAAGAGCTAATCCGACTGGAGGATGTACAGGCCAACTATGGCGATACCAAAGTCTTGGTCGACGTGAATTGGGTCATGACGAGTCGGGACCACGTAGTAATAGATGGTCCCAATGGCTGTGGAAAATCGACATTGCTCTCTCTAATCGACGGAGAGAATCACAAGGGCTATGGGCAGCAGGTTTTTCTATTCGGTCGTTTAAAAGGAAGTGGCGAAACGATATGGGAAACCAAGAAATACTTCGGCATCGTTTCGAATGAATTACATAACAAATATATTAAGGGCTGGAGAGTGTTAGACGTTGTGGTTTCCGGCTTCTTCGACTCGGTCGGCTTGTATGACGAGAGTGGGGCTGAAGAGGTTGATCTAGCGAAGCGTTGGATAGCAGCGCTAGGACTGGAGCAATGGGAACAACAATATTATCACGAGATATCTTTTGGTCAGCAGCGGCTGGTTTTGCTTGCCCGGGCGATGATCAAGAAGCCCCGTGTACTCATTTTAGATGAACCCTGCGTAGGTTTGGACGACTATCATCGTCAATTGATACTTAGCGTGTTAGATGCCATTGCAGGAAGCTCGCTGACCAATATTCTGTATGTGACGCATGTGGCTGATGAGCAGCCAAGTTGCATCAATCAGGTTCTGCGTTTTAAAGAGCAGAACGGGGGTGGATTTTGTGTTGAGCAGGTAGAATCTTAGTGTCGTTTAAAACCCAAGCACTACCTAGATCCGAAGGCTATTTTCTAGTTAGTGTACGAGTCGCTGCCTTGAGAATATAACTAAGTTCGAAGGTAACTCTCGAGCTGCTCTCTGGTCGATTGCAGCGCGGAAATAAGATCGCCGATTGACATCCAGCTGGGCGCTGTTCAGGAGCTCAGTGAAAAAGTGATTAGAATGTTAACTAGTGTCTTGAAATTCGTTAATGCTATGCCTTTCTCTTAATGAGTTCCACTTTCATACTATCGGGTATGGGTTATCTCAATTGATGATCGAAAAAATCGAATTGCAAGTGTTACTATCCTGAATAAGCGCTGCAACTAGAGGAAGAGGTAAGACGATGGAACAGATTGAGTGGGAAGATTTTCTTAGGGTAGAACTTAGAGTGGGCACTATTATTGCTGCGGAGGACTTTCCAGAGGCGCGACGCCCCGCGTTCAAGCTACAGGTAGATTTTGGCGAAGAGATCGGCATTAAGAAATCCAGCGCGCAGATTACGAAACTCTATCAGAAGGAGGACCTATTAGGAAAACAGGTCATGGCTGTGGTGAATTTTCCAGCCAAACAGATCGGGCCCATTATGTCTGAGTGTCTAGTTACTGGATTCTATGATAAAGATGGGGCCGTGGTATTAGCCGTGCCGGACCCCTCGGTTTTGAGTATTGGCGATGTCTTCAATGGTGAGCGTCTCGTCTAGCTGCTAGATCGTCCATACTCAAGTATTCAGAGAGTTAAAAAGTAGCGACAGTGGAAAAGGGTCTTCTAGTATCTTCTTTAAAGTGGGTTGCTCAGTAAGTCGCGCAGAGGACGGCTATAACTATTGGAGTAAGCACTGTGAACACTACGGTAAGAAACATGTCAGGGATAATAGTAGGCGCCGTCATCGGCGGTATTGTAAATGGAACAACGTGGTGATTGATCCCATGATTATAACGCTGCTCGGAGGCCTTTACCTTTAAGGACGCCTTCCTTTCACCCGAACACTTAGCTGTAAGTGATTCTTAGACCTTAGTCATATAGACGGTCGTTTTTTAGTAAGTCTAGTCCAGCTCAAATACTTTTGAGAACTGAGCTGACTAGTGGTAAAACATGTTGCGGCTTACCACAAACAAGGGGGGTAAATAATGAAAAGAACATCCCGAATATCGATTTTCGTGCTGCTACTGACAATCCTGACGCACCAGCTTGCGCAAGGGCAGGGTTATGAGCCGCCGCGCATTGTCAACGGCAAGCCAGACTTGCAAGGCACCTGGAGCAATGCATCGATTACCACCCTTGAGCGAAATGTGCGCTATACCGGGTCAACCCTTAGCGACGACGAAGTGATTCGCGCGACAGATGTTCATCCGCAGAACGTGCGTTTAGCAACAGATGACAATATGGTTGCCGGCCAATTGCCTGATGGTACCGATTTAGGTAGAGGTCGCGGCTATAATGCCTTCTGGATCGATCCAGGCACCAAGTTTGGCAACATCAACGGCGAACATCGCACCGCGTGGATCGTTGATCCCGGCGACGGGCGTATCCCTTATAATGAAGCAGGGCGTGCTCGAAAAGCAGCGCTTAGGGAAAAAAATTCCAGCTTCGATGGGCCGGAGACAAGACCGCTAGCCGAGCGTTGTATCAGCACTGGGCTGCGCACTGGCCCCCCTATGATCAATGGCCTCTACAATAACAACTACGAGTTTGTGCAGACTGAAGACTACATAGTCTTGCGCACCGAAATGATTAGCCATGCGCGTATTATCCCCATCAACTCTGAACACAAGATGGCAGCTTTAGCTCCCATGTTTGGAGAGTCTGTCGCACATTGGGACGGGGACACACTAGTGGTGGAGACTACGAACTTCAGCCCAATGCAGGAGGAGGCGGCTATTAGTCTAACCAGTAGTGGGCAGGTAGTAGAGCGGTTCACCCGGGTTTCAGAGGAGCAAATAGTCTACGAATTCACTGTCGATGATCCTGAGTACTATTCGCAGCCTTGGCATGGCGAGCTAAGTTTTCTTTCGACGCCGAGTAAGGTCTATGAGTTTGCCTGTCACGAAGGTAATTATGCGATGAGTGGGATTTTGGCTGGAGCCCGAAGAGCCGAACACGATCAGCAGCAGTCTGAGCAGTAGAGGGAGGATTCAATGGCGGGCGAAGAAGACCTAGATATGTTGCTTGTTCTTTTACAGCCGTGTTTGCTGTCCGGCGACTTTGTGTTTTGTACAGCAGCTAATCTGAAGTACGGCGACTTTGCTGAATTGCAGCCATTAGCATCCTATCAAGAAGAAGAGGGCCTGACTCTCGTGTTAGCCAAGCAATCGGCTGATGTTGCCGGTCTAGCTTATGATGCAGTATTTAACTGCATTATTCTAATGGTGCATTCCAGTCTTGAAGCCGTGGGACTTACTGCAGCAGTTTCCGGTAAGTTAGCCGCCAACGGCATAAGTGCGAATGTTATGGCAGCTTATCATCACGACCATGTGTTTGTGCCAAAAAATAAAGCACAACAAGCACTACAGCTGCTAACCGAGCTGTAGTTTTAGCACAGTCGTTGTGGAGCCCATAAAAGTTTCGAATATATAATACAGTCTAAAGGTAATCCGCTATGTTAACTAAGCTGTCCACCAACTTTTTTGTCGTTACAACTTTTGCTCTAGTGTGCAGCTTCGCTCAGGCGCAAATTTCGAGCTCCGTAAGTGTTGACGGGCTCGATCAGTCCGTAGAAATTCTCAAAGACAAGTGGGGCATTTCACACATTTACGCTGAGACTGAACACGATCTATTTTTTGCGCAGGGATATAGTGCGGCGAGAGATCGCTTGTTCCAGTTCGAAATCTGGCGAGCTCAGGCTACAGGAACAACAGCGGCACTGTTCGGGCCACGTGAGATTGATAGAGATCACGGGACGCGCTTGTTTAAATTTCGTGGGCCGATGGCAGATGAGATGAATCACTACCACCCGCGCGGCGTGGATATTATTACTTCCTTTGTACATGGTGTTAACGCATATATAGACGAGGCATTGGATGATCCTGATTCACTGCCGCTGCCATTTAAGTTGCTCGGTATCGCGCCACAGCACTGGACAGAAGAAGTAGTCATCTCGAGGCATCAAGGTTTGCTAGGTAATATAGGTCGAGAATTAAGTACCGGAAGAGCGGTTTGTGCTATCGGTGAAGACGCCGTGCGCGAGCTGCAATACTTTCACCCGGCTGACCCAGACCTAACCCTCGATCCAATGATCGATTGCGAGTCGCTCCTCGAGAACGACATTTTGCATCTTTATACCTCATATCGCAGCAGTATAAAATTTGAGCCAAATGATGTTGTTGCCTCGAGTAATCGCAATTCATCACAATCTTTCGATCAAATAGCCTCAACAATTGCACTAGAGGACAACAATCTACAGAAGCATGACCTCGACGACATCGGCAGTAACAATTGGGTAGTTAGTGGTGATCTCACACAAGACGGTTGGCCGATGATGATCAACGACCCGCATCGCGCGCAGTCGGTTCCATCATTACGTTACTGGGCACATCTCGTGGGACCAGGTTGGAATGTGATCGGTGGGGGGGAGCCCGAAATTCCAGGGATATCTATCGGACACAACGAGCAAGGCTCTTGGGGCCTAACGGTGTTTGGCACCGACGGTGAAGACCTAATGGTCTACGAGACGAATCCTGTAAATCCAAACCAGTATCGTTATCAAGGTAATTGGGAGGACATGGAGATCATCGAGGAAGTAATCGAGGTTAAGGGTGCTGCTTCGGTTACGGTAGAGTTGAAGTACACACGCCACGGGCCGGTAAGTTTCGAAGATAGTGATAAAAACTTAGCCTATGCGATACGACCAGCCTGGATGGATGTTGGTGGAGCCCCTTATCTTGCATCACTGCGTATGGACCAGGCGAAGACGTGGGAAGAGTTTAGAGACGCCACGAATTATAGCCACATACCTGGCGAGAACATGATTTGGGCAGACCGTGATGGAAACATCGGCTGGCAGGCTGTTGGAATTGCGCCGCTTAGAAGAAATTTCAGTGGGTTGGTCCCTGTTCCAGGTGACGGTCGCTATGAATGGGATGGCTATCTAGAGATCAAGCAGAAACCAAACTCATTTAATCCTGACGTTGGCTACATCGAAACATCGAATAGCAACTACACGCCATCAGACTATCCGCATCTCGATGCGATAGCGCATACCTGGACCGATCCCTATCGCTGGGCCCGGGGCAGCGAACTGTTGAGTTCCGGGCGGAAGTTCAACATGACCGACATGATCGAATTTCAACACGACTACCTTTCTATCCCTGCGCGCTCTCTAGTGCCTTTCTTCAAGGATCTGTCAGCCGATGATAGGCAGGTAGAAGCCGCGCGTCAGATGTTACTTAACTGGGACTTTCAATTAGACAAGGACTCGGTAGAAGCTGGAATCTACGTAGCCTTCGAGCGACAACTGCTAGACAATATCGAATTATTGAAAGTGCCGGAAGAGGCAAGCAGTTTTCTCAATGTCGGTATGAAGACCACGATCGATATGTTGTTGGCGCCCGATGGTGATTTCGGCAGCGATCCAATCGCCGGAAGAGATGAATTCGTTCTAGATACGCTAGGACAAGCCGTTGCGACCTTGAGAGAAAAATTTGGCCGTAATATGGATGACTGGGTCTACGGGCAGGCAGAGTACAAGCACGCACTCCTGCGTCATCCGCTGGGCGCTGCGGTAAGTGAAGAAATCAGAGAGCGCTTAGAAGTGGGCCCCGCTCCACGAGGCGGAAATGGTTTTACCGTGGGCGCCACAGGCAGTGGTGACAATCAGACCTCGGGTGCCTCATTTCGAATCTTCATAGATACGCGCGATTGGGACAACACTCTAGGCATGAACACGCCGGGGCAGGTAGGTGATCCGGATAGCCCGCTTTATGACAACCTGTTCGAGTTGTGGGCCAACGACAAAGTGTTTCCGGCTTTCTACTCTCGCGACAAAATAGAATCAGTATTATATGAGAAGCTTGACCTGATACCTGTAAATTAGGAGCTTTATAGCACTCATGAGTGTCTGCTCCAAGCTGCCCTGCTAGGGTGTTAGGCGATTAACTAACAGTCTCTAATCTTTTTAGAAGGGAATGCCAGGGCTCAATTTCACGCTGTATTTTTTTGAGCCTTAAGGTTCCCTTAAGGCTTTGAGGATAACTTAGCCTCAAAGATTTGGATTCAATTCGCTAGGAACTATTTACTCTAAATATAAGGCTCTGAAATTACTGGATAATTATCCCCTGCTTACGCCAAATTTATAGCACGCTTGTTCTGATGATATTGAATATCACGTGATGGTATGCAGCAGTGTATTTTAATAGAAGTCCCCGCGAGTCCTCTGCTATAGTATTTCAGCAATCAAATAATGCCTCAGATATACAAAACCCAGCAGGAGAAACAATGAATAAGCTTCTATCGAGTCTACTGATCCTCACGCCCCTTTTAGCCGGCAATACCTATGCTGTAGAGGATGCAGATCCTGCCTTGGCCGAGATCGTCAACTTTCGCCAGTACAGTCCAACCTTTGCCAGTGCAGGGCAGCCTAGCCGCGAGCAATTTGCGACGATAGCGGAGCACGGCTTTGAAAGAATCGTGTATATAGCTTTCACAAATAATCAAAATGCGCTGACAGATGCTGACCAGGTAATAAAGGGTCTTGGCATGGAGTATATGCAGGTGCCGGTGGATTTCGATAACCCCTTGCCCGCAGATTTTTATGCATTTGCCGATTCCATGCAGCGTAATACAGACAAGAAGACGCTACTGCATTGTCAGGTTAATGCGAGAGCGACGGCATTTAGTTTCCTCTATCGAGTAATCTATGAGTCTGTGCCCATAGCCGAGGCCAAGGAAGATATGAATACTGTATGGCAGCCAAACGAAGTATGGCGTGACTTTATCTTCGCGGTGATGAGAGAGAATGATAAGTCGCCGGAGTGCGAAGATTGCGATTGGACGCTTCCTCCGCCACGGGGGCAGTAGGGTAGCACTTCAGAAGAATAGCTTACTTTATTCGAAGGATAAAAAAAGGGTGAACTCTTACGAGTTCACCCTTTTTTTATCTGCCTAGATAGTCTGAATTAGTCAGAACCACCTTGGTCAACGTTCTTCCAAGTATAGAATCCCATGAACATCTCTTCCCAACTCTGCTCGCCCCAGTTGATCTCAGTATTAGCGTCTGGGTTAAATGTGTTCTGTGAAGAGTTATCGAATGCTCCTGCTGCCACAATCTTGGTGCCAGCAGGGATCTGAATAGGTTCTTCTAGTTCATGCGCAAGCTGCCAATTGAAGGAGTAGGCAGGAACTGATAGCAGCAATTCTTCGCTACCGTCAGGATATTGTGCCGTGAATTTCATGCGCTTCCCGCGGAAATGCATGTGTGGCATAAGGCTATACAGCTCTGCATCTTCAGGAACAAGTGTAACTAGTTCCATCTCATGATCTTTCGCCTGGGCGGGGATTGCGATCGAGAAGGCATTACCGACGCCACCTGACATACGCTCGCTAGGTACTTCCCCTTCGTCATAGAAATAGATGCCAATCTCAGTCGAGTCAGTAGTCTCTTTGCCTGAAGTTGTATAGTGCATCTGCAGATTAAGAGTAGTTCCTGCTTTCAGCAGGCCGCCAACGCCAGGAGGGTTAAGCGAGATATTGTTACCCGGTGCATACCCTGCGACAGATCCTAAATCTGGATCGCTAGATCCTAACAAGGTACCTATATCAAAATCAGGAATTTCCTTAAAAATAGCCCCGATGTCCGGCTCTTGGCCAGATGCTATTGCGGCGAAAATCGTAGTGCGAATCGACTGTGCCTTTTCAGCTGGCAGAGATGCCAACAAGTCCATCAGGATCTGCTGAAAATCAGGAGCACCTTCTGGTGGGACAACCGTAGTGATAATGTGATGCAGCACAGCAGGATTGCCAGGGACTACCTCACTACCCTTAATCCAGACGTCTTTATCGAGGCCAAGATCGATTGGGATATCCATGTAATCTACAACGCCTGTTGCAGGGATGGACTGCTCAGGAACTTTTACAATTAAGTCCGGCTGACCAAGAGACCACTTGTCAGTTGGCCATGTTAGGGCTGTTAAGGGATCGTTATCACTGTCTACTTTAGATCCAGTGTTTACCCAGCGAACAAGCTTTTGCATTTCGTCGTCACTAAGATTCATCTCATTCTTCATCTTATGACCGACTTTATTATCAACCTGACCCGGTGGCATGCGCTTAGTCATAACGACTTCGCGAATCATCGGTGACCAGCCTTGGACTGCAATGCTGCTATCCATGGCGAAAGGGGCGATGCCGCCGTCGCGGTGACAGCTTGCACAATTTTCTGCAATGATTGGCGCTATATCTTTCTCATAGGAGAGGTTTGCGTGTGCATCTAGATTTGCGAATTCGATTGCAGGGCCGTTGCTTGCAACAGAGACCACATTAAAATTCTCTCCAGCGAGCGCTTCCTTCAGCGTAGCTTCCATATCGGCTATGGGGCCACGATACAACAACTCGAAACTGCTTGGGTCGTAGAGAACCGCTTGATCTGCGTGGCTCACACCTAGCATTTCAGTTACGAGTTGGGCGTCGTCCATCAATACTGGCAGATCTAGGCCCAAGGCCGCTACTTCGCTCTGTACTAGGGCGCGATCACTATGTAGGCCGGGGTTTAATAAGAAGAATTGAACACCTTGCTCAGCATATGTCTCTTGGAGTGCTTTAAAACTTGCTGCGTCGTCCTGGCTTTTCGTCATAGGCATGATAACCACAGCGCTGTGATCATCGTACCAAGCCATGTGCTGGATGGCACCTTGGTGGTCGATCAAAGCAAAATCACCAACTCGCTCACCAGCATCTAATGCGCCGGAAACGAGTGTTGCTATTAAAGCTAATCCTAATATTCTTTTCATACTGTGTTCCTTTCAAATCAAAAAACTATTCTGTAAGAATGGTTTTCCTAGGGTCATAATTCTGCTGTTTCTATGCTTTGAGTAGAATAGTAACTCTTCACCACATATTCCATGATAGAGGAATGGCAACTAATTTCAATAGCTTTCGCCCAGCCGCTAGTCTATTTATCGTACTGAACCCTGCGAATTTTCAGGACGACGTTTGATATTCGGTGATACGCCATTATTCATTATCTTTAATGGCTACAGATCAATAGTTACGGGGATCTTAGGAAATTCCGCTATGCCTCGTGTCAAAACAAAACAACGATGTGTCGGGATATTTAGTTACTGAATATTCCAAGTTAGCTTAAGCGGTATCTTTATGCATTCAATTTCGCCGAAAAGCCTTCGGTTCAAATTCTGCTAAACAGATTTATAGGGGGCAATTTTTCTTATCTTCTACCCCCTCTATGGCCTCATATGCATTTTTAATCACCTACTGGCCCTCACATTCATCTTTATCGAATACAGGCTTGTGCGCGATGTCATATATAGCGTTCGTCCGTCACGACCTCCAAACCCGACGTTGGCAGGCATCTGCTCTGTAGCAATGAAATCTATCTCTTTGCCTTCTGGATTTCGAACGCTCACGCCACCTAACCAAGTCAGGTAGACATTGCCATTTTCGTCAAGGGTCATGCCATCCGAACCTTGGTCTGCGAATTCCGTTCGATCCGACACTTCTCCATTGCTAGCGATGTCGTAGCGAAAGACTTTTCTTAGCTCAGTGCTAGCAATATAAAGAGTTTTACCGTCTTCGGTGCCGACTACGCCATTGGGTTTTGGGATGTCCGTAATAATCGCACTAATCTCTTGATGGTCTGAAGATATGCGGTAAACGTATTCGCCATCTTGACTTAGGCTTCCTGCTGGGTGCTGGTAGCGAGGGTCGGTTACATAGATGCTCCCGTTCGGATGAACCCAGGCATCATTGGGACTATTAAAAGGTTTTCCTTGATAGCCGTCGGCGACCACCGTGATGTTTCCATTCCCATCCATCTTCACGAGCCGTTGTGCCTCTTGTTCGCAGATCAATAAGCCTCCGTCTAGATCTAATGTAAGGCCATTGGCACGATTGCTCGGATCGTGAAAGCTGCTTATATCGCCGGTGGGCGCGAGCTTATGCAGACGGTTATTATCTATATCACTAAAGTAGAGATTTCCAATCACATCAGAGACTGGGCCTTCGAGAAAACCGAATCCACCCTGAACTTCGATCACCTCGGCACCTGGCGCTATGAGTCCTGACTCGGCGGCGAAAGTAGGCAGGGTCAGGGCCACCGCGCTGGATATTAAAAGAAGAGTATTACCGATGAAGTTATGCATAGCGAATCCTGTAGGTGGCATAAGTGGAATCTTGTCAGTCTACTCCACTCCTATTGAGTTTGCAGCTGGATTGAGCTTGCGGATATTCAATTGGGGCTCGTGAAATACTGGCATCGAGACGTGGTTTCGCTTTACCATCGCTCGGCAAGCATCGTTGCAAATATTTAACCTGTTATTGATCCCGGATGCATGGATCGAGCGTAATTATAAGTTGTCATCTTAATTAGGAAGTTAATCTCAATCTTATGTCAAAAGCTGTCTTATTGTTAAATCTGGGGACACCAGCCGAACCTACCGCCAAGGGTCTCAGGGATTTCTATAAGTACTTCTTCTCGGACCCTTTCGTCTTCGATATAAATCCGTTGGGCCGTTGGTTATTGCGCAATCTGATCATCTTGCCATTTCGCGCTCCAAAGACTGCTAAGGATTATGCAACTATTTGGATGGACGAAGGGTCACCTTTGAAGGTCTATGCCGACAGGCTGCAGGAGAGTGTTCAGGGCGCTTATGCCAACGCGGGAGAAGATGTACTAGTTCTTAATGGCATGGGCTATAGCCAGCCATTTATATCCGAGGCGATGGCAGAATTAAAAAGTAAGGGGAAAGATGAAATTTTGGTGTTGCCACTATTCCCACAATATTCGACAGCTACTACTGCATCTGTATTCCACGAAGTAAGGCAAGAAGCCGCCAAGTGGGAAACCCCTCCCAGCTTACAATTCATCGACGATCTCTATAATGAGCCCGCATTTGTTAGAGCTTGGGCGGATCTAATTGGTAAGCATCTGCTAGAAGAGCAGGTGGATCACGTGGTGTTCAGCTATCATGGCCTGCCAGAGTCAAATGTAAGGAAGGCAGACACTGAGGGTGTCTGTGAATTTGGGAGCTGCTGTGAACAGATCACAGACAAGAATCGCCTCTGCTATCGAGCGCAGTGCGTGGGCACAACCAAGAATGTGGTTGCGGCCTTAGGCTGGAGTGAAGATAAATATTCTATGGCATTTCAATCTCGGTTTGGAAGACAGGCTTGGATTCAGCCTTATCTAGATGATCATTTGGAAACACTGCTTTCATCCGGTTGTAAAAAAATCGCCGTAGTCACTCCCTCATTTGTTTCAGATTGCCTAGAGACGATCCATGAGATTGGTATCGAATACCGGGAAGAATTCATGGAGGGAGGCGGTGAAGTATTTCAACTAGTGCCAAATCTTAACGATGATCCAGTCTGGTTCAAGTCGGTCTATGAAATCTCACAGCGATACTTGAGAAAGAATCAGGAATAGTTTCTGAGAAGGAGCAGTGTTAAGTAGTCTCCTCCTCTAGCTCTCAATCTCGTTGCAACGATTAATTAATTATGAGGATCTTTCGGTCTAAAATTGACGGGTCGCAGTTCTGCAAGTCAAATCGAACTAAGTGACCTTGAGTTTTAGAGAGAATTCACTATCCAGATAAGTTTTTCCCACTACTATTTTTTTCATGATTTGAGTTGCTCTCCAAATGTCTTCAAAGCGCAGGAATAGAGGAGAAAATCCAAAACGAACGATGTTGGGGCTGCGAAAATCTACTACGACATCAGCTTTGTTCAGGGCGCGGCTTATGCCATAGGCATCTGCGTGTGAAAACGCGAGTTGTGATCCCCGTAATGTAGAATCCGCCTTGGATTCTAAAGTCAGGCAGTTCAGGTCTTCATCATTTTTAACTAAATCCAAAAATAATTCAGCTAAAGCACTGGCTTTCCTATTGATGTCGATGATTGTGATATCTGTAAAGATGTCGAGTGCGCTGTCCAATACGGCGAGCGATATAATGGGTGACGTGCCGGTGAGAAATTGTGCTATGCCTGCCGCATTCTTGTAATCAGGATCGAAAGTAAACGGTTCGCGATGGCCCATCCATCCTTGAATAGGTTGCTTTATGGCTGCATGATTTTTCTTGTTTGCGTAAATAAAAGCGGGAGCTCCGGGCCCGCCATTCAGATACTTATAACCACAGCCAACAGCAAAATCTACCTCCCACTCATCCATTTTTAAGGGGAGTACGCCCACGCTGTGAGATAGATCCCAGACGACAAGTATTCCTTTCTCTCTGGCCAGGAATGAAATTTTTTCAATATCATGCCTGTCGCCATTGCGAAAATTTACTTGTGAGAGAAACAACACTGCCACATCTTTATCAAGTGCATTAGCAAGTTCAGGTTCGGCGACAGTTTTTAATTTACAGCGCGTTGGACCCAGCAGCGCCTCCAAGCCCTGCGCGACATACAAGTCAGTAGGGAAATTATCTTCCTGTGAGAGAATGATATTGCGCGTAGGCTGCATCTGCAAACAGCATGCTAAGACTTTCAAGAGATTTATTGAAACCGAATCGCAGCAAACAAGCTGATGTTCAGCGGCGCCAATAATTTTTGCGATCTTTTCGCCTGCTATGAATGGTAGATCAATCCATGCGTGTGTATTCCAGCTCGCGATGAGGTCTTTACCCCATTGCTCTTGAACAACTTCCTGCGCACGTTGCTGTGAGTTTTTCGTGAGTGGCCCTAGAGAGTTGCCATTAAGATAGATGACATCTGCAGGGATTAGAAATTCACCGCGCTTGGTGGAAAGAGGATCAGACTGGTCTAGTTCTTTTATTCTCTGAAGCGAGGTGCTAGAAATATTCATTGAGTAAATCTAATAGTTGGCGATAGGCGAGGGTGTCAGGATGAGCCCAGTCGAAATGACTTGCTCCACTGCTGATAATTGTCCTCGCTCCTAAAAGCGTCGCCTGTGTGAGCGGAACAATCTCGTCATTATCTCCGGCAAGTAGCACTGTGTTCTCATGCAGGCCATGATTGCCAGGGTTAGCATCGAAGTACTCTTGTGCGCGCTCGACAACGTCGCCGCCCATGAATATAGGTGTGGCAGACTCACAAGTATTGCTGCCTGCCGCGTAGCTCACCACATCGGAAATGGCAGCCAGTCCTACAATTAGATCAGGCTCCATATCAAGAAGTTCTGATTGAGCGCCCGCAAGCAGGGCAAGGTGGCCGCCTGCTGAATGGCCTAAAATAGCCATATTTTCTGACTTTATTCCACCTATATCGTTCAGGCTATTGATGCCGGCGACAATATCTTCAAAGGTTCCCGGCCAGGCGCCACCTTCATCGCCGGTGCGCCGATATTCCAAAGACCAGACAGCAAAGCCGGCATCTGCAAGTGAAGAACTCAAGCCGTGACTATAGATGATGTCGAACTGATTTAGCCAGCAACCTCCGTGAATTAGAACGAGGATTGCTCGAGCAGGAATCGTTGCAGGCAACCAGAGTTGACCAAACTGAAATTGATTCTCACCGTAGCTGTGTGTGAGGTCAGCCTTTCGATAAGGAACCGCCAGTACATCGGAGAAACTGACATTAGTTAGCTCAGTCTCAGCAGATAGGGCTAGCTCAGCTGAGAATAAAATGAATAATGCTGCAACACTTAGTAGTCTGATCATCGTTATTCAAACTTATCAGATGTGAGCCCACTAGGTCACTGACTAATTTATCATTAAGTCTGAGTTCAGAATGGTATTCATTCTGGGGCCCACTGCCTCATGGGCACGGCCAGATGAAGAAGGATGAACACGAGATGAATCTCCGTCCTATTCCTAAATAGAGATTAGTTCTCTTGGTTAAGATATGGACTTCGACGGTATCGATGTCGAGACTGATGACTATAAGGTAAAGCTGCCGCTCGTTCTCGGAGATGGTCTCTTCGGTGTGATCGACAGAGGTAATTCAGATGGCAATTTTGCCGGGGAGAATTACGATGAGGATGCTGACAATAATGATGGTTTTCAGGTGGGCTTTCTGTTTGGACCATGAGGGATTTTTTACTTAGTGGCGGAGTACGAAACCATAGATAGCGGCTTGGATATCGATACGCTTACAGCGGGCACTCGACTCATTTTTTAGTTGTGTCTCAGTGCAGCATCATTAAATTTTTTTAGTTTATGGGGAGAAAAAAAGGAGTGCGTTCATTAGAATCGCACTCCTTTTTATTTGTAGACTCTCAAGTTCGCTAGAACCAATGCTTTAAGCACTAATAGCGCGCTTCACCAGATTTTGCATTAATGGAATTTTAAATCCATTGTGAGCTAGTGCGCGAGCGCCATCCGTTGCCATTTCGGCGACAGATTCTGCAGTAGCAGTATTCTTCGCTTGGCCTCGAATTGCATTCTCCACGTTAGTCACGCGACGTGGTGTGCACTGCACCGCTCCGCAAACGATGCGGGAATCTTCCACAACACCACCGCTAACCTTGAAGGCGGCCGCAATGTTGACCAAAGAGAAATCCCATACGTTTCTGTCTGCAACTTTCTCGAAGTAGAACGAGGCATTGGCCCAAGTGTTTGGAATTTTTACCGCAGTTAGAATCTCACCTTCGCGTAGCGCAGTTGTGCTTAAAATATCGTTGGCAGGGCCAACAAAGTAGTCCTCGGCTGCAAGCGTGCGTTCGCCGTTGACACTACGAATGACCATGGCGGCATCCAGTGCAACTAGAGCAGGTGCAGTATCTGATGGACTAGCAGCAACACAGCGGCTAGCTTCAAACAGCGAGTGATCACGGTTCATGCCCTGAGGCGTGTCCGCGTAGCAAAGGTTACCGCCAGCTCGATAGCAAGATAGCCCTCGGCGGTAGTACCAGCAACGAACGTCTTGTGAGACATTGCCGCCAAGTGTACCTACGTTGCGAATCTGTGGGCTTGCCACTACGCCGGCTGCTTGCGATAACAGGGAGAATTTATCCTGAATAACACTGTTTGTGGCAACTTCTGTGATTGTAGTAAGAGCACCGATCTCAATACCGTCAGCAGTTTCGCGAACTCCCCGAAGTGATTCGATAGCACTCAGGTCGATCAATGCATCGGCGTCTTTTGCTCTATCTTTTAACCAACCATAAGTATCTTGGCCGCCCCCAACTAACCAACCTCTATCGGCGAGCCGATCGGCTATAGCTAGGGCATCTTCTACCTGTACCGGTTGGTACAATTCCATATTGGGCATTACGTCATGAGATGGCATAGATAACCTCTAGAAAGTGTTAGTTTTCAGGGACTTGGTGCTGTACGTGTTGCCAGCCAAGTGATTAACGATCATATCCGTCGTGGTCGGCGTCGAGTTGAACAGGTGACCGTCTAGCGCGTCAGATATAGCGCTTGCCAATGCTGCAGCAGATGCGCCTTGCGTTGGTTCACCAA
The DNA here is from genome assembly GCA_949372635.1 of uncultured Pseudomonadales bacterium. Classification (GTDB taxonomy): domain Bacteria; phylum Pseudomonadota; class Gammaproteobacteria; order Pseudomonadales; family Pseudohongiellaceae; genus UBA9145. The sequence goes on from CASIAB010000009.1 coordinate 200,290, forward strand.
TGCCTCGTCCTCCGGTTGGATTCTGAGGGTCGGGGATATTCACGCCACCCATCTTCGTGCTCAGATTTACATCCAAATAAGTCGGTGGCTTGTTCTGGTAAAGACCAGTATTTGCCGGTAGGCCATTCTGTGGATCGTAGACGTGACGCTCGAGAGCTGTCATACCTACACCCCATACAGCGCCGCCGCGCATAGCGTTGTCGAAGTTCTTTGGATGCACTACGGTGCCGCAGTCGGCGATCGCGGTGTAATCCAAGATCTCGAATTTGCCCGTGTCTTGGTCCATTTCGATTTCGCAGAAACCGACAACGACGCCAGGGGGTTGGCCTTGGCCAGGGATATTATCCTTAGCGACACCGATCAATCCGCTACCAGCTAGGCCTTGAACAGCCAGCTGGGTCAGTGGGTTGATATCGTCAGGAAATTCCTGCCCGCTATACTTTCCACCAAGCTCCATTGCGCGCTGCGCGGCCTGTGCATAGGTTAATCCTATGCTGGAGTCGCCGCTCTGATATACACGCTCATCACCGATCACATAGTCATCCGCGGAACCGCCGAGGTCGTTAGCTGCGATTTCCTTAAGCTTGGTGATCGCATCCTGCGCCGCTACCCAGTTTGTTCGAGAATGGGTGAAGATAGTATTAGAACCACCCTGACCAGAACTATGGGGTAAATGCTTATCCGATCTGCCGTGGACAATCTCGCAACGTTCCCAAGGCACTTGAAGAGCCTCCGCTGCAGCCCGGCAGGTGCCGGCGTAGGAATACGTTCCTAAGTTGCCGACCCCACTGTGGATAAACAATCTGCCGTCTGGTGCGATGCGCAAGAGTCCGTCATAGCCTCTGCCGCCTGCACCGTGATAACCGATGCCTACGCCAATGCCGCGAACCTTGCTGCCATTCACTTTCGGCAGGGCGAGCTTCTCATCCCAGCCAAATGTGCGTGCGCCTTGATCTAGAGCCTCGCGTACGAATGCGCTGGTAACAGGTCCCTGACTGCCGCCTTGAAAACCGTCGCTGTCCAGTACGTTAACCTTACGGAACGCGACCCGATCCATGCCGATCGCTCTTGCGATGTTGTCTGTCATTGGCGCGAGTACCGACGCCATTTCGTTCTGACCCGGTCCACGCTGTGCGCCACGAGGTGTTGTGTTGGTATAGACGGAAATGCCGCGATAACGCATGCTCTCTGGCTGATAAGCTACGGTGACGTGCTGTGCCGAAGAGTTGCCGCTGCCGCCGCCGGTGGCGCCGCCATCGTTCACGATAACTAGGTCAACAGCGGTTACCTTGCCGTTATCCTTAACGCCTACCTTGATCCAACCTTGCATGCCGGAGCGCGCTGAGCCGATGTAAAATTCTTGCTCACGCGTGATACGCAGTTGTACTGGACGATTCAATACGCGTGCGAAGTTGCCGGTAATTGCCATGAACGGGTAGGGACCAATCTTGGAACCAAATCCACCACCTGTGGCTTCATTGATAAATACCAGGTCTGCCAAATCGATGCCTAACATGCGGGCAAGACCGGCGTTGTTTGCACTCTGACTCTGTGAAGAACCGTGGAAGTAGCATTTGCCATTTTCCCAGTAAGCCATACCTGTTCTCGCTTCGAGAGAATGATGCGCGTAACCGATTGTTACGAATGGCTCTTCGATGATATGTGTCGCTTCTGCGAAACCAGCATCAAGGTCACCGAAAGCCCATTCGGTAGTGAACTCGCCACCGACTGGCTCACTGCCCGACTTGATTGCATCGATAGCAGATTGAGGCCACTTGATGTCGCGAATCTCGGCACCTACGATCGGTGCGCCTTCGGGCCCTTCTTCACGGGTCCTGACGAGTACATTTCCCTCGGGGTAGGCATTGTTGCCGCCGGGGCTGAGGCTCTCGACAGGGTCGACGACGAAATCGCGGCGCTCGAAGTCGATGCGTATCTTGTCGATAGCCGACTCGGCAATCTCTTCAGATATCGCGGCGACCGCTAAAATTGGCTGGCCGACGTAAGTTACATACTCCGATGCCAGTGCCGGATTTCCCGGAGGAGCGACAGGGGGTAAGTCGTCAGCGGTGAAAACACCGATAACACCGTCCATTCGCAGTGCCTCAGACGTGTCTATACTTACTACTCTCCCACTTGGCATAGGGCTTGTTAGTAAACGGGCGAAGACCATTCCCTCTCGCTTGTAGTCTTCGGCGTACTTAATCTCACCAGTTACCTTGCCGGGTACGTCTGGTGGTATGAAATCTTTACCTATGTGAGTACTCATGCTAATTGCCCCGAGGCGCGCATCACGCCATTAAGATAATGTTCATAAGCTCCACAGCGGCAGAGATTCCCTGACATAGCTGCGGCGGCCTCCAATTTGGTTGGGCGCGGGTTGTTATTGAGCAAGGCCACTGCCGACATCACCTGACCAGGCGTGCAAAATCCACACTGGGGAGCGTTTTCAGCGATGAATGCCTGCTGCACAGCATGCAATGTGCCATCGGCTTCCTTAACGCCTTCAATGGATACGACTTCCTTGTCTTTAATATTTTGCGTTAGCACTGAGCATGCGTAATTTGGTACGCCGTCGATCAATACCGTACAAGCGCCACATTCGCCGCGGTTACAGCCGATCTTGGTGCCGGTCATATTGAGCTTGTAGCGTAGGGTATTCGCTAGCGTTTCTGTTGGAAGTACATCAACGCGCCGTTCGCGACCGTTAACGTTGAGTGTTATCAAGCGTTCGGCAGTTGATTGTCCAGATTGGGCATTCGCTGCGAGGTAAATTCCGGTGCCGGTTGTAGCGGCTGCACCTGAGAAGATAACTCCCTTGATAAAACGTCTGCGTGTTAGTTTCGAGTTCACCGACATTGCTCCGTTTTTTGTTGTATTTAAGTGCATGCTAAATTTCTGCAATCTGCATGCGTATTTATCACGAGAATAGCTTTCGATTAAGCTATTAGTTTTCGCCGTAAAAAGCAACAAATCTGCAGGGCCCTAGCCTGTAAAAAGACCACAATACTGGGCTTTTTTGTCATTATTTGGCAAAAGTCACACACTGTCACAATATTGACATGCTATTTCTAAAGTCTCGATCCAGATTGAAGAAATCACCCCCGTGCAAAGGTGGAATTGACCTTGCTATATCGACATTACTGGACTTGCTGAGGCACGAATATATTTCCTAGTACCGCCGACGATGGCAGCTAGAACTCGCTCCTTTTAGAAATTTTTGAATTTGATTTACTTATCGTTATGAGGATTTTCAATCCACTCTGAGTGGAAATCTTCAAAAAAGTATTCTGTACTGCGAACGAGTTGTGGAGTGGCTTCACTAAATGAGTCATTCCACTCTGAGTAGGGCCCTTAAAAAGGGCTCTTTGCTGTGGCCGGGTTGTGTGATTTTTCTGCTCATGGATTTAATGCACTTCTAGTCAGTAGAGATGCGACATTATGCCACTGGCTGAAAAGCTAAGGACAGGTACTATATCGACCCCGCTACAAAGCTAGCTTTCTTATTATTTTAGTATTTAAGAAATATACTTTATAAAAGTCGAGATTGCATAAGTGTCAAATCACAGCTTCTTATACAGGTGTATAGATTGAACCGGGAGCTCCGAAAAAATGGAGAGTCTCAGCCATTTACAACTTTTGAATTGAGTGTTAAACGATCGGTTTTTGCTGAGACTTAACCATGAAAAATGTTTTGAACATAGCCACTTTGCTGTTTGTGGTAATAGCAAATAGTCTCGCGCATGGCGATAAATTGAAAATCGCAAATGCCAACGCCGCCTTCGAAATAGGAGGCGTAGTTGTCACTGCCGGTGAAACCTACCGCGGCGAACTGAAAGTGCCGAGTGGCGATGATGAGGTCGAATCATTCATACCTATTACCGTTCATAATGGCAATGATGCCGGGCCGGTTCTGTCGTTGATAGCGGGCATCCACGGTTCTGAGTATTCCTCAATTCTCTCAATGCAAAAGCTCGCTGGATTGATAGATCCCGCTAAGTTAAGTGGCACACTGGTTATTGTGCATATTGCTAATATGCCCGCTTTTACTGGTCGCACCATCTATTTCGGTCCGGATGACCTAAAAAACTTGAACCGTTCTTTCCCTGGAGATATTAACGGCACAATTACTGAACGTATTGCCTTCATCCTCAAGAGGGAAGTAATAATGCGCTCTGACTATTTAATAGATATTCATTCCGGTGATGCAAACGAGAGTCTGGGCCCCTCTTACAGTGCCTACTATGCGGAAGCTGGTGGGGAAATGGTTTTTGAGGAGTCGAGGAGGATAGCAATAGCCTTTGGGCTGGAAACCATCGTACAGTTTGCCGGCTCATATGATTCAGTAGATGATGCAATCTATACGGGTGCACAAGCAGTGACCCTTGGTATACCGGCCATAGATATAGAGTCTGGTGAGCTCGGTAAATTCGGTGATCAGTATGTCGGTCCTATTATAGATGGTGCACGCAATGTCATGCGAGAACTTGGCATGATTGCTGGCGACCCAGAATTGCCAGCTAACCCTTTATTTATAAGTAATCGAACCCGTGTCTTCAGCAACCATGATGGTATATTTTATGCTGACCGCAAGGTAAAAACCGGAAATTACATCACGGCTGGTACGCGTCTCGGCATTATTACTGATTATCACGGAAATGAGTTAGAAACGATTGTCGCACCATCCGCAGGAGTGCTACTTATCCTATTTGGGACACCGCCGGTAAACAAGGGGGATAATGTTGTGGTGATTGGCAGGATATCTGAATCCGGTTGCTAGCTTAATTTGGGTTAATCTATGTCCTTCATAGAAAGTCATCAGAGTATCGGCGGCCTATGCGTAAATTGATATTACTCAGAGCTATCCGAAATTGCTACTTGTGGCATCTCCGCTGATTACATTTTTCGATGACGAAAGAGCTAGCGATTGCTTTATATCTATCCGCCTCTAGCTCTGTCGCGCTAGTGTCTTCTTAAGATATTGTCCAGTATAAGATTTCTTTATATTCGCCACATCTTCGGGCGTGCCCTCGGCGATGATATTGCCGCCACCGCTGCCTCCTTCTGGACCTAAGTCAACGACCCAATCCGCTGTTTTCACTACGTCAAGATTGTGTTCGATGACAACGATGGTATTACCCGCATCGCGGAGATGATGCAGTACTTTGAGCAGTTGCCGTATGTCTTGAAAATGCAGCCCTGTCGTAGGTTCATCGAGGATATATAGAGTCTTTCCAGTGTCTCGCTTGGATAGTTCTCGCGATAGCTTGACGCGCTGTGCCTCACCGCCTGAGAGTGTTGTGGCAGCCTGTCCTAGACAGATGTAGGACAGGCCTACTTCCATGAGCGTCTGAAGTTTGCGTGCTATAGCCGGAACGGCGTCGAAAAACGCGCGCGCGTCTTCGATGGTCATATTTAATACTTCGTTAATATTCTTGCCCTTGTACTTCACTTCTAGGGTTTCGCGATTGTAGCGCTTGCTTCGACAAACCTCGCAGGCCACATAGACATCGGGAAGGAAATGCATCTCTACTTTTACTAGTCCATCTCCCTGACAAGCCTCGCAGCGGCCGCCTTTTACATTGAAACTAAAGCGACCAGGCTTGTAGCCGCGCGTTCGCGCCTCCTGGGTGCCAGCGAAGAGTTCTCTCACTGGAGTAAAAATGCCAGTGTAGGTGGCCGGATTCGAGCGTGGTGTTCTGCCGATCGGGCTTTGATCTATGTCTACTACTTTATCTAACTGATCCAGCCCGATTACCTTCTCATAGGGTGATGGGCTGAGAGTAGTAGCTTTGTTCAATTTCGTAGCGGTTATTGGGTAGAGAGTGTTGTTGATCAGCGTAGATTTTCCAGACCCAGATACGCCAGTGACACAGGTGAATAGCCCTAGGGGAATTGTTAGGTCCACGTTCTGCAGATTATTGCCGGTCGCGCCTTTTAGGGTGAGCAGCTTCTTGTCGTCGTAGGGAACGCGATTCTTCGGTATATCAATTTTTTCTATACCGGAGAGAAATTTTCCGGTTAGGGATTTCTCCGACTTCATGATTTCGGCAAGCGTACCTTCCGCAACAATTTCACCGCCATGCACCCCCGCGCCGGGACCGATGTCGATGATGTGGTCCGCGCTAGCGATCGCTTCCTCATCGTGTTCCACCACGATCACCGTATTGCCTAGATCGCGAAGGTGGAAGAGGGTATCGAGAAGGCGGCTATTGTCGCGTTGATGGAGGCCAATGGAGGGCTCGTCTAGAATATACATCACCCCAACCAGGCCAGCGCCAATCTGGCTTGCCAAACGAATGCGTTGCGCCTCTCCGCCCGAGAGCGTGTCTGCACTGCGATTAAGTGTTAGATAGTTCAGCCCCACATCGATCAAGAATTTCAGGCGATCCTGCAACTCCTTTAGAATCTTTTCCGCGATCTGGGCACGGGTGCCAGAGAGTTTGAGTTTCTTGAAATAATCGGCCGACTGTGCAACTGTCATTCCGGTGATGCTGGGCAGGTTTAATCCCTTGATTAGTACGTGCCGTGCGTCTTTCCTCAGGCGCGTGCCGCTGCAGTCCGGGCAGGATTGCGAGCTAAGGTATTTGGCTAGTTCCTCGCGGACATGATTCGATTCCGTCTCACGGTAGCGGCGTTCCATGTTGGGCAAGATGCCTTCGAAGGGGTAGCTACGTATGATTGTATCGCCATGATCGTTCACATAATGAAAATCGATGACCTCTTTGCCGCTTCCTCTGAGAATAAAATTCTGGTGCTTCTTAGAAAGCTTCTGAAATGGCGTCTCGACGGTGAAACCATAGTGAGCTGCCAAGGAAGTGAGCATCTGAAAATAGTAAATGTTGCGACGATCCCAGCCACGAATTGCGCCCTCTGCGAGAGCCAATGCCTCATCGGTGATAATGCGACTCTCGTCGAAAAACTGTTTTACGCCTAGGCCGTCGCAGGTCGAACAGGCACCGGCTGGGTTGTTGAAGGAGAATAACCTCGGTTCAAGCTCCGAGATACTGTGTCCGCATTGCGGGCAGGCAAATAAGGACGAGAACACGAGATCATCTTTCTGCTTCTCGCCATCTTCGCCGGTAATGCTGACTAGTGCTAAGCCGTCGGCTAATTGGATGGCAGTCTCGAAGCTCTCTGCGAGGCGTTGTTCTAGACCGGGCTTGACCTTCAGGCGATCGACCACCACGTCGATAGAGTGCTTTTTGTTCTTCTCTAGCTCAGGTGGGAACTCTATTTCACACACTAATCCATTAACCCTAGCGCGTATGAAGCCGCTGCTGTTCAATTCGCTGAAGACGTGAAGGTGTTCTCCCTTGCGCTCACGAATGATAGGCGCGAGCACCATGATGCGGCTGCTTTCGGGAAGTGCCATGACCTTGTCCACCATCTGGCTGACGGTCTGGGCTTGTAGCTTTATATTGTGCTCTGGGCAGTGCGGTTCTCCAACGCGGGCGAAGAGTAGTCGCAGGTAATCGTAAATCTCGGTAATCGTGCCCACTGTAGAACGTGGATTATGGGACGTGGACTTTTGCTCGATGGAAATTGCTGGTGACAGACCCTCTATATGATCGATATCCGGTTTCTCCATCATCGATAGGAACTGGCGCGCATAGGTCGAAAGCGATTCGACATAGCGGCGCTGGCCCTCTGCATATAGTGTGTCGAATGCCAGTGATGACTTGCCGGAGCCGGACAGCCCCGTGATGACTACGAGCTTATCGCGGGGAATAGTGAGATTAATGTTCTTTAGATTATGGGTGCGTGCACCCCGTACGACAATCGAATCCATGACTCACTCACTGCGGTAGGCGGAACCGACCATTATCGACAATTACGGAGGCAGGAGTAAAGGATAGCTTGCGTATTAAAACAACGAAGTTTATTTCGGCGAAAATTTCTAATGAGTGCGGGCTTGTTATACACTCGCTGTAGGGGTTTTGATCAATTTCAGGCTCCAAATTAACAGTGATGCAGCACCTAGTTATGTAAGTCCTATTTCAGGCTCTAATATGGGTACTAATAGTGAAACAACGGGTTTTAGTCGGGGAGACAGATAGTGGCAAGTCGAGGTGTAAATAAAGTTATTCTGGTTGGAAACGCAGGTAACGATCCGGAGTTCAGGGTCATGCCAAACGGTAATGGGGTGGCGAATGTCTCTCTTGCGACTAGCGAAACCTGGAAGGATAAGACCACGGGAGATCAGCAGGAAAAAACTGAATGGCACCGGGTGATTTTCTTCAACCGCCTCGCCGAGATTGTAGAGCAATACATAAAGAAGGGTAGCAAGCTCTATATAGAGGGTCGCCTGCAGACTAGATCTTGGGAACAGGACGGTGTTAAGCGCTATACCACTGAAATCGTTGCCTCAGAGATGCAGATGCTAGACTCGCGTGGCGGCGGAAACGCTGGCGAAAACTCATTTGGTCAATCTCAGGGACAAGGTCAGCCTCAGGGTCAGGGCGGTGGTGCTCCAGCGGCTCGATCTGCATCTGCAGCGCCACAAGCGGCTCCTGCAAACTTCGACAACTTCGACGACGATATACCGTTTTAGGGATTTTCAGATCCCGGTCTAACTTCTCATGGGCTGTCTGCCGCAACGGTGGGATAGACTAAATAGTTATTTCCAACTCCCTCGGAATGGCTCTAGCCTAGCTTCTGCTTGACTCGAGCCACGTTTGATCAGACCTTACGCATTTAGATGTTTAACTATGATCGCTAACAGCGCATATTATTAATGGAAGTCACTCACTAGTGAAGTTGTTCTTAGTAGGAGCGAATAGTCCTGCAGGCAAAGGCCTGATCGAAATTTTGCGGAAAAACAAGATTCGTTTTCTTGCGCCTGCCGATAAAAACTTCGACCTGATCAATGCGGGCTCAATCCCCAAGATGATCGCCGACTTTGCCCCTACTCAGCTGATCAACATGGCTGATTTTATCTCCAGAAACCACAGCGCGCTAAAGCGGGCAGAGTCCTCCGAGCAGCGCTGTGAACGAATTAATTCACTGCTGCCTTCTACCCTGGCCGAGATCTGCAATCAGCTCGATATTCCCATGTTGCACCTTTCTAACTCTTACGTTTTCGATGGTGAGAAAAAACTGGGGTACAACGAAAATGACGAAACAAACCCTAAGGGCGTCTATGGCTATTACACACTGTCCGGCGAGCAAGCCGTACGAGATCATCCTAAGCATATAATCATGCGATCAGGTTGGCTCTTCGGTAAGCACAAAATAGGTTTAATCAAATCCTGGATTCATTCGATTAAGAAGCACAAGGGTGAATTAACCGTTTGGCGGCGCAGGTTTAGTCCTACATCAACGACTGAGATTGCCTCGGCGATATTGGCAGTTGCTCAGCAGGTGGACTGCGACGCGAATGTCTGGGGCACTTATCATTACAGTGGGTTGGAGATTAAGAAGGAAATCGAATTCGCTAGGCAGGTTTTCAAGTACGCTGCAAATCACGACGAAGAAATCTACCAGTTGTTGGAGAACACTAGGATTCGCGAAAATCTACCTCGGCTGCCGGAATTACCCAATTCCACGCTTTCCAGCAAGAAAATATTCGATACCTTTGGCATTAAGCAGAAGTCCTGGCACGGAGATTTGCAGGAGACCATTATGACGCTGTATGTAGGTCGTCTTCGAACTGAGCCAGACGAATCAAAGAGTGATATCACTTCATGACTATCTATCCCTTGAGCATAAGTTAAGACATGTCACTGACCCCAATTGACACAGCCCTAGAACAACTGGTGCCGTTGTTACCATTGATAACCGAGCAGGAAAGCGTGCTCTTAGAGCAGGCAACAGGAAGAGTCTTGGCGGGTGATTGTGTGTCACCAATTGATGTTCCTCCGCACCGCAATAGCGCGATGGATGGCTATGCTCTTAAAAGCACCGATCTAGGGTCTGAAAATATTCAGCTGAAGATTACCCAGAGAATTGCAGCGGGCGAAGTAGGCCAGCAGCTAAAATCGGGCGAGGCCGCGCGTATTTTTACAGGTGCCCCAGTACCTGAGGGTGCGGATGCCGTAGTGATGCAGGAAAACTGCAAAGTCAACGGTGATGTCCTTAGCGTTCAACAGCAGCATGTGCAGTCGGGCGGGAACTTGCGCCAGGCAGGAGACGATATACAAGCGGGCGCGTTGATGCTGGCAAAGGGTCATCGGCTAAAGCCGCAAGACATCGGCTTGCTTGCCTCTATCGGTTTGGAGTCCGTCAGTGTTACGAGAAGACTGCGAGTGAGCCTGTTAACAACCGGCGATGAATTAGTGCAACCTGGCACGAAGCTGGAAGCTGGTCAGATCTACAATTCGAACTACTTCACTCTGCATGCTCTATTGAAAGGCTTGCAGGTAGAAGTCGCTCGATTGTGGCATAGTTGCGGATGATTTTGAGGGAACCCGTCGAGCGCTCGTGGCTGCAGCCGAGCAGAGTGACTGTGTAATTACCACCGGAGGAGTGTCTGTTGGTGAGGAGGATCATATAAAGGCTGTGATTGAGCAGGAAGGGGAGCTGCAGTTGTGGAAGTTAGCTATAAAGCCCGGCAAGCCTCTCGCCTGCGGCAAGATCGCGACGACTCAATTCTTCGGCCTGCCTGGCAATCCCGTCTCCGCTTTCGTTACTTTCGCATTAGTTGTTCGGCCCTGTCTGCTGGGTATGTTGGGCAGCACGCAAACCGCAGCGCATACATTTCGAGTGGCAGCTGGTTTTGCAGCTTCGGGGTCAGGAGAGCGACAGGAATATCTGCGTTGTCAGCTAGTGCAAGATGCGGATGGGGTGACTTCCCTGCAGGCACTGCGAAATCAAAGCTCAGGTGTGGCTGCGTCCTTAAGCCGGGCAGACGGATTAGGGGTCGTTCCTCCCTATACAGCGGTGACGATCGGCGATAATCTTGACTTCATTCCTTTTTCAGAGCTAATGGACTAATTCTGAGACCCGAGCCCTATGTCGATGCAGCCTCTTAGGCTTTTATTTTTCCCTTTGTGTGTACTGCTGTTAGGCAGTTGCCAATCACCTCTGGTCGAATCGACGCCCGGGGAGTCTCGACCTGCGAACGAAGTACTCGATATTCGCGTGTTGTCAGAAGCCGAGGTTTACTCAGGGTCGGATAGTACTGATTCTAGCCTCATGATCCCAGATATCTTGTATGCAGCGTTACAGGCGCTTAGTGAAGATAAACTGTTAACTCCAGTCGATGATAATGCTCACGGTCGATTCAAGCGAGTGCTCGCTATAGATCCTAAGAATGAACTTGCGTTAGAGGGGATACAAAACATCGTAGTGCGGTATCTGCAATTGGCGGGGGAATCGATGAATAGGGGCATTTTTGATGAGGCGGAGAAACTGTTGGGCAGGGCTCGCTTCGTAGACCCCAATCATCCGGGGATAGATAGTGCGGCAGAGGCTCTCCGACTAGAGATGGATTCAAACGACTTCTTCTTCAAACTAGACTATCCAAGCTATTCGGCTCGTTCCGAGCTGGCTCAGAATGAGCTTGCTGATATCGCCAGGCAAACGAGGGAGCACGAAGCCTTTTTTCTGATTACTGCGCCAAATGATGATCTAGCGAGATGGATGGTGTCGGTGATGCGCGAGGCGGTATCCGGTTATCGACTGCGCGGTAATATCGAACTCTCCAGCCGCCTTGGTATTCGTCTGCGGATGCCAAACGACGAATAGTCTAGTGTCAGGTCATTTTTCCCGCTATTTCACTTTTTGAGTGGCAATACACTAAGTTATCCCGAGCTGCTAAACTGTGCTTATGTTCTGGACTTCCGTAAAAACTAGGTTGATCTCAGTGTTCTCCATCTCTGGTGATGGAAGCATGTCTAAGCGAGTAATTCTGTACGGCCTTCGGTATCGTAATTATTTTTATTGTGTTGCTTGGCTTTTATTGGAGTAGCGAGCCAGCAGTTTTCTCTGTGCAGCAGAAAAATGCACAGAAGCTTGCTTCGATAGGCAATGACTATGTGGTGGGTAGCACCACAACAGTCGCATTAATAACGGTTGCAGAAACTCTGTTGAATAAACCTGGTGGCTACCTTAGCAACGATGTTTCTCCGCCAGGCATCTATCTCGACAATATTCCAAACTGGGAATTCGGTGCCTTAGTACAGGTGCGGGATCTCGCGCGCACATTTCGTGAAAGCTTTAGTCGCTCACAGTCTCAATCAACAGAAGATCCTGATCTAATCATCAGTGAACCAAAATTTCATTTCAGCAATGACAGCTGGTTGTTTCCAGCAACGGAAAGCGAATACGCGGAGGCGGTAGGCCGCCTCGATTCGTATTTGGCACGTATTTCCGACCCAGCGAACACTGACGCTCAGTTTTATGCTCGAGCCGACAACCTTGCAGATTGGTTGTTGGCCGTCGAGTCCAGACTCGGCAGTTTGTCGCAACGATTAAGCGCGAGCGTTAGGCAGCAACGAGTGAATACGGACACATCTGGAGAGATGGCTACTACGCAATCTACGCCGGTACGCTCCGAGGTATCGGTTAAGACACCTTGGCTGCAAATTGATGATATTTTCTATGAGGCGCGCGGAGCGACTTGGGCTTTGATGCATTTTCTAAAAGCTGTTGAAGTAGATTTTAAGGATGTATTGGAGGACAAGAATGCTGAGGCTAGTCTTAGTCAGATTATTCGAGAATTGGAAGCGAGCCAGCGATCGATCTTCTTTCCGATTATTCTAAATGGTTCAGGATTCGGCATATTTGCAAATCATTCCCTTGCTATGGCGAATTATATATCACGAGCGAATGCCGCGATTATCGATTTGAGAAATCTGCTTTCACAGGGATAGGTGAGGTAGATTGATCGAGCCGCTCGACGCGTAAATTCGTTCCGGCTAGAGACCCTGTGAGTCATGATCCTTTCGTTACTAAAAACCTATAGCCGGCTTTTTATTTTTGCGGCTGGTCTACTGCTAGGTATTCAGGTTCCCAATTTCGTCGATCAGTACGAGCGGCGAATCGATGCGCATTACCTCGAAGTCAGCGCCAATATTAGTGGCTTCCAATCCACTGCTGATCTGCTTTTCTCTGGCGACATGGAAGCGCTAATTACTTATTACGCGGAGAGCAACGACTTGGTATTCGAAAGCGATGCGCAGAGCATACGAGGTATCGTGGCTAGATATAGCCGTATTTCTAATGAGCGAGAGGCCCTATCTCGCAACATCTTTGCCGCGGCGATGCACGTACTCCTATATGCTGATGCTGAATTTATAGATGAGACTTTCGAACAGTATGGCTATACGGTCCCGTTAAACATGCTCGCCGTTGAGTGGGGCCTAGCTATAGCGTTGCTCCTAACAATCGCCATAGACCTTGGACTATTCGGTTGTGTAAAGTGTGCAGGACTGATCAATCGCAAGAAAAAAACCAGTTGAAGAGCCTCTAGCCATAGAGTTGAGTGTTTTGATCTAGATAAGAATTATCCTTAATAAGTTGAGTAACTACTTGAGCAGAAAAAATTCAATTTCGCGGTATATGCCTATTCTCCGATGGGGGCAAGACTACGACAAAGCAAAGCTGATCGACGACTCTATGGCGGCGGTTATCGTAGCGATTATGTTAGTGCCGCAGGCATTGGCCCTTGCTTTGGTTGCCGGCTTACCACCCCAAGTGGGACTCTACGCGAGTATTTTTGGGCTATCTGTCTATGCGCTCTTTGGCACGAGTAATACGCTTTCTGTTGGCCCAGTCGCCGTACTTTCGTTGATGACAGCCGCCGCTCTGGCAAAATTAGGGATCAGTGATCCTTCGCAGCTTGTCGCCGCAGCTCTGACTCTGGCATTCCTCTCTGGCGTCTTCCTGTTGCTATTGGGGCTGATGCGTCTTGGTTTCATGGCTAACTTCTTATCCCATCCAGTCATCAGCGCGTTTATCACTGCCAGCGCGATTATAATCGGACTCAGCCAGGTGCAGCATCTGCTCGGCACGACATCGAGCGGCCAGAATATTATTGAGCTGCTTGCATCCTTGCGTGGTTCGATGGGCGAGATCAATTGGATTACCTTGGGTCTTGGCTTGGCTTCCATAGCGATTATCGTTTGGTGTAGAACAGGACTTGCCTCGTTGCTCACCAAGATGGGCTCTGGGTGGCAGGCTTGTAACCAGTATCTCTCGAAGCGGCCCTGTTATCGTTGCCTTACTAACTGGTTTGCTCTGCTATGGATTCAGGCTCGATCAGCAGGGCGTGCAGTTACTTGGCGTTGTGCCGGCAGGGCTGCCAGGGCTGACAGTTCCTGATTTCTCACTGGACCTCATTCGCGACTTGTTCTGGTCCGCCGTTTTACTTTCCATTATTGGCTTCGTTGAATCAGTTTCGGTAGCCCAAACGTTGGCGGCTAAACGCAGGGAACAGATCGAGCTCGATCAAGAATTAATTGGCTTGGGCGCCGCTAATATTGCGGTGTCATTCTCAGGCGGTTTCCCGGTGTGCGGTGGCTTCTCCCGTTCGGTGGTCAATTTCGATGCGGGTGCGGCGACGCCAGCGGCGGGTCTAATGACGGCCGTGCTCATCGCCTGCGTCGCCTTGATGTTCACGCCCATATTGTATTGGCTGCCAAAGGTAGCTCTGGCATCAATAATATTGGTGGCGGTCTATCCGCTCTTAGACTTTTCGGCGTTAGGCAAGTCCTGGCAGTATTCAAAAGCCGATTTCGGTGCTGTTTCTATTACTTTGTTCCTGACATTGTTGCTGGGTGTGGAGATCGGTATTGCCTCTGGGGTGCTAGCCTCGATCTTGATGCATCTGTACAAGACTTCGCAGCCGCACGTGGCTGTAATAGGCAGGGTTGCTGGAACTGAGCATTTCAGAAACGTAGAGAGGCATGATGTTGAAACCTTCGATAATATCTTGTCGATCCGCATTGATGAGAGCCTCTACTTCGCGAATACACGTTTCCTTGAAGAGCTTATTTTTAGCCTGATGGCAAAAAAGCCTCAGACTAGAGCATGTAATTTTGATGTGCACCGCCGTCAATGCGATCGATATGAGCGCGCTGCAGACCTTGGAAAAAATTAATCGGACACTGAGCGAGATTGGCATCAAGCTGCACCTGTCTGAAGTTAAAGGGCCGATAATGGACAAGCTTGTAAAGACAACGTTGCTTCGCAAACCTTTCTGGCTCGAACTACCTGAGTCATAACCTGGCTGTCGAGGACTTGAAGGATCATGAGTTGCCATTGTCTGGACTATGACTATTTTTAGAAGAACAGTAGGGCGGCGCACGAGGTTCTTTCATGACGATCTGGGTCGACGCTGATGCCTGTCCAAAGCCTATAAAGGCGATTCTTTACCGTGCGGCCGAGCGCACTGGATTGCCTCTGTGCCTGATTGCGAATCAGGCCATGCAGACGCCTCCTTTTAAAAACATCACCGCGATTCAGGTCGGTCAGGGATTCGATGTGGCGGACGATGAGATCGTGCGTAGGGTGCAACAGGATGACTTGGTAATCACTAGTGATATTCCCTTAGCGGATGAGCTGATAACCAAGGGTGCGCAAGTCTTGAGCCCGCGTGGAGAGGTGTTTTCTGCAAGCAGCATCAAGGCGAAGCTCAATATGCGAGACTTCATGGACACTATGCGCAGCAGTGGTATTCATACTGGCGGCCCCGCTCAAATGAGCGAGACCGATAAGAGAGAGTTCGCTAACGCGCTAGATCGATATCTAACGCGCTATGGCAAAGAGTTATAGCTTCACAACCATCTTGCCGAAATTCTCGCCGCTAAATAGACCGAGGAATGCGTCAACCGCATTGTCGATGCCCTCGAATACAGTTTCTCGACTCTTCACTTTTCCATCCTGTATCCATGGAATCATCTCACTCAAGAACTGATCGCGCATATCGCCGTGATCAGACACGATGAAGCCATTAATACGGATTTTCTTGCCTACAATCAGCATCAGGTTATTCGGGCCCGGTGCGGGTTCGGCATTATTGTAGCTCGCGATCATGCCGCAGGCGGCTATACGGCCATAAGGGTTCATAACTTCGAGCGCAGCCTGTAAATGGTCGCCGCCAACATTCTCAAAATAGACATCTATGCCTTCAGGTGCCGCCTGAGCTAGAGCCTTGCTTATGTCGCCGCATGTCTTGTAATTAATTACGGCGTCTACGCCGCATTCGTCTAATAGCCACTGCCCTTTCGCATCGCTGCCGACGCTACCAATTACACGGCAGCCCTTGAGCTTCGCTATCTGACAAACGTTAGCACCAACGGCACCAGACGCTGCGGAGACGAAAACTGTCTCGCCCTCGATCCGGCTCTCCATATTTGAGCAAGCCGACATAGGAGGTTAGACCGGGCATTCCCAGAGTTCCTAGGTAGAGTGAGAGTTGCTCGGGATCGAAAGGGGTGACCTTGCTAACGGTGTTCGCCTTAGCGATGAATTTATCCTGCCATGCAGCTGAATTGAGAACGATGTCGCCGGCTTGCAGTGAGGGGTCGGCAGATTCAATGACTTCGCCCACAGCGCCGCCATACATGACTGAATCGAGAGCGTAAGCCTCGGCATAGACAGCATTCTCACGCATGCGGCCGCGCATATAAGGGTCAACTGACATGTAGAGATTCTTGACTAGCACCTCGCCGTCGGCTGGCGCAGGTAGTTCGACTTCAACAAGCTTGAAGTTCGCTTTGGTGGGCATGCCGCTAGGGCGGCTGATGAGGTGTACTTGTTTAGCTGTGTGATTGCTCATGATTTACTCTTGGATAGGATGATAGGTGGTTTGGAAATTTGTATTTTTTTGTATTTTTTCGAGCTAGGATGGACTAGCGGCCGTAGCCTTTATTGCGCGGCTTTGCATGAAGACAATACCGAACAAGATCGCCGCACCTACGAAGTGATAGAGAATTGGAAACGGGGCCCACATCAAGAGAGTAGCACTGACTAAAAGTAGAGCAGCGATGCCTGCGTTAATCTTTGCTTCAAGATGCCACTGTAGGATTCCTGCAAGCGCATACAAGCCCATGCAAGACCATATGAAGACCTCTATGCGTTCTGGCCAGGTTCCCGAGATTAGCGGCGAGTAGGCGAATAGCACTGGCACTAGATACAGGCCTTTAGCGACTTTCCAGCTAGTGAGCCCAGTGGCCATAGGTGGTGTTCCCGCTATCCCGGCTGCGGCAAACGAGGCGAGACACACAGGTGGCGTGACATTACTGTCCTGCGATAACCAGAAGATTATTAGGTGTGCACTCAGCAACATGCCGGTGAGCATTTCGGGTTCCAGCATCTCTTGACGGATAAGCTGTTTCATCTCTAGCGGCATCTCTTGTAGCGCGAGTAGTGGGTCACCGCCGAACAGGCTGAGGGTCGCCACTACGTTGGAAGGTAGGTCGCCAGCCTGCAATGCGATGAGCAATTGTGACTGTGAGATCAGGTCGAATATCAGTGGTGCCGAGAGCGTCGCTAATACGATATAGGATGCCGTTACCGGTAAGCCCATGCCTAGTACTAGCGAGGCTAGGGCAACTAAAATGAGTGTTATGAGCAGGCTGCCTTGTGCCCACTCCACGATCATTAGTGAGAAGGCGTTGCCCACACCGGTAGTCGTTACAACATTGATTATGATACCAACGGCCACTAACAACAGTGCTGTGGACACCATGGTCTTTACGCCTTCGACTGTTGCATCGAATATATCTGGTAGCCGCATTGGTGTAGAAGATAGCCAAGAGGCGCCGATGACGCTGATTATGGCGAATGCGGCTGATGTTGTTGGAGTTCTACCTATTACAAGAAAGCTTACCAAAACGATCATGGGTATTATGAAATGCCAGCCTTCTTTTAATACAGTCGAGACCTTCTCCGTATCCTCTGCTGGCGTAAGCTTCAGACCCAGACGCTTTGCTTCGATACGTACGAAGTAACACACGGTCAGAAAGTAGAGGATAGCCGGTAGGGTAGAGGCGGCGATGATCGTCAAGTAGGGGATCTGTGTATAGCTTGCGAGAACGAAGGCGCCGGCTCCCATAACTGGCGGCATTAGCGCGCCACCGGTTGACGCGGCCGCGACAACTCCTGCCGAAAATTTCCCAGGGAATCCTGATTTCTTCATCATCGGAATCGTAATCACACCGGTGGAGACTGTGTTGGCAACAGCAGACCCAGAGACTGAGCCCATCAAGCCGGAACCGACTACGGCAACCAGTCCTGCGCCGCCGGTGTAGCGACCGGCCAAACATTGCGCCAGTCGGACTATAAAATCGCCGGCGCCAGAACGAAGCAAGAATGATCCGAAAATAATGAACATGAAGACAAACGTAGAAGATATTTGCGCGGTGAGTCCAAACATGCCTTCGCTAGTGAAGAAACTACGATACAGCACGGTCTCGAGGCTGAGTCCGGGGAAGGAAAATACGCCTCCAATGTAGCGCCCTAGAAATAAAATATAGGAGAGGCTGAGCAAAATTAGCGCAGGCATAAACCAGCCCGTTGTGCGCCGCGTAAATTCTATCGCTAGTCCTATGGCGACTAAAGAAAAGATATAGTCGCTGAGAATATACTCAGTTTCTCGTGCATACAGCGCGTTCTCAAATAGGATTAGATAGGTCGAGGTCGATACTGCTGTAATAGCCAGAAGGATGTTGATCCAGTAAGTGGCTGATTTGCGTTGCACTGTAGGCGATTCATTGCTTATGAGCGCGCAGAGCGCACAGAAACCACCAAAGTGAATAGTAGAGAGCCAGAGCTCTGAAATGCTAGCGAATACGTTGCAGTAAATGTGAAATAGGGCGAAGAAAAACGCGGCCCAACGTAGATAGTTAGATTTCATGAACTAATCTACACTCCTTCAGTTTGTTCTGTGGCCGGGGTTGTTTCTTCGAGCAGGAGCCGCTCAGGGATTTTCAGGCCGACCTCCCGATAATAGCGAACGGCGCCAGGATGGAGAGGGGCGCCTAATCCGTCGATAGCGATTTCAAGACGCATATCTTTGGTTGCGCCGTGAATTTCTTGCAGCGTAGCCAGGTTTTCCCAGATAACCTTTGTTAGGTTATAAACGACGTCCTCTGGGATGTCGACACGCGTTACCAAGACGTTAGGTGACCCTATCGTGCGTATCAACTCATTTTGATTGGGGTAGGTGCCAGCAGGAAGTTCGTACCAAGCCCATAGTGGGTAACGGGCATTTATCTTGTCGAGAGTTTCCTGTGTCCAATTGAGCACCCTCATGCGATCGCCGAGCAGGGCAAAGGCCTGTGTGATCGAGCTGACGGGCGCGCCGGCGGGAATATTCATGCCGACTATGTTGCCATCTTGAATGGCGCTAGTAGTGGGACCATAGCCCATGTAGCCAAGACTCATTTTTTCTTCGTAGTCTATGCCAAGCGTCTCTAGAATAAATCTACCGGTCTGTTCGGCTCCAGAGTTTCTAGCGCCTAGCACATAACGCTCACCGTCTAGGGTGTCCAGATCCATGATCTCACCAGTCGTTATGAGTTCACTGAGCAGCACAAAATGTTCGACATTCTGCCATAGGGCACTAACACTGCGCATATGGGTTTGCGGTGAACTTACCGGCCCTTCGCCAGTCCATGACCAGGCGCCAAAAGGCCCCTGCAAGATGGCAAATTGAGCCTGATTGTCGCGCAGCAGTTTTACGTTCTCCAGAGAGCCTGCGGAACTAATTGCGGTGAGAGATATGCCCTGCGTATCCGCGAGTTGTGAATGCGCGATGGTGGCAAGGGCAACGCCGACAGGATAAAATGCGCCGCCTGTGGTGGCGGTAGTCAATATATATGGACGTGCGCGATTTAATTCGTCGCTGCAAGAAGTTAGTAGTAATAAAAATACGATAACCAGTGCGCTGTTTTTCATCTTCTTTTTATCGCCATCGTTCTTTCTAACTAATTGAAATATAGGTTAAAAAAATGCATGTTATCAGTCAGAGAACGGCAATTGATGAAACCATATTTCCTGCTAAAGCACAACGTGGAGCAATGCTCGCGACTATAGTTTTAGGTGTGAGCTTGTGTTGCCAAATTACTTGTGGCGTAGAAGAGCGGCTTAGCTACCAGGATTAACGGTTAATATTTGAACCGCGCCGGATTGCTCTGACCGACAATGAATCAAATTGTCTTCGAAGAAAGCTGCGCCCCCAGACAAGACACCGCTAGTTCCGCCGATTGGGCCAAATGATGCGGAGTTATTCTGTCTCTGTTCTTGGAATTCGGCAAAGGCGTTCAATTCGGAAGCAGTTAAATCGTAGGCCAGCACTTCAAGTTGTGAGTTAGGATCTGATATTGCTCTCATCTGATTAAACAAGTCAGCACGAGCTGGCACTAGTGGGTCAGCGGTTTGCATTTCCAGAATGAGCTCACCTCGCGCCTAATTCTGACCCGCGATCATATTGTGCATTTAAGGCCATGATTTCTACCATTACCATGGGATCGATTTGAGAGCTTTTTGGGTGCGGCTGTTCTTGGGTCTAGATTTAGTGTGTTGTTACTTGTTTGAATCTCGTTTGTCAGTTGTTGACGAATGTGAGATTCGATTCGTTGGTAATCAGAGTCGATTTGTTGCTGCTTAGTTTCGAGCTGACGTGAAAGGGCGGTTAGTTGACTTTCACGATTCTTCAATTCGTCTTGCAGTGAGCGAAACGTTTTGGCGGGTTCTATATTTTTTAAGCTATTTTTTCGATCTGTGTCAGCAGTTGGTAGTTCTGACGCACATAGTCGTCGATCTGCTGTGTTATTAAGTTGCTCTGTTGTATCTCGCTATAAGTAAATCCCCCAATGAGCACAATTGCGACGAATAAGAGAGCAATAGACGCGTTCATAGCTATTCCGTTTTTTTATCAGCTCCGAGTGTGTCACGAACATTGCCCGACAACGGCTTCTCTCCTTCCAATACTCCTACCAAAAGTATTGCGCCAACAAATATAGCGGAGATGATTGTGATGCCGGTTATCAAGACAATGCGATAGAAAATAGCGATAGTGACGCCGCTGAAATAGAACACGAGCTCGGCTGCTATATTGACTACTACCGAAGCGATTAATAGGGTTATCCAGACTGCGTGCTTCATGATTCCTGCCCAGAAAGTTAAAATTTTACAGAGTTAGCGAGGACTTCTTTAATTTGAGAGTAACAGCAATCCTCGAATGTGACTACTGCTGGTCTCGGTGAAGATGATGACATCATCGAGATCATCTTTGTTGAGCGCGACTGGAATTATATCTCCGCTCACGACGCCTTGGCTCAATTCGATTACAGAATCGGCCGTTCTTTCAGTGATTGCCTCTAAGTGGCGATTGTCTCTTATAGCGATGTTTTCGATAACATCACGAATATTGAATTCGTAGTTGTCGCGTTCTCTAGAATAGTCCAGTGCGCCGAGAAATAAAACGGAATCGGAAACGGAATCGTTGTCGAGTACGATCTCTGGTTGAATGCTATTCAGAAAGATTTGAATTTGATTGCCAGCCATCAGAATCAGGTCTTGCTGTTCGATATTGTCGTCCAGGCTGGCGAGGCGGCTAAAGGTTTCTTCTTCCAAGCGAGCGTCGTCGAGTTCTCGTGCAATGTCTCTGAAGGTTGATGTCAGGCTAATCACCGAAGGAAATTTTAGGTCTATAGTTACCTTACGCGAAGGCCTGCGCGCGAACCTTTCCCCGTCGTTTGGATAAATGAAGGCTTCTATAGCAATGCTGCCGGACAGAGCAAGCCAGACAAAGATGTCGCCCACAGAGATGCTTTCAACTCGCCATAACCAGAGATCCTTTAAACCATCCTCATTCTCGTCCTGTAAGAAAGTGCTTAGCACATTACCGCCCGATCGAAGGACTTGACGAGGTTGTGCGAAGTTCATGCCCTGCTCACTGCCGGCAAAAAGTGAAACCTTGCCACCTTCTCGAAGTAGTAGATCATCTATGCCATCGCCGTCGACATCGTCGAGTATCTCTTCGTGGGTAAGGGCCAGTAGTCCGGTCAGATTGGAGAAATCTAAATTGTCGATATCAAATTCACCCAGCCTTTCTTCTATCTCCAGAATGTTCAGAGAATAGCTAGCCTCATTGGGAAAATAAGCGGCGGCGTTCGCGTTGGCGATAAAGACTTTCAATTCTTCTTCCGTGCGAGAAACCAGATCATCGTAGCCATCGCTATTGACGTCTCTCAGTTCCATCATAGGAATACGAATAGACTGGCCGGTACGTCGCTCTAGGGTGCCTTCGTTTAGGTTCGTGCGCATGCGCAATTCTGAGCTTACGCTAAGAGACGCTTGGTAATCGTAGTTTCCGGAGGAGTCGCGCCCGTTACTTATGTGTAGATTGATTACACCCACACCGGGAATCAGCAAGTCGTCGATATTATCGGCATTTATGTCTCTTGAGAAATGGAGACGATTCACTCCCTTGCTCAAATAACCATTCAAGTTTGATTTGATAGCCTGCGGCGCTAGCAGTTTTTGATCTTCGACTGACCAGGCTAAGATCTCTTTGCCGTCGATCAGCGCGATGATCGCGGTGCTGCCATTAGCGCCGTGCTGCGTGCTTAAGTCCCAGCCAATTGACTGACCCGGAAACTCGATGCTGTTATTGCTATCAAAATCGAAGCCACTCTCGGTCTGAAAATAGATCTGCAAACCGTTCTCCACTACCGCTAAGAGTTCGAGCAAACCGTCACCATTGAGATCGGCAACGACGAGATTCTCTGTCCCCAGCGGTAGCTGAAATTCTTGTTGATTGAAATTTAACTCAGCAGCCTGAGCTACTGTGTAACTAAACATCAAGCTGATGCTAGACAGCACTTGAGCAAATGCGGCTAAGCGAATCATGGTGCCCCCACCAGGAATGTGGTTGTGGTGCCGTGGCGTAGCAATAGGTCGGGCTTGCTGTCCTGATTTAGTTGCAATACCTGAAATTCAAAGACAGTTTTTGGAGAGATATATTCCCAAAAGGGTTGGCTCTGAATAGTCAGGTCTTCGTTGATTTTTTTGGCAGCAAGCGTGCCATTCTCAGTAACAAAAATGGCGTCCTTGCGACCGTCGCCATCGATGTCATATTGCAGGGACATCTGCTCCGATAAACCGCGCACATTCGCTGCCGAGAAACTTTCGTCGAGCCTGGAATCGGGGCGCCGATTGAAAAATTGATTCTCGCCTATATCATCGCTGCCAAATAACAGCTGGGAACGATTGATGCTAGCGTTGCGAATCGCGTCGACCACAGGAATTGTGTAGTAGCTAACATTTAATAGTGGGGCGGAACCTTGCTCTAATGGAATTACATTGAGTCGCACATCGTAGCCTGAGAAACGCATGACTTGGTTCGGTTGTTCTAGGTCAAAAGAGCCGTTCTGATTGCGATAAAAATAGGCACTACGCTCGTTTCCCTCTCCGGTTACACGCAATAGATCGAGCAGCTTGTCATTGTCCATATCGACGAGTTGCATATCGCCCCGCGTATCTATGCTGCCTATCCAATCTGGCTCGCTGTTGAAACCATTCTCAGCATCCTGAAAGTGAAAGTTTAGTTGCCCCAGGCCGTCTGCACCCTGATTGATATAGGCGATGTCGGAAAGCGCGTCTTCATTCAGCTGCGCGATGATTGCAGTTGGCATCCAATTCTCTGCGCGTAGCAAAGAACGTGCAGGTTCCTCAGTAGAATCCCATTGCTCGACGAAATCCGTGAAATAGGAGCCGGACTCGACGTTTATTTCGATAACGACACCCTCTTCGGCATTGATACCGATTCGAGCGTCCATGCCTGAACTGTCGCGTCCTCGTTGTGCGGCTGGCAGAGTTTGATTGTCTGTGCTGAACGTGGACACCAGCTCGAAGACTTCATTGCCTCTACCTTTGAATAGACCGTAGAGGCCATCACCGGGTAGCAGCAGGTCTATCTCTCCATCCTTGTCGATATCTTGTAGATCGGATAAAAACTGCACTCGTTCTAGATCGGGTATGGCGGCAATCAACTCCCACTCCAGCAACTGCCTGATATTATCTCCATAGCCTTCGATTGCAGAGGAGAGGCTGAACACGCCAGAGTTTGAGATCAGTATGAGTTCACTACCCGGCGTAGCTCGCAGATCTGCAAAGGCGACAGCAATTATCTCGGTCTTAATTTCGATACGCTGCGCAGTTGTAGAGAAACTTCCGTCTGCTCTCTGATGAAAGATGTGTAATTCGCGGCCAATTCCGGCTTGGTAATTGGAGTGGATGATGTCTTTGAGTCCATCTCCATTGAGGTCCTCAAATGCGAGCTGTCGCTCCCAGTTGTTCTCACGTTCCAGTTCAAAGGCAACATAATTGGATTGCGCAAATGAAGCGCTGGATAGCAGCGCGCAGATGGAAAAGACAAGATGGGTAAATCTTATCCAACCTTCTGTTGATAATTTTCTGATCGTCACTTTGATTTACCGTGCCTTAGTTCTATTCTTCAATCAGCTCGCCTAGGTCGCTGCTATAGTTTATTAGACCGAGAATGCTGTGTGATCTTTCCTCATCTACTCGATTGTAGCTATATAAAGAAAACAGCCAGAGATCCAGTAGGGAGAAACTCTTCGAGTCTGGCGTAACTGACGATTGATATCGAAGCAGGGGTCCGAAAGATATTTCGCTCACGCGCCTACTTGAATCCCAAAGATCGAAGCGTTTTTCTAAAATCGATTCGCCGTCAAAGACGGTCACGTTTACCGTTTCTCCGAGCTCGAACTCTGAGTTAAACCGACTGACTAGATCCTGCGCCGAGTTAAGAGGCACATTGTTTACGGCTAAGATTACATCGCCGACTTCGATCGCCGCGGCCCCTAGCGGGCTGGCTTGATAAACATCCACTACCCGAGCAGCGGCGATACTAGGCTGCTGGCTGATGCTGACCATCTGAGTGCGATAGGCGGCACGACTCGCAATTGGATCGATTCGATACAGCTCGTGGGGGGCTGCATTGTTGTTAATAGGGCGAGGCATCACGGTAGCCTCAAACACCACAGTATTTCTACGCACATTGAAAAGCGTGTTCTCAATCTCTGGCGTCTGCTGCTGTAGAGCTTCAACAACGTCGGGATGATTAGTTAATGTCCCATTGATGCTAAGGATAATGTCGCCTAGCTGAATTCCGGCTGAATCAGCAGGGCCATTGGCTGAAATTCCGCGAACACGAACGCCGGGCAGTATTTCGATATTGCTGAGGGAATCACTCTCGTTCAGGCCGAGCTCGACACCGAAATCGATTCTGGCTCCACTGGCGTCTGCTGTGTCTGTAAGTGTGATGTCTTCCGCCGATAAGTTTAGCGCGGGTACTAGGATGGCAGGCTCATAGCTTACGCAGCCTGTTAGCAGTGATAGTTGCAGGAGGGTAAATATCGAGATACCGAGCTTCGTTTTACTTGTGCACATACTTATATTTTCCTTCGCTGCACGATCCACAGACCGGCGGTAAAGAACAAAGCCAGTGCTGGAAAGGGTACCCACATATTTAATTGCAGCACGCTATCATCTATTAATACATCGGAGTAGCCGCGAACTATTCGGCTAACGGATTGTAGGTAAGATTGATCGATCAAGGACGGCTGAAAGCTTGCGTACAGATAGTTGGCCATATCACCGAGCAGTCCTTTAAAGATATCTACCGCCAGTGTAATGCCTAGCGCGGTAGTAACAGCCTGAGTTGCTGATTGCGTGGACACCGAGATTAATAGTCCGAAGGCAATGGCTGTTGGCAATGGCACTAGCGCCAAGCGAAGACCGAGCCCTATCTCCTCACGAATTTCCTGCTCACTGATCAGTTCAAAACCATCTTCAACTATCGCGCCATATTCCCAGAGTATTCCGCTGAGTAGATAGCTTGTAGTTAGCAGAAGTAGGGTGGACAACAGAGCCAGTAAATGTAGGTGAATTAGCTTTGCAGTGAGCATGCTGTGGCGACTTACTCGCCTGATCAATAGGTGGCGAATGCTGCCAATGTCGCGATCGTAACTAAAACTATAAGCACCCTGAGCGACTAATAGCAGCCCTAGCATGGTTAGTCCGGTACTCAGTCCATCTACGAAGAAGCCATAGGCGTTGTTTGCCGCCGACTGCTCGAAGCTGGACCCTCCTAAGATACCATCTCGAGCCTGCTGACCGGCCTCGGTGAGTTTTACGAGAATCAATTGTGCAGCGGCGATCAGAGCGGGTGCTGTCACGATAAGTTTACTCGCGAAGGTGCGCAGCGCGACAAAGGTTTCCGACTTGATGGCCACCAGCAGACCGTTCATTTCGTGTCCTCGCTGGTAATCTCGCGAAATAGTCCAGCGAGTGATGCACGTTTCAGAATTAGCTCTGCGATTGGAATTTGATTTTCTACTAGCGTCTGATTGATAGCTATGGAGTCAGAATCTGAGACACTAATGTTCAGATAGCCATCTGCATCGATGTTGAGCAGCTCAACACCAGGGATATTTTCCAACACCTTGCTTGCGGCTTCGATCTGAGGAGTCTTGATCTGTAAAGTGGTTTGCGTATTTCCTAACAAATTACTGATGGTATCGCTGTGAGTAATTTTCCCATGGTGCAGAATCGCAATATGACTGCATATCTGTTCCAGGTAAGGAAGTTGATGGCTCGATAGTAAAAACGTAGTGTCATGATCTCGATTCAGCGTGCTGATTAATTCCAGCACATCGTCCACGCCTTCGGCGTCGAGTCCATTGAACGGCTCGTCTAGGACTACAAATTCGGGGTCTCCCAAGAGGGCTTGCGCAATTGACACCCGGCGCTTGTTGCCAAGCGAAAGATTTTTTATCTTGAAATCGCTGAAGCGACTAACGCCCAGCATTTTTTCTACCTCCCAAGCACTGCGTGCTGGTTTTTCACACAGTAGTAGAGCGTGTTGTAAGCACTGGCGCACAGTTAAGTTTGGATGCAGGCTAGGACTATCGAAAATGGCAACGAGCTTGCCTTTTGTAAGATGAAGTTTCTTAGGTGATTGTTCTAGCGCAGTGATATTGCCTGAATTGTATGCTTGAAGGCCTAATATGCACTCAATAGTCGTAGTCTTGCCGGAACCGTTCAGGCCAACAAGGCCATGTATCGATCCTTTTTCGATCTGTAGGTTGAGATTATCGAGGACCGCAAACGAACCGTAATTCTTTGTTAGTCCCGTAACGGATAAGGCTGACATGCAAGAGGGTGCTCGCTGGTAACACTACGTGTAAAAATATTGGAATGGAAACTCAGCGGCAGTTTTGAAGATGCCGCTGAGTTTGTCGCTTTAGTTCACGAACAGGTCGTCTACTTGGATTTCTTTGACCGTACCAAACTGTTCAAGTTCTTCTTCATCGAGAATCGATAGATCGCCGACTATTGAGATCAGCTTAGGCCTATCTTTGACGTGTTCTTGTTGAAAACTCAGCAGATCGTCCATGCTGGCAGTTTGCAGTTTCTGATAGCTTTCTCTGCGAGGATCGCCCTGGATACCCAGACGTTCCCAGCCGCGTACTGCACCGATAACCTGACGAAAGCTAATCTTCGATGTGCGATAGCGGTTCATGAGAGATTCTACCGAGGTCTCGAAGCGTTCGTCGGACTGAGGCATATTGTCGATCAGGTCGAGGAAGGCGCTTAGTGCATCGACAGTTTTGTCGGTCTGCGTGCCGATGGTGCCCAGCATTATGTTTTGATCATTTAGTCTGCCACCTTGTGCATAGCGCGCGCCAGCCGTATACGCGAGAGCTCGTGCCTCGCGCAATTCTTGAAAGACTACGCTGGACATGCCACTACCAAAATAATTGGTATAGATAGATGATACGAGGCTGTCATCTCGGTCGTATACGCCGTCTGGAAATTCAATGCGTACTTGCGCCTGTGCAGTCTGTTGATCCACAACATAGATTTCCGTCTCCTCTAACTCCCGTGCTGTGCGGAATCGATAGTCTGGAGTATCTGCAAGTTCGCCAGCTATTGGATGTTGGCGTCGAAGCACCTCTACCAAATCTTCCAAAGGCATTGAGCCGGTATAAGAGAGGGTATGCTTGAAGTTCAGCAACTCGGCCGGAAGTGCGAGGAGCTCGTCGACGGTCGAATCCATTATCTCTTCGCGCGTGAGCGCTTCTAGCATAGGAGATTCTTCGCCATAGCGATTGTAGAGAGTCAGTGCTCTGGAAATTGCTGGTGGGGAGCTCTTCTGATCTTCTCTGGATTTCAGTAAGATTCCCTTCATCTGGCTCAGCGTCTGCTCGTCGGTTTTCGGATTCTTGATTAGGTCCATAGCAAGAGTCAGTGAGGCTTCGAATTCTTCGTCCAGACCGGAGATAGAGATGCTTGATGAATTTCCTCCAGCGCCGAATCTGAAATCGGTACCCATCTGATACCATTCTTTCTGCAGCTCCTCGTTTGTTTTGCTTTTCGTGCCTGCAACGTCTATCAAGGCGGCAGCTAGATTTAGTTTTTCGTTCTCTTCCGTGCCCACATCTATGTTTATTGAGAAGGAGAATAAATCATTGAGAGGATTAGGTGCGTAATAGAGCTGCACGCCATCAGCGAATTCGATGACGCGGTAGTCTCGATCTGCCTCTACATAGGTCGGCTCTATTTCTTCATATCCCATCGCCAAGATGCGCGAGGCAAACTCAGACTGAAGCGATGAGTCAATGTTTACAGGATCGATCTGCGGCTTTTCAACAACGGGAATCTCGTTCTGCGCGTCGATTCTATAGACGGCTACATAGTCATTGCCAAAGTATTTGTTGGCGACATCCACAACATCTTGCTTAGTCAGCTGACTCATTCGATCGAGTTCAGCCACGTGATACTCCCACTGTGAACCCTGAATGAACGAGTCGCGCATCATACTCACTCTCGCCTGATTGAATTCCAGACCGCCCTTTTCGCTCTTCTTAAAGTCATTGATGATCGCTGGGATAATCCACTCTTCAAATTCACCAGCCTTAATTATTTCTAGTTGATCGAGAAGAAGCTGTTCAACTTCAGCAAGCGTCTGATCTTGTTTCGGCACGCCATATAGATTCTGTGAGCCGGCATCGTTCAAGAATAATGGCGACGAACCGGCGCCAGAGACGAGTTGTTGCTGATTCAGATTCAGATTGATGAGCCCGGCGGTGCTGTTGTCCAGAATCATATCCACTAAGATAAGGGCTTCCTTGTCTTCGCTACCGTTGCCCGCCGTGCGGAAGGCGAGCTGTACCTGCTCTTCGCCTGGGTATTGCACAGTTTTTCGTTCCGCGCCCTGGAGAGGTTCTTCAACCCACGGGCCAATTTCGGGGATAGTCTTTCTTTCCCAACGGGAAAATTTCTCGCTTATCAGCTCGATAGTCTCGACAGGGTCGATATCTCCACTGATGAAGATGGCCATGTTGTTAGGTACATAGTTGGTATCGAAGTAATTCTGGATATAAACCAGCGAAGGGTTCTTCAGGTGATCAACTGTCCCGATTGTGGGTCGTTGCCCATAGGGATGAACCTTGTATAAGGTCTCGTTGACAGCGGTTCCTATAATGCGGCCGGCACTATCTAGTGAACGATTCTTCTCTTCATAGACCGTTTCTAATTCAGTGTGAAAAAGGCGGAATACCGGATTGACGAATCTGTCAGATTCGACTTCTGCCCATTGCCTGAGTCGGTTCGAGGGAAGACCGATCTTGTAGACGGTTTCTTCAAATGAGGTGTGTGCATTTAATGCACTCCCGCCCATGTTGTTGTAAAGCCTGTCTAATTCTCCTGGCACGGAATACTGAGCGGCCAGTTGGGCTTCGCTATTTATTTCTGCGTAGATTTCTGCGCGGCGCTTAGTGTCTGTCTCGCCATGGTGCTCTTCATACAGTTCGACGATGCGGTCCAGGTGCGGTTTCTCCAGGGAATAGTCGAGGCTGCCTAGGTTCTGATTGCCCTTGAACAGTAAGTGCTCGAGATAGTGCGCAAGACCTGTGCCATCTATTGGGTCGTGCTTGCTTCCCGCGCGAACGGCGATCTCAGCATAGAATCGTGGTTCTTCATGGTTCTCAGTCAGGTATACACGCAGACCGTTGTCGAGTTCGAATATCTTTGCGTCCAGCGGGTCGTTCTCATCCGGAGCATTTATTCGGCTATAGCCAAGTTCGGCCGTGTTGGCTTGCTGCATACCGCTATTAGCAGATGCATTGGCTGCAGTATTTGTAGAGCTTCCATTATCGCTGCAGGCAGCCAACGTCAGAAGGGAAATAGCGAGTAGGCTGTTTCGCTTCCATTCCCTAGCTGTTCGTAATTCAGACATATCTAGACTCCGTTATGAGATTATTGAGGGCCCCACATGCTTGCGGCCTCAAGCCTCTAATGTATGGCATTCTGATAAAAAATGTAAGTCAGCAGAGTCGTCTTGAAGCTTTAATGGGGTAGATTCTCCACCCCTACGCGAGCTTGGATAATGGACACTCTGCCGCTACCGTCAGATGAAGCTTCCAATATCACATCTATGCCGCTAGATTGAGTCTCGATAAACCTGTCGAGATGCTCTAGTTGCTGTGTATTGAGGTCCGGCTCTAGAACGTCTCGGGCACGGTCAAAAGCGGCTAGCTTGTCATTATGAGCACTGCGCATGCTGCCATCTTCTGCAACCAATGCGCCCCAATTGTTCTCCGCAGAGACGACTTCATCGATCAATGCTTGGGTAACCTGTTCCTGAGTAGCACCCGCCAGAGCTGTTCCGGTGTTTCGCAGGGACTGCTGATAGACCTCGCGTAGGGTATCGAATTTGAGCAGCTTATCGTATTGATGCAGATCATATTGCTGAGTTGCGGTTAGCGAATTTTTTAGGTTTTCGTGCAGCGCATTAGCGCCAAACAGTGCGACGGACTGATCTGGGGACATCGACCCGGCTAATAACTTGTCTAACATTTGGTAGCGCTGGGCGCCGAAGTCAACCAGTGACTCCATAATCCGCTGCCTTTCGGTTCCTGGAATGCCGAGCTCATTCAGATAACTGTCGTACAATTTAGGCACATTTTCATTGGCCCGCGCACGCGCATTTTCTGGGTCGGTGAATTCGGCGAACGCTTTTCCGTTGGTGCCCGGTTGTCTTTGATTCGTCTGCTGCGCGACTTCATCGCGCGCTAGTTGCAAGAGGGCGTCATAATCTGGGTCCACTTGGAGACGCGTTTTTTTCAGTCTGCTTAACAAATTACTCAATTGATAAGTCGCGCTGGAGAGCTGCTCGTTCAAAACGCCTATCTCGTTCTCAAACTGCAGGCGCTGCCGGGCATTGCTCTGGGAGAGTTCTTGTAGTTGGCTTTGACAACTCAGTGCTAGATCAAGATGTTGCTGTAAGCTTTGATTCTTAACCGTCAGCCAGACAGCGCATACTAGTAAGACACCGAATCCCAGTAGGGGTTTAAATTTCACTTAGCCTCATCTTCATCTCTCATTTTATGCGTCAGGGATGTGCTCAGAATACATTGCCAACTTAGTGGTTATGAAGCGTGGCGAAATCCAAGTAGTGGGCAGATAGTAGCAAGTGATGAAAGCAAGTAGTGAACAGAACGCGGATGAACCTAGGCTTTTCCGAAAAATTACTGTAAATCAGATTGTTATCCCGCTCGTTCAGAACTCAACCGGTCGCTAAATTAAACGGATTCTGCCGAATAGGGCGTATAATTCTCTGCTTAATTCGATATTCATTGGAAACATTGTGCCATGCTAGCTAAGTCCATGAAAGTCATAGCTAAAATATCAATTGTGCTTCTCGCTGGAGGTGCTTTGGTGAGTTGTACGTCCAATTCCTACCGCCAAGGCGCGGATCAGGAAACCTATGCAGCCATAGCGGACAAGACCAATCTCGTTCCGGGGATGACGCAGAGAATAGGGATTAATGACGAGAAAGACGTTGATCTGAGTAGCCTCCCCACAAATGTGGATAGCTACGAATTTCTAGACAACGAGGCAGACAGCGAGCTCGACGCGAATATCCTGAGCCTGAATGTCGCTCTGGATCTAGCGTTTCAGCATAGTCAGGAATATCAAACACAGAAAGAGGCACTCTATCTTGAGGCTCTCGCGCTAACCTTCGATCGCTATCGTTATACCCCGACTTTTTCTGCGGTGGGCGGTGCGGACTACCAATGGGATGTCGAAGATCAATTCGTTACCGACATGCAGGCTTTGACCGGTATGAACGTGTTCAGCACTAGCGAGAGAGTGGATGCGAGTACCAGCTTGGGCGCGCGCTATCTACTCAAAGGTGGCGGGGCAATTGCCGTAAACCTCACTAATAATTTTACCCGATTCCTAACTGGAGATATTAGCGAGTTAGGGGCCGGCGCACTGATCGGCTCGTTTACACAGCCGTTACTGCGAGACTTCGGCAGAGATATCGAAACCGAGACGCTGATGCAGGCAGAGCGTGATCTGCTTTATCGTTTGCGAGATTTCACACGCTTTCGAAAGACCTTTGCGGTGCGAGTTGCCTCTTCTTACTACTCAGTCTTGCTGAACAGAGAGACTGCTAGAAATAACTACGCGGGCCTTCTGGCTAACAACTTATCCTTAGAACGCGAGCGGGCATTTCAGGCAGAGGGGCTGCGTACCTTATTGCAAGTGGGCAGGCTAGAGCAGTCTTCTTTGCAACAAGATCTGCGTTGGACTTCTTCCATCACCAGATACAAGCGTAGTCTGGATGATTTCAAGATACTGCTAGGCCTGAAGGCGGAGGAGAATATAGCTCTGGATGACAATGAGATGATTCTGATTTCAGAAACGGGGATGAATAGTCCAGACCTTAACCTCGAAGAGGCCATGGACCTCGCCGTGCAGACTCGCTTGGACTTATATAACGGTCTCGACCGCGTTCAGGATCGTGCCCGAAAAATAGAGGTTGCGGCGAATGCGCTGAAGCCTGGGCTAGATCTGAGCCTTGTCGCTAGAGTGCCAGATGCTAACGACGGCGATCTGGGTGAGCTAGATTTTGAGAATGCTCTGTATTCGGCTGGGCTCGATTTTGAATTGCCACTAGATACAAAACTAGATAGAAATAGTTATCGCCGAGCATTGATCAACTACGAAGTTGCCATGCGAAACTACTTGCTCGACATGGATAATATTAAATTAGATGTAGTCGACCTTTGGCGGCGCATGAACCAAGCTAGGAAAAATTATGAAATCAATCTAACTAGCGTTCAGATCAACGAACGTCGAGTCGAAGAAGCCGAGCTACGTGCCGAATTAGGGCTAGGAGATATTCAGGATACGGTAGATTCGCAGAACGATCTAACAGCGGCACAAACGGATTTAATTAGCTCGATCGTAGATCACAATATATCGAAGTTGGAATTTTGGCGAGACTTGGGTTTGTTGTATGTCGACGATAGCGGGCAGTGGGAGGAAGGCGTTAATGAGTCAAGATAAAACTAATGCAACAGAGAATACTGTTGTTAGCCAACTTTGGGGAAAAATCTCTGAGTCCGTCAGAGCGCAAGCTATTGAGCAGAAGGCCCGATTCTTGGCGGCTACAAAACCTACGCAATATGCTATCGCTGCCTCTGTGGTGTTCTTGGTAGGCTTGTTGTTTTCTTTCGATGGTAACTCGAATGACACTCTTGCCGGCAGTATTACTTTTGAAGCTAGGCGCGGAAATCTAGATATAACCGTATTGGAAGGTGGGTCTCTAGAGGCATTGCAATCGCAAGAAATTCGGTCTCGCGTCAAAGGCCGCGAAGGAGTTAAAATTCTCAGCATTGTTGAGGAAGGCTATCGGGTTACTCCCGAGGATGTAACCGCCGGTAAGATATTGGTTGAGCTAGATACGTCGCAGTTAATCGATGAGCAACTTAATCAGGAAATCGCAGTAGAGACTGCTGAAGCCAGCTATATAGAACGCAAAGCAGAATACGAAATTCAATTGAATCAAAACATGACGGACTTAAATGACGCGCGTCAGGGCATGCGCTTCGCGAAGTTGGATTTCGAGAAATTCCTGGGAGGAAATATTGTATCCCAAATTGTTTCGCAACTAGAGATAGAAGAGCGCCTAGCACGTGCCGAGAAAGCAGACTTCGAAGCTGCGCAATTAGCTGACTCACTAGCCGGTGAGCCAGCTCCCAACACGGTCTCTGACTTGGCTACAGCAGAGCTACCGTTCGATCTCGATTCAATGCCGCCACAGATGCAGGAAAGAATTCGTCAGGCCATGGCAGACAATGGCGGCTCACTGCCTGAAGACATGTTGCAACGTATGCAAAACTTTGGACAAGGCGGGGCTGCTGGTCGCCGTGGACGACCCGGCGGTGATGCTCCAAGGCCAACTGCTGAGGCAGGTGCGCCTGTAGCACGCGAGCCGCAGACGCTATCCCTGCGGGCAGCTGCGCCTGCGAGCATTAGTAGCAGGACACTGGATGCCGAACCAAACCTGCTCATGGATGACAGCTACATGGCGATTCGAGATAAGCTCGACTTCACACAGTATGCCGATATCAACATGTTGGAAGACGGCGAGGCTAAACAACAGCTGCGATCCCTGCAAGATGATTTGCAAGTGGCCCAAGAAGAACTGTTATTGTCGCAGGACCGGATCGCGGGGCAGCGACGTCTAGAATCGCGCGGATTCATAACGCCAACAGAATTAGAAGCTGAAGAGCTGAATCTAAATAAAGCTAACAACAAGATGGAGCAAGAAGAGACGTCTTTGAAGTTATATATTCAGTATACTTTTCCAAAAGATGCAGAAGAAAAACTATCCGACTATGAAAACGCGGTGATGAGTTACCAGCGTCAGGTAAAAGAGAATATTGCAGAAAAGGCTCAAGAAGCAGCGCGCTATAGTTCCGCCGAGCGCAAATTCAATCTTGAGCGAGTCAAGCTGGCGGATGTTAACGAGCAGATCGAGCTAGCTACGATCATTGCGCAGCGACCTGGCCTCGTCGTTTACGGTGCCGCTGACCAAAACTCTATGCGTTTCCGCAGCAACAGCCAGGAAGCTATTCAGGAAGGCGCTACTGTTAGAGAGAGACAGTCTATCTTGACTATTCCCGACATGCGGGAGATGGCAGTCAAAGTTAATATACATGAGTCTGCCGTGCAACGCGTCGCCGTAGGTCAGTTGGTAAAAGTGTCAGTTGATGCCTTTCCTGATGAGCAGCTAACAGGCGTCGTCATCAAGGTAGCTGTTGTCGCCGACTCTGCAAACTCTTTCATGAACCCCGACCTAAAAGTCTATCCGACTACGATCAAGATTGATGGCACGCACGATTGGCTGCGTCCTGGAATGAGTGCAGAGATCGATATTTTGGTGCGAAGCCTCGAAGATGTTGTTTACGTCCCTATTCAGGCGGTTACTTACTTTGACGACGAGCGCGTCGTGTATGTTTCTAACCGCGGCAGAACTGAGCGTCGAGAAATCGAGGTAGGCACCTTCTCCGATTCATATATCGAAATTCTAAGTGGATTGGAGGCGGGCGAGGAAGTGCTTCTGCTTCCACCACAGCAAAGCCTGAGAGATGCCTCTGGCGCATAAGGTGCATTAGTAGAAAGTCCGCCCAACACAGAGCGAAATTATGCTTGAGACCGTATCATCTGAAAATGCCGACAGCGATGTCATCGCAATTCGCGGACAAGATATTGTCGCGAGCCTGGATGATATTCGTAAGACATATTATATGGGTGCGCTCTCGGTTGAGGTGTTGCATGGAATCAGCCTCGATTTCTATCAAGGCGACTATATCAGTATAATGGGTCCATCCGGTTGTGGTAAGTCCACGCTGATGAATATCCTCGGTTGCTTGGATCAGCCAACTGAAGGTAGGTACTTCCTTGGTGACCAGGATACTTCGAAGATGGAAGACGATGAATTGTCTAGCATTCGTGGTGCTAGGCTCGGATTCATCTTCCAGTCCTATAATCTTATTCAACAACTAAACGTCTTAGAAAATATCGAGATGCCTCTGTTCTATCAAGGCTACTCCGAGGCAGACAGTCACGAGATTGCCATGGGGCTAGCGGCTCGTGTTGGCTTGGACGACAGGGTCGATCACAAACCGTTTGAACTCTCTGGCGGACAGCAGCAACGCGTAGCGATTGCACGGGCATTGGCGGTCGACCCGTTAATCATTTTGGCGGATGAGCCCACGGGAAATCTCGACTCTAAATCCGGCGCGGAAATATTAAATTTATTCGATGAGCTTCATGATCAGGGTAAGACTCTGATCATGGTGACACACTCAGATGAAATGGCGGAAAGATCGCAGCGCTTGGTTCGGCTGCGTGATGGGTTGGTGGAGAGCGATGACAGACGCAACGCTTAATTCTCCTAAAACAGGTTCGCGTCCGAACAGAAGCCCTAATCTCGCTAAAGGATTCAATTTCGTTCGCTTCAAGAAAATCACCGAAGTGGGCATCAAGAGTATCTATTCTCATGGACTACGATCCCTGCTTACGGTGCTAGGCATCGTAATCGGTGTGGCGGCTGTGATCGCCATGCTGGCAGTGAGCGAGGGTGCAAGTTATGAGGCACAGCAGCAATTCCGTGACTTAGGCGCGAGCAATATACTTGTGAAGAGTGTGAAACCTGCAGAGGTGGAGGAGAGTAGTCGCAGCGGCTTCGGTCCGCCCCAGGCTATCGTCTACGGTTTAACCACGGCGGATATTACAACCATCCGCAATTCAATTCCTGGCATTAGCAATGTTATCGCGTCGCGTATTGTTAAGAAGAATGTGTGGAACGGCGGGCTTAATATCAACACAGACGTGGTCGGTACGTCTGTGGACTATCCTGTCTCACGTAACTACAACTTAAAAGCTGGGCGCTTCTTTAGCGAGTCGGAGATGCGTGATCATGGCAATGTCGTCGTGCTTAGCGATGAAGTAGCACAGGCGCTGTTTCCCATAGATAACCCGCTAGGCAAGACCATACGAATCGACAGCGACTATTACAATATAGTGGGCATCATGGAGTCTGAGGGGTTTTCGAACCTCGGCCAAAATCAGGCAGGCAGTTCCAATTCCGCACCTAGCCGAATTTTTATACCTTTCACTTCGTCTAAGAGTCGTTTTGGTGAAACAACTACACGGCAGACGGCAGGTGGCGTCGAATCCGAGACCGTCGAATTGCACGAAGCGATAATTCAGGTTGAAGGGCAGGATGGGGTCATCGAGGTCGGTGAGATCATTGATCAAATCTTGCAGCGTAGACACAAGGATATCGACTACGAGATAGAGGTACCACTCGCTCTGTTACGGCAGGCCGAGGAGAGTGCGCTTCGCGATCAGATCGTTGCTGGAGCCATCGCCGGCATCTCACTGCTGGTAGGCGGCATCGGCATCATGAACATCATGCTCGCCAGTGTAACCGAGAGAACCAGAGAGATTGGCATACGTCGCGCGCTCGGTGCTAAGCGCAAAGACATCATCATGCAGTTCCTGATTGAGGCGGTGATTCTTTCGGGTGTGGGTGGTCTCATTGGTGTGGTGTTAGGAATTGCCATTCCTTTTATCATCTCCGTGTTTTGGGGTATGACCACTATAGTCACGCCGCTCGCCCCGATCTTGGCATTCTCCATCTCGGCACTGATCGGTATGATCTTTGGAATCTACCCCTCCATCCGCGCTGCGGATATGGATCCAGTGGAAGCGTTGCGACACGAATAACAATGCCTACTCGTGTTCGATGTGGTGGGAGATGAAGTACTAACTTTGAACATCGTTTATTCACTGAGATTATAACCTTTGCTTTACTGAGTGTGATCAATAGATGTAAGGATAATATATTGCAGTGAATTAAATTAATTAAACCTCACCAAATTTAATTTGAATCAATAAGTTAAAACAACGAAATTAGAGTAGGCAAAGAATGCTTTCAAAAAACCTGTTCATAGCTTCTATACTTTTACTCAGGCTGATTTGATTGTGGATCTTCTAAACGTCGGCCTACGCAGGCTGATCCGTTTATCGCAGTAACCCTTAATAGATCGACGCCCAGATTGGCGAAAGCGTTCATGTCGGAACAGGGTGTATGGGTGAAGCGCAGGTCGACTTCATCGCCATCTCCCAGACCTGAGTTAAGCAGCAGTGGTTTTACATCATAAAGAGACCAGTTGCGCGCCAGACTTAGTTCCCCAAGCTGGGTCATTCCGGCGATAGCGCTCACGTCTGTGATGTTATTGTTCTCAAGTCTTAAAACCTTCAACGCATGCAATCGCCTTAGCGGGGCAATATTTTCGATCTTGTTATTGCTAAGAAATAAGTGTTCCATATCGATCATGTCACCGAGGGGGCTAATATCTGAGATGGCATTGTCATTCAGACTAAGCTGCTGCATGCCGGCCATGCCGCTCAGTGGGCTTATATCCTCTATCTGATTGTTATGCGCCCACAGCAAAACCAGGTCATCAAGATTAGCCAGAGCACTAATGTCTTTAATTTGACTATCATAGATGCGTAGATGGGTAAGCTTGGTGAGATTGGCTAGCGGACTTATATCGGATATGGCATTGAGATGAATGCGTAGCAGGCGCATTTCGGTTAGACCGGCCAATGGGCTTATGTCGGTGATGCCATTAAACACCACGTTTGGGTCGCGTCCATCACCCATGTTGAGATAGTGCTGGAGTTGATAGGGATAAAGTCCGTGCACATGCAAACGAATTAATTTGGTAAGTCCCGCGAGGGTGCTGATATCAAAGATTGGATTTTCACTAACGATGAGCTGTTCCAGATTGGTTAGCCCTCTTATCGGGCCGAGGTCGCTAATCCAGTTAGTGTGCAAATTTAGATTAACGAGATTTGTCAGGCTGCTAAGCGGACTTATATCAGTAATAAGCCGATTGATAAGGTTGAGTCTGGTAAGGCCGGTGAGGTTCTGAATCCCATTCAAGCTTTCGAAGGGTTTTTCCGGCGACGGCCTGAGTGTGCCACCGTAAACTACCCGCTCAATTGTAGTGCCTACAATCAACTCTTCCAAACCGGCAGCTTGACCGCAGTGCAGTAATGCGCCTGAATCCAAACCCAGCGCTTCATTTACTACTTCGGCTAGATCTAGATCGGCAAATGTAACAATCGCATCCGCCGAAAAGTCTCGGCAGTGCTCAGTGGGAGACAGAGTAGATTGTGTCTGGGCATTGGCAAAATTGGCAAGGGAGCATGCTAGCAGCAGAGTTACCAGCATCGGCAAGTGGGAGCGACGATTCATGAGTTCTACCTTTTGAATGAAGTCTTTTTACTTATTAAGGGTGCGTTCAACGGAATCAATTATAGGCTATCGAAACTTATTTCTGCGACAGCGATGCCGCTCTCACCCGCGACTGAATAGAGTAAATAGGTTTTTCCATCTTCTTGAAAGATGGCCGGATCGCGAAGCTGGTTAACTCGCACATCGATATAACCCCTTCTGGAGGGCTCATTCGGCAAGTCAGCGCCTTCGTAATCAAATTCGGGGCGCAGCACTTCTACGGGATCAGTCGCCGTCCATTCCTGCCAATCACCTGTTAACTCGATTGTAGAAAGTAGAATTCGTTCCGGTTGTTCTCCAGCCTGAGAGTAGAATACATAAAGTTGATCATCGCGAATCAACAGGGCCGAATGCCGCATGTCGGCATTGAAAAACCGAGGGCCAGCTTCGAATTTCGATAAACCATCGGGCGAGCGATGGAGGAAGCCTGGCATACTCATGGCGTAGAAGTGATCACCGTATTCAATCACGCGAAAGTAGTGAGGACCTAGCTCGTCTTTTCTACCGTCGAAATGAATACCGTCTTGAGACACAGCTGCACGTGTGAATTGTCTGCCTTCACCTCGGCCATGGTAATACATCACTATTTGCTGGAGGTCTTCGCGGACATGCACGTCGGGTGAGGCAATATGTGCGTACAGTGGAGCCGTCCGCCCTGGCGCAAGTGAGCAAGGGGGGCAAGTAGTAGGAAAGGAGGAGTTTTCGAGTTTTAGGGAGCCGGGAGAATACACGGTCCATGGACCAGTTACTTCATCGGCATAGGCCATCCGTATGTAAGTGCCGCGGTGATCGGCAAAATACAGGTAGTAGTTGCCGAGCGGATTCTCTACCCAATCAGGCACCTTGATCAACGAGGGCCCTTGGATATTGCCGCCCATCCGAGCATCCATTTCGGGTGTGATGATGGGAGCATCGCCAAGGCGAGTGACAGTGATGTTAGCTGGCTCTGCGGCGTGTGACGGCAGCAGGCAAGACAAACAAAGAGTATAGGAGTAGGGCTAATGCTTTAGTTGCTTTCATGAATGAGTACCGTGACTATGGAAGCGAAACCTAGCTCAAAGGCCAAGAATTATCCAGTATTGAGGACGGAAATGTGACGACAAGTCCGAGACTTGTCTTGGAAAGTCTAGTTAAAAATGGGTTATGCTGAACGCCAGTGACTTAGATAACCCTTATAAACTCAAAAGGAGACGATCTCCTGCTAGAGGGAATGCAGATGAAACTAATCAAATTGACGCTCACAGCTATCGCATTGCTTGGACTTCAAAGCGTATTTGCCCAAGATCAATTCACCTACAACGAACACGTGGCCCAAATCATCAATGAGAATTGCGTAGTATGCCACCAGGAAGGCGGCATCGGCCCTATGCAGCTCACCAATTTTGATCAGGTGCGTCCCTGGGCGCCGCTGATTCAATTAAAGGTAGCCAATCGCGAAATGCCGCCCTATGCCTATGATCACGGCATTGGTATCCAGAATCTAGTTGGCGACTGGCGCATGCAGCAGGATGATATCGATACCATCGTGGCATGGGTGAATGCTGGCTCCCCTCGAGGCGATATTGACGTTATTGCACCTGTTGCTCAGGTGAAAACCCCAAGCCAATGGAACTTCGAAGCTGAACTTGGGGCGCCGGACCTGATCGTGCCTTCATCCTCCTATGATGTCCCTGCAAATGGCAATGACGTGTGGATAAAGGAGATTGTTGACCCCAGAGTAACGGCGGCAGTTGCAGATCGCTGCATTAAGGCAGTTCAGGTGAAGCCTCGCGGAGATGCAGCGGCGGTCGTCCACCACGCAAATTCCATCATTTTTATCGAAGATGAATACGGTGAGCTTCGTCGAAATGGCATGCTCACCGAATACGCCATGGGTAAATGGGGCGAGAAAGTGCCAGGTGATGTCTGTCGTACCCTGCCCCCTGGCGCGCAAATTCAATGGAATATCCATAATTTCCCTGGTGGTGTTGGCGCGACTGCGCAGGGCGAGATGATCGAAGACAACGTGGTGGAAATCGGCTTGTGGTTCCACGACGATGAATTTGGCAAACAGGAAGGCGTCTACCGGCAGGACCTGACGAACTATCGGATCGAGCAACAGGACGATCTTGTCATTCCACCCAACGGTTATCAAATGACTCAGGGCTTCCACACCTTTGACCATCCGGTACGCATCGATAGTTTCCAGCCTCATGGTCACCTACGTATGAATGCTGCCTCGCTGGAGATTTTCTATCCGGAAACTGGCCTCACCGAGCCAGTCAGCCAAATTTCCAAATGGAGTGCTACGTGGCATCACAATCATATCTACGAACCCGATGTAGCGCCGCTGCTGCCAGCAGGCGCGGTTCTGGTGCTGAAGCAGTGGTATGACAACACAGTGAACAATCCCAACAATCCGGATCCTGATATGTGGGTTGTGGGCGGCAGCCGCACCGGCGATGAAATGACTCACGCCTGGATTGCTGTCACGCACCTGGACGATGAAGGCTATGAAAAAATGGTTGCCGAGAGAGAAGTGAAGCAGAAACGCTCTCTCGCAGGCAGTGACTGAATAGCATGCAATCTTCTTCACTCGTTAAAGATGAGTGATGGAGCCGAGCGGAGGCGCCAAGACGCGAAAAAATCGTTGAGCTATCGCGCTAAGTTCCGAGCTGCTGCAAGCTGCTCGGAACTTTTTCAGAAATATTGAGAGAATAATTTATGCCAACTACCCGCGGCACCCTCCAAA
The DNA here is from genome assembly GCA_949372635.1 of uncultured Pseudomonadales bacterium. Classification (GTDB taxonomy): domain Bacteria; phylum Pseudomonadota; class Gammaproteobacteria; order Pseudomonadales; family Pseudohongiellaceae; genus UBA9145. The sequence goes on from CASIAB010000009.1 coordinate 242,175, forward strand.
AAGTGTACATACAGCTAATTGCCTCCTCAATCATCCTCTTATCAATAGCCACACTCAAACACTCTCAAGCCCAAGATCAGGAATGGCGTACTTATGGCGGCGACTTGGCCAGCACCCGCTATTCTCCTCTGGACAAAATCAACGGTGATAACTTCAACCAGTTAGAGCTAGCTTGGGAATTCGACACAAGTAACTTTGGCCCTAATCCAGAATTCAATTTTCAATCAACACCCTTAATGGTCAATCGAACCATCTATACCACTGCTGGAAACAGGCGATCAGTTGTTGCCTTGGATGCGCAGACTGGAGAAATTCTCTGGATGTCCCGTCTCGATGAAGGAGAGCGCGCGTCGAACGCTCCCCGCCGGCTGTCAGGTCGCGGACTGGCATGGTGGGATGATGGCAGCGACAAGGGACGCATCATCTATGTGACACCCGGCTACCAGATGATTGCGCTTGATGCGGTGAGCGGAGAACGCATCGAAAACTTTGGAATTGATGGCATTGTAGATTTAAAACAAGAGTTCGATCAGGACTTGAACCTCATAACAGGTGAAGTAGGACTCCATGCCGCACCTATTGTTGCCAATGGCGTTATCGTTATCGGTTCGGCGTTTCGTGCTGGCAGGATGCCAACTAGCCGGGAAAAACCGAAAGGTCATGTTCGCGGCTATGATGCCCGCACTGGAAATCGACTTTGGATTTTTCACAGTATTCCTCAGGCCGATGAATATGGTAATGACACCTGGCTGAACAATTCTTCGTCTTATACGGGTTATGGCGGTGTCTGGGCGCAGATGACAATCGATGCTGCGCTTAATACGGTGTACCTGCCTACCGAAACCGCCACGGGAGATTCCTATGGCGGTCATCGACACGGAGACAATCTCTTTACGAATAGCGTTGTGGCACTTGATCTTACAAGTGGTGAGCGGCAATGGCATTTTCAGACTACACATCATGATGTTTGGGATTGGGATATTCCCTCTGCGCCAATGCTTCTTGACCTGACTATTAATGGGCAAACCAGCGCTGCTCTGGTGCAAACAGTAAAACAGGGTTACACCTTTGTGTTCGACCGGGTGACCGGAGAGCCTCTGTTTGATATTGAGGAAGTGCCGGTGCCTTCATCTGATGTTCCTGGTGAACGACTTTCCCCTACCCAGCCTATTCCTGTAAAACCTCCACCGTTCGCCCGCCAAGGACTCAGCGAAGATGAGCTAATTGATTTCACGCCGCAGCTGAAAGCGAAGGCACGAGAGATACTGTCGCAGTACCGCTATGGCGACATATATATGCCTCCGTCTCTAGCGGAGGCTGAGGACGGTACTTTCGGCACACTCTTCATGCCCTCACAAACTGGTGGGGCCAACTGGCCCGGAGGCGCAGTCGATCCTGAAACCGGCATCATGTATATTTTTAGCAAGTCAGATGTGGGCCGAATGTCAATGAGCAGTCGTCCAGACCGTTCTGATATGGACTATATTAATCTGCAATTGAGAACTGCGCCGCGATTGAGTGTCGACGGTTTGCCCTTAATCAAACCACCTTATGGACAGATCGTGGCACTGGACTTGAACGAGGGTGAAAAGCTTTGGGATGCTGTGCATGGTGAGACGCCTGATTCCATTCGCAATCATCCAGCACTTGCCGGCCTAGATATTCCCCCTACCGGACAAGCGGGGCGTGTAGGTGTTCTGGTTACCAAAACACTCGTTATTGCCGGTGACGGCGGCCACTATACAAATGCTGATGGCGATCAGGAGGCCCTGCTACGTGCCTATGACAAACTTACCGGCAGACAACTAGGCAGCCTATCCATGCCAGCGCAACAGACTGGAAGCCCAATGACTTATGCGATCGACGGAGTGCAGTACCTTGTTGTGGCGATCTCCGGTTCAGATGTGCCGGGACGATTAAGGGTTTACAGTTACGAGCCTTGATCCACTAGTTTTTTGAGCGCACACCCACTGCTGCAAAATGTATCGAGATAGATAATGAAGTTATTCACAGTAATGTCCTTACTTTGCTTTTTCATTACCGCTAACGCACAGGAGAATGCAACAGAAAAGAAGAAAGAATTGCGTATTCTGTCTGCGTATCACGGACTTGATCCCTTACCGCCACGAGCAACTCGATTGTGTGGAATGCCGCCTGCTGGTGGTCAGGATGGGATGCCCGTCACCTTTTCTGTGCAGATAAATAGCGCATCGGTTTCTGCAGCTGCCTTTGCAGTTGAAACCAGCTCTGGTGAAATTGTTACTCCACTGTGTGCAACATTGCGACCTGCGATAGAGACGCTCGAGAAGCGCACGGTGCTTCTTATTGGACCTTTTAGTGTCGATGATTCACTGCCGCTCAGTGTTGAGATTGTAGAACAACTCGAAGATGTCGATGGGAATTCACTGGTAGGTTTGAAAATTAAAAAGGTGACGCTCCTCGCAGCTGGACCCAGCCTCGTGCTTGCCGAGCGCTTTGCTCCCAATACTTCAGGGCTTGAGGGGGAATGTCCAATCGATACCGCACAAGCAGTTCAGCTAACCTGGGAAGGCGGGGTTACCGGGCCTCAGGGTGCCGCTCTTGCCGAGGCCCAGCGAACAGCTATATCGGTCCTTCTTGGTAACGGAGATTCCGTGTACCCAATTATGCTTGCAGATGATGATCCGGATAATCATGTCATTGCGTGTATCACCGAGACGAGTCCAGCGGTTTCGGTAAACGTAGTGGCGGGCTTCTTTCATGATCCTGGAGATGATGCTAATCCCGAAACCAGAATAGGGGTGATTTCAAGAATGAATGAGTAATTTTTTCGAGATTGCTGCAATGTCTTGAAATAATTGAAATATGAAATGTAGGCAAGAACTAACTACGTCTATTAAAGGAACCTCAATATGAAACATCTTTCTGAGCAAATATATTTAATTGTACTGTCGCTTGTTCTTTGTTCCGGGGCCTGGGCACAGCAAATTTTGCAGCCCACTGACAATTGTCGAGATCATGCTGCCTCCGATATTGTTACTTTTGCCGATGCAGTTTTGGAAGGGGAGGTGCGCAAGGCTTTGTCACTCGGGCCACAAGAAACTCTAAGCTGCGGTCGAGCCGCGCAATTAGCAACGCTGCGTGCCCCCGGTGGAGGAGCGAGAAGATCGGTTTCAGGATCGCCTGAATGGGTTGGCCCGGGACACATATTTCATGACCTTTCCGGAATACAAAACCTCAAAGGTTTAACTAACCTTGCACTATCAAATCGAGGCCTATCCGACATAAGCCCTTTAGCTGAACTTACCGAATTGACACATTTGAACCTCCACACAAACTGGATTTCTGACATCAGCCCCTTTCGTGATTTGACCAAACTGGTTGATCTGCGTATCGCCGAAAACCCTTTAAGCGATATCAGCGCTCTGAGTAAGCTTACAGAATTGAGAGTACTTCGCATGCATCGTCACGGCGACTTCATAGGTGGGCAAAACCCTAGAACGCATATGGGTGCGACAGGATTGCTGTTTACAAATGCCGTTACCGATATTAGTCCTCTGGCGAAACTAACCAAGCTAGTGGATCTTAATATCCATACTCAGGATATAAGCGACCTGACACCATTGAATGGTTTGACATCACTGATTGAACTGCGACTAGCGGCCAACTCGTTCACCGATCTCAGCCCATTGCGCGGACTCAGCACTATCGAGTATCTAGAACTTACTGGCAATGACATAACCGACATAACGCCACTGAGTGGCTTGACAAACTTGATGCAGCTTGACCTTCGCTTCAATCCTGATTTAACTATTATTCAACCGCTGTTTGAAAACCCGGGTATTGGGCCTGGAGATATCGTCGAGCTGAGACATACTAATGTGTCATGTACAGATCAGGCGCGGCTGGCAGAAAAAGGGGTGGAAGTTCGTACCGAATTGTTTTCTTCGTGCGCTACTGCTACCAGACAGAGATAAGACTAGACAAAGCAATTAACAGGTGCCTGAAATGGCGCCCCGGGAACTTTATGAAGGCTAAAAAATTACAGAGACGGCCAGGTCGAGTCGCACCGCATTTAGTTACACTTATTCTCGCAGTATCGAGTGGCCTTTCAATCAATCTGTCAGCTCAGACCGATTTGCCGCCGCTTGCCGATAGAGATCGGGCAATGACCATGCCGGGAGAATTCGTTTTCGCAAGTGTTGGTGACTTGATGATACGCCGCCCCGCATCTCAGCTCGCCGACCCTGAAGTGCAGGCAGTTTTTGACTTGATAAGAAATGCCGATCTTGCAGTGGCAAACATGGAAGGCGAATTGGCGAATCTGCGAGAATTCGATGGCCCACTCAATAATTTTGTCGGTAGCCATAAGGTCGCAGCAGATCTCAAATTGATGGGGTTCGACATGGTCAATCGCGCCCAGAACCATCTCCTTGATTCTGAGTTCGAGGGCATGTTTTCAACGAACGCTTTGCTGGACGAAGCAGGCATTATTCATGCGGGCAGCGGGAGAAACCTACAAGAAGCGGCCGCACCGGCTTTTCTCGAATTGGCAAAGGGGCGCGCAGCGTTGGTCGGCGCTCATGCCCCCATCTTTCCAGAACACTATCGACTTGCGGCAACATCTCGCAATGGAAATCTGGGAGGAAGACCAGGCCTCAACATGCTCAACTATAGAGAGACTATTTTAGTATCCCAGCAGCAGTACGATGCACTGCTGCAAGTTCGTCAGGGTTTCCTGGAATACCGAGACAACTATGACAATCCGCGCCCCCTAGCCAGTGCTTCGCCCGATACGGGTATAAGCATTCCTGCCTCGAGTTCCGGACGGAATGACCCCAAGTATCGAGTAGCTCGGGGCGATGAAATTCCAGGCACAGTTGCGTATACCTTGAATGGCAATGATGTGGATCGCATGCTCAGGAATATTCGCAATGCCCGCCAGCTAGGAGATTTCGTTACTGCCGCCGCTCACATTCATCAGAGTCAGTCGGTCGTGGAGTTTCAGCATTTGAGCACGCGCCCGCCGGAGTTCTATGTGGATCTGGCTCACAAGGCTATCGATGCAGGGGCCGATGCGTTTGTTGGCACGGGAGTGCAAACACTACGCGGCATTGAGATATACGAAGGTAAACCCATTTTCTACGGCTTGGGTGAATTTTTTCGCGAAGCACAGTGGGAGCTGGAGCTGGTTGTCGGTGCTGCTGACGCAGATCCACAAAGAAGAATGCAGCAGTTCTCCAGAAATTTTGGCGGTTCCACTCAGTCTTTGGAAAGCGTGGTTGCAACGAGCCATTATGACGACGGTGTCCTAAAGGAGGTGCGGCTTTACCCGATAGAGCTAGGGATAAATGGTCCTGACTCAAAGCTTGGTATTCCGCGCATTGCCAATGAGAGTCATGCCCAACTAATTCTGGAACGTGTTGCGCGCTTGTCGGATCAATGGGGAACTATCATCGAAGTCGAAGGAAGTGTAGGTGTAATACGTGTGCAATAATACAGCCTCTTATCAGCGTGAACCGAGCATTTCAATTATGCCAAAACTGAACCATTCCCAAGTCCATCAGATAGTAGCGGTTATATTTTTGCTGTTTTCTTCTGTTACTGCATTCTCTCAGGTCACGGATGCCCGTTTCACCCCCAGCGATGACTACAGCATCGACGAGTCTTTCTTCAAACTGCCACCGGGAAGGTCAGTCGGTGCCACCTCCGGCCTGGGAATTCACTCGGATGGTTCGACTTTCTGGGTCTTTGATCGCTGCGGTGCCCAAGATTGCCGAGGTTCAGATCTTGCCCCAATTATGAAATTCGATCGGGAGGGCAATCATCTTCTCAGTTTCGGTGAAGACCTGTTTCAGCGTCCTCATGGATTGTATGTAGACAGAGATGGCAATGTTTGGGTAACCGATGATGTTGGCTCACGTGACATCGATACTGTTAGCGAAGCCAAGGGTCATCAGGTCTTCAAGTTCAGTCCTGAAGGCGAATTGCTCATGACCCTGGGTAGTCCCGGTATTGCAGGCGATGGCCCAGACACATTCAATATGCCATCGGCCGTAGTCGTTGCGCCCAATGGCGACATCTTTGTCGGTGACGGACATGGCCCTAGATCAAACGCTCGCATCGTGAAGTTTGACTCCCATGGCGACTATCTCATGACTTGGGGATCATTTGGCGAGGGTTCGCATCAATTCCATACGCCTCATGCGCTAGCTATGGACTCCGCTGGCAGATTATTTGTTGGTGATCGTGGTAACGATCGAGTGCTTATTTTTGATCAGTCGGGCAACTTTCTCGACGAGTGGAAACAATTCGGTCGACCCAGCGGAATGTTCATCGATGACAATGACCTGCTGTATGTCGCCGATTCCTCATCTTCAAACACAGCACAATCTAATCCCGGTTTTGAAGAAGGTATTCGCGTCGGGAATGTGAGAGATGGCAGTGTGATGTTGTTTATTCAGGACCCCGATGCGAGCGGAAGTCAGGAGGGTGTGATTGCTGATGGTGATGGAAATATCTATGGCTCACTTACAGCAGGCATGGCTTTGCGGAAATATTCACAATCAAAGGGATCAGAGTAATTTGATTGCTAAAAACTAGAGGACGGATTATGAAAATACAAATTAGAACAACAATACTGGCGGCCCTTCTGCTCGGGTTCTCGACAGTAGCGGCAGCACAATCCAGGGAAGCAATTGATGTTGCGTCTCTCGGTCCCCAGATAGGTGAGCGGGTGCCGGATTTCAACCTGCCAGATCAATCCGGACAGGTCCACAACTTGGATTCAATCATGGGACCAAACGGAGTGATGCTAGTGTTTTTCCGTTCGGCAGACTGGTGACCCTACTGTAAATCGCAACTCGTGGAGTTGCAGGACCGGTCGCAAGAACTGAAGAATTCAGGAATTAGTATCGCAGCAATAAGCTACGACTCGAAGGAAATTCTGGCCGACTTCGCCAACAGGCGCGGCATTACTTTCCCACTACTTTCCGATGACGACTCATCGGTAATCAGAGCATTTGGTATATACAACACGGTGGCAGAGGAAGGTGTGGGCCCCAACCGCGACGACCCGGAAATAGCTGCCGACTATGCCAGATATGTATCTGCGCTTGGTACTGCTCCGGTAATCATAGGCACTCCCTACCCTGGTACCTTCATGCTCGATGCAAGAGGTCGAGTCGGCTCGCGCTTCTTCGAGGAGTTTTACGCAGAACGCAACACCACATCGAACGTAATGTTAAAGCTTGGCATCGGGCTTTCGCCCATCGCTGCGGTGCAAGGAGAGACCGCTCAACTGAAGTTCACCGCCTACCCCAGTAACCCGGTAGTGACTGTTGGTACCAGGTTTTCTCTGGCAGTCGATGTCGAACCTGGTCCGGACATGCATGTGTACGCACCCGGTGCCGACGCTATGGGATATCGTGTAATCGGACTCAGGCTTGCTCCCACTGAGCACGTTCACTTCGAGCCAGTGGAATTTCCAGATTCCGAAATCTATCACTTCGAGCCGCTGGACGAATACGTTCCAGTGTATCAACAACCTTTCACAATACTGCAGGAAGCCGTAGTGGATGCATCGCAGGAGGCGCGAGCTTCGCTCCTCGAACTGGATGCGCTAACAATCTCTGGCTCACTCGATTACCAGGCCTGTGATGATGCTATCTGCTACAACCCAGTCTCGATTCCGGTTTCCTTCACCCTCGACCTGGAGCTTCTCGATAGACAGCGGGCGAATCGATAAATAGGAGAGTGACTACGTTTTTTTGATAATCGTGGTCTATTCCTTCTTCTC
>CASIAB010000010.1 GCA_949372635.1 uncultured Pseudomonadales bacterium
AGACCCCATAGGGAAACACCATATGCCGCTAAGTAGTTAAAATAATGTTTTATTAGACAATTCACTAACTTAAACTGTGGCGCAGTTATTACAGAATTTTTTACTCCAAAAGTTGTCCGTTATTGATTGCATTCGGGCACAGTCTAACTCCTGTTCTCACTGTGCCCGTAAGTATTACTTTGCGTTCAATCTATCGGCGAGGCATTGGCTCTTAAAGGATCACGAATAGTCTGTAATGGCTTTCTATCCGATGGCTTCTGCCAAGCTATCGAGAAGAGCTTGTTTAATAATGCTCTTTGATTGATCGTTCGAGCAATGAACTTCCTTAATCACTAGGCTATGGCTAGTTATGAGTCTCCTCAATGCTCCGATTTGTATTTCAAGTTGAACAAATGATGTATCAATTTTTGTGCAATTGAGGTCAGTCGAATCGCGCTTTACGGCTAAGCCACGGTTTTCATTATGTTCTAAATTCATAGTGGGGCATATTAATCCAAATGAGAATGATTATCAATAAGATTTACATTTTCTGCGAGAGGTCACACCCTAGCCTTATTCAGCCAGGTATAAATTGTTTTGATAATGTTCTAAGGTAATCATGAAAAGAAGGCGCTAGCAGGGGTTCCCAGATAGTGGGGCAATGGAACCCTTCTAAATTATCGGGGAGTGTCACGGGGGTGTGGTGCTGGCTGGACGGTTACTAGAAAACAAGGGGAGAGCGAGCTGCATAGGGCTATCTAGGACTGAAGAGCCAAAAGATATATATGGACTAACTATGTGTGTAGATTAGCCTAATGCATCTTGCATAGGCTTCTTAGTAAAAAATCGTCCGAGTACTATACCCACAGAGCCCTTCGGTATCGATCTTAAAGCACCACTGAGAGGCGCGGAGAAATCAAGGCGCTTAACTGAAACCTTGCGCAATTCAGCCACTCTGACCAACCCGCTTACGTCTTCTTTACCTAACGAATTTATACCATCAAATATCACATCATTCTGTTCTCTGAACAAGGTGTTGTAGCGGTCGTTTATTAAATCCTTAGTTGATACCGTATCTCGAATACTCACTGCAAAATTATCACGCACTCCAACAATTGGTCGGCGCATAGATGAGCCTCTGTAACAAAATTATGGGATTTTATACTCGGAATTCGCAGGGCCAAGAATAGGTGCGAGTTGTCTCCAAACCACAATATTTAGTGTATTTGCCCTTGGAAGTGGGCTAAAATAATCCCTCGTGGAAGTTGGCATGAGTTTCTTCTCGATCCTGCGCTTTGGTATATAGAATTGTGCAAAAATTAGGCAAGTTGATTCGCCGCAATTGGCTGCTTAAATTAGAAATAGTAGCCTGCGCGCTTCAGCATGTCAGATAAGGAAACAGAGAATAAAAAATGCGCCTGAAGTGTATTAAACTAGCCGGCTTTAAATCCTTCGTTGACCCCACCACAATAGATTTTCCGTCAAACCTCTGCTCTGTTGTAGGCCCCAATGGCTGCGGGAAGTCGAATGTAATCGACGCTGTGCGTTGGGTAATGGGTGAGAGTTCCGCCAAGAATCTGCGCGGCGAAAACATGACAGACGTCATTTTCAATGGCTCTGGAGGCCGCAACCCAGTTGGTCAGGCGAGCGTCGAGCTGGTGTTTGATAATCATGATCATAAGCTCACCGGCGAGTATGCGAACTTCGATGAGGTTTCGATTAAGCGAAAGGTCGACCGTGAGGCACAGTCTACCTACATGCTGAACGGCACGAAGGTTCGCCGCAAAGACATCACCAATATTTTTCTCGGCACCGGTCTCGGTGCGCGCAGTTATTCTATTATCGAGCAGGGCATGGTGTCCCGCCTCATTGAATCTAAGCCTGAAGAGCTTCGAGTGTTTATCGAAGAGGCTGCGGGAATTTCCAAGTATAAAGAGCGCCGCCGAGAAACCGAAAATCGCATCAAGCGAACCAAGGATAATCTTGAGCGTCTGGAAGATATTCGCGAGGAGTTAGGTCGTCAGCTTGCACATTTGCAGCGTCAATCAGTTGCCGCCGAGAAGTACGCTGAATTAAAGCAGCAAGAACGCGACACGACTGCAAATCTGAACGGCCTTCGCTGGAGCAGCCTCGATCATGAACTGAAAGAGAATCAGGAAGCAATAAAGGAGCTTGAGATTAAGATTGAGTCGACTATTGCTGATCAACGTGAGATAGATGCGAAGATCGAGGAGCATCTGTCTCACAATGCAGAACTCGCCGATGTCTTTGGCGAGGTGCAGGCACGCTTCTATAGCCTGGGTAATGACATCGCCAGAATAGAGCAATCGATAGAGCACCATATCGAGCGTGTCGACCAACAAAAATTTGATCTGCGGGAGACAGAAGAGGTCTGGTCGCAGACCAAAGAAGAATTGGATGTTGATCTCAAGAAGATCACCCAGTTCGATGCGCAGATGCATACTGTCGCCCCCGCACTTGAAGAGGCGCGTGTTGCTGAGCATTCTTCCTCGGAGTTGCTCGCTCAAGCTGAACAAGATCTAACCCAATGGCAGCTTGATTGGGATGCGTTTAACCAAAGCGCCGAAGAGCCACGTAAGGTTGCTGAAGTCGAGCAATCTAGAATTCAACAGCTAGAGAGTATTGTTGAGCGCGGGCTCGAACGTAGACGCAAGCTCGAAGACGAGAATAGATCGCTTGACGATAGGCCGGTAGACGATTCCGCTAGCGAGGCCTCTATCGAAGTGTTGCTGCTCGAAGAGACGCTTACTTCTATGCAAACAAAGAATCGAGCACTGAACCTGTCGATCGAAGAGCACCGTGCATCTATTAGTAAGGGTTCTGACGATTTGAATGATATTCGCAGTGAGTTGCAGGCCTCTAAGGGAAGGCAGGCCTCACTGGATGCTCTGCAACAGTCCGCTTTAGGGCAAGACAATGAATCTCTGAACCAGTGGTTAGGTAAACAGGGCTTAGACAGCAAAATTAGGCTCGCTGAGGGCATCAAGATAGACGATGGCTGGGAGCGCGCCGTAGAGATGGTGCTTGGCGACTCGCTGCAGAGCATCTGTGTCGAGGGTCTAGATAATATTGAGGCGATGTTATCCGAGCTGCCGCAGGGCAAAGTGGCTCTTATAGATGTGCGTGCCGCTAAAGAGTCTGCGCAGAGCTCACCAATGTCACTGTCTCCCTCTGACGGACAAGGTCAGCAGCGAATGGGGCCTGAGCTGATATGCTGCGCGGCATCTACGTTGCCAGCAACGTTTCTGAAGCGCTTTCTCATCGGGCCCAGCTAGGCCCACAAGATTCGATTATCACCGCCGATGGCGTATGGCTTGGCAGTGCATGGCTGCAGGTGAGTAATTTCAATAAGCAGGAATCTATTGTAGAAAGGCGCGGAATAATTAGTGATTTAATCAATAAAATCAAAAAATTAGAAGAAAAATCTAACTATTTACATCAGAAACAAATTCACACCAAAGACGCTCTGAGTCAAGACGAAGCTCAGCGCGAGAGCCTGCAGGGGGAGTTAGCAGCGAAGACGCAGCAACATAGCGAGCTAAAGTCTCAACTGAGTGCTCAGATGGCCAAGGTTGAAGAAGCTCAGTTGCGTAAAGAGCGCATTCACCATGAGGTGGAAGAGCTGAATCGGCAATTGGCGGTTGAGCAGGTAGAATACAGCAGGTTCCCGTTCCAGGCTGCAAGACGCGCTGGATAGCATGGAGCGAGATGTAGGAGGACGCGAACTCTTAGAGGCGCAGCGAAAAGAGCGTCAGCTGACCTTAGAGTCTTGCCGGGATAAATCGAGAAAAGACAAAGATTTAGCGCACGAGCTGGCGCTTAAGCAGCAGTCTGTTCAGTCGCAATTGCAATCTACGCGCGAGACTATGGACAGAATGGCAACGCAGGTGCAACGCAGCCGTGAACGCATGGATTCCCTTCAAGAGCAGATAGCGTTATCCGATGAGCCGCTAGCTAAGATGCGCAGTGATCTTGAAGCCTTGTTGCAGCAACGCTTAGAAGTTGAAAAAGAATTAGCCGAGGCTAAGGCCAAGGTCGATGCGAACGAACATGCTACGCGGTCTTTGGAGCAACAACGTAATCAGGTTCTGGAGCAGATCAATCAGGTCAAAGAAAGTCTCATGCTCAAGCGCCTCAAGAGTGAGGGCGCGTCGGTTAAGCGCGACGGCATACTAGAGCAGCTCGAACAGGCGAAGTTTGTACTGGCAGAGGTTCTGGAGAATCTGCCCGAAGAACTAAGCGAGGATCAGTGCGAGCAGGAGCTGGAGAAGTTAGGTAATAGAATTCAGCGTCTGGGTCCAATCAATCTGGCTGCCATTGACGAATATTCGCAGCAATCTGAGCGCAAGGTTTATCTGGACAAGCAAAATGGAGACCTACAGAGCGCGCTAGAAACCCTTGAGAATGCGATTCGCAAGATTGACAAGGAAACTCGGTCGCGTTTCAAGGATACTTTCGACAAAATTAACTCAGGCCTTCAGAATCTATTTCCAAAAGTATTTGGTGGTGGTCACGCTTATCTGGATATGACTGGCGAAGATCTTCTCGATACTGGTGTTGCCATCATGGCGAGACCGCCGGGTAAGCGTAATAGCACGATCCACCTGCTTTCTGGTGGTGAAAAAGCGATGACCGCGATCGCGTTGGTGTTCTCAATTTTCCGCCTGAATCCATCACCATTCTGTATGTTGGATGAGGTTGATGCCCCTCTGGATGACGCGAATGTTGGCCGTTACGCGAATCTGGTGAAGGAAATGTCGGAGAATGTGCAGTTTATCTTTATTACTCACAACAAGATCACTATGGAGATGGCGAACCAGCTCCTAGGCGTGACTATGCACGAGCCTGGAGTGTCTAGAATCGTCGCCGTTGATATCGAAGAGGCGGCCGAATTGGCTGCTATGTAACACTCAGGTATTCCTCCCTACACCCTCTGGACCCCACCCTAAAACGCTTCGGCTCAAATAGCCGGGTTCCACGCTAAAGAAAATGCGGTAACTGTCAGATAACATTAAAAAATTTTATGTTTTTAAGGCTTTCTAATGAATGCTGCAGATTTACTATGAATGGACGCGAACTAGTTATCTTATTGTTGGGCTTAGCCATAGTTGCTGTGCTGCTCAGAGGCCTTTACGTTGCGATAAATGCCCGCCGTGGTCAGATCAAGTTAGCCATTGATAAGAATATCCCTCAAAACGTCGACCTTGAATCTCTAGAGCTCGCAGAACTACCTTGCGGCGGCGCCCGGGTTGTCTCCCGTTCTCTGGAAGAAATGAATCGACAGAACAATGCTCTGGACCTGGCGGAAACTAAGGCGCAATTCTTTAACCTGGCTGATGCGGAGATTGATGACCACATTCCAGTGCTCATGGACGCCGTAGAGCTGTCAGAGCCTGTTGCACAAGAGGTAGATGGCGACGCTAAAGAAGAGGAATACCAGAGCAGCGAAGAAATCGAGAAAGACGGTTTCAAGGCCTATGCCCGTCATGAGCACAGCATCGGCGAAGACTGGGACGAAGATGCAACTAAGGCAGAAATAGAAACCGACATTTCCGAGTCGCAGGCCCGCCAGGAACACGCTGCAGAGATTGAGAATGATGCAGATTCGGTGCTGTTCGACCTTGATGAAGAAGATTTAGAAGAGGATGACGTTAGAAGCAACGTGGACGCAATGAGTTCGGTTGCACCTGACTACGCTGTAGAGTCAAATATAACGGAAGTGGTCGGGGCACCCAGTGATGAGAGTGCACTGCTTGCGGATGACGACATTGATGAAGATCATGTAGAAAGCAATTTCGAGGATGCTCTAATTGAGCAATCTGAATTACGCCAGCGAGAACAGGGACAGGAACAGGAACAACCGGTACTATTTGATGCAGATAGTACCGCGGATGGATTTTCAATGTCAGCCGGCGAACGCATAGGGGCTAATCCTGCGTCGCTTGATGAGACTAATCAGTCTGGGCTTTTTGATGGCAATGATGAACATGCAGGAGAGGTCGCAGATACGCCTAAGAGCAGGCGCTCCTTATTTTCGCTTTTCGGGCGGAAAGTGATGCGAAGCAAGGAGTCAGTTAAAGATGAACAGCAAGCTACTCTTGTGGCCGCTAATATCGAGGTTGAAGCGGTAACAGAGGACGAACTTGATGACGTACTGTTTGAGGAAGTTCATGTACAAGTAGATATTGAAGAATTTGGAAAAGAAGAGCCAGTGCGTGTAGAGCCTGTATATGGAGATCCATTTGTAGATAAAGAATTCATCGATGAATTAGATCAGAAGCGCTCTGTTAGTTTAGAGGTTGCTCCTGAAGAGCAGAAGGCGCATTCTGACGAATTCGAGCACTCGGAAGTTTTGGTGCTAAATGTTGTTGCGAAAGATGACAGAGTGTTCGCCGGCGATGATTTATTACAGGTCTTGATTACCTCAGGACTAAAGTTCGGTGATATGAATATATTCCATAAACGGAATAGTAAGGAACACCAAAGCGCGATTATTTTCAGCGTCGCCAATATGTTGAATCCTGGGACCTTCGATCTTAATAATATGGACGAGTTCACTACGCTGGGAATCAGTTTCTTTCTGGCGCTGCCAACGCCCATCAACAATCTAGATGCCTTCGAGCAAATGTTAGGTGTAGCTCAAGAGATTAGTGATAGGCTCGGCGGAGATTTTAAAGATGATCAGAGAAACGTCATGACCGGGCAGACCATTGAGCACTACCGTCAACGCATTCGAGACTTCGAGTTACGGCGTCTTAAGGTTTTAGCGACACGCGGTTAAAAGCTATAGTCTTATTTTTAAACCAAGTCTCCAGTATTATCTTAGAGAGCTATCTCAGAACTAACCCTTATGGCAGTTCCTGAAAAAATCCTACTGGAAGTAGATACTCTTCGAGAGCAGATCGAGAATCACAATCGCTTGTATCATTCTCAAGACGCGCCGGAAATTCCCGATGCTGATTTCGACGCCTTGCTGCGCCGCCTCGAGGAACTAGAAACCAGATACGAACTCTATGACGAAGCCTCTCCATCACAGCGCATCGGTGGTGAAGCGATCGCAGGTTTCAGTCAGGTCAGGCATGAAATCGCCATGCTCTCATTGAACAAGGTGTTCGATGAGGCCGACCTACAATCATTCGAAACGCGTCTCAAGAAACGTCTAGATGCAGAGTCGAGCATTCAATATAGTTGTGAGCCCAAGGTAGATGGAATAGCGGTTAGTCTGTTGTACAGAGATGGTGTGTTGGAGCGGGCAGCCACTCGCGGAGATGGTGTTACTGGTGAAGACATCACTCATAACGTGCGTACTATAGGTAGTATTCCTCTCCAGTTAAAACCGAAAAAGAAGAATACTGTCGTTGAAATTCGGGGCGAAATATTCCTGGATAAAGATGGATTCAAGAAGCTGAATAAAAATTCTGAGAAAGAGGGTGGTAAAATCTTTGTCAATCCTCGCAATACCGCAGCAGGTGCGATCCGGCAGCTTAATCCTAAAAAAGCGGCGAAGATACCCTTGAAGATGTATTGCTACAGCGTCGGCCTAGTCGAAGGCATTAAGCTGCCGAAGACGCTGAGTGAAATCTTTACCTTGATCGATAAGTGGGGACTTCCTGTGAACCCCGATCGTACTGTGGAGGATGGCGTTGATGCCTGTCTCAAATATTGTTTAGAGTTGCTAGCAAAAAGAAATGATCTGTCGTATGAGATCGATGGAGCGGTCTTAAAGGTAAACGATCTTGATCTCCAGCTGCGACTTGGCACTAATGCACGCAGCCCGCGTTGGGCCATGGCTTATAAATTTCCAGCCGAAGAAAAATCTACAACGGTACTCGATGTTGAATTCCAAGTAAGTAGAACCGGGACTATTACGCCGGTAGCTAGGCTTGAGCCAGTCTTCGTGGGTGGTGTTACCGTGAGCAATACTACTCTGCACAACATGGATGAGATCAAGCGCCTAGGCTTGCGAATTGGCGATCGTGTGATCGTGCGTCGGGCGGGAGACGTAATCCCTAAGGTCGTTAAAGTCATTCCTCATGAGGGCGCTAGAAATATAATAAGAAGATCCATCTCGATTCCTCTGGTATGTCCGGCTTGTGCATGTGCTGTCGTGAAAGATGGAGACGTTCGCTACCGGTGCAGCGGTGGAATAATCTGTCCGGCACAGCGCAAGGAGTCTATAAAGCATTTCGCTTCTCGCAGCGCTATGGATATAGAGGGTCTCGGCAACAAGCTTATAGAGCTACTCGTAGACAATGAGGTTATTACAAGGGTGGCAGACATCTATACGCTTTCACTCGGACAACTTGCAAGTCTTGAACGGATGGGGGAAAAGTCGGCGGCGAATATATTTGCGGCTATACACAAGAGTAAGCAGACGAGTCTTTCACGTTTTCTATATGCACTGGGTATAAGGGAGGTGGGAGAGGCCACGGCATTGCAGCTAGCTACCCATTTCGGTACTTTAGAGAGCATCATCGCAGCTGATCTAGATAGCTTAGTGCAAGTGTCTGATGTCGGTCCGATAATGGCAGAGCATATTCAGATATTTTTTAGCAATATTAACAATGTCGAGCTGATCAAAGAATTGCAGGACAGTGGTGTGACTTGGCCAACCATAGAGCCTAGTCACAACGACTCAGCAAAGCCGTTGTTGGGAGAAACCTACGTACTGACGGGTACCCTCGAACACATGCCAAGGAACGAGGCGAAGGCCAAATTGATTGAATTGGGAGCGAAGGTAGCTGGGAGCGTGTCGAAAAATACCTCTTGTGTTGTGGCTGGGCCTGGCGCTGGGTCAAAACTCGCGAAAGCCGAAGAATTAGGCATAAAAATTCTCGATGAAGGGGAATTTATTGTGCATCTTGATGATCTAACTGTCTAGTGTTCAGATTATTTGAATAGGGTAATGCAACTGAATCGAAACATGATGAGTTATCACAAGATAAAAATCGGCAGCGTAGCTCTGCTAGGATCGTTGTTAGCCGCCTGTGCTAGTTCGCCTCCAGAAAGCGTGGCGGACATCTGCGATATATTCGAGGATCGTAGAGGATGGTATAATGCGGCTAAGAGCGCAGAGCGGCGATGGGGTATTCCCGTATCAGTAAATATGGCGTTTATTTATCAAGAGTCTTCCTTCCAGTCTCGTGCCAAGCCGCCTAGAAACAAGTTCTTATGGATTTTCCCGGGCCGTCGGCCAAGTTCTGCCTACGGCTACGCGCAGGCACTCGATGCAACCTGGCGGGAATATCAACAGAATTCGGGCAACAGTCATGCCTCGCGGAGGAATTTTTCAGATGCCATCGATTTTGTGGCTTGGTATAACGCGAACTCCACACGGATAAGTGACATCTCGAATAATAATGCGAAACATCTTTATTATGCCTACCATGAGGGCAACGGCGGCTACCAACGCGCTACTTATAGGGACAAACAGTGGTTGGTAGACACCGCCGCCCGCGTGCAGACAAACTCAAGCCGGTTTGCTACACAGTTAGATGGATGCAGACGAGAATTAGATAAGAGCTGGTTTCATCGCCTCATTTCTTAGTAGACTTCGTTTTCGATGATGGGCATTTCGATTGAACATTGTCGATAGGGACTAACGCTAGGCTTTAGGATAGCGGGTTGCGCGGCAAACTAATTTATCATCAGTAACGAGTACTAATATGAGTTGGTGGGGAAAGGTAGTAGGCGGAACATTCGGCTTCATGATGGGGGGGCCCTTGGGCGCGGTCTTAGGCGCATCCCTCGGCAATTACTTCGATGGTGGGTTGGACGGTCTCTCACTTGATGATTCGCTCGGTCTCGGTGCTACTGAGCGCGTACAGTCGGTATTCTTTACCACGACGTTCGCGCTGATGGGCTACGTCGCTAAGTCCGACGGTAAAGTCACTATCGATGAAATCGCCATGGCGGAAAGAGTCATGGATCAGATGCGCCTGAACCCTCAACAACGCAAAGTTGCCATAAACCTTTTTAACGAAGGAAAGAAGCCGGGCTTTCCTATACGCGAGGTAGTCGTGCAGTTTAAGCGGGAGAGCTACCGTCGAAGAAATTTAATACAGATGTTTCTAGAGATTATAGTGGCTACAGCCTTCGCGGATGGCCGACTGGATGCGCGTGAGAAAACCTTGATTGAGGGAATCGCCCAAGACCTCGGCTATTCGAAACTTGACTTCGACGCGTTGATTAGTCGCTTGTCTGGTCAGGCTCACTTCGCTGATAGTGAGTCGTCTAAGGATAAGATTAAGGCTTCGTACGAATTGTTAGGAGTATCCCCTAAGTGTACTGAAGATGAGCTGAAGAAGGCCTATAGACGGCAGATGAATCAGCATCATCCCGACAAGCTAGTAGCTAAAGGCTTGCCAGAAGAGATGATCGATATTGCCACTGAAAAGGCGCAGGCGATAAAGGCTGCCTACGATCTTATCAAAGAACAGCGGTAACAACGTTATCGGAACGTATTGTTGATATCGTTAAGTGTTTCACTGCCCGGGCACAGTTCTTGATTGCCGAGGCTGTTTAGGGGCCTATCCACAGTCTCCTGTAATTCATGTAAGTCAGACATAGATTGATTGATATAGAGTAACCCGGTAGCAATCTTGCCTTGTTTCTTGTAGGCATTGATGTGATGCAAAGCGTTCTCTTTGTCGGATGGATCGTAGTCGTTGCTAGTTTTATGGAGGTGGATAGCAGATCCGTCGTGTAATGTGATTTCTTTGTCTTTACCTGCGGCGTAGCTCGTCGTAATTTCCTCGCGCATTGGTACGAAGTCAACTTCACTCAGAGCGATATGGTTTTCCCAGGTGTTCTTATAACCATGGGTCGAAAAATCTGTATTGTTAAATGTCACGCAGGGAGAGATTACGTCGATGAATGCGAAGCCCTTATGCGAGAGGCCGGCTTGAAGTAGAGGGATTAATTGTTTCTTGTCCCCCGAGAAGCTGCGAGCAACAAAGCTTGCGCCGAGTTCGATTGCGAGCGTAGCCATATCGATATTGTCGAAGTGACTTTCTTCACCTGATTTGGTTTTCGAGCCAAGATCGGCTGTAGCTGAAAGCTGGCCCTTGGTCAGACCGTAGGTGCCATTGTTGGCAACTATGTACAGCATGTTTATGCGGCGCCTAACGATATGACAGAACTGCCCAAGTCCGATAGATGCGCTGTCACCATCGCCTGAAACTCCAACGTAGTAGAGTTCTTTGTTAGCGATATTAGCGCCGGTTGCAACTGAAGGCATGCGACCATGCACGGAATTAAATCCGTGAGCTTTGCTAAGGAAGTAGGAGGGTATTTTCGAGGAACAACCGATGCCTGAAATTTTTGCTACTCTATGTGGTTCTAGAGACATCTCGGCAGCGGCTTGAATGATAGCCGAACTGATTGAATCGTGCCCGCAACCTCCACAGAGAGTGGTCAGAGTTCCTTCATAGTCTCTGCGCGTCAGACCAATATCATTAGTTTGCATCTGTGGATGTTTGAACTTTGGCTTATTAATATAACTCATAGTCACTGCCGTTTTATGCGGGAACTTCTCCGCTTGCATTCATGTCGTTCATGGAATTAATAATGGATTTTTCAACATGCTGCGCCGTAATTAATACGCCATCGTAACTGAGAATCGAGTGCATCTTTTCTTCATGGATATTGCATTCGATTTTCAGTAGACTCTTTAGTTGCGCGTCACGATTTTGCTCTATTACATAGACCAATTCGTGTGCGCCGAAGAATTCCGTCACGCTGTCGTGGAACGGGAATGCGCGTATACGCATCGTGTTTGGCGTTATGCCTTTCTTCGCTAAGCTATCGATAACTTCGTTGATGGCGCTAGTTGTAGTGCCAATAAAGGCCAAGCCTAAGTTGTTGGAACTAGTCTCGGAAAATACTGGCTCTGGAAGATAGTTTACTGCCGTCTTCATCTTAAGTGTCAATCTATCCATTACTTCAGCATAGACGGCGCCATCTTCCGTGTAAGCAGCATAGGAGTCATGTGAACTGCCACGAGTAAAGTAACTGCCCTTATGAGGGTGGGTGCCGGGATAAGTTCGATAGGGTATGCCGTCGCCGTCAGAATCAAGATAGCGGCCATACTTTTCAATTTCTTCTAACTGCGCCGCGCTGAGAACCTTACCTCTATCGTAGCGGCTCTTATCATCCCAATTGAGTGGGTCGCAAATCTGTTCGTTCATGCCCAGCTCTAGGTCGCTCATAACGATTACTGGAGACTGTATTCTGTCTGAAATATCGAATGCACTCGCCGCATATTCGAAGCATTCGCTAGGGTTCGCGGGAAACAGGAGGACATGTTTGGTGTCGCCATGGGAGGCGTAGGCACAACAGAGAAGGTCGCCCTGTTGTGAGCGTGTAGGCATACCGGTAGACGGGCCAACTCGTTGAATATTAAAAAGGACGATTGGTACTTCAGAGAAGTACGCGAGCCCGAGAAATTCTTGCATCAATGAAATACCCGGACCGCTGGTTGCAGTAAATGACCGCGCTCCATTCCAGCCGGCGCCAATCGTTATGCCTATTGCGGAGAGCTCATCCTCGGCCTGCACGATAGAGTATTTTTTCTTCCCCGTGCCGGCATCGATGCGCAGGCGTTTGCAGTACTTGGTGAAGCTATCTACTACCGAAGTTGAAGGAGTCAGTGGATACCAAGCTGCTACTGTCGCGCCACCATAGACACAGCCTAGGCCGGCAGCGGTATTGCCATCCATAAGAATCTTACCTTTGTTTTCTTCGCTTTTTTCCAGCCGTAGATTGAGTGGGCATTCAAAATTATCGCTAGCGTATTGATGACCAATTTCCAATGCATGAATATTTGGGAGTATAAGCTTTTCCTTGCCGCGAAATTGATCGCTGACAAGTTCGGTTAGCACTTTGAAATCGATATTGAGAAATGCGGAGAGAGCCCCGACGTAGACAATGTTCTTGAATAGTTGCCGCTGAGTGGGTTTTTCAAATTCCTCCAGACAAATATCCTTGAGAGGAATTGGAAGATAAGTCACATCATCGCGTAATAACTCATTTGATAAAGTTTTCGAGGAGTCATACAGCACATAACCCCCAGGGACGACCGAAGCGATGTCCTTGCCAATAGTCTGCTCATTCATCGCGACTATAAGATCGACACCTTCACGTCGCCCCAAATAGCCGTTCTTATTGATTCTTACCTCAAACCAAGTAGGTAATCCCTGGATGTTGGAAGGAAAGATATTGTGGGGGCTAATGGGTATTCCCATGCGAAACACGGCTTTTGCGAACAATCCATTTGCACTCGCGGAGCCAGAGCCGTTTACGTTGGCAAATTTGACAACGAAATCATTGATCTTGGTTAGAGCAGTGACCTTGGAGCTCTGAATTAACTCTGACATGCATTCTCCGCTTTGGTCGTGTTGAATAAATATTTGTGCATGTCCCAGGCGTTAGTGGGGCAGCGCTCGGCGCATAAACCACAGTGCAGACACAGGTCTTCATTTTTTGCCATGATGCGCCCGGTGCCCGCTAACAGATCGGAAACGTATATGTCTTGCTCATCGTTTTCGGCTGGGGCGAGAAGATTGGCTCTGAGCTTAGGCTCATCCTGGTTTTGGGTAAAGGTGATGCAGTCAGTAGGACATATGTCTACACAGGCATCACACTCGATACACAGTTTATCAGTAAACACGGTTTGCACATCGCAGTTCAGGCAGCGCATCGTCTCGTTGAACGCGAGTTGTTCATCGAACCCTAACTCTACTTCAACGTTGATGTCATTCAGCGTTACTTGTTTGTCGGCATGAGGAACTGCGAAACGGAAGTCTGCGCTAATATCGTTGTCATAAGACCACTGGTGTATGCCCATCTTCTGACTGCTAAGATTAGTGAGAGGATCAGGACGTTTAGTGATGTCTAGTTTCTCGCATTGCATATGAATTGATACGGCGGCGTCGTGCCCATGTGCAACGGCGGTAATGATATTGTCGGGTCCAAGAGCGGCATCGCCGCCAAAGAAAACTTTTGCATTAGTCGATTGGAATGTGGACTTGTTGAGGACTGGCACTTCCCATTGATCAAACTCGATGCCTAAATCTCTTTCTACCCACGGAAAACTATTTTCCTGCCCAATGGCGCAGAGCACGTCATCACAGGGTAATATCGCCGGGTCTTCTCCGGTTGATACAAGTTTTCGCCTGCCATTCTCATCGATTTCTTTGCGAACTTTTTCAAATTCCATTGCTACAAGCTTGCCGTTCTCGATGACATAGCTCTTCGGCACATGGAAGTTCAATATAGGTATGTCTTCGTTCATCGCATCTTCGATTTCCCAAGGCGAAGCCTTCATCTCATCGAAGCCGCTGCGCACTACAACGCTTACCGATTCACCGCCGATACGCTTGGAAGTTCTGCAACAGTCCATGGCGGTGTTGCCGCCGCCGAGTACAAGTACGTTCTTTCCTATGCTCGTAATGTGTTCGAAGGCAACGCTGGCGAGCCATTCGATCCCTGTATGAATATTGTCCTTCGCATCGACATGCCCCGGTAGATCCAACCACTTGCCTAGAGGCGCGCCGGTGCCAACAAATACAGCGTCGTAGCCTTCGGCCAAAATGTCACGCATGCTGGTGACCTCTTCACCGAAACGACAATTAACACCCATTTCTAGAATGTAATTCAGCTCTTCGTCGAGCACTTCTGCTGGGAGCCTAAATCTGGGGATTTGCGTGCGCATTGCCCCGCCACTAAGTGTGTCTTTTTCAAACAAGGTAATCTCATAACCGAGAGGCATGAGATCTCGCGCAACAGTCAAAGAGGCAGGACCGGCCCCGATGAGAGCTATATGCCTGCCGTTCTTTTTCTTTGGTATCAGAGGGAGACGATTCGTGATGTCAGATTTATAGTCGGCTGCAACTCGTTTCAATCGGCATATGGCGACAGGTTCTTCTTCTATACGTCCGCGCCTGCATGCAGGTTCGCAGGGGCGGTCGCAGGTGCGTCCTAGGATGCCGGGAAACACATTCGATTGCCAGTTGATCATATATGCATCGGTATAGCGCTCCTCTGCGATCAAACGTATGTATTCGGGGACAGGGGTGTGGGCGGGACAGGCCCACTGGCAGTCGACTACTTTATGAAAGTATTCGGGATCGGCGATATCAGTCGGTTTCATTGCTAACCGGATCTCCTTTTTAGTTTTATTTTTTTAGCTCAGCATCCTAATATCGACAGCAGGTGCAGGGCATTAGTATAGGGAGTTGAGCTCCAATTGTAAGCAAATACGTCTTTCTGACTCGTAGCGGCAGAACGCTTTCAAGATGAAGCGCTCTAGTGATTAGATTCATGCAATTTGTTAAAGATCCGCAACTTTGTGATATGTGGTTCTGCCTCGATTGCAGCCTCCAAGCCCCTAGCTGTTGCCATTGATAAGACGGCGACGTCGAGTACAAGATCCACTTCAATTGCGCCCCCTAAATAGTGAAGGTCTATAGATGCGATAGACTGCTGATCTATCAAGCTTTCCCAGCACGCCTTTAAAGATGCTATGACCTGTGTTCGTTCAGGCAATTGCGACTCATCTTCTATGGTCTCGTGTTCAATTGGATCAATGTGAATCAGTACCTCGGATACGTCAGCGAACTGACGGACAAGTGATTTGTTTACTAGCTCGCCTAGTTGATGGCCCTCAGACACTGAAATGTATGAATTAACTAGCAACCTAACTTCGAGGATTATTTTTCCACCGGTCGATCTGCTACGTAGATCGGTGATCCCGCGGATGCCATCGATGCTTAGTATGCAGTATTCGAATTGTTCTCGCCGCTGTTTTGAGACTGCCGTATCGACAAGCTCTATTAGGCTGTCAGTGCAAAGCTCCCACCCTATCTTGGCTATGATTAGGGCAACGAACATGCCTGCTAAGGTATCCATCCACAGATAGCCCTGACGCGCTCCTAAAATGCCAATGAGTACAGCTACTGAAGAGATCGCATCAGTCCTGCTATGCCAGGCGTTCGCTTTAAGTAGGCTAGAATTGAGTTTCTTTGCTACACGCATCGTGTAGTGATATATCCATTCCTTCGTGGCTATGGACAACAGCGCGATAATTATGCCGGCGGCAGCAGGGGTAGGTAGCGGTTCGCTAAGCCGCAGTCGATTAAAACTGTCGTACAGCAAGATGGCAGCAGTAATGAAGAAGACGATGGCCATCGCGATAGCACCCAAAGTTTCGAAGCGGCCATGGCCATATTGATGCTCTGCATCGGGCTCGGCATGAGCAACACGCGCGACAACTAATACGAAGATGTCAGTACCGGCATCGGTCAGTGAATGGATTCCATCTGTGACCAGAGCGAATGAATTCGTTAGGACGCCGCCCACTATCTTGCCAGTGCCAAGCAGCAGATCGAAAAACATGCCAACTAAAGTGACATTGGTGGCTTCTCTTTTTGCTTGTTGTGCATCCATGAAATTACTAGTTTCTACTGCCTATTATCATTGAGCGAGAGGGGGGTGGATTTAGGCTCATCTTAGAGGCTTGAGCCGTGCGGGTATCGGTATCGAATGAGGCGGCTTTGGAATTATAGGAGCTACAAAAAGAGAGCCCAACGACCGGAGGACGTTGGGCTAAATATACTATCAAGGGAGAGATAAATGAAACAAAATCCACAATTTTTTGTATTACATCTACCTACACTAACTCTGACTAGTCATGTAGAGAAAAGTTCCCGAAATTATTTTAGATATTCCAGTATTCTATAAATTTAATAAATTACATTTAAAAAAATCTTTAATGCTCTGTTATTACTACAGATTAATTATTTCTATATCATCAATATTTAAGCTTTCAGCGGATTCTTTGTTACAGATAATACCGATGCTAGCCTTGTCTGGAACTAAATACTGCTCTGCAACCCGCTTTAGGTCACTGATGGTTGTGCCCAGTACTTGTTTTCTGAACTTGCTCCGATGCTCCAGAGTACGACCGAAGACTTGATTGAAATAGGCCTGTTTTGCCTCTCCCGCTGGTGAGGCCGGTTTATCGAGACCCGCTATAACCCCTAGTATTGCCTCTTCGATTTGATGAGGCTTGTGTTCGGTCGAGATAACCCAGTCTATGGCCGTATCGAAGTCTGCCAGCGTTTCCTGCAGTCGTGGGTCTCGATAGGAGAAGAAACGGAAGGACGCAGAGCCAGCATCTTGACTCGCTCCGCCGCCATAGGCGCCGCCTTGTTCTCTAATCGCCCTATGGAGGTAACCATTACGCATAAAGCCCGCCAATACCTGCAAGGCAGCATTGTCAGTATGGCCTGAGGTAACTGTAGGATAGGCCTTGGCACAAAAGTTCACGGCAGTAGTCGTACTCCATGCCTGTCTTGCGCCCTCTCTGAGGGGCGGCAATGCCAGAGGGCTAACTTCAACGCCCCCAGCCGAGGCTCCCCAGACACTGTCGATGTCCAAAATTAATTGGCTGCGATGCTCAGGCTCGGCTATGACAAGAAACTGCTTGTTTGCAGCTAAAATTTTTCCATGCAGAGACTTGAACTTGCCTAGTAACTCAGTGCGCGAAGCCTTTTGCTCCATCTGGGCCCTCAGCGCTTTGAGTTGCTTGATGCCTTCTAAGCCGCCAGAGCGATGTCCGAGGAGGGCGGTCGGGCTCATGCGACTGCTGGCAGCGCTCATCGCTAGGATGTGTCCCTGTCCTGTAATACTATTTTCCTTGCGTGCACAAATTTGCTCGATGAGCTCTTGCAGTCGTTTATCTTCATCGAAACGAACATTGTGGATAGTGCTTTGTAGCAATTCTGATATTTGCAGGTGCTTGTCTACTAAGCATTTCGATGAGAAGGAGATGATAGCCCTGCTAGATTGCACGTCGTTCAAGTCGCTGCGAATACTGCTGAAGCAATTGATACCACCGCTTACTTGCGCTTGCCAGGCCTGTGTCTCAGCGTAGTCTCTGTCACCAACGCCAAACTCCGTCAGGCAGGTGGTATATAGTGACAATATATCCAAGAGCTCTTGATCGACTTGTGGCAAGGACATTATAACTTGCTGATAGCACAGCCCATTAGTGCCTTGGCCATAATAAGTAACAGGGATATTGCTGCTGTTGAGAACAGTATCGAAGCGTATGGGCTCGCTGATGGACTGTGGTACATCTTCGAGGCCTACTTTTGGAAGCAGGTCTGGGTCATCTTCTTCCATCTGTCGCACTGCGAGCAGCTTGGCTTGTGTAATGATCGCCAGTTTTTCGTTATCGTTTAGCGTGCTCTTGATAGCGGCGAGCTGATCGAGTTCGGCTTGCACCTTGCGTTTCGCCAGCTCTGGATCAGGTTTTAGTGTCACTCTGACTCGATGTGGGTTGTCTAACAGTAGCTTCTGCACGAGATTAGGAATGAATCGATCGTCCTTGATAAGTTCTCGCAGTTCTGAAAGAACAGGGTCGATATTCAAAAGCTCAATAGGGTCACCGCGATGCATTGCGGTGGAGAGACCTGCAAGAATAAGCTGCAGCCCATATGGGTAGCTGTCACCGGAGATCTCTCGCTGATGCAGCTCCAATTGATGCAGAGAGGCTTCAATCTGTGAGTAGGGGATTCCGTTCTTTACCACGTCTTCCAGGGTCTTGATTATGAGGTTCTCAATGGCCTCGCTGGACTGGGTCGTGCAGCCTTCGAGGCCAGCCATCATGCTCATCTCACGATTCGAGTCTTCCAAGCCGCACATAGGGGATGGAGAGCTGCCTAGCTCACTAGTCTCGAGAGCTTGAAGCAAGGGACTCGCGCTATTGTCTAGCAAGACGCTAGAAACAAGCTCCGCTCGAAATAACTCGCCAAGGTTGGTGCTGCGCCCCAAGAGCCAGGCGAGGACTACATGGCTTTGTGGTTTATCAGCTTCCTCATTTGCATAGGATTCTTCGACGGATATTGGCGCCAGGTATCTCTTTTCATCTTTTACTTCAATGTTAATGTCCAGTATGTCGAAATGTGAAAGCGCTTGCTCTTGGAATTTCTCTTGATGGTCGAACGCGGATATGTCGCCGAAGGTCATGAAGACGGCATTGCTCGGGTGGTAATGACTCTTGTAAAAATCCAGCAGTTCCTGATAACTGAGATCGGGAATGTGATCGGGCTCGCCGCCGCTATTGAAATGATAGGTCGTGGTAGGGAATACGTATTTGCTAATGGTTTGCCATAAGATGCTATTTGTGGAGCTCATGGCGCCTTTCATTTCATTGAAGACCACGCCCTTATACTGTAGTTCGCTATTGGGATTTTCTGGCTCTGCAAATTCGAGGCGATGCCCTTCCTGTGCAAAGTCGAGTTCATGCAGGCGGGAGAAGAACGCGGCATCGAGATATACGGTTAAGAGGTTGTTGAAATCTTTCTTATTTTTGCTGGCGAATGGGTAGGCGGTCCAATCGCTGCTGGTGAACGCGTTCATAAATGTATTCAACGAGCGTCGAATCATCATGAAGAATGGATCTCTGACAGGAAACTTCTTGCTACCGCAAAGAGCAGTATGCTCCAAAATGTGTGCGACGCCTGAGGAATCCATAGGAACTGTTCTAAAAGCGACGAGGAATACATTCTCGGTATTTTTGCTGCTCA
Source organism: uncultured Pseudomonadales bacterium (assembly GCA_949372635.1). GTDB lineage: Bacteria > Pseudomonadota > Gammaproteobacteria > Pseudomonadales > Pseudohongiellaceae > UBA9145. The sequence continues at coordinate 19,593 of CASIAB010000010.1, forward strand.
GGTGGAAGTGCTTCGCCCCCGTCGCTGAATGGACATATTCCTCCATGGTGATGTTTAGAGAGCTAATTACTTCGCTTCGCTGCCATTCGAAAGCTGGATGTAATTTCGTAGGCTTGATAGTATTTTTATACTCAGAATTAAGATTACTTACTACGGTCATGCTTAGGGTTGCCTTCTGTAATTTGTATTGCTTGATGGGTTTTTCGCTAAACGTGTGCACACAGACGACTCTACGAGGGAGGTGTCTCCAGGCTGAATGTGCCTAGTTTACCTGAGCGAAATTCGTTTAGTAATATTTCTGCCGTTTTGTTCAGGTCGGCTCGCCCGCCGCGACCTATTGATCCGCGCTGCTTTGCGAGGGCATCGAAGAAGGTTTCGGGCTCCGCGATAAACCCAGGTAAAGCGTATCTTTCGACTAGGCGCTGAGGGTAGTCTCGCAGCAATAGCTCGGCGAGGAACCAGGCAATGTCAGCGACTTCTACTGCTGTACTTCGAATCGTGCCTGTAATAGCCAATCTGTAGGCGCTCTCTTGATCTTCCAGCTTCGGCCAGAGCATGCCTGGGGTATCGATTAGGTACCAACCTTGCTGAAGTTTGACGCGCTGCTGACCTTTGGTAACCGCAGGCTCATTGCCGGTGTTTGCTACTTTACGCTCAGCCAGCAAATTAAGGAGGCTCGATTTACCAACATTGGGAATACCGTCTATAACGATCTGTCCCTGAATTAAGACCGTCTCGTCGGTATGCTTAATGAGTCTCTTTGCGGTTTTTACAATGGCTTCTCGGCTGATCTGCGCGCCCTTTCCGTTGATGAGGCAGGCGCTATTATCGAGTTTAGAGAAGTGCGTGGCCCAGGCCTGTGTGACTTTGTCATCGGCGAGGTCGGATTTGTTCAGGATGCGAATGCAGGGTCGCCCTTCACGAATATTTGCGAGCAGGGGATTGCAGCTTGATTCGGGGATGCGTGCATCTAGGACTTCGATCACCGCGTCCGTTTGGTGCATGATCTTCACCAGTTCTTTGCTGGCTTTGTGCATATGTCCGGGATACCAAGAAATGGTCATTTTGGGGCTCCATGAAGGGCGACAGTGTAACGAGGCTAGGTGGGCATGACCACTCAATTTTATCGACTGTAATTGAGTTATACTGAATGTAAATAGAATTGGCCTCAACGGCTATTTAGGGAGTGATGTTAGCAATGTCGATACAGGATACGATTCAGGCAAAGTTGTCGGAGGCATTGCAACCGTCCATGTTAGAGGTGGCAAACGAGAGTCACAAGCATGGTGGACCAGCGACTGAGTCTCACTTTAATATCACTGCTGTTTCTGCCTCATTCACAGACTTGAACTTGGTGCGCAGACATCAGGCGGTCTATAAATTACTACAGAACGAGCTGGCCGAGGGAGTGCACGCATTAGCCATGCACCTATATACTGAACAGGAATGGGAGCAACGTCAGGGCTCTTTGCCGACCTCCCCAGACTGCGCAGGAGGGGAAAAATAAGGCAAAAAAAGTGAGAGCAAAAATGCTAGCTCTGGCGTTAGGGCTTCTAGAGTCCCTCTAATTTGCTGCCGATTTTAATTGCAAGTATCTGATATATTTTGAGAATTCAGTGCTGTGTATTCGATAGGTAAGGCTCCCTAGAGCATGGGCCAAAAAAATAATTGTTGGAATTTGTTGTTCTGATCTAGAAATCCGATGAAAATCTTATGTGACTCGTGTCACTTCAATTATTTTTTATTGAGTTAATAATTAGTGCTGCAAATAGATGTTCACGTAGCAACCATGACTAGGGAATTTCGATGTTGTCAGATAGTGAGATTTCGCAGCAAAAGCGTAAGCTAGAACTTGCCTTTGCTGGAGCAGTCTCGGTAGCTCTATTTGTCTTGACGTTTGCCGTAACAAAACTCGCTCCCACTTACGAATCGACTTCTGAGCTTCCAGTGGTATCCAAATCGATAGTCGTCTTTCCAGACTTCGCATCCATCTCAAACATTGAGGCAAAGAAGCAGCAATTTTTTGATTTCCTGCAAGATTATGTGCGTTATGAAAACGGAAGCGTCAGCGATCTGCGTCTTCAGCTGCGCAGTTATGCTGAAATTGCTGACTCAGGTGCCCCCCTATCCGGGCGTGAAAGAGATTGGGTGGTTGATTTAGCGATTACCTACAACGTGGATACTAATACGACGACCGATCGGGTCCTTTTGAAGGAATTACTACTGAAGGTGGATGTGATTCCTGCATCCATAGTTTTAGCGCAGGCTGCCAATGAGTCGGCATGGGGTACCTCCAGATTCGCTCTAGAGGGTAATAACGTTTTTGGTCAATGGTGCTTCGTAGAAGGCTGCGGGATCGTCCCGAATAGGCGCGTAGAGGGTGCGACCCATGAGGTGAAACGCTTCGACACTATCGTGGATGCCATCGAAAGCTATTTTTTAAACATCAATTCTCATCCCCTGTATGTTGGTTTTCGCCAGGAACGAGCGCGACTTAGGCAGCTAGGCCAGCGCCTAGATCCGTTTTTGTTAGTTCAAGAGTTGGGCAGATACTCGCAGCGCGGCGAGAACTACATTGACGAAGTGCAGACCATGATTCAGCAGAATGATTTACGTCAAAGAGATCGCCGCTGGATGGAAAACTGATTCGCGAAAGCCGGCGGCTTCAGTCCAAATTTATCCACTGCACAGAATGCCAGTAGTAGCGGTTTGAGTTAGGATCAGCAGCGGTGCAGATATAACGCCAGCGTCTTCCTGAGTAGCTCTGTTCGGGAATCAATTCCAGTACGCCTTGCTCTTTGTCAATCCAAGTCATCGGTATAGGTTTGCTGTTCGCGAAACAGCCAATCTGGCTGAGGTTGTAGTTCCCACTCTTGAATTTAAGTATTGTCGACGGATTCCTAGTTGACGTTACAGGAGAAACGGGTTGCACTTGAGTTACCGAAAACGGCAGGGCAGAGAACTTCGTGCTCGCTGTATCCAAATTTGCATAGATGCTAGCAAGCGGAAATCGAGGTAGGGCATGAAAGTCTGATTCAGGACCGACGGCGCCAGAATTTTGTGCTAGTCCGACAAAATCGAGCTCCTCCAAGAGCGACTTTATAGCTGGGTTGTACTCGCCATAGGGGTAGGCGAGATAGCGATGAGATTGCCCAGTCTGTGCTTCAATTCTTTGCTCTGCCTTTAATAAATTCTCGCTTAGCCTCGCGAGCCACCGACTATGAGATTCATCCTCTCCCACCTCAAGCATATAGGGGTGATCAACCATGTGGTTAGCGATGATCACATCGGCGGCGCTCATCTGCCTGACCTGATCCCAAGTCATATAGTTGCTCAAGCCGTCGTCTATAGGTTCGGTGCTTAGGAATAATGTAAAAGGATAGCCGTAGGTTTGAAGCATGGGAAATGCTACATCAAAGATGGAGCTGTATCCGTCATCGAAGGTTATCACTATAGATTTCTCCGGTAGCGATTGACCAGAGCGCAGGCTGTCTATCATTCGATCCAGTGCGATGACGTTGAAATCGTTGTCTCTCAAATAGGCCAGATGCGCATCGAAGTTAGCAGGAGAAATAGACGTCGAGGGTGGAGTATCCTCTGCGACGTGGTGGTAGAGCAAGATGACAGCGCTTTGCGCCGCCATTGAGAGGCTGTTCGTGAATAACATAGCGCCGACGCCTAGCAAGAACGCAGGTAGATTCAGGATTTTTTTTGCTCTTTGGAATAGCTCTAACTGTTTTTTCATAGTGCAATAATAACTCAATTCCATCTTATCTGGTCGTAAAGTTGATGACTTCTTATATGGGTCTAGCAGGGTTATAATGGCCTGCTTTGAACCGCCGCCGGTTCACTCTAACTTGGAGCTTAATATGATCTACTCAGGCAAGGCGCTAAGCGTTGATGTATTGCCTTCTGGCATTGCCAATCTAGTGTTCGACCTGGAAGGCTCATCTGTAAACAAATTTGATCAAGAAACTCTGCGTGAATTGCAGCAAGCCATACCTGCGCTGCAAACAGCTCAGGTGCCGGGGCTTGTGCTATCAAGTGCTAAAAAGACTTTTATAGTTGGTGCTGATATCGCTGAATTCACCTCAAAGTTTGCCGAGGGCCAGCAGCAGGTGCATTCGTGGCTCGTCGAAGTAAATAAGATCTTTTCTGACCTAGAAGATCTGCCATTTCCCACCGTTGCAGCCATCAATGGAATCGCGTTAGGTGGGGGTTTCGAATTGGCATTATCCGCGGATTACCGTGCCGCCACAAAATCTGCGCTTGTAGGCTTCCCTGAAGTTAAGCTAGGCATATTGCCAGGTTTCGGCGGTACCGTAAGATTGCCGCGCATGATAGGAGCAGATAACGCAAACCAATGGATTAGTAGCGGGTCGCACATTAAAGCGAAACAGGCCTTCTCTGAAGGCGCGCTCGATGCAATTGTGGATGAGGCGATACTCATTGAGGCAGCCGAGAAAATTATTCAGCAGTGTAATGATGGCAAACTAGACTATAAAAAAATTCGCATGCAAAAGACTTCCTCGCTCACACTAACCCCCATAGAAAAGAACGTAGCATTTGAGACAGCCAAGGGCATGGTTGCCGCTGCTGCAGGACCGAATTATCCGGCTCCCATTACTGCGGTAATGGTGATGCAGGAAGCCGCGATGATGGATCGTGCTGGTGCTTTGGAAGTGGAGCACCAGGGCTTCATTAAGCTTGCGGCAACTGAAGTTGCGGCTAACCTTGTCCAGATGTTTCTTAACGATCAGTTTCTCGGTGGCCTAGCGAAGAAACAACAAGCTTGCGCGAAATCAATATCGAAGGCGGCGGTGCTGGGCGCCGGCATTATGGGCGGTGGAATCGCTTACCAGTCTGCTTTAAAGGGCACGCCTATTATAATGAAGGACATAGCCCAAGAGGGCGTGGATCTCGGCATAGCGGAAGCGCGAAAGCAGCTGGATAAGCAGGTGGCGAGGGGGCGCATAGACGCCAATAAGATGTTCAGTATCCTCTCCAGCATCGAGCCAACGTTGAGCTATGACAGCATCGAAGAGGCCGATATTGTCGTTGAGGCCGTAGTTGAAAACCCTAAAATCAAACAATCTGTACTAGCGGAACTCGAATCGTTAGTTCGAGAAGACACGATCATCGCGACCAATACTTCAACTATTTCGGTAGATGAGTTGGCAACCGTATTAAAGCGTCCGGAAAATTTCTGCGGCATGCATTTTTTTAATCCAGTACCAGTGATGCCTCTGGTGGAAGTGATTCGCGGAGCGAAGAGCAGTGATGAGACGATAGCGACTACAGTAACCTATGCGAAAAAGATGGGGAAAGTGCCTATAGTGGTTAACAACTGTCCGGGCTTTTTAGTTAATCGTATTTTATTCCCTTACTTTGGTGCTTTTTCTCGACTGATTGACGATGGTGCCAACTACATGCAGATTGATAAGACTATGGAGCGATTTGGCTGGCCGATGGGGCCTGCCTATCTGCTAGATGTTATTGGTTTGGATACGGCGGTTCATGCGCAGGCTGTAATGGCGGCAGGTTTTGACCGCATGAAGTTAGACATTGATACATTGATAGACAAATTATTTGAGCAAAAGGATCTTGGGCAGAAATCGGGCAGTGGTTTCTATCGCTATGAGAACGATAAGAGAGGTAAGCCGAAGAAGCTTCCGAACCCGGCAACTGAGAAGCTCGCGGCTTCGATGGCATCTGCTAGCAAAGAATTTGAAGACGAGGAAATCGTGCAGCGAATGATGGTTGCCTTGTGCATGGAGACAATCCGCTGCTTAGAAGATGGAATCGTTAGTACGGCGATTGAAGCTGACATGGGATTGGTGCTAGGCATTGGGTTTCCGCCATTTCGTGGAGGAGCTCTGCGCTATGTGGATAGCTTGGGTCTGACCGAATTTTGCGCTATCGCTGATAAGTATGCAAAATTGGGTGAGCTATATCACCCCACTGAGAAACTGCGCGCTATGGCCTCAACAAAAGAAACATTTTATAAGTAACAAACCAGAACTTTGGCATCAGCTAAGCAATACCTAAGCATGCCTTATACAAGCTGTTAGGAGGTAACATGAAATTAAATGCCAGAGACGCCGTAATCGTAGATGGAATAAGAACACCAATGGCTAAATCCAAGGGTGGTGCGTATCGTAATGTGCGTGCGGAAGAATTGTCAGCACGATTAATTAATGCGCTTTTCGAAAGAAATGCAGGAGTGTCGCCAGGAGAAGTTGAAGATGTGATTTGGGGCTGTGTTAATCAAACTCTAGAGCAAGGTTGGAATATAGCGAGAAATGCGGCACTAATGTCCGTCTTGCCACACTCTACTTGTGCGCAAACAGTAAATAGACTTTGCGGTTCCTCTATGTCGGCGCTGCATACAGCTGCGATGGCGATTCAGAGTAATAACGGTGATCAGTTTATCGTCGGTGGTGTGGAACACATGGGACACGTTGGAATGGTGCATGGCATAGACTTAAACCCTAAGGCTTCGAAGTATATCGCGAAAGCATCTTGGATGATGGGAGTAACAGCGGAGGTATTATCTAAAATGCACGGTATCAGTCGCGAACAGCAAGATGAATTTGCTGTTCGATCTCATGCGTTAGCCCAGAAGGCTCGCCTAGAAGGTGGTTTTGCAAATGAGATCGTAGCCATCGAAGGGCATGACGCGCGTGGAATAAAGATTTTACTGGAACATGATGAAACCATCAGGCCAGACACTACAGCAGAAGGCTTGGCGCAGTTACGAGCAATCTTCGATCCTGCTAACGGCACGGTAACCGCTGGTACTTCCTCGCAGATATCAGATGGCGCGTCTGCCATGCTGCTGATGAGCGCCGAGAAGGCTCAATCGCTAAACCTGAATATCAGAGCGAAGGTGCGATCGATAGCTTATGCAGGCGTAGACCCGTCAATAATGGGCTATGGTCCAGTTCCAGCCACGCAGAAGGCGCTTAAGAAGGCTGGGCTCTCGATAGAGGATATCGACTGTGTTGAGCTCAATGAGGCTTTTGCCGCGCAATCATTGCCAGTTATCAAAGACTTGAAGCTGACAGACGTAGTTGAGTCAAAGGTAAACTTGAAGGGTGGGGCTATCGCTCTAGGTCATCCGCTGGGATGCTCGGGTACACGTATCACTACTACCTTGTTAAACAATATGGAAGACAACGATTCAACGCTGGGACTGGCGACCATGTGTATTGGCTTGGGTCAGGGTATTTCTACGGTGCTAGAGAGAGTTTAGATCTTATGCCTACTGAGTCATCTTTAAGCAGTATAGATCCTCCAGCGAATAGCGAGCCAGCAGCAAAACACTTCGGCCGCGGAAAGAACTCCTTGCTGAACCGCTCACGAAAGAATCTGCGCCGAGATGTTGGACGGGCGGTCTCTGATTACAATATGATCGAAGAGGGTGACTTGGTAATGGTCTGCCTTTCTGGCGGGAAAGATTCTTATGCGATGTTGGACATCCTGTTAAGCCTGCAGAAGCATGCGCCTATTGAGTTCAAGCTACACGCTGTAAATCTAGACCAGAAGCAGCCAGATTTTCCGGAGCATGTTCTTCCTGCCTATCTTGATAACCTTGATGTTGACTACACAATAATTGAGAAAGACACTTACTCTATCGTTACCGATAAAGTTAAACAGGGTAAGACTTACTGTGGTCTTTGCTCACGACTGCGCAGAGGGATACTCTACAACCATGCGCAGTCTATTGGCGCAACGAAGATAGCGCTAGGCCACCATCGAGATGATATTGTGGAAACGCTTTTTTTAAATATGTTCTATGGTGGCAAGTTAAAAGCGATGCCGCCGAAGCTGCTGAGCGATGATAAGAGGAACATTGTTATTCGTCCTCTGGCTTATTGTAAGGAAAAAGAAATTTCTCGCTACGCTCAGCTTAGTGATTTTCCGATCATTCCCTGCAATCTCTGCGGTACGCAGGACAATATGCAACGACAGGCAATCAAGGGGATGCTGCAGCAGTGGAATAAGAGTCATCCAGGGCGCGTCGAAACCATATTTACCAGCATCGCTAACGTTTCGTTGTCGCAGTTAGCCGATACGAATAATTTTCCTTTCGCAGAGCTACAAACAGTTTCCTCAGACTCAAATGAGCTAAATTTTATTGAGCTTGTTTAGTAGAAAACTATGAATATTCCTTTCCAAGAACTAGCCGTTGAAACACTAACGGCGATTATCGAAGAGTTCATAAGTCGTGAGGGCACTGATTATGGAGTTCATGAAACTAGTCTTGAGAAGAAGGTGCAACAGGTAATGAATCAACTACAGCGTGGCGAGATTGTAGTCACGTTTGATCAGGAAAGTCAGAGTTGTGATTTACAAGTAATTTCACAGCGCTAATAGGTAAGACAGCGAAGAGAAGTTATGTCTAAATCAAAAGATCAATCAGATAACGAAGAGCAGGGTCTGAACGTGCCCTTGACATTAGATGCCTCGGGTTTGTTCTGTCCAGAACCGGTGATGCTTCTGCATAATAAAATCCGTGATATTGACGCTGGGAAGCTACTGAAGCTAGTTGCTACTGACCCCTCAACTAGCCGCGATGTGCCTAAGTTTTGTCATTTTCTCGGGCATGAGCTTCTGGAATCGGCGGAAGAAGACGGTAGTTTCGTGTATCTAATTCGTAAGGCTGAACCATAATGATGTTTGCACACATCATGGCCCTGATTAGAGTGTGCTTGCGATGACGGCACACAATGGTACTTACTACCTAATAGATGGTTCAATCTACATATTCCAATCGCATTTTTCTCCCCATGTTGAGTGCTTCGATGTTGATGGCAGTGATCTAAGTGCCGTGTACGGTTTTATGCAATTCTTATTGCAGTTTCTTAGGCGCGTAAAACCCAATCGAATTGCAGTGGCGCTAGATGAGAGTCTTTTTAGTGGTTTTCGACACGGTCTTTGCCCGAACTACAAATCTAATAGGGAGTTGCCGGACGAAAATCTTGCAATGCAATTAAAGGGTTGTCGCGAGATTTGTTCCATTCTTGGTATGGCATCGTATGCAAGTAAGAAGTATGAGGCCGACGATATCATCGGTACGCTTTCTGTCAGAATGTCAGATTTGCTGCCGGGAGATCCAGCCTTGTGTATTGTGACTCGAGATAAAGACCTTTCTCAGTTGCTGAAAACAGACAAAGACTATATGTGGGACTACAGCGGGAATCGAAGGCGTTACAGGGCTGACATCAAGGAAGAATTCGGAGTAAATCCTGAGCAATTTGCCGACTATTTAGGCCTCGTAGGCGATGCGGTTGATTGCATCACAGGAGTTCCTGGGGTGGGTCCAGTCAAAGCCAAGGAATTGCTACAAAACTTTGTAAGCATGGATGGTATTTATGAAAACCTTGATGCGGTAGCCGATCTCTCCCTGCGCGGAGCAGCCGGTTTGGCGCTGAAGCTAGAGGCGCATCAGGCTGAGGCAAGATTAAGTCGCGAGCTTGCTACTATTATCTGCAATGCCAGTGATTTACATGAGGGGTTCGCACACGCTGTACCTAGTTCGCTAGAAGTGGCGGATATCGATTTTTCTTCATTCGATGAATTTCTTTCGAAATACAAATTTACAAAAAACGACAGTGCTTATCTTCTTTCCGTTGCCGAACAATCCTCAAACCGATAGCCTGTTTCCTGTGATATTAATATGAAGATTTTTGCAGATAAGAATATTCTGGCTGTTCAGGCTAATTTTAGTCGCCATGGTGAACTTCATTTCTTTGATGGTCGCAGTGTGAGTCAGGAAGATCTTATCGATGCGGACGCGCTTCTTGTTCGTTCTATTACCACTATTGATGAAGCTCTTATAGGCGGAACAAAGGTCCGTTTTGTCGGCACTGCCACAAGCGGTATCGATCATGTCGATACCGCTTATCTCCGCGATGCTGGCATTCATTTCGTAGATGCTAAGGGTAGCAATGCGAACGCTGTAGTTGACTACTGCTTTACAGCTCTAGCGTTTGCTACATTACATAGAGGTTTTTCACTTTCTGGCAGTAGAGTAGGTATTGTTGGCGCTGGCATGGTCGGTGGTTTGTTCGCAACTAAACTCGAGGAATTAGGGGTTGAAGTTCGTTGCTACGATCCCTTTTTGGCTGTAACAGTTCAGGGGAATCGTAAGTACTATTCGTTGGATGAAGTGCTCGAATGTGATGTCGTTTCTCTGCATGTGCCGCTCACAAGCGCTTCTGTGCATCCGACACTAAATCTGATTGGCGATGCAGAGCTGGCTATACTGACAAAAAACGCAATCCTGATTAACGCGTGTCGCGGAGGCGTAGTAGATGAATTAGCTCTTAAGTCACTACTTTCGATGCGTGAAGATATCATGACTGTATTCGATGTCTGGGAGAATGAGCCAACTATCCAATCGTCTTTAGCTCAGTGTGTGGATATAGCGACACCACATATTGCGGGGTATAGTGCGGAGGCAAAATCGAACGCGACGAAGATTCTAGCCCTAGAATTCGAAAGACATTTTAGGCTTGGCGATGCAATTGAGGAAGAGGCTAATGAATCCAAACCTGATGTTCTCGATGTAGAGGATGCGCCTGGGGAATTGGCGCAGTGGAGCACCCTGCTAACAGCACTTCCCTTAGACGAACTGAGTGAACAGTTTAAACGGGCGCTGAGCGACGGAGTCGGAGCTGAAGCGTTCGATACGTTTCGGCAGAAGCTTTTGACCAGGCGAGAGTTTATGAGCAGCCATCTTAGAAGGGATACTTATTCTTTATTTCAGCAGCAGCAACTAACCGTTCTAGGCTTTCGTTTTGAATAACTATTGGCGGTATTTCTCAAGCACTCTAGCAATACCTGCTACGGCGGGCTCCAGTTCATCTACTCGCGGAAGAAAAACTAGGCGCAGATGCTGCGTGTCTTCGATATTGAAGGCGCTGCCTTGTACCAAAAGTATTTGCTCTTGTTCCAATATCTCCATTATCAATGTGACATCATCGTCAATCTTATAGATTGAGGGGTCTAGTTTGGGGAACATGTAAATCGCACCGCGCGGTTTGACACAGCTAACGCCCGGAATCTGAGTAAGTAATTGCCATGCGATATCGCGCTGCTGTTTCAACCGACCTCCGGGCAAGATGAGGTCATTGATACTCTGATAGCCACCTAGAGCCGTTTGCACAGCAAACTGTGCTGGAACATTTGCGCATAGTCGCATATTAGTCAGGATTTCCAGGCCTTCTATGTAGCTGCTCGCATGTTCTTTCGGGCCACTAAGGATCATCCAGCCTGAACGAAAGCCAGCGAGGCGGTAGGATTTGGAGAGGCCGTTGAAGCTAACTATGAAGACATCGTCACACATAGAAGCGGCTGGAATATGTACGGCATCGTCATAGACTATTTTGCTGTAAATCTCGTCTGCAAAAAGTATGAGCTCATGCTTACGACATAGTTCAATCAGCTGCAGTAAAAGGTCCCGGCTATACACGGCGCCAGTGGGGTTGTTAGGGTTAATAATGAGCAGCGCGCGAGTGTTGCTGTTTATTTTAGATTCTATGTCACCGATACTCGGAAACCAGTCTTCTTGCTCGTCGCACACATAATGAACAGCAGTTCCGCCGCTTAGGCTTACGGCGGCTGTCCACAACGGGTAATCGGGCGCGGGAACGAGCACCTCGTCACCGTTATTTAAAAGTGCCTGCATCGCCATGGTAATTAGCTCGCTAACGCCGTTCCCCAAATAAATATCATCGATTTCTATGTTGCGTACATCCAAGCGTTGGCATTCCTGCATGATCGCTTTACGTGCAGAGAACAGCCCCTTTGAATCGCAATAGCCCTGGGCGGCAGATAGGTTGTGGATCACATCATGCAGAATTTCGTCGGGGGCATTGAAGCCAAAGGCAGCTGGGTTGCCAATATTGAGTTTCAATATCTGATGGCCTTCCTCTTCTAGCTTCTTGGCTTCTTCTAATACGGGACCCCGAATGTCGTAGCAGACATTGCCAAGTTTGTCGGACTGATAAACCTTAGTCATTCTTTTGCTCTCTACAGCCTTCAATTTTAATTAATCTATACTATTTTATCGGCTGATATCGAGTTTGAATAACCCATTATTGCCAATAGAGTCCGCAATCTTTGCCTTCGATACCAGTGCTCTGGATTTCAGAGGAAGTAGTCCTGGAGCCGAGCTCTCTAGTAATAAATTCAATGAAAATGCTAAATGGGAAGGGTGGTGAGTGATTCAGGAAATAAAGCTAAGAAGCAAGAGCAAAGCGGCGGGTCGGGACTGCAAGATTAACTCTTTACCTGACAGCCTACATTAACTGATAAATACTGTGATTTAAATGGCAGCTGGGTCATACGACAAATAAGCCTAGAAGGGAGAGTAACTATATGCGCTTCGTTTTTCTTCTCTATCGTGATTGATTTTTTAGAAATAAAAAGGAAGGCTGCGAAACAAACGGTATTGGGGGAGACCTTGCTGTTGCATGATTTATTCCGCTTTGGTGATTAACGGTAATTTTGAAATCTAAGTTTCAAAGGCTAACTTCGGCAGGGCCTTAGAAGCTGTTTGCGTTGCATTAAAGAGGCCAATTATTTCTTATTTTATCTGGATTGAACGGGCTGCACGCTGCAAAAAATGGTTGGAAGTGAATATGTGAACTGGGTTAAAGTTCATTCAATGTAATGACGCTAGCAAGCAAAGGATGCTGGTGATTTTGTGGAAAAATGTCATCTGGCTATCACTTTGCTTTACAAATGAATAATATCCTATCTGATTTTCCGAATATCGACACACTACGGCTATCGATGAAATTTCTTAGGATTATCCAATTTTTCCCGCACTCATTTCTTTGCATTTTAATTTTGAGTTTCCTAGCCTTCAGCGGGCCAGTATTTTCTCAAAGCAATAGCGAAACAAGGCAAACGATCAGTCTCGCATCTTATTTTAGTAGTGGAGACTATGGTGAAGACAGGGATACTGATATTTACTACCTCCCGGTCAGCTATTCCGTGAATAAAGGCAATTGGGTGGCGCAACTTACGGTGCCTCACCTTCGGATCGAAGGTGCTGGTAATGTTCTCGTTAATATTGGCGGAGTGAACCGTGCTGTGTCAGGTAACCAGATTGAGCGCAATAGCGGCATTGGGGATTCAACGCTCGCACTGACTTACCAGATGAATCCATTTTCCGAAACCAGCCCGTTCGTTGATTTTAGATTAGATATAAAAATCCCTACCGCAGACAGAAATAGGGGCTTAGGCACAGGTGAGGCGGACTATAGTGTGCAGGTCGACATATCGCAGAATTATGGTAGCTCGGTTCTTTTTAGCACGTTTGGCTACACGTTTCGTGGGAAAACAGATTTTTATGCTGGTTTAACAGATTCGGCATATGTGCAGCTAGGGATCGCAAAGCCTTTAGCTCCGCGCTGGAACTTGGGTATTTTCTATGACTTCAGAGAACCTGCGTCGACCTTCTCACCGGAAATCCACGAGCTTGTACCTTATTTTAGCTACCGGATATCGAATAGTTGGTCGTTTACTGGCCTCACGGCCTTCGGATTCACCGAAGGGAGTGCGACGGCAGCTGTATTGGGTCAGATCAGCTATAGCTGGTAGCGTGCTTGAAACGACAGCTAGGGTCTAAGCGCTTGGATTCTTGGAGGACGTACTATAGATCGCTGAATTTCTTGGGCTCTGAAGGGCCGGGGAATTTGTGGTCTGTGAATGTTGCCGGTTCGATTCGCTGGGCGATCCGCTCCTGCTCCCTTCGCCAGGATTTCTCTTAAAAGTCCCGATTCGCCTGAGGTAATGCTTGATAGGTCGCCATTGCTTACCCTCTCGAAAGCACCTTTCGCGTCGAATATGTAGGCAGTATCGATTAACGGAAGGGGTAGCACCAGCTCTTTAGTGAGTCCTGTAATTTGCTGGTCTGAATCGCTTGTGTGGACATTCCAGTCGACAGTTGAGAATGCTCTCTGATGAGTTTGGCCCTTGTGTTGTTGGAAAGGGGGGAGATCAGCGTACCATGACGGTGGCTTTGTGACGAAGTCCACTCTTTCTGCTTCTGGCTGATTCAGAATTGCTGCCGGGAATGGCGTTTCAGTAAATACTTCTACTTCTACTTCTACTTCTGCGTAAGCTGCTATCTTATTGATAATGGGTACGGTCGGTGTAATCAAATTTTCTGAAGGTGATGTGGCGCTTACAATATGCTGGTCTGCATAGCCGAAACCAGAATAGTTGCTGAGTAGGATCCAGCCCAGCACGGCAAATGTTACTCCATAACTGACAGTTTCTGCAGTCTTGGCAGGGCATGCTTCAAGGGACAATGTGCCTTTGTATATTTTCATAGCTAATAACTATATCGACTGTAAAAAATTTATTGTAATTTAAAATTGCTGGGTGCTGTTAATTCATATTGGTCAGCGTATATCAAAGCAGTTAAGTCAACAGAATAGTAATTACATAAAATCTCTAACAACAGTTCTGCACTGTTTATAGATATCGAACTGATTAGTTATGCTCATGTAAGTGTGAGCGGATGGATGGTTGCTCGTGCCGCTAGCTGAATTGGTAGATGAGTCTACCTCGCTCTCTACGCACTTACATCCCTTCGCATCGGTAAATATCTGCACAAGATGCCTTTCTTGCATAATTAGCGTATGAATTCATTGGCGTTATTGTCAAATAAACGTGTTGCGGCCAGTGTAAAGTGTAGCGGCTGGATATACGACAGTTACAAGCTAGATTTGGGGGCGCGTGCAGGCGTGTATGATAATGAATCACTTCAATTGGGCTTGGAGTTGTTCCATGAAGTTTTCTAGATTGCTTTGCGCTTCGCTTCGATATCGAAATGGACCTACCTCATCACCCTCGCGGGTTTTGAAATACCAAAGATCTTGCTCGCTATATACCCTTTCGCTGCGATCAGAAGCGGGACTCTGGGAATTATCTTTGTGCCGGTCGTTAGACATCGTACGTGAGCTTTCTCTTCTGGTTATTATGGGCCTGTTTTTTCTGAGTATACCCATCTTGCTGAACAGATGAAAAGAGTAACTTGACTTGGTCTCCGCTAGCTCGGGGTTGCAGCCGACTCGAGAATGAGCCCCGATCTGGATGCCGGGAGTCAACCCCGAGCTAGCGAGCATCCTCACGATAATAACTTTTACGAATATTTACTAGGACGCAAATAGTATGCCATTGCCGCCATACAGTTCTACGCTCCTTTATTGAAATAGATTTAATAAAGCCTTTTAAAACAGGAAGGTATGGGGTACTTTGAGAAATCAACGCTTCCGTTTTATTAACAATAAACAATAAGATATGGCCCTCTTCTAAACTGTGAAAGAATTTTATTTGAACAAATTTTAGACAGCAAAGCGAGCTATTCACGACTAATGAGCAGCGCCGCCGCATCTAAATCGTCTGTACTATTGATATTGCAGAAAGCGCCGGGAGATTTGTCGTCACAATTCACCGCCACAGCGTCAAGAGAGCCAAATAGCAATTTAGGCCCAAAGAGACCGTCAGCGACGGCTTCCTCTATTTTTTCGATTAGATCAAGACGCCAAAGGGAGAAAAGGGGTTGGATTTGATCCCTATGACGGATATAGCTAACTGCGGCGGATTTTTTGTCTAATTCCAGCGTCAATAGGCTTACCACGTCTTCCGGAAATTCAGGAGCGTCGCCTGGGAAACAAGCGAGGTAGCGAATCCCTTTATCAATCTGGGCGCCCTGGAACCAATGCATCGCACTCAATATGCCCAGCAATGGACCGCCATAGCTTGCAGTGTGATCGCTTACAATCGGTAACTCAAATGCTTGATAGCGCTTGATATTATGATTAGCGCTCAATATTAGTTGCTCGACTTGAGGCGCGGACTTAGTTATGACGTATTCAAGTAATGGTCTTGTGTGCAAGGGCTCTAGTGCCTTGTCGCGGAAGCCCATTCGCTGGGCCTTGCCGCCTGCCAAAATCACGCCGCCTATTTCAGACTTGCTTATCATGGTTTGGGCCAATTGTGAGTTTAAGAACGAGAATATCGCACGACTTTCTCTGATTGTGAAATTGCACGTTGATTTTACCTGCTTCGGGCCCATATTCTCTCATTGAATCTGAGTTTTCGATGTGGGAAAATTCCGCACTTTGCGGGCCGGGGATAGCTCGTGGGTTTCTTGAAAAGTCTAAAAATCAATAGCTTGCCCAATCAGGCTATCCAGCTATTGCTAATCAATATCCGGATTAATTCAGTAAAATATCTAGATACTGTTTGATATTAAAGATTCCGAGTTTTTCGCTTGGAAATGTTGAGGTCTATACATGCAGGTTTCTGTTGAAACTACACAAGGTTTAGAAAGAAAGATGACCGTCGCTGTTCCGAGCGAGAAAGTCGATAGTGCTGTTGACACGCGCTTACAGGAGGCCGCTAGAAACGTAAAGCTCAATGGCTTTCGAAAAGGCAAGGTCCCCTACAAGGTGATCAAAAGTAAGTTTGGAGCTGGCGTGCGGCAGGAAGTGGTAGGTGAGATGATGAGTCAATCCTATTTCGAGGCCATCGATAAGGAAAGCCTCAAACCAGCCGGTCAGCCTAATATAGACCCGAAAAGCCTAGAAGAGGGTCAAGATTTAGAATTTGTAGCGACATTTCAAGTTTATCCAGAGATTAATTTGCCGGATTTTTCGACGTTTAAGGCGGAGCGTTTGGGGGCAGAAATCTCAGAGACTGATATTGATGAGATGATAGAGACTCTGCGAAAGCAGAAACAAAGCTGGGAAGTATGCGACAGAGCTGCAGCCTCGGAAGACATGGTCAACATTGACTATGTAGGTCTTCGTGGTGGTGAAGACTTTGAGGGTGGCAGCGCGCAGGGAACGAGCTTGGTTCTCGGGTCTGAGCGTATGATTCCAGGATTCGAATCTGGAATAGAAGGAAAGTTTGCAGGCGACGCATTTTCACTGGATTTAAGCTTTCCAGAGGAATATCACAATAAAGAATTGGCGGGCGCAAATGTGGTTTTCGAGATCACATTGAATTCTGTGACTGAGCAGGTCATGCCCGAAATAGATGAAGAATTTTTTAAGAGCTTCGGCGTCGAAGAGGGCGGAAATGACGCCTTTCGCGAAGAAGTGACAAATAACATGCGTCGTGAATTGAAGACGGCAAGCCGTAATAAGCTTAAGACCAAGATCATGGACTGCCTCGTAGAAGCGGTCGATGCTGAGATTCCCGATGCATTGGTTGACGGTGAGATCGAGCAGCTAAGACAGCAAGCAATGCAACAATTTGGCGGCGGACAAAACATCGATACCAATATGCTACCAGACGATTTGTTTAAAGAGCAGGCCGCTAGACGTGTGCTGTTAGGCCTAGTTTTAGGCGAAGTGATTCAGCAGCAGGAGCTAAAAGCAGACCCAGCGAAGGTGCGAGAGTCAATAGAGGAGCTTGCGTCAACCTATGAGTCGCCAGACGAAGTCATCAATTGGTATTACGGCAACCAAGAGCAATTGGCCACGATTGAGTCTAGCGTCCTTGAGGATCAGGTATTCGACTATGTCATAGATCAATCAGTTGTGAGCGATAAGTTGGTGGGCTATCAGGAAGTAATTCAGCCGGAGCCGAAATCGACAGACGCAGAAACGGATGCCTAAAAGGCTGTTTTCAAAAACGTAATTTACCGTTATTCACTTAGCTGGCAATTATTGGCCGGACCTATTTAGTGAGTATTTAAAAGGACAGTGATACATGGCAAATATTATTCAGCCCACAGCGGCCCTCGTGCCTATGGTTGTGGAGCAAACGGCCCGTGGTGAGCGTTCCTACGACATCTACTCCAGATTGTTAAAGGACAGGGTGATATTCATGACCGGCCAGGTGGAAGACCACATGGCCAATCTGGTTGTAGCGCAGATGTTGTTCTTAGAATCTGAAAATCCAGATAAAGACATACATTTATATATTAATTCTCCTGGCGGGTCGGTTACAGCCGGATTATCGATTTACGATACGATGCAGTTTATCAAGCCGGATGTGAGCACAATGTGCATTGGGCAGGCGGCTAGCATGGGCGCCATGTTGCTAGCCGGTGGAACTAAGGGCAAGCGCTTAGCGCTGCCCCATTCACGTATGATGATTCATCAGCCTAGTGGCGGAGCACAAGGGCAAGCATCAGATATTGAAATACAAGCTAAGGAAATCATAAAGTTAAGACTAAGTCTGAATGTTTTACTTGCAGAGCACACTGGTAAGGCAGTGGAAACTATTGCGAAGGACACCGAACGAGACAACTTTATGAGTGCCGTTGAAGCACAGGAATATGGATTAGTGGATAAAGTAATTCACCGAAGAGTAGATAGTAAGAGTGTGGAAAGCGTTTAAAACGGCTCTGTGGGCTTGTATTTCCATGCGAATGTCGCCACTTTAGAAGACAACTGATCAAACTAGGTTTTCACTTGTCACAGGATCGCATTCAGGTTCCGGGGTTGGAATGGGTCGAATTCCCGGTCAATGCCTAGAAGCCCGCTAGTCAGGGCTCTAGCTAAAGTTTTAGATTTCAGGTTGTAGTTTAGATGTCAGACGATAACTTTAATAAAGGTGACGATAACGGCAAACTCCTGTACTGCTCGTTTTGCGGTAAGAGTCAGCATGAGGTTCGCAAACTAATTGCGGGCCCATCAGTGTTCGTGTGTGATGAATGCGTTGATTTGTGCAATGACATAATCCGCGAAGAGATTCAGGAAAAGGACACCGAAACCACCGACCGTAAGCTCCCAATTCCCGAAGAAATCAAAAACACGCTTGATGAGTATGTTATCGGGCAGGAAAGCGCTAAGAAGGTTCTCGCCGTAGCGGTTTATAACCACTACAAACGTCTAAACTACGCCAAATCCAATGGTGAGGTCGAGCTAAGTAAGAGTAATATTTTGATGGTAGGCCCTACCGGAACGGGTAAGACCCTGCTGGCAGAAACCTTGGCGCGCTTGCTGGATGTTCCCTTTACTATCGCTGATGCGACAACGCTCACCGAGGCCGGTTATGTAGGTGAGGACGTAGAGAATATCATTCAGAAGTTGTTACAAAAGTGCGATTATGATGTAGAAAAGGCTCAAATAGGCATTGTCTATATCGATGAAATCGACAAAATTTCTCGAAAATCAGACAATCCATCTATCACTCGAGATGTTTCAGGAGAGGGTGTACAGCAGGCTTTGTTGAAGCTAATAGAAGGCACAATTGCATCAGTTCCGCCTCAGGGAGGTCGTAAGCATCCGCAACAAGAGTTTCTGCAAGTTGATACGGCAAATGTCCTGTTCATCTGTGGTGGTGCCTTTGCCGGACTGGATCGGATCATTCGAGATCGTTCCGATAAGAGCGGTATCGGTTTCTCTGCTGAAGTAAGATCTAAGGAAGAAGAGAGTAAAGTTGGAGAAACGCTGCGTGGCGTAGAACCAGAAGACCTAGTTAAGTTCGGTCTTATCCCAGAATTTGTCGGTCGTTTACCAATGATTGCGACACTCGATGAGCTGGATCTGGATGCGATGGTGAGAATCATTCGTGAGCCGAAGAATTCATTAACTAAGCAGTATGCTCAGTTGTTCGAAATGGAAGGGGTTGAGATCCAATTCCGCGATGATGCGCTTCGTGCTATCGCTAGAAAGGCAAAAAATCGAAAAACAGGTGCTCGTGGGCTACGCTCCATCATGGAAACCGTATTATTAGATTCGATGTACCGTATTCCTTCATTGGATAAAGTCAGTAAGGTCATTATCGATGCCGCCGTAATAGACGGCGAATCAGAACCCTTGTTGCTGTACGAGAATGTCGAGCAGCAGAGCAAATCAGTTGCAGATGACCAGAGCTGATTAAGTTTAGCCAAAACCTTGATATTTCGAGCTCTGGCACCATCTTTAAGTGCAGGCCCAAGGGCCATCCAATCACTTATAGTGCGCCTAAGGTAGGCGTGTCCACAAATTCATAGAGTAGTATATGAGCATACCCTCGGACGATTCTAGCACCACACAATTTCCACTACTGCCACTGCGCGATGTAGTAGTTTATCCGCAAATCGTTCAGCCGTTATTCGTCGGCAGGCGAAAGTCCATTAAAGCCCTAGAAATAGCCATGGCGAGCAACAAGCAGGTCTTGTTGGTGGCGCAGAAGAATGCCTCCGACGATGAGCCTGCTGCCGATGATCTATACCAGATCGGCACTATCGCAACGATTCTACAGCTGATTCGCTTGCCCGATGGCACGGTCAAGGTCTTAGTAGAGGGTTTGGATAGAGCTCAATTGCGAAATGTACGCTTCGATGCTGATCACTTTCGTGCCGAGATTTTGGTTCTCAATACCGACACGGTTCCTGAAAAAGAGTCTACATTACTGATTCGTTCTTTACTTTCACAATTTGAGCAGTATGTGCAGCTCAGCAAGAAGATACCCCCAGAGGTAATGACCTCTATCTCCAGCATTGATGAGCCTGGGCGTCTCGTCGATACCATCGCGAATCACATGACTTTGAAGCTTGAGGAGAAGCAAAACCTGCTCGAGTTAGTTAGCCTACAAGCAAGAATCGAACACTTAATGGCGTTGATCGAGTCAGAAATCGACCTGTTTCAAGTAGAAAAGCGCATCCGTGGCCGGGTTAAGAAGCAGATGGAGAAAAGCCAGCGTGAGTACTATCTGAATGAGCAGATGAAGGCTATTCAGAAAGAAATGGGTGAAATGGATGATGTGCCTAACGAAGCAGAGGAGCTTAAATCTCGCATCGATGATGCAGGTATGCCCAAAGAAGCAAAAGAGAAGGCCGTTTCAGAATTAAATAAGTTGAAGCAGATGTCACCCATGTCATCGGAAGCTTCTGTTGTGCGCACCTATCTCGATTGGATGGTTAGTATTCCATGGAAGAAGCGCTCCAAGGTTCGTATGGATTTGGTTAAGGCGGAAAAAATTCTCGAGACTGACCACTATGGCTTGAAGGAAGTTAAAGAGCGAATTCTCGAATATCTCGCGGTGCAGAAGCGCGTCAAGAAATTGAAAGGCCCGATACTCTGTTTGGTGGGGCCACCAGGTGTCGGTAAGACTTCTCTGGGGGAATCGATCGCAAGGGCGACTAATAGGAAGTTTGTGCGCATGGCACTAGGTGGCGTTCGTGACGAGGCAGAGATCAGAGGCCATAGGAAAACCTATATAGGCTCCTTGCCTGGCAAATTGGTGCAGAAACTATCAAAGATTGGTGTTAAGAACCCACTGTTTTTGTTAGACGAAATAGACAAGATGGGCATGGATAATCGGGGTGATCCCGCGTCTGCCTTGTTGGAAGTGCTAGATCCAGAGCAAAACCACAGTTTCAATGATCACTATCTTGAGGTCGACTATGATCTTTCGGAAGTTATGTTCGTGTGCACCTCCAATAGCATGAACATTCCTGAGGCGCTTCTGGATCGAATGGAAGTAATTCGACTTCCCGGATATACGGAGGAAGAAAAAATAAGCATCGCAGAGCGCTACCTGATCCCGAAGCAAAGGAAGAACAACGGCGTTAAAGATCAGGAATTGACCTTCACTAGTCAGCCTATTAGTGACCTGGTTCGTTACTACACCCGTGAGGCTGGAGTCCGTGGTCTGGAAAGAGAAATAGCCAAGATTTGCCGAAAGATTGTGAAAGAGAACTCTCTGGAGGGCAGTGCTGAGGTGGTCACGCTTACCTCTGATGAATTGGAACAATATTCTGGTGTTCGCAAATATGACTACGGTAAAGCGGAAGAAGAAAATCTGATAGGTCAGGTCAATGGGCTAGCCTGGACTTCCGTTGGTGGCGAGCTGCTAACGATAGAAGCAGTCGCAGTCAACGGTAAGGGCAAAACCACCAAGACAGGATCTCTCGGTGACGTGATGCAAGAGTCTATTCAGGCTGCTTTTACCGTGGTTAGGAGTCGAGCGGAGCCGCTTGGGCTAGCCACCAACTTCCATGAAAAATACGACCTTCACATACACGTGCCGGAAGGTGCGACTCCTAAGGATGGGCCTAGCGCGGGTGTCGGAATGTGTACGGCTCTAGTATCGGCACTGACCTCTATCCCTGTTCGCGCTAATGTAGCAATGACTGGAGAAATCACATTGCGAGGGCAGGTGCTAAAAATCGGTGGATTGAAGGAAAAGCTGCTAGCCGCACACCGAGGGAACATTAAGACTGTGCTCATCCCTGCCGATAACGAGAGGGACCTTAAAGAAATTCCAGACAATATCAAACTGGATTTGGACATCATTCCTGTTCGTTGGATTGATCAAGTTTTGGAACACGCGCTTGAGTATCAACCGACTCCATTAAGTGGTGACAAAAAAACGTCCTCAGATAAAGATGCAAAGCAGCAAGATAAAGATAGTGATGATAAGCACATAAATACCCATTGATGCCGCGTGTTTCCTGTTGACATGGCTTTCAAGCAATTGGTATAAAGGTCAAGTATTGCGGTGTGTTTACGTCATATTTTTGAGAAAAGAATTAGATTTCGCTAGAGCTTAAAATTTGTGTGTTTTTGAGGCTCCTGTTGTCTCAAATACATCAGCATTTTTTAGGCATTTATAGATTTAAAAAAATTACTAAAATGTAGAAAAAGGGGATAATGTGAATAAATCAGAATTAATAGATGCTGTTGCCGCTAGTGCGGACCTTCCTAAAGCTGCTGCTGGTCGCGCTATTGATGCAATGATCGACGCGATAACGGATTCTTTAAAGGAAGAAAATCCTGTTGTGTTAGTAGGTTTTGGAACTTTTGCCACTAAGCACAGAGCTGCTAGAACTGGCCGTAATCCCCAAACTGGCGAGCCAATTCAAATCAAGGCTGCGCGTGTACCTAGCTTTAAAGCTGGTAAGGCACTTAAAGATTCTGTTAACTCTTGATTGAGCTGCATGTTCAATTACTAAGCTGACACCGTCTCAACTGTTGCAGATTCGGTGCTTTAGAGCCTAAAGCTACGAACCTAATTGAATGGGATTGAGAGATTGACTTTCCTGCGGTTCCCAAGAAAAAGTAGGGCGCATCTATGATGCGCCTTTTTTGGTTTATGAATTACATTACTTTCTCCTCTGGCGGGGAGTGGTCGATAAGCAATTTAGCAAAATTTAGGAACAAATATGCTTCAAGATATACGTGATAATTCACAGGGTGTGATAGCCAAGGTTATCATCGGCTTGATCGTGGCGATATTTGCTCTTTTCGGAGTGGATTCGATCATGAGTGGCTTCATAACATCACAGCCAATCGCTGAAATTAATGGCGAGGAAATATCCGAAGCCCAATTGCAGGTGAATACCCAGAATCTTTTGAACTCTATCGGCGGAAGCGCAGATTCCTTGGATCAGGGGCTCCTTGAGCAAATCGCATTGTCCCAGCTCCTTGAAGAGATTTTGTTGAGGCAATCTGCCCAGGGATCAAATATGTCCGTGTCCAGCAACCGGGTAGACAGATCGATTATAGAAAATCCAAATTTCCAGATAAACGGCGTGTTCGATTCCGATTTAGCGGTACGAACTATGGCTAGTCAGGGTTTCAGCATTCCCATATACAGAGAAACGTTACAGCAGCAGATGCTGTTGTCACAGCTCGCTAACGCTTACAGCAGCTCGGCCTTTGTTACTGACTCCGAGTTAGAACGAATTGCCCGCCTGTCGGCTCAGACACGGGACTTTCGCTATCTCTCAATTCCTTTAGGCGCTCGAACTCTAGGCACTGCGATTTCAGACGCCCAAATCCAAACCTACTACACTGAGAATCCGCAAGATTTCACGCAGCCCGAGACCGTATCGGTGAATTATGTGATGTTGGATAAAAACGTAATCTCGAGTGAAATCGATCTCGATGAAGGTGTGATTGAAGCGCAGTATGAATCAGAGAGATCAGAGTTTGAAGGGTCGGCGGAAAAGCGCGCATCCCACATACTTTTTGAAGTTGGAGGAGACCTTAACGATGAGCAGGCTCTGGAGATGGCCGCTGCGGCTAAGCAGCGGATTGATGCTGGTGAAGAGTTTGGAGCGGTAGCTTTGGATATGTCTACAGACACCGTGTCTGCGGAAGAGGGCGGGGATATCGGCTATACTGATGGCACTGCGTTCCCGGTAGCCGTTGAAGAAGTGCTTGAAACTTTGTCAATAAATGAGGTTTCGGGCCCGGTTGTCTCGGATTTCGGTGTTCACATCGTGAAACTTACTGAGGACTCAGTAAATGTATTCCAGGATTTTGAAGAAATGGCCGAACGCATCGAGCGAGAATTAAAGAGCTCGGAAGTGGAGTTAATATACGCCGAGCGATTGAGCGATCTCTCTAATCTAGCGTTTGAGACGGGAGACTTAGAAACGATTTCTGAAGAACTAGGAATGGATGTGCTCATTAGTGGTGCTTTCGGTCGTACCGGAACTAGCGGCATTTTCTCCAACCAGGCGCTTGTTGCTGCAGCATTTTCCCAGGAGGTTCTGATTGAGGGCAATAACAGTGAAGTGATTGAGCTAAGTACATCGCAGGCTGTTGTTCTGAATGCTCTGCTCTTTAATGAGGCAACCGTTCTTCCGCTTGAGGAAGTTGAGCCAGAGATCGCTGTAATTATTCGTACTGAGATGGAGCGCGAAGCAGTTCAAAATCTTAGTGATCAGCTTATGCTTAACATAGAAAACGATGAGCCTTATGAGCAGCTTTTGGCCGAGAATGAGATAGAGTGGCTTACAGAGGAAGGCGTCAACAGGGGCGCCGTTACCGTTAATAGAGAGATTTTAACTCAGGTATTTTCTATGTCTCTAGGCGATTCGGATACGCCTTCTTATGACAATCTTGTCTTGACCAATGATACAGCGGTGATTGTAGAGCTGAATAGTATCAATGCCGGTTCGATTGCATCGATTCCCCAGATAGACCAAGAAAATATGCTGAGTTCAATGATGTCGGATCTGGGCAATAGCGACTTTCAAGCCTATATGAGTAACTTGCAAGAGAATGCTGACATCGAGTCGAGCATTCTAGATGAGCAGCCGCTTTAAGGGGCTATTTTTCTTCGGTCTCGAGATGGTTTAGAGAACCCATGGCGGTAGTATTGAAGCCGCCATCAACATAGATAATCTCGCCACTGATTCCGGAGGCTAGGTCAGAGCAAAGAAAGCTCGCTGCATTACCCACCTCACTGATCGTAACGTTCCTCCTTAGAGGCGTCTGCTGCGCATTGTGTTTAAGCATTTTCCTAAAGCTCTTAATGCCGGCAGCTGCGAGGGTCTTGATTGGTCCTGCCGAAATAGCATTCACTCTAGTACCATCTGGCCCAAGGCTCGCAGCCATATAACGTACGTTAGCTTCTAGACTTGCTTTTGCTAATCCCATAACATTGTAGTTAGGAAGACTGCGTACTGCTCCCAGATAACTCAGGGTGAGCAAGGATCCGTTTCTGCCGGCCATCATTGATCTTCCCGCTTGAGCGAGTGCGACGAAACTATAAGAGCTAATTTCGTGCGCCATCAAGAAGCCCTCTCGCGTCGTTACTTCCACATAATTTCCGTCTAGCTCATTGCCTGGAGCGAATGCGAGACAGTGAACGATTCCATCTAGACCATCCCAGCTCTTCCCGAGTTCCGCGAATAGGTTTGTAATTTCTTCGTCTTTGCCAACGTCGCATGGAAACACTAAATCTGAGTTCCAGGTTGCCGCAAATTTAAGAACGCGTTCCTTGAGTTTCTCATTCTGGTAAGTGAATGCTAGTTCGGCGCCTTCGCGATGCATCGCCTCTGCTATACCTGAGGCGATTGAGAGCTTGCTAGCAACACCGAGAATTAAGTACTTTTTACCTGTGAGATAACCCATGCCTTCATCCTGTTTTAGCTGATTTTTATGTTGTCCATTTTACTGTATTTTTCGAGGGATTACCGATATCTGATTATTAACTAGTACTTGGGTGGCTCACTTAATGCCATGCATAAAGCGCCTCAATACGGGCGAAATAAACAAGGCCATTATTCCGATACCGATACTGTAGATGCCTGCCGTGTAATAGACATCCATATAGTTGGCAAGCGCCGCCGCAGGGTCTACAACTTCTCCTCCTACAGTGTCCGAGCCGGTCATGGCCGCAATAGTACCAGAAATATAATTTCCTCCGGCCATCGCTAGAAACCAGCAACCCATCATCATGCCGACGACATTTGAAACAGAGAGTTTGGTTGTCATAGAAAGACCAACCGGCGATATGCAGAGCTCAGCCGTGGTATGCAGCAAGTACAGTAGAATTAGCCAAATTAGTGCGATCTGGGTGGGATCAGTCGCCAGCGATGCGCCATACACTAAGAACAAGAAGCCGAGCCCGAGCTGCATAAGCGCTAATGCAAATTTGGTGGGTGTGCTGGGCTCCCAGCCACGCCGGTTTAGATAAATCCAGATAATGCTGAAGACTGGCGCTAGGGTAATGATAAAGAAGGCATTCACCGATTGAAACATCGCTGCCGGTAGCTCGAGGCCGAATACTATGCGATCTACGTTTCGATCAGCCATCAGGTTTAGAGAACTGCCGGTCTGCTCCCAAAGTGACCAAAAGATTATCTGGTAGCTCATTAAGAAAAGGCAGACGAGCATTCTATTTCTGTCCATCGGTTCACACTTTGTGAATGCGTAGACAATAACAGTAAGAGTCATGCCTATTAGCGTAGCGCCTACAAGACCGCCTACAAGAAGGGGTGTCTGCATAAGCTGCCAACATACTAAAACGCCAACAAAGGCTAGTATGTAAATCAGCATTTCGCGACTAATCCCAAGAAAGACTTTCTGCTGCAGTGCCATCGGGTCTTTTGGTCGCCCAGCAGGCCCAAATAGATGATGGCCTTTTATGAATATTGCTAATCCGAACAACATGCCGATACCGGCTACGCCGAATCCCCAGCTAAAACCTTTATACTGTAATAATAGGCCGCAGATAATTGCTCCTAAGAATGAGCCGGCATTGATCCCCATATAAAACAGCGTGAAGGCTCCATCGCGTCGAGGGTCCTCGCGCTCGTACATAGAGCCTACGAGTGTAGAGATGTTAGCTTTCAAGAAGCCTACGCCCATAATGATTAGCCCAAGCGAGAAGTAGAATACCTGGAGGTAGAATGGGTCGCGTTGAATTATCGTCTTGCCATCTATGATGGTCTCCATCGCCTGGGAGCCTTCGATGGCCATGCCTAAGTGACCGGCAACGAGTAGTATGGATCCTAGAATAACTGCCTTAACAGGACCGATGTAGCGGTCCGCGACAACTCCTCCAATAACGGGTGTTATATAGACTAGTGATATGTAGGCGGCATAGATGCTTGAGGCAGATTGATCAGAGAAAAGAAAGTGCTGGGTTAAATAGAAGATGAGCAGGGCGCGCATCCCATAATAACTGAAGCGCTCCCACATTTCGGTCAGGAAGCAAATAACTAAGCCACGCGGATGGCCGAGAAACTCTTTTGGAGCGTTGGCGGTGCTTAAATCATCTGTCATATCCACTAGTTTCCTAAACTCCCCGGAATAACTCGAAGTTCTTGTCCGGGAAAAATTAATTCGTCTATGCTAAGCTCATTCCACAGCAGCAGCATTTGCAGGTCAATGCTAAAACGACTAGCTATTGCGTCCATGTTATCGCCGCTGCGAACAACATAGAAGGCAGCACTATCGCTGATTTTTACTTCCAGCGTTTTATTCTTATCTTCAATTGCATAGGACAAGTTTAAAATCTGGCCTGGCTGTAGCAACTCGTTCAGGGGTATCTGGTTCCAAGCGGCGATCTCGATTGAGCGGAGTTGGAATCGTTTTGCAATAACCCAGAGGTTATCTCCGTCTCTTACCACGTATTGACTTGGTACCTGAGGGCATTCACTTGTCTTGAGCCTTGCCATGCGGGGCGCTGAAGATAGAAGCTCGGGATCGTTGGTGCGCGGAATCAACAGGGACTCGCCGGCTTTTATGCGACTCCCAACTAAGTAATTAAACGTCTGTAGTACATCTACACGGGTGTTTAACCTTGCAGCAATCGCGCCGAGCGTATCACCCGGTTTTATCTCATATCGATCCCAAGTCAGGAGGTCATGCTTATCTATTCCAACTAGGGCGCTCTCCAGCAATGTTGCGTTTTTAAGCGGGAGCAGCATTTCCTGCGGTTGGTCTGGATGAGTTGCCCATTGGAGGTAACCCGGGTTCAATGCTCTTAGTTGTTCATATTCGATCTCGGCTAACCTTGCAGCTTGCGAGAGGTCTATTTGCGTACCGATCTGGACGGAGCGGAGTATCGGCTCGTTGGCAAGCGGCTCTAACTCGATGTTCCAAGCGTCGTTGTCAGCGATGATGGCGGATAGGGCGAGTAGTTTCGGCACATGCGCCTCTGTCTCCTCTGGCAGATTAAGATTCCAGAAATTTATTTCTTCATCGTCATTCTTGCGAATAGCTTTACGCAGGTTCCCATCTCCTGTGTTATAGGCGGCAAGGGCTAGTAACCAATCCTCATCGAATCGTTTGTAGAGCTGCTCCATGTAGTCTAAAGCAGCGTGAGTAGAGGCCAATGGATCTCTGCGACCATCGAACCACCAATCTTGCTGCAATCCAAAGCTCGATCCTGTAGCGCCAATAAATTGCCATAGGCCTACCGCATGTTGCTTCGAATAGGCGTTGGGATTGTAAGAGCTTTCGACCATTGGCAGTAACGCGAATTCCATCGGGAGTCCGCGGCGATCAATTTCTTCAACTATCTCAAATAAGAACGGTGAAGCTCGATTCTGTAGTAGGTCGAAATAGCGTTGCTGCGTTGAATAGTTCTGACTATATCTCGCGACGTTAGGATGTGAATAGTGCTCATGAAGTTGAAATCCGTCTACGAATTTTTTCCCATAAATCATCGTAGTGTATGTCAGAATTTGTGGCCAGCGCTGATACCTTATTGGCTATCTCTGAATTCCCAAGCGAAAATTCTGGGTTCTGTGTGTGTTCCTCTATTGTGGCAGCGCTTCTAGATTCAGCGGGGGGCGACTCCAATTGTTGCGAGTTTTGACAAGCTGCAAGGAGTAGTGGAAGTAGCGTAATTACGATGTTTCTAACTAGTGTTCGCAAATCTAATGCCTGAGAAGTAAGTAAGTGAATTCGATAAAATGAGCGAGCTTTCTGGTACTTTAAGCTCCTATTATGAAGGCATGGAACGGAAAGTGCTGATCATAGAGAAGGTTTTACGACAAAACCGACATGATAAGCTATTGCATGCCGTAATACCTAGTGCAGGTCCTTATTGGGGGGATATCGCTTAATTTCCAGTCCGATAGTGTTTAAACTATGTAGCCTCAAAACTATTCAGCTCAGGATCACCCAAGAGGAGCAAATGAATCTACTTTCCAAACATGAGACTCGCCGTCGTCTACTTCGCGGCATGCCTGACTCAGACATGCTCTCGAGCCAGGTGGCGCATTGGTTTCAATCCCCGCAGGGGGAGGCTGTTCTTCTCGCCGAGAAGAAAGCGATTCACGCAGCCCTCGAGAAGCTCTTTGGCTATCACATACTGCAGCTCGGATTCAGTGAAGAGCATTCTGTTATTGAGCAAAGCCCAGTAGGTCACAAGATAATTTTCTCTCCTAGCTTTAGGGTGGGTTCTACTAGAGCTGTAGCGAGCAACGAGGAGCTGCCCCTAAGCAGCGATAGTATCGATGTTATAGTTATTCATCATGCTCTCGATTTTGCGACGAACAGCCATCGCGTTCTAAGAGAGGCGACTCGAGTGTTACGTCCCGGTGGTCACATGCTTATTGTAGGGTTCAATCCTTATAGCTATTGGGGATTCTGGAAGCTATTCAAACGGAAGAAGAATATGCCTTGGCGGGGGAAATTTATTTCGAAGGGACGCGTCAGCGACTGGCTGAAACTGTTAGACCTGCACATAGATTCTATTTTCTATGGCTTGCATTTTATGCCTGTGAAAATATCGAGATTATTAAGCCACGCACAAAGCATCGAAAATTTAGGCAATAGGCTCCATAGCCCCCTTGGCGGAGCCTATTTTATTCGTTGCATCAAACAGGCCGTGCCTGTCACACCCATACTGCCAACGTGGCGGACATTACGTGCGCGCTCCTCGGGAATGCCCGCCGTGGAAAACGCTCGTGCTAAGATTAAGGTCCATTAAGAGAACTGCAGCATCAAATAATTAAGGCGTTAGATATTTCTATGTCACAAGTAGTTGAGATGTATACCGATGGAGCCTGTCGAGGAAATCCTGGGCCAGGTGGATGGGGAGTGTTACTGCGCTATGGTGGCGTGGAGAAGACTCTGCATGGTGGCGAGACTATGAGTACCAACAACAAAATGGAACTCACGGCAGTGATCAGGGGCCTTCAGGCTTTAACCAAGTCCTGCGACGTGGTGATCACAACCGATTCCAAATATGTGCTCACCGGGATCACCGAGTGGATCGAAAGCTGGAAAAAGCGGAATTGGCGTACAGCAAACAAAAAGCCAGTGCTAAATGTGGAGCTTTGGAAGGAACTTGACGGACTTGTGGGCGGGCATACAATCGAATGGATTTGGGTTAAGGGGCATAGCGGGCATGCTGAAAACGAGATCGCTGATCAACTGGCAAATCTAGGGATAGATGAATTGGATTAGCTGGTAGCTAACATTCAATTCAAGCTAAGCAGCTGAAGTAAATAGTTAACATAAATAGCTCAAGTAGGAAGCTCGATAGATGGAAAGCATAATATGCGACAGGTAGTACTTGATACTGAAACTACCGGTTTGGATCCTTCTCAGGGCCACCGAGTTATCGAAATAGGCTGCGTGGAAATTGACAATCGCAAGCTTACCGGAAAGCATTTTCACTGCTATCTTAACCCTGATCGTGAGATCGATGCAGGGGCAATGGAAGTGCACGGCCTTACGTCACATTTCCTTGCAGATAAACCACGCTTTCATCAGGTCGAATCTGAGTTTCTCGACTTCATCGATGGGTCAGAATTAGTCATACACAATGCGCCATTCGACATCGGATTTCTAGATCACGAACTACGTGCGACCAAAACAGATGCGCTTCAAATAACGAGTTTCTGTCGTATCCTCGATAGTCTGCTACTCGCTCGCGAGATGCATCCTGGGCAGCGCAATAGCCTCGACGCACTCTGTAAACGTTACGGAGTGGACAACACACAAAGGCAGCTTCACGGCGCCTTACTGGACGCAGAAATTTTGGCCGATGTCTATTTGGTGATGACAAGCGGTCAATCCAGTCTGCTTCTAGCTGAAGATGAATTAGAAGGTTCAACGCGTAGAGCTAAGACTAGAAAGAGCCATACCGAGCGACCGAAAATTGCGGTGGTCAAGGCTGGTAGCGATGAGCTGAAGGTTCATCGGCAGCGCCTGAATGATCTTGCTCAGAGTAGCGAACATGGGTGTCTGTGGCTAGATTTAGAAGGTGAAAATCAGACCTAGCAGCGACCGGCACGAATCATCTTGAACAGCACTTGCAGAAACTATAGTATCTTGCGCCAACTTACACTAGTTCTTTGCGAAAACCTCATAAATGCAAACTGTTGCGATTTTTGCGCAGCGTAGCTCAAAAATTAGTCCCAGCCATCTGTCGATAGAGTACCCATGTCTCATACAGAGCATTTCCTCAACCGCCAACAATTAAGCGAATCTGATAGCTTCATATTGTTTTACTTATCGCAGATTTTGGTGCGTGATGAAGGTATTCTGTGGAGTCTCGAGCAGATAAGTGATCACTTAGACGATTCTGCCGATTTAATCTTGCTGCAACGAGACGCTGACACATCGGTAATTGCTGTCAGTTTGCAGCAGAACATATCTGTGATTCTCCAAGCTGAGGTTAAATCTCTGCGGAGTCTTCTTTCCGATACGGATCAGGAAAAATTCCTGCTCGCGGGCAGAGCGAGTCAGCTAGTCGATTGGTATAAAAGCCATAAATATTGCGGGACCTGCGGCACGGAGACGGTCCATCATGGGAGTGAACGAACCTTGGTCTGCAAGAGCTGTTCGCTGCATTTCTTTCCGCGAATTAGCCCCTGTGTGATTATGCTCGTTACTAAAGACGATAAGATGCTTCTTGCTCAAAGTTCGCGCTATAAGTCTAACTTCTATAGTTGTTTGGCCGGCTTTATCGAGATCGGGGAGACTCCAGAACAAACAGTACACAGGGAAGTAAAGGAAGAAGTAAATTTGTATGTTAAGAACGTCCGCTATATATCTAGTCAGTCTTGGCCATTCCCGTCGCAGCTAATGCTGGGCTTCTTGGCGGAATATGATGGAGGTGAGATTGTCCCAGACCTGTCAGAAATCGCCGATGCTCGGTGGTTTGATATTGATTCCTTGCCTAATGTGCCATCTGAGAAGGTAAGTGTGGCGGGAAAGCTAATCCGGACCTTTATAGACGAGGTTAAGAATAGGTAAGTTTGTGAGGGGTGTCCTATTTTGAGTTCCTTAAACAATAGATGCAAAATGCGCAAACAACGAGCATTACAGGAGAAATACGTTTGGAATATTTGACTCAGTACGGCATGTTTTTAGCAAAGGCGGTGACCATCGTAGTGTCTATTGTCATTGTTGTGGGTTCGATCGCTGCTAGCGGAAATCGCCAGCGCAAGACTGGTAAAAAAGGTCAGATCAAGGTTACTCATCTTAATGAGCATTTTGATGATATGAAGGATACTTTGCGATACTCAGTGCTGGCCAAAGACCAGTTAAAACAGGTTCACAAAGACGAGAAGAAGAAGGCTAAGATCGAGTCGAAGGAACAGGCTAAAGCGGACAAAGAGGCAGCAAAGAAGCCAGATGATGTCGCTGACGACGCGAGCAAGGCAGAACAAAGAAAGAAGCGTGTTTACGTAATCAACTTCACGGGAAACATTTCCGCTGATGAAGTGGTATCTTTGCGTGAAGAGATCACAGCGATACTGACACTGGCGGAACCTCACGATGAGGTTTTGTTGCGCCTAGAAAGTCCAGGAGGCATGGTGCATGCTTATGGACTTGCGTCCTCGCAATTGCTGCGTATCAAAAGCAAACAAATACCTCTTACTATCTGTGTAGACAAAGTTGCAGCTAGCGGCGGTTATATGATGGCTTGCTTAGCCGATCGCTTGGTATCCGCACCCTTTGCTATAATAGGTTCAATCGGCGTATTGGTACAGTTACCAAACTTTCATCGTGTGCTTAAGAAAAATGAAGTCGATTACGAAATTATTAGCGCCGGTGAATTCAAGAGAACACTAACTCAGTTTGGAGAAATTACTCAAAAAGGGCGCGACAAGGTTCAAGAAGAAGTAGAAACAATGCACGACATCTTTAAAGCTTGGATCAAAGAGCACCGACCGAGCGTTGAGATTGACAAGATCGCCACCGGCGAAACATGGGTCGGTACTCAGGCTAAGGAGCGTTATATGGTCGATGAGATCAAGACCAGTGACGACTGCATCGTCGGCGCCTGCGAGGAAGCCGATGTATACGAAGTGGAATATGAGCTACCAAAATCTCTACAAGATAAAATTGGCGGTGCCTTCCAAGGAACGGCTGAAAAACTGTTCGCCAACTGGGTCGGGAAATCGACGACTAATACATTTCAATAACATTAACTCTAGATACGCTGACAGGGCTTTACGCCTTGTCGAATGAACCAACAACTAAGGGCGGACAGATAATTGCAAGAATTTAAAGCATTGCAGGTTTCGGAAGACAGCGAAGGAGAATACAGCGCGGCAGTAGTGGAACGCCGTGTTGATGA
This sequence comes from uncultured Pseudomonadales bacterium, assembly GCA_949372635.1. Classification (GTDB taxonomy): domain Bacteria; phylum Pseudomonadota; class Gammaproteobacteria; order Pseudomonadales; family Pseudohongiellaceae; genus UBA9145. Next base: position 53,352 of record CASIAB010000010.1, read on the forward strand.
CTTGCCGGAAGGAGACACCTTAATTCAGGTCAATTATTCCTCGCTAAACTTTAAAGATGCCATGTCTTTTAGTGGTAACAAAGCTGTTACACGGCAGTACCCGCATACGCCTGGCATAGACGCGGCAGGAACAGTCGTTAACAGCGCTGATGCGGATCTGAAACCAGGCGACGAGGTGCTGGTAATTGGCTACGACCTTGGCATGAATACTAGCGGTGGTTTGGGGCAAATGATTCGCGTGCCATCCGAATGGGTCGTCAAACTGCCATCTGGGCTGAGTCAAAAAGAAAGCATGATTATAGGCACGGCGGGTTTTACCGCGGCGTTGTGTGTTGAGAAACTCCTATTAAATGGTGTCGAGCCGAGTCAGGGTAGGGTGCTGGTAACTGGCGCGAGTGGTGGTGTTGGCATGGTAGCCGTTGCCCTATTGAGCAAGCTTGGCTTTGATGTTGCCGCGAGCACTGGAAAGCAAGAGGCTCATGCGAGGCTGACCGAATTAGGAGCGTCTGAAGTTGTAGAACGAAACGCGCTTGGAGAAGAAAAAACACGGCCTATGCTCAAAGAAGATTGGGCCGCTGCTGTCGATGTGGTCGGTGGAGATACCCTCAGCAACGTAATCAAATCGCTGCGCTATGGTGGAAGTGTAGCCGCCTGTGGCTTGGTTCAGTCTCCAAGTTTTTCTACTACGGTTCTTCCTTTTATCTTGCGGGGCGTGAATCTTTTAGGCGTGGATTCGGTACAACTTCCAATTGAAACTAAACGGCGGCTATGGAATAAGCTTGGTGCAGAATGGAAGCTTGATCAGCTAGAAATAATTTGCACAGATATCGGGTTTGCTGAACTTAATGCAAGTCTAGCTCAGGTATTAAAAGGGGGGGCAAACGGGCGCTTCGTGCTTGATCTCAACAGCTAAGTATCACAATCGACGAAAGTGAGAAAGAATCAGATTCCATAGTGCTACTGTCACGCTAGTAGGCCTCGGCTATGGCGAGCTAGCGTCGCCTGAATAAGGGAGTGGGTTGTGTGATAGTAGACTGGTAGCCGGTCTCAAAATCTTTAAACGCATCTAGGCAAAGCTCTGGTTCTTGATCGTGACGTATTTCGAAAGTATCAAAGCCGCATTGGGCCATATAGTAAAGCTGATCGCGCAGTACGTCTCCAATAGCTCGGACCTCTCCCTTGAAGGCATACTTCTGCCTTAGTTCTCTTGCGCTCGTGTAAGAACGCCCGTCTGAAAAAACAGTGAAATTAAGAGCAATCAGAGGCAGAGAGCCAACCTCGCCAGTGATCTGTTCAGGGTTTTCATCAGAATCTAACCATACGGCAATTTTGCCGTCGTATCGATCCAACTCTTCTTGATAAAGCTTCCAGAACTGTAGCGGTACGATGAAATTCTTGCCGGTAACCACCTTTAAAATATCCGGCCCGGTAGATGCCTTCATGACCGTCCAAGGATTGTCTATGACTGCATTTTTATTAATCAGCTTTGGCATAGACTTTCTCCTTAAATGGATCTATTCCAATCCGGTTGTATGTATCGATGAATTTTTCATCGTCGTTGCGCATCTCTTTGTACACACTCACGATATTTTCGACGACATCGGAGATTTCTTCCTGTGCGAAAGAGGGGCCTATAATTTTGCCGAGGCTAGCTTTGTTCTTTGATGAGCCCCCTAGCGAGACTTGATAATACTCTTCCCCCTTTTTGTCGACTCCTAGAATGCCGATATTGCCAACGTGGTGATGCCCGCATGCATTCATGCATCCAGAAATATTGAGGCTCATCTCGCCGATATTGATGAGTTCTTCGTGGTCATTAAACTTTCGTTGAATTGATTCGGCTATAGGAATGGATTTCGCATTGGCTAGTGCGCAGAAATCACCGCCAGGGCAGCAGATAACATCGGTTAGTAGGCCAAGGTTATGGCTCGCCATTGCTCCGGATTCCAACACTTCCCAAAGTTCAAAGAGTTGGTCCTGACGTACATCCGCCATAACTATATTTTGCTTGTGGCTAATTCGTATTTCACCGAAGCTATATTGGTCAGATAAGTCGGCTATTTGTTTAAGTTGGAGGTCAGTTACATCACCGGGAGCGACACCTGTCTCTTTAAAGCAAACAGTCACTATAGAGTAACCTGGAACCTTGTGAGGTTTTACATTTTGAGAGTGCCAGGCCGCGAACAGTATATTACTCTGTAATTTATCAGTCAGTTGTGCAGGACTGTTGCCGAGGTTTTTATAGTCCGGAGCATCGAAAAATTTCTGGCAGCGATCAATTTCTTCGTCTGTAAGCGTAAGCGAAGAATCTTTAATGAATGCCCATTCTTCTATTACTTTGTTCTTGAACTCTTCGACACCAGTTTCCTTTACCAGTATTTTGATTCTGGCTTTGTACTTATTGTCACGACGCCCCTCGCGGTTATAGACACGAAGTATTGCTTCTAGTGCTGTTAAAAGATATTTCTTCTCAATGAAGTCGAATATTTCTTTGCCTATAACTGGTGTGCGGCCGAGGCCGCCACCCACGAGAATACGAAAGCCAACCTCGTCATTACTGCCTTTAACAAGGTATATGCCGATGTCATGAACTTGCGTAGCAGCCTGATCGTCAGCAGTACCGCAGACGGCAATCTTAAATTTCCGTGGTAGATATGCAAATTCAGGGTGGAAGCTTGACCATTGACGAATGATCTCGCAATACGCTCTACTGTCTTCTAGTTCATCAGGAGCTGCACCTGCAAATTGATCTGTAGTGGTGTTGCGAATGCAGTTGCCGCTGGTTTGTATGGCGTGCATTTCTACTTCTGCGAGATCAGCTAGCAAATCCGGCACGTCTACTAAAGCGGGCCAATTATATTGAATATTCTGGCGAGTGGTGAAATGCGCATAACCCTTATCGTAATGATTGGCTATGTAGGCAAGCTTTCGCAATTGTGTTGAAGACAGCATGCCGTAGGGCACAGCAATGCGAAGCATCGGTGCTAGGCGCTGCACATAGAGCCCGTTTTGGAGGCGCAGGGGCAGGAACTCGGCTTCACTTAGCTTGCCATCTATGTAGCGATTAGTCTGATCGCGAAACTGGGCGACTCGATCCGCTAACATCTGATGGTCATATCCGTCGTATCTGTACATGTTGCTCAATGCTCTCTATTCGCTGGTCTGAATAACTACTAACTGTGAGTTTTATGTAGGTCTCATTCCAAATTCGGAGTGAGTAATTTTGTCATTTCTGCCGTTGGTTTACCATTTCTATTGGACAGGTCATTTACCTGTTCCTGAGTAATTTTACCTACAGAGAAATACTTAGATTCTGGATGCCCAAAGTAGAAGCCACTGACGCTGGCAGCTGGATTCATGGCAAAACTCTCGGTCAGCTCGATCTGTGTTTCTTCGGCTGCATTCAGAAGAGAAAAGAGGGTCTTTTTCTCGGAGTGGTCGGGACAAGCTGGGTAGCCGGGTGCCGGGCGAATCCCCCGGTATTTTTCGTGTATCAATTCTGTCGCGGAGAATTCTTCAGCGGGATCAAAGCCCCAGAACTCTTTGCGTACACGTTGATGCATGTGCTCTGCAAACGCTTCAGCTAGGCGATCGGCGAGCGCCTTAACCATGATCGCTGTGTAGTCATCGTTTTCCGCTGAGTACTTGGCTGCGAGCTCTTCGGCACCAATGCCCGCAGTAACGGCGAAGCCGCCTATGTAATCCGTACCATTCTCAGCTGATTTAGGGGCAATGAAATCAGCCAAGCAAAGATTGGGCAACTCGGTTTCTTTGGGTATCTGCTGCCTGAGGAAATGCAACTTATTAAGCGGAGCACGAGACTCATCTGTAGCATAGAGTTGAACGTCGTTGCCCGCAGTCTTGTTGGCCGGCCAGAAACCTATCACAGCCTTGGCTGTTAGTAGCTTCTCATCGACGATCTTCTTTAAGAGCGCCTGAGCGTCGGCGAACAGGTCGGTGGCAGCCTCGCCTACTTTTTCGTCGTTCAGGATAGCTGGGTATTTCCCTGCGAGACTCCAAGTGATAAAGAATGGCGTCCAGTCTATATAGTCAATGAGATGCTCAAGGGAATAATCTGTGAATACCTTCGTGCCTAAGAAGGCAGGTCTCGCAGCTGTAAAGTTGCTCCAGTCAGCTGTGAAAGGATTTGCATTTGCCTTCTTATAGGGAAGTAACTTGAGTTTGGCTGATCGATTAGCCACTCGCTCTCGAATGACTTCATATTCGCTGCGAATTTTGCTCGCATACTCGGGGTTTTTTTTGTCATTGAGTAGGGTGCTAACAACGGACACACTCCTCGAGGCGTCAGGCACATAGATCGTACTGCCGCTAACATAATGTTGCTCGATCTTTACTGCGGTGTGCGCCTTGGACGTTGTGGCGCCCCCTATCAATAGAGGGATATTAAAATCGAGTCTCTCCATCTCGCCAGCGACGTGAACCATCTCGTCGAGTGATGGAGTGATCAGGCCGCTGAGGCCAATCACATCGACGTTCTCATCTCTAGCCACCTGGAGAATCTTCTCACAGGGAACCATGACTCCTAGATCGATTACATCGTAGTTGTTACAGCCGAGCACAACCCCGACAATATTTTTGCCAATGTCATGTACGTCTCCTTTTACAGTAGCCATCAAAATCTTGCCCTTGCTCTGTATTGCTCCGCCTTTTTCAGCCTCGATATAGGGAAGCAGATAGGCAACGGCTTGCTTCATTACCCGTGCACTTTTAACTACTTGCGGCAGAAACATCTTACCGCTACCGAAAAGATCGCCGACCTCATCCATGCCTTTCATTAGAGGGCCTTCAATAACCTCTATAGGCTTGTCAGCGTTCTGCCTGGCTTCTTCGGTATCTTCTTCGATGAACTTTGTAATGCCTTTTACGAGAGCATAGGCCAAACGTTTTTCGACATCGGCGTCTCGCCACGCAATATCTGCAGCGGTTTTCTTTTGAGAATCCCCGAGTAGTTTACTGCTACTTCCATTAAGTTTTCTGTGCCGTTGTCATGCTTGTTGAGGATGACATCTTCTACTGCTTTCTTAAGGTCTGCCGGAATATCGTCATAGACAGTTAGTTGTCCAGCATTGACGATGCCCATTGTTAGGCCGGCCTGTATCGCGTGATAAAGAAAGACAGAGTGAATAGCTTCGCGAACGGTATTGTTGCCTCTGAATGAAAACGAGACATTACTTACGCCACCAGATATCAATGCACCTGGTAGGTTTTTCTTTATATAACGGCAAGCTTCGATGAAGTCCACGGCATAATTGTTATGCTCTTCGATGCCGGTTGCCACAGCGAAGATATTGGGGTCAAATATGATATCTTCAGCGGGAAAGCCGATTGTCTGCGTTAGTAGGTCGTAGCTACGCTTGCAGATTGCGTTCTTCTTCTCCAGCGAATCTGCCTGACCTTTTTCGTCGAATGCCATAACGATAATCGCCGCACCATATTTCAGGCAGAGCTTAGCTTTCGCGAGAAAATCTTCCTCGCCTTCTTTCAGGCTGATCGAATTTACGATGGACTTGCCCTGAACACACTTGAGCCCAGCTTCTATTATCTCCCACTTGGATGAGTCGATCATGATCGGCACGCGGCAGATGTCTGGTTCAGAGGCAATGAGCTTGAGAAATATTTTCATTGCCATCTCGGAATCGAGCATGCCCTCGTCCATGTTGATATCGATTATCTGTGCACCAGACTCAACCTGCTGCAATGCGACCTCGAGTGCTTCTTCATAGTTTTCATCAATAATCAGTCGGGAAAATTTTGCCGAGCCGGTTATATTGGTCCGTTCGCCTACATTTACGAACAAGGACGCCGCATCGATATTGAAGGCTTCTAAGCCGGCTAGGCGACACGCAGGCTTAAGTTGTGGAATCGTGCGGGGAGTGACTCCTTCAACTGCCTTACATATAGCAGTGATGTGATCCGGAGTAGTACCGCAGCATCCGCCGACTACATTGACGAAACCTCTTTCGGCAAAGTCGGCGATGATGGCCGCCATTTCACTAGGAGACTGATCATATTCCCCAAACTCATTTGGCAGACCAGCATTCGGATGAGTGGTAACGTAGCAATTCACTATCGCTGCTGTCTCCTCAATGTGAGGGCGCAGCTGCTCAGCACCTAATGCGCAATTGAAGCCAATTGATAGAGGCTGTGCATGGGAAATCGAGTTACAGAAAGCGGCGACGGTCTGGCCTGAAAGAGTGCGGCCACTGGCGTCGGTAATCGTGCCCGATATCATTATAGGAAGAGTCAGGCCCTTGGCCTCAAAGCATTCGCTAATAGCAAAGATTGCGGCCTTCGCATTCAGCGTATCGAACGCCGTCTCGATCATGATGATATCGGCGCCACCGTCAATGAGCGCGTTGGTGGAGTTGCTGTAATCGGCTACTAATTCATCGAAGTTGATATTTCTGAAACCAGGGTCACTGACCTTGGGTGAGAGCGATGCTGTCTTGCTCGTTGGTCCTAACACGCCGGCAACGAATCTAGGCTTATCCGGTGTCGTCGCTGTTATTTCATCAGCTGCCGCTCTGGCGAGCTTGGATGCTTCTAAATTGAGTTCGTAGGCCAGATCTTCCAGGTGATAGTCCGATTGAGAGCTGCGTGTCGAATTGAAGGTATTGGTTTCGATGATATCCGCGCCCGCGAGGAGGAATGCAAGATGGATTTGCTTGATCACTTCAGGTTGAGTTAGCGAGAGTAAATCGTTGTTGCCTGCTAGCTCATGGGGAAAGTCTGCAAAGCGGTCGCTGCGAAATTCTGCATCGGATAGTTTGTGTGACTGAATCATGGTGCCCATAGCACCATCGAGCACCAAAATGCGCTGTTGTAGGAGTCTGCGTAGACGTACTTCTGATTCGCTGGTTTTCATGTTGGCGTGCTCAATTCGCTGTTTGCTGCTGGAGACAAGATAGCTGTTCAAAAAATCCTACAAGTTTAGCAAAAATGCAGGCCTAGGGCATTGTGAAAATAACCCAGTAATGTGCTGGGTTATTCTAATTTCTGATCTATTGGAGTATAATTATAGCAGCCGTAAAAATAAGCGTGAGAAAGACATATGGTAACCGTCACCGAATCTGCACAAGAATACCTTACAGAGTTGCTAGAGAAGCAAGATTGTGACGGTATATCAGTGCGAATTTTCATTCTGGATGCAGGCACGCCGAAAGCTGAAACCTGTATATCATTTTGTCGCCCCGGAGAAGAAAAAGAAGACGACGAACTGAAGCAGTATGAAAACTTCAAGACATTCATCGAACTCGCTAGCATACCTTTTTTAGAAGAGGCTGTAGTGGACTTCGCTAAGGACTCAATGGGTGGGCAGCTTACGATTAAGGCGCCAAACTCTCGCTTGCCTAAGATTTCCGACGATAGCCCAATCGAAGACCGAGTTAATTATATCCTTTACAACGAAGTCAATCCCGGGTTGGCAGCTCATGGTGGAAATGTTTCTCTCGAAGAGATATTTGAAGAGAATGTCGCCGTCCTTCGCTTTGGTGGAGGCTGTCAGGGTTGCGGAATGGTCGATGTCACGCTTAAAAACGGAGTAGAGAAGACTTTACTAGAACAAGTTCCTCAGTTGAAGGAAGTGCGTGACGTTACGGATCACACAGTCAAAGAGAACGCTTACTACTAGCAAGCTCGAGTCGATCGAAGACTAGTTCGGATAGTGATTGCTTAGAGCCGAGTAGAGTTTGTCTTCGTACTCGGCATCACTTGAGTCTAGATCCGCCATTACCTCTACCAAATACTCATTATCCTCGCGTCCGTTCCACATTTTCTGATAGCTACCATCTTTATAGCCATGATCCTGACGGAAGAAATTGAGAACATTCTTGCCGACGTACTGGCAGTACAAATCGGTCCAACACATCTGGCAATTGCTCATTATCGACGCAAATACTGAGAGCTCGATCCTTCGCGCAGCAGAGATTCCAATAAGTAGCTCAATCTGTTCAAGTAGATCCATCGTACCTAAATTGTACGATTTTCCGTCGAAATTCACATGATTTGAATCTTCTAAGGCCCCGAGCTGTTCGTTCAGCTTAAGTAGGGCTGCAGTCTCGCTTCCTCCCTCGTTAAGCAAGATCTGAGAGAGCAGGAAATGCCAGATATCGATCAACTCCATCTGCAGTTGCGGGAGGTCCTTTTCCTGTTTTTTCCACCATTTCCAGCCATGATGCTCTATGGCTTCCGCGGCCTCGATAAGCACGGCGCGCAGGTAAGGATAGCGACTGGCTACCCAATTAGGGTCTACCTTCGCGTTCATGGCTGACTGAAGTGTCAGCATGGTTCTAGCCTGTTGATCTGACAGCATGGGAGCGGATTCTTTGGTTAATAAGGCGGGTGTTGGGTTGTTCGAAAGTATTACTGGTCTGTATTCTCTATGCGTTCAGACATCTTAGATATCTGTGGTTTTTATCTAGTTCGAGCCGACTGATTGGAGTTTTGCCTGTTTTGCTAGTGTGCTAAGCATTTCTTTGCGACTGCTCAGCATATCGTTATAAGATTTTCTGGCGGCTAGCACCTCAGAAGTATCTTTATCTGACGAATCGAGTTCGGTGAGCCAAGCTTCTAAGACTTGAATCTCACTATTGAGTTGAGCGGCGCCTTCTTCGATCAATTTTTGATCAATGCTGACACCAGCATCATCAATTTGCTTCTGACGCTTGTCTTTCATGGTTGGTTTCCTAGTTTCCCCAACGGCCTCTGCTAGAGAGACTTATTCTCAGCGGCACCTTGATAGCATCGGCCGATTCAATAAGGTCTGTACGTCTATAGCTGTTTTTATAGCCTTTTGGAGAGAACAGAGCCATAGGCAGGATGGCATAGTCCAATTTTGGGGTCAAGATACCCCGGACTGAAGCAAGTAGATGTTCGTAATGTCCTAAGTAGAAGGGCGTAATACAGGTCAGTATTTTGCCGAACAGAGCCACTGGCTGCGAGTAAGCAGAGAAAGGTGCACATTTTCTATGAACTAAGCATAAATAATCCGAATATTCGAGCTTTGCTCTTGACTGAACAGGCCAAGCTTCTTAGAATCCCTCGCTGCTTGAGAGAGCAGTTGAGTAAAGTCACTGTCCCCTTCGTCTAGAGGCCTAGGACACCGGGTTTTCATCCCGGCAACAGGGGTTCGAAACCCCTAGGGGACGCCATATGTAAGAGCCCGGCTAACGCCGGGCTTTTCTATTTCTAGACTATCTGTTTTTGCGCCGACTCTTCCTGCTCGTGCTGCACTCACTCGGTTGCCAATCGTATTAACAATCGACATACTTCTGCTGGCATCGGCGCATGCGGACAACACCACCAATGAAGACTACTTTAGATGACCACAGCAATCTCCATTCAAAACCTAGCTAAAACCTATGCAAACGGTTTCGAGGCACTCAAGGGTATTACTCTAGAAGTAGAGCAGGGTGATTTTTTTGCACTATTGGGGCCCAACGGCGCGGGCAAATCAACCACCATTGGGGTGATTTCAACGCTGGTCAACAAGACGGCCGGCTCGGTAGAGGTTTTTGGTAAGAGCGTTGAGTCTCACGTTTACCAGACGAAACTAGACTTCGGTGTCGTTCCGCAGGAAGTGAATTTCAGCCTATTCGAGAAGGTAGGCGACATCGTCATGACACAGGCCGGTTACTACGGTCTGCCGCGAAACCTCGCCGCAGAGCGCTGTGAGAAATACTTGCGTAAGTTAGGCTTATGGGAGAAGCGCAATGAGCGCTCCAGATCTCTCTCTGGCGGCATGAAAAGACGCTTGATGATTGCTAGAGCGCTCGTCCATGAGCCAAGATTACTTATACTTGATGAGCCTACAGCAGGTGTCGATATAGAATTGCGACGCTCGATGTGGGAATTTTTGACTGAGATAAACAATAATGGTACGACGATTATACTGACGACGCATTATTTGGAAGAGGCTGAGCAACTCTGCCGCAATATCGCCATTATTGATGAAGGCAAAATAGTAGAGAACACCAGCATGCGTAAGCTGCTAAATGAGCTAGATTCTCAAGTCTATATTTTAGAAACAACTTCGCAGATATCACCAGGTTTTGATTTGAATTTGAACAATGCCAGTCTGGAAATTGTAGATGAGCATTGCTTTGAGGTAACGGTCTCTGGTGGTCTTAGTGTCAATGACGTGTTCGCTGTGTTTAGTGAGGCGGGGATAGAAATTGATAGCATGAGAAACAAGACGAATAGACTGGAGCAGTTATTTTTGTCCAAGCTCGAAAGTAACGACTAGGAAAATACACAGTGTTCTCTAATCATAAATACATAGCTTTTGAAACAATAGTCTTAAGGGAGATCCGCCGGTTCGGTCGAATCTGGTTACAGACTCTCGTGCCGCCCGCGATTACGATCGGGCTCTACTTTGTGATCTTTGGCAATTTGGTAGGTAAGCGAATCGGTGAAATGGGCGGTTTCCAGTACATGGAATTTATTGTGCCTGGCCTGATCATGATGGCGGTTATACAGAACTCGTATTCTAACGTCGTCTCATCTTTCTTCAGTCATAAATTTCAGCATAGCGTAGAAGAATTGTTAGTAGCCCCGGTACCGAATTACGTAATTCTCTGTGGTTTTATAGTTGGGGGAATGGCACGGGGATTAGCTGTTGGAACAATCGTAACCTTTATCTCGATGCTTTTTGCTGATCTAGAAATACAAAATCTATTTATCACCGTTACCGTCGTGCTCTTAACGTCTATTGTGTTTGCACTTGCAGGCTTTATAAACGCGTTATTTGCGAATAGCTTCGATGATATTTCCATAATCCCTACGTTTGTTCTTACTCCACTTATCTATCTGGGCGGCGTTTTCTATTCAGTAGAGCTTCTGCCTCCATTTTGGAAGTTTGTCTCCGCTCTGAATCCGATATTTTATATGGTCAACACATTTAGATACGGTATTTTGGGATCCTCGGATGTGGATATCAGGTGGGCTTTCTTTATCCTTTGCGTATTCATAGTTTTATTGTTTACTTCCTGCATTTTGCTACTACGCAAGGGAACTGGTCTAAGATCCTAGCAGCTGCGACTTATTATGACGGACAATCCTCTCGGTAGTCAGACAGAACATCCAAAACAGTACCAACCAGAGGTGTTGTATGCAATACCACGTTGGGCTAGTCGCTCGTTGTTGGATATCGACAAAAAAATTCGCATGTTTGGTCTCGATCATTGGCAAGCATATGAGCTTTCCTGGCTGAGCAGTTTAGGCAAGCCACAGGTCGCGATAGGCGAGTTCTATTTCAATTCGGAATCGGAAAACATCGTCGAATCAAAATCGCTAAAACTCTATCTGAATTCTTTAAATCAAGAGCGTTATAAAAGCACGGAGACCGTAAGGTCTCTTGTCGAGAAAGACCTTTCATCGATAAGTCGCTCGGAAGTAAAGGTAGTTATACATCCGCTAGACGAAATAGAAGATAAAGTATGTGGTGCAAGAGCAGGCAAGTGTATAGACCACTTCGATGTCGAACTTATCGCACAACAGCCAGATTCACAGTTGCTTAATATTACAGATGTAGATGCTGACGACGAGGTTCTCTATTCAGACCTGTTTAGGTCAAACTGCCCAGTGACTGGCCAGCCAGATTGGGCGAGCATCGAGATACGCTACACCGGTAAGAAGATTAGCGAATCGAGTTTGTTAGAGTACTTGATTTCCTTCCGTGAACATCTCGGCTATCACGAAGAGTGTGCTGAGCGTATATTTCGCGACATCATGCTGAAATGCGCGCCCAGCGAACTCAGAGTGGGAATGAACTTCTTGCGCCGAGGTGGGCTAGATATTAACGTCTACCGAAGCACTGCGCCTGTAACATCTGACTCAGTAAACAGTCGTCTCATTAGACAATAAACGGCGAACTTGAATTCAAACTAGCGGTAAGCTAAGGTTACGCCGCTCTCGCAACAGCCAGTATGCGAACAGAACAATGGTGAGGTGTCCGAGAGGCCGATGGAGCACGCTTGGAAAGTGTGTAAACAGAAATGTTTCCAGGGTTCGAATCCCTGTCTCACCGCCATAAACAAAAAGCCCGACTTCCGTCGGGTTTTTTGTTTATGGCCTTAAGGTCGGGTGAGGACCATTCGGTTCGACAGGAGTGCAGGACAGCCAAAGGCTGACCATAGGGCGAGAGAATTAGCTAAGCTAATAGTGAGTGAATCCCTCCGGGCGCCCCACTGAACTATAAAAGATACCCTTCCATCGCATAGAGTACCCATCTAGCACCCCTTAAGGTAATATCCTCAAAGCACATAATTCCAGCCACTCGGGGGGGCAGCATGCCAAAAATAACATCTCAGAAGATCCTAATCTCCGCAATTTTCGCATTAGCTACAATGGCGACCCAAGCAGCCGACTGGCCCAGTTATGGCGGCGACAACGGTTCTCAGAAATATTCTCCCCTTGAGCAAATAGCTGCAGACAATGTCAGCACCCTAACAACCGCGTGGAGCTGGAATAGCGTAGATAACGCAACCGTCGCGAATAACGTTGCCAATGATAATGCTCGCGCGACGCCGGCAGGATACAAGGCTACACCGATAGTAGTGGGCGATACGATGTATGTGCCCACGTCGTTTGGCCGAATCGTCGCTTTGGATGCTGTCAGTGGTGCTGAAAAATGGGTTTTTGACACCAGAGCGTGGGAAGCAGGGCGGCCGACTAATTTAGGCTATAACACGCGCGGTGTTGCTTTCTGGGAGGAAGATGGCGAACAGCGAATATTTTTCGCGACCAATGACTCCACACTCTGGTCGATCGATGTTGCCTCAGGGGAGCCAGATACTAATTTTGGCGTCGATGGCCGAATCGATTTGTCTTTGGGCCTGGGTAGAGAGATTGATAAGTCGCGGTATGGTGTGGTTTCGCCGCCCTTGGTGACTAATAACACAGTTGTGGTCAATTCCAGTGTTGCAGATGGTGCGCGTACTAAGGAGATGCCTCCCGGGCATGTTAGAGCCTTTAATCCTATTACCGGTGACTTGGAGTGGATGTTCAAGACGATTCCTCAGGCTGGAGAATTTGGCAATGACACTTGGGAGGATGGCTCTGCGGAATATTCGGGTAACACTAATTCATGGACCATTATGAGCGCCGATGATGAGCTAGGCATCGTTTACATACCCATCGGTACTCCAACTAATGATTGGTATGGTGGATTGCGTAAAGGCGACAATTTATTCGCTGAAAGTTTAGTTGCCGTTCGTGCCGAGACTGGCGAACGACTCTGGCATTTTCAGATGGTGCACCACGGTGTTTGGGACTATGACTTACCCGCGGCGCCAACACTTGTCGATATCACTGTTGATGGCCGGCCGATTAAGGCTGTAGCGGCAATATCAAAGCAAGGTTTTACTTATGTGTTCGATCGAATTACTGGCGAGCCTGTATGGCCTATCGAAGAAAGAGCCGTGCCTCAAAGCACTGTGCCAGGAGAAGTGCTCTCGGCAACCCAGCCGTTTCCTACTAAGCCAGCGGCATTCGAACCTCAGGGAATATCTGATGAAACTTTGATCGATTTCAGTGCGGAATTACGCAGTGAAGCGCTGCAAAATATCGAAAAGTATGACTATGGACCGTTGTTTACTCCACCTTCACTACGTGGAGCGATTCAGTTTCCAGGTTGGGGCGGTGGTGGCGAATGGCATGGAGCGGCATTTGATCCAGATACTGGCCTGTACTACATACCTTCTGCATCCGTTCCTATCGTGGTGCAATTAAGAGAATCTCCACCAGAGCGCTCAGATTTGGATTTTGTTCGAGGGGGACCAAGATCAGTAGCCGGCCCTCAGGGATTGCCGCTGACTAAACCTCCCTACGGACGGATCACGGCCATTAATTTGAACACGGGCGAGCATGAATGGATGGTTCCTCACGGAGAAGGGATGCGCCAGAAGATAATTGATATGGGTATATTAGATCCCGGTCCAGTGGGCAGTGCGAGTAGGGTAGGCCCCTTGCTGACCAAGACATTATTGTTTATGGCTCAATCGGATGGAGGTCGCAACCTGATTAGGGCTTATAACAAGGCCAGCGGAGAGATTATCCACGAAGAAGAACTGCCGCTGCCTCCACAAGGCACGCCAATGACATATTCGGTAGCAGGTAAGCAGTATATTTCGATCGCCGTTGGAGGTGGCGGAGATTCTAGGCTGGTGACTTTGTCTCTACCATAAATAGAGTTGTACATTGAAACGGATTTAACCGATAACCATCGCCAAATAATATTTTTGCTAGGGCGCTCGGTTCTGTAGCGGCGTTGATTTAAGCTGTTGCTTTTTGCTATTCCGGGCTGCATACGCCGTCGTCTATGGTATTATGAGCTCTGGTAACTCTTGTCGGTCCCCACGCAATGATAAGTTATAAACCCCGCCAGGCCCGGAAGGGAGCAACGGTAGTAGCTGACTCATGTGCCGCGGTGTGGCTGGCAAGGGCTGCCTCTAATCATATTTTCACGAGAGTCGACATTTCTGTCCTAGGTATCCACACCTGCCAGAATATTGACGAAGAAACCTGATGAGCTATCAAGTCCTAGCCCGCAAATGGCGACCTAGTAACTTCTCCCAAGTCGCTGGACAGGCTCATGTTCTCAAATCCCTTATTAATGCACTAGATAATGAGCGGCTGCATCATGCCTATCTCTTTACCGGCACTCGAGGTGTGGGTAAGACCACACTCGCTCGTATACTTGCGAAGTGTCTAAACTGCGAGGAAGGGATTAGCTCTGTACCCTGCGAAAAGTGCGGCTCTTGTACAGAGATCACTGAGGGCCGTTTCATCGATCTCTTGGAAATTGACGCGGCGTCTCGTACTAAGGTCGAAGACACGAGAGAGCTTCTCGACAATGTGCAATACGCGCCAAGTCGGGGTCGCTTCAAGGTTTACCTCATCGATGAGGTGCATATGCTGTCCAATCATAGCTTCAATGCACTCTTGAAGACTCTTGAAGAGCCACCTCCTCATGTGAAATTCCTGTTCGCTACCACTGACCCCCAGAAGTTGCCGATTACTATTCTCTCGAGGTGCCTGCAGTTCAATTTAAAAAATTTGAGCCCGCAACTTATTTCTGAGTATCTCGGCTCGGTGTTGGAAAAAGAAAAATTAGAATTCGAAGAAGAAGCGCTGTGGCAGATAGCGGCAGCAGCGTCTGGAAGTATGAGAGATGCTCTCACTCTTGCAGACCAAGCGATTTCCTATTGCGAGGGTCAGGTCGCTACCGATGGCGTCATCCAGATGCTCGGCGTACCTCCGCAGAAGCAAGTGTATGAGTTATTAAAGGGCATGGCATCGAGATCAGTTTCGATAATACTCGAACTCATTCGGGATATTGCTGAGCAGACGCCAGATTATGGTCATACCTTAGATAGTTTATTATCAACGTTGCATCGTGTAGCTATTGCGCAAATCGAGCCTAAGGCTGCGGACAATAGTTATGGAGACATGCCTCAGATTCTGGAGCTGGCCTCCTTGATCAGTGCGGAAGATGTGCAGCTGTATTATCAAATGGGAATCAAGGGCAGGGAAGATCTGCGGCTCTCGGCGGAGGTGCGGACTGCTTTTGAGATGTTGTTGATTCGCATGCTGGTATTTTCTCCAGGTTATGTAGATCGTACAAATATAGAGGCCGGGGCAAGTTCCGATTCCTCGACGAATAATGAATCGAGCGGCGCTACTGAAAGCGAAAAAAAAAAGAATAAACTAACAGTAGAGATAGTGTCGGCCCAGCAGTTAGAGGAGCCTGAACCTGAGAGAATGAGTGAAGAGGCCATCGAGGTATCTCCTGAAGCGCCTACCGATATTGAGGCGGAACAATCTAGTGATACCGAACATGAGCGGTGCTGAGGTGCCCAACGCAAGGGTAGTCGATGCTCATCGAGAAAAGCAGCTGGAGCCTGAAGAGGGCAGCGAAAGCGACAAGCCAGCTAGTGCAGCGTCGACAGGGTTGATCACGCTAGATTCGTTGAGTCCGGAGAGCTGGTTGCGGCTCTACCCTCAGCTCGAAATAACGGGCATTGCAGCCAACGTTCTTGCTAATTCGGATTTTCAACGAGCAGATTCCAACACCATACACTTCGTATTGGACCATGCTCAGAGCGCCGTTTTTAGCGATGAACTGTTGCCAAAAATCTCTCAGGCATTGAGTAGCTATTTTGCTGTAGAGGTTTTAGTACAAATTGAGATAGCAGATGTCAAGAATGAAACTCCGGCGATGTTGATTCAAAGGGTAAAACAAGAGAAGCATATTGCGATGGTCAACGATTTCGAGAGTGATGAGAATGTGCAGGAATTGCTGAAGCACTTCTCGGGCACTCTAGCGAAAGAAACTATAGCGCCTAATAAGGATTAATAACAAGCATGACCGATTTGAATGAAATTATGAAGCAAGCGAAACTGATGCAAGAGCAGTTTCAGAAAGCTCAAGAAGAACAGGTCAAGACGAAAACAGAAGGCGAATCCGGCGCCGGCTTGGTCAGGATCACAATGAACGGGAAGCATGGAGTTCTCAACGTTAGTCTCGACGATGCATTGCTGGGCGAGGACAAAGCAGTGATCGAAGACCTGCTTGCTGCAGCTGTAAATGATGCTGTTAGGAAGATCGAAGAGAAGAATAAAGATTCGCTAAGCGGCATGGCTGGCGGAATGAAAATGCCAGATGACTTTAAGTTTCCTTTCTAGGAGTAGTTGTGAATTCCAGCCCCCTAATTGATCAGCTTATTGAGGCGTTCCGCTGTCTTCCAGGTGTCGGACCAAAATCGGCGCAGCGGATGACCCTACACTTGCTGGAAAGAAACCGATCGGGCGGAAAAAAGCTTAGTGAATCACTTACCGTTGCTATTAACGAAGTGGGAAACTGCATCCAGTGTCGCACTCTCACTGAAGAAGATACCTGCCGTATCTGCGCAAGCAAATCGCGCAATCACGCAATATGCTGTGTGGTAGAATCGCCTGCAGACATCTTCGCAATAGAGCAATCAGGTTCTTTTAGAGGTATTTATTTCGTACTTATGGGACACCTGTCGCCTATAGATGGGATAGGCCCTGAGCAGCTCGGCATAAATCAGTTGTTAGACAAAGTAAAAAACAATGACATCGAGGAAGTTATAATCGCATGTAATCCGAACGTTGAAGGAGATGCTACTACCTACTATATAGCGGAGCAGTTGAAAAACTCCAATGTGCAGGTTTCTAGGATTGCGCATGGTGTTCCTGTTGGGGGCGAATTGGAATTCGTTGATGGTGGTACTCTGACTCATGCCTTTGCGGGACGCACATCCATGGAACATTCATGAGTGAATCTGTATCTTGTGACGGTATGCCGGTTGAGTATGTTAGCGATGCGGCAACTCTAAACGCTCTCTGCGTGGAATGGGCTTCTGAGGAATTCCTGGCTGTAGACACAGAGTTCGAGCGAACCAGTACCTTCTACGCGCGTATCGGCTTGTTGCAAATAGCCGATAGTAAGTGCTGCTATTTGATAGACCCGCTTTCTATTGATGACTGGTCTGGGTTCAAGAAGTTGCTTAGCACCCCGTCGTGCACGCTAGTAATGCATTCCTGTAGCGAAGACTTGAGTTTGTTACAAACGTTCTTGGGCTGCTTGCCAGTCTCCCTCTTTGATACGCAGCTCGCCGCTGCCTTCCTTGGTATTGGCTTTCAGCATTAGCTATCAAGTATTGATTGAGCAGTTGCTTGGCGTCGTGGTAGCAAAAGACGAGACGCGTTCTGATTGGATCAAGCGTCCGTTGTCAGTAAAGCAAATTCATTATGCCGCTGCTGATGTCCGCTATTTACTGCAGGTTCGTCAAATTCTTAGCAATCAGATAGAACAAAAAGGCATGCTGAATTGGTTGCTGGCAGAAAGTAGGCAGCAGCTCGTCATGGCACATAGGCTTGAGCAAGAATCACAGTGGGAGTTTTATTATATGGGGGTTAGCAATGCCTGGCGCCTTAATACTGCGGGGCTACAGGCCCTGCAGCAGCTTTGTGTTTGGCGCGAGCAGAAGGCGCGGCAAAGAAACAAGCCGCGTAGCTGGATCGTTAAGGATAACGATCTTATAAATTTGTGTGCGGTAGTTTCTACTCCTATTAAGGCTGGTGAATTCACTCTAGAGGATGTTAGCAATGCTGAAGGCGTTGATAGCCGATTCCTATCGCGTAACGCATCCGATTTATACCAATTACTTAGTGACCCATCGAATAGGAGAGAAGTTGATCCTAGTCGATTAAACAAGCCTCTAAGCGGGCCTCTTAGGAAGAAATTGAAATTGAGTAAACAGGTGACTAATATGAAAGCCGAGGAGTTGGGCATGTCTCAGGAGTTACTCGGGCGCAAGAAATTTCTCGTGGAATTGCTCAGAAGTTATGAAAGAGATGGAGAGTTACAATGGTCCGGGGACTTCGCTGGTTGGCGTCGTGAACTGTTAGAAGTTGAGCTCACAGCTATAATCACTAAGGCCGATTGATGGCCGTTACTAAAACAGGATTGCGACCTCAATTCTGGGAGCTGCCACTGAATGAGTTAAATCCCGAGGAGTGGGAGGGCCTCTGTGATGGATGCGGGCGTTGCTGTCTTAAGAAGTTTGCCGACGAGGAGACTGATGAAGTCATCTATACACGAATTGTTTGCCGCTTCTTCGATGAGAAAACCAGCCTCTGTGGCTGTTATGAGTCCCGGACAGAGCTAGTTCCCGATTGTCTCGATGTACGGGACATGAACCTTAAGGCGAGTACTTGGATGCCCGATAGCTGCGCGTATAGACTCCGAAGCAATGGTAAGAAGCTTTTTGATTGGCACCCTTTGTTGGCTGGCTCGACTAAGAAAATGGCAGACGCAGGAATATTGCTCGAAGATAAAGTGATCTCAGAGGAATATGTACACCCGGATGGTCTTGGAGAGCATCTTATTCGATGGGTTAAGGCATAATGGATTGGATCAGTAACTATTGGTTTTTCTGGATCTTGTATCTAGGTGCTGCGGTAATTTTCACCGGTATCTTCTGGAGAGTAACTCGTTTCGAACGGGCGATTTGGGCTTCCTACAGCCTGAGAGCTGTTGCGATAGCGGTTGCTTTTACTCCTTGGTACAGTAATTCGCAGGACAGCAGAATGGCCCCCGCGCTTATGGTGGCGGCTCTCGACGCTATTACCGGAGGCTTTGAGGCAGCTTTCAGGAGTTTCGTCCCTCTTGTTTTAGCGGTGTTCTTCGGTCTATTGCTGGCAGGTGCGATGTCTTTTTTTAAGGCAAAAAATATTAAAAAATTTATTAATAACAATAATATAGAAAGGAAATCTAAAGTAATAAAGTGAGTTTACGAAACGAATAACTCCCCCGCATGAATGTTCTGTTTGAATTTGTCTTCATTGTCGCAAAGCTCAAAATTTATTTATTTAATCAACTGCTTAGCAAGCAGAGAGTCGTCCTGTAAGGTCATTTTATTTCCTTAGTTTCTATCATGCTTGCCGTTGGTGCCGCCGGTGGCGTTATCAACTACTTTACCCTTGGCCCGCAACAATCGCTCGAAAGCGGCTTGCTCTTGCGCGGCATTATGTTGGTTTAAAGGTGTGTGTTGGCACATCACAGAGCGCGATAGGAAGCTTGTTGAGGTGGAGCTTAATAAATAAGAGACCTAGATTTTTGCTCTGAAGAGTGCGTTCAGGAAATCCATGTTACAACTAGGGTATAGCGTTATTTGCTATCAGACTGGATAAACTTCAAGATCGAGGCGCAAGGTCTGGTTTTTCCTGTATTAATAGAGGTCTGGTGTTTACAATACTCGCACGTAAATTGAGCAGTGGAAAAGATTGATGAATTTTACCGGTACCGAAGAATACGTAGCGACAAATGAATTGCAGTTGGCCGTCAATGCGGCAATTGCCTTACAAAAACCATTATTGATTAAAGGCGAGCCCGGTACGGGTAAGACCATGCTGGCAGAGCAGATCGCCAAATCCTTGAACCTGCCTTTGATCCAATGGCATATCAAATCAACGACAAAGGCGCAGCAAGGCCTATATGAATACGATGCGGTCTCACGATTGCGCGATTCGCAGTTAGGCGACGACAAGGTTCATGATATTGGCAACTATATCGTGCCAGGTAAACTCTGGGAGTCTTTTGAATCCGGCGATCAATCAATTTTGCTGATTGATGAGATAGACAAAGCCGATATAGAGTTCCCAAACGACTTGCTGTTAGAACTCGATAAAATGGAATTTTTCGTCTATGAGACGAAGGAATTGATTAAGGCGAAAACACGGCCTATCGTTATTATTACGAGTAATAATGAGAAAGAACTCCCAGATGCCTTTCTTCGTCGCTGCTTCTTTCACTACATCGAGTTTCCAGATTCTCAGACGATGGAAAAAATAGTCGATGTGCATTATCCGAATCTCAAGAAGGAGCTGCTCTCACAGGCGATGGATGTGTTTTTCGATGTGCGGAAAATACCCGGCTTGAAGAAGAAGCCATCAACGTCTGAACTGATCGACTGGCTGAAGCTGCTAATGGCCGATGACATTCCAGAAGATGTGCTAAAGAATCACAGTGCAAAGAATGCTATCCCACCTCTGTATGGCGCGCTGTTAAAGAACGAGCAAGATGTGCACTTATTAGAAAAATTGGCTTTCATGCATAGAGCGAAGAGCTAGTCGCGGGCAGCCCGATTCTTGACCTGGCAGAGACTCCGTTATGCTGATTAATTTTTTTATGACCCTCAAGCAGGAGCGGCTTCCCGTCTCCTTCACCGAACTATTCTCCCTGCTTGAATGCCTGAAGCAAAATGTGATCTTTGCGACATGTTGAGGATTTCTACTACCTGTCACGTATGTGCTTTGTCAAAGATGAAAAGAACTTCGATAAGTTCGACATAGCCTTTGGTAAGTATTTCGAGAGCGTCGATGCTATCAACGATCTTGCGATGTACCAGATACCTGATGACTGGCTGCGTAAGCAAATGGAGTCAATGCTAAGTGATGAAGAGAAAGCTAAGATTGAGGCGCTGGGTGGCTTAGAAAAGCTCATGGAAGAATTCCGAAAGCGAATGGAAGATCAGAAGAAGAGACACGAAGGCGGCAATAAGTGGGTCGGTACTGGAGGCACATCACCGTTTGGAGCTTATGGTTACAATCCTGAAGGAATTCGAATCGGTCAGGAAGGAGGGCGTAATGGGAGTGCGGTCAAAGTTTGGGACAAGCGTAATTATCGCGATCTCGATGATTCTGTAGAAATAGGAACGAGAAACATCAAGATGGCTCTGCGTCGCTTGCGTAAATTCGCGAGAACCGGAGCAGAGGAAGAGCTGGATATCAGCGACACCATTTCATCAACCGCGAAAAATGCAGGACTCCTCGACATCAAGATGGTGCCAGAGCGTCACAACTCCGTGAAGGTCTTACTGTTTTTCGATGTAGGTGGATCGATGGATCCGCACGTTAAGTTATGCGAAGAATTATTTTCCGCCGCGCGAACAGAATTTAAGCATCTTAAGTATTTCTATTTCCATAACTTCATCTACGAATCTGTGTGGTCAAAGAGTGTCCGGCGCCACGCGGAGACGACATCGACGTTTGATATACTGCATAAGTATTCCAAAGACTACAAAGTTATATTCGTAGGGGACGCTACTATGGCTCCGTATGAGGTGACTCATGTCGGAGGCAGTATCGAGCATTACAACGACGAAGCGGGCGCAGTTTGGATAAAGCGACTCACAGATGTGTTCGATAATGTAGTCTGGATCAATCCAACTCCTAAAGACTTTTGGGAGCACAGCTACTCTATCGAAGTGGTTAGAGAGCTTGTAGAAGATCGAATGTTTCCTCTTTCTGTTAAGGGTCTGGAAGAAGCCATGACTCTGCTGACGAAGTAATGACTATGATTGAGAAACTTAGCGACGATCTGTCTCCTGAAAGGTTTTCAAAGCTATCGCAGGTAGTCGGTGAATTCTGTCGCGAGCACGCAGAATTGCCTGCATTCACCTGCTTCGGAAGAACTTTAAATTACAGTGAGGTCGACGAGTTAAGCGACCGCTTCGCGCACTACTTGATTACTCAAACTAGCCTACAGCCTGGCGATAGGATAGCAATCCAACTGCCGAATATCCTGCAGTTTCCTATCGCCTTCTATGGGGCAACTCGAGCTGGCTTAGTGGTAGTCAATACGAACCCACTGTACACAGCTCAAGAGATGGCACATCAGTTCAAAGATTCAGGTGTTAAAGGCATAGTGATACTGTCTAACTTCTGCGATAAGTTAGAAAAAATATTACCTGGAACCAAAATTGAAACAATCATCGTGACTCAGCTCGGTGATATTCAGAAGCCCTTACAGCGTCTTTTTCTAAATTTCGTCATTAAAACTGTTCGCAGATTGGTGCCCGCTTATTCTCTAAGCAACACTGCAGACTTTCATACTGTCGTTAACACGCCAGTTCCATCATTCGATTACCCTGAAGCCGGACAGGGCGATGATACTGCGCTGATTTTGTATACGGGAGGAACCACGGGTGTCGCAAAGGGTGCCATGCTGAGCCACAATAATTTGATTACCAATATGATGCAGCTTCGATCTCGTTGTCTCGGAGTGATCGGCGACAAGGTTGAAAGCATTCTAGCTCCGCTCCCGCTGTATCATAGCTACGCATTTCTACTGCACTGTCTCACCATGCCTTACTCGGGCAATCACAATATCTTGGTACCAAACCCTAGAGACACTGCAGGGCTAGTTAAGCTGTTCAAGCAGTGGCCGATCAGCGGGTTTGTAGGCATAAACACTCTGTATCTTGCTCTACTGCGCCACAAAGATTTTCCTAGCATCGATTTTAGTTCCCTTAAGTTTTGCGGCGCCGGTGGTATGGCTATGACTACGTCTGTCAGTGAAGAGTGGGCTAAGGCTACGGATAGCCCAATCTATGAAGGTTACGGCTTAACGGAGTGTTCTCCAGTTGTAGCTGTTAATATCCCAGGCAAGGAGCGCGCTGGCACCGTAGGGCCTGTAGTGCCCGAGACGGAAACAAAAGTCGTGAATGATGATGGTATTGAGGTTGCAGCAGGCGAGCGTGGCGAGCTTTGGATTCGGGGGCCACAAGTAATGAAGGGCTATTGGGAGGCGAAGGAAGAGTCGGCTGAAGCGTTAACTAGTGACGGCTGGTTCAAGACAGGCGACTATGTGGAAATCAGTGATGATGGCTATATCTCGATCGTCGATCGAAAGAAGGACATGATCCTTGTCTCTGGTTTCAATGTGTTTCCTAACGAAATCGAAGATTGGGCCAATCGGCACCCAGGGGTATTAGAGTGCGCCGCAATCGGAGTTCCATCAGAAAAAACGGGTGAGTCAATCAAGCTTTTCATTGTGCCGAGTCAAAAAGATCTCGATATTGAATCTGTGCGTGCACACTGTAAGGCAGGGCTGACGGCTTACAAGATGCCTAGAGAATACGTCCTAATCGAAGACATTCCTAAATCACTAATTGGGAAAATTCTACATAGAGAATTGCGTGACAAGGCCTAGCCGACACGTATCTCTAGTAGCGCAGCAACCTCTAGTATAAATCCGAAAACGGAATAACCGTGTTAGATTCCTTGAAGCAGAAGCTCGATACTTGTCAGCTCGCAGATGTTTTTCGTTTGGAGAATACGCTGAACAAGATTCAGCGTGGCAATTTGTCCCAGAAGGATCTGGCATCGTCGCTAGCCGCCGCGGCGGCGGCGATCGAAAAATCTCAACGCGCCTGTGAATTAAGACGCGCAGCTATTCCGATAAAGATTACTTATCCAAAAAATCTTCCCGTTAGTGCCCGAGCAGAAGAAATCACCAAATTACTTCGCGAGCATCAAGTGCTCATCGTCGCTGGAGACACAGGCTCCGGAAAGACCACTCAACTACCAAAGGTCTGTCTCGAGGCTGGGTTCGGTGTACGTGGCCTTATTGGTCATACCCAACCCAGGCGCTTGGCGGCATTATCAGTAGCGAATCGAATCGCCGATGAACTCGGTGTAGAGATTGGACTCGGAGTCGGCTCACAAATACGATTTAAGGACAATACAAGCGGGCAGAGCTTTCTGAAGTTAATGACGGACGGCATTTTGCTGACCGAGATTCAACAAGACAAATTGCTCAATAAATATGAAGTACTGATTATCGATGAGGCGCACGAGCGCTCGCTTAATATCGATTTCCTGCTCGGCTATCTTAAGCAGCTCTTACAGAAGCGTGAGAATCTCAAACTGATAGTGACATCAGCAACCATCGATGTGGAGAAATTCTCCAAGCACTTTGACAATGCACCAATCGTAGCGGTTTCTGGAAGAACTTATCCAGTAGAGACTCGATATGCACCTCTCGCGGAATCATCAACAGAGCAGATTGACGACGATTTGCAAATTGATGGAATTATTAAAGCCGTTGAAGATATTGCAAAGAGTGACAAAAAAAAAGGCTCGTCCAGCGGCGATATCCTGGTATTTCTTAGCAGCGAACGAGAGATACGTGCTACAGCGACTAAGCTGCGTAAGCAAAAGTATCGGGACGTCGACATCCTGCCTCTATATGGAAGGCTGCGTTATTCGGAGCAGATTAAAATATTCAAACCAGGATTGGGCAGAAAGATTGTCTTGGCCACGAATGTTGCCGAAACATCGATTACAGTTCCTGGCATCAACTATGTTATCGATACGGGCCTTGCGCGAATAAGTCGTTACAGCTTGCAGAGTAAGGTGCAGCGTCTGCCTATCGAGGCCATCTCTCAAGCGAGCGCGAATCAAAGAAAAGGGCGTTGCGGTCGCATGGCCGACGGTGTCTGTATTCGTCTGTATGCGGAAAGTGATTTTGAATCGAGACCGGAATTTACCGATCCTGAAATCATGCGAACTAACCTCGCCTCTGTAATATTACGCATGAAATACCTGCGCCTTGGAGAAATTGAACAATTTCCTTTCCTAGATGCCCCAGAACCTAGAGCGATTAATGAAGGAATAAAGCTGCTCATCGAGCTAGATGCTCTAAGTCATTCACGGCAATTGACGCAGAGCGGTCGCAAGATGGCTGTCCTGCCAGTAGATCCCAGATACGCGCGAATGTTAATTACTGCGAGCACGCAAAATTGCCTGCGCGAATTGCAAATCGTAGTCAGTGCGCTGGGCATTCAAGACCCAAGAGAAATATCTAGCGATAATAGGCAGCAGGCTAAGCAGCAATTAGCCGAATTTGATCATGAAGATTCTGATTTTTTAAGCCTAGTAAAGTTATGGGAAGACTATGAGAAGAAAAGGCAGGATCTGAACCAGGGTCAGCTGCGAAAGCACTGCAAGAAATACTTTCTCTCTTATATGCGTATGCGTGAATGGCGTGAGGTACATCATCAATTACTTCTTTCCTGCCAGAAGCTTGGTCTTCGTATGAACCGAGAGATTGGGGATTATGAGGGGATTCATAAAAGCTTGATCAGTGGCTCCTTAAACCAAATAGCCAAACGACTAGATGGGCGGAGCTTTCGAGGTAATAGGAATAAGACCTTCTCCTTGTTTTCTACATCGGTCTTGGCCAACAAAGGCGCGAAGTGGATAGTTAGCGGCGAGCAGATCGAGACGTCGCAGACTTTCGCAACAACCGCTGCCAAGATTCAACCCGAGTGGATTGAAGAGATGGCATTGCATCTCGTTAAACGGGAGTATTTTGAGCCGCACTGGAGCAAGAAACGCCAGCAGGTAATGGCCTATGAGAAGGTGCAACTCTATGGTCTAGTGATCATTGAGAAAGCTCTGCTAAGTTATAGCAAGATTGATCCCAAAACCTCCAGAACACTCTTTATTCAAGAGGGATTGATTGCTGGCGAAGTTTCTACCGACCTGAAGATTTATCACCGGAATCGCGAATTTTTAGCAGCCCTTGCAAAGCAAGAAGAAAAAATGCGAAGACCGGACCTGCTAGTAGCCGAGCGCGATGTCGCTGCATTCTATGAGCAACGCCTGCCGGAGACTGTGTGCTCTACTCGAGACTTAACTGCATGGGTTCGCAAGCAAGGCACGTCCGCCGAAAAATCTCTATTGATGACCGTTGATAATCTGGTCGATTCGGATACCGCGATGAACGCGTTACATTCTTTTCCGGATGCGACTGCGGTACACAAGAATAATCTGCGGCTCGAGTACGTTTTTGAGCCAGGCAGCAAAGTTGACGGAGCCACCTTAGAAGTGCCCGTAGAGATGGTCAGCCAACTACAACAGGCCGACCTCGACTGGGCCGTGCCAGGTAACCTAGCTGAGAAATGTACCGCGCTTATTAAGGGTTTGCCAAAATCTCGTCGTAAGAACTTTATACCAGTGAATGCGTTTGTCGCCCAGGCTTGTGAACAGATGTCGAATAAGGACGGAGATCTAATAGCCTCTCTGCTAGTTCAAATCCGCAATCTAAAGGGCCTTGAGTTAGACAGAGCGGAGTTCGAACAGAGTACAGCTGCCTGCACACCTGAACACCAAGATTCGCGTATTGAAAGGCTCAGAGAAGGAGATTGCGTTTGCGGGCAGTATTCGCGAGGTCAGGGAGCAGCTCCAGCAGCAAGGTTTCCTGGAAAACGGAGGAAATAGCCTTTCCTGGGGTGATGTAAGTCACGAAGCCAGGGAAGGTTCTAGTTATAGCCACCCCTTAGAAGCGACGGGTGCCAAAGATTGGGAGTTTGAGGATTTGCCAGAGCAAGTAGAAGTCGGTGAATCCTTAAAGCTAATAAGGTTCCCGGCTATTGTCGACGAGGGTGAAACTGTAGGAGTTTGTTTGTTTTCCGACAAAATTCTCGCACTACAGAAGCACAAGCAAGGCCTAGTAAAGCTATACCAGTTAAGGAGCATTCAGCAGCATAATCAACTGAAGAAGAAGTTCGTCAGACTAGCCGATACGTTAGTGCTGAAAGCGCCTTTTCCGCTGGGTCAGTTAGCATTGGATGCAACATGGATAAGTTATATAGCGGCCTTCGATCTTGATGGTTCAATGCCGCGCAGCAACCTAGAATTCGAGCAGCGCTTAAACGGGGGCAAGTCTACAGTTCTTAGCATCGCGGAAAAAATAGAATCGATTTTTATTCAGGTAATAAACGTACACTACGATGTCAGCCGAATCGTATCGGGTCTTAAGAAGGGAGCCCTGGACTACGTCGCGGAAGATTTAGAAAACCAGCTTGGCGGCCTCCTTCATGTAGGCTTTCTCTCTGAAACCGGTCTGGTGTGGTTTGCTCAGTATCCTCGGTACTTAAAAGCACTATCAATACGCTTGAATAAGGCCCCTCATATGGGGGATAAAGATAGGCCTAATACGGTACTTCTATCCCAGTATCAGGACAGATATATGAGCCTGAAATCAAAGTGTGCTGCTAATGATAAAGATGAGTTGCTTATCCTTCGCTGGATGCTGGAAGAGTTTCGAGTGTCGTTATTCGCGCAAACATTAGGGACGTACATCCCAGTTTCCGAAAAGCGGTTAGAAAAGCAGTTTGAAAAATTACTTTAATTACATCTACAGATTGGTTATTAACACATATAGTGAAAATCTCTAGCAAAATACAGGCTTCAAAGACTCTAAAACAGTCGGCTGCGTTATTGCTGCAGTTTTGTGTTTTTGTAATGAGCCAGGCAGCAGCGCAGACCTATGATCCTTGGAGAGAAACGAACAAGCGGCTATTTAGGCTAAATGACTCTTTCGGCAAGCTCATCGTTAGGCCTATTGTGGCCAGTTATATCTTATTCATGCCCAGGGTAGCGCGACAGGGGATTGGTAATGTCTTTAGCAATATCGATGATATCAATGTTTTAGTAAACGACTTACTGCAGCTTATGCTAGGCGCCGCCCTGAATGATTCGGGCAGACTTTAGGTGGGGAGTTGGTTCCGGCCCCTCATCATGCTCCCTATGTTCGGGCGAGTAAGTTAGAGATTCTTCGGCTTAGCTCTGGATACCTTGTTCAATCCGATTCAATATCACGATGACGAATTAATAGGGCTCACCTTGTTTTTGGTTAAGGAAGCCGAATCACGCTCAGGCCTGCTCGCGCTGGACGAATTGACAACGGGTGACCGCTCTATTTGTGCGCGAAACCTATGTGCAGCGAAGAGAATACTTGGTGGCTGACGGTCAGGTTGAAGATGAATTTGGCGATTTTGGCAATTTCTAAATAGCGGGATTAACCTGTTGAATGTGTTAGATCCTGACTTTGAGTTTTGTCTTAATGAAGTCGCTATGAGAAACGTAGATCAGCTCTGATACCTTCCGTATTAGATGATCCTCGTATTTATCTAGACGTTTGTCGGAGAAGGCGATGCGCCACATGTTCTCGATCAGTTCTACCTTTTGCTCGTAATCGTAGCTGTCGTTTATCAATTTGGTGAATTCGTAGAGAGAGGTGGCCTCAAAAGCCTCGTCCTTGGCTAGCTGGATAAGCTCTTCAAGGTCCGACTCCGCAATATTGTAACTTTGCTGAAGCACAGCCATGAACTCTTGGTGCTCACGTTCGTCAAGCTCGTGGTCAGAATTCATTACTTCGACTAGCAGTGCGGCGCAGGTGAGGTCGACTCTACTCATTGCCGAGCTAGGCGCTTCTTCTTCCTCTTTTTTGGTTAGATTTTTTTCAAAGAAACTCTTAATCGATTCGATCACGCAATTCTTCCTCAACGTAGATTTATTTGAATTGAACTAGTCCTAGTCTACGTAGGAAATAGCATCGAGTAAAACACCAATATCAGCGGTTTTTTTATAGCTATTTTCACTTAGATGACGGCGAAAATTCTTGCCTCCTTTCTGCCCCTTGTACAGGCCTAGAATATGCCGCGTCATGTGATGCAGTGGCGTACCGCGCTCTAATTCTTGCTCGATATAAGGCATGAATTTCTGCAGTGTTTCGGTGCGTGTTTGTACATTCGTAGCCGTGCCAAAGAAAACAGCGTCCACTTCGTTTAGTATGAATGGATTCTGATAAGCTTCTCTGCCGAGCATAACCCCATCTGTCTTTTTGAGAAGTGACTCCGCATCTTCGATTGTTTTAATTCCGCCGTTTATGATGATCGAAAGTTCAGGGAAGGCTTGCTTCACGGCAAAGACACTATCGTAGTTCAGTGGTGGTATCTCGCGATTCTCTTTCGGACTAAGGCCTGACAGGATCGCCTTGCGCGCATGAACTATAAACGTGTCACATCCAGCATTAGCTACTGTGCCTATAAAGTCCTCTAATTCTCTCTGCGAGTCGCGATCGTCAATGCCTATTCGGCACTTTATGGTAATCGGTAAATTAACACTCGTCATCATGCTGCTTTACACAATTTCCGACGAGTTCGGGCTCGGCCATTAAACAGGCGCCGAAGGCGCCAGACTGAACTCTATCGCTGGGACAGCCGACATTGAGGTTTATCTCATCATATCCTGAGCGTTCTGCGAGGACAGCTGCCTCAGCCAGCTCAACAGGCTTGCTTCCGCCCAATTGCAAGGCTATGGGATGTTCGCCCTCACTATGCTGCAACAGATATTGCGCATCACCATGCTTGAGTGCGGCACTCGTTACCATCTCGGTATAGAGTAGGGCGTGCTCGGAAAGCTGACGAAGGAATACCCGATCGTGACGGTCTGTCCAATCCATCATCGGAGCAACGCAAAAGCGATGACTTAAGCCAGCTGCGGTGTCTGCAGCTTCGCTATCTGGGGGCTGTTTGTTCGCGTTGTTCAAAGAATGCACCTAATCGTTTAATTTGGTAACCATGTTGGTCGCTGCGAAAGCACGGGGCAGGTTGTATCGAATGCCTCAGTCCGTGTCAAGAAGTAGGCGTCTAAACTGTCTATGATGGGAATTAAAGGCGAATCGAGTATAATCTCATCTTTAGTGAGAGGGGTGTAATATTCCTCGAATATTAAGTTTCGTTAGTGCTGTCTCGAGTAGAGGAATATGAGCAAAGTTCGCACGCGTATTGCACCGTCTCCGACTGGCGACCCACACGTTGGTACAGCCTACATAGCCTTGTTCAATCGTTGTTTTGCCCATCAGCACGGCGGTGAGTTTGTGCTGCGCATTGAAGATACGGACCAGCAACGTAGCACCTACAAGTCTGAGCAGGACATATTAAGTTCACTTAAATGGCTAGGATTAACTTGGGATGAAGGTCCAGGCTGTGAAGGAGATTCCGGACCATATCGACAGAGTGAACGCTCTGAGATTTATTCAGATCACATCCAACAGCTCCTCGATAATGGCTCAGCCTTTCGCTGTTTCTGTACGTCCGAAAGACTCGATGAATTGCGGAAGCAGCAGATGCAGGATAAAAGTCAGCCTGGCTACGATGGCCACTGCTTAAGCCTGAGTCAGGCCGAATGTGAGAACAAATGTGCGGCTTCGCAGCCCCATGTAATTCGCATGAAGATACCCGACTCAGGTGAATGCGAATTTGAAGACATGCTGCGCGGTAACGTTAGCATCGCGTGGTCACAGATCGACATGCAGGTATTAATTAAGTCCGATGGCATGCCGACCTACCATTTTGCCAACGTAGTTGATGATCACTTGATGGAAATTTCCCATGTGATCCGCGGCGAAGAATGGATCAACTCGACGCCCAAACATATTTTGCTGTATCAGCATTTCGGCTGGGAGTCGCCAGTGTTCTGCCATATGCCTTTGTTACGTAATCCGGATAAAAGCAAGCTGAGTAAGCGCAAGAATCCTACTAGCATTCGCTACTACGAGGCTATGGGTTATCTGCCGGAGGCATTGCTAAATTATTTAGGCATGATGGGTTGGACCATGCCCTCCGGAGAAGAAAAATTTTCCATTAGTGAAATGGAAGCAAATTTCGATATAAGTAGAGTCTCTCTCGGAGGCCCCATCTTTGATATTGAAAAACTTGACTGGCTCAACGGTAAATATATCCGTGAGGAGCTTACTGATGAAGAGTTTGCAAGACGCTTCGCTGCTTGGGCGTTTGCGCCTGAAAAAGTCGCTCAAATAGTGCCGCTACTAAAACAACGTGTGGAGCGATTTAGCGATGTTGCCTCATTGGGCGGTTTCTTTATCGATGGCTCGCTTGAGATATCTGAAGCGAGTTTCGCGCACAAGGCCATTGATTCGGCCCAAGCAGCAAGAATTTTACAATTCACACTATGGAAGTTAGAAGCATTGGAAAAGCTGGGCAGAGATGGAATAGAGGGCGAACTTCAGGCGCTTGCTGCAAAGTTCGAACTGAAGATAAAGGATTTCTTATTTCCCTTGTTCGTCGCCCTAAGTGGTAAGCCGGTATCTACCTCTGTAATTGAGTCCATCATGATACTGGGTATTGATATCGCGCGAGCGCGGATTCGGCAGGCCATCTCAATATTAGGTGGAATTTCGAAGAAACAGGCTAAAGCATTGGAAAAGGAATTCCGAAATTTCTAATGTTTTTAATCTCAGTCTAGACCTACGTTGACAGGCTCAACGACTGTGCTTAGAATGCGCCTTCCCTCAAATGTGGTCATGGGGCCTTAGCTCAGCTGGGAGAGCGCAACACTGGCAGTGTTGAGGTCAGCGGTTCGATCCCGCTAGGCTCCACCAACTTTTTTACTAAACCTTTTACGACAATGTTTAACCGCCTTGGCGGAGCTCAGAGCTAAGGGTCTAGACCTTAATAGTGCGCTTTGTGTGACCTTTGTAGAGCTGCCTAGGCCTGCCGATACGGAAAGAACTGCTAAGCATTTCATCCCAATGTGCGATCCAGCCTGGGGTTCTGCCAGTAGAGAAGATTACCGTGAACATGCTGGTGGGAATGCCAATGGCCTTAAGAATGATCCCTGAGTAGAAGTCGACGTTCGGGTATAACTTACGATCGATAAAGTAATCATCTTCTAAGGCGATTTTCTCTAGTTTGCGGGCAATCCTGAATAGGGGGTCGTCTTCGACTCCTAAATCATCGAGCACTTCGTTGCATATCTCACGCATCACTGTGGCGCGTGGATCAAAATTCTTATAAACCCTGTGACCGAAGCCCATCAGTCTGAACGGGTCGTCCTTGTCTTTGGCCCGTAGGATATATTCTTCGATATTTTTTTCATCACCGATTTCTGCTAGCTGCGCGAGCACTGCCTCGTTAGCGCCGCCGTGAGCAGGGCCCCATAGTGCTGCTATACCAGAAGCTATACATGCGTAAGGATTGGCGCCTGATGAGCCTGCTAGTCTCACGGTGGAAGTCGAGGCGTTCTGTTCGTGATCGGCGTGGAGCAGGAAGATAGTGTCCATAGCCTTCGCGAGAATCGGGCTCACATTCGGGGCATCGCAAGGAGTGCCGAACATCATGTGTAAGAAGTTCTCAGCAAAGCCCATATCGTTCTGCGGATACATGAAGGGCTGACCTACGCCATGTTTGTAGCACATAGCTGCAAGTGTTGGCATCTTAGCAATAATTCGGTGGGCAACTATCTTACGGTGCTCCGGATTATCGTTGTCCAGATTGTCGTGATAGAAGGCAGAAAGGGCACCAACCACGCTCAATAGCATCGCCATTGGGTGAGAAGTACGCGGAAAACCCTTAAAGAAGTTGTGGATCTGCTCATCGACCATCGTGTGATAGCGAATAGTGTTCTCAAACTCTCCTTTCTCGGTCGCATCCGGTAATTCCCCATTCAACAGCAAGAAGCAGGTGTCTAGAAAACTGACATTGGCCGCTAGTTGCTCGATCGGATAGCCTCTATGAAGGAGGACGCCCTTATCTCCGTCTATGAATGTTATGTCCGACTCGCAGGATGCTGTGGACATGAAGCCAGGATCGTAAGTAAAAAAGCCTTGGCCTACCAGACTGCTAACGTCGATTACGTCCGGACCAGTACTGCCTTCATAAACGGGAAGCTCGATAGGTTTATCAACACCGTCAATGGTTAACTGGGCCTTTTTTTCGCTCATGCATGACTCCTGAAACTACATTTAAATTTGATTTTCTTCTTTTTCAACAAATGCTTACAGCTAAATTCGTGCTCTTGGTTCGACCAATCCAATGCCTGAGCAGGGACGGCAATACTAGGGAGTGAGCGTGCTATTTGTCAAATTTTTATGCGCTGAGGCTCAGTATTCATAGCCATTTCAGCTGAATTAAGCCCCAGCTTATATAGCGTAGGCCCTAGGTCTTTTTATTGTAATGACTAGAAAGAAACCCTCCATTAAGTCGCAGTAGTTGTTGCAACAAAAGATGGTGTGACAGAACATTGTCATTAAACAGTGAAACACTGCTAGCATCGTTGTATTACGTGGCCTTACGGCATATACTTTCGGCCGTTTTGCACGCTTAAATGCAGCAACAGCTTCAATTATCTAACTTAGATTCGATTCAATTATCTAGCTTAGATTCGAAGTGAATCGTTATTATATTGTAGTACAACTCTCATTGGCCAACGCGACGGGCAGAAAGTGAAAGATAATAGACCAACTAATCTCGACATGACTACCTTCAAGTATCCCTTGCCAGCAGTCACATCTATATTGCACCGATTGTCCGGCATCTTCATTTTTGTAGGCGTCGCTTTGATGCTGTATCTGCTGGAGCTTTCACTGCAGTCGGAATCTGGCTTCGCGCAAGTTCTGGAGTTACTGGACAGCGTAATGGTTAAATTTGTGGCCTGGGCGATCCTATCCGGGCTGCTATATCACTTGATAGCTGGTATTAGGCACTTGACTATGGATTTGGGTTACGGAGAAACGCTGAAGGGTGGATTGATCGGAGCCTGCATCACTCTTGCCTTGTCTGCTGTGGCGATTATCACAGCTGGAGTATGGATATGGTAACGAATGTTACAAACTTAGGCCGATCCGGTCTTTATGATTGGATTGTCCAGCGCTTCAGCGCAATTATCCTAGCAGCCTATTCGCTTTGCATACTGGCTAACTTTGTGATGAATCCAGATATGGATTATCAGACATGGAGCTCGATCTTCGAGGGCAATGCAATGCGCTTCTTTAGCCTGGTCACCCTGTTTGCTCTGTGTGCGCATGCCTGGATTGGTATGTGGACAGTATCAACGGACTACATGACGTCTCTGCAGCTAGGTGAGAGCGCAAC
This sequence comes from uncultured Pseudomonadales bacterium, assembly GCA_949372635.1. Lineage (GTDB taxonomy): Bacteria > Pseudomonadota > Gammaproteobacteria > Pseudomonadales > Pseudohongiellaceae > UBA9145. Next base: position 87,425 of record CASIAB010000010.1, read on the forward strand.
TTTTTTAAGAATTATGTTTCAAGCAGGCTGCGTGCTTCTTGTCGCTATTTACCTGCTCTGGGGCATTCAGATTTTTTGGGGTAACTAGATGACTGGCATGCGTACACTATCTTTTGATGCAGTAATAGTTGGCGGAGGTGGCGCTGGCATGAGAGCTGCGCTGCAACTCGCTCAGTCAGGTTATAACACGGCTGTTATTACTAAAGTTTTCCCGACCCGGTCGCATACTGTATCGGCGCAGGGCGGCATTACTTGTGCAATAGCGAGCTCGGATCCCAATGATGATTGGCGTTGGCACATGTATGACACCGTTAAGGGTAGTGACTACATTGGTGACCAGGATGCGATTGAGTACATGTGCAGCGAAGGCCCGCAGAGTGTTTATGAACTAGAGCATATGGGGCTACCGTTTTCACGAACAGAGAACGGGCGAATTTATCAGCGACCTTTCGGTGGGCAATCCAAAGACTTTGGGAAGGGTGGGCAAGCCGCGCGAACCTGTGCAGCGGCCGACCGAACAGGCCATGCCTTGTTGCACACGCTGTATCAGGGGAACTTGAAAAATAATACCTCGTTTTTAAACGAATGGTATGCAACAGACGTGGTTAAGAATCAAGACGGCGCGATTGTGGGTGTCATCGCAATCTGCATCGAGACAGGTGAAACGGTCTTTATTAAGTCGAAGGCTACTGTATTCGCCACCGGAGGTGCCGGTCGCATCTACGCGTCGACTACCAACGCATTGATTAACACTGGCGATGGCCTGGGCATGGCCCTTCGAGCCGGCTTTCCAGTGCAAGACATTGAGATGTGGCAATTTCATCCAACAGGAATATATGGTGCTGGCACACTAGTGACTGAAGGCTGCCGCGGCGAGGGCGGCTACCTAATAAACAAAGACGGCGAACGTTTCATGGAACGTTACGCGCCGAATGTGAAGGATTTGGCGGGGCGTGATGTAGTAGCTCGCTCGATGGTCTTAGAAATCCTCGAGGGACGTGGCTGTGGCGAAAACGGCGATCATGTCATGCTGAAGCTCGATCACTTGGGAGAAGATGTACTTAACTCTAAGCTGCCCGGCATCCTCGAACTGTCCCGCACATTTGCACATGTCGATCCGGTTAAAGATCCGATTCCAGTAGTGCCCACGTGCCACTATATGATGGGCGGCATACCGACGAATGTGAATGGTCAGGCGCTAACTCAAGATGAAAAAGGCGTGGATAAAATAATACCTGGCTTGTTTGCCGTAGGCGAGGTGGCCTGCGTCTCGGTTCACGGTGCAAATCGTCTAGGTGGAAATAGCTTACTAGATTTGGTGGTATTCGGTCGCGCAGCAGGTAAGCACATCGAAGAGATGTTAGGTCAGGGTATGGAACAAAGAGAAGCATCTAAGACGGATATTGAGCAGGCTCAGAACAGGCTGTCTCGACTCAACGAATCTAATTCCGGCGAGAGCGTGGCTGTGCTACGTGCCGAACTCCAAGACGTTATGCAGAATCATTTTGGCGTCTTTCGCCGTGGCGACTTCATGCAGGATGGCATTCAGAAGCTGTCTGCGTTGAGAGAGCGTATAGCGAATGTCCATCTCGTAGATAAGAGCCAAACATTCAATACTGCACGCATAGAGGCACTCGAATTGGAAAATCTCTTTGAGGTTGCGGAGGCCACAGCAATTGCGGCGGAAGGCCGTAATGAAAGCCGCGGAGCTCATGCGCGCGATGACTTTAGGGAGCGTGACGATGAAAATTGGTTATGTCACTCGATGTTCTTCCCTAATGATAAGCGTGTTGGTAAGCGTGAAGTGAATTTTTCACCGAAGACGGTCGACACAATGGAACCTCAAGTTCGTTCCTATTAGTGTCATGATCTAGATACATAGTCACGATAGAAAACTGAACATCAACATGAATTCTGCGCGTTTAATGCGCAGTCATAAGCAGCTAAAAGCTACAATCATTAAAAGGTGACCCGTGTTAGTAAGCATATATCGCTACAATCCTGATGCAGATGAAAAGCCATTCATGCAGGACATCCAAGTCCAGTTACCCGAAGACAAAGATCTAATGGTGTTAGACGTATTGGCGTTGGCAAAGCAGCAAGATCCAAGTGTTGTCTATCGCCGCTCTTGCAGAGAAGGTGTTTGCGGCTCTGATGGCATGAACATAAATGGGAATAATGGCTTGGCTTGTATTACCCCGATGTCCTCAGTGGTTAAGCCCGGTGGTAAGTTGGTGCTGCGCCCTTTACCCGGCCTGCCAGTTATCCGCGATCTCGTCGTAGATATGTCAATTTTTTACAAGCAGTATGAAAAAATTAAGCCTTACTTGATCAACGATACTGCGCCACCTGCTATTGAGCGTCTTCAATCTCCCGAAGACAGGGAAAAGCTGGACGGCCTCTATGAGTGCATACTCTGCGCATGTTGTAGTACAAACTGCCCTTCGTTCTGGTGGAACCCTGATAAGTTTATCGGCCCAGCCGGCTTGCTGCAGGCCTATCGCTTTCTTGCGGATACCAGAGATACCGGGAATGTGGAAAGGTTGGCTGGCTTGGATGACCCATTTAGTGTGTTCCGATGTCGCGGGGTCATGAATTGTGTTGCAGTTTGCCCGAAGGGCTTGAACCCAACTCGAGCAATCGGTCACATACGCTCTATGTTAATTCAACAAGGAACTTAATTGATCCGCACTATGTGTCGTGACCTCTAGCAGCCTTGAGTCTAACATCGCTCATTTTTAGCGACGTTAAAAGGAAATAGTATGCAAGATAGCTTGCTTGAAAAAATGCGCAGCACCGGCCACCTGGCCGGATCGAATGCAGCGTATGTCGAAGACTTATATGAAAGCTTCTTAGCCGACGCGGAGTCAGTCCCCGACGAATGGAAAAATTTCTTTCAGTCACTGGCGGCGGCCAATGATGACGCAGGCCCCGATGTTTCTCATGCAGCTATCGAAAGTGATTTTAAGGCGCTAGGAAAGACTAGTCGTTTTGCACCAGTTCTCAGCAACGACGCAGTCGTGCATTCCGAACACGAAAGCAAGCAAGTTCAAGTCTTGCAGTTGATAAGCTCCTATCGTGTCCGTGGTCACCAGAAGGCAGACCTCGATCCGCTCTCTTTGATGTACCGCGAAAATGTTCAAGACTTAGAGCTCGAATTCCACAACCTGTCTAAGTTAGACGGCTCGACCGTTTTTCAAACGGGCTCTCTTTACATCAGTAAAGACCGAGCACCGCTAAGAGAAATTGTAGATTCTCTAAAGCGTATTTACTGTGCCTCGATTGGCTATGAATTCATGCACATTGTGAATCTCGAAGAGAAGCGATGGATAGAGCAGCGCATCGAAAGTAATGATGGCTATCCAATATTCGAGAGCGACGTTAAGCGCCATTTGTTGGAAAGGCTGTCCGCTGCCGAAGGTTTAGAAAAACATCTAGATTCTAAATACCCAGGAACTAAGCGTTTTGGATTGGAAGGTGGCGAAAGCCTTATTCCTGCTCTAGACGAGCTAGTGCAGCGCGCGGGAAAATTCGGCGTGAAAGAGATCGTGCTTGGCATGGCGCACCGAGGCCGTCTTAACGTGCTCGTTAACCTATTGGGCAAGAACCCCGCCGATCTATTCGATGAGTTCGAAGGGAAAGCAGTTTATAAAAGTTCCGGCGATGTAAAATACCATCAGGGATTCTCTTCGAGCATCATGACCGTGGGCGGTGAAGTCCACATAGCCATGGCATTCAATCCATCGCATCTGGAAATTGTCGCGCCAGTTGTTGAAGGCTCGGTGCGAGCTAGGCAGTTTCGACGCAAGGATGAAGAAGGCCATTTGGTGCTACCGATTATCATTCATGGCGACGCTGCATTTGCAGGGCAGGGTGTTGTTATGGAGACATTCCAGATGTCTCAGACACGCGCCTACAAAACTGGTGGAACCGTGCACATAATCATCAACAACCAGGTGGGCTTTACAACGAGCCGCCAAGATGATGCGCGCTCTACTGAATACTGTACTGACGTAGCGCGAATGATTCAGGCGCCAATCTTTCATGTCAATGCCGACGATCCTGAGGCTGTTTTGTTCGTGACACAGCTGGCGCTAGATTTTCGTTACAAGTTTCAGAAAGACGTTGTGATTGATCTAATCTGCTACCGCCGTCGAGGTCACAATGAAACCGATGAGCCTTCGTCCACTCAGCCACTTATGTATGCGGCTATCAAGCAACATAAGTCGACACGTATTTTATACGCAGAGCGTCTTGCCAAGGAAAATGTAGTATCTATGGAAGAGGCCGATTCCATAAACAGGAGCTATCGTAAGGCTTTGGATACCGGTGAGCACGTAGCAAAGAGTTTAGTTAAAGAGCCATCTATAGAATTATTTGTAGACTGGGGTCCGTATATAGGCCACGAATGGGGGGCGTTTTTTAATACTTCGATGCCACTAAAGAATTTGCAGGCTATCGCCAAGAAGCTCGCCGAGATACCAAAGAACTTTATACTGCAGCGTCAGGTTAAGCGCGTAATGGATGATCGCGCGAAGATGGCAACCGGCGACACTCCAGTAGACTGGGGTTTTGCAGAATCCCTAGCATATGCAAGCATTCTAACGAGTGGCAACAAGATTCGTATCACTGGGCAAGATGTGGGTCGTGGCACTTTTTCACATCGTCATGCTGTTTTATTCGATCAGAAGACAGGTGGCACACATATACCGCTACAGAGCCTTGTTGAAGAAAAAAACGGATTTCAAATCTACGATTCACTACTTTCAGAAGTCGCCGTGCTTGCGTTTGAGTATGGTTATTCCACCACTATGCCCAGCGCATTGGTGGTTTGGGAAGCTCAATTTGGTGACTTCGCGAACTCAGCACAAGTGGTCATTGATCAATTTATTACGAGTGGCGAAAATAAGTGGCAGCGACTCTGCGGATTAACACTGTTGCTCCCACACGGTTATGAGGGGCAGGGACCTGAACATTCATCTGCGCGACTAGAGCGCTTCCTCCAGCTCTGTGCAGAACACAACATTCAGGTTTGTTTGCCGACGACATCAGCGCAAGTTTTTCACATGCTAAGAAAGCAAGTGCTGTGCCCCTTGCGCAAGCCCCTTATTGTTATGTCTCCAAAGAGCTTGCTGCGTCACAAAGAAACCGTTTCTACATTGCAAGAGATGGCAGAGGGGAGTTTTCAGGTTGTACTCGATGAAACAGACGACTTCGATGCAGAGAAAGTGCGCAGGCTCGTCGTCTGCAGTGGTAAGGTCTACTACGACTTACGCGCGGCAAGGCGAGAAAGGGGAATAGATAACATAGCTATCGTCCGACTTGAGCAGCTATACCCGTTTCCTCAAGAAGATTTTTCTAAGTGTCTGCTTCAATATAAAAATCTAACATCTGTGGCTTGGTGTCAAGAAGAGCCAATGAATCAAGGCGCTTGGTACTCGAGTCAGCACCATTTGAGGCGCCCAATTCAAGAGCATTTTCCTTCAATTTATCTCGAGTATGTAGGTAGGGAAGCATCAGCCGCAGCCGCAGCGGGTTATCCTGCACTGCATTTAAGTCAGCTAAATGAGTTTATCGATCAAGCATTAGGCTAGCGTGTCACAAATAATAGAAAGTGTTAGCAAGGAATAATTATGACTATTGAAATTAAGGCCCCCACATTGCCCGAATCGGTGCCCGACGGAACGATCGCTAATTGGTATAAGGGTGCAGGTGATACTGTTGCCCGAGATGAGCTACTCGTGGATATCGAGACAGACAAGGTTGTCATCGAAGTTGTTTCGCCAACCGATGGCACTCTGAAAGAAATTTTAATGGAGGCTGGCACAACCATTGTTAGCAATCAGGCGATCGGAACTGTATTGGCAAGTGATGCTAAGCCGGCGCCAGTTACAGAGAAAGCAGAGCCTGTAGCCGAGACTAAGCCTGCCTCGAATGAAGCTGAAACGATGATTAGTCCTGCGGCAAAGAAGCTGATAGAAGAGAACAATCTAGATGTGGCTTTGATCGCAGGCAGCGGTAAGGACGGGAGAATTACTAAAGAAGACATTCTTAACAAATTGGAGCCTGGCCCAGTACCAAAGTCTGCATCGAGCATAGTGTCTGCTCCAGCGCCGGCATCAGCGAATGTAGGCGTATCTGAAGAAGGGCGGATTGAAGAGCGCGTTCCTATGAGTCGGCTTCGCTCGAAGGTAGCGGAGCGATTGCTCCATGCGAGCCAGTCCACAGCTATGTTAACAACGTTTAACGAAGTTAATATGAAGCCTGTTATGGATATTCGCAATCGGTACAAGGATGAATTTGAAAAGGCACATGATGGCACTCGCCTCGGATTTATGTCGTTCTTTGTTCGCGCCTGTACTGAAGCATTGAAACGCTATCCAGCTGTAAACGCATCTCTGGATGGAAATGATGTTATCTACCACGGCTATCAAGATATCGGCGTCGCTGTTTCATCGCCGCGTGGCCTAGTAGTGCCTGTCTTGCGAAACGTTGATTCTATGGGCCTGGCCCAGGTAGAAAAGGAAATTAGGCAGTTTGGGTTAAAAGCCAGAGATGGGAAGCTTGCCATTGAAGATATGCTGGGAGGCACCTTTACTATCTCAAACGGTGGTGTATTTGGTTCGCTGTTGTCAACTCCAATATTGAATCCTCCCCAGACTGCTATTTTGGGGATGCACAAGATTCAAGAACGCGCAATGGCCGTCTCCGGCGCTGTGGTTGTTCTTCCAATGATGTACCTAGCGCTCTCTTACGATCACCGAATGATCGATGGTAAAGAAGCTGTTCAGTTTCTAGTTACGGTCAAAGATTTGCTAGAGGATCCGACGCGACTTCTGCTCGAAATTTAACAAAGGCGCGCGGAAGTAGCACTATCTTGTGGCAGTGTGCAATGTTTCGATAATGAATACGGAATTGAGAAAGATTTATGTCAAATGAATATGATGTTGTAGTTATTGGTTCAGGTCCTGCGGGCTATGTAGCAGCTATTCGATGTGCACAGCTGGGTTTCAAAACGGCCTGCATAGAAAAATGGTTAAACAAAGCCGATAAGACTGTTTTTGGTGGGACCTGTCTGAACGTTGGCTGCATCCCTTCGAAGGCCTTACTGGATAGTTCGCATAAATATATGGACGCACAAAACCATTTCGAGGCCCACGGCATTAGCGTCGGTAAGGTGGAAGTGGATGTTCCTGCGATGATCGCGCGTAAAGACAAGGTCGTAGATCAGCTTACCTCCGGGATCAAGGGCCTATTCACGGCGAATAAAGTCGATGGTGTCGCGGGAATAGGCAGGGTTACGGGCTCCAACAAGGTTGTGGTCACGAACAAAGATGGTCAACAACAAGAACTTGTAGCAAAGCACATTATTATTGCGGCTGGTTCGGTGCCAATAGATATCCCTCCAACTCCAGTCGATCATGAGACTATCGTTGACTCAACAGGCGCATTGGAGTTCCAAGAAGTGCCCAAGCGCCTAGGCGTGATTGGTGCTGGCGTAATCGGATTAGAGCTCGGGAGTGTCTGGGCGCGATTAGGTGCAAAAGTTACTGTGCTCGAAGCTATGGACGATTTCCTGCCACTGGTCGATCGCCAGATTGCAAAAGAATCGATGAAGATTTTGACCAAGCAAGGGCTGGAAATAAAGATGGGCAGCCGGGTATCTGGAAGCAAGCTTGCTGGGAAGGGTGCGAAGAAGACAGTCACAGTTGAATACACAGACAAAGACGGCGAACAAACAGAAACTTTCGACAAGCTCATAGTTGCTGTTGGGCGTAGACCGTTTACTGATTCCCTGCTTGATGAATCTGTGGGCGTAGAGAAGGACGAACGAGGTTTCGTTAAAGTAAATGATCAGTGTGCCACGAACATTGCTTCTATATATGCGGTCGGTGATGTCGTGCGCGGCCCGATGCTTGCTCATAAGGGTATGGAAGAGGGCGTGATGGTTGCCGAAAGACTTGCGGACAAAAAGACACAGGTAAACTACGACTTGGTTCCATCGGTCGTCTACACCCATCCGGAAATAGCCTGGATCGGTAAGAACGAAGAAGAATTAAAGGCAGTGGGAATTGAAACAAATATTGGCGTCTTTCCTTTCGTAGCAAGCGGTCGCGCTTTAGCAGCAGACGATGCCGACGGCATGGTTAAGCTAATCGCAGATGCTAAGACAGATCGAATATTGGGTTGTCACATAGTAGGTGCTAGCGCAGCTGATTTGTTGCAGCAGATCGTTATCGCCATGGAGTTCAGTGCCAGCGCAGAAGATATTGGCCTCACTATGTTCTCGCACCCGGCCCTTTCCGAAGCCGTGCACGAGGCGGCGCTAGCAGCGAATGGCCATGCAATACATATTGGAAATCGCAAGCGTCGCAAGTAGTTTCGACACGCAACATAAAAATCAGCTAGATAAATGGATGAAATATAAATGAATTTACATGAATATCAGGCGAAGCAGCTCTTTGGCGAATACGGACTCCCCGTATCCGAAGGCATTGCTGTAGACACTGCAAGCGGCGCCGCTGTAGCTACTGAGACAATTGGTGGACGCAAATGGGTTGTTAAAGCGCAGGTACACGCAGGTGGTAGAGGCAAGGCTGGAGGCGTGAAGTTGGTCGACAGCGCAGAAGAAGCCGAAGCATTTGCTGAACAATGGTTAGGCAAGAACATGGTCACCTATCAGACCGATGCCGGTGGCCAGCCTGTTAGTAAGATTCTTGTGGAAACTTGCACCGATATTGCCCAGGAGCTATACCTGGGAGCAGTCGTCGATCGATCTTCGCGCCGTGTAGTATTTATGGCCTCTGTTGAGGGTGGCGTCGAGATCGAGAAGGTGGCTGCAGAGACGCCTGAGAAGATATTAAGAGCGACAATCGATCCTTTGACTGGCGCGCAGCCATATCAGGGCAGAGATCTGGCATTCCGTTTAGGCCTAAAAGGTCAGCAGATCAAGCAATTCACGAAGCTATTTCTTGGTTTGTCTAAGCTGTTCCATGACATGGATTTAGCGCTACTAGAGATTAATCCTTTGGTCATTACGGATGAAGGCAATCTGCATTGTCTTGATGGCAAGATCAACATCGATGGCAACTCCATGTATCGTCAGCCAAAGCTGCGTGAAATGCACGACCCGAGCCAAGACGACGAGCGCGAGGCACAGGCTGCTGAGTGGGAGCTCAACTATGTTGCTCTAGATGGCAATATAGGCTGCATGGTAAATGGTGCGGGCTTAGCGATGGGTACGATGGACATAGTCCAGCTGCATGGGGGAAGTCCAGCTAACTTTCTAGATGTTGGCGGTGGCGCAACGAAAGAACGTGTTACTGAGGCGTTCAAAATTATTCTTTCCGACGAGAATGTCGCTGCTGTACTGGTTAATATTTTTGGTGGTATCGTGCGCTGTGACCTGATCGCCGAAGGCGTAATCGGCGCAGTTAATGAAGTAGGAGTGGAAGTTCCTGTGGTAGTCCGTCTAGAGGGAAATAATGCCGAGCTGGGTAGAGAAGTCCTAAAGACAAGTGGGCTGAATATTATCGCCGCGACTAGCCTTTCCGACGCAGCTGAAAAAGTTGTCGCTGCAGCCGGGGGTGCACAATGAGCATTTTAGTAGACAAGGACACTAAAGTTATCTGTCAGGGCTTTACCGGATCGCAGGGTACATTTCATTCCGAGCAAGCCATCGAGTATGGCACGAGGATGGTTGGTGGAGTAACACCAGGAAAGGGCGGTCAAATCCATCTCTGCATACCCGTGTTTAATACGGTGCTCGAAGCGTTTGAAGAAACTGGAGCCGACGCCTCAGTAATCTACGTTCCCGCCGCATTCTGTAAGGACTCAATTCTCGAAGCAGCAAATTCCGGAATTAAATTAATCGTTTGTATCACAGAAGGCATTCCAACGTTAGATATGTTGGTAGCGAAAGAAAGTTGTGATCAGCTAGGCGTTCGACTAATAGGCCCTAACTGTCCGGGCATCATTACCCCGGGTGAATGTAAAATAGGGATCATGCCTGGGCACATTCATGTCCCCGGCAAAGTCGGTATTGTTTCCCGATCCGGCACGCTCACATATGAGGCTGTCAAGCAGACTACCGACCATGGTTTCGGACAATCTTCCTGTGTTGGTATAGGCGGCGATCCAATTCCAGGGTCTAATTTTATTGATGTGCTTTCTCTGTTTGAAGCAGATCCTCAGACTGAAGCTATTGTAATGATCGGAGAAATCGGCGGCACTGCAGAAGAAGAAGCTGCCGCGTATATTAAAGCTAATGTGAGTAAGCCTATTGTGGCCTACATCGCTGGCGTAACTGCCCCCGCTGGCAAAAGAATGGGCCATGCTGGCGCAATTATTTCCGGCGGCAAGGGCACGGCGGACGAGAAATTTGCAGCTCTCCAAGATGCCGGCGTAAAGACAGTTCGCTCCCTCGCTGAAATAGGCAATGGTCTCTCCGAAATAACTGGCTGGTAGTTTTCTAGTCAGTTGTTCACTGCATTTTTTCTCCTCCTCATTTTTTCTAAGTCGCACTCTCACCGCACTGAAATTTTCTAGTCTAAAAGGTTCTAAAAACGCGATGTAGGTGATAGTCTTACCCGGAATTCGTGCATAAAATGCTGAATTAAATGGACTATTTAGCTGCTATATTTTTTGCTAATAGTTAAGTCAATTGATTGGTTACGAAGCACCTCAAACTCTTTGGGTTTGGGTAGATTGGTAACTGTTGGTAGGCTTTATTCATAAAAGCTGTCAGCCACGAGAGGTTTAGAAAAAGTATAAAATTCTTGGACAGTTACGTTAGGTGTTAGTTAGCTGGCACTAGGGGAAAAAATAGTTTGTCGTGTCTGAACTGGTTATTGCTGAAATTTTGACCAGAAGCAAAGGCTTAGTAGTTCAGAAGTTATTACTTAACAAGAAAATAGGATGGCACATGAAAAACCGTCGAATTAAAAATATGAGTATGACCGCTCTAGCATTACTCATGTCTTGCATTATGGCTTCGGCTCAGGCTGCGGAAATTCTCGTAGATAGCAGTATCCTTGATCAGGCTATGGACGTTATAGGGGCTAAGAACACAGAAGCCGCTGCAGTACAGGAAGAAATTAATCGCTTAGCGAATTCAACAAGCTCCACGTTCGAGGACTTTAAACGACAGAACGACGCATTGGAGGCACTACTTGTGCTGAATGCTGGTTTCCGCAAGTCAGTCTCTATCCAGGAAGAGAATATCGCTACTCTGGATGAGTCTATCGCAAGCGTTCAATCGGTCACTCGCGAGATACCATTGCTGATGGAGAAGATGCTTTCCAGCATCGAACAATTTGTCGAACTGGACTATCCCTTTCAAGTCGACGAGCGTGCTAGTCGACTTCAATTTGCCAGAGATGCCATCGACAATCCGGATGTATCCATCGCGGAGAAGTTTCGTCAGGTCTTGGTGATTTATCAAACAGAGGCGACCTACGGTCGCACCAATGCTACATATCCGGATACCATTGTGATTGATGGCGCTGAGCGTGACGTGAGCATTGTTAGAATCGGACGTGTCGCGCTAATGTATCAATCCACTGACCGTCAGGTTACTGGAGCATGGGACAACAATACCCGACAGTGGGTTGAACTCCCAGCAGGCGAATACAGAACAGCAGTACAAACTGCTATACGCGTCGCATCAAACTTGGATGCACCGAAAATCATTGAACTGCCTGTATTGGCTCCGGAGGTAGCACAATGAAAAATCTACTTAAGAATACTGGCCTAACGGCAGCAGCCTGTCTGCTTGGACTGACTTCTAACCTCGTGTTAGCACAGAACGCTACCTCTCTTTCAGGTCTGCTAGACTTGGTCGAGAGCGATCGCATTGCTGAGTCTGCAGAGTATCTTCAACGTCAGCAGGAATTCGAACAGAGCGCGAGTAATCAGCAACAGATACTTGACACTACTAACGAGCGGATTGTTGAGCAAGAACAAACTCAGGAGAATCTTAGTGACCAGTTTGAAGCTAACGAAATTATCATCCGCGACAAGCGCGAAATCCTGCGCGACCGCCGTGGTGATTTGAATGAACTTTTCGGCACTCTGCAAGGTGTAGCAGGTGACTTCTTGAGCAACTTCGAAAATTCACTGATCAGCGCACAGTATCCCGGCCGCTCTGAATTTATAGAAGACTTCATCGCGAAAGCGGGCAGCACCATCGAGCAGTTGAATCCAGAAGAAATAGAGCGCTTCTGGTTTTACATGCAGCAAGAAGTTGTTGAGTCTGCGCGTATTTCAAAATACAACGGCGATGTGTCACTACCTAACGGAGATACTGTAAACCGCAGCATCACTCGCATTGGTAACTTCAATGTCGTTTCCGAAGGTGAGTACCTGAGTTACGACGGTGATATCGGACACCTTCAGGTGCTTCCTCGCCAGCCAGACGGCGCTCTCCTAAGTGCTGCAAGTGCACTAGAAAGCTCGACTGGAGGCTTCACTAGAGTCGGCATCGACCCAACCGGCGGCGTAGGCGGCCAGGTTATGGCTAACCTAGTTAACTTTCCATCTGTTGAAGAGCAGGTTCGAAATAATTCCGGCACCATTGGTTTTATCATTATTGGCGTCGGTGTAGTAGGTATCTTAATTGGGTTCCTGCGGCTACTTATACTGACACTTGTTTCGATTAAAGTCCGTAGTCAGCTTAAGAGCGACAAAGCATCGAAGAAAAACCCGCTGGGTAGGGTCTTGTTAGTAGCTGAGTCTAATCCAAGTGCTGATACGGAAACGTTGGAGCTGAAGCTTGGAGAAGCGATTCTACAAGAGACGCCTGCGTTAGAGAGCATGCTTACCTTGATTAAGATGATCGCTACGATTGCGCCGCTAGGAGGTTTGCTTGGTACAGTTACGGGTATGATTCAAGTGTTTCAGCAGATCACAGTCTATGGAGCAGGTGACCCGACAATCATGGCTGGTGGTATTTCATCGGCATTGATGACTACAGTACTCGGTATCGTTGTGGCGATTCCCACGATCTTTATGCACACAGTAGTGAAGAGTCGTGCTGACAACATCATCCATATCCTTGAAGAACAGGCTACTGGCATGATCGCTCAGAAAGCTGAACAGTCAGCGAATCGCTAACCAGTAAGCAGAGGAAGATACTATGTATTTTGCATTTCTGGACATTACTGACTCTGTGACTCTCTTCATGGAGCGTGGCGGACCGGTGCTTAACATAATCGCCATGCTTCTCTTAGTGAAGTGGTCGCTAGTGTTTGAGAGAATCTGGTATATAAATACGACCCATAAAGCCAATGTGAAGAACACATTGGCAGCATGGAATGCGCGCGCCGACACAAAGTCTTGGAGCGCGCATCAAATTCGCACTATGATGATTTCAAAAATTTCATTGGACGTCCGTAACACATTACCGATCATCGAAGTACTTGTAACCATCTGTCCTTTGCTTGGGCTGATTGGAACAGTGACTGGAATGATTAATGTATTTTTTGTAATGGCCGTTACTGGCGGTGGTGATGCTAAGTCAATGGCAGGCGGAGTGTCTATGGCAACTATTCCAACAATGGCTGGAATGGTAGGCGCCATATCGGGGATTTTCGCTTCTAATTATTTGAAAGCGAAAGTTGATCGCGATTTGGAACTGCTTGAAGATCATTTGCCGTTGAGCGACTAATTGGCGTTACTAATTAAGCTTTGATAAAAAGATTGACTACTCAATAACCTTTGTATTTTTGATCGAAATTATTCGAATCAAGGGGAAATAATGAAATCAGGTTTAATGAAAAGAAAAGACGACGAAGGAGCCGGTGAGATTGATCTCACCCCCATGCTTGATGTTGTTTTTATTCTTCTAATTTTCTTTATTGTAACCTCGGTATTTGTTACCGAAGCGGGTATCGAAGTCACTAGGCCGGAAGCCTCCACTGCAGAGAGCAAAAAAGGTGACCTTATACTTATTGCTGTAGGCCCGAGTGGCGATATCTGGATCGATGGTGATCAGGTGGATCCTCGCTTTATACGTTCACGTTTTGAATTGCGGTTAGCCGATGCCCCAAATTCAGCTATTATAATTCAGGCCGACACTGGTGCTGACAATGAGCAGGTAATGCTTATTTTAGGGGCGGCCAGAGAGGCGAATATTACTGACGTATCAATTTCAGCGGAGGCATAGACTATGATCGTGATCAGATGGGCTGTTTCCATGCTTATGGCAGCCGGCATTACATTAGGTTTGTTTTATTTCATGCAGGCGTTAATTGCTACGGGTGCAGATCTTGACCAACGTGTTTCTGTAGTAAAAATTGTCGATGCAACAATGCCAGAGATTGAGTTGGAAGTTATAGAAGAAATCGATAAGCCTGAACCGATTCAGGACGACACCGAAGTTGTAGAAGAAGTTCCAGACCGCCAGGTAAACCTATCTGATGGCCCATCTCTTAATATCGAACGTGCATCGATAGAAATAGATACTGGTCTGCAACTGAGCAACGCATCGATATCTGCTACAGACGGCGACATGTTGCCTCTGGTAGCAATTGCACCTCAATATCCTACTCGAGCAGCGCAGCGTGGGATTGAAGGATGGTGTCTGGTTAGCTTTACGGTAAATGGTCTTGGTAACGTTGAAGAAGATACAATTGTAGTTGTAGATGCTGAGCCATCATCAATGTTCGATCGATCTTCGATCCGAGCCGCCGGTAGGTTTAAATTCCAGCCGCGCGTTGTCGATGGGCAAGGAGTTTCTGTGGAAGATGTGCAGTACGTGTTCCGTTATGAGCTCGAGGACAACTAATCATGCGACTACTTAATAAGCTTAGGTTGGGGTTTCTGGTAGCTTTACTTAGCGCCGTTATGCTGCCCATACAGTTTGTGAGCGCTGGAGAAGAGCAACGAGCTCCACCAGCTGCAAGAACGTCTGGTACCCTCGGCCCCGCAGTCTTGCGTGCCATTTCAGAAATTCAGGAATTGTTGCAGCCTGAAGACGAAGAAGAGGAACCCGATTACGCCGGCGCAAAGGCTGAATTAGATGAACTTCGGGAACGTCGCTTCGATCGCATGAATGATTTTGAAAAATCAACATTGCTTAGTTTTTACACTAACTATTATCTTAATACTGAAGACTACATAGGCGCCATTGGCATTTTTGAAGAGATGTTGCTAATTGAGACGCTTCGTGAAGACCAGCGGCTTCGGACTCATAGATCTCTTGGGCAACTGTTGGCCTCTGAAGAGGAGTGGCGGGGATCTATCGACAACTATCAGGAATGGCGTAACTTGTCAGTGGAAGAAGACGAAATCGTTTATCGTGGTCTCTCCTACGCGCATTACCAACTCGAAGAGTTCGAAGAGGCTATGCCATTCTGGATTGCGCGCATGGAGTTATTGCTGGCCACAGGCGAAACTCTCGAGAGAGATGACTATGCGTATCTAAATGGAATCTATTTCACGCTGGAAGACTTTGAGTCCGCATTAGACCTTACAAAGACCATGATAGTGCTGTTTGATGATAGGGCTGATTGGCAGAATCTCAGTGCAATCTATTCCAGCTTGGAACAAGATGACCGTGGTGTGCAGGCGTTAAACCTTTTTTACTTGAAAGGGTTAATTGAAGATGACACTCGCTACATCAACCTGGCTCAATCTCTCGCGGGGATGGAAATACCTTACAGTGGAAGTAAAATACTGGCAGAGGGCATGGATAAGGACTTGGTCGAAAGAGACGAAGACAACTTAACACGCCTCACTCAAATGCATCTGATGGCTTACGAATATGAGAGCGCGCTTGAACCTGCCATGGCGGCAGCTGAGGCAGATGAGACCGGCGACGGCTACGATACGCTCGGTTACATCCATTACGTGCTGCATGACTATGAGTCAGCTGCAGAGGCATTTCAGTCTGCAATCGACAAAGGGGATCTAAGTGATCGCTCTGATACGCTGATGTTTCTTTCTAGAGCACATCTTGAATTGCGCGATTTCGATGCTGCTGAAGAAGCGGCTAGAGACGCAGCAGATATAGGCGATGAACGTGCTAGTGGTTCAGCAAGGGATTTTCTGCGAGCAATAGATGGACGACGCACTTTTTACAACACAATTTCTGGACGCAAGGAAGACGCAATAGATTTCTATCAGCCTTATCCGCAAATTCAGTGATTTGAGGTCGCGGGTCAAGCTTGAATTCTTAGGCTAAGCCCCCACTTAGAAACCCAGTCGTGTAGTTAAAGCTGCAGATTGGGTTTTTTTATGGGTCGAGTTTCGACTTAGTTAGCGCACATAAAGAGGATAGATAGATGGCAACAAAGAAAGCGGAAACAAGGGGATTTGAGACTGAGGCGAAGCAGTTGCTTCACTTGATGATTCACTCTCTTTACAGTAACAAAGAGATCTTCCTGAGGGAGCTAATATCGAATGCCTCGGATGCAGCGGATAAACTACGTTTCGCAGCGCTTTCGCAGCCTGAGCTATTAGAAAGTGGCGGAGAACCGAAAGTACAGATTGATTTCGACACTGAGAAAAATATTCTTGTTATCAGTGATAATGGCATCGGAATGACTAGAGACGAGGTGATTACCAACCTTGGCACAATAGCCAAATCGGGGACAGCACAATTCCTTGAGACTCTAACAGGTGATCAAAAGAAGGATTCTCAACTTATTGGCCAATTCGGTGTTGGTTTTTATTCGGCTTTTATTGTCGCGGATAAGGTTGAAGTGCGGACACGCAAAGCGGGTACGCCAGAAAATGAAGCCACTCTCTGGGTATCCGAAGGCGAGGCAGACTATTCAATCGAGGCTAACGCTAAGACAACGTCTGGTACAGAGATTACATTGCATCTGAAGACAGAGGAAAAAGAATACGCGGAGAGCTATCGTTTGCGCAGTATCGTAAAGAAATACGCCGACCATATTTCTATCCCGGTTTTTATGAAAAAGGAAGGCTTGGGAAGTCCAGATGCTGAAGAAGGCGAGGACAACAAAGACGAAGAAAAAGCGGTAGAGTATGAGGCTGTCAACGAAGCAAAAGCACTCTGGACTCGTCCTCGTAAGAATGTAAAAGCGAACGAATACAAGGAATTTTACAAGTCAGTAAGCCATGACTTCGAAGACCCTCTTGAATGGAGTCACAACAAAGTTGAAGGTAAGCTGGAATACACTAGTCTTCTCTTCGTGCCGGCTCGCGCTCCCTATGATTTGTGGAATAGAGATTCAGCGCGCGGGCTAAAGCTATATGTCCAACGTGTATTCATCATGGACGATGCGGAACAATTTCTGCCTCTCTATCTACGCTTCATGAAAGGCATAGTAGATTCGAATGACATTTCTCTCAACGTTTCTCGTGAAATCCTGCAGAAAGATCCCGTAGTCGATTCTATGCGCAATGCGTTGACTAAACGTACTTTGGACATGCTGGAGAAGATGCGCAAGAAGGATAAAGACAAGTACCTCGGTTTTTGGAATGAGTTCGGTCAGGCATTGAAGGAAGGTCCGGCTGAAGATTTTGCGAACAAAGAAAAAGTAGCGAAGCTCTTACAGTTTACAACCACGCATTCGGAGACTGACGCACAAGATCAATGCCTTGACGAATACGTTTCACGCATGAAGGATGATCAAGAGAAAATTTATTATCTTGTTGCAGATTCTGCAAAAGCTGGTCGCAATAGTCCTCATCTTGAGATTTTCCGGAAGAAGGGCATTGAGGTTATACTGATGCATGATCGAATCGATGAATGGCTAATGAGTCATCTGCAGGATTTCGATGGTCATCAATTCCAAGACATTAGCCGCGGCGAACTAGATCTCGGTAAGTTGGAAGACGAAGAAGATAAGGAAGTTCAGGAAAAGACTGAGAAAGAATTCGTAAAGCTGGTTGAACGAATTAAAGAGAACTTAGGTGACAAGGTCAAAGAAGTACGGGTAACTCACCGCTTGACCGATTCACCCGCATGTCTGGCTGTAGATGATAACGACATGGGTATGCAGATGAAAAGAATCATGGAAGCCTCGGGCCAAGCCGTACCAGAAACGAAACCAATCTTCGAGATAAACCCTGCTCATTCATTGTTGGTTAAGCTAGATAAGGAAGTAGATGAAGATCGCTTTGGTGATATCGTCTCCATCTTATTTGGTCAAGCTGGGCTCGCTGATGGTGTACAGCTAGAAGATCCAGCAGACTTCTCTAAGCGACTCAATAAACTGTTGCTAGAGTTGGTTAACTAGCCTAGAGAGCACAGGCAAATGTGAAGCCCTCACAGCAGTATCACTGTTGAGAGGGTCCGCTACATCTTTTCTAGGGTCTCAATGCCCAGCAAATCGAGCCCCAGCTTGAGCGTATTTGCTGTAAGTGCAGACAACGCGAGGCGTGAATCACGCAGCTGAGCGTCGGCTTTTAAAATGGGGCATGACTCATAGAAGCGCATGAAAAATCCGGCTAGCTCATAGAGATAGTTACACAATAAATTTGGATAGCAGTCTCTTGCTACAATGTCCACGACTTCGGGCAGCTGCATAATTTTCAGTAATAGATTTCTCTCGGCAGACTCAGATACTGAAGTAATCTGCAGACTGTCCAAGTTTGAATCCTGCTTTCTTAAGATACTGCGAATCCGTGCGTAGGCATACATAAGATACGGAGCAGTATTTCCTTCGAATGACAGCATGCTAGACCAATCGAAAACATAGTCGCTGGTTCTGTTCTTAGATAGGTCTGCGTACTTAACAGCGGCAATTCCTACTTTCTCAGCGATTTCTGAGTATGTGGCTTCGTCTAAGCCTGGGTTCTTCCTCGAGACTAGTTCGTGAGCACGTCGTATCGCTTCATCTATCAAATCTACTAATTTGATTGTATCGCCCGAACGAGTTTTAAACGGTCGACCATCGCTACCCATCATTGTGCCGTAAGCGATATGCTCTAGCGAAATATTTTTCGAGGCAAACCCAGCTTTACGTGCGACGGCAAATACTTGTTGAAAGTGTAGCGATTGCCTGGCATCGACGACATACAGCGAGCGCTCTGCTTTTAGATTTAATGAGCGAAATTGAACAGCGGCCAGATCGGTCGTGGCATAAAGATAGCCGCCGTCTGTTTTCTGAATGATAACCGGTAATGGGTTGCCGTCCTTTCCTGTGAACTCCTGCATAAACACGCAACGAGCGCCGTTGGAAATTGATAGAAGGGAAGCGTCCTCTAATTTTTTTACAACACCTTCAAGATCTTTGTTATAGAAACTCTCCGCTTTCAGGTCTTTGCGGCTTAGCGTTACATTAAGCTTGTCATATAGTTCCTGACAGTGCTTTAGCGATTCATCGATGAATTGCTGCCAAGCTACTAAGTGATCTGCATCGCCGCTTTGAAGTTTTACAACACTTCTTCGTGCCGTATCAGCGAAGGTTGGGTCAGCATCGAACCTTTCTTTCGCCGCGCGATAAAAAGATTCAAGGTCTGAGAGCTCGGTTGGTAGATTGCCTTGTGAAGCGCGTAGTTCGCGCATATAGGAAATCAACATTCCAAACTGAGTTCCCCAATCTCCTACATGATTCTGTCGAATTATTTCGTGACCTTGGCGCTCAAGCACACGCGCTAGGCAATCGCCTATGATTGTGCCACGCAGATGCCCAACGTGCATTTCCTTAGCCAGATTGGGCGAAGAATAATCGACTACGATTTTTTCGGCTTTGTTTGCCGTTGGTATCAGTTTTTGCGTGCCGCTGTAAATCTCAGATGCACGCTGCATCAAAGCGGCATTAGATAAATGTATATTGATAAAGCCTGGACCAGCTACTTCTAACTTCGCTATGAGGGGGTTCGCATCTGCTGTTATTTTCTCAGCCACATCGCTAGCAAGTTGTCTGGGATTGGTTGCAACTTTTTTTGCAATCGACATGACTCCATTGCTCTGATAGTCACCGAATCCCGGCTGAGATGCAGTTATGACGTTCGGATCGCAATCAGCGAGGCCCGAGACAGTGCTTAGGGCTTCGCCAACGAGCTGATTGAGAGTGTGTTTGAGGGTATTCATTATTTAGGCAAACGCAAAAAGGAAAGAATTGTACACCATTATTCGAAGCGCAGATTGGTGTAAAATAGCAAATTCTTGAAATTAGTGAGCTCTTAGTGGCTTTAACCCCAGCTATCAACCGTTTGACCTTAATCTTTAGGTCTTCGCCAGAGGAAGTACGTGAAAAGCAATACAAGTGTCAGTAATGGCGTGCAGCTGCTTCGCGTCGAGAAGTCTTATATTGGACAGCGCTTAGATAACTTTCTTATAAGGCATCTCAAAGGCGTTCCTAGAACGCGTGTATACCGACTGATCCGTCGAGGTGAGGTTCGGGTTAATAAGAAGCGATGTAAGCCTGACAGGAAGCTGGAGTTGGGAGATGAAGTTCGCATTCCACCTTACACATCTAGCTGCAGCGAGCAGACCGTAAAGCCGAGCCAGGCACTGCAGGAGTTTTTAATAAATAGCATCCTGCTCGAGAATGATGATTTACTGGTGATCAATAAGCCGGCCGGCATGGCGGTGCATGGTGGCACCAGTGTCGCTATGGGCCTCATCGAAGCGCTCCGTCAATGTAAGCCTGAATGGGGTGAATTGGAATTGGCTCATCGGATCGACAGGGGTACCACGGGCTGTCTTATTATTTCTAAAAACTCTATGTTTTTAAAGTATATACAAAAACAATTTAAAGTAAAAAGTGTACAAAAAAATTATCTGGTTTTGGTTCATGGCAAATGGCCTGAGTCCCTTATTGTCGTCGATGCGCCTTTACAAAAAGACCCCGTAGGGGAGAGTGAGCGCATCGTTCGAGTACTTAAAAGCGGCAAACCCTCCTTAACTCGCTTCGCGGTGAAGCAGCATTTTAAGGGAGCAAGCCTAATTGAGGCGATGCCTCAGACGGGGCGTACCCATCAAATTCGTGTGCACTGCCAGTATTCTGGGTATGGAATAGTGGGAGACGACAAGTACACCTTTAAGGCGAGCAATAGTGCACTCTCGAAGGTAAAAAACCTTTGCCTGCATGCTTGGAAAATCGAATTTGAACTGTCTGAAGGGGCTGCACCTATCCGGGTGGAAGCACCTATCCCAAATCATCTAAACTCCTTAATAAAAAAATTGGGTAAATATCTTTAAATACATATGCTTACAGAATTATCTAAGCTAGAAAAATTGCGAGAAATCTTTGACAGATGACGACCATACGCCTATTATGCGCGCCTAATGTCAGATAGCATTATTCCAGCCTATGCAGATACCCGTAAAATCTTCCAGCAAGAAGATTTTATTAGCGGGAATTTAAGCCTAAATAGGCTGCCTCGGTTCTCGAAGATTCTGGCGAATGACCAGGGCTTAGTGTCCCTAGAGCTGAAGTTTAAGTTTGGCGAAGCAAAAGAACGATTAATAGTGGGCAATTTGCAGGCCCAGGTAAATGTTTTCTGTCAGCGTTGTCTTAAGCCTCTATCTATAGGGCTTGCAGACGACATAGCGCTGGCACTAGTGCGAGATGAAGAAGCGGCACTTCGACTGGACGCGAAGTTGGACCCCTGGATTTGCGAGGACCACAAACTAGATCTGGTCGAATTGATCGAAGAGCAATTGATTTTATGCACGCCGATAGTGAGTTATCACGAGAGTGGCGAATGTATGGCCCAGAAGGATTATGTAGCGGGTGAAAACGCTACAGAAAGTATTGCTAGCGAAAGCCCGTTTGCAGTGCTTAGATCACTTAAAGACAGTGAAACAAGCGATTAAAACAATTTAAAGAATTTGTATTAGGAGATTGAAATGGCAGTTCAAAAAAGCAAGGTCACCCGTTCAAGGCGTGGCAAGCGACGAACTCACGACTCCCTTACGGGACCTACGCTGTCTACCGACCAGACGACTGGTGAGATTCACCGTCGCCATCACGTAACGGCTGACGGATTCTATAAAGGCAAGAAAGTTCTGGATATCGGCGAGAACTAAGGCGTTCAGCCTTGATATTGCCTAATTGCATAGCAATCGACGCAATGGGCGGCGATGGAGGGGTAAGAGTTACTCTCCCAGCCGCTTTGCAAGCTCTGGAATTAAATTCCGGTCTATCAGTTACCCTCGTTGGCGATAAAAGTCAGATAGAGCACTATCTGGATCCCATCTCCGCATCGCTCGCCGATCGCATTTCCATAGACCATACAGTCGACGTCATTAGTGACGAGGACAAGCCTGCGAACGTTTTACGCAGCGGCAAGACTTCCTCGATGTATAAGGCTGTGCAATTGCTTCAGGACGGTCGCGTAGAGGCTATGGTTAGCGCCGGCAATACTGGCGCTCTTTTGATGATAGGCAGACACCTGCTGAAGACAATAAGCGGCATTCAAAAGCCTGCGATAGTAGCTAGCATTCCCAGCGTTACACGACAGTGTTTTTTGCTCGATGTGGGCGCCAACCCCATAGTTAACGCACAGCAACTGTTTGAATTTGCGGTAATGGGTTCGGTTCTCGCCGAATCACTACAGGGGGAAATCGCGAAAGTTGGACTACTAAATATCGGTTCCGAACAATTCAAGGGCACTGAAGAGGTGCGCTATGCAAGCACGCTAATGGATCGCTGTCCAGCTTTCGAATACGTCGGCTTTATCGAGGCGAACGAGTTATTCGAAGGTAGAGCAGATGTCGTCGTCTGCGACGGATTCGTAGGTAACGTGACAATTAAGACCAGTGCCGGTGTTGCTAATGTCGTCAAGAAATTGCTGTCTTCACAAATTTTCACAGGCTCTGCAAGTCCGTCCGAGGACGAGAGTAAGACTAAGTTATTCAAAAGCCTTAGTGAGCAAATTAATCCGCATCGCTTCAATGGTGCGCGTCTTCTAGGCCTGCAAGGCAGCATAATTAAGAGTCACGGCAACGCTACGATAGAAGGCTTTGCCTACGCAATCCAGCAAGCAGTAAGGGAGGCAGAAAATGCTATTCCTGAATTGATAAGAGAAAAAGTAGCTGCGATTATTGAGGCTAGTTAAGCAGTTGAGTGTTTGAACCTTCTAATCAGGCCGCAGGAAGTGCATCAAATTAACAATGAGCGAGGTTCGATAAAGAATGAATAATATTGGATTTATCTTTCCTGGTCAGGGGTCTCAGAAGCTAGGTATGTTGGCGGAACTGGCGGCCAACTTCAGCGTAGTTGAAGAGACCTTCGCGCAGGCATCGACCATATTAGATCAAGATCTCTGGCAAGTGAGTCAGCTCGATCAAAATGAACAACTCAATCAGACAGACATTACACAACCAGTTCTGTTAGCCGCGTCCGTCGCAATCTGGCGAGTTTGGCAAGGGCAGCAAGGGGCACAGCCTTCTATTTTGGCGGGGCACAGCCTTGGGGAGTATTCGGCGTTAGTCTGTTCTGGCGTGCTCGCCTTCAGCGACGCGATTCAGCTTGTGCATCAGCGAGGGCTTTTTATGCAGGCGGCAGTGAGCGCAGGAACCGGTAAGATGGCAGCGATAGTCGGTTTAGATGACGACAAAATAGCAGGCCTATGTGAGCAGGCCACCCAAGGTCAGATCGTTTCCGCCGCTAATTTCAATTCACCCGGACAGACCGTCATAGCCGGCGATGTAGATGCCGTTGAGAGAGCGATGGTGCTATGTAGAGAGGCCGGTGCTAAGAGAGCGTTGCCTTTGAGTGTAAGCGTTCCCTCACACTGCTCTTTGATGAAACCCGCAGCTGAACAATTGCAGGCGGAGTTAGACAGGGTGCAATTTAACTCCCCGCAGATCTCGATAGTGCAAAATGTGAACGCACAGATTAGTGAAGACCCAAATATAATAAAAGAAAACCTGATAAAACAGTTGTATATGCCTGTTTTGTGGGTAGATTCTGTTAAATTTATGCGTGCAAATGGCGTTGAGAAATTACTCGAATGTGGTCCAGGTAAGGTATTAAGTAGCCTAATCAGGCGTATCGAGCCCCAGTTAAGCTGCTTTGCCGGCGATAATCCAGCTAGTCTGGAAAACGCTATAGCCGAGTTATCGTCATAGTCGCTGAATCTTATCTGCAGACTGCAATTTAAGAATAAATAGCCAAGAATAAGGAAAAAGGGACATGAACGATTCTGCGACTATAGCGCTGGTAACCGGAGCGAGCAGAGGAATAGGCCGCTCCATAGCCTTGGATCTAGGCAATCGCGGCTATACAGTTATCGGCACGGCAACCTCTGATGCCGGGGCGCAGAGCATTAGTAGTTATTTAGCCAAGAGTTCGATTTCCGGCGAGGGCCTGTGCCTGAATGTCTCATCCGATGAATCTGTTGCCGCCATGATGTCTGTTATAGTTGAAAAACACGGTACACCTACAATATTGGTAAATAACGCCGGAATAACTAAAGACAACCTGCTTATGCGAATGAAGACTGACGAATGGTCTGACGTAATCGATACGAATTTAGGTTCCATGTACCGCCTGTCTAAAGCCTGCATAAAGGGTATGACTAAGGCTCGTTGGGGCCGGATAATTAATATCAGCTCAGTAGTGGGTTCAAGCGGGAATGCTGGACAGTCCAATTACGCTGCATCAAAGGCCGGTATAGAAGGTTTTAGTCGTGCCCTAGCGAAGGAGAGTCGGCTCTAGAGGAATAACCGTAAATGCTGTAGCTCCGGGCTTTATAGCGACCGATATGACTAAAGACTTGCCCGAGAAGCAGGCGGAGGCTCTTTTATCATCGATTCCCCTGGGTCGGCTAGGGCAGCCTGAGGAGATCGCAGCGATGGTGGGTTTTCTGGCATCTGACAGCGGCGCCTACATCACTGGAGAGACTCTACATGTGAACGGGGGCATGTATATGGCGTAACGCTAAGTAATTGAGTTTTATAAGGGTTTATGGCTCGCGGCTTATTTTTAAATTTAGGCATTACATCGTATGGAAATAGAGGTAAACTTGCGTCCTGAATTACTGCTGGGTCAGCTGCGAGGCCCACGAAGAGCACTAAACTGATGCAAAGTTTAGTGCTAATAAAAGAATTAGATTGTTTGAAACTTACCCGAATATCCAATAACAGTGCGGCTCGAAAGGCCACTGGCAACACCGCTAGAAAAACAGTATTAGGAGCTAATAAAAATATGAGTAGCATTGAAGAGCGCGTTAAAAAAATTGTCTGCGAACAGCTGGGCGTAAAAGAAGATGAAGTAAAACCATCTGCTTCTTTTGTAGAAGATCTAGGCGCTGATTCACTAGATACAGTTGAATTGGTAATGGCACTAGAGGAGGAATTCGAAACAGAAATTCCTGACGAAGAGGCAGAAAAAATTACTACAGTTCAATTGGCTACAGACTATATCAACTCGCACCTGTAACACTGAATAGCAGCATGAAACTGAGCTACTCTAGTTTATTCTTGAGTAGCTTTTGTTTATCTGGCGTTTGCTGTTTTTAGTCAGGAGATCAAAGTATTGAGTAGCAGAAGAGTAGTGGTTACTGGACTCGGCCTTATTACACCCGTTGGGAATGATGTCGAGACTAGCTGGAACGCCATGAAGAATGGTCAGTCCGGTATTAATATGATCGAGCATTTTGATACTTCCGACTTCAGTACTCAGTTTGGCGGCACCGTGAAAGGTTTCGAATGCACGGACTATATGTCGGCAAAAGAGGCTAGGCGCATGGATATTTTCATGCACTACGGCATCGCTGCCGGCGTTCAGGCAATTCAAGACTCAGGTATTGATGAGACCAATCTCGATCCTAACCGCGGCGGTGTCGCGATTGGATCGGGCATCGGTGGTATCGGCACGATTGAAGAGACAACTGTCACTATTCAAAAATCAGGCCCTCGAAAAGTATCTCCGTTCTTCGTGCCTGGCTCAATTGTAAACATGGTAGCCGGCTCACTCTCAATTCGGTTCGGATTGCAGGGGCCTAATATCGCAGTTGTAACCGCTTGTACTACTGGTACTCACAACATCGGTCTAGCAGCTAATATGATTGCGAACAATCAGGCGGATGTCATGGTCGCCGGTGGCGCCGAAATGGCTACCACGCCGGTCGGACTTGGCGGCTTCTGTGCCGCTAGAGCACTTTCCCAAAGAAACGATGATCCGCAGCGCGCGAGTCGACCCTGGGATAAAGATCGTGATGGTTTCGTACTCAGCGATGGCGCTGGAATCATGGTGCTCGAAGAATACGAGCACGCGAAGAAGCGCGGCGCGAATATTTACGCTGAACTAGTTGGCTTCGGCATGAGCGGCGATGCCTATCACATGACATCTCCCTCAGAAGGTGGCGCAGGTGCAGCTCAATGTATGCAGATTGCACTGGATAGTGCAGGCCTGAATGCTTCAGACGTGGAGTATGTAAACGCCCATGGGACATCAACAATAGCTGGAGATATCGCGGAGACGCAGGCGGTCAAGACTGTCTTTGCAGGACATACCGATAAGCTCTGTGTCAGTTCTACAAAATCGATGATCGGTCATCTGTTAGGTGCATCGGGATCTGTCGAGGCAATCGTGTCGGTTTTAACATTGCGTGACCAAGTGATCAGCCCGACCATAAACCTTGATAATCCAGACGAAGGCTGTGACCTTGATTACGTTCCAAATGAAAGTCGCGAGATGGAAGTTAATGTCGCGCTATCTAATTCATTCGGTTTCGGCGGCACTAACGGCACTCTGATTTTCTCTAGGCTTAAATAGCCGGTTCCCCCTCATGCTCGACGGACCCTTGCAAAGTTTAATAAACGGACAGCAAGCGGAACGTATTTCAATTCGTGACCGTGGATTCCAATACGGCGACGGCTGTTTCGAAACCGTAAGAGTTCTCTCTAACAAACCCATACTCTGGCCAGCACATCTTAAGCGGCTAAAACATGCCTGCAAAACGCTGCAGCTATCTGTGAATTTCGAGTTACTGCAAAGCGAGATAACGCAGTTGTTGCAGGACAATAAAACAGCGGACGTCATCCTAAAAATTACCGTAACTCGTGGAGAAGGTGGCAGAGGTTATACCCCGCCTGAGCACGCTAACTGCACCCGCATAATTCAATTAATAGACTATATCGCTGCTGATACAAGAACCGGAGCCAGAGTGGTCGTATGTCAGCATAGGCTTTCGAGCAATTCTCTTTTAGCGGGCATCAAACATCTGAATAGGCTGGATCAAGTAGTAGCCAGCGCGCAGATACCAGCGGATTTCGATGAAGGCCTGTGCTTGGATGAACAAGGCTCTGTAATCGAAGGCTGCAGGAGTAATTTACTTCTGGCAATCGACAATCAACTAGTTACGCCAGATCTTGGCAAAAGCGGCGTGGAAGGGGTTATGCTCAACTATCTGATCGACAAGTTTCAAGTGCTGGATACACGCGTGCTCAGAAAAACAATTAGTCTGCGTGAGCTAAAAACAGCTAGTGAGATTTTTCTATGTAACAGCGTCTTTGGAATTTGGCCAGTGGCCGAAATAGAGAATGAAGACTGGCGAATGAATAGAGAAAAAAGACATTTTTCCGCAGCGGCTCTAGAGATTCAAAACAAACTTTTTCGATACAACACAAGATGAAACCACGACACCTTCTTATAGCTAGCGTGAGTATCCTGGCGATTTTCGTTACAGGTGCTGCCGCTAGTTATAGGACATTGTTTTCAGAGATCGCCTTGCTATCAGCTGAGAGCTTATCTGGACTAACGCCTGTAAAGATTGAAGTGATGGCAGGAAGCTCCTTGACACGGGTCGCCGCAGAGCTAAGCGAAGCCGGCTATCTCCCAAGCCCTGCAATGTTCAAGTTGTGGGCACGACTACAAGGTGCTGAAAACAGTATCCAAACAGGGGAGTATGAGCTTCACGCAGGGATCACGCCGGCGCAGTTGTTGGATAAAATTGTTCGTGGCGAATCCGTGCAATATCGAATAACACTTGTAGAAGGATGGACTTTTCAGCAGGCGCTTGATGCACTGTGGGAAACGGAGAATATACGTAGCAGTTTAATCAATAGTAGCCCAGCAGAAATTGCTCAGCACATGAACTTGGACTACGAGAACCCCGAAGGCATGCTCTATCCTGACACCTATTTCTACACGAAGGGAACCCTGGATATCGAACTGTTGCTAAGAGCGAATGAAAGACTCAACACACTATTGAGCGGGGCTTGGGAATCCCGACTAGGTGCCTTGCCCTATGCCAATTCCTATGAAGCCCTCACTATGGCGTCTATTATCGAGAAGGAATCTGCGAGGAACAGTGAGCGTGGCCTCATCGCAGCGGTTTTTGTAGGCCGGCTGGATCTAGGTATGCGCCTGCAGTCCGATCCGACGACAATCTATGGGATGGGTGATCGCTATGCTGGGAATATCAGGCGTGCAGATTTATTAGAGGAGACTCCCTATAATACCTATCGAATCGATGGCATGCCGCCGACACCGATAGCGCTAAGCGGGGAGGCGTCGATCGTAGCTGCACTTAACCCCGCAGCATCTGACTATTTATATTTTGTGGCAAGGGGCGATGGGAGTCATCAATTCTCGCGTAACTTGGAAGAACACAACGCGGCTGTTCGTGAATATCAGTTAGTGCCCAACGACTAGATCGGAGTGCTTTGATTAACTCAGGCTGCCCGTGCAATGTTAATTGGAAACAAAAGAGAGAATAATGACAAATAAGCGCGGCCTCTTTCTAACTCTGGAAGGTGCAGAGGGAGTAGGCAAGAGTACAAATATTGAGCACATCACGCAGTATCTAGAGCGGCGCGGTATTGAATACGTGCTTACTCGAGAGCCCGGCGGCACGGCATTGGCAGAAAAGATCAGAGATCTCTTGCTGGCTGTACACGAAGAGCCTATGTCGGAGCTAACCGAATTATTACTCGTATTTGCCGCTAGAGCACAACACTTAGATAAAGTTATCCAGCCAGCACTCTCAAAAGGAAAGTGGGTTGTCTGCGATCGATTTACCGATGCCACATTCGCCTACCAGGGAGCGGGACGGGGATTGAGTACGGAGACGATAGGTCAATTGCAGTTACTAGTGCAGGGTGAGCTGAGACCTGACCTGACCCTCATCTTAGACCTTGACCCAGAAATTGGGCTGGCAAGGGCGAGCAATCGAGGCAAACTCGACAGGTTCGAACTAGAGCAGCAGAGTTTTTTCCGTCACGTCAGGCAGGGCTATCTTGATATCGCGCAAGCGGAACCCAAGCGCTGCAAAGTGATAGATGCATCCAAACCGTTAACGGATGTTAAGCTGGATTTGCTGGCTGCCTTAGAGCTAGGTCTTTCGAGAATCACATGAAGTAAATATTAGATGGCCGAGACAATTTCGAGTTCAGAAAATGCGCTAAGCGCGCCATTCCCATGGCAAGGTGCTCAGTGGACACAACTTAGCCGCGCGTTCGCAGTCAAGCAGTTAGCCCATGCCTATCTGCTCAGTGGGTGTGAAGGTTTAGGTAAATCCCTCTTCGCCGATGGTTTTGCAAGATATGTTCTCTGTATGAAACCTATTGTGCAAGGAGCAATAGGCGGACTTGCCGATACGGCAGTCGCCTGCGGGAGTTGCAATAACTGCCTCAAATGCGGTGTAGGCAACCACCCTGACATTCTAACAATCGAGCCGGGAGAGGGCAGCAAGAACATCAAGATCGATCAGATACGCCGGCTGTCTGAATTCGTGATTCGTAGCAGCCATTCTGGCGGAGCGAAGGTGGTGATTATTCAGGACGCACATCTTCTAAATGCCAATGCGGCGAACGCTCTGTTAAAAACCTTAGAAGAACCGAACGACAATACTCACGTTTTTCTCGTCTCTAATCACCCTGGTCGACTCGTAGCTACAATACGCAGCCGCTGCCAGAAGCTCCCTTTTGTAGTCCCGGGCGCCGACATTGCCGCTTCTTGGTTGCAAACGATCATTGGGGAAGGAAATATAAACTCGATTCTAGAAGCAAGTGATATGAGACCACTGATTGCATTACAGCTAGCAGAAGGAGGCTTACTGCAGGACAGAGCGCAATTTTTGCAGAGCATCTGTGACGTAAAAGCGGGCAAGAAGTCCATTCAACAAGTGCTCTCACTAGTCGCGAAGAATGGAGAATTGGAAGTATTGCAGCACTTCTCTGCTTTCTTGTCTAAACTTACCAAATACAGCCTAACGGGTATTATCGATAACGAAGGCGATCCTGAACTTCAAAGTATGTACGCGCTGTTGATTCCCTCTAAGGAGAAATCAATTGCACAGGAAGTCGCCAGCTCACTGGCGTTACTCTATACCGAGGTAGAAACGGCGAGGCGGCAGCTATCATCTACTACAAACCCAAACCCACAGCTCATCATGGAGTCTATCTTGTGGCAATGGAGCAAGCTTAACCTTCATTAGTTAAATAGCAGCAGAAAGAGGGAATTGCTCATCACAGTCAGCACGCTCATTCTTTCGATTCATATAGATAGCCTGAACACCCTAAAAAGCGCCTACAGGCCATTCCTCAAGAATGGCGGTTTGTTTTTGCCTGCAGCGGCGGCGCTTCAAATACAAAGGCAATCACACAGTATCTTTAAATTCTAATCCAGCGTATGTCTGCTTCTAAAACTTCTAGATGATTCACAGCGACATTTTTGCATCACTACAATTGTCTGGATAATGCCGGCTATAATTCGAGGAGATCGCTGCAAGGGAATAGGCCTCCACTTGGATAGGAGTGACTCACAGATTAGAGCATTGATCGAGTCTAGAGATCAACACGGTTACTAATGTATCGAGCTATGGCAAGGCTAGCTGTAAGTCCCGGTGACTCCATGCCGAAAAGCTGAATCAGGCCAGACAGACCATGCACACTTTCTTCCTGAATTTCGAAATCCGCAGCCGCCTCGCCTGGACCCGATAGTTTTGGTCTGATACCTGAGTATGCAGGCTTTAGATCACCGGCATCAATCCCTGGGAAATAGGAGGAGATATTTTCTGCAAAAGCCTTTGCCTTGTTGCCGTCAATCCTGAAATCGACTTTCTCGATGTACTCTGTGTCTGGCCCAAATTTAAGTTGCGACGACATATCCATTGTCGCGTGAATTCCCAGGCCGGTCGTATTGGCTTCTGGCATTGGATAGATTAAATGAGAAAAAGGATTCCGCCTGCGGTAGTCGAAGTAATCTCCTTTGCAATAGTGAAGTTTGGGAATTGTGTTCTTTGGAATGGCAGAAACCGACTGCGCAATTGATTGCGCCTCTAGCCCGGCCGCATTAATTAGCTGCTGGCAATTAAATTCATAGTGCTCGGGGCTTCTATTCTCATCGAGCTGGCAATGCACGACGAAAGCGTCGGCGTCAGTATCAATTTTCTCGACGCGTGAGTAGGGAGAGAACTGCACGCCAAGATTTTCCGCTAGACGCAATAGGCTTTGCATATAGCCGTGACTATCTATGATCCCAGTAGACGGGGAATGCAGGGCCATATCAGCTTCAATATTCGGTTCTAATTTTTGCAGCTCGACCCTATCTAAAAGCTGTAGGTCCAACACGCCGTTAGCGATTGCGTTTTCCTTAACCTTGGCTAGCGCATAGGCCTCTGTGCCTTTTGCGACAATGAGTTTGCCGGTTTTCTGATGTGCGACGCCAAACTGTTCGCAGTGACTGTAGAGCAATTCCCTGCCCATAACGCAAAGCTCTGCTTTTAGGCTGCCCGTTGGATAATAGATACCGGCATGAATCACCTCGCTATTGCGACTACTTACATGTTGCCCAAAACTCGATTCTCGTTCTAAAATCACAATGCTCACATCTTGGTTTTTGTACTTCTTCGCAAGTTCATAAGCGATGGCCAAACCAATCACGCCAGCGCCAATCACACAGATATCAAAACCATCTCTACTGCTCATAAATTTTGCCTTACTATTCCTAGAACGAGCCGTCTGCCTAGTTTTTATTTACCGACAATGTTTCTGAAGGTCAAATTGATGCGCGCCTCAAGCAATCCCTCGTCCTTCGGCAGCTGATGCAACCAATGTTGCTGCATTGTTCCACTCATGATGAGCAGGCTCCCATGTCGCAGTAGTAGTTTATATTTCTTCGCCGGTGTCTGATGCTTCTGCTTTAATTCAAAGATTCTTTCTGCCCCCAAGCTTACAGATGCGATCACTGGAGTGTCGCCTAACTCGGTTTCGTCGTCGGCATGCCAGGCAACACTGTCTTGCCCATTTCGATAGTAGTTGATCAATACACAATTGAAAGTACTGGCGCTTAAATCGGCGACTCGATCGTGAATTTTTTTAACTGTTTCATGCCAGGGGCAGGGGGCGAGTCTCACACCTGAGTAGCCATACTCACTCGCCGAATCGCCCATCCAGCATTGCAATCGTGGTATGTCGCGGAGTTTACCGGCAATCTTGAGACGCTCTTGCCGCCATGGAATTTCGGCTATGAGCCTCTCAAACATTTGGGTAGCCTCAGACGGGTCTACTATCTGTGGATACTCAAGCAATTGTGCGTTGTCGATCGAATGCTTAATAGCTTCGCCCGAAGGTTCATCGCCGCTGAATAAATTAGTCTGCATGCTGGGTATTATATTCTCGAAAGGTTAGCTAGGGCATAATGCCACTTTGGGTTTGCGTGCTTAAGCCCGCTGCTGGACTCGAGCAATAAAAGGATACAGGAACTTGGAACTATTTGATTACGATTTGTTTGTTATTGGAGCCGGCTCAGGCGGCGTTCGAGCGTGTCGTATAGCGGCAAGTTTAGGGGCGAGGGTAGCTGTCGCTGAGGAGCGATATTTCGGTGGCACCTGCGTAAACGTAGGTTGTGTGCCAAAGAAGTTATTTAGCTATGCAGCGCACTATTTCGACGATTTCGAAGACAGCAAAGGATTCGGCTGGGAGTTCGATAATCTACGTTTTGATTGGGCCGTTCTCAAGGCAAATAAAGATCTTGAAATCAATAGATTAAATGGCATATATAAATCTATGCTTGACTCAAATCAGGTAGATATCTTCGAGGCTCGCGCCAGAATATCTGGCCCCAATGAGATTCAGGTCGACGGCAAGACAATAAGCGCCAAGCACATATTGGTAGCTGTTGGTGGCTGGCCCTGGATTCCTGAATTTCCCGGCAGCGAGTTAACCGTAAGCTCCAATGATGTATTCGCAATGGATCAGCTGCCAGCAGAGATTGCAGTTATGGGGGGAGGCTATATAGCAGTGGAGTTCGCTAGCATCTTCAGTCGGCTTGGTTGCAAGACTAGCCTGATCTATCGCGGAGACCAGCTATTGCGGGGCTTTGATGATGGCGTACGGAAGTTCATCACAGCAGAGATTGGCACTCATGTTGATCTATATCTCGAAGAAGAAATAAAAGAAATAGTCCAACAGAACAATAAGTTGGAGGTATCTTTTAAATCTGGATCTAAGATTTCCTGCGAGATGGTGCTCGCCGCAACTGGCAGACTGCCACTTACTGAGGACCTGGGCTTAGAAACAGTTGCTGTGCAGTTAACAGACAATGGTGCTATCAAGGTTAATGAGCATTATCAGACAGCCCAGCCCAGCATATTTGCCGTTGGCGACGTTATCGACCGAGTCGCACTAACACCAGTAGCTCTGGCTGAAGGCCAGATTGTTGCTAGAGCGCTATTTGCGAATGATGAAAAGGCTATGGACTACCAAAACATCGCCACAGCTGTATTTTGCCATCCAAACATCGGCACAGTTGGCTTGTCTGAGCACCAGGCTCAAGACGCAGGCATAGAGATTGACGTCTATGAGAGCGTGTTTAGGCCACTAAAACATACGTTAAGTGGTCGAAACGAAAAATCCATGATTAAAATGATCGTAGATCGCCAATCAGGCCGCGTTGTTGGTTTGCATATTGTTGCTGCAGATGCTGGTGAGATCGTTCAGGGTTTATCTGTTGCCATAAATTGTGGCGCAACCAAAGCTGACTTTGATCGCACCATTGGTATTCATCCAACACTCGCTGAGGAGTTAGTGACGATGCGGACCAGGCGTGCGGATGTGTAGTTGTTAAAGGTGCCTCAGGAAGCCAGATTCAGTGATCTGTGGCGATGTCCCCCTATACCGAAGCTATTTCTCTATTTCCGGTAATAAAGATTACCGGAAATAATAAGACAGAAGGCCGCGCCCGCTTCATAGGCAGTCGCATCCATTTAATAGTCGAACATACTGATGAAAACGAATGCGGGTTAAGCTATTAACTCGAAAATGCCTGTCTGTTGTAACTGTGCTCTAAGCAAGGTTATTTCTGACTCTGGCAAAGCCCTATACTGCTCCTTAATCCACCTAAGACATTTACTTTGATAGGGGAATGATCTCTGTTCCCAAGGCCGCCCATCCAGTTCAGTATTCAGCATCGGGTCTCCGGCGAGTACAGCAATATTATTAGCTTGCAAATAGGGTAGGTACAAGCGCCCTATTTCCTCCATTACTCCGATTAACGTCTCTGGAAGATTCGCGAGCTCCAACCAGTCATCTGGGAAACTCTCATAGCCGGAGAGATCTTCCATCGATTCGGTCCAAGCGTATACCCTTGGCGCGGTCTGGATGATGATCTGCGCTGGTGTGGGATCAAATAAGGCCATGGCCGTAAGTTGTCCATAAATAGCAAAGTCACCAGATGATGGGCGGGAACCGAGAAGAAAAAGATTTAAATTCAAGTGTTTATCTAATAATCCTAAGAATCTAGTGAAGCTATTCTCGATTGTTGCCCGCGTGAGCTTGTTTGACCCCACATAGCATAGGCGTGATATCTGCAACGTGGAAATAGCTTTGGATTTCTCGGTTATCTCAGCTTCGCTTGCCGTGTTGTTATTCCATCTAGGCAACATCTGAGATGCTTTCTGAATATCTGGTGCGTAGGTCCAACGGTAATGGAACATGGCCTTTGTTAACCATTCATCAGCATAATCTTCAACAAGGTAATTGATGAATGCGAGGCCTGGGCTAGTGGGTATTACCGAACGTCCCTGGAACTGCCCTTCAAAACGACGAATAAGCGGTGTGCTGTCGCAAACTGCCTGCTCAACACCATTCTCATCCTTAAGATAAAATGTAGGAAGCAAAGGCACTTTCGGCTGAGGCCTGGCAGGGAAACGCCGCTCGTCACTTGCTGCACAATGCCTACCGCCTGGTAATAATCGGTAGGGAATCCGGCGGTACCGGAGCAAAGACAGCATTTTTCGCGTATAAGGTGAGCCGGGCACACCCATTAATGCTAGAGGTTCTTGAGTAATAGTCATAAAATGTTTGCGTATCTATTTGATTTAATTAAAAATAAAGCCGCTTAATCCTCTAACGAAATTAAGCCTCGCTTTGCCTTCTTCGGATAACAAAGCTTCTTCTCACAGCCAAATCCTGTGAGGGAGTGCACATTTAAAGATAGTCAAGCAACTGCTGAAGAGCCTAGCGGCTCAATACAAATAAATCTACCCTATCGCGACCGCCCTGAAAAGCGCATGTGAAATACGCAAGCGAGCCATTCCACGCTTGGCTCGACTACGTTATGAGGCATAATGTGCATTAAGATTGATCACGAGGACTACTTCTTGGCAAACCTTAAAGGTCAGATTTGGCTGACTGAAGCTGCATCTAAACCTCTAATGCTCGATCAAATCGATCTGCTACAGGCAATCGCCGATACCGGCTCCATTACCGCTGCAGCGAAAATAGCTGGTGTGAGCTACAAAACGGCCTGGGATAGGCTGGAGCGCATCAACAACCTATCCGAGCAGCCATTAATAGAGCGAAGTGCAGGCGGGAGTAAAGGTGGCGGCTCCATCCTCACGGATTATGGTAAGAAAATGCTAAATGGTTTTAAGCAGTTACAAGAACAACATAATGAGTTCTTAGAGAACCTTAACCAACAGCTAAGCTCCCTGGACGATGTGTCAAAATTCATGAAAAGCGCCCTATTGCAAACCAGTGCCCGCAACCAATTCCTGGGTACTATAGCTCAGATAGAAACCGGCGCCGTCAACTCTGAGATACAGGTTCAGATATCCAACAAGCAGCGAATCGTGGCCATGGTCACCGAACAAAGCCGTCGAGAGATGAAGCTTGTCCAGGGGCTAAAGGTAATCGCAATGATAAAGGCATCATCTGTGACCCTAGCGGTAGGTGACGACCTTAAGGTCAGCGCTCGTAATGTCCTGGCTGGAGTCTTGGTAAATCTAGATCGTGGTGCTGTGAACTCCGATGTGACTATCGAGCTTGCGGGTGAGAAAACCTTGAGTGCAATGATTACAAACAAAAGCGCCGACCAATTGGCCCTCGCTGAAGGAATGGTGCTTTCTGCATTGTTTAAGGCCTCTAGCGTCATCCTGATGGTGGCCTAACTTGCCCGCCTTGCAGTAACTACTCGTATCTGTGGCTAAGTCTTGTATAAATATTTTTAAGTCTATGTTTTATATGGTTATATAAGTGCAGCTGACTTAATCTGAGCAAAGACTGGCTGCCCCTGCTTTAATCCCAATTGCTGCACCGAATATTCAGAGATTTTAGAAAGAAGTTGCTTGCCCGCCATATCCAGCTTAACCACCCGGCTACCGTTGTAAGGCTTTTCAGCCAGCTGAGCAATAACAGCTGGGAGGATATTCAGGATGCTGCTACGTTGAGGCTCCTCGAGGCAAAGACTGACATCTCGAGCGCGTATCCGCAGCCGAACCCTGCTACCAGGCTGGTAACGTACACCTAGCATTGAGGTTGCGTCGGGCAGCTGCAATACGATACCCAAACCGCAATCGACAGAGATCAGCCCTTGTAACTGCTTAGTGGCTATCTGCCCCTGGATCACGCTAAAAGCCGTATCACTGCGGCTTAGATCGCCATCGACCGCGCCTAACACATCCTGAATAGAGCCGTGATCAGTCACCACACCATTCGCCAGAAGCACCAAATTGTCGGCTAATCGAGCTACTTCTTCGCTAGAATGGGTTACATAAAATACTGGAATATCAATTTTTTGAAGAAACTTCTCTAGAAGTAACATCAACTTTTCTCTGCCGTTTAGATCTAGCGCCGATAAAGGCTCATCCATCAGCAATAACTTCGGTTCGGCTAGTAGAGCCCGACCCAGAGCGACGCGCTGTTTTTCGCCGCCAGACAAGCCAGTTGGGTAGCGCAGGAGCAGTTTCTCTATTTCAAGAGAGGCTATTAATTCATTTTTTTCAATAGGTTTCGTTACTTTACTCAGGCGTTTCCTTCCATATAGGAGGTTTTCCTCAACTGTAAGGTGTGGAAACAAACTAGGGTTCTGAAATACCACGCCTACACGCCTTTCCTCGACCGGTGTGCGTGCATTTGCACCCAGCCATAGCTCAGTATTCACAGACAGCGAGCCAGTGGCCTCGGGTTCCAAGCCTGCTATTGCTCGAAGTAATGTGGTCTTGCCGCATCCGGAGGGACCAAATACCGCTGTCACACCGCGACCAGGCACGCTGAAATTCGCCTCTAATTTGAAGCCAGATTTGCTGAGCTGTAGATTTGCTTTTATCATGTTGTCTTCATCAAGTGAAACCTACGATTAGCGCTGTAAATCATTAAAAGAACTAGAAAAGAACATAAAAGTAATCCTGCCGCTAGCCAGTGAGCTTGGCTATATTCAAGCGCTTCGACGTGGTCATAAATAGCTATAGAGAGCACCTGTGTCTCTCCGGGAATATTACCGCCAATCATGAGCACCACGCCGAACTCACCTAATGTGTGCGCAAAACCCAGAACAGCTGCAGTTAGATAACCCATCTTAGACAAAGGCAAAACAACACTAATGAACCTGTCCAGAGGCCTAGCCCCCAGCGTTGCTGCTGCCTCTAGCTGCATCCTTCCCAAGCCTGCGAAGCTGTTCTGTAGCGGCTGGACTACGAAGGGCAATGAATAGATGGCTGAGCCTATGACTAAACCCCAAAATGAAAACGCCATCGACGGCAAACCCAAGGCGGATGTTGTTGCTCCTATTGGGCCGTCGGGTGAG
Organism: uncultured Pseudomonadales bacterium; assembly: GCA_949372635.1. Lineage (GTDB taxonomy): Bacteria > Pseudomonadota > Gammaproteobacteria > Pseudomonadales > Pseudohongiellaceae > UBA9145. Next base: position 125,326 of record CASIAB010000010.1, read on the forward strand.
AATGACAGCAGGAGGTAGAATCCCAGAACTGTGGGTGGCAACACCAGAGGCAACGCTATTACGGCCTCTATGGCGCTTCGCGCTCTAGAGCGCGTCGTAGCAAGCCACCAGGCCAATGGTGTGCCTAACAAGATCAGAATGAGGGTCGTCGTGCCGGCTAGCTTGAGAGTGATGAGAAGAGCAGCGATGTCGGGTTGCGATATCACTAGGGCGCGCCCTCCGGCAATAAGTAGCCAGTGCTTAGCAGGATGTCGCTCACCGTATCGCTTTTCATGAAGGCGGCAAATTCACCAGCTGCCGTTGAATCGCTCAGAATCACCATATCTTGCTTAATGGGCTGATACAGTTCGCTGGGTACTAGCCATACAGAGCCCTTACCGAGCAGATTAGGAGACATGGCCTGCGAGTAGGCAACCAAGCCGAGATCTGCATTACCACTAAACACAAACTGGAAGGCTTGGGCAATGTTCTCCCCCATCACGAGCCCCTCGCTAACTAAGGATTTCAGGCCTAGATTGCTAAATACCTCTGTCGCAGCCTGCCCATACGGCGCCAAACGTGGGTTCGCAATTGCTATTACGTCGTAGTTATCTGTATTTAAGAGATATTCTCTATCAAGTAGAAGGTCACTTTCCCTGCTCCACAACGCCAACTGACCCTGAGCGTAAGTAATTAGATGAGATTCTCCAGCGAGTCCCTCTTCGACGAGCCGCCTGGGCCTGTGCTGGTCGGCCGAAAGAAAGATATCAAACGGCGCCCCATTGCTAATTTGTGCATAGTGTTTACCGCTAGAACCGCGAATGAGCTGAAGCTCGTGTTCGGAATTGTCTTCAAACGCCTGCTCTATGCGCTGCATGGCTGCAACGAAATTAGATGCTACCGCAACATTTAAGGTCTCGGCGAAAGCCCCAGCACAGTAGCTCAAGCAAATCGCCAAGGTACAGCTGCTTCTGCATTGTTTAACTATTCTATGGAAAATATCAGCACCGTTATGTAGGTTCGTATATAACGGTATTGTACAAGCGTAGCGCATTATTGCCAATGCACCCTTGCTCAAGCATCAAGTAACTCGGCAATGCACCGACTTAAGGGATAGGACTCAACATTTCGTCAGCGCGGCTGCTTATTGACTCTTACATTGCAGATACTAATACTACAATCATTAGTTAAACTTCATTTTAAACATATCATTAAAGCAACTATCTAATGCCAGATATAACCCCTCCCCTAGCCTTCTTCGATACACTCGAAGAAATGCCGAATCCTTTTAAGCAACCGCTAAAATCACTGGCGCACCTTGCTATTGATGCACCTGGGGAGGTGATTGATGATTACCAGTGTGCCGCCGAGTTTATCTATAGTTATCGAGGCAGCCCCGACACCTTTAGTACCTATAGGCGCGAGATAGAGCACTTCTTGCACTGGTGTCTGGTTGTAGCAAAAAAATCGCTAAAACAAGTAGTTAGGGAGGACATCGAGACTTATGTGGAGTTTTCGAAGCAACCACCTCCCAGCTGGATTGGACAAAAGAATGTGCCTCGGTTCTTGCTACGCCAAGGTGAGCGAGTTCCAAACCATGATTGGCGCCCCTATGTTCATGCAAGTGGCGAGTTTGCGATTTCGCAATCTGCACTCCAATCACTATTCAGTGTGTTAAGTAGCTTTTTCAACTTCCTCATTCAAGAGAGCTATCTCTCAGCGAACCCGGTTGCCCAAATTCGCCAGAAGAGTAAATTTCTGCGCAAGCAGCAAAGTCAGGGCAAGATCCGGCGATTGTCGCCCCTGCAGTGGGATTTCGTCATCGAAACAGCCGAGTCGATGGCAGCAGAGCAACCGCAAATTCACGAGCGAACATTGTTCGTAATGAACGCCCTCTTCGCCATGTATCTCAGAATCTCAGAACTAGTAGATACCAGCCGTTGGCAACCGCAAATGGGCCATTTTCAGGCCGATCAAGAGGGAAATTGGTGGCTCCTCACAGTAGGAAAAGGCAACAAAGAACGAGAGATATCGGTTAGTGATGCGATGCTCGCGGCACTCAAGCGCTACAGGCTCTCAAGAGGGCTATCTGGCCTACCAATGCCTGGCGAGTCTTCTCCTCTGGTCCACAAGACACGCGGTAAAGGTGGAATCGCCAGTACGCGTCAAATCCGCGGCATCGTGCAGAAGTGCTTCGACGCGGCAGCGGAGAAAATGCGGACCAATGGCTTTAGTGAGGACGCAGAACGCTTAAGTGCAGCTACGGTTCATTGGCTACGCCACACTGGGATATCTGAAGATGTGAAACACAGACCGAGAGAGCATGTTAGAGACGACGCCGGTCATGGCTCCAGTGCTATCACGGATCGCTACATCGATGTAGAACGGGCCGAGCGACACGCTTCAGCACGGCAGAAACTCATAAAATAGCGGTGAATAGAGCAAAGAATTACTATGCACCAAATCTGGACGTTTTCTAGACCCAGATTAAGCATCAAAAGCCTTCTCAGACGCGCCAATTTCGCTTAATCTCTAGTCTCACAAATGGGCTCCAAGCTCCTTCGCCTATTACGTAACCGTATCTCGCGACCATCTTTACATTATGAAATTTTAGATTGTGAAACCTAAGTGGAGACATATGAATAACAACTCACCGAAATTCGAACGAAATCGATTCATGCAGAAAGCGGCTGTCGCGGCATGCTCGATTCTACTGACCTCGACGCTGATCGCTCAAGACGACACAGACCAGCTAAATACGGTCCTCGATATCGATTCACTCTACACTCCACTTGAAAGTAAGCCGATACACGGTGATACCGCGGTTAAGCTGTTAAACGAGCTGGAAACGAAACACTATTCCTCTGTAGATATAGACGACAATTTCTCGTCCATCGTGTTTGATAGTTATATAGACGCTCTTGACGGCTCCAAGCTGTATTTTCTCAAAGAAGATATCAATGCGTTAAGCGCATATCGCTACACCTTAGATAACAGCCTCGAAGATGGCAGTGTCGAACCAGGCTTCGAGATATATAACGTGTATTACAGACGCATACTCGAGCGCATGATTTATGCCATAGACCGTGTTGAGAATCATGTCAGCGAGATGGACTTCACCACCGATGAGACTATAGAAATAGATCGTGAAGATGCGCCCTATGCAGCATCGCCCGCAGAGTTGGATGAGCTGTGGAGGCTCAGAATCAAGAACAGCGTCCTGAGCCTAAGACTAACCGGTGATGAAGAGGAAGAAATCATTGATAAGTTAAGCAAACGCTATCGAAATCAGCTGAGCCAAATTTCCAAGACAAACGACAGAGATGTTTTTCAGACTTATATGTCCACTGTAGCTACAGCTGTTGATCCACATACATCTTATTTTTCGCCACGCGATTCTGAAAATTTCAATATGGGCCTCTCACTTTCCTTACAAGGAATTGGCGCACAGCTTACTACCGAAGAGGAGTACACAAAAGTTGCCGAGCTTATTAAAGGCGGGCCAGCCGAGCGCGGTAATGAATTGAAGGCTGGCGATCGAATTGTCTCAATAGGTCAAGGAGTGGACGGTGAACTTCAGGATGTTGTAGGCATGCGCCTTGATGATGTTGTAGCACAGATTCGCGGAGAAAAGGGCACCGTAGTTCGCCTTAACGTTATTCCTGTAGATGCGGCTGGCGAATCTAGCGCCACTGTTGTTAGCATTACTCGCGATACCGTAAAGCTGGAAGATCAATCCGCCAAGAAGGAAGTTATCGAGCTTAGCTACAACGGCGAGATGTATAAGATTGGCATTATAGATTTACCGACTTTCTACTTCGACTTCGAAGCTGCCTCACGCGGCGATGACGACTATAAAAGCTCAACGCGCGATGTGCACGCTCTTCTCGACGAGCTGAAAGAAGAAGACGTAGACGCGGTCGTAGTTGATTTGCGTAACAACGGTGGCGGTAGTTTGAGCGAGGCGAACCAGTTGGTGGGCTTGTTTATTGAGACCGGCGCTACTGTACAAATTCGTTACTCAGGTCTGCGCAATGGCTTCACACGATCGTTTGGCGACAACGATCCCGAGGTTGCCTATACGGGACCGCTCGCCGTATTGGTGAACAGGACAAGCGCATCGGCGTCAGAAATCTTTGCCGGCGCAATTCAAGATTATCAGCGCGGTATTGTGTTAGGTGGTCAGACATTCGGTAAAGGTACCGTGCAAGAAATCATTCCGATGGACTATGGTCAGGTAAAAGTGACTCGTTCAAAGTTTTACAGAATCTCTGGAGAGAGCACACAGCACCGCGGAGTGATCCCAGATATATCCTTTCCTGACTTCTACGATGCCTACGAAGACATCGGCGAGAGTAGCCTTGATGGCGCCCTACCCTGGGATACCGTGCGTGCGGTTGAATACACTCCCTATCACGCTATCCAAGCTTTAGTGCCAGAACTGCAACGACGTTATGACGAGCGCGCCGAGGCTTCTCCTGATTTCATTTATCTTCGCGAACAAATCGAGCGTACTCGCGTAATGAGACAAAGGGAGCAACTTTCTCTTAACGAAGAGGAAGTCAAAGAAGAACGCGAGAAAGCGCGACGTACGGAATTCGATGCGGAGAATATGCGCCGCCTGCTTAAGGGCCTAACTCTCAACGAGTGGATCGAAGATCTAAACGCAGAAGAGGAAGATTTAGTTGCCAATAGCGACACGGCCCCTATTGATGAGGAAGAGGAAGAGAAGAGGAAGAGGAAGAGGAAGAGGAAGGCGACCCCCTACTTTTGGAAAGTGGCCGCATACTTGCCGACTTTATCGCGCTTAATTCGAACCGCGTTAGCTCGGTATCCTCAGATAGCACACGGTAGAATCGCTAAGTAATGTATTTAGTAAAATAGTTATAATTTTGATACTCAGATCCTGTAAATAAAACCATGGAGCAAAGTAAATGAGTGAAATAATCGGCACATTTGACCTAGAGCATGTTTGTAATACTTATACTACAGAAGCTAACAATGAAATAACTAATCACTCTAACTGGCGAGGAACTGCTGCAGGGTATGGTACTGTTTATGGGACACTAACTTTTGCGCCAACACCTCTTACTCAAATGGATGAGAAACTCGAAGGCGGAGAAGTACGCTGGACGGGTCAAGGCTTCCTGGAAGACGGCACTTCCGTTACTGCGACTGGCGCAGGGGCTTGGAATAAAGTTCCAGATAAGCACGTGTGGACAGTCGATTATATATTAGACCTCAACGACGGCTCACAAATACGAAGCGTCGGCGAAATAGCGCTGGATACTTTGAAGTTTACCGGCACTAATTACGCAGTATAACTAATGCGACGTATTAAAAAGCAGTAAGCTTGGGGGTGCCTTGTAAGAGCGGTACTTTTTTTCGCGGCATTAGAAATTAGTCACTAAGTAGACAGAAATACTAAATCCCCTTCCTTTGTATTGCGCAAAAAAAGGCCCTCTATATGAGGGCCTTTTAGCTGAATCAAACTCGAAGCGGAGTCAATAAATTTGTCGTTGAATTAAGATTCAGCATCAAGAAGTGTCAGCTAGAGACATTAACTAGCGATCAGTCAGCACTCCATTGCTTTAAACTTACTGTCATTACACGATTCTCTATAGTACGAATGTCTTCAACTTCATCTATAAAATCATCCCAACCTCGATTAGCCTGAGCTGGATTATTCAACATAGTAGCCATAGAATTTGATGACTGAATTAGGGCATGAGTTATACCACCCGTCCCGTCAGCAACTACTTGAATTAATGTACTTGTAATTGGTAAGTCATTGCCATCGGCCACAAGTTCCTGCCACGCTTCAGCATATGTCTCTGGATCCGACACATTCATAAATATCCAGTTACCGGCTGCATTCGGTGATGTTATCGAGTCAGGATCTCCCGTATTAAGCCCCAAACTACGAAACATCATAGTTCCAGCTTGCTGAGATACCATATTTAATTCAGTAAGGAATGTAGCCCAGTCTTGCGAAATTGCATTTCTTGCATTCGTGGCGTCCATGGCCTCTGCCGACGGATAAGTCACTACAAATGCATGAGTAGCTGGATTTTCACCATTTACAAGGTATTGATGTAAAGTGACATTTCCCGGTGCAGCTTGAGCAGCCTGCGACTCAGAAAATTTATCCATAGCTGCCACCACTCCAGCAGGATCAGAAGCGACAATGTCAAATTTCATCCCAAAAAAAACTTGCGTCATACCCAATTGCGAAAAACCAATAGTCACTAAAAAAGTTATAAAAATACTAATTTTTTTCATATCATTGACCTCATAAGTTAATAAAAAATATCTGCTAAAAAAATCCCATACTTTACATACTAATCCTGATTAAGCTAATGTTCTAACTAGTTACACAACGCATCTCCTGTTATTCAGGTGCTTTAGGTCAAAATAAGAGATTACATAGACTGGTATACAGTCTCACATTTATAGATCTTGTCTGAGACATACGCTGATCTTGAAGCTGCTACTCCAGAAAATGCTTCCTGCGCCCAGCTAGTAGAATAAAGAGCGTCAAACATGGCGCCTAGCCTTGCTAAATCAGGTGCTACTGCAGTGACCTGATAGTCGCTGGGATTATTTCCGGCACCAATAGGTTGATATACATCTAAAGAAATATCCTCATAGCCATTGGCATGGTATGCCTCTTTTAAATTAGCTACAGCTTCTAAATATGCTTGGGGGTTATCAGTATCAATAAAAAGAGTGCGAGTCGCAAATGTATCAAAGACCTCCCCTTCATATGGCATAACAACTCTGCTAGTTTCCCAGCCTTTTAGTACCCTAAATTCATTGAGGTCAGAAATAAAATTTTGCATTCCGGCATTACTTATCTGAACTTCGTAGCCAGCAAAAGCTGCCTCCATAGACGAATAGAAGTTATAAACCTGCATCTCGCCAGGCACTTCGTTTCCTGAGACAGCGATACAAGCCCCCGCGAGTAACGTTCCTGAAGCAGACATCATATCTGTATTGCTTTTTAATTGAGCGATATAAGCGGAAGGACTTTTTGCTATAAGGTTGATAGTAGTCGTAGCACCACTTAAATCAATCGATTCATCATGATGGTCCGCTGATAATAAGGAGCTATAAGAGATAAAAAGTGAAAATAATAAAATTTTCTTCATAATAATTTACTCTGTTATTTTTAGAGAGGTTTAAGTAGTTAAGCATGTAGAACTGCAATCAGTGCTCGTCTATAAGATGCCCCTCCTCAAAATCGGAGCACCTTTGTTGCTGCCAAAAATTTAGACTAACTAACTTTTCTGCTTCATGTAACTTCTAGTCAAAGAGGCATTTTGACATGTCGCAGGTAAATTTATCGCTGATCCCATGCTGACATTACCTGCCATTTGAGCATCTAATGTGCGAGCCAAGCCAGCATCTGATTCACCGATCAACCTTATAAGAAATGTGGAGCGCATGTCCGTATCTGTTGAGGGCCCTAAAAAAAGATGAGACAAATGCATTACGGATGTATCGCCATTAGCCTCTCTGGATGCCTGAACAATATTTAAAGACTGGTAAACATCAGAAATATTATAACCTTCCTTTGCTTTACACACCCTGGTCGAAACCAATGTATTATCAGTGCCGCTATAAGCATCTCGATTGGCTCCAATAACTCTATTTATGAAAAATTTCCTATTTACATTATCACAGCTACTTGTTTTAGAGGGGCTTCCACCATCAGAGGTAGCCCAATGCTCCATATCCCTCCATGAGACAGCGCGGGTAAATTGATTAAAAGCTGCATTATTGCCTGCTATTGGTTGCCGAAAGAAAATAGCATTAGGCCCATCAGTGCCAGTTATTTCATTTCCCCTAAATTCTGCAACCACATCGTCAAATATGTAACCTTCATTAACGGTGCATTGTGTTCCTACATATAATGAATTCGGTGCTGGCAACTCTTGAGCACAAGCAAGGCTAGAAAAAAATACAGCAAATATTGAAATTATGTAATTACTTTTCATTTTTACAATCCTTTTTAATTAGTATATGTTTTATAAAATATATTTTTTTGGACATAGTTAAAAAGATAAATTATTTTTTCAAAATATATCTGATAAAAAGTAATGCTATGCGCTATATATTTTTCCTGAGTAGACCAATGTTTCTAAATCTATAGAACCTTCCGAACGGTGCTTTCCACCATCTGAAAGGTTAACCAGTAAAGTCAGTTTCCATGTATGCTCATTTTCTGGCTTTTGCCAAGTGCCTTTACCAATCCCTCCAAGGACGGAGCCGTCGTCCAAAAATGCTTCTCCTACCCACTGAATATCACCACTACTGGCGTTGCTATCTGATAAATGATGAGAGGATATCAGCGTGCCCCACACCGTGCCAAATCCCGTAGCATGACCCTGAAAATTGACACTGGACGTTATGTCACCCGCTGTATTCGTTCCATATGTGTTTCCTATATGAGTTAACGAAAACTCCCCGATTGGTTCTGACATTATTTTCTCCAAAAAATGGTTTGTTGTTAAAGTGTTACTTCGCTTAATTATTGGTAACTCTAATTGTAATTTATCTACGGTAACCTACTCAGCACTCCATGATGCAACTAGTTGGATTATGGATGTGGCCTCAATTGTTCGAATCCCACTTACCCGTTGAGAAAAACTTTCCCAGCCAGCTAAATTTTGAGGCTGATTCATCAGTAATTCCGATAGAGAATTCGCCCAATTTGCTGCTGAATGCGTGGTTGGATTACTACCATCCGCAATAGCTCCTATCAAATATGAGACGCCCTGATCCGAATTAGCTCCAACAAAGTCTGTCCAAGCACTAGCGTAGGCCGCTGGATTAGTTACCGACATATCATAAATCATGCCTATTCGATTCGGGCTCGTAACCGAGTTCGGATCACCACCAACGCCAAGAAATTGACCAATAACCGATGATACAGGCCGAGCAGATTCGCTTACCTCGCGGCCAAACGTTGCCCACTCTGGTGATGTTGCATTCAAAGCTAGATTCGCAGTCATTTCACCGGGGGAACTGTGCACAACAAGAACCCTATGGGTCGCCTGACTTTCACCATTTGCTAAAAATCTATAAAGAAATACGTTTGCTGAACTAGCTTCACCAACAGAAGTCGCTTGAAGTTTGTCCATTGCAGCAACAACTCCTGCAGGATTGGATGCCACTAAATCAAAACTTTGAAACATACTTTGGCTATAAGATTGCTGGCTTAAGAAGATGAAAATTAAATATATTGAACTCGTAAATTTTCTATTCATGACTTAATTCCTGTTTTTGTAATCTATGTATAATTATTTAGAATAATATGCATATGTACTTGCTAGTAAGCTTTGCTATTAACTGAAGGTCTTTGTATTTCCAATTCCAGTAAAACGGGTATTTACATACCAATAGGAGACATATGATGATGTGCGATTTTCCATTCGTTACTTTCTTTGACTAAAACCATCGTAGCCCAAGCGGACGACGGAGAAGAAGGCATTCCATCATGTGGAATCGCATTGACTAGCCTGATAAAGCTTATAACAGCAGTGTTATCGTAAATTTTAACAAGGGGAGATTCGATTCTAACTATTAGCTCGGCTGCTCCCCCCTCATGATTTACTCTCGCATTATGACTGGCGATCTGGACTTCAAGATTTTTTGCCTGATTTGATTGTCGTACACTTCCTGTGATTTGGACTCGATCTTCACGAATAAGTTTTGCCTGACTCTCGAGATCATTTTCAAGCTCAGCCCAGCTTTGGACGACATTCATGATGTCGTCAACGTCATCCGCTTGAACAAAAGACGAAAAGATAAATAGCTGAGAAAGAATAATTAATCTTATTGATATTTTTGATGACTTCATTATTTTCTTGTTCCTTAATAGAGTGGATTGCGGCAGCATACAATTAATATTGTAGCTGCTCAGATATTCAAAGATGAACGTGCTATTAGCTTTCTTCGGCTTTGTATAATTGACTCTCGGTACAATCTGCGGCCTCCCTTACCTCAGCATCTATTGCTATACCCTCGGCGATAGATTCGATTGCTTTTAAATATGCGGCCCAAGATTCCAAAGTTGGAAAAGAGTCAACAAACTGAAATTTCCCAGGAGTCATGTCGCCGACAACGCTTGTAATGATATGACTGGTAATGTCGCCGCCTTCAACATTTTCATTTACAAATTCGACCCATTTAGAATTAACGATACGCACATCATCTATAGTTTTCCCATCGATGAGAATGCAGCTATTCACCGCGTGATACCCGGAATCAGCATTGGAAATTGACCATATTCCAACCGTGGCTACCAAGGTCATAATTGTCGTTAAGAGCGACTTCCTATCAATTCCTTAGAGATGATTTATGTTTAGGATACATACAGTCATGTCAATTATTGAAGTACATATAGGAGCTCATCCGGTGATCATTCGAAATAGAGCCTCTTTCACCTTCTTGCGATTTTTACTAATCACAGCCGGTGCATATGAAAATCAACTTAAGAAGAATGATTCGTATTCAGCTATCAAAATATACGCTAATTACGTCAAAGCGTCAAACATTAATTGGGGACCGTACTGCTTCATAAGTTAACCCTCAGGCAGTGCTGTCCATGCGCAGCGCGCTCCGGCGTGTCTTAGCCGGACCCTTAAAGTGCAGATACGTCTAAACATGCCCTAACTACTTTTTCGGGAAAACGATCGCTTGAGAGCCCTTTTACTAATAACATAGCTAATAGTTATATATGTTATAGTCTTTAACCTGCATTCCTAGACCACATAAACAAATCATTGAGTCGTTAGGCTCATATTTAACGACCTTTATTCGAACCTAAGCAATTGAATGCTAGCTATAATTCTTGACTAAAGTATCTTGGGAGTGATCTACGCACTATAATAGTGCGAGTAATAACGTAATTTGCTAAAATGCAAAGCGGTACATGAGGCTAATTACTCTTGGCATGATTAATAACCTACTATGAAAAAGAAAAAATACAATAACCTCAAAATAGACAATAACCCTGAAGCTTTTTTCATGGCGGCTACTAGAACGTTTGCAAGAAACGGTTACCGTCGTACAACCATGAACGATATAGCAGAGGACGCTGATATGTCTCGGCCTGCTCTTTATCAAGCCTTTAAAAATAAGGAAGATGTATATTGCAACATGGTTTTGTATCTAGTAAATAAAGCTGTAGAAGTGTCAATAAAAAGCTTGTCTCAAAGTGGTGCAATTGAGAAGCGGTTCCTCGCTGCCATGCTTGATTTTGAAGAAACCTATTGGGGGCCATGCGCTAAGTCTCAATATGCTCTTGAAATAATGCACAGTACCGTCAAAATAGAGAACGCTATAAGTGCTGTTAAACTAGGAAGAAAGCAACTACGAACGGTCTTGCTGAAATCGCTTCAAGAGGCTGAGCGCAATGGAGAGGTAAGCTTTGTCGATTTGGGAATGCAACCTTCAACCTTTGTTCGCATTCTCATGTCTATATTGGCTGCGCAAAAATATCAAGATACCGCTAATCCAAACTATCTAGATATGCCACTGCACAAATTTAAGCGCCGGAACTCAAAGATAATAAAGGTATTTCTGAATTCTATTGCCGTGCGCTCCTGAAGAAGCAAGCCTGTATAGCTCTAACTATTTTAGTCAAGTGGGAAGCGATCTTAGCCGAATCTCTAATGACCAGTTTATAACTGAAATAATATTTCTACCGCTAACAAGAGTGTTAGTATCGTAGTCAAGCTTTTGAAATATTAAACCAGCGTATATTTTCAATTGGAGATAATGGATGCTCCCAAATTTCTTTATTGTCACACCGCCACTTCTTCTGAGTCAAATTAGCGGAGAAAACAAGCACTTTTCTCAATCAACTAATTTATATTTATTATCACAAATATTAGAGTCACGAATTTAGAGGAAAAAAATGATCATATGGGGAAGTAAGCTAAGAATATTTACGGAAAGCAATGGAAATTTTTATTGCCCAGAGTGCAATGACTATAAGAATTATGAATTGAAGAATGTTAAAAAATACTTTAATTTTCTGTTCATACTACAGTTCGAAGTAGGTGATTTAGGTAATTATATTGAGTGTAGTGAATGCAATTCCACGTTTAAAGAAGATGTTTTAAAATTTGATCCAAAAGCAGATAATCTAAAAATAAGAGGACTATATTTTTCAGCTGCTAGAGACATCATGATTTCTATAGCGATGGCAGATGGAAAAATTGGCGATAATGAATTCGAAAGAATAATCAATTCTTTTGAAAAAATAACGCAAATAAAGTTGGGAAAGGAAGATCTTTTAGATGCAATAAGAAATCTAAAAATACGGGAGCACAGTTTATCTGAAATAACCGAAGAGATTGCCCCATATCTAAATGATCAAGGTAAAGAAACAGTGTTGAGAGCCGCGATTGCTATCTCTAAAGCTGATGGAGCAATACAAGAAGAGGAGCTCAATCTTTTGCATTCGCTTTCAGGTGATCTGCTGCTGCCAAAAGCTTATGCAAATGGAGTTTTTATAGAAGAAGAGATTAGTCCAAAATGATGGATCGTTACCATAAAGAAGATGAATATGTTAAATATTACTCCCCGCGCCGTTTCTTCTATTTTTTGATTAACTAACTGTGCCTCCAAAATAATACGTATATGGGTGCACATGTAACCATTCTGCCTTATCTTGGTGTGACCCTAAGGTCGGGTGTGAGCTAGAAGGGCATAGAAAAAAAGGTACCTCTACTTCAAGTGGCTTGACATGCGGGGCTAAAATCAATCCGCTTCGCTTAATCGCCGGGACTATAGGCGCGCTGCGTATTTGCAACCACATCATCCCAGTGAAACCACGCCGGTTTGAAGCGCCGTTCCGACAAGAGTTTTGCCTGATCAAAAAAGTGTGGTGATTCTGGGTTGTGGCTCTGCCCATAGTGCAAGTAGCTCGCAGCCTTCACTCCATCCGGATGGAACTCATAAACCGCCTTATAAGACGACCCGGTAGTTGCATACTCAAATTGTCGATTAGGATCATCCGTCGGCGAGGTATGATAAATAGTAAAAGCAACACCAAGAGGACCGCGCACGCCCGCCACGCCGAGACTTGGCTCACGATCATCGAACGGAACGCTGCTAGAACTGCCATAAGGCGCGTGTCGTTGAAGTCGATGCACGTCGCCGTAGGAGACCTGCCAATTGCCGTGGCGACCTTCCAGCGTCTTCGCTGCGCGAGCAAGCGCGCTAAATCGCGCGGGAATGTCTGCCACGAATTCCTCTTTCAAGGTTTCAACTGGATAGCCTCTGCCGTAAAGCTCCTCGTACCACGCGACGGCGAGTGTTGTTTGAGTCGATTTAAGCGAACTGCGGTAATCCCAATCGAGGAGGTGTTCAAGATAGGGTCTTACTTCGCTAGCCAGCTCTGGATGAGTGTGTTGCAACGATTCGAAGCGGCGTTGATAACGGGGTAGCTCCGTCATCGGCCAGTACAGCGTCGTGTCGAACGCCATCTCCTGCCATTTTTCGAACGTCACATCGTTAGCTTGACGCAGCAACCAACGGGACATTTGCGCCCGACGCTTGTCATCCGTGGCATCTTCTACCATGTAGGCTGGGAAATCTAACATCGACGGATTCCCATCGTCGGTTGTTGTGAATGGGGTCGAATTGGTGTTTTGCATGAAGCCAGAAGCTGGATTAAAGACCTGCGGCAGCTCCTCAATAGGATGGAAATCGCCCCACTCCAGTTCAGGATCGGAACCGTCTACGGGTTTCGTCCAATCAACACCAAGCTTCCGTTTCGCGACCGTGCCATTGTAGAGATAGAAGATGTTGCCGTCAGCATCGGCATACATTGTGTTGAACGTCTGCAGCTGGAGGCTCGATGCTGCTGCGTACCACTCGTCGAAATTCGTCGCGCGCGACTGGGCAAGCGACTGCACCATACGCGAACCGTCGTAAAGGCGCGGTACTTTTATTGCAAGAAAATGCGATTCGTCTTCTTGCTTGGTTATCGGGCCATGATGGCTCTTGCGCAGCTGATAGCGCCGCGGCTGAGCGTCGCCCTTCACAGTGAGCTCAATCTCCCAAGACTCTGCACGCCGCCAATCGTCGCCATAACGATACAGATCAGGATCGCTTGGATGATCAAAGGTCAGTCGGTACACGTCCGAGATATCCGCTTCGTTGACCGTATAGGCCCAACCAAGATGGTTGTTAAAACCGGCCGTTGGGAACGGTGCACCCGGATACATTGCTCCGGAAAAATCCCAACCTGAATCGCTCTTGACGTGCATCTCGGTGAACATACCTGAGCCATACCAAGGTTGATGGGGATTGATGAACAGCATTGCGGTGCCGTTGCGAGTGCGATCGGGCCCAATTGCCCATTGATTCGAGCCTAGCGATGCGAGCTCCTCGGCTTCCAATCGCGTCACCTCGCGGGACGGTGCATGTGCAGCACCTAACAAGCGCGGCAATATCATGTACCGCTCAAAAGCCAGCACGTGCCACGGTTCCATTCGGGCAATGAGACGTGGAGTTACATCCGGATTGCGCTCGAGGAAAAAGTTATAGCCGTCGGCAAACGCGCGAGCAAGCGTTTGTATTTCTAACGGGAGCGAAGTGAAATCGCGCTGCGAACTTCCGACGATATCAAAAAGCGCGACGTCGAGATCACTACTGACTCCGGAATCACCAACCATTTCGGCGTAGCGCCCAAGCGCCTTTATGTAGGTGTCTTCAAGCTGCCAGAAATGGTCTTCACTCTGCGCCCAGGCGGAGCCGAACACAACGGCAGCATCAGACTCTCCGCGGATGTGCGGCACACCCCATTGATCACGGTGAATAACGACCTGTTTTGCCAGCGGCGAGGCATATGCTGGGCCGGCCAAAAAAAATAGGATTAACAGACTGCTAATTAACTCAATGAATTGACGTGATCGCATTTAGTGAGCACCTCTGAAGTAGGAAGAATAAAGGTACCTTTAGAATGGCAAATTGTCTAGATCTCAACTATGGCCTGGCGGCTTCCCCTAGAAGTTGCCAAAAGCCCTTCGCAAACTCCTCGTCGGAGCGGTCACCTATCCGAGTCACCACAAGGTTGAGACTAGGCACAATATAGACGTGCTTATTTCTCGCGCCGTTTGCGGCAATGAGGTCGATTGGCGCGGTATCGAGCCGCGGATTTATCGTGCCGTCAAAGCGGTTACGATTGACCCACCAAAGATAGCCATAGGAAGGATTTAACGTCTGTGAGCTTGATGTCGCATCGCGTCGGTATTGTTGATCATTAAATACAGCCGTTCCTGACCAACTACCTTCCGCAAGCATCAACAAACCGAACCTTGCCAGATCTCGAGCGCTCGTTGCAAAACCGAAAGCATTGATCGCTTTCGGGCCGCGCGAGATCCATTTCGAATGGGCCATACCGAGTGGTTGAGTAAGCCACTGTCGCGTCAATTCGTGTCGGTCCAAGCCACTTGCGCGCTCCAATACGTCAACCGTTCGGGCATAAATCTGCGTGTTGTATGCCCATTTCGTCCCAGCCGGCGCATCGAACACGCCCCGCACAGACAGACCGCTGGTCATCGTAAGTAGGTGTCTAATGGTGATGTTTTGTTCCTGCTCGGCCGCAGCAGCAGACCAACCCCTACCAAGGTACTCACTGACCTTATCATCGATATTCAACAACCCGCGCTCCTGTGCGATGCCAACAAGCACCGACACCACGCTCTTTTGTATCGAGGCGACGTCTTCAATTGCGTGGGGAACGGCTTTCCCGGAGGGCGATGGGACTGGTACCGTAAACTCTCGACGAGTCGCCGAATTTTCCATCGGCCAATGGCGTTCAGCCAATATTCGACCGTTCAACAACACCACCACACCGGCGGCATGATGTTGCCCTGCGAACTGCAATGCTTCCTCCAATTTTGCTGCATCCCAACCCGCTTGCTGCGGATCCACACGCTGCCAGTCGTCGGATGCGGGCGGGAAATAAAACTCATCGGCGTACACGCTAGCTACGCACAAAGCACATGCCAGTAGCAGGCCAATGCGTAGCCGCCAGGTCCAACGTCGGGATCTAGCAATTGTTATCAATATATCCTCCGCGAACATTCGCCCCACTTCTAACCCTTGCGTCCTTCTCCCAACGGATATTCGATGTGCCTAGGCTTCTCATATTCTCCTTTTTTATAGAGTCAGGAAACCTCATCAAATCTTAATTCACTTAGGCTCGATAGCTGGCTCCTTTGAAGGTGAGTTCTGCGAGACTGATCTCACCTTCTAACCTAATATTTCCATCTAAGCTATCCCAGCCTTTCAGAGATATTTTCCAAATATTCCCTCCTAATGCTTCCCAAGTACCCTCATGGGCTCCCATCAAGCGGTCTCCAGTAGGAAGAAAACATTCGCCTTGCCAAGTACAAGTACCGCTCTTCGCATTCGGGTCATTCATATCTTGCTCTATTATCATTGTTCCAAAAGCAGCTCCATAGTGTTCTACATCTCCATCCGTTTTCCAATTTGAAACTGCTCTTAAGCTTCTCTCTGCTGTTCGTTCGTATGAAGTATTCACATGATGTAAGATCCAATCAGCTATTTTTTCACTCATAATTATTATCCTGTAAGTTAGTTTCAAGCAAAGGCTTATCAACAAAGAACCGGTTGGGAGGAGCCCCGTGATTCTCTTAAGACAAGCCTTTCATCTGGATAAAAAAAAGAAACTCTTTTCAGAATTTCTAATCCGCAGTCCATGAAGCTACCTGAGCCCATATTGAGGTAGACTCAACTTTTCTAATACTATTAACTCTCTGTGAAAAGCTCTCCCATCCCGCATAATCTTGCGGCTGATTATTCAGCAGCTCGTCAATAGAGTTAGCCCAGTTAACCACAATGTGTGTAGCAGGATTAGTGCCATCAGCTATTGATGACGATAAAACCGACCATCCCCTGTCCGAATTCATCTCCGCTAAATCAGTGAACGCGCTAGCATACGCGGCAGGATCAGATACAGACATCTGATAGAACATCCCAACGCGATTAGGACTTGTTACGTTATTCGCGTCACCCCCAAAAGCCAACATTTCGCCCATTCCAGAAGCAATAATTTGAGAAACTTGGCCTACCTCAGACTGAAATGTCGCCCAATCCGAAGAGCCTAAATTACGGGCCATATTCGCTGCCATCTCTTCAGGAGATGGATGAACAACCAGAACCGTATGGGTCGCAGGGCTTTCGCCACTTGCCATAGATTGATATAGAAAAATATTAGCTGAGCCCCCTTGCCCCGTTCGACTGGCTGTAAATTTATCCATCGCTGCTACAACTGCAGGTGGATTTGACACAGTTAATTGATATGACTGAAAAACAAACTGCGCAAACGATTGCTGACAATAAATTAGTGAGGATAAAAACAGTAAAGTTGAAAATTTCTTAATCATTAGTTAACTCCTTTATATTGCTATTTTTTGAGATAAGTTTATCTCACGTACGAGAGTGACTTGCGCTAAAAAACTGTCGCAAGACTGATTTCATTTTTATCCTTCTCTATCGTTGAATACCGGTAAACTCTATTTTTGCCGTCTCTGAGTCCATATCTATTTTTACGACAACCGCATAAAGATTACCATCAGACACATCGTCGAGACTGTACAGAGTGGTTACTCTAGACTTGCGAGACCAAACCCCTCTTAACTCCGCCGAATTTCGAGCTCCATCGGCACCTATGGCTAAGGCCTTTCCGGTAAAATTTCCTTGAGCTTCATGCCATCTATTACTGACCAGATGGTATGTTAGGTAGATCGTGTCATAATCGGCCTGTTTTCCAGTTATGTTTATAATTCCCCCCTCATCAGTCAAGGTAACGGAAGTCATTTTTGCCTCTTCAAATGAAAACCCGGAAGGATCTAACTTAAAATCATCAACTACCGCCATAACGCACTCCTGTTTATTGGATTAGTTTATTGTTTAGGCCAGCTTTTTACCGGAGCTATAAGAGATGTGTTCAATAATTCTCGCGCGCCACCGATCTTTCTAAAAAAAGTCGTAGCTGCAGTTGACGAATTCATAGAAGCTTCTTGGGCAACCAAAGCTTCGAAATCCGACGCCCCAATATAAACAAAATGTGTCGCTTCACTATTCCCCAAAAAAACTCTATTCAACCCATATGAATTCTTTATAGTTCCATCGGCAACACCTGCTTCCATGAATTCAGTCCAGGCCCTGGCATACACCCCCGCATCACTTACATTCAGATCATATTTCATGAAAAAAGAATCAGCTGTCCAGTCCCCCACCTCAATAGCTGGTATAACTGAGTATTCTGAAACGGGTTCTGCCGCAGCCCTCATTTCTTGAAACATTGTCGCTGCATCTGCACACGACTGCATAAGAGCTCCCATCTCGGCAAAGTCACCTACCTCTTCGAAAGAAGCAATTACAAAATGTGTTGATGCTGCAGAGCCATTAATAGTTTCAGCCATCAACCCGATATCAGCTGGTGCCCTCTTCCCGCAGTCTGAAGCTGCAAATTTGTCGATCGCTGCAACAAAGCCAGCCGGATTGCTTACATTGAAAAAGTAAAAAGCATGCATTTCATGCTTACCTTGCGCGAACAGGTTGCTTGCGGCTAATGCAACTAAAATAACTAATATCGATTTCTTCATTGAAACTCCATTTTTTTTTGTTGGGCTAAAAAAGCTTATTTATCTAAAAAGGTGCTGCTGCCAAAGGGTTAAAAAGATTTCTTCGCCCCTCAACAGCAGCATTCCAGAAAACAAAAAGGCAAATACAGCATATCCTCCGCCTCTTTCTTGGAACAATGTGATTTTTGCAACACTTATGCCATGTTTAGAATATTCATTAATATCAGTTAGTCAAAAATCTAGCGGACGGGTCAATTTGTTTTAAGAGCCTCGGCCGCACCATAATGAGTCAATGCCCAGGCAACTCGCACCATATTCAATCATTAACACCGCTGTAATATGTAACTAACTCTTCGAACAGTCCTAGATCAAAAAGAGGTCCGACTATCCGGTTCTCATTTGCTTAAACATTACTGTAATTGCGAATGATTATTAATACTATTTAAACCAAGGAATAGCAACACACTCAGCCACATGGGTACCTGAATAGTCAGTTATTCTTCATTATTAGGCGACTTTTGAAACAAGTCGCCTTTTTTTACGTCCCACTTCCCCGTTAGCCGGCATCGATGGGGATACCGCAACCGTCCAACGTTGTATTTCAAATTATCGGATTGAGGAGAGAGTCAAAACTGACTTTATGGGGCGAGAAGTTTTTTTGAATGGTTCTGCGCTTGATCGAATTAATAAAGCACAGACACGTTGGGGAAAGGCTTTGTGTTCCCGCAGCCAGACGGACACTACTACAAGAAACCAAAACTTTTCCGTTTAGCCTGGATATAAGCACATGAGAAATCTGGTGTTGACTATCGCCCCATGAAAACTACTAGGCATACAAGAGCGGCTGAACTGCTAACTAACGATGTTCCACCAGCTAAGGGAACGGAACAGTTAGGCAATTCTGTACAAGTGTTTTTAACTACTTATGCGGAGTGGATCGAGGAGTATTCTGGGCTGGATAATGCCCTTTTGGAAAGGAAAGTTAATACCGAAAGTCAGACAAAATTCGATTTTAGGGTCTTGAAATTAGTTAAGTCATTGAATTTAGTAAATATTAAGTGGCGGAGGAGGAGAGATTCGAACTCTCGGAGGACTTTCACCCTCGCTGGTTTTCAAGACCAGTGCATTCGACCACTCTGCCACCCCTCCGCTGTACGGTGGAGAATCTTACTATAATCTCTGCCACAGTCAACAGGCTATTGAGCATAAATAACGGCTGCCGAAATGCGTTGATTTTGGGCAGGTTACGCGTATCATTATTGACATGCCTTGAGGATTATTACGTCCTAAGCTATTGAAAATAGGGACAACACCCTCATATCTTTATCAAGTCTGACGACCATAGGTCGTTACACACATTAGGGACTACATTATTCAACCTAGCTGGAGAAATCAATGAATGAAGTTGAGTTAAATATTGGTCGAAGCCAGGATTCGGCACTATCCGTAAACAAGGTAGTTCGCAATACCTACATGCTTTTGTCCATGACACTGTTTTTTAGTGCTATCTGCGCCGTAGCTACCATGGCATTGCAAGTTGGCCAGGGAGTTGGCTTTATGTTGTTGATTGGTGGTTTCGTTATGACATTCGTCGTACGCGCCACAGCGAAATCATCTAAAGGCCTTATTGCTGTCTTCGTCTTTGCAGGATTAATGGGCGGAGCACTAGGACCAATTATATCTATGTACTTGCTAGCCTATGCTAATGGTTCTGCCATCGTCGCTCAGGCACTTGGCGGTACTGCATTGATTTTCTTGTCTCTGTCTGGTTATGCGCTGACATCTGGTAAGAATTTCAACTTCCTCGGTGGCTTCATCTTCACCGGCATGATGGTAGTTATCGTGGCAATGATCGCTAACATTTTCTTGCAGATACCTGCATTTAGCCTCGCGATTTCATCCGCTGTGATCTTGCTGATGTCTGGTTTCATCTTGTTCGACACTAGCCGCATCGTTAATGGCGGCGAGCGCAACTACATCATGGCCACAATATCTCTCTACCTAAGCATCTTTAATATCTTTATTCACCTGCTTAACCTCTTGGGTTCGCTCACTGGTAGAAATTAAACAAGGCTACTTTAGCCGATTAAACACTAAACCCCAGCTTGTCTGGGGTTTTTTATTGCCAGTATTAGTCATAACAGCCCGCCTGGATTAAACTCGATATTGTGAAATTTTCTATTGTCATCTATGCCGCACCCTATTCAACCGAGTCTGCAGCTTCGGCACTTCGATTCGCCGAGTCGCTTATCCAGCAGGGGCATGAGCTTTATCGACTATTCTTTTTCGGCGATGGCGTACACAACGCCTCTAAACTCACCGTAGTCGCGCAGGATGAAATTAATCTGCAACTGCAGTGGAGCAAGTTGATCGAGGAGCACGACATCGATTCTGTTATCTGCGTCAG
The DNA here is from genome assembly GCA_949372635.1 of uncultured Pseudomonadales bacterium. Lineage (GTDB taxonomy): Bacteria > Pseudomonadota > Gammaproteobacteria > Pseudomonadales > Pseudohongiellaceae > UBA9145. Next base: position 146,350 of record CASIAB010000010.1, read on the forward strand.
CTCCGCACTGCGCCGAGGCGTTCTAGATCAAACAGAAGCCGACCGCCACGGACTTGGCGCTGCAAGCGCCTATGAGAGCTCAGAGGTAGCCGGTCTTGGGCAACTTGTTGATGCGTCACTACATTCTGATCGAGTCGTAAATTTCGGCTAGGGCTATGGTAGAAAAAACAAACACAACTAACCCTACTAAATCGTGCATCACTTTTATTAGTCGCAGCGCGCCCTATGGGAGCAACCGAGCCAATCTGTGCCTAGACATGGCCCTTGCCTGCGCGGTATTCGAGCAGGACGTGAATTACGTGTTTCTAGATGATGGCATCTACCAGTTGCTTAAAGGACAGGATGGCGCAGCTATTCAGAATAAGACACTAGGAAGCGCCCTCGAAACGCTTGCCTTGTATAGTATTGAAAACGTTTACGTTGATCAGCAATCATTGAAGGAGCGAGGTATCGATGCTGCTGAATTACTACCCAGTATAAAATTGATAGAAAACGATGCTCTATCTAGGCTTATCAAGAACGCAGATTTGGTATTCAATCTATGAGTAGCCTGCACACTATAAATAGAAGCCCGGACTCCAAGCTATTAGAGAGGTGTCTTAAGGTAATTAATGCTGACGATGCCATCCTGTTTTTAGAAGACGGCGTCTATCACTGCATTTTGCCGACAAATCTGTCAGCGATCGCTGAGACAGTTAAGGTATACAGTCTACGAGAAGATATGCTGGCGAGGGCAACGCTTTCCAAGACCAAGGATAGAGTAGAGGCAATAGATACTGCTCGATTTGTCGGGTTATGCTGCGAGCATGAAAAAGTCGTGAGTTGGTTTTAGGGTATGACCAATGCAAGTGTCATGGAAATAAACGGCCGCGAGATAGCTCTCGATAAGGAAGGCTATTTGGTCGAGCTTGCGGACTGGGACGAGGATGTCGCTTCTTCCCTAGCGGTTCAGGAAGAAATCAGACTAGGACCGGCACACTGGGAAGTAATCAACCTGCTACGAACTTTCTATAACCGCCATCAGATGTCCCCTGCCAATCGAGCATTGGTTAATCTCGTTAAGCGAGATCTAGGCGCCGATAAAGGTACGAGTATTTATTTGATGAAGCTTTTTCCGTGGTTCTCCGGCGAAGACCGCCAGCAAGATCTCGGGATTACCGAAACCGGAAAACTGTCTGTGATTTTTGACTGCGCCGTTACGATGGAGACTAGCTTCGGCTAAACCAAGAAAGCGACTCTTGGAGCTTAACCACCTCCCCAATGATGATTATCGTTGGCGCCTGTATTTCTTTCTCCACAGCCAGACCGGCGATCCTATCTAAATTTCCTACTACTACTTTTTGTGTCTGGGTTGTTCCTTGTTGAATGACAGCCACAGGTGTTGATGAAGACATTCCATGTTTAAGAAGTTGATCGCAGATGTCCGGCAGGCCTGCGAGACCCATATAGAAAACGAGCGTTTGTTGCTCCTTCACAAGGAGAGCCCACTCCAGCGGCACCCGTCCGTCCTTGGTATGCCCTGTAAGGAAACGAACCGATTGAGAATAATCGCGATGAGTAAGCGGGATTCCAGCATAGCTCGCGCAGCCTGAAGCGGCGGTGATACCCGGGACTACCTGAAAAGGAATGCCCGCCGCGGCTAAGGATTCGAGCTCTTCGCCACCGCGCCCAAATATAAAAGGGTCGCCGCCCTTGAGTCGCAAGACCCTATTACCCTCTTTGGCCAATCGAACTAACATCTCGTTTATGGTCTCCTGCGGTACAGCGTGATCTGCACTGCGCTTGCCCACGTAGACCTTCTGAGCGTCTGGCCTTAGTTTGAGTAATATCTCGGGGGAGACCAATCGATCGTAGAGGACAACGTCCGCCTTATGCATAAGCCGCAGCGCGCGCAGGGTTAACAGGTCTGGATCTCCAGGACCTGCACCCACTAGATAGACTTCGCCGCCAACTCGATCGTTTTGCGGATTCGTCAGCCAATTATCCAGCGCGGATCTCGCCTCGTCATCCTGACCGTTATAGACCAGTTCAGGTATTTCGCTGTCGAGAACGTTTTCCCAGAAGCGAATCCTTTCTGAAAAATCATCGATTTCGTTTTTTACTCTTCCCCGAAACGAGCCAAGCAATTCTGCTAACTTGTCTATCCGCCCAGGTATCATGCTCTCGTTTAGCTCCTTGAGCTTACGAGTAAGAATTGGTGAACTGCCGCCGCTTGATATAGCAACAACGATTGGAGAGCGATCGACTATCGACGGCATGATGAAGGAACAAAGGTGGGGTTGATCGACGACGTTTACGGGAATGTTAAGCTTCGAAGCGATAACACTGACGCGCTCGTTGATCTTAAGATCCTCTGTAGCAGCAACGACGAGGATCGCGTTGTTTATATCTGCTTCTTCGAATTCTCGTATTGTAATTGTGCAGTCTCTATCCAAACAGAGTTTGTGCAGCTCGTCGCTCAATACAGGAGCGACGATGTTTAGATCTGCTCCAGCACGCAGTAGCAGTGAGGCCTTACGAAATGCAACTTCTCCACCACCGACAACGACGCACTTCTTTCTTTTGATATTGAGAAATATCGGCAGAAGATCCATCAGACAAGTTGCTCGATCCCATTCATGTAAGCATGCATAGCCTTCGGTATCTGGATGCTACCGTCGGCTTGCTGGCCATTTTCTAGCAGTGCGACGAGTGTCCTGCCTACAGCCAATCCTGAGCCATTGACAGTATGTAGCAATTCAGGCTTTCCTGTTTCGGGATTGCGCCAGCGCGCCTGCATGCGCCGTGCTTGGAAGTCGGTAAAGCTGCTGCACGAGGATATCTCGCGATAGCATTTCTGAGATGGCAACCAAACTTCGAGGTCATACGTCTTTGCCGACGCGAAGCTAGTATCGCCACCGCATAACACAACCTTTCGGTATGGAAGTTCCAGCAGCTGCAATATGGTTTCAGCATTTCCCGTAAGTTCTTCCAGGGCAGCTTCTGAATCTTGTGGCCTAATGGCTTGAACCAACTCGACCTTTTCGAATTGGTGCTGACGGATCATGCCCTTCGTGTCTTTACCGTAACTGCCTGCCTCTGATCGGAAACAGGGAGTGTGACAGGTAAACTTTAGAGGAAGTGATTCTGCATCAACGATCTTTCTCCCTCACAAGATTTGTTACCGGCACTTCAGCTGTAGGGATCAGATAATACTCCTGCTCTCCCCTAAGTTTAAAGAGGTCCTCTTCGAACTTCGGTAACTGACCGGTACCTAACAAAGAGTCTGCATTGACTAAATAAGGCACGTTCACTTCGGTATAACCATGCTCTCGAGTATGAATATCGAGCATGAATTGAATCAGTGCACGGTGCAGCTGCGCAGTTCTGCCAGTCATGACGACGAAGCGCGAACCGGTAATCTTGGTTGCGGTCTCAAAGTCTAAGCCCTGCTCCAAGGCCTCGCCTAGCTCGGCATGATCTTTGACTTCAAAATCAAATGACTTCGGAGTACCCCACGTGGAGATTTCTTGATTATCACTCTCATCAACGCCCGCTGGCACGGAATTTGAAGGCACATTTGGCACCGTTAACAAGTAGTCATTCAACTCCTTCTGCAACAGGTTAAGCTGCTCCTTCTTATCTTCGAGATCGGCCTTCATGCTGTCCATGGATGACAGGATTTCAGATACGTCTTCTCCGGCCGCCTTAGCTTTGCCGATTGACTTGGAACGCAGGTTCCGCTCATTCTGCAGGCCTCTCAGTCGCTGTCTGTAATATCTTGCGCCGGCTATCCAAATCCGCCAAGCGCTCTACATCTAGCTCGAATTTTTTCTTCTTGAGCGCCTCAGCAATTGTCTGCGCATCACTGCGAATGATTTTGGGGTCTAACATGTGTCTATTCCTGAAGGAGTCAGCTCAGAGCATGACTCGCGTTACCTGCATGCCCGCAAAGGCGGCGAATAAGCAGAGTGCGACGCTACTGACGATATAGAAAAGTGCGGTATTGTAGTTGCCCTGTTCGAATAACAAAAGCGCATCGAGGGAGAAAGTTGAAAATGTAGTCATGGCTCCTAGAAATCCAACTACGATAAGGGGCCGCCAGGATTCTGACAATTGTGCTTTCTCTGCCAGCACGACAAAAAACACGCCAATCAGAAAAGAGCCTAAAACATTGACCGCGAAAGTCCCGAGTGGGAAGCTATTACCATTAAATCTTTGCAAAGCTGTTTGAATCCAGAAGCGAGACATGGCACCAAGGGCGCCACCGAAAGCGATCGCTATATAAGTATTCACTTTAATAAATCACTTAGCCGCGCTGGCTTTGTTAAAAGAGTTAACACAAAATTATTGGAGCATAACCATTCTCAATAATCTCGATATTCTCCGGAGGAACGAATTGAAACTTCGCATCATCTATCGCCGAATTACGTACCACATTCTCAAAACGCCAAACTGTTTGCTGCCCATTCTTACTGTTTAGATAAATCGACTCCATCTCATCATGCATAAAATTTATGGAGATAATCTGGTAAATGCTGTCAGCGGAGCGAGGAGTCAGTTCGAATTCCTGATGCTCGCTTTCCACAGAAGTAATACTGTCGATCATATAATCTCCGCCTAGTGATTCTATGTTACCGCTTAGCAGCTGCGCAGCCAACTCTGAACGACTACTATCCCAAGCTTCGATGACTACCTGCTCTAGATCAGGTTGATAGTTCCACAACGTACTGCCGTTGGTAACGATCAATTCGGGAAAGGGTGTCAGCGTTTCCCAATAGAAGCCATCAGGTTTCTTTAACAGCATTTGTATCTCGCTCTGCTCCAACACGCCGCCATCTGACTCGACTATTAATTGCACGACATCTGCGACCAGTGTCTCTATATTTCCCAGCAAAGTATCTAGACGATCAAGAGCAGGGCTGCTTGTCTGTGGTTGGGCAAAGACATTCCCTGCGCAAAGGCACAGAAGCGTAAAAAAGAACCATCATCTGTTTCATTAGTTTATTCATTGGTTAAAGCTTGTAGTTAGACAGCATTAATCGCGCGGGGATGGCGGCGCAAGAACTTCTCTCGAGCCGTTGCTTCCCATCTCAGTGATGACACCGGCGCGCTCCATAGTTTCTATCATTCTGGCTGCACGGTTGTAGCCAATCCGAAGCTTTCTCTGTACAGAGGATATAGAGGCTTTGCGTGTTTCGATTACAAAATTAACGGCTTCATCGTACATCGCATCACTTTCATCGTCATCTTCTGCTCCTGAATTATTCATTGCGCCCATGTCCAAATCGTCTACGCTTTGCGTAATAGAATCGATATATACCGGTTTGCCACGTTGCTTCCAGTCTGCAACGACCCGATGAACTTCTTCATCACTAACGAAGGCCCCGTGTACACGTGTTGGAATACCACCGCCGGGAGGAAGGAATAGCATGTCCCCATTACCCAATAATTGCTCAGCGCCACCCTCACCCAGAATCGTTCTAGAGTCGACCTTCGACTGCACCATAAACGACATCCTCGTCGGTATATTTGCCTTGATCAATCCGGTTAGCACATCCACTGACGGTCTCTGTGTCGCGAGGATTAAATGAATGCCTGCCGCTCTAGCTTTCTGAGCGATACGCGCGATCAATTCTTCTACTTTCTTACCTACTACCATCATCATGTCAGCCAGCTCATCGACGATGACTACAACACAAGGTAGTGCTTCTAGTTCCGGAGCGCACTGCTCTTCCTCTAGCAGCATTGGATCAGGCTTCCAAGTAGGGTCCATTATAGGGTTGCCTGATTTCTTAGCATCGGTAACTTTTTTGTTGAAGCCCGCTAGGTTTCTAACACCTAGAGCCGACATCAATTTATAGCGTCGCTCCATCTCGGCAACTGACCAGCGAAGACCGTTCGCGGCATCCTTCATATCGGTAATGACTGGAGTGAGAAGATGCGGAATGCCATCGTAGACCGATAGTTCCAACATCTTTGGATCGATCATAATTATCCGAACCTGTTCTGGCGTCGACTTGAACAGCAGACTCAAAATCATTGCGTTGATACCAACAGATTTACCAGAGCCGGTAGTTCCTGCCACCAATAAGTGTGGCATCTTGGCTAAGTCCACAATTACCGGCTTGCCCACAATATCATGACCTAACGCCATGCTCAGCGGCGACGAGGCCTTGTCGAACTCTGGAGTTGACAGTACCTGGCTGAGCTGAATAACTTCCCTAGTCTCGTTTGGAATCTCGATTCCAATGACCGTTTTGCCTGGAATGACTTCCACTACTCGTACTGATATTACGGCTAGTGAGCGCGCCAAGTCCTTCGCAAGGTTGCTTATCCGACTGACCTTTATACCGGGGGCGGGTTGCACCTCGAAGCGAGTGATGACTGGTCCAGGGTTAACAGCGGTAACCTCGATCTCGATGCCGAAATCTTTTAGTTTAAGCTCAAGTAGCTTTGACATGGCCTCGAGAGATTCTTTTGAGAAGCCAGAATCGTTGGTTTCTTGCCAAGCATCCAGCAAGCCAATAGCAGGCAGCTCTTTAATTGATGAGGCAGCAAATAGGGTGCCCTGCTTTTCTTTCTCGACTCGCACGCTCTTTGTAGGTTTTTTAATAGCTGGTGCTTTGATTTTCGGTGGCGCCCGTCTTGATTCTTTCTCAATATGGATATCTAGAACTCTCTTGCGGCTCTCCAAGCGTTTTTTGGTGACCTTCTCCTGTTTCCTGTCTTCCATCCATTTCTGGTACCTGGCTCCCGTGCGCGAGGCTATGTTTAATGTTGTTGCTCCCAGCTTATCGATCACAGCTAGCCAAGAGATGGTAACTGTGATGGTAAGACCGAACAGAAACACGGCGAGCAAAAGCAAGGTGCTACCAAGAGTTGCTAGGACCGGTATGCTGAGATCTGCCACCAATGAGCCGATTACACCCCCGGCGGAAGGTAATTCCTCTACAATGTGGAAATGCAAAGTCGCTAAACCACAGGCTGAGATCACGAGTAGGACAAAGCCGCCAGTCTTCATGCCAAATAAGGGCCAGGAGAACTCAGCTTCCAGCGCGGTTTCGCGAAAAGATGTGTAAACCTTATAAATCAGTAAGACAGGAAAAGCGAAGGCAAGATAGCCCAATAGGTACCAGAAGATGTCGGCTAGCCACGCGCCATAGACGCCGACCGCGTTCACTACGTCCTCTCCTGTGCCGGTTGTAGTGAAGCCGGGATCTGTTGGGGAATAGCTGACAAGGGCAATTAATAAGAAAAGTGCTAGCAAGGAATAGGCGATTAAGGTGCCTTCGCGAACTAAGCGCTGCATCAGGTTGCTGACTTCCGGATCTTGTTCGCTATTTTTCATGGTTACATTTTTCAATTTATTCATGGATCTACAGATATTTTATATCATCGTGTCGAGAATAATTAGACGCATTTTACGCTTTTTTACTTTTTGTAGAGCGCAGAAAAACTCAAAGTCGAAACCCTCAACAGTTTAACGGTTCCTAGAGCGCAAAATTGAGTAGAATATCCCCCGCTAGGGCTTTAAATTTAGGACTTTGCCATCACATGATAACTTATAGCCCCACATAAACGTGCGCTGAATACAGCCTAAAAAAGCGCCTTCAAGCAGGAAGCAGTTCTATGACAGATACACAGCACCATCGTCTAATAATTTTAGGTTCAGGACCGGCCGGATATACTGCCGCGGTGTATGCGGCACGCGCAAATTTGAAGCCCGTAGTGATTACCGGCATGGTGCAAGGCGGCCAATTGACCACCACTACCGATGTTGATAACTGGCCAGGTGACGTTGAAGGACTTCAAGGCCCCGCCCTAATGGAGCGAATGTTGAAACACGCCGAACGTTTTGACAGCAAGGTAATTTTCGATCATATCAGCGCTATAGATCTCAGCAAGAAACCCTACACACTGACCGGCGATAGCGCAGTGTTCACGTGTGACGCACTTATTATCGCTACTGGAGCTTCTGCGCAGTATCTTGGTCTCGAATCAGAAACGGCGTTTATGGGCAAAGGCGTCAGTGCCTGTGCCACCTGTGATGGTTTTTTTTATAGAAACAAGCCAGTAGCAGTCATCGGTGGCGGCAATACCGCTGTCGAGGAAGCCCTCTATTTGGCCAACATCTGCTCACATGTCACACTCGTGCATAGACGAGACTCTCTGCGGGCAGAGAAAATCTTGCAGAAGAAACTTTTCGATAAGGTAGAGGAAGGAAAAGTCACTATCAAATGGAATAATACGCTGGATGAAGTGTTAGGCGACGACATGGGCGTGACTGGCATTTCCGTGAAGCACGCTAGCACTGGAGAGGTGCAGAAACTCGGTGTCGACGGCGTCTTCATTGCCATCGGCCACATCCCGAACTCGGAAATATTTGCAGGGCAGCTTGAGATGAAGAATGGCTATGTCACAGTTAACACAGGCATCACAGGCAATGCGACGCAAACCAGCGTACCTGGGGTGTTCGCGGCTGGCGATATTGCAGATCAAATATATCGGCAGGCTGTCACTAGCGCCGGGTTTGGATGCATGGCCGCGCTGGATGCTGAAAAGTTCCTTGATGCCTAACAGCATCGGACGTTGCTGAAGATGCCGTTACCTTGGCTAAGTTCTACCGGGGAGAGTTTTCCAGATATAAGCCTCGCAATGGCTGACCCTAATGGACTGCTGGCGGCGGGAGGCGATCTTAGCCCGAAACGCCTGATGGAAGCTTACAGTCGTGGAATTTTTCCCTGGTTTGAGGAGGGGCAGCCGGTTCTGTGGTGGTCCCCAGACCCGCGCATGGTGCTATTTCCAGAAGACCTACGCGTCAGCAAGAGTCTGCAGAAAATCCTCAACAAGCCGCTCTATACAGTCACGCTGGATGAGGCATTTGCTGAGGTTATAACATGCTGCGCGCAGCCCCGCAGGGGATCTCCAGACACTTGGATAACCGATGAAATGCAAACCGCATATATGCAATTATTCGATGAAGGCCACGCACATTCCGTTGAAGTTTGGCGCGATGGAGATCTTGTAGGAGGGCTCTACGGCGTCGCGCTGGGTCAGCTTTTCTTCGGTGAGTCGATGTTTAGTTTCGAGAGTAATACATCGAAAATAGCCCTAGTGAACCTTGTAAAGCAGCTGCAGGAATGGAACTATAAGTTGATCGACTGTCAGATAAGCAGTGAACACCTTGAGTCCCTGGGCGCGATAGAAATTAGCCGAGAGAAATTTCGTCAGCAATTGCATGAGCTTCTCCCCCGCCCCGGTAAGGCTCCTCCCTGGGAACTAGACGCTATTTAGATGCTCTGCTAGCAGGTTAGCAATAGGCAAAAAAATAAATGAATTCGAAATTGAAAATAAATGAGACGATCAAATTGTTTCGCACCGCCCCTCACCCCTGCAGTTATAAGGAAGATGAGACCGCAGCGACCGTCTTTGTAGACCCTGAACTAAGCATTACCCAACATTTGAATAGCAGGCTTACTGAGCTAGGTTATCGACGCAGTGGAGCGCACTTATATAGACCAGACTGCGAGTATTGCCGCTCATGCATTTCTTGCCGACTTCCAGTGGCGCAATTTAAACGCGGCAAGCGCTTCCAGCGAATCTGGAATCGAAACGCAGATGTACGTGTCGAAGAATGTTCGCAACTGAGCGGTGATGCCCCCTATTTTCTGTATCACGAGTATATCGAGAAGCGCCATAGCAACGGCGATATGTACCCTGCCACTCCAGAGCAATTTGAGACTTTCATTCGCAGCAACACCGAAGGCGGCCAGTATTATTGCTTCTATATTGAGGACAAATTGATCGCCGTCGGAGTAAGCGATGTTCTTCATGGAGGTCTCTCCGCTGTATACACATTCTTCGATCCGTCACTTGAGAAGCGATCCCTAGGTAACTTCGTCATTCTGTGGCAGATCGAACGCGCCCGCTCATTGGGGCTCGATCATCTATATCTTGGCTATTGGATTAAAAATTGCGCAAAGATGGAGTATAAGAGTACATTTAGGCCTCTGGAGATGTTGTTAGAAGGCAAGTGGGTACTCCTAAAATAGCGAAAATTAACTAAGAAAACTTTAATGCAGCGCCTGCAAACAAGTCTGACTTTGCTTATCTGACGGAAATCCGGCACAATGCCGCCGCTAATAAATACATTGGGATTGCAAATGGCGAAAGAAGATCAAATTGAACTGGAAGGTGAGGTTGTCGACACCCTTCCTAATACTATGTTTCGAGTTAAGCTGGAAAACGGCCACATCGTGACCGCTCACATCTCAGGTAAAATGCGCAAGAACTACATTCGGATTCTGACCGGTGACCAGGTGCGCGTTGAAGTCACTCCCTATGACCTAAGCAAAGGTCGTATCACTTACCGCGCACGCTAGTCCTTCGCAGGAGTTAACTCTTTTTTCTCCTGCGGCTTTCTCTCGCTGATCGTTAGCACCAGTTCGCCATCCTTGCTGCCAACTTGAACTTCTCCACCGTTGGCAGAGAGCTTCCCGAACAAAATATCCTCAGCAAGTTCCTTCTTCAGCTTTTCCTGAATCAATCTAGCCATAGGCCTCGCGCCCATGGATTCGCTGTAACCGTGTTTAACAAACCAGTCAACAGCGCTTTCGTCGACGTTCAATAAGACCTTCTTTTGATCCAATTGAACTTGTAGATCGACAAGAAACTTATCAACAACGGTTCGGATAGTCTCCACGGTTAGTGCGCCAAATTGAATAATTGAGTCCAGCCTATTGCGAAATTCTGGGGAGAATGCCTTCTTGATTATCTCCATCCCATCGGTAGTATGATCTTGCTCACTAAATCCTATTGACGAACGAGACATCTCTTGCGCACCGGCGTTAGTTGTCATTATCAAAATGACGTTTCTAAAATCTGCTTGTCGTCCGTTGTTATCTGTTAGGGTTCCGTGATCCATCACCTGCAACAATAGATTAAAGACATCTGGATGCGCCTTCTCAATTTCATCGAGTAACAGAACACAGTGTGGATTCTTGCTGACAGCCTCCGTTAGCAAGCCGCCCTGATCGAAACCGACATAACCTGGAGGTGCACCGATCAAACGCGAAACCGTGTGCCGCTCCATATACTCGGACATATCGAATCGTAGCAATTCGATGCCCATAATTTTCGCGAGCTGCCTGCTGACTTCAGTTTTACCGACACCAGTTGGGCCTGAAAAAAGGAATGAACCAATTGGTTTTTCGTCGTCGTTCAATCCCGCTCGCGATAGTTTTATAGCGGTGGCTAAAGAATCGATCGCCTTGTCTTGACCGAACACGACCATCTTCAGGTTTGGTTCTATATTTTTTAGCGCATCGACGTCAGAGTTTGAAACATGCTTAGGCGGTATTCTCGCAATAGCGGCTACCACTTTTTCCATATCGGAAACTTGGATCAGCTTCTTCCTCTTACTAGCTGGCTGCAAGCGTTGGAAGGCCCCCGCTTCGTCAATAACATCGATAGCTTTGTCGGGCATGAAGCGATCATTGATATAACGACCCGCAAGTTCAGATGCTGCCTTCAGCGCTTTATCGCTATAGCGTAAATCGTGATGTTCCTCGAATCGCGATTTCAGACCCTTCAGTATTCGATAGGTAGTTTCCACGTCAGGCTCATCCACATCGACTTTCTGAAAGCGCCGAGACAGTGCGCGGTCTTTCTCGAAGATGCCGCGGTACTCTTGATAGGTTGTAGATCCTAAGCAGCGAAGGTTGTTAGATGTCAAAACTGGCTTGAGCAGATTGGACGCATCCATGACCCCACCTGATGCTGCACCCGCGCCTATTATGGTATGTATTTCATCGATAAAAAGAACCGCATGAGAATTCTTCTTTAACTCACCGAGCAATGCCTTGAAGCGCTTCTCGAAGTCGCCTCTATATTTTGTTCCTGCCAGCAATGCACCTAGGTCTAATGAATAAATAACGCTGTCGGACAATACATCAGGAACATTGCCTTCGACAATAAGCTTGGCAAGACCTTCTGCAACCGCTGTCTTTCCTACTCCTGACTCACCTACTAATAACGGATTGTTCTTCCTGCGGCGAGATAGCACCTGTATGACCCGAGTGACTTCCTCTTCGCGGCCGATGAGCGGATCGATCCTGCCCTGCTCCGCTTCCAGATTGAGGTTTGTAGCAAAACTTTCCAGCGGGTTACTCGAGCTATCCGTAGCTACCTCTTCCTCGGCTTGCTCCGGCGCTTCGTCACCTTCTCCGCTCTGACCTGGAACCTTTGAAATGCCGTGAGTTATGTAGTTCACGATATCGATACGTGCAATGTCCTGCTGGCGAAGGAAGTAGACCGCCTGACTCTCCTGCTCGCTAAATATGGCAACCAATACATTCGCGCCGGTGACTTCTCTCTTTCCCGAGGACTGGACATGAAAGACGGCACGTTGCAGAACGCGTTGAAAGCCTAGAGTTGGCTGAGTGTCTCGAATCTCTTCTGTTTCCGAAATCAGCGGCGTGGTGGCATCGACAAAATCCACGAGTTCGTCACGCAAACGATTAAGGTCGCAGTCGCAAGCTACAAGGACGTTAGAAGCGACTTCGTTGTCCAGAAGCGCGAGCAGCAAATGCTCCACTGTCATAAACTCATGGCGCTTTTTGCGAGCACTTCTGAATGCATCACTGAGTGTTATTTCTAAATCCTTACTTAACATATATGGCCTTTTGCTAGTTCATTCGAGCAGACCCTAAGGGAGATGTGCTCGAACCATTTGTCTATTCTTTTGTCGGTCTATCTATCAACTTCGACCGAGCACAACAAGGGCTGCTCACATTCACGTGCATATTCATTAACTTGTGCTGCCTTCGATTCTGCGACGTCCTTTCCGAACACGCCGCATACGCCCTTTCCTTCAGTGTGCACCTTCAGCATGATTTGGGTGGCGCCCTCCACGTTCATGGAAAAAAACGAGCATAGGATTTCTACGACGAAGTCCATTGGGGTGTAGTCGTCATTTATTAAGACTACTTTGTACAACGGAGGCTTCTCTAGTTTCGGTTTTTCAGTAGTAGCGGCGAAACCCGCGTCATAATCAGTGCGCTCGTCACCGTCGTTGTCGGAATTGCTCGTTCCGATTAAGCGCCGAGACATTTGTAAGGTAATAATTTCTGGGTCGTTTTTACTCATGAAATTTCTATTCATTCAATCTCAGGACTGAATAACTCTGTTGCAGTGTTAGGTTCGGGTCTGACTAGGCCTTCCCCAAGAGAATCTGGATAAATTGGCAGGACCTTAAAGTCTTCTAGTATACATTTAAATTGGGCTTACTCCCGCATTTTCAAGCCCTAACCGCGGGCTCAAACAGATTGAATTTGAGACGCCCGGTTTGACTTTTCCAAATCATTACTGTATAGAAAAAGGAATGGTTACATGCCTAGGCGTAAAAAATAAATAATAAAAACTACGGAGTTCTCTCATGAGTACCGGGCAAGTTAAATGGTTCAATAACGCAAAAGGGTTTGGTTTTATTATATCCGATGAAGGAGGCGAAGATTTATTTGCGCACTACTCCGCTATCGGAATGGAAGGTTATAAGACGTTGAAAGCCGGCCAGCTAGTCTCGTTCAACATAATCGAAGGCCCCAAAGGATTACATGCGACAAATATTCACACAGCCGCCGGTGTTCCAGCCCCAAAAGATGAGCAATCATCATCCGAGCAGGAATCAAATACCGACGCAGTTGCTAGAGATAATCCCAACAATGGCGCGGCGGAAGAAGAATTTCCGACTTGATGTATGGGCCCTATTTACGGGCCTTTCAGACAGGAGGTTTCTGCAATAGAGACCAGTATGAGCACGGTGGCTGTCAGCGCTCATTGCTGAAGCTCCGGCGTAATTCACAGCCGGAAAGCAATGACGAAGCTCGACTTCAACCTCCCGCTGCATTACCGATACAAACTATATGCCCCGGATTTTACTATTCAACAAGCCCTTTGCTGTCTTATCTCAGTTCACCTCTGAAACTCCACATCGCGTGCTCGCCGAGTATATCGACCACAAAGGTTTCTACCCGGCGGGCAGACTTGATAAGGATTCTGAAGGCCTGCTAATTCTTACCGACGATGGCAAGTTGCAGCAGAAAATCAGCAACCCTGAATACGCTAAATTCAAGACCTACTTGGTACAAGTCGAAGGATTGCTAACCGAGCAGGCATTGAAGAGCCTGGCCGGTGGGGTTGAGTTGAAGGACGGACCCACGAGGCCTGCGCGGGCGCAGCGCGTTGATAAACCACATATATGGGATAGATATCCACCAATCAGGCAGCGCAAGCACATCCCCACTAGTTGGCTTGAGCTGTCGATAAGCGAAGGTCGAAACCGACAGGTACGGCGAATGACTGCAGCAACAGGATTTCCTACGCTACGACTTATCCGTATAAAGATTGATGAGTGGGATCTAGGTGAGTTACAGCCTGGCGAGTTTAGGCTATTAAAAGTGCAGTTATGATTTCTGCCAGCGATCCAACGCTGCTTTATCGGTATCACGAGATTCGATCCAGCTGCTCTCGCTTTCAGATTTCTGCTTCTTCCAGAATGGCGCTTCGCTCTTCAGATAATCCATGATGAACTCCGCAGACTCGAAGGCAGCTTTTCGATGCGCGCTGGCCGTTGCTACTAGCACTATCTGGTCATGATTGCAGAGCTCACCAACTCTATGGATGATCCTTGTAGCCAGTAGCGGCCATCTATCCTCTGCCTTTAGCTGAATATCCTTCAAGCATTTCTCGGTCATACCCGGGTAGTGTTCGAGTGTCAGTGATTGCACGGCACCGGCGGTATTATCATCGCGATAAATCTCTCGGACTAGACCCGTAAAAGTGACTATCGCACCGACATCGCCAGCACGAGTGCGAATTGCCGCATATTCATCCCCTAGCGAAAAGTCTTCATTCTGAATGCTAATCATTAAATGCCTAGCCTCCAGTCATTGGAGGAAAGAATGCTACTTCATCGTTCTGGCTGAGCGGGTGACTACGATCCACGATAGTTTGATTCACGGCCACGAGGACTTTACTGATTTTGCTATCACCACTCCCTAAGAAAACGACTTCGAAATGGGGATTAACACTAACTAAGTAGTCGATTAGTGCCTGAACCGACTTTACATCGCGAGGCAAGTCGAGTTCTTCCTCACTTCTGTTGAGGGCTTCTCTGATACTGGCAAAATATTGAATATTTAGCATAGTTTCCTAGGCTGACTCAGGTCGCTGATAATGACCGCTGTTTCCGCCGAGCTTCTCATCGAGGCAGATAGCATCAATGATCATATTTTTGTCTACTGCCTTGCACATATCATAGATCGTTAACGCAGCAGCAGAAACAGCGGTTAATGCCTCCATTTCCACGCCAGTCTGACCCTTCACTTTGCAAGTTGCGCTTATTAACACGCTGTTGCCCTCCGTATCTAATTCTAGTTCCACCTTGATGGAGGTCAGCATCAGCGGATGACACAGCGGGATCAATTGTGAACAATTCTTGGCAGCCTGAATTCCTGCTATTCGTGCTATCGCAATAACGTCGCCCTTTTTGTGTCCCCCATCTGCGATCAGGCGCAGGGTCTCGCTATCCATACGCACTCTACCAATGGCTGTGGCCACGCGTTGAGTGGATTGCTTCTCTGTGACATCCACCATCCTGGCATTGCCTTTACTATCTAAGTGCGTCAGTTTGCCCATAGTTTCTTAACCGTTATTTGAGAGAGCATTATCCACGTTTTTGCAAGCGAGCTAAAGTAAAAACCTAAGACGACATTTTAATTTACTCAGCTAGACCATTGATCATGAACGCTTTTAACAGCTAGCATTGCCCTTACCTACAAGTTTGCCAACCAACTCTCAGCCAGGACTACCTCCACATGCATCAAATTCCCCATATAACCGTCGCCACTATTGTTGAGCGCGAAGGCAAATTCTTGATGGTAAAAGAGAATTCGGGAGGCCGACTCGTTTATAATCAACCGGCAGGTCATGTTGAAGTGAAGGAATCTCTACTTGACGCAGCGGTTAGAGAGACTCTTGAAGAAACGGCCTGGCGGGTCAATCTAGAAAAATTGCTGGGAATCTACCAATATACCTCCCCCGAAAACGGTATTACTTATATACGTCACTGCTTCATTGCCAAAGCTTTAGAGCCGAGGACTGAAGGCGATTTGGATCAGGACATCGCTGAAGCCGTGTGGATTTCCCTTGAGGACTTGGAGCAGAGAGAATCTGAGATGCGCAGCCCACTCGTGCTCGAGACGATTCGAGACTACCTGAAAGGAGTTAGTTACCCGCTCAGCGTTATAGTAGTCCCAGACACAATGAAAATTAAGAATTAAAGCTATAGAAACCATGACAAATAGTACCCAACCTAATAAAAACAGTGACACCAAGGTAATTGTTGGCATGTCCGGTGGCGTCGATTCATCAGTGGCTGCCTATCTGCTTATAGAGCAGGGATATCAGGTGGAAGGCTTGTTTATGAAGAATTGGGATGAGGATGATGGCACCGACTATTGCACGGCAAAGGAAGACTTAGCCGATGCACAATCAGTCTGTCAAAGCCTCGGCATAAACCTGCATAGCGCAAACTTCGCGGCAGAATATTGGGACAACGTGTTCGAGCACTTTCTCAAAGAGTATTCAGCCGGTCGGACTCCTAACCCCGACGTACTGTGTAATCGCGAGATAAAATTCAAAGCATTTCTCGAGTATGCGAGCGAACTCGGCGCTGACTTTATTGCGACCGGGCACTATGTCAGAAAGCAAGCAATAGATGCAGAGACTTACCTACTAAAAGGCTTGGACAACAATAAGGATCAAAGTTATTTCCTTTGTGAGGTGGATGAAAGCAGTCTTGCAAAAAGCCTCTTCCCTCTAGGCGAGCTCGATAAGCCTGAGGTGCGCGCAATTGCTTCACGCTTAGGATTGAGAACGCATGACAAGAAAGACAGCACCGGAATTTGTTTTATCGGCGAACGTAAGTTCAAAGATTTTCTAGAGCAATATCTTCCTGCGCAGCCGGGAGTTATTGAGTCTATAGATGGCAAAGCGATAGGCAAGCATTCAGGGTTGATGTTCTATACCTACGGCCAGCGTCAAGGTCTCGGGATAGGCGGATTAACAGATCATGGCGAGGCACCTTGGTATGTCGTAGACAAAGATTTGGAGAAAAACGTTTTACTAGTCGCTCAAGGCTCAAACCATGAAATGCTATTCTCAAGCCACTTACTGGCGAGCAAAGCGGCGTGGACAAATTCAGCACCTTTGGACATGCCGCTCAATTGTACTGCCAAGATTCGCTATCGCCAGATTGATCAGGAGTGCCAAATAAGCATGCTGGAAGACGGGCAACTGCTGGTAGATTTTACTAGACCACAACGCTCGGTGACACCCGGCCAGTATGTTGTGTTCTATCTGGGTGAACGCTGTCTAGGAGGAGCAATCATTGAACAATTCTACCGCTGAACTAACGCGCTGGGAATGGCAAGTCGTAGCTCTAGCTGCTGTTGCGCAGTCGGCTGCTCTGGTTTCCAAACTAGCCTTACACGGCAATGCGTCACAGACCGAGTTACTTGCCAGCGTAAACGCCCTGCTAGCCCTTAATCCAAGATCTGAGTCCGATATTTATCCCAATCTTGGGCATTTAAATCTGGGTCTTCGCACCCTCGATGACATGCTCAGTCTAGGACGCTCGCCAGAGAACACCAGCCTCGTCCGATACACATGGGGGATGCTATCAATAAGAAATAAACTCGATATGAACTCTGCCATGCAATCCAATATCCGAGATAGATTACAGTCGATTCAATCGCTGCTATTGGTTCCCGAAAACGCGACACCCTGGCGTATGGCAGAGACCGAAAAAACCGACGGGCAGTTGCGACAGGAGCAATCATTCGAGCAGCTTGCCACGCTGTATCAGGATACAATTAGCACACTGTCACACCGCATTCAGGTGCATGGACAAGAGGACTATCTGCAGAACGATTATGTATCGAACCGTGTTCGCTCACTTCTTTTGGCAGGCATTAGATCGGCGGTACTATGGCATCAGCTAGGTGGACGTCGCTGGCGACTCATTCTCTATAGAAAACGATTACAAGAAACGGCGAGCGCACTCAGACGTCGCCTGCTCAAATCGATCTAGAATATTCGGCGTAGACACCGCCAGAAACATGAAGTTAGCACTAATAACGATAAGACAAGTTTTACGAAATCTAAGGAATACAAGATGGCAAACGATTCAGGCAATTCACTATTAGCAATCTCCCCGCTGGATGGTCGCTATAGGAGCAAATGCGAAGACCTCGCACCTTACTTTAGTGAATTTGCGCTGATGCGCTATCGCGTCCTCGTTGAGGTCAAATGGCTACAAAAATTGTCGGAACACGATCAGATCGACGATCTACAGGTCATCAGTGAACGAGGTTTAGCGTATCTAGACGATCTTGTCAGGAACTTCTCAATAAGCGACGCACAGCGCATCAAGGCAATCGAGGCCACAACCAATCACGACGTAAAGGCTGTCGAGTATTTCATCAAAGAAAAGTTTGAAGACAACAGGGAGCTTAGCGACCAACTCGAATTCGTGCATTTCGCCTGCACTTCCGAGGACATCAATAATCTAGCTTATGCGCTCATGCTACGCGACGGCCGCGACAAGGTCATGCTTGATCAAATGCGCGAAATCGAAAAGCAACTAGCACAACTTTCTAAAGATTTTGCAAACCAGCCAATGCTTTGCCGCACTCATGGGCAATCGGCCTCCCCTTCGACCGTGGGCAAAGAGTTTGCAAACGTCGTCCACCGACTAAGACGGCAGATCGTGCAGATTGAGTCTAACGAAATTCTAGGCAAGATTAACGGCGCAGTTGGCAACTACAACGCTCATCTTTGCGCCTATCCAGATATAGATTGGCAAGCTAATGCTAAAGAATTCGTAGAAGGACTTGGTCTCAGATGGAATCCGTATACAACACAGATCGAGCCGCATGATTACGTCGCCGAATTATTTGCAGCGGTATGCCGATTCAATACTGTACTTTTAGATTTTGACAGAGACATATGGGCTTATATTTCCTTAGGCTATTTCAAGCAACGAACAATAGCCGGCGAAGTCGGTTCGTCCACAATGCCCCACAAGGTAAACCCTATCGACTTCGAAAATTCCGAAGGCAATCTCGGTTTAGCGAATGCGATCATGTCGCATCTTTCTGAAAAACTACCAATCTCTCGATGGCAGCGCGACTTAACAGATTCAACGGTACTTAGAAATATTGGCACTGGTTTAGCGCATAGCCTTATAGCGTATCGGGCCACTATGAAAGGCATGGGAAAACTGGAACTCAATGCCAAGGCGATAGATGATGATATCGACTCCTGTTGGGAAATTTTAGCAGAGCCTATACAGACTGTTATGCGCAGATACCGCGTCGAAAAACCCTACGAAAAGCTAAAGGAATTGACCCGCGGCAAGCAGATAGATCAGCAGTCTGTTCAAGAATTCGTGCAGACTCTCACTATTCCTGAATCCGCTAAACAGGAACTGCTGCAACTTACACCACGCAAGTATCTAGGAAACGCCGTAGAGCAGGCGCGTGCTATTTGAGCAAACGATACCTAAACACGACTTTCGATAGCAAGCAATTTCTAGCGCAGTATTGGCAGAAGGAACCCGTGCTTTTGTCGAAGTTTATACCAGGCTTTAGTGATTTGCTCGCTCCAGAGGAGCTAGCGGGACTCGCGTGCGAAGAGCTCGTTGAAAGCCGTCTAATTATCGAGGCCCAGCCAAGGCAATGGCAACTTCGCCATGGACCATTCGACGATTCCGATTTCACGCAGCTGCCCGAGTCGAATTGGACCCTGCTAGTCCAGGCAGTAGATCAATGGGTCGAAGACGTCGCCGATCTAAAAACTCTATTTAACTTTCTTCCAAGCTGGAGAATCGATGACATAATGATTTCTTTCGCCGCCCAAGGCGGCAGCGTCGGGCCCCATTACGATTATTATGACGTCTTTCTTGTACAGGGTCAGGGTGAGCGCTCTTGGAAGATCGGCGATCGATGCGACTCAGACGCCAAGCTTGTTCCAGGCGAAGATTTGAGCCTACTGCAAAACTTTAAAGCCACTACAGAGTTCAACCTAACTGCTGGTGATGCATTGTACGTTCCTCCGCGATTCCCTCATTGGGGCATAGCTAAAAGCGACAGCCTCTGCTACTCCGTAGGCTTTCGTGCACCGTCTATGGCGGAAATGATAGAGGGCTTCAGTGATTTCATCATCAAAGGCCAAGATCCAGCACAGCGCTATGAAGACAGCGATTCGCAGATAGAGCTAGGAAGTGCAGAGATCAAGCCTGAAATGCTAGATTCTAGCTATCGCCAACTCACTGAACGACTTGCTCAGCAACAGAATTTTGCCGGCTGGTTCGGCTGCTACGTCAGCCAACCAAAATACCCTGAACTTATCCAGCCCCTAGATGACAAGCTTTCAGCTGAAGATTTTTCCGCCCTATTGAGTAGCGGGTTACAATTAATGAAGAATCCCAGCTCTAGATTTGCTTTTATGGAATCTGCCGAGAAAGACTGCGTATTGCTATTCGCCGATGGCGCCATGGTTAACTTCTCCATAAAGCAGCTTTCGAATATTGCTGCATTTTGTGAGGCGCCTACAATCGTGCCTGGTACATCTAGCGAATTACTAGCAGATCGCGAGATGGCGGAACTGCTGCGCCGATTGTTAAATCAAGGTAGTCTTCTCCCCTCTTCCTAACCATTAACCTTGCGGTACACCGCATCATCGCAAGCACACCTTATGCCGTCTACGAACACCCGATCTCTACCCTACTGCGCTGACAGCGAGTTTTATATGCGAGCGCTCAATGGCCTTGGCATGCCAGCATTTTTGGACAGCGCGAATCACGGAGGCAGCAGCGGCAGGTTAGACATCTTAGCTGCAGCACCCATTGCTCACTTAAAAATAGAGAACGGTGCCCTTTCTTGCTCCGACAACGTAGCAAAACTTATAGGAAATTCAAACAGCAGCAATGAAGTACTTAACTATATTAGAGTATTAAAAAATGAGTTTCTACCTTCACTTAAATTAGAACCGGCAAATAAGCAGCAGCTAGAACATGCCGGCGCTGTCATTGCCCACCTAGGCTACCCCACTCTCAATGGCAAAGCTGACTTCTCGATCAATGATGCCTTCGCCGGAATTTACCTTTGGACCCTTGTTGTAGATCACAATAAAAGAAGCTGCGATTTTAGGATGCACCCAAGTTGCGCAGTCACCACCATCGATCAGACGTTTGCCTCTATCGAACAGTCACTCAGCAGAACGGCCGCAATGCAGCCTTTTTCATTCTGCCTTGAATCCCCGCTAGTAGGCGGAACCAGCTTTAAGAAGTATCAGAAAGCCTTCGTTGAGATAAAGTCTCGGATCGAAAGTGGGGATTGTTATCAGGTCAACCTGACGCAGAGTTTCACAGCGAGAGCGCGCGGGGAGCCTCTAGCAGCTTATCTAAAGCTGCGCCGCGCCACCACGGCACCATTCTCGGCGTATATAGCCTGGAGCAATGGCGCGCTGTTGAGCTTGTCCCCGGAGCGCTTTGTCAGCCTGCACAAAGGCGCAGTCCTAACACAACCTATAAAGGGGACTCGCGCTAGGGGCGAATCAAACGATGAAGATAAGCGCCTTGCGCGACAATTAGCCGCTAGCGAGAAAGACCAAGCAGAGAATCTAATGATCGTCGATCTACTCAGAAACGACCTAGGACGCGTTTGCGAAATTGGAAGTATCGAAGTAAATCAATTGTTTTACTATAGAAAGCTTTATCAATGTACATCATATGATAAGCGATGTTGCGGGCAGGCTAAGGTCAGACCAAGACGCGCTAGATCTTCTCTCAAGTTGTTATCCTGGAGGCTCGATTACTGGCGCCCCAAAGCTAGAGGCGATGCGGATCATCAAGGAAGTCGAGCATGACGCGAGACGCGTCTACTGCGGTACGGTGTTCTATATGGGGCCGGATGGCACCTTCGACAGCAGCATAACTATCCGCAGCCTACTATGGGAGGCAGGTATGCTTAGCTGCTGGGCAGGAGGAGGTATCGTAGCCGACTCGAACTGCGAGCAAGAATATCAAGAATGTTTTGATAAAATAAGCAATATCATCAGTGTATTACAGGAGCTAAATTAAGCTATAAGCTGATTTTGAGCCCTATACGACTAGATCGCGTTCACTGGCAGCACAGAATTCCCGTCTGAGTTCTTCATAGCTCTCAACCGCAGGATATTGCGGGAATTCCCCAATAACGTTGTCCGGTGCCCGGAACAAGATACCGGCATCCGCCTCTTCTAGCATGGTTGTATCATTATAGGAGTCGCCGGAAGCAATCACTCGAAAGTTAAGTCCATGCAGCGCCTTTACAGATTCGCGCTTCGGGTCTTTCTGTCGGAGTTTGTAGTCCACGATCCTCCCGTTCTCATCCGCAACCAGACGATGACAAAACAGCGTTGGGAAGTCGAGCTGACGCATCAAAGGCTGAGAAAATTCATAGAAAGTATCAGATAAAATAATAAGTTGGAATCTTTCCTTCAACCAATATATAAACTCTTTAGCTCCTGGCATTGGCGCCATTGTTGAAATGACCTCCTGAATGTCCGGGAGGCCTAAGCCATGTTGGTCAAGAAGGGTCAGGCGCTGCTTCATCAACGCGTCATAGTCTGGAATATCACGCGTAGTTGCCGCCAACTCATCAATACCTGTCTTCTCTGCAAACCCGATCCATATCTCGGGCACCAGCACTCCTTCTAAATCTAGGCAAGCTATTTCCATGACGCGCATTTCTCCTTCTGTGGCATTCAATTGTTCGTATTAAGTCGAATTTAATCCGGCGGTCTAAGCCAGCACTGTTATCTAAATGGGCCTTCGCCGAGTAGTACGCCACTTAAAACAGCATGAATTTAGCAGATATTGCGAAACCGGAACAGCGTTGCAACCAACAGTATTGCTGCCTAATTACTAGATATGGATTTTGCAGCGCAGTAAACATCAATATTTAGTCGAAGTATTCATTTAGACTGTCTAAATTCATGCTTTTATTAGAGTTTTTCACGTGGAACATCCCTATCGACAGCTCAGTCAACTAGTTTAATTAAACGACTGCAAGTGTCTTCTGCGCCTGCACTTTACCAAGGACAGCAAATAGCCGAGAATATGCCGCACCTCGATCTCGGGGTAGCCCCTAGCCACGAAGACTCTAATGACTACAGCAAAAGAAATAGAAGAACTAAACACTCGCCTCAGCAACAGCAAGCCAACGGACATAATCCAGGAAGCCAGCAAGCTGTGGCCCAATCTAGCTATCTCATTCAGTGGGGCTGAAGACGTAGCCCTTATAGATATGGCTAGCAAGCTGATCGATACGCCCGCTATCTTCACCCTAGATACCGGCCGACTGCATGGGCAGACCTACGAATTCATTGAAAGCGTGCGTAAGCACTACGAGCTGCCGATCGAGACACTTCATCCCGACCCACAACAGCTAAGCCGACTCATCCAAGACAAAGGACTGTTTAGCTTCTATGAGGACGGCCACGAGGAATGCTGCGGCATCCGCAAGGTCGCACCTCTGAGAAGCAAGCTAGCAACTGTAGATGCTTGGATTACTGGCCAGAGGCGAGATCAGAGTCCAACTAGGGGCGAAGTACCCACTATTCAGATAGATAGCACCTTTTCTAACCCTGATCACCCTGTTGTTAAGATAAATCCCCTTGCTAACTGGAGTTCAGCAGATGTCTGGAATTATATTCGCATGTTCGATGTGCCCTACAACCAACTGCACGATGCTGGCTTTACCAGTATAGGCTGCGGGCCCTGCACTCGTCCGGTAGGACCGAATCAGCATGAGCGAGAAGGACGTTGGTGGTGGGAAGATGCCACAATTAAGGAATGTGGCCTGCACCGGGGCAACATAGAGGACTAGTATATTCTTCTAAAAAGCAGAGACAGCCTCACAACACAGGCAGCTGCATACCCCTAACAAGTTCATCTACTTCAGCCCTGGTCCTCGCTTCCAGGCTTCTGCGCACTAAATCCCGATCTAGATGTGGGGCAAACATCTCAATAAAATCATACATATAGCCACGAAAGTAGCTGTTACGACGGAAGCCAATCTTAGTAGTGCTTGATTCAAACAACGTGCTGGCATCCAGCGCCACCAAATCACTATCGATCTCTGCATCGAATGCCATGCTGGCTACGATACCAATGCCAAGGCCGAGCCGAACGTAGGTCTTGATAACGTCTGCGTCGGCAGCCGTCAAAACAACCCGGGGCTTAAGGCCTTGCGCATCAAATGCCTCGTCAAGCTTGGACCTCCCAGTGAAACCAAAAGTATAGGTGACTATAGGATAAGTTGATATTTTATAGAGACTTAGCTCGTCTTCATCAGCTAGAGGATGACTTTTTGGCACGAGAATCGACCGATTCCAGCGATAACACGGCAGCATGATCAGGTCGCTATACAGCTCGAGCGCCTCTGTCGCAATGGCAAAATCAGCCCCGGCGTCTGCCGCTACCGCTGATATCTGGGTCGGTGTGCCCTGATGTAGCTGTAATGCGACATCGGGATACTTTTTTATGAAGCGTCGAATAATGGGCGGCAATACGTAGCGGCACTGAGTATGGGTTGTTGCCAGTGATAGGCTTCCCCTGCGCTCATTGCTATGCTCCCGAGCTACCAACTGGATCTTCTCTACCTGCTGCAGGATTTCCCCGCTTGTCTCTAGAATCTCCCGCCCGGCAGGCGTAATTTCAACGAGATGCTTGCCTCTACGAGTAAATATCTGCAGGCCCAGCTCTTCTTCTAGCAATCTGATCTGCTTACTAATGCCTGGTTGCGAGCTGTACAAGTGCGCCGCCGCCTGAGAAACATTTAAGTCTTGCTTCGCGACCTCCCAGATATATCGAAGTTGATGCAACTTCATGTCCCACTCTCCTCTGCATTATCCTAAATACAGAGTTTATTCCATTTAGTTATAGAAATATTCTTTATTATTCTTTTATTGAATAAATCTTCAGTCTACTCTCGCTCTGTCAATATTAACCCAGAGCTCAAGTCTGACAGATATCGAAATGGAACTGATTCTGCATATCTCAGCCGGCGCCATAGTTGGCTTTGCCATTGGCATTACTGGAGTCGGAGGCGGCTCACTAATGACGCCTTTATTGTTATTTTTTGGCTACCCAGTCCCCGTAGCTATTGGCACAGACCTGCTCTATGCCGCTATAACGAAGACCGGTGGTGCCCTATCCCACCATCGCGCGGGCAACGTCGATTGGAGTATCGTTCGCCTTCTCGCTTTAGGCAGCGTACCCACTGCTATCCTGGTCCACACCGCCATTAGCCAAACCACCTTCCAGGAATCGCAAGAGTTTGCGGAACTGCTCACATTTAGCTTAGGAATAATGTTATTAGTTACCGCTATAGTATTGATTTATAGAAATAAAATTAGAGAGAAAGCTTTAGACAATAAGCCGCCTTTTATAATGAGATTCATACAGCGAAGGAGATCCAGACTTACTTTTTCGATGGGGATCGTATTGGGGGTTTGCGTGACGCTATCTTCCGTTGGAGCCGGCGCATTCGCCGCGGCGATACTTCTGACGATTTACTCTCAAACCAGAACTGTAAAGATAATTGGGAGCGACATCGCTCACGCAGTCCCGCTTACCTTCATTGCTGGTCTCGGTTACCTGTTTGCAGGCTACGTCGACCTGATGTTGCTGCTCAGCCTCCTTATTGGCTCACTGCCAGCTATTGCACTGGGCTCGCGTCTCAGTGATCTAGTACCAGAAAAAGCACTACAGAGTCTGCTGACTGCGATCCTGCTTAGCTTAGGTCTGTATTACACTATATTTGTTAAATTAGTTTAAATAAATCCGATAACTAATTTTTATTAGAGCTTTTCATTGGATATACCGTGCGGCACATGACCAGTTGCCACATGATTTCGCGCTGATTCACAGTGCCCCTCCTGATCGTCGAAGAACACGTCAGCATCGAACGCATGGAGAAACTCTCCTTTGTCAAGCCCGCCAAGAAACAGAGACTCATCGATGCGTATGTTCCATGCACGAAGCGTACGCACTACCCGCTCATGGGCTGGAGCGGCACGGGCCGTTACCAAACAAGTTCTCAGAGGCGACTCGCCTGGCGGAAACGCCATCTGAATCTGCTGCAAAGCGGCGAGAATAGGTTTAAATGGGCCGCCACTCAATGGCTCGTTGGCAGCCTGTTTTTCGTTCTCAGTAAAGGCTGCTAATCCTTCGTGCTTAAAAATTTTCTCGGAATCATCCGAGAACAAAACGGCGTCTCCGTCGAAAGCGATCTTGAGCTTCTCGTTGGGCGTTACGCTTTTCTCTGAAGGTAAAATTGTTGCAGCAGCCACACCTGATTCTAAGGCCTTCCTAACATCGGCCCCATCAGTGGAGAGAAAAAGATGGCTATTGAAGGCTGAGATATAGCGATAGGGACTCTCGCCACCACTAAACGCCGCTCGACTTATATCTAGCCCATAGTGCTGAATAGAATTAAAAACGCGAAGGCCGGTGTCCGCGCTATTGCGTGAGAGAAGAATGACCTGCACTGGAGATTCCTCCAGCAGCTTATTCAACCCTAGAAGTTTCTGAACAAGCAAAAACGCATCGCCCTGCTCTAGCGGCTGATCTTCCTTGGAGATTTGATATTGCTGATACGCATCCAAGCCTTCCTCTTCGAAGACGCAATGACTGTCTTCCAAATTGAACAAAGCTCGGGAAGATATCGCAATAACAAGAGGGTCTATCTTTGCTTGGGGTATCATTTCAGACTCGTGTTTCTAATTGCACTATAATAGATCGGTACCGCTCAGTTTGCCATTAGGCAATCCTAATAAAACAAGCTGCAATCATTTACGTAACAGACGAAATAATACTCATAAATTATTGTTAATTATTTAATTAAAATAGAATATCACATGACTAAGCAAGCGTAGGTATACCACCAAGACCAAGGGTAAAAAAAGAAGAGCAATTTAGGTACTTTTTCGAGAGTAACGTTAAGTTAATAGTAGCGGGCGCCAGCCACGCCACAATAACCTACTGATTTTTATGCCTAGGGATAGGGAGCCTTCTGGAATTCCTGGCACTTGAACTGGGATCAAAAAGCTTGATTGATAGTTTTTGGGCTGGAACAACGTATGTTTCTCATCTGTATTTTCTGCATTGAATGATACAATCTGTATAAGAACATGGTCGTGGTTTTCTAACCGCAGTGCCAACAGCAAACCAATCAATTTAATGACTTAGGATAAAAATATGAGCTCTGCCCTCATGCAGAACTATGGAGTTCGAGAGCTGAAGTTTGAGCGCGGCGAAGGTTCGTATTTATTTACCAAAGATGGCGACCGTTATCTCGATTTTGGGATGGGCATAGCAGTTAACTGTCTCGGGCACTGCAACCCTAAATTGATCAAAGCATTGACGGATCAGGCAAATCGTCTTTGGCATACCTCCAACCTCTACAACATCGAGCAGGGCGAGCAGCTAGCCAATAAACTGGTCGCTAGCACGTTCGCCGATCGAGTCTTCTTCTGCAACTCCGGAACCGAGGCAATTGAGTGTGGCTTCAAAGCTATTCGTCGCTACTTCCATTCTAAGGATGAGGGCCACAAAAATCGTATTGTATCGATGAGCGGCGCATTCCATGGTCGTAGCCTTGCCGCTATCGCGTCCGCCGCCAATCCTGCTCATTGCGAAGGCTTCCTCGTGGGAGATTCAGGCTTCGATCAAGCTAAATTCGGAGACTTCGAATCACTGCTGTGCGCAGTCACTGAGAGCACAGCTGGAATCATCATCGAACCGATCCAAGGTGAAGGCGGCATTAGCGTAGCGGGAACAGAATATCTTAAGGCTGTCAGAGAGTTATGCGACTCTCATGACATCCTCCTTATGTTTGATGAAGTGCAATGCGGTATAGCACGCACCGGCACTCTGTATGCCTATCAACAATTGGACGTGAACCCCGATATACTTACCACTGCAAAGGGGCTTGGTGGAGGATTTCCGATAGGAGCATGTCTCGCTACTGAAGAAATAGCCAGAACGTTGAGTACCCGGAACTCACGGCAGTACTTTCGGAGGTAACCCACTAGCAACGGCCGTTGGTAACGCCGTTATGGATACGCTTAACAAGCTGACTTTCTTAATAATGTCAATGAGTTAGGATGCTATCTAAAGGCTGAACTTTCGATACTCGTCGAGCGTCATCCGCAGCTTCTGTCAGAAGTAAAGGGCCTAGGACTGATGCTGGGTCTATACTGCGTGATCGATGCCGGGCAATTAATTGCACGGCTGCAGGAGCACAAGCTATTGGTTGTTAAGGCTGGAGGAAACAGCGTGCGCCTATTGCCCGCTCTCAATGTCAGCAAGAAAGAAATAGATTCTGCTATAGAAATTATCAGTAAAACATTGTTAAATATAGAAAAAAATTATTCCTAAAACAAGAATCCACTATCAGCTTCGGCTGCGGGGCAAGCTATGCACTCAAAACTATCAACACATTCTGTAACCGGGCTAGGACTTTCCTGGGTGGCTATTCATTTCGGCGCTCTGCTCATAGCAATCACCGCCATTGCCCTCGGATCAGTCGCCATCGCTAAACCGGACCTGATCACATCAAGCCTAGTGATGTTCAATAAAACTACACCCTCCTCAATCGAGAAGCCTATGCCACAATCCAAGTTTGCGAACAACGCACCTATAACACCCTTCGAGATCGATATCTCGGACGCTGCGATCTCGGACCTGCAGCGCAGGCTTGCAAACACCCGCATGCCCGATCAAATAGCAGATACCACTTGGGAGTACGGCACCGACTCAAGCTACTTGGCTGAGTTGCTCAATTATTGGCAGAACGACTTCGATTGGAAGAAACAAGAATCTGAGCTAAATGAATTCGATCAGTTCAAAACTGAAATCGATGGCTTAGACATGCACTTCATTCACCAGCGTTCCGAAAACCCTAATGCAATTCCTTTAATGATTGTTCACGGCTGGCCGGGTTCGGTAGCAGAGTTCTCGAAGATCGTAGGCCCTCTAACCGATCCAGTCGCCCATGGGGGAGATATTACAGATTCTTATCATGTCATAGCACCCTCACTTCCCGGCTTTGGCTTCTCAGAAAAACCCAATGCGCCAGGTTATAGTCCGGAGAAGTTTGCCCATATCCTTGCCAGCCTTATGCAGCGCTTAGGCTATGAACAATATGCAATCGCAGGCGGTGATTGGGGAGCTATTATCAATCGCTATCTCGCTAACAATTACCCAGAACGATTGCTAGGTCTCCATTCAAATATGGTCTTAGCGAACCCGCCAGCAGACGAAGCGCAGCGGGACGATGTCTCCCAGGAAGTAAGCAGCCTACGCACTGCACGCCTTGCTTATATGCAAAATGAAGTTGGCTATCAACGAATTCAAGGAACTAAACCACAAAGTTTAGGTTATGGATTAAATGATTCTCCGGCTGGACTGGCAGCATGGATCGTAGAGAAGTTTCACGGCTGGTCCGACTTGCCCCAGGGCGCAGACGGATATCTCGATGATTACTTCACCAAGGATGAGCTACTGACTAATATTGCCATCTATTGGTTTACAGAAACCATTACGTCTTCTGCGCGTATTTATTACGAAAACAGCAATGCGCCAGTCGCCAAGCCGATCGAGTATATCGATGTACCTACAGGAGTCGCCGTCTATCCCGCCGAGATATTTATAACACCAAGATCTTGGGTAGCTGCCGCCTATGATTTACGACACTACTCCCTCATGGAGGCAGGCGGACACTTCGCGGCGCTGGAACAACCTGCCAGCTATATAGACGAGCTGAACACCTTTTTCCGTTTACTCCGTTAAAACCCTGTCCTAAAGTAAATGTCACTATCTATAAGAACCGACCGATAAGCATCAGCAGACTGGGACAAGAACAATGACTAAAAATACACAAGCACAATCTACTGAAGTGAATGGCATTCTCGCTTGGATCGAAAAGTCTGGAAACAAACTGCCTGACCCTGTCTTCATCTTTCTGTATTGTATTGCTGCTGTTGTAGTCATAAGCTTTCTATCAGCATTATTTGGCGTGTCAGCAGCCCATCCTACGCAGGTGGATACTGCAGGAAATGCCATTATGATTAGCGCGGAGAGTTTGCTCTCTGCAGGAAATATCCAGCGTTTACTGGTAGATATGCCGAATACCTTTACCAGTTTTCATCCGCTGGGTTATGTTCTTGTGGTCATGCTCGGCGCGGGTGTTGCAGAACGTTCAGGTCTCTTTGCATCAGCCATGAGTGGTGCCGTTTCGAAGGCTCCCTTATTTCTGCTTACGCCAGCGGTGGCGCTTATTGGCATGGTGGGCAATCTAGCCGCTGATGCTGCTTATGTAGTTTTAATCCCACTGGCTGGCGTTATCTTCGCCGCTGCCGGCCGCCACCCAATCGCCGGTATCGCCACGGCCTTCGCGGGAGTATCCGGTGGATTCTCGGCAAACCTGTTACCAGGTCAGCTAGATGCGCTCCTATTTGGCATCACCGAGGCCGCAGCTGAAACTCTCCAGCCTTCCTGGGATGCGAACATCGCGGGTAACGCCTACTTCATCATCGCCATGACCTTCGTGTTTCTGCCTTCAATCTGGTATGTCACCGACAAGATCATCGAACCCCGATTGACGCCTATCAAACCTGGCGATGCCGAGAGCTCTAGCGCTGGAGTCATCAAAGATCCGAGCACTGCTTTGAGCGACAGCGAGCGTCTGGGCTTAGCCCGCGCAGGTTATGCTTGCCTAGGGATTATTGCGCTTTGGATCTTTTTAACAATAGGTCCAGGCACTCCGCTTATAAACGAAGCTGCAAATCCTGAGGCTAGGCTCACGCCGATGTTTCAATCATTGGTCGCCGGCTTCTTTTTTTTATTCCTAGCCGCGGGTTGGGCCTATGGCTCTGCTAGCGGCACAGTCTCGAATCATCGCGATATCGTGAAAATGATGAGTGGCGCCATGGCTGACCTCTCCTATTATCTGGTCCTCGCGTTCACCGCCGCTCACTTCGTTGCGATGTTCAATTGGTCGAATCTCGGTCTTATCTTTGCAATCAAAGGAGCCGCGGTATTACAAGGTTCCAACCTCCCCGATTCCGCGTTAATGGCACTGATAATATTATTCGGTGCAACCATTAACCTGTTTATAGGTTCTGCCAGCGCTAAATGGGCTCTACTCGCACCGGTACTCGTGCCGATGCTTATGCTGATTGGCATCAGTCCAGAGATGAGCACCGCCGCCTACCGCGTAGGTGACGGAGCAACAAACATCATCACACCACTCATGCCTTACTTTCCTCTGATACTCGTGTTCTGCCAACGCTGGCAGAAAGAGTTTGGCCTTGGGTCTCTGGCCGCAACGATGCTGCCTTACTCTGCAGTGCTGTTAATGTCAGGACTGGCACTCACAGTCATCTGGGTAATCTTAGGTTGGCCACTCGGACCGAGTGCGCCAGTTGAATTTATCTTGCAGTAGATCAATTTGATTGAAGAAGTAATGGATAATATCTAGCAACTGACTATTGAATTTATAGAACTAAGCAGTAGGAACAACCTATGTATCGACTCTCGACCGCATTAGCCGCTCTATGCTGTTGCGGCATCAGCATGAATTCCATCGCTCAGGAAATCGACTATCCCGATTCCTTCAATGAGCCTATGAACCTGTTTAATAGCGCAATGGGTGACTTCCATTTCCCTATTTCGTCTGACAACGAAATGGCTCAGGCCTATTTCGACCAAGGATTTCAATTGATGTATTCGTTCGCTAAAAATGACTCGGCGCGATCATTTCAAGCATCAAACATGGCTGATCCGGATTGTGCGATTTGTTACTGGGGCGAGGCATGGAGTTGGGGCTCCTATCTAAATGGCGCAATGACCAGAGCGCAAGCTCCGCGCGCCTACAATGCATTGCAGCAAGCCTTGGCTAGGATTGATAGCGCCACGGAAAA
Organism: uncultured Pseudomonadales bacterium; assembly: GCA_949372635.1. Lineage (GTDB taxonomy): Bacteria > Pseudomonadota > Gammaproteobacteria > Pseudomonadales > Pseudohongiellaceae > UBA9145. Next base: position 178,426 of record CASIAB010000010.1, read on the forward strand.
AGAAGCCGATATGATTCGAGCTCTCGCCGTTCGCTACATCGAGGATTTCGATCCAGAGACCCGGCGAATTCAAGATCAGGCCTATGCCGATGCAATGGGAAAACTCGCTGCGAAGTATCCAGATGATCTAGACATAGTGACGCTCTACGCTGAGTCGTTGTTCTTGCTTGAAGAACGTCGCGGCTATCGTGCGCTAGATAACCCAGACGTGACTCGACTCCACGGCGTACTCTTGGGTGTTCTTGAAAAAGACATCCGCCACCCTGGCGCCTGCCATCTGCTAGTACATGCGACGGAGTCTACTCCTGCGCCAGAACTTGCAGCACCCTGCGCGCGATTCTTAGGCACTTCCATTCCGGGCGCCAGCCACATCAATCATATGCCCAGCCACACTTGGAACGAAATGGGCCTATGGCACGACGCCGTGGTCGCGAATACACGAGCGTGGCATTCCGATCAAAAGGCCGCAATCGGAGAGGGCTTCGCAATCTACCCAACTCACAATCTAACCATGCTTTACTACGCAGCGAGCATGGGCGGAGAAGGCGCCGCAGCTGTTCAAGCAGCAAAGGACCTTGCCAAGCTAAACAGCAACACCTCGATGCATAGCATGGCGCTGATCCGTTTTGGCCGCTTCGACGAGGTCTTGGACATAACCGAACCGCCTACGGGCGAGATTAATATTAGTATGTATGATTTCTCTCACGGCTATGCCGCCTTGAAATCAGGTGACACCGACAAGGCAAGAAAAGCCATGCAGTCACTTAAAGAACTTACCGAGACGACAACCGCGCGCTTCCGCTTTCACGCCGGCAAAGATATCGTCGGTGCGCTTGCTGGCATTTTAGAAGGCGAAATCGCCTGGAGTGAAGGAGATATGGGAGCAGCTACAGAGGCTTTCCGGCTGGCAACTGATTATTACGATAATCTTAATTACGACGAGCCGGAGCCTTTGCCCTTTTCTCCGCGACACTGGCTTGGCGCAGCCTATATAGAGCTGCAGGCGTATGACATTGCCCTAGAAGTCTATCGCCAAGATCTAAACGAACACCCTCATAATGTTTGGTCTTTGTTTGGCATTCAGCAAGCACTTAAAATGACGGAAGAGTCTGATCCTGTTATCGACAAAGATCTCTTCGAAGCCCTAAGGTATGCCGACATTTGGATTCCTAGTACGAAATACTAACAGCCATTTTTCAGTCCTGGTTATTACGCGCCTACGAAGGTCTAGAACTTAGCGCTTAATAATTCTAGCGGCTGTCTTCAGAAAAATACGGTTGCACTACATATACCTCATCTCCCACTCCGGCCCCGCAGTCAACTGTGCTGAATAACTGGGCAAACCAGTCAGCCGCTCGGAACTCCAGTTGTCCTCTCTGCGACACTTCACAGCCCTACATCTATTATTCGATAAATCGGTTAAGCCACCGTCGAATGTCCAGACGATGCCGTCTACACCTGTGGCAGAGAATTCCAAGCTAATTAAAACTCAGCGCCGCAGAGATTGTCGACCGGAACTCTAATGAGCTTCCCGATCCTCGCCTATACGCTTAGTGGCGGCCATTATAATAATATCTCAGATACCAAATTCGACATGCTCTAATGAACTCAATAGTGATAAGCATGAGCATCATGCGCGGCTTCAAAAACTAAAAGAGTGCTTCCCCAATTCGAATTGCTTTGTTCTAATCCAGTATCCGCTGCGATAGCAAATATTTAATTAAGTCGAGAGTCATCTGTGATTACTAAGCAAGACCAAAAATCGAATAGTGCCCACGTTCTGACAGCTTTCATCCTAAGCTTACTCGCAGTAGTTGGTAGCCCAGCGATTGCCGCCTCAGCAAATATTGCGGGCCCTACTAACATCTGGAACCTAGCAGTAGCGTTTCTAGTATTTGCCGCTACCGCAGGCAGTGCAGTGCTGAATATCGCAGCTATTCGGAACTGGGATAGAAATTGGGGGCTCATCTCAGGATTGCCACTACTCTGTTTGCTGCTTTTGGCCGCACTTATACTAGCAACCAAGCAATTGGATGCTACTGCACATGAGTTGTGGGCGCTGGAAATATTCGCGTGGGCAATGATTAACCTAATCTACATGGTGACGGCGATGACAGCAAAACGCATGTTCGCCAAGCGCGACGGTGAAGGACCCATCGCCCGCTAGGGCCTAGTAAGCAAATCTGAGCAGCTAGTCACTTGCCTTTAATACGTGTCTTTTTATCCACCTTCGTAACAATCTTCTATTTAACTTCAATCATATCCGTAAAGTTGACCTCCCAGTCGCTAAAACCACCATCCATACTATAGGCCTCTTCGAAGCCTTGCTCGCCGAAATAGGCCGCCGCCGATTGGCTCATATTACCGTGATAGCAATACACGATTAGTGGCTTGCTGGTATCAGCATTTTCCAAGAAGGGTTGCACATTGCTATTGCCGATATGTAGCGCGGAGCTAATGTGGCCGTTAACGTAAGATTGTTCGTCCCGAATATCGATTATCTGCAAGCCATTCTCTTGAGCTGCGTCGAGTAGTAACCGAGCCTGGAGTACATCAATTCGTTTAAATTCCATTTTTAGCAGAACCTCATGATATTTACTCAAAAACAGATGATAACAGTTTTTACGGCTCACACTGCCGCTCGCTGCAGCATCAACAGTGTGCTGACTTTACTAACCGTTGAGCCACACAGCTAAATTAGACAATACTGTCTTTTAGGTATTTCGACAGCTGACATAATTGTAATGTCTAATTGTACTGTAGGAATTGTAAACAGAGCGACCACATATGCTGAACCGCAAGAAATCATTAGAATTACGCCTATTTCTAGAGCAACATTGAACAACTACGTTGCTCTAGGCATTCTCCCTAAATCGCGTGAGCAGGACGTCTGGCAAGAATGAAGGGCGAGCTGCTCGCCTCGACTACTTCGACGATGCGGCGGCACAGCGAATACAGCAAGTTCAGCCGCATAAGAAACAAGCGATCAATATCGCGCGGATCGCGGGATCGTTATTTGTCACCGATACTTACTGCAGCATGAGCAATGCTGATTGACAGCAGCAGCTGGGCGTGCCGTAAATTTAAAGATATAAGAATAATTCCGATAACGGAAATCAGAGCGATTTAATCAGCAGCACTATATTATGTATTATTAGTCCTTGCTAAAGTAGAAACGTGCTAACTAAGAGAAAGCCAAATGCTGCTATACCACCGCTAATCAGCGCATAAGGCAGCTGGGTTCTAACATGGTCTATATGGTCAGTAGCCGATGCCATTGAAGCGACGACTGTAGTATCACTAATCGGCGATGCGTGATCTCCAAACACAGATCCCGACAGCACGGCAGATAAAAATAGCGAGCTATTTAAATCCAAAGGAACGGCGATTTGCATAGCGAGCGGAATCATGATGGCAAACGTACCCCAGCTCGAACCAATCGCAAAGGCGATAAAACCGGAAATAATAAACAACAATGGCAGTAGAAAAGCTAACGGAATATTTTGCTGCACGAGTTGCGCAACATAGGCGCCCGTGCCTAATAAATTCGCAACGTCACCCAAGGCCAGCGCAAACAGTAAAATCATCGTAACCGGCAACAACCCCCCGGCTCCCTTCAAGAATATTTGCATCAACTCTTCTAGATTCAATTGTCTCTGGTGCAGCGCCAGCCCCCAAGATGTAACCAGTGCCGCCAATACAGCCCATAAAACGGATGTAGATCCAGAGCCTTCGCTAAGATCTCCGTCACCTGTCACAAATAATGCTAACGGCATGCCAATAACCATGACTGCAATAGGCGCGATCATGAACCGCGCTTTGTCGGCATCAGTGCGCTCAAATTGCTGGGAGAGGATTGATGGATCGACCATCGGCGTCGCGTTCGCCCAGAGAAGTTCACCAGCCTCGGTACGCTTCTGTGCCTTCTTCATTGGGCCGATCTCTATATTTTTACCGATCACGAAGGCACAGAAAACTATCACGACAATAGGATAGAGATTAAAGGGTATAGCATAGATAAAAACGTCGATTGGATTACTAATATCAGCAGAGGCCAAGAGGCTAATTATCACAGCACCCCAAGCATTCAGAGGAATAAGAATGCAGATAGGTGCGGAAGTAGAATCGATAATATAAGCGAGCTTCTCTCGAGAAATTTTGTAGCGATCGAAAAGCGGCCGCGATATCGCCCCTGCAATTAGGAGTGTAATGTTTGATTCTATAAAGACAACGATGCCGGTTGTGTAGGCCAACCACTGCGCGCGCTTGCCATCAGTTACCCAGTCACGGTGCTCTAGCAAATGAATAAAGCCACGAACGCCGCCTAGCTTCTCGATAGTCGCAATCAGGCCGCCGATAATGAGTGTGAACATCAGTACGCGTGTGTCGCCAGCATCGGAAAACACATTCACAATGCCGTCTAGCGCCAGCCCAATGCCGGCCAAGGGGTTCACAGACTCAAGCAGACAGAAACCGATCCAAATGCCTACACTCAATGAGAGTATTACCTGCCGCGTGATGATCGCCAGCACAATCGCCAGCAGCGGAGGAAGGATAGACATCCAATTTGCTTCATACATAGTTTAGAATCCTTTGCTCAAACTCCAGATCAGATCATTTCCCTTAATTAAGCCAAACGAGTAGCTGGAAGATAATTTTCCAATGGACAGGAAACAGAGAGTAAACTGTCTTAATACTTTGAGAAATAATTATGAAAAGACTACTAACAACAATAACTCTACTCTGCTTTTCCAAGCATTAATCAGACTATATAATCTCTACAGTCCATGCCCTACCCTCTGCCATTTCAGCTCTAGATAGCTCTAAGTGACTACGCCCGCCACTTTCTCACAAACCGCCCAACCTTTACCCCCGTAAATCAGAATGGTTCAAATCTGGAACTGAAAGGCATTTTACTTTTTCTCTCTAATCATAGGGTGAATTACAGGACAGTCTCCGATTTGAATTCGCCCCATGGTTTCAAAACCACATCTTTCATAGAGAGACATGTTAAGTGGATTGGAAGATTCGAGATAAGCTGAGAGCCCTTCAGAATCTACTCTTTCAATAGCTTTTTTCATCAAAAGTGAGCCAATTCCTTTGCCTTGATATACTGGATCAACACCAATTATTGGCAAGTACCAGGCATCTTTTGGATGGTACTCCTCCATAGCTTCTAATACCTTAAACATTGTTTCGTGCTTACTTTCTGGAACGAATTTTAGCACTTCTTCTATGAATCGTTCCTCGTCCGATTCGACACCAGGTGGCATCCAAAGAGCAACTCCCTCAAATTCGTTCGCCACATAGGCTGACCCACTATCAATAGCCCGCCCGCCAAAAGCATCAAACGAGGGCCCAGCCTCTAAATAAAGGTCAGCTCTTGGATTTAGCCAGCGCATAAAAGGATCTCCAGAGAACCCAAGCAATAAAGTGGCTATAGCTTTTCTTCGATCCGCTTCTTCAATGATTGTTATAGCTGGTATTTCCATGTGTTATCTCTCCGGTTGAACGATTACAGCATCCAATGACGCCTAATGGCATTATATCACTAAGATAGACTTCAAAGATTACTCTAAAGAGGTAGGTACGAATTTTTAGCTTCAAAGTCTTTAGGATCATTAAATTTATAGTGGAATCCGAACAAAGGCTTATAGTATCTTCTGCGTATGAATATAAAACAGCTCTTAACCGCAACCATTCTCCTCTTGTCATCCGCAGCTTATGGTCAGACAGACTTTGAAGAAACCAAGCTCTTGGCTGAACAAGGTGATGCAATCGCTCAATCCAATCTCGGATACATGTATTATGGCGGGAGGGGTGTTCCACAGAGCTACATCGAAGCAATTACGTGGTATCGCCTAGCTGCTGAACAAGGCTTTGCCCACGCCCAATTCAATCTTGGTGTGATGTATGCCAATGGAGTAGGTGTGCCAGAGAATGATGCAGAAGCAGTTACTTGGTATCGCTTAGCGGCTGAGCAAGGGTATGCCTATGCTCAAAATAATCTCGGCCTGATGTACTTCAATGGAGCAGGCACACCACAGGATGATGTTAGAGCCTATATGTGGTGGTCAGTTTCAACAGCGCAAGGCTACGCAGAAGCAAGAACCAATAGGGATATAGCTGCCGATAGACTAACCCCCGCTCAAACCACTGAAGGACAATACATGGCTACCAAATGTTTTGAGTCTGACTATCAGGACTGTGAATAGTGACGCTCCTTAAAATAATCGTTCTTCTCTGCTTTTCTGTTGCCTCAATTAGTATCCCATTTGATCTTAAGGCTATTAAATTATTTTATAGAAGTGACGATTGGGGATGTTGTTGGGGTGTTTAGAGTAATTCCAAGGTTTCCATTGCGTAATTGTTTATTTAAATATGAGAAGAGAGAAAGCTTTAGTGCGTAGCGCATATTGGCTTATGTTTTCTGCTTGCTTGCTTTTCTGTGAATCAGCCTCAGCTGGTTTAGTATATTTTTCTGGCCTTACATATAGAAGCGATCTCGAATCCGGAACGACCCTCACCGTCACGGTAAACCGTATTGGCTCCACCGTCGCCTCAGCCAGCGTAAACGTCGTGTCTGCCGATTTAACAGCTACTTCGCCGGCAGACTTCACTGCTGTGTCTGAGTCATTGACTTGGGGCATTGGAGATGCATCGTCAAAGAGTTTTACTGTCTCAATTACTGATGGCCTTCTTGACGGAGAGAACTGAAAGATTTCTTTTGAAGTTTTTAACTCCAGTCGGTGATGTGGCGGGTGGAGACGTTACAGTGAGTACTAAAGACACCGGTATAGATTTTACTGCAGGACTAACGCTACTTGCCAAAGACGTTACAAATTTAAATATCGAGAAACCACAGCTACTTGACCTTAAACAAGCATCGCTTCTGGATACAGAAAAGACAATACTAGACTTGGTAAATGCTATTCCTATTCTTCCCCTTACTGATGTCACTGCTAAGCAAGCTACAAGTGGATTGTTAACCATCGACATTGAAACGGATAGGCTTTACTTTCGGCCGGTAGCTGTCAAGAGCGTAGCCGCGGGCGAGCCCCCGAATTTCATGTGCGAAACGGCGGTAGTGTCGAATTTCTAACGAGCCAAGGATGGTTTTTAGAAGCTCAGCCTGCACTTGCAGATAAAGGTATTTCAGTATTTCAAGAAGCACTCGCTGCGGCTTTTTTGCCAGGCCTAGTAATTACAGAAAATGGCAATATGACGATACAGAAAGATCAGGGTGCGGCTCCATATGAGCTAGATGACTTGAATAATGTCATTGTAAATTATTCGTTTTATGATCGATGGAATTTTAGACCATCAATGCTATCGAGCGTAACTGCAGAAAAAAAGGAAGGCATTTCACTAACTAAGCATCCTGCTGATGATGAGGAATTCGAAGTATCGGTTATTTATTCGGACGGGCCTGTGTATCGTAAACAAATTCTGAGCTCGGCGCCGATTAATGGTCCAGAACTTATCCAAGAGTTAAGTAGTAATGGAATTCGTAATTGCGCTGTGGTTAATGCTCCTTGCGGCGCCCTTTTATAGTTAGCGCCATCGATCCCACAGTTAATCGGAGGGGAATCCTAACTTTTAATGTATTCGATACTACCAGGCGAAGAACGAAAAAAGTTACACTATTTGCTGATTATGAAATCAGAAAAGTTCCTAATTTTGTACCGACAATGGTTGGCTTTACACTAACTAATGATCAGAATAAAGATGCACTTTATGATTACAAGATGATTTATGCTAATGGAGAAGAGCAGTATTTCTTTCTTTAGTCTCTGGTTATTTTTTGCCTCCTTTGATTTGTAGATATTCATTCTGCACTCGAAATTAGAAGAATTAAATTTAAGGAAATCATATAACAATAGAATTACATAAATAATTTTAATACTTAGTTTTTGGTTCTCATTAACAAATATTATATTTTCGTTTGACTGTTCATATAATATTCTATTAAAAATATCTTAGTAGACTTCTTGATTCAGAATTTATTCATTAAGGATAAAATAAAATTAAGTTCTATAAGCTATGCTTGCCTGAGGAGGTCATTAGAGTCATGAAAAAATTACTGGCAATTAGCTTGGCTTTTTGGATGTTAGCTAGCTGCACAGCAGGTAAAGATTACCGAAAGGCCGTTAGGCTCGTGGTTGAATTTTGACATCATTACAACGGGCAAAGACTATCAAAGAGTTTTAGATTCATGGCTAGGCTATGATATAGAAGCTCTCGTGAAGCGCTGGGGATATCCAACTAATGTATTTGAAATGCCAAATGGCAACACTATTTATGCGTTTAATCGTCTTGATGAGCGCCAAAGTGTATTAGTTAAAAATGCAGTACCACCGATTACTAGTCAAATTTGCGCTGGCAGTACCAGCCTTTGTCTGGATTCAGATCCAGCGACTCAAGCAGATTCCTTCCAGATATATGCAATCAACGCCTTTTAGGAGTAAGACCGGCTTCACTTATTTGCCAGAATATATTTCTTTAGCTTACGACAACGAAGCAGGAGATCAACATTTAAATTCTTTATGTGAAACTATATTTGAAGTGGGTATAGACGATAGTATTGAGCAATTGGAGCTATCGTGGAGATGATTGTTATTAGTTTCGCTCGGGCGCTGCGCTAATTCGCCCGTATAGTATAAAGCTGAAAGGCTATTTATAACGTCCCATCTCCCATGCCTTTCGTCTCTATTTGGCTCTTTCTTCCCTTATATCGTCCTACTTGATGCATAGTTAGATATTTTGAGATTAGCCATAAGTCTTACCTCCTATAAAGCTGCTAAATATTTTAATAAGCTTGTACAACAGCCTCATGCAAGTTATAGATAAACTCTCTTTTGTCGTTCTATTTGACCAGCAGGAATAGTTTAAATATTTTCTTAGCATAATAAGAGTTTAACCTCTGTTTACAAATTTAAGCTACCGGAGCCAAGCCCGAACCAATATTAACTCGATCGAAATTCCCCGCAAAAATGGTTCCATAGTGCTTAGATACATACTATTCTTTTTTATCTGCTTTCCACTATATTATTAATAAACAGAAGATAAGGTTAATTTCCAACTTCAAATCCTAAATAAGTCGAGCTAAATTATGGTAAGGATTTATTCTCTTTCGCTTGTAGCTAGCGCACTATTCTTCATTCTTTACCTTGCGTTCGCGCTTACCGGCAAGATATTTTTTTACGAATCAGGTGAAGCTGTAGGTGCGATTTCTGGTTGGTGCGAAAGAGTCAGTGGAGGTGTATTTCGAGAGCCTGCTAACACCCTAAGTAATATCGGATTCATGATATCTGGTCTTTTAATGCTGAGGATACTGACGGCTGAAAATGAATCGAGCACTGAGAAGGCTAATGTTTTCATCGGCCTCAATAAAATTAGCGTCTTATATGCGATGGCGGTTATCTATTTGGGGCCTGGCTCATGGTTAATGCATGGCACACACACTGAATGGGGCGGATGGGCGGATAATTTGAGTATGGTTATGTATATCATTTTTCCTTGGCTGTATAACCTAAAAGAAATGGGCCGATGGAGTCCCAGTCGCTTTCTCTGGACTTATTTTATAATTGTTGTCGTCTATTCCTTGTCCAGATGGTTCTTCGGAGGCAGGTTAGGTATTGGGCTTGATCTATTTGGTTTGTCGATAGGTCTATGGATCATTTCTGAAGCACTTTTTAAATATTGGTCTTCAAAATTTCGTTGGATGTCTGGATTTGTGGGATTTATAGTAGCCGCAATCTTTGGCATTTCATTGCAAGACATAGTGTCAGACTTTGTTGAGTACTGGTGGATCATCCTGTTTTGGGTTCCGGCTCTTTTTTCAGCGAGTCGTCCAGCTTTAAAAAGGACTTATACTCCTTGGTTTTTTTTGGGTATGTTTTCATACTTAGCCGCATTCTTGATTTGGCTTCAAGGTTACCCTGACACGCCTTATTGTCAGCCTGATTCGTGGATTCAGCCGCACGCCATTTGGCACTTAATGACTGCATTTTCAACGTGGTGTTTTTTTAAATTTTACAGAACAGAACGTGCTCGCTAGACCGTACGCAACGAGCAGCTTAGGCAAAGGTATCTATAGGAAATAGGCAAAAATGACATGGCGTTTTCTTGCTATAAAAGACGGAAATTTTTTACGCTTTTAATTCAATAATATATTTTCTAATTAATTACCGACTAGAAAGCTTAATAATTTATTAACAAAAATTAAAATACTCTTCATTTCTTTGATCAAGGTTAAGCTCAATAACTGTGAATCGCACACCTTAAATCAACTAATTTTGTATTCTTCACCTTCAATAAGAATTTGTTTTTTACGCCAAATTCTATCGATAAATTTTTGAAATTTATTTCTAAATTCAGCTGAATCATTATCAATACTTCGAATCGATTTAGGTATTTCGTAACATTTAACTATGATTTTTGCATCATTCATTTCTCCGCATGCAAAATCCCAGGCAGATCTTTTTGACGTCTTATAAATAATTGTAAAGTCAATTAATTCTTCTACCATAGGCATTCCAGACAAAGCTGTCGCTAAAGCTCCAATCTTAGGTTTTAAAAGATTATCGAAAGGAGATGATTGCAAACCCCTTTTTTCAACTGTAAATCTTGTTCCCTCAGCGAAACTAAAAGCAGTTGTAGGGTATCTTGTAAATTTTTTAGCAGCGATCTTAGCGCTCTCAAAATCATGCTTCCTTAAGTCTGGATTATCCTGAATTTCATCCGGTGAATGCCTGTTTAGAAACGGCATATCAATAGTTTTGTGAATTAAATAAATTACAGGAATCCAACGCAATTCTTTTTTTATAAAAAATTTTAGTAAAGGAATTTTATAATTACTTGCGAATAGCAGGACAAATATGTCAGCCCAAGAGCTATGATTGCTCATCCCTAGATACCATTTTTTCGTTGAAATGTTTTCAGGGTATTCAATTTGCCATTTGGTGCGATGGATAAATCCTAGAGTTACTTTAAGAAACCATACTAATGCATTACCTATCTCATTAGAGGTTGCGGTAGTGATTTTTCGAATAGCTTCTATTGGAATAATTCTGGGAATACTAATAATACATAGGAGCAATACTCCTAAAGACAAGATGAATATGATATATATAATAGAAACAGTCCCAATTATATTTTTCACAGCTTCTTTTCTACTCTGATAATTTGGTTAACTATAATAGAGATAAGGAGATCCTGCGTCAAAATATTAAACTTGGACTGGGCTGCCTTTTCGTTCAAAACAATTCGATAGACTTACATTTTAACGCCATTTGGTTTCTAGAAAAGGCTGGAGATTCAAGCTATTTTAAACTCTCTAAGGCCTTATTTTCTGCAATAAATTTCTAATTTTACCTTGCAGGAAGTATTATTCAGTGACAGAAAACAATTTAATGGTTAGGAATAATGCCACCTAAATCATATAAATGGATTATTTTTAGTTCAAAAAATTTATTAGCTTAAAATTTGTTATCTTCACTATATTGTCTCAGCAATCTTTTGGGCAATCCATTTTTCAGACCATGATATGACGGCATCGGACCCTGCAGGCATTGTGGCAACGATGGACAGGCTACAATCTAGCACTTCAAGTGCACAAGTTTAACAAATACCTACCAAGTTTTAAGTCTGACTATGGCGGTTGCGAATGAAGAAATCGTTAGCAATAATAACTCCGCTTCGTTCTTTAAGCCTAAATCCGCCCTGACAGCCATGACAGTCTAATGCATATCTTCTTGCTCTTCAGTCCTAGAGAGCTGTATACGCACTGCTTCCTAGTAACCTCCACCCTACACAGCTCCAAGAGGCACATCCCGATAAGTCAAAGTGGTTCCATTGCACCTCTATATATACTATTCTGATCGTCCGCTTAGTTAATATTAAGAGTTACTATCAAAGCAAACACTCACGCAGCATTATTCGTACTACTTATCTCGCTAGCAGGGGCGTCCTATGCTCAGGCACCGCAGATTAAGCGTGATGCTCTTACCGCTTTGTATTTTCTAACACTGGCAGCACAAACAGATAATTTTGATGCAAGACAAAAACTGCAACTGAATTTAGGCTGGATAGAAAATAAGGTAAGTGCTCAGAATGACACAATACAAAGATGCACCAGCTTTGGACTTAAGGAAGAAACAGAAGGTCATGCCAACTGCGTTATCGAACTGCAGATAATGGAGGATGCGTTGGCCCAAGCAAGGCGCTTGTCAGGAGAAGCTCATCATGAAATTAATCTAAGTTTAGATGAAATAGAAGATACTCGCGAAGAGGCTGCTGCAATAAGCGCACTACAACGACCAGCAACAGTAGCGAGAAAAAATGCAGCAAGGCGGTATCAGGAACAGCAACAAAGAGAGCGCGAAGCTGAAGTACGACAACGCGCATTCGGAAGAGCGTTATTGGGTATAAGCCCAAGATTACTAAATTCTAGAACCCCATCGAACTATGGCGGTATGTTTAAAACCTGTAATTACAATGTAATAGGACAGATAGTTCCTTATGCAATATCTAGCGCTCAAATTTGTCCTGCTACGAGAAGCTTCGACGGTACAATAGGCATATTGCAATGAACAAACTACTGGTAACAATAGCCTCACTCTGCTTTTTCATACCTTAATCAGCCCTCACAATTGTTACAATCCAATGCCTACCCTCTGATTCTTCAACCCAGATAGCCGTCTAAGCCCACTCATATGTTAACTGAGATTTCCGGCTCTGAGATTCTATTAATTTCTTTAATTAGTGTAAAATTGCACTAATATAGAGCAAGCTAGAGTTGTTTTGAGTTAGCATTTACTAAGCTAATTCTCAAAAACCCAATACAAGATCCAAACTCAGGCAGAGTAATCGCAGGCTCAAGAACACGCACCAGTATTAATCAGGCTACATAAACGTTACAGCTCATTGCCTGTATTCTTTAGCAACACGCCAGCCCTAGCACCTCTATGTGCTGCACCCTTTCTAGTAACCGCCCAGTAAGAACCCCATTCTAAAAGGCGCACCCCGATGAATTAGAATGTTCCATCGCACCCCTATTTTTGATTTATCGAGCGAAATGACAGCGGTAGCTCAGCAGTATTTAGCATCAGCATTAATATCTAACCGAGGCTGTTATTGAAAAATTTAAAGTACTCGAGGCCAGTTACGCCGGACCCTGTTCACTAACCGGCAGTGAAAGATTGTCCGACCTGCGCTTAGCAAAGATTAATGAGCCCGCATCGATGGTTTGTAATCGATTTGAAATGACCCATTTAGCGTATTGATACGTATACATAGGAGAAGTGTTTTTTAGTGCTCGCTTCTCAAGACTTTAAGCACTTAAATTCTAGTAATGAGGATGATTGATGAAATTTCTAAACACGATACTTGCCGGTTCTTTAGTAATACTTTCTGGTGCGGCCCTTGCGGAAAGCCACGAAGTGCAAATGCTCAACACGGGCTCAGATGGCGTGATGGTCTTTGAACCAGCAGTTTTAAGTATAAATCCTGGAGATTCTGTGACGTTCAAAGCAACAAATCCTGGTCATAATTCAGAGTCTATGGAGGGAATGATGCCAGAAGGTGCGGAAGGTTGGCAGGGAGGCATGGGGCAGGACGTTACCGTTACTTTTGATCAGGACGGTGTATACGTTTACCAATGCACTCCCCACCTTATGATGGCTATGGTAGGGGTTATTAAGGTCGGTTCTGGATCGAATCTAGAAGCTATAAAAGCTGTCGCGATAGACAAGAAAGCAGCTTTTATGATGGCTCAGGATCGTTTAGACGGTTACTTAAACCAGTTATAAATATGTATTATATTGCGATCTGGAGGGTAGTTGGTTCAGCTGCCCTTTAGTGAGCCAACTATTAAATTACATTGTGGCAACTAGAATTACTAAATAGTTCCAATAGGCTATTGTTATACAAAGGCATTAAATTCAAGAAGTTTGGTGGCAGCAGACATGCCACAGAAGTAAGTAACCGCCCTACTTTTGCGCTAAGAGTGAATGACATCGGACGATAAGCCCTGTGTTTATAGCGGTGGGCCGACTAGAGCGCCAGCCATGGATATGAAGCGCCTTGCAATCGTGTAATGCGTATTTTCGTCGAGAACCTGTGAAAAGGCTTAGTCATGAAAAAATTGCTAATAACAATAATTTTACTCTGCTCCACCGCTGGCGCTAATGCGGATATTTATTACTGTAAAGACACTATGGGAGTTTCTTTAAATAGGTTTGACTTTGAGGCTTTGAATGAGGATAGCCATAATTTTATCTCACATAACTGGCTAATTGATACTGACAAAGGTTGGCGGCGGACAGATAACCCTCACTATGAAGGGGTATGCGAAGTGGATAAAGGCTATACAGTTTGTAATGTGCGTAATATAACTTTTGGAGAAGCAACTTTTGCCATCCATCCCGATGGCTCAAATTTTACTCTCGTATATCTCGATTACGGCTTGGATGTATTAGCATTTGTCGGAACCTGTACACGGGCTTAGTAATAAATAAACAGTTACATCAAATACGTTACCTTGCTGTCTCAGGCAATATTGCATTATACGAGGGAGACAGTCCCATCTTGTCAGTGGCGAAGACTATCAATACATGGTTGGGGCGGCATCTAATAGATAGCTAATGCCTGAGCAGTTTTTCGAGATTCTCTTTATATATCAAAAGCAATAGATAACAGCCATTCCCTCTCATCCGTTGCGCGTTAAAATGGCAGGCAAAAAAAGAGCTAACTCTTAAGAATTAGCTCTTTTTCGTTGATACTTTTGAAGCAGAACTTCTGCAAACATCCCTGCGAGCCGAAACTCGCAACGACTGGTTGTTTAGAAGTTAAAGCGGGCACTCAGACGCATGCCTCGTGGACGCTGATATGCAGACGTAAACCCATAATCAGGATCCGCGTTACCACTGTCGGTTTCGGCGATTTCATTCACACGAATAGGCTGATCACGATCAAGTATGTTGAATATATCCAAAGTCAACAATACGTCTGTACTAGCAATTTCTAAATTATATTGTGCACTCAGGTCAATGTTGTACATCCTTGGAGTCTCTCCCAGTGAACCACGCTCAACAGCGTTACCCGCACAGAAGTGCGATGCAGCGCCGTATTCTTTAGCGAAGTCATCAGTTGGGTGGACACCGAAACAGCTTATTGGGCGCCCAGATTGCGCAATAAGGTTAGCACCGAGACGCAGACCGTTATTGAACTCATAGCTGCCATAAGCCTTCAGAGTGTGAGCTCGACTGTTCGGTAACTCACCTTTGGAAAAGTCAGTCAATCCAGGCTGATCGAAGTTTGTAGTTATACCAGCATCATCCTGCCCATTGTCTGACTTAACATAACCTTCGTGGTTACCCGTGCTTTCTGACCATGTGTATGACAAATCAGCGGACCAATTATTCTCTAGAGGACGACCAATTGTGAACTCAAGGGCCTTGTAAGTCCGAACCGGCTCTGGATAACCAAGCGCTCCAGCTGATAGGCTTACTTGCTCATCAGTCTCAGGAATGTAGACACTCATGTCATTACCAGGATTGGTGAGTACATACTGATGGAAACCACCGAAAGTATCTTCAACTGTGCCATCTGCAGTCCAGTTTCCTGGGCCGTTGTAGTAATCGATTACTGCAGCATCAATAGCCACATCTTCAATAGTTGCACCCAAGTCACGATAGATACCCTTTACACCAAGCTCAAGACCGGAGTCCAGAATAGTCTGATAGCCCAGGATATATTCTTCCTGAAACATCGCCTGGATGTTGCCGTCTGTAACGGAGCGCGTATCAGGCACTGTGCCGTCACCAAATACATCAGTTTCGTAAATGCCACCAAGGTTCGTTGGCACCTCTTGAGCTCCTGTACTAACGCCATCCCAATCATAGTAATCTTGGATGTAAGTCTCGTTTCCAGCCATGCGAATATTTGTGTTCGCAGCAATTGGCAGATAGTACTCACCGTAGTTTGCGAAGAATTTGGATCGGCCTTCACCTGTTGGGTCATATACAGCAGCAAGGCGCGGTGCCCACTGGTCTTTAACTTCAACAAACACTCCACCATCTGCATTCATATTTTCGAAGGACTCATTGCGAAGACCAATCTCAAGAGTCAATCGGTCAGATACTTCCCACACGTCTTGAATGTAGTAGGCATCTGATTTGGTTGAAAAAGAACCCCCAACACTGTAGGTGCGAAGTCGAACATTTGCTCCAGATGGGCACTCAGTTGGAGTACATTCATTGTAAGCATTTGAAGGATCGCGCAACCAGTAAGCTCCGCCAGAATTTACTGTAGCTTCATCTGAAGAGTTATCTTCATTGTCGATACCAAAAGAAAGTTCATGGCCAGCAAAGCCTGTCCACTGAATGTCTGCGCGGGTCATTTCACGCATATCCAATCCCTCAGAAACAGTGAAGTTTGACCAATCCCCAAGCGCGTTAAAGCCACCGTCATATTCATATACAACAGGAATGCTTGCGCTTGCTGGTGCAGTAGTGCGATTTGCTTCGTTTTCCCCGTAGGAAAATGAAACCTGCAAATCGTTACCAAAGTTACCGGTATAAGAAGCTATCCAGTTATCACCACCCTTGTCATAAACCGTATTCCCGACAAAATCACCGCGAGTAAAAGTACTGGCATCGAAATTATTAACCCCCTCTATACCTTGCCGAGAATCAGAGAACGCTGTGTATTCGACATGATGATTTGGAGTAATATACCCATCGAGCTTAACGCCCCAGAAACCTTCATCTACGTTATAGTCATAGTCACGACCTGACTGGATTCCCGCATAACGCTGTTCTTGAGAATCGTCGCTGTACAAAGCGTAGAAAAACAAACGGTCTTTGATGATAGGACCGGATGCGTATACGTCATAAGTTGTACTTGTATCTTCATCAACCCTATTTGCAGCGCTATATGTATCGGGAGAAGTTCTTAACCTATTATCGTTGTAGTAGGTATTAAGACCGAAATCCCAATCATTTGAACCACTCTTCGCAGTAGCGTTCATTACTCCACCCAGTGAACGACCATACTTGGCAGCATAACCACCAGTCTTTATTTGAAGAGTGTCATAGAATTCAAATGGAACTTCGGAGAAACCAACGCCAGTTCGAAAATTAGTAGTATTCAGCCCGTTGATGAAAGACGTATTTTCAGCAACTGATGCTCCACCGAAAGAAGCCAGATTTCCAAAACGGTTATCACCCAAGACTTGCTCCCGGGGCAAGAAGAGCAACCGAAGTCAGGTCTCTTTTAATGGGCATTTCGAGCAAAAGGTCAGAACTAATTATAAGGCCGGATTCAGCAATGCTTGTGTCTACAGCTGCCCGTCGAGATCCAGTAGTAACAATCTCATTGATTACAGTAGTTGTAGTTGCTAAGTTCACAGTAGTCGCGCTACCTAATGAAACTTCAATCTCCAGAGTATCAACAACAGCCCCATTCTGAAGGACTCGAACTTGATAAGCACCTGGAGCTAAGCCGTCAATTCGGAATTCGCCGTCATTACCAGTCGCTTCGCTGCGAGCAGTGCCCCTGGAAGTATCAATGACTTCAACAACAGTACCGTTGCTTGCTCCTTGAACAGTTCCACGGACTGCACCGTTAGTTGATTGCGCAAAAACAGGATTACTAACTGTAAGGACTAAGGCGCAAATTGCGGCACTCAGGCACTTTCTCGCGATAGGATTTGTAGCTTTCTGAAATGGAATGGATTGCTTGAGCATCCGGTAGGTCTCCTTAATAGTGTATATATTGAGTTTTGGTGCTTTGGGGTCAGTTTTTTCAAATTCAAAACCCGACAGCTGGGTCAAAGATTACATCTAAGCAGGTATCATGAACTGGGCTATGATCTAAATACTGCTCATCGTTTTTAGGCCTTAATTCCCGCCGAAAATATCTTTCTGATGGAAGATCCATGGGATATCTGCGTAGGCTGGAAAAGGAACATCTGACATGTGGCGCGCATCATAGGGGTATAGTTATGCCTTGTCAAAGAATTCTTGCTAATTAAATACCTTAGAAACTCTACTAAAAACAGGTATTTAAAAAAATTTACTCAATTTTTGTGTCAACGAGTCTGGATGATTTGGAATAAGTGCTTGCTCCCGGCTAAGCATTGCCCCTTCAGACAGCTCAAATTCGATTTTCTAGGCATGCAGTCAAAGGTTTTTTATCTTCGAAAGTGCACTATTGCTGCCCCTAACGGTGTTTTCATCCCTCCTCCCCATTTTTAGCGGAAACTAGTTCGTCAGGCCACTTCACCAAAACCATTACATCTGCAAGCCTCAGCAGCCCTACATAACCCTCTGCGCCCCTAGAGGAACTTCTAAGCGCATATTTAGCCATTACGGTCGCTAACAATAGTTGCTAAAGCTAGAATAGAAGAGCAGGATTGATAAATCACCTCGTCATTGCCAAACCCTTCCTATATCTCTTTTGTGCAGTCGTTTCAGACCTTCTTACAATCCTATTCTGCCCTAATGTTGCAAAAATTCACGGCTGTTTGATTTCCATATACGCCTCGACACTTATCAGGCGTAGCTCAAAAGGGCCATCTGTTTTATCGTACTGGTATAAACCGAATTCAGTAATCTGGCTAGTATCGAGTTCGAATCCATCAAGCTTGAATCCCCGAAACTGAGGGAAAAAATTCGTGAATGGAATATCGATTACGCTCGTTTCGTTAGCGAGAGTGTCGAAATCAGCCCAATAATTAACTTGCCGTCCACGCCATCGAGCATTCGTTTGCAACTGCCAAGTGTAACGGCGTCCGTCAGCCTTAACCTTGACTCTTATTCCAGCATAAGCGGACAAGTCAAGCTTTAAAGGCTGTGTACGAATAGAGCTGAAACCACCGCCATCCGTGTTGGTATCGCCAGAAAAAATCAGCTGTCCCGAAGCGATTTCAAATCCACCTACGCTTCTTCCTCCCATGACGTTATCATTTTGCACGTACCAGTCAAGGCCATCACCGTCGGGGTTGAAACTAGTAAGAGATAAGGTGTCCAATTCGTTAGACTCCGAGGCGTTGACAGGTAGGCTTGGCAGGGCAAGTAGAATTATGCCGAGAGAAAGCATTGATGAGTACGAGACATATAATTTCTTAGTTGCCATGGCATTCAAAACGTCTATATTTAACTATTAGATCAAAACCGATTCTTATAAAATAAAGTTCCCCACTCTGTTAGAAAAGAGTTCCGGGTATCTGTACGACCCTCAGCAGACGAGTGACTTGAATCCAATGTAATGCCCATCCAGTGCCCCACCCTAGGAGTACACCCCGATAAGTCAGAATGGTGCCATTGCGCCGATATTCATACTATTGTTGAAGAATGAATAGGCATCCTTGAGAGTTTCTAAGAACAAGTCGCGCATAACAATAATTATGCTTCCTTTATTTAGAGACTTGAAGCAATGACTCTAGGACGAATTCTTAATGCAACAGACAAGTTAAAAGTTATAGGCTCAATGATATTTTTTGGTACACAGATGGGGCAATCTCAGAAAATAGTCTCACGCCTCAAATTGTAGCGAGAACCATGTCTCTGAATCAGGGGACTCTCATCACTGGATAAACCAATATATGCGACTAATACAGAAATTAAGAGGGTTCGATTCGTACATTATCGAATTGACAGTAATTATCACAGGCATCTTACTGGCGTTAGCCGCTGACGCTAGCTGGGATTATCAACAAGACAGAAAACAAGAAAGAGAGGTTATAGAGGCCCTTGTAATTGAATTCAAGAAAGATGCCGAGGAACTATTAGAAGATCAATCACTGCGTTTAGCGAGACTAGGAAGCTTCAAAGCACTAACAAATTTTTCTAATGATTTAACGCTGCCTCAAAAAGCAGACGCGCTGCAAAGTTTGCTCGGCTATAGGTTCTACGCTCCTAATCATGCAATTTTAGATGACATTCTAAGCACAGGAAGGCTAAGTCTAATTCGCTCGGATAAGATTCGAGAGTTAATAATGACTTTTGAACACGAGCGAGAAACCCAAATAATCATGGAAAGTGCTTCTCTGGATAACTCATCTACCCTAATGAGAAGCTATTTAGCTACAAAAATGGATTTTTTAGCGTTAAATTCGACAGATATTAATAAAAGCTATTATCTAGAAAATTCTGGCCAAGATCATATAGCTCAGATATTAGATGATAAAAATTTTAGAAGTTTACTTTATTTGTCTTTTAGGAGAACACGAGGTATACATCGACACGCAGATATTCTTTTAGATATCGTATATGAGTTACAAGAAGAGCTAGGAAGTACTATCTAGTTAGCACAGCCAGTGCTACATTAGAAGAAAGTCACCACGCTACTGAGGGCCCTCTCAGCCCCACCCTGGGGTATACCCGATAAGTTGGGATGGTTTGCATGCTATTGTAGAAAGGTAGAGAGCGCGGCCAGGTTCCCCCGGCCGCGCTCTCTACCTTTAATTGCCGAGGAGTGGAGATTGGTGAACATGTTTGATGAGCCAACCCCCCTGTTCTCTGATTAAGACCAGAGAAACCCATGTCGGTGGGCTTGTGCTTGACACTTGGTTGTGCGGATAGATATTCCACCATTGCATAAAACTGGCGACTGCGACGTCCCCGTGAATAGAAACCATCTGACCTTCAATTGTAGTAACAAACTCTGTTTTCCCGCCATTCAGGGACTCGCCTGCCTTACGACTAGCGATCTGATTAGCCATGTTCTTCGCCTCATCTGTTTGGCGAATGCCGTTAGCAATATGAATGCGGTCCGATCTCATGAGCTTCCCCTGCGCCTCCAGATCAGTTTCCAAATCACCATACTGACTAATGATCGCCATGATATCGCTCTCATCATCGGCAAACGTATTTGATGTAAACATCAACCCGCTCAATATAAAAATTAACGTAAGGAGGTGCTTGCTTCGCTCAATAATTTTTATATCTTTATTTTCAACGCAGTTATCGTTCGAATTTATGCTCTTCATATACATCAAACCTTTTTTAATAGTCTCTATTATATTCGGTGAACTTTTATACTTTAAAGCCAGATTTTTCCGAGCTTATCAAGCCCATGATTTTGCAGTAATACAAAAAAAAAGCAACCTACCTAAGATGACTTTTAGCTAAAAATAGCTGAAAGTGAAATTAATTTCGTGCGCTAATCAAACGTTGCTATAGTTTGATATATACCGTTTGCAATAGGGGTCCTTATATCTATAGTCTTCTCTATAAACACATCATAACCCTTATTGTTAGTTAATAGCTCTTCTAGTGAGTTCGCTGAATTAACGACAACTAAGTTACCTCCGCCAAGGCCAGTTCCAAAAGTTTGAAAAGCACGAATGAAAACATCACCATCATTCTCATTCATTAACTCCTCCAAAGCTTCTAGGTAGGCAGGAATATCTGTGACCAATAAATGTATGTGCCAAGAGTAAGCATTTGAGGAGGTGACAACAGAAGCTTTACCATTATCTACACCAAGAGAGCTATAAATAACTTCTGCAACCAGAGTACGATTGCCCTGCACCGCTGAATTAAATAATGTAGCAACAATGTGCATCGTTATGCCAGCCTTTTATCACTTAATGCTCAACTCAAAATTGATCTTGATAGAGCCTACTAAGCACCTAAAACCGATAACTAGCTACCCTATTCCTCAGTCAGTGCTTTTATGGCCTCCAATTGCAAAAATTCAGATTTGTATTGGGCTTATGGCTTAAAACGAGCTATCTTCACGCTCTCACGCTACGCCTGCTTTAATTCAGGAGCAGTCATTTACAACAAACTTTAATTAAGGATCTATTATGAATAATGTAGTAAGAAAACTTAGTCTATTTCTTTTGAGCATAATCTGGTCTTCCATCGGACATAGCGAAATTTTAGAGATTTATAGCTGGAAGCCGCACCCGGGGAAAGCCAATGAACTAATGGCTAGTATGCAGGAAGCAGCCGAAATACACGCTGATTTAGGAATCGGCGTAACTATCAGCGCGCTAGGAATAGGAACTTCTGGCGATGTTGATTACGTTCTGAGCTATGAAGATATCGAGAGCTGGGGAAAACTAAAGGATGCTACTAGCAGCAGCCAACGCTGGAACGCATTCTATCAAAAGCTAGGGGAAAATCCCTCTGGTGAATTAATACAAAGTTTTATGATGACTAATCATGACGCAAGCAGCAGGGTTAATCCTTTTTCTCAAGCAGGCTCAATTGTTGGCTTTTTTAGATGGGAACCAGCGCTGGGTCTCGCGGGAAGTGAAGCATTACGCCAAGGTTTCATGACAGCTAAATCTATACATGAAGCACTGGGCGCTAGGGTAGAGTCCTACCAAGTAAATAATGGCCAAGAGGGTGTAAGGGACATGATGTATTTGATGATATATGACAACTATTCTCAAATGGCCGAAGTCAATGCTGGAATGTTAACCAGCACCGAATGGGCAGCTTTTCAACAATCTGCTGATGCGCAGCCCGGCATGGCAGCTACTCTCAAGCTCTCTGGAATCGCTCAAATGGCTGGATCTTTCTAAAGCATATCGTGTATTGTTTAGCAAGGAGGCTGAGTGCCTCCTTGCTTTTCACTGCCCTTCGAACGCAAACAAAGAGACGTAAAAGGAAATCTTATACTGATTTTAAATCCAATAAACAAACTACTAACAGCAATAGCCCAGCTTTACTTTTGGGTTCCTCTCTTATTAACGCAAAAAAAATTACCTTGGAGAAGACCGATGATTTTAGGGAGATTCCCAACAGGCATAGCTCTCGCTTCTTGCATTCAACCTCTCATTGCATCCGAAGCAAGCCCTACCCTAGCTTCACGTCAACAAATTGAGACAAGCCTTTGCCTTACTCATAAGTTACGATAACTCTCTAATGGGCCAGCCGGTATGTTAAGAAAAATAGCATTTAAAGCGCTATTGTTAATATTCGTTTCTTTCGGATTATTTCTTTCTTTCCTACGAATCGCGGGATACGAGCCAAAAGATACAAGTCCCGGCCTCTGGCTGAGTGGGCATATCGTAAGTGAGACAATTACGGATTGGTCATTCACTAACGAAATTGAAGAAATATTTGTTGAAACTCAAACATCATATTTACTCCCGCACTCTATAACTACTTACTGTGCAGTTTATGAAGGAAAATTTTATCTGTTTTCGGCTTACTATGAAGGTGGAGATTTTCCATATGCCCGACGCTGGAATCAGAATGTAATAAGAGATCCCTCTGTAAGGTTAAAAATTAATGAAGATATTTATGAGCAGAATTTGAGCGTCGTTAGTGATGAATCTCAGAAAGCTCCTATTCATAAGGCTTTTGTAGATAAATATCCAAATTGGCAAAGTCCCGGCATAAAAGATGTACATATATTTTTGGTAGAGCCAAGATTTAATACAAATTTATCAATACCAAGTCAGCCTATTCAGCGAGGAATTCTGTGAAAGAGAGCTCAATATACAATTTTGCAATGGAGCCATTGCCATCTCCGCGATCTCTTTCAAGGTCAGACATTTATAAAATTATACGAGACTTATGTCAGGAACCTCCCCAGTACTTTGCAGACCAAAATAAGGGCATAATCCCACGGTTTCAGTAATCCTTAATCCAAGTAGGTTCCATTGCCCCTATGAATACTATCCTTAAAGAACGGTTGGCTACAGGGTAGATTCTAGATACTGCCCATCTATGCATTGAGGTTAACTTGGAACTAGAAGAATTACAGCGACGACTTATTCCATTTAGTCTTGCCCATTATCAAGATGAAGCGGTAAAAGTTAAGGACGTGTTTAAGATGCCGGGCCATGCTGGCTTCGCCTATGGTTTTACTGTACAGACAGCTTCCGCTATAGACAAATGGTATATACGCCTGCCTCCACCGGACGTGAAACTGCAAGGGACTGCCGACGTGCTGCGTCAGGTCGCAGCACTATCAGTGATGCCAGACTCTGTTCCTCACTGCGCGGTTAAGTGGTCTGGGGATGATCCGCAGTGGTTCGGTCGTCCCTATTTCATAGTCCCGCAGTTAGAAGGCGACGTGGTGAAGCTCACCGGCGATGGCTGGGTCGAAGCGCTTGAGCAATCCGCGCGAATTGGGATGGCACAGCAGGCTATCAACGCGTTGGTAAAAATCCACAGCATGGATTGGCGCGAGGCGCACTACTTGGGTGAGCCGATGGCCTTCGAGGAGGATGTGGTGCGCTGGGACCGCTTCGTCGAGAAGGCTGCAGAACCACGTAGTTTGGCGTTGGTCCCGAAAGTGCGCAAGTTACTCTTAGCCCAACTACCGGTTAGCGCCCCAGTTGGCATCTTCCATGGCGACTTCCAGTGGTCAAATCTGTTCTTCACGAAAACTGGTAAGCTGCTTGCAGTGATCGACTGGGAGTTGGTTGGCATCGGCCCGGTGCTCAACGATATCGGTTGGTTTGCTACCTTCAATGACCCGCTAGCCTGGAACGATTCTGCTCATCGAGGACACTTCATGCCGCAGGCCGATGAGTTGATAGCTATGTATGTGGACGCCTATGGAGGGGAACTGCCGGACATTAATTGGTATCGCGCGCTGGCCTCTTACAAGTTCGCTATCATTACCGGTTTCAACTTGATGCTACATCGTCGCGGCAAGCGCGATGACCCGATGTGGGAAACCTCCAAGGACTCCATGGAATCCCTGCTGACCAGATCACATTCTCTATTGGTATAGCGTATTGCATTCCTTAGTCCCATGCTAGGCTCGATTAAGGTTGGCGAAGCAGAGGATGGTTCCCACTCTCCCCTATACATAATATTGTGGAAGGTCGGTGGATATTTCTGAGAAAAGGCTGTGAAATTGCTAATTACTACCCCCATTTTACTAGGGCTTATTGGATTCGCAGGCAGTTCCTACAGTCAGAACTTTGAATAGACCAAGCGATTAATAGAACAAAGGAATAGTGAGTTCGATCCGCCCTCAGCATATAGATCTATGCTAACTTGAGAAAAACTAACTCACCCTCCTAGTTCCATAGACTCTTCCAAAACCACAATAGGGTACTCAAATGAATAAGCCCCTAACTAAGTTTCCTGCATTTCTTTTACTCCTCATCTCTTTGCTCCCATTATCAGCATGCAATCAGATGACTGCGTTTCACGCAGTCACTGAAACAGCTGGAGCAGGTGATGTTTATCGCGCAGACTCGAAAGTAAATGCATTGATTCCAGCGGGCGCTACCATAGAAAAGCTTGCAGGGGGATTTGCCTTCACCGAAGGGCCGGTTTGGCATCAAAAACTGAAATATTTAATGTTCAGTGACCTCCGCAGCAATGTTATTCATTTATGGGATGATCAGAATGGTCTGCGCACTTTTATGGACCCGGTATTCGAGGGAGAGAGCGACTCCTCCTCCGTGGGTTCCAATGGCCTGAACATCAACTCGGAGAGCCTATTAATACTACTTGAACACGGTAACCGACGAGTATCACGTCAAGAGCTAGACGGCAGCATCACCACGCTAGCAGATAATTATCAAGGTAAGAGGTTGAACAGCCCAAACGATTCGGCCTGGCATTCCGATGGCTCTCTTTATTTCACCGATCCATCCTACGGACTTGCCAGATTAGAAGATGACCCGGCGCGAGAACTAGATTTCAATGGTATTTATCGTCTGCACCCGGATGGCCAGCTTGAACTGCTCGAATCGGGACAATCCCGCCCTAACGGCATAGCCTTCTCCCCTGATGAGAAGACACTATATGTAGCCAATTCCGACAGAGCCAAAATGGGCTGGATGGCCTATGACGTAATGGACGATGGCAGTCTCGGAAACGGACGCGTGTTTGTTGATGCTAACAATCAAAACGAGACTGGCGCAGCAGATGGCCTGAAGGTTGATATCAATGGCAATCTATTCGCTTCTGGTCCCGGCGGTGTATGGATTATCGATTCCGACGGCAATCATTTGGGCACCATCAAACCTGAAGAAGTGCCAGCCAATGTGGCCTGGGGCGATGATGGGAGCACCCTCTATATGACCGCTAGAACAGGGTTGTATCGAATTCGGTTAAGCACTAGTGGTGTAATTCCATAGCTAGCCAAAGGAAACCAGAGCATGGTGACTCATGAAACTAGGCTCTCGTATCCATCCCCTGCTTCCCTGTAACAGTCCAGCCAGCATCCAACCTGGGGCACACCCGATAAATCAGAATGGGTTCCATTGCACATTTATGCGTACTATTGTGGACGAACGGTTAGTTAATCAACGGAAAAGTATCACTATGAAATTTTCCTCTTTATTTTTACTACTACTGACTAAACTTTTATTCTATATGAGCACCGCCGCTCACGGAGCGGCGACATGCGAGCCGGACGGTGATATCCAATTTATCTGTGGAATTATGAATGCTGAAGACATAATAGAAATTCCGGGTAGCGACTTTGTAATTACGTGAGGACAGATATCTGATAGCGCCGGATCTATTTACGCTATTAACAAGGACTCCTACGAGTCACGAGAAGTTTTCCCTAAAAACGCGCTTTCTTCAGAATTTAACACCTCCTTTTCTGCTTCGTGTCCGGGTCAAGCCTCTACTTTTCAGCCGCATGGGGTATCGTATCGGGTCGAATCTAATGACGCACATACACTGTACCTGGTTGGTCACGGAGAGCGAGAGGCCATAGAAATTTTTGAGTTGAATACCGAAAGCCCCTGGCCAATCCTTCGTTGGGTTGGTTGTATTATCGCCCCAGGCTCGGTATTTCGATTTAACTCCGTAACAAGCCTTCCCGATATGGAGAAAGGCTGGAGTATTGTTCCCGGTAGCGAAATGCCGGGAGCTAATGGCTTAGTTTCATCCGCCAATGGAGAGTGGTTATACATGGCTGAATACTTTGAAAAGAATATCGTTAAACTTGCTCGAGGAACGAGCCAACCCCAAGTTGAGAGAGTTAACGCCGGATATATGGTTGATATCATTAGATGGGCAGACGACGATAGCTTATTTTTAGCAAGGCATGACAGAGAATGCCCAGAAGGGAGCAGCTGCACGACCAATGACGTTACGGTGATTCTGTGAGCACAACCTGAGTCACTGTCGACAACCCCTGTCTTAAATTGGAGGGGGCGAGAATTTTCCCCATCTCAACTGTTGCAATAGAGGTCGATGGCGAAGTTTGGATGGGAGGTATCCGAGGCACTGACCGAATTGTCAGGCATCCGAAGTAAAAATAATAAGCGAGGATATCCTGCAGGACATTATGGGCATGCGTTTTTAGTTTTCGATGGCTTAACCCCTGCCTAGCTTCCTGTAGGCAGTATCCTCATTGGAAAGCATCTAGCTAAATTAATAACGCAATAGTAATTGCGTATCAGGGAAGTAAAGAGCAGCTGAATTGGTTTGGCTATCTCATTGTTATTGCGCGGCATTGCAATAAATAAAGTTGCTCATCATCAAATGCCCATTCGATATCAATATGCTCACCGTAGATAGCCTCGCAGTCTAGAGCAAGTCTGTGCAAGCTATTCAGCTGATCCTCATTAAGGCAGAGAGAGCTTTGCCTAATCTGGTCGACTTCCTGCTCTATCGTCTCGCCTTCAGCTATCGCAACGAGTTCGATATCTTTGTCGCCCAACACTAGCTCAAGTATGTTCCCCTCACTAGATATGCGAAAGCTGTCGGGAACAACCATGCCAGCAACCACAGCCTCACCTAAGCCCCAGCTGGCTTCGATATACCGTTCATACCTATGCGTAATTGGATTCTTGGTAAACATAACGCCGGCAACTTCGCTCAGTATCTGGTGTTGAATAACAACGGCTATAGCGGGCTCGCCTTCAACGCCCATCTTAGCGCGATAGGCAACCGCTTCTGCTGTATAGGCAGAGGCATGAACTTGCTTTATAGCCGTTATCATAGACTCGGCATCCGTGACATTCAGCACTGTTAGATGCTGACCGGCAAAACTAGCATTCACTGAGTCTTCCCCTACTGCACTTGAGCGAACGGCTGCAGCAGGTGCGACTTCTGCAAACAAGCGAGCTATATTAGCCTTAGCCGCCTCGTCTCCACTGGCAATTGCACTAACAAGATCAACTGCTAGAGCATAACCTCTAGGGGCTGGTAAATCAGCTCTCAGCCCGAAGCCTAAGCTGACACACTTTCCTCCAAACCGCGCCTCCTCGACAGCATCTTCGAGGAGTACAGCGCTACTAACTTGAGCACTCAAAGGATATCAACCTCCCCTGTGCCGCCATTCACTCGAATCTTGTCGCCATCCTTTATAGATTGACTAGCATTCTTCGTACCCACAACCCCCGGAATACCAAATTCGCGACTAACGATAGCAGCATGGCTAAGAATTCCTCCCCTATCGGTGACCAAAGCTCCAATGATTGGAAGTACCACATTGAAACCCGCTGAAGTATTCTTGGTGACAAGTATGTCTCCTTTCTCGAGACGATCAAAATCCCGTGTACTAAGAATCACCTTGGCAGTTCCTTCATAGATTCCTGGGCTCACCGCTAGGCCACTGATCTGTTGAGTAGGTTCTTTCGGCTCGTCGAAGACATTTCCCATTACTAAGCCAAATGCTCTCAGAGTAGGTTGAATCTTACGAGGTAACAATTCCAGTAGCGGCGGGCCGGCAGGAGGATCACCTAGAAATTCCGGCACCTCATCAATATCTTTTGTTAGACGCCATTCACGTCTTTCCGATAAGTCCTCATCAGTGGCAGTAGACTCCCCTTTCAACAGGCCTATTAGCTCCTCATGGGAGGCGTCCAGCGAGAGCTCTGCATTGGAGAGAATATCTTCCTCAAAAAGTCGGCGCCCTGCTTCTAAAATCGCACAACGCGAGATGCCCGCTCCCCATATATCGTTGTATATGCCTCGCTCATCTCGCATCCTATTTACAAGTCTTGCATCCGCGAGACATAGGTCAAAATCGACTCTATCTTCTTCAGAGATTTTCTCTCTGATTATTTGCTCCAAATCGGCATCGAATTCGGACTCGCTAGCTGGCTCCATAGCTTCGAAAATCCTCGCCATGATGATATTCGGAGACTCGCGTAAGGTTTTCTCGGATATACAATATCCGCCAATCAGCATGTGTCCCGCGATAACAAGGTAGTCTTCTAAGACAGCGTTAATTTGTGCGTTCTCACGTAATTCATTCAACGCAGCTTCTGACTCCTGCTTCATGAGCTCTTTCTTAATAATACCCGCCACGGTAATAGCTTCTACCACTGCGACCAATTGCTCTCCCCCAATTCCCTTCGATACTGCCGTTGAACCTTTTAACAGGGGAGCGATATCAACAGCAGATAGTCCTGAGGCAAGAGTAGCAACATCCAAGAAGCGACCGACCGGCATCAATGAACCAACGGAATACTTGTGATGGCGATAGACCATTTCCTCGGCATTCACGAAGCAAGCCTCTAGATGCGCGATTAATTCCTGCCTGTCAAGCTTCGTCAATTCAATTGATTGCAGCAAGGTATTTCGTGCTATCGAATCTTTCTTAAGCTCGTCCCATTCAGCTAGGTCTAGCAGCCAGCGACGTGACTCCATTGACTCATGAGCGGCCTTAACATACGCTCGAAGCTTAGGATGAACATGGAACATGACTTTCATCAGCCAGTTCGCAGGAAGCTTACCGCCGGGCTTCCCCATCAAGCCGACTTGCTGCATGAAGAAGAACCCATGTATGAAAGCTGGCTGTAAGCGATCTAGTAGAATCCCGTATTTTTCCAAGCTTTCATGAAACCCTCTCGGCAATCCTTCGAAACATTGACAGGAATATGGAGTCATCGCTCCACTGCTATGCGTGGTATCCAAGGTCCAGGTACCGGGGCCAGGCGCTTCAAATTTCCGCTCCATTACCTTCTCCCTATCTATTGTGAGTCCAAAATGGGAACTGCTTTTTTACTCGAGACCGGCAAGAGGAAAGTCGCCATCAGTACAATAATTAACGCACCTGAATAGTACGGAATCATCGACAAGTGCTGCTCTAGAGTGGTTGTAGATTCTGACCCGAGGCGTAAAGAAAGAATTGAAATTCCCAGAGCGCCACCGAAATAGCGCATAGTGCTCAAGCCTCCAGCCGCCATGCCTGCTTTCTCCTTCTCGATAGCTAACATGCCTGCCGCCTGAACTACAGGACCAGCCATTCCACCACCGAAACCCATTAAGGCCATAGGGACGATTACATCCATCGGCACCAGCGCTGATCCAAGATCAGAATATAGGTAAAGGCCGAAGATATTAATGCAAGCAGCCAACACAGCGGTATAGCGAATCCCAATTAGCCGGCCCACTGCTGCAGACATAGGACCGCCCAGCATCATACAAATTGTCATTGCCGTTAAAGCGCCAGCAATTTCTATTTCTGTAACCTGCCGAACATCGACGAAGAAAATGGGCAGCTGGAATAACAACGCATACATGGTGAAATTACCAAACG
>CASIAB010000011.1 GCA_949372635.1 uncultured Pseudomonadales bacterium
AAGGTGCGTTTGAGCATGTCGTGTGCCACCGAAGTCGAGATCACCAGCAATAATCCGGCCGCCGTCGACAGAGCGGCGGCAAGGGCTCCGGCGGTAACCAAAGCGATTACCCAATTTGGCAGGCCTGCAATTTCCGGGTTGGCCATCACCATAA
This sequence comes from uncultured Pseudomonadales bacterium, assembly GCA_949372635.1. GTDB lineage: Bacteria > Pseudomonadota > Gammaproteobacteria > Pseudomonadales > Pseudohongiellaceae > UBA9145. Next base: position 155 of record CASIAB010000011.1, read on the forward strand.
TATCAGCACTTACCGTCAGCTCGTTACGTTCGGCATCGCCTAAGTATTGAATTTTGCCGTCATTGTTTTTGTCATCGAAGCTGATCAGGTTGGTGGTCTCCCATTTGCCAAACCAATCTGGCATGGCGCTGTATTCTGCATTGCTAACGGAATTGATTAGATTGGTTCGAGCAAATGCCGCTACAGTCGGTGCTGTGGTGTACAGTATTGCGATGAAAATCATGGCATATCCGGCCGATCTGCGTGCATCGCGTACATTCGGTACGGTGAAAAAGCGAATGATAACGTGGGGGAGTCCAGCGGTTCCGAACATAAGGGCGGCGGTTATAAAAAAAACGTCCTGTGTGCTGCGCTGTCCTTCTGTGTAAGTAGCAAAGCCCAGCTCCTGGCTGAGGCCGTCGAGTCGATCAAGTAAATAACCACTGCCGTCTACTAATTCCGAGCCGAAGCCAATTTGGGGTATTGCCTGTCCAGTCATCATGATGGAGATAAAGATGGCAGGGACCATAAAAGCAAAGATGAGTACGCAGTATTGAGCGACCTGAGTGTAGGTGATTCCCTTCATGCCACCGAGCACGGCATAGAAGAAAACAATTGCCATGCCGATGATCACGCCGGTAGTAACGTCTACTTCGAGAAATCGAGAGAACACGATGCCCGCGCCCTGCATCTGCCCACACACATAAATGAACGAAATGACGATGGCGCAGAATACAGCCACCAGTCTTGCTGTCTGGGAGTAGTAACGATCACCAATGAAGTCTGGGACGGTGAACTTGCCAAATTTGCGTAAATAAGGTGCGAGCAGAAGTGCAAGCAGTACATAGCCCCCAGTCCAGCCCATTAAGTAAAAGGTTCCATCCCGGCCGAGGAAAGAGATTAGTCCAGTCATGCTGATGAAAGAAGCGGCCGACATCCAGTCAGCAGCTGTGGCCATGCCGTTCGCAACAGGGTGAACTCCACCTCCTGCCACGTAAAATTCTTTGGTAGATCCGGCCCGCGACCAGATTGCGATGCCTATGTAGAGGCTGAAGGACAGGAATACAAGCACATAAGTCCACATCTGAACGCTCATTTTGCTTCTTCCTCGGTATCCTGGGCATCGTTGCTGGAGGCCTGCTTGTATTGACTATCAAGCTTGTCCATCGCGCGGATGTAAATAAGGATGAGAGCGATGAAGGTCAGGATAGAGCCTTGCTGGGCGATCCAGAAGCCGAGTTTAAAACCGCCGAAGCGAATCTTGTCCAAGACATCTACGAGCAGGATTCCACAAACAAAGGAAATCAAAAACCAGACGCTCAGCAGCGAGAGAACTAATTTTATATTGGCTTTCCAGTAGGAGTTGGCACTGGTATTTGACATAGCTAACCTCTTTTCCTTTTTATCAACTCAGCCCAATTCTCGCGGACTGCAAACAGTTTGACTATTTAATGGCGTTGAGCAGCGCTCGGGATAGGGCGCTAACAACGAGGATCAGCGGCCTGGCGACTCACGTTTCGTTGGCGGTGCTCTGAATGGCAGATACTCTCCATTGATACGCGTGCTTGAGGGTAGGAATAATTACAGCTGCACATATAATATATACAATTGTATAAAATAACGTTTCTTCGCAATTAACACAAGATGTTTATCTCGCGTTTTTGCTAGTACGAGGCTGTCCTTACTGAAAATGAGGGAGATAGCTATCGAACGAGCGAGCTAAGATCGAAGTTGATATGGCACCCCTCCACAGCATATTTCACTCAATAATATTCATTTGTATAAATACTTGCAATACTATATTCAATTGTATAAATTATCATTTATGCAAGATGAGTACAGTAGTTATGAAGTGTATTTGATAAAGCAGTGTTCATCCCATGCAAAATTAAGTCACCGTTAATTATCGGAGCGGTCAACAAGAATAACCATCAAGGGGAATAAGATGTTCAGACAAAATAAGATAAGCAGGATTCTATCGCCCGCGATAGCGTTGGCTTTATTGGCACCCGCGGGATTCGTGCCGATGGCACTGGCTCAGGAAAGCGCGGAACAAGTGGAACAAATTGTCGTTACCGGATCCCGAGGCCGGGAACGGACGGTATCGGATTCGCCAGTACCTATTGATGTGTTTAGCGCTGAAGATATTAGTCAGATTTCATTAACGGATACTAATGACATCCTCCAGACGCTAGTACCTTCCTTTAACGTTTCCAAAACTAACTTTTCTGGAGGGGCGTATATTCGTCCGGCGACGTTGCGGGGCCTGCAGAGTGACAAGACCCTCGTGTTGGTTAACTCGAAGCGGCGTCATCGCTCCGCTCTCGTGGACTTGGACGGCGCAGGTGCCCAAGCCGCGGACATGGCTACAATTCCATCAATTGCTCTCGGCAGCATAGAAGTTTTACGGGATGGAGCGGCGGCCCAGTATGGTTCCGATGCCATCGCAGGTGTAATCAACTTCATACTCAAGGAAAACAGAGAAGGCGGTTCTATTACTGTTGACATGGGCGAGTATGGTGAGGGAGATGGCCAGTCAGTCAATGTACAGGGAAATATAGGGCTGCCGCTTGGTGATAACGGATTCCTAAGCATTTCAGGTGAATATACAGATGTGGAGTCGACTATACGGGCGAAAGAGTATTGTGAGTCTTGGTGGTGCGCGAATCGAAACGATCCAAAATATGCGGCTTTCAATGCAAGGAATAATTCATCGTCCGCATACGAAGAGACTGCGGTATTCAGAACGGCTTATGAGAGTGGCGATCCTACCTTCGGCGACACTGGTCGCTATTCCCAACCCTGGGGTCAGCCAGCCTCTGAATCTCTGCGCCTATTTTTCAATGCGGGCTATGAAGTGAACGCCAACAGCGAACTGTATGCTTTTGGTAATTGGTCTGAAAGCGAGTCCAATGCTAACTTTTTTCACCGTCGTCCTGTCATCGGCCTCTTCAAAGAATCTCGTTTGGCTGATGGATCTACATATAGCCCGAGGGCGCTTTTTCCTGCCGGCTTTACACCTCAATTGTTCGGCGATGTGGATGATCAATCGCTGGTTGCTGGGTGGCGGGGTGAATGGGATAACGGTCTGACTTATGATTTTAGTTTCCGAACAGGAGAAAGCGAAATCGAATACAATCTGTTCAATACGCTGAACGCCTCGATGGGAGTTGAATCTCCTACTCAATTCCATTTGGGTAATCTGGTTAACGAAGAAACACAGTATCAGGCAGACTTTACCTACGAATTTGATTCCGGCACTGTGCTCGCCTTTGGAGCCAGCTTTTTGGACGAAGAGTATAGTATTTTGGGAGGCGAGCCAGATTCTCACCAGGCAGGTACATACGGAGTCGCAGATCCTCATGGTTTCTGTAATGGCGATACTGCCACTGCCGCGGGTGCGGCTGTGATTACCAACGGCTCTACGCTGAATTGCGCCAATAGCTCCGATCCGGTTTATTACGTAGGGCAAGTAGGCGCAAACGGCTTCCCTGGTTTTCCGCCCGAGTTTTCGAAAAGCTATGGACGACAAGCGACATCGCTTTATGCAGACCTCAGCCAAGATGTGACTGACACCCTCTTCGTGCAGGGCGCAGTGCGTGCCGAGGACTATGATGATTTTGGTTCGGAAGTAACTTGGAAACTGGCAGCTATACTGGATGTGACTGATAATTTTGCTATTCGCGGCTCGCTCGGCACCTCATTGCGTGCTCCGAGCCCAGGTCAGCAAGGTACGACTAATATCTCTGTGCGATTGCCAAATGGTGTTCCACAACTCCGTGGACTTTTCCCGGCTGATTCTGCAGTTGCAAGAGCTGTGGGTGCCCAGCCGCTCAAACCTGAAAAGGCAAACAACATCACGCTTGGTTTTACCGCGGATATTGCCAACGTCAACTTGACGGTTGACTTATACAGCATAGATATTGAAGACCGCGTGTTTATTAACGAAGACGCAAATTCCGTGTCTACAGATTCAGGCGCGGGTGGGGCGTATGACAGATATCTAGCACTTGTGGCGGCTGGAGTAGCCAATGCGGAACAGTTCGGTCAGGTGAACTATTTTGGTAATGCTTTTGATACCACCACCGAAGGTGTGGATGTTGTAGCAACATCGCCTATTGATTGGGGTAACAATGGCGTGACTAATCTTAGCCTTGCTATGAATTACACCAAGAACGATTTTGACAGCTCAGTCAGTCAGGTCAGCACTTTCTTGACGGCTGAGGAGCAGGCAGATTTTGGGAATCTGCGGCCAGAATTCCGCGGCGTGTTCACCGCTCGCCACGAGCTGGATCGTCTGTCGGTGATCGGTCGGCTTAGCTATTACGGAGACTACGAAAAAGCCACCACTGGAGGCAAATTGTTTCAGGAATTCGGTGGCGTATTGTACACCGACCTCGAAATGCAATATCAGCTAAACGAAACTGTCAGGCTGTCAGGTGGCGCTAGGAACCTGTTTGATGAATACCCCGACGTAGGAAAAACGGAGACTAGCTTCGTTTGCTGCGGTAACTTATATGGTTTCCAAAACAACTTGGACTGGCAGGGTCGTTATTTCTACGCTCGCGCAGCAATGAGCTTCTAGTGTTTCTACGCGTTGATTCGTATTAAAATGCAAGTTCGAAGCGGGGACCACCAAAAATGGTCCCCGCTTTTTTTTAGCCAGTATTTGATCTGGAATGAGGCGATTTACAGGTGAGGAGGAGAATGCCGCCAGAGATTTATCATCTGACCAAAAGGCCAATAAAGCCATTGCCTTCAGTATCCATAAATAGTATTTTATACAAACGAATAAATTAATCCGATGAGCTGTTTCGAAGCAGTTTTTTTGAGTTCGGGCCAAGGTTTACCTTTCGCATGGCTGTCGCTCATGGCACCGTCATGTATCTGTTGATGCTTGATACCGTCAAGAAACACTTGTGTCGAATTCACCGTTTTTTCAATTGGAATCACTATGTTTAGCTACTTTAGTACACCCTGTTTAAGTAAAGCTAAGGGGACAATCATGATTCGAAATCGCGCAATTTGGATCTTGACGACGATCTCGCTCTGGCCCGCGTTAGCAGTATCAGCTGAGGAAGAGATCACCTATTCAAACCAGGTGTCGAGAATCATTCAGGACAACTGCCAAATCTGTCACCAGCCAGGTGGAATCGGTCCAATGTCCTTCACCAACTATGATGAAGTTCGACCTTGGGCTCCTCTTATTCGTCTGAAGGTCGCGGATCGAGAAATGCCGCCCTATCAGTACGACCACGATATCGGAATTCAAGAGCTGAAAAATGACTGGCGGATGTCTGATGAAGACATTAATACCATCGTTGCATGGGTTGATGCGGGATCTCCCATTGGTAACCTCCGAAGAATTGCCGCCAGCTAAGGAATTCCCGGTCCCTGGTGAATTTCACTTTGCAGAAGAGTTAGGCCCTCCTGACCACGTCATCAAGTCCGAGAAGTGGGACGTTCCAGCGAGCGGTCAAGATTACTGGTGGGAGCCTAGGGTACCTACTGGAATTACAGAAAACCGCTGCATCAAAGCAGTTGAGACAATACCGTCGGCAGCTGCGAGCGGATCAACACACCATGGCGTCACCACACTCTTAACTCTAGACGAAGACGGTGAATGGGAATGGAACAGTCTCCTATCTGAATTTGCTATGGGCAAGCTCGGTGAAAAAATTCCAAAAGGAGCTTGTAGAGTAGCACCCGCAGAATTCGATGGTTGAATGGAGCATCCATTACTATCCCGATGGCAAGGCAGTAGCCGACGATCAGGTAACAGTTGGTATCTGGTACTACGATGAAGAGGATGACTTCGACGAAGAGGCAGCCTATTTTCAAGATGTTGATAACTATTATCTTAGCAAGAACGGTGAGTCCGATGATTACCTTATCCCCCCACACGGTAAGTTGATGACTCAAGGATTTCACTCCTTTGATCATCCGGTTCGTCTTGATAGCTGGCAGCCTCACATGCACCTGCGCGGTGTAGCTATGTCTATGGAAATTTTCTATCCTGCTACAGGACGTACCGAACTAGTCAGCAAGGTGTCCAACTGGAGTGCTGGCTGGAACCACAGCCACACCTATGAGGAAGGATTTCAACCACTCGTTCCAGTAGGTGCCATCATAATCTTGACTGGTTGGCACGACAACACAGCTGATAACCCTTGGAATCCTGACCCGGATCAGTGGGTTACTTCCGGTCAGCGTACTGGTGATGAAATGTCCCATGCTTGGATCGCAGTTACCCATCTGGACGAGGAGGGTTATCAAAAACTACAGGCAGAGCGTAAAGATAGCGAAGCGAGAACCGTAGCCATACTGGGAAAGGTGGAGCCGAATGATTAAAATCAAGCTCCTTGCCGCGGAAACACTAGCCATTTTGCTGATGACGTCGGTTTCTGCTTCTCTTTATGCCCAGCTACCAAATCATCTGCGTGAATATCCGCTGGCCGACCGCAAAGCTAACGGAGACTTAGTCGCTCCTATATTCAACGGTTGGACTCCTAATGAGGACGGCTCTGTCACGATGCTGTTCGGTTTCGCTAACCGGAATCGAGAAGAGGTAGTAGATATTCCTCTGGGTCCGAACAACTATATCGAGCCCGCACAGTTCGACGGCGCGCAGCCAACACATTTTCCAGTTCACAATCGGGGTGGATTTATCGGCATAAATGAAAGAGGCGCATACGCAGTCACAGTGCCTGCCGAGATGGCTGGTACCGAAGTTGTGTGGACTTTAAAGTATGCTGGGTATGAGTACTCCGTGCCTGGTAGGGCAACTTCTACAACCTACGAAATGAGTGAAGGGGAGAGAGCTCTTGGCTCGCTCGCGCCGGCCATTCGATTTGATATAGATGGAGCTGAGACCACGACCCGTGAAGGGATTACGGCAGCTAGAGTCACCGCTTCTGTTAGAAATCCTGTGACTTTGTCTGCCTATGTGCAGGATCGCGGCAACCGCGCTGACTATCCCGAGCAGAGTAAATTGCTTTACTACCCACTGACCACGGACTGGGTAATGCACCAAGGTCCTGCTGCTCCAAATTTCGAGCGCGCTCTAATACTAGACGTAGACAGAGTGGCAGAAGGATTGAGCCAGCTTAGCGCTGAAGACTGGATTCATGTTCAGACTATGGCTACGTTCTCGGAGCCCGGTGAATATATTATTAGATTGCGAGTCAGCAATTTTTCAGCACCTGATAGCCGGTTCGATAACATGTGCTGTTGGTCAAATGCATATGTGCCTGTAACAGTCACCCAGTGAGTTCAAATCCTGCTCAGTATATGTAGATGGACTGAGGTTACAGGGGGATTTCAGCCAAAGGTTGATATTAATTACGACTCCTTTTTTATAAAAGGATGCTAGGTTGAATCCTTCCTTCCGGGAACCTCTTATGAATAAAATAATCTTACGGGTGATGTCAGGCGCTCTACTCGTCGCCGGTTGCTCATTCTCAACCCTGGGTTCCGCAACCGATAACTATCTAGGTCCTCGAACTGAATGGGGGCAACCGGATTTACAAGGTGTCTGGAGTTTTTCATCCAATATACCTATGGAAAGGCCTGAACATTTTGGTGATCGTGAATTTCTTAACGAAGAAGAAATAACGGCGGCATTAGCACCGCCACCCGTTATGAATGATGGCAACGCAGAACAAGCCCCTTTGCCTGCGGGGGAAGTGGGTAAGACCTACGATGATTTTTGGAATGAGCAAACCGCGATAGGCAGTTCGTTCCGTACCTCGCACATAGTTTATCCAAAGAATGGCCATCTACCAGAACTGCAGGATGGGGTTGCTGTGCAGTTTGGAACTCGAGGTTCTGAAAAAACAGCAGAAAGACCTGCCAGACACCTTGCTCGCGGTATTGGTATTGACGGCCCAGAAGATCGAGGCCTTTCTGAAAGATGCTTGGTAGGTTTTAACGCGGGGCCGCCTTTCACTCCAAGCGTGTACAACAACAATGTTCAAATTTTTCAGAACGCAGACACGGTCGTCATCATGACTGAAATGATTCATGAGGCGCGCATCGTTCCCCTCTACGACTCTGCAGATGATTTAGTATCGCTTCATGATGACATTCGTTTGTACTCAGGCGATTCGCGTGGATATTGGGAAGGAGATACCCTGATTGTGGTGACCAAAAATTTTAACAGCCTCACGGCAAGTTTTGGTGGGTTGGCTGCCGATTCAGGGTTGCCCGGCACCTCTTATGACAAAGTCTTAACCGAAAAATTTAGCAGAGTGGGCCCCTCTATAATCGACTATGAATTTACGGTTGATGATCCATCTACTTACACTGACAAGTTTACTGGAATAATTCCCATTGCTGAGATTGATGGCTTACTTTATGAATACGCGTGCCATGAGGGTAATTACGCAATGTTGTACATGCTGAGGGGCGCTAGGGTGCAAGAAGCCGATGCTCTCGCTACTAGCAATTAGTCTATAAATGCAAGTCGCCTTCGCGAACTTGGTGTGGCGCAGTATTAAAAATTTAAAAATTAACGGTATTTACACAGATCAATATCATTCAAGTGGAGTAAGAACATGTTGAACACAGGCAAACTGATGGTAGTTCGAGGATTAGTAGCAGCTATGTTGCTGGCAATGGGTGCGCAGGCTTTCGCTCAGGGTCTACCGAACCCTTATCGTACAGTCCCCGGCTGGGCAAAATTTTCCGATGGTCGGCAAATGGGCGCGGTTGGCGATGTGGCTATTGACCCCGATGGAAAACATGTCTGGGCAGTTGTTCGATGCGATGCCCCGAGAGCGAATTTTGGCTACGAATGTGTAGATTCAGATTTGGATCCGATTCTGAAGTTTGATCCCGATGGCAATTTGGTCGATAGTTTTGGCGCTGGCTTGTTCATATGGCCACACGGGCTGGATGTTGATTCTGAAGGTAATGTCTGGGTAACTGAATCAGTTCGCCGCGATAGGCTGCCCGCGGGTGATCCCAGGGCACATCAAGTCATCAAGTTTAGCTCAACCGGCGAAGTTCTAATGGTGTTGGGCACTCCTGGGGAGGAAGGCAGTAGTAACGATCATTTCACTTCTCCCTCCGATGTGGTGATTGGAGACAACGGCGATATCTTTGTCGCGGATGGGCACAATAACGACGGCAATAATCGTGTAGTGAAATTTGCCCGTGATGGTTCTTTCATAAAGTCCTGGGGGAAAACGGGATATGCCCCCGGCGAATTTAGAGCTTTGCATACCATCGCAATTGATAATGATGGAAAAGTCTATGTTGGCGATCGCTCTAATAGTCGCACTCAAATCTTTGACCAAGACGGTGAGTTTCTAGCTGTGTGGACTCAATTTGGCAGACCTAGTGGGATATCTTTTGATCAGATCGGCAATATTTATGTGGCTGACTCTGAGTCTGACAATATAGAGAATCCAGGCTGGGAGATGGGAATAAGAATAGGTGATGCTGAATCGGGTTGGGTGGATCATTTTGTTTTAACTCCGTATGCGGATCCCAGCGTTGTTTCTGGAGTGGGAGCAGAATTTGTGGCCGTAGATGCTGAAGGCAATATGTACGGTGGTGAACCAATGGGTCGGAATATACAAAAGTACATACGAGTCCGTCCGTAGCATTTTATTAATGGCAGAGATTTACCCGCAAGCATACAGAACGACATAAATACTCAATCTTTGGATCGTTTATTTATTTGAAGTTCTGGTTTGTCTTGCGGTGTTTAGTAGTTTGACTCATTCCCCAACTTGTACAATTAAGAAACTGAAATTTCTGGCTTAGTCGAACAGGGGAATTTGGCCTAAGAATTGGTTTGAAGAGCATCAGGAGCGCAGTAGATGAAAACCGCACGAAGAATAGTATCGACATTCATTGTTGCAGCAGGCGCTCTCGCCAGCGTTCCCTTGGCATTGGGGCAAGCTGGCACTACCGTTAACGACGGGGATTGGCCGAATATCCACGGCGAAATTTCATCCCAGCGTTACTCCCCACTCGATCAGATTAACGCAGGAAATGTAGCAGATCTTGAAATAGCCTGGCGCTTTTCCACGAAGGGTTTCGGGCGTGTTACTGACTATGTTAATCCATCTACACCCATAGAAATTGAAGGTATTTTATACGCTAATGTCGGTATCACACGAAACGTCGTGGCACTTGATGCTACGAGTGGACAAGTTCTATGGATGTTCCGCTATCAGGAAGGCGATCGATTCGACGAAGCCCCGCGCAAGGGTTCCGGTAGAGGTGTCTCCTTTTGGACTGACGGTGATGCGGAGCGAATTATCGATGTATCTCCTGGTTACCAATTAGTTTCTTTGGATGCTAAAACGGGCATTCCAGATTCAGACTTCGGTAACAACGGCATCGTGGACTTATTCGTAGGAGTAAGAAATGGCGATGATCCTCGTTATGCCTATCCTGAAATTGGTTTGTCAGCGCCGCCCTTGGTTATGAACGATGTGATTGTAGTAGGAGCAGCACACCGAGGCGGTGGCCGACCGCGCTCCAAATTCAATACAAAGGGCGATGTGCGCGGCTTTGATGTGCACACGGGCGAGCTGTTGTGGACTTTTCATACGATTCCCGAGCGGGGAGAAATTGGTTTTGAGTCTTGGATAACTGGCAACGATATTACTGGCAATACCGGTGTCTGGGCGGCGATTTCAGGTGATCCAGAGTTGGGTCATGTGTATCTGCCCACAGAAGCTGCCACGAGCGATGCCTATGGTGGCGAACGACACGGCGATAATTTGTTTTCTAGCTCTGTGGTTGCTGTAGATATAAAAACCGGTGAGCGTCAGTGGCACTATCAGTTAGTTCACCATGACATCTGGGATTATGATATTCCCTCTCCGCCAGTTGTGGCCGATTTACCTAACGGTCGAAAGGTGGTCATGTCAGTCACGAAACAGTCATGGGTGTATACTTTTGATAGAGAGACAGGCGAGCCGATCTGGCCGATCGTAGAGACGCCGGTACCGGCAGGAGATGTTCCCGGTGAGTGGTATTCTCCGACCCAACCCTTTCCAACCCTCCCAGCTGCTTTTGATCGACAGAGTTTTACCGAAGATGACGTTGTAGATTTCACACCTGAGCTTAGGGCATTGGCTCTGGAAGCCCTTGAAGGCTTGCGCTTCAGCGCGGGTGTCTATACCCCTCCGTCACTGAAGGATTCTCCAGACGACACACGTGGTCAGCTTTCTTTGCCCAATGCCACTGGCGGCTCGAACTGGGAAAGCTCCGCCCTGGATCCAGAGACAGGGATTCTCTATGTGCCTTCGAGAACGCAATTAGGAGTTATGACACTATCAAAATATGCAGCTTCAGACTTGGATCTAAGTCAGGGGTTTGGTGTGCGTGTGCCACGTGTCCAAGGTCTGGATTTAGTCAAGCCACCCTATGGGCGAGTTACTGCCATTGATATGAATTCGGGCGAGCATCTGTGGATGATTGCGAACGCCGACACACCAGATCGACTTACAAATCATCCGTTGCTGGAAGGGGTTGATCTTCCACGTACGGGTATTCCGACACGAGCAGGAATCGTACTGACTAAAAGTTTGCTGTTCGTCGCTGAGGGCACCGGCGCCGCTGGAGCTAGCCCAATTTTTCGGGCAGTTGACAAACAAACCGGCGACATCCTTGCTGAAATTGACTTACCGGCTAATCAGACTGGCCTACCTTTTACGTACGAGCATGATGGTAAACAATACGTCGCCTTGTTTGTCGGTGGCGGCAGCGAAGCCGCAGAGTTGATAGCCTTGGCTTTGCCTTGATTTTGAATATTGGTAGCTATGAGTACTACTGAATAGTACCAATAAGTCATTGTTATACATAAGTATTAAATTTAAGAAGTTAGACGATACCATCACGGATACCATCAATTAGTTTTGTCATCTTGCTCTCTGGTTCTTCTGCCTTAGATAGCTGCCCCACCCCCATTTTCCTAGTAACCGCCCAGCCAGCACCCCACCCTAGGGGTACACCTCGATAAGTCAGGATGGTTTCATTGCACCGGTATACATACTATTGTGGACTAAAGATTAACCTACCTACTAAAAGGCCAGCGTAGATCGGCTTTTTCATTTATCCACTGCCTCCTGAACTGCTTTGATAATTTTTCCAATATCAGCTAACGGGTTTGCTGCAACGGACCTCACCCATTTCTTGCCATCAAGGACACAGGTAGAAAACATTCCGTCAGGCAAGCGCAAATAAAATTCCTCAGTACTCATAGTGAGAGGGCGAAATACTGTCACGCCTGATTTCGGCATTGCCCAAAGGCAAATACCATCTTCTTTGCTCATTTCAGTTGCAAGCACGTTCGCCATCGACATCGCATGATCTATATACTCAGCTAAACCCTCTCTTCCCCATGCGATCAAGGTAGCCAGCAAAGGTATTGCAGATGCGCCGCGTGAACCCTGAACACCGATATTCGGAGTGTTTAAATAGTCCCCACCAAAACTTATTGCTGTGTTTGCGAGATCTACGTCCTGGAACATAATCAGTGCAGAATCTTTGGGTTGAAAGAGCCATTTATGAGCAGAGATGGCGATTGAATCTGCTTTGTCAATACCATCAAGTAGATGGGCATGAGTTGAGCTTAGCCTCAGTGGGCCTGCCCAAGCGGCATCAACATGAGTCCATTTTGCCTGACCCGCCATGGTGAGTGAATCAATTACGCCTGTGGCAGTCGTTCCCGCGGTCAAAACTAAACACGCGTTTGAAATGTCGCCGATTTTATCTGGGTCAATTTGACCTTTGGGGTTCACTGCAACTTGCTCATAAGGCAAGCCAAGTATCCTTGACGCTTTCGCGACACTTATATGAGCTGCCTTTGAAGCTATAACTTTTTCAATACCTCGTGTATCTCTTGCGGTCCATAATGCCGTAAGGTTTGCGATTGTTGACCCAGAGCACATATGGCCGCCATCCATGCCATAAAATGGTGCCAACCAATTTATAACTTTATTTTCAGCCTCGATAGCAAATGGTGCTGTTGCTGGATGAAGTAAATTTTGGTTTAGCCGAGCATTCCAAAGTGAAGTAGCCCATGTAATCCAAGGGGTTGGAGGATCCATGTGTGCGAATGCTCTAGAATTATCAAGACGGGCGGCACCGTTAAGCACATGAGGAGCAAGCAGATCCAGCGTCTCTAATTCCCCTATACCAAGATTTGGAAATTCATCAGGCAAATTTTTCTGGACCATCGATGTTTGGCGAAGCAAGTCAATTGCGTGCTCAAGACCTACATTTGGTAAAAAGCTATTTTTTTTATCGGTCATAGATTTATTTTCTTAGTGTGTTCTTTGAATCTTTACATAAAAGATATTGCAGGTATCGACACAGTGATCTAAAAAATCCTACACTCGCGTATTGGCGATGTTAATAATTTATCAGAACGGAGTACAGCCATGGCTTACACAATCGAAACATCGCTGGGTGAAAAGGAAACCAGCCTGTCCCTATTAAAGGTGCTCGCGGAAAATAGTTTTGACTCGATCTTGGTGACTGACGGAACGGCCCAGGGCAAAATTATTTATGCGAACAAAGCTTTTAAAAAGTTAACCGGGCATGATCCAGCAGATGTAATTGGACAAACGCCACGTATGCTTCAGGGCGCTGCTACTGACAAAGTCGTTATCGATCGGCTCACTACTGCATTGAAGACAGGTAAGAAATTTGAAGGAAAAGCCATCAATTATAAAAAAGATGGCACACCATTCATCATGTATTGGCGAGTGCTTCCCATCAAAAACGGTAAAAATATCGAAGCTTGGGTTGCCATCCAGAGGGAAGGCGCGTCTATTTGATATTTGATTTGCTAAGCTCACGGCGGCGTTCGCAGTGAGTTTTGGTATACTTTTTTGTTGGCATCACCTGCTAGTTTTGAAACGAGAATGTATCGCAGATAAGACACTTAGTCCTTGCTGAAATTGACTTACCGGCTAATCCGACTGGCCTACCTTTTACTTACGAGCATGATGGTACACAATACGTCGCCTTGATTGTGAATATAGTAGCAATGGGTACTACTGAATAGTACCAATAGGTGATTGTTATCTGTTTATATTTTATTTTATTTAATTATTATATAGATACCGCCAAAAGTACCGCCAATTAGTTTTGTCATCTTGCTCTTCTATGAGTCTTCCCAAAAGCTACGAAGACGATCCTTAGCTAGACCTCGATCAGTCCTATCTTTATTCAGCAGATAACAACCAAATTCAACGGGCGAACTCTTAACTATCTCGCCATCAGGCGACACTGCAACGAGCTGGCCGTCAGCATGCTCTACAAACTCACAATGCTCTCCCTGACTGTTAATAAGCTTATCTCCAGCAACTACTTCTATATCGTTCAATAACCGCTTAATTTGCATGCTAGGAGCCTCACAATGGGATAGTGCTCTGTATTATAACCCTTGGTGTAAAGTACTCTCGAAGTAGCAAGCTTTTTCCCTGGCAACCGCCCAGCCAGCATCCCACCCTAGGGAGACACTCCGATAAGTCAGAATGGTTCCATTGCACCCGTATACATACTATTGTGGACGAACTGTTAGGTATTCTTGAGAGTTACTATGAAGCTACTTACCTCAGCGGCTGGCTCCCTTCTGCGGGGGATAGACTACGATTGGACAAAAACGCAATATTGAGGAAGACAGGTTTTGCCCTGGCATAGTAGAGCCAAAATAATTCTATTTCTCGGCATTTGGTCACTAACGGATTCAGCCAAAAAGTGATAGATTTACCCATCCAAAAAATATAGAGAGTTCTCAACATGAAAAAGAGTCTCATCGGATCATTACTAATTCTTTCGCTATTCACGTTTTCCTGGGCTGCACAAGCAGCGGATTTGGAAAACATCGGCACTTTCGACTTTCCTACCTCAGGCTCTCCTGAGGCACAGGAACATTTCCTGCTCGGTGTGGGCTATCTGCACAGCTTCGGCTGGAAACAAGCCCGGGTTGAGTTTCAAAAAGCACAGGAAATCGAGCCCGAATTTGCTATGGCTTACTGGGGCGAAGTTTTTTCCTACAATCATCCGTTGATAATGCCAGAAGGTGATCCCGGGGCTCCAATTCGGGTGCTGAATAAGTTGGGTGCAACTTCTGCAGAGCGTCTGGCAAAAGCGCCCACAGAGAGAGAAAAAGGTTTTCTCAGGGCAGCAGAGGCCTATGCCTTTGATGAGGGTGGAGTCTTGGGAAAAAGAACCGCCTGGATGAACGCCATGAAGACGCATTATGAAGCTTTCCCGGATGATTTTGAGGTAGCTGCGTTCTATACAGTTTCACTGATAAGTGGTGCTACTGCGGCAGGTGCTCAGAGGGACCGGACCAATTTTCTTGCCGGTTCTATTGCCCTGGAGTTATTCCGTGAAAACGAAAATCATCCAGGGGCTGCCCATTATATTATCCATTCATTCGATGATCCTGAGCACGCGCCTATCTCCTTGGCTGCCGCCTTGAAGTACGCCACCATAGCTCCCGCCGTTGCGCATGCCCGACATATGCCAACCCATATCTTCATTCAACACGGGATGTGGCGAGAAGTAGCAGAATACAATATAAGTGCGTTTCAGGCAGGCGCAGACTTATGGCTACCTGGCGACAGCCCTGGCGACCAGAATCACTCTTCCGATTGGGGGCAATACGGCCATCTACAACTGGGAGATTATGCCTACGCCAGGGAGTGGATAGCCAAGGCCGAGAATGTTCTGGCTCAAAACCCGGATGACAGACGCTCAATGGGTACCCTCAGAAACATGAAGGCACGCTATATCGTTGAAACTCAGGAATGGAAGACCAGTGAAATCAACTCGAATACCAATGCCGGTGAACTCCTCGCCATTGGATTGAGTGCCATAAATCTCGGCGATGAGGCGATGATTGAGAAAGCTATAGCAAGGCTGCAAGAAATGGCGGAATCACGACCGGATGATAGCAATCTCAATATTATCTATCGGGAAGTGGCTGGGTTGTCGCTGGCCAGACAAGGTAGAATCGAGAAGGCCCAAGCGTTATTTGATGAAGCCATTGAACTCACAGATGCTCAGTTACCGCCAAGGGGCTCTGCAAATCCCTATAAACCTGCCTACGAACTCTATGGAGAGGTCATGTTGGCTCAAGGACAAGCAGAGAGAGCCATCGAATTATTCTCTGAATCCCTGTTGAGAACGCCAAACAAATCCTGGTCCGTACTTGGTTTAGCCCGCAGTTATGTGGCACAGGGCCTAAGCGATCAAGCGCGCGAGCAATACCAAAAATTGACTCAAATATTAATTGACGACCAACTACCTGGCTATCAGGAGGCATTATCTTATCTGGCCGCTGGAGGGGATTAGCACCGCTCGAATTAATTCGGAAAATGGAGATGCCATAACTGTATTGGAAACAGACCACCCGTCATCGGCAACTAAAATTGGTGGAGGCGGGGGCGTTGCATAGCTTGCTTAAACCACTGTTATATACATATTAAATTTAAGAGGTTGGGCGATACCATCACGGATACTATCAATTAGTTTTGCCTTCTTGCTTTTTCACTAAATATTAAACCCCAACCACTATTTTCTAGTAAGCGCCCAGCCAGCATCCCACCGCAGGGGGCACACCCCGATAAGTCAGAACGGTTCTATTTAAGCCCTATGCATACTATTTTAGAGGAAGGGTTAGTTATATTTTGAAGGTAATATAGGATATTAAATAAGGTCTGGTGCTGAGAACAGAGCAGTTTAAGACATAAATAGAAGTGTCAACTGGACGTCGAGTAAGGCCAGCCAGAAGGAAACGCCAAAGCGAGTAAACTAATGGATAGTTACTCTGACCCCAATTCTCTAAAGATCAAAGGGATCAGAGTAATTTGATTCTTATAAAACACTCGAAATACTGAAATCAAACAACGCAGGTCTCATTATTAAGTATTAATCGACGATTGCACCATACACCAGCGCCGCCAGCTGACCCCGTATGTCACCGGTTCCAGGTACCGCCATGTGTTGCGTCATGCCGACCACCACGAGGTCCTCTTCAGGATCGATCCAGAAAGTGGTGGCAGCGGCTCCACCCCAATAGAACGTGTTTTCACTGAATGGAAAGCCAAGCTGTCCCTTATCGTTGACCACGGCAAAACCCAATCCGAATCCGGTTGCTGAGCTGAAGATCTGTTCTTCAGTGAGGTGATTCGACGCCATGAAATCAACAGTGCGCGAGCCGAGAATCCGCTCACCGTTGAGTATGCCCCCATCCAGCATTGCCTGGGTGAACTTCCAGTAATCTTCGGCGGTGGATAGCAATCCATAGCTGCCGCGGTTGAAACCATGGTCAACGGTATAACTGTTCACGGACCAGGGCTGCACCAGCACTCCACCGGCAGGATGGTTATATTCATTGTCGATAGGCACCAGCTCGCCATTGCGCATCCAGTGCACCGGACCTAGGCGTGACGCGTTGTCGGGATCCACCCAATAGCCGGTGTCTGTCATTGCCAGGGGCTCGAATAGTTTGCTGGCCAGATATTCATCGGCGCGCATGCCGGACAGGACTTCCACCAGGCGCAGCGCCACATCCGGGCCTACGCTGTAGCGGTACTGGGAGCCAGGCTGATTCATCAGCGGGAGGTCAGACAGCAGCGTTATCATCTCCTCTAGAGAGGTATCGGTGTCGAAAACGCCCGAGCCCACGAAACGCTCATCGTATTCGCTGGTACGAAGACCGTGGGAGAGACCGGCGGTGTGACGCAGCAGATCCTGTACCGTGGGTTCGCGTTCCATGGCCACGGTATCATCGAGGGGCCCATCCGGTGAGCGTAACACCCGTAGGTTCGCGAATTCCGGGATATACCGTGAGACTGGATCTCGCAATTGAAATCTGCCTTCCTCATACAGCTGCATCAGCGCGGTTGTGGCGATGGCCTTGGTCATAGAGTAGATGCGAAAGATGGAGTCGGTGCGCATGGGTATCTCGCGCTGCACATCCAGGTAGCCCACGGCGCTGTGATGGACGATCTTGCCGTGACGCGCCACCAAGGTGACGATGCCGGCGAGTTCACCGTCGTCTACCTTCTGTTGAAAAAAGGTGTCGATGCGCTTGAGGCGGTTAGCATCGAAGCCAGCTTCTGCCGGAGCAACCACAGGCAGGTCGGCATAGAGCGGATAGCAAACTACCGCGATTAACACCAGTGAACTGCTTAAAAACCGTTTTAAAAACATGGCTATAACCCTCATTATTCTTATTGACGCTACTGTTATTGGTGCTGCCATTGCTGATAAAGTCTAAAACCGTTTTCAGACGGCATTTATTCAACATAATAGCTAGCTGAGCGCTTCGCGTATAGTCTGAGTGTTAAGCGCACTCAGACCCCACCCTAGGGGCAGTCCCCAATAAGTCACGATGGTTCCATCTTGCCCCTATACATACTATTGCGCCTGATCGATAACTAACTACCCTAATCCTCAGCCACGTCTTAACCTCAGATTGCGCCTAGAGTTTTGGTGATTCTCTTTCGAAATTTTTCGCCAAAGGGCGGACGTGCACCAATGATAGGCAAGACATCGATCATAGTTTGACTGTAAATTGCGCGCGCATGGCTCATGTTTTTGAACCCTTCCGGACCGTGGTAAGCTCCCATGCCAGAGGCACCGATACCACCGAATGGGAGATCCTCTTGTACGTAATGAAGCGTAATATCATTGATACAAACACCACCACTTTGTACGCGGCTTAGTAAGTATTCCTGCTCACGGTTATCTTTGCCGAAGTAATACATGGCAAGAGGGTTTCGACGGGGTTCAATCATATCTGGAACTTCTTCCACATCAGAATAGGTCATCACGGGAAGAACAGGACCAAATATTTCCTCGTGCATAACCAACATATCTTCATTGACATTTTGTAAAATGTGTAACGGCATACGACGATTGTCGTCAGACGCACGCGTTTTTTCAGCACCAACAATCGTGAGCTTGGCCCCCTTGGCAACTGCGTCATCAATGTAGTTCTGTAACCTAGCGAAGTGCCTTTCGTTGATAACACCCGCGTAATCTTCATTTTCAGTGATGTTCGGATACATCGACTGTGCCTCCTTAACTACCCGCGCAATGAGCTGCTCTTCTAGCTCATCCGGCACGACAACGTAGTCTGGCGACAAGCATAATTGACCACCATTCAGAAGCTTACCGAATGTTAGCCGTGTTCCGGCCAGATCAAGCTTTGCACTACGACCAATAATGACAGGAGACTTGCCGCCAAGTTCTAACGTGACGGGAACCAAATTTTTCGAGGCTGACTGCATTACTTTTGCGCCGACCTTAGTAGAGCCGGTGAACAGAAGATGATCAAAAGGCAATTCCGCAAAACGTTGACTGATATCTGCGCCACCGGTTACGACCGCGACTTCATCTTCTGAGAAATATTTGGGGACAACTTCGGCAAACAATGCCGCTGTTTTAGGAACGAACTCAGAAGGTTTCAATAACGCTCGGTTACCTGCAGCAAGCGCACTTGTTAGAGGCGCAACAGTCAGGCCGAAAGGCAGGTTCCAAGGAGAAATGATGCCAACAACGCCCTTGGGAAAATGCCTAACCTGGCTCTTTCCCCCAAAGAAATTCATCGGTTTGTTGGTTTTTCGTTTTTCTGGTTTCATCCACTCTTTCAAATGTTTCATTGAATAGTTGATGGCTTCGACCTTTGACGCGAACTCTGAGAACAAACTGAATTCATAGGATCGTGCACCACCAAATTCGCGTTTGGTCGTTATCGCAAATTCTGTCTTATTTTCAACAATTAGAGCCTTAAGTCTCTTTAGTCGGTCAATCCGCGTCGAATAAGTGACTTCGCCCTCCGCACGGAACTTGCTTCTCTGCAGTTCGAGTAGTGCGTCTAGATTTTGTGCGTTCAATCCTGTGGCGTTGTGGTGCTCAGCTGCGCCCATAGTTTCTCTCCGAGGTTAATATGTATTTGTTCTATTCAGTGATTCGTCGTAATTTGTCTGCGCGCTTGATTGGATTAGAAGCCGGATGTGGCCTCTGCGCGTATACTTTCTATAATGCGAACCGCATTCTTAATGAAGAGCGGTTCAGACGAAAAGCTGGCTACCAGGTTCTGTACATCCGCAGGCAACTCTTCGTTGTTTAATACCGGGCTCTGGTCGGTTTGAGTCGCACCAATCAGAAGAACACCCATGGTTTTTACGATCTCTCTAGCTTGTGCTGTGCTCAATCTGAGCGCTGTGGACGTGAGTTTTGCAATAATTTCCACCTGCTGTATGAAGATTTGCTTCGACTCGATTAGCCTCGGCACTGCAACATTGTGCTCAATGACATGCTCAAGTCTGATGAGTAAAGGCAAGAAGGCGCGATCTGCTTTGGTTGTGTTATATAACGATTGAGCATACGCCTTGCTGGTCATGGAGTCGTATAAGGTACCGATAAAAATATTGCTCCATCGGATCAAGCTTTGCTCATAAAGAGTCAGAAAAAGCTCCTCTCTGGTTTTGAAGTAAAGGTAAAGTGTGCCTTTGGCTACTCCGGTCTTCTTGGCGAGTTGGGTCATAGAAAACGCCTCA
The DNA here is from genome assembly GCA_949372635.1 of uncultured Pseudomonadales bacterium. Classification (GTDB taxonomy): domain Bacteria; phylum Pseudomonadota; class Gammaproteobacteria; order Pseudomonadales; family Pseudohongiellaceae; genus UBA9145. The sequence goes on from CASIAB010000011.1 coordinate 20,686, forward strand.
TACCCGACCTCTCGGAAGTACGTTTCGGCCGCCTCCAGCACTGCGTGTCGTCGCAGCGCTTTTTGCTCTGCGCTACGTGCCCTCTGATCAATCACAACGGCTGAACTCATGAGTGTCTCCACACTGCTTTTTTTTGGTTGCTCAGTCAGGGTAAATTGCGTTTGCCTGCTTATAACTGACTAGTGGTCAATTATATAGCTGACCGGCAGTCATTTCAACTGCGGATTAGATGTGTAAATTTGGCGCAGTTAGGGTGCTAGCGGAGCGATTACTGGGGATAGCAGGAGCGCATTAGCCACCAAGGTTTACAACTGCGCTAAGCTCTAAGCAGGTCCAACCAGCAACCCACCCTAGGGGCACACCCCGATAAGTCAGAATGGTTCCATTGCACCCCTATACATACTATTGTGGACGAACGGTTAGCTAATCAGACAATAAGAAGAAACCATGCAAGATTTCGCCAACTACAGAATAAGCATGAATTCAGGGGTATCTCCATTCTACAGCACTAACAGGACCCCTGATTTTCCCAACATTTTCTTTGGAGTTTTTACAGGCTTCTTCGTAGCCTTCACAGGATTAAAGGTAGCCGGGCATAAGGCGGACCAAGGAGTGCTTATGGAGGGCTTTTATTTTGCAGATTGTTGAGTATGCTAACTGCAAAAGGGAGCTGGCAATAGAAAGTTATAGAGAGAGTATCAGGGAAAAAGCCATTGAGAGGGTTAAGTCGCGCCTAATTCTAGCTGGCAAAAAGGCTGACTAATTAGATGAGGAATCGCTTGAGCATCTAGTAAAAGAAGAAGAGGACATACATCTGGCTTAATATCCGCTAATCTATCAAGGCATCATGAGAAAGATTTCTTGTGTAAACTAACCTGAGAAGGTACTTATTTGTTTCCCTATTCTTTAGGTATTACTAATTTTCAATATTCACAACTAGAGGGCTTCCTGTGTAAACTATTAGGGCCTCATCGATCACCGTATAACCGAAATATATATTTAATAAAACTGATGTCACTCCTAAATCGCTGGGTTTTAAATCGTCAAATACCCTGAGATTTTCGATAGCTTTCAAAGGCCCCGGTTCAATCGAACCGACCAAAACTGGCGCAGCCATATCAAAATTAACAAACGCGCCCTCAGAGTTCATTTGAAAAGCCCCCAAAATCCCCGCATCAATAATTATATGCGTCGTGCCTATTTTTCCGACATGCTCTGAAGCAATATTGATAGTCCCCTCGGTAGTTATTTTATCATTAGGTGTAAATTTTAATTTAAAGCCTAGCTCGATGTCCCTGATCGATCCTGCAAAAAATCTCGAAGAGTTAGATTTATCATCAGATGATCTTGTTGGAAGTGTCGGACGTGTTGGTGAAAATTGTTCATGTTGGTATCGAACAATTTTCATGGCAGCTACAACATCAGCTCCGTTTTGGTCATCAGAACGATCGACCCCGCAGGCTACCCCTACGACCTTAACATAGGAAGGTACATCAACATATGAGCAATCCGATCGAGAAGAATCCGAGAACCGCTTAATCGAAGCAGCGTTTCCAAACTTACTGGCGTACGTCATGATAGTTGCGTACTCGTCTTTTATGGCATGGCCCGTCGCCCAAGGAAAGGTGCCAGCGGTCAAGGCATTATCACCAAATGTATCTCTTGACTGTTTTCTGGAATGACTATTACCAAACATGTGCCCAAGCTCATGTGCCATAGTCTCCTCATCGATGTCGAAACCCCACCCGTCATAATGGACAAAGACTGTTCTCTTATCCTTATTAAATCCGAAATAGCCTCTATTGTTTGTTCCAGATTCTGCCTGACCTGCGGTAGGGTCATCCCCACTCTTTCCATCGAGTATCATCACATAATCTGCGCCTTTCAAAGCCCTTATCTTTTCACTGAATCGCCATTGATTCTTTCCTTTCTCCCCATACTCCGCCATAACAGTCTGTGTGTCGTTCCACCTTTGACCAGTTGAGCAGCGCTCTGCAGTACAATTATTTTTGTAATCTAATAATTCATAGTGAACAATATTAAATTTTATTCCTGTGTTACTACCTTTAAAAATTTCGTTCACTATTGTAAAAGCACTATTAATCTTTGTCTCCGGATCAATGATGATGTCTTCTTTGAAGTTTTCAGTGTAGAAAACAACTATATCAATTACGACATCCTTATGAGCGCCAAAATTTTTATCGACTGCATCGGTTCCTAACAACCCTTCATTGAAATCGCTCACTCCATCGTCATCGGTATCTTTCAATACATCAAAAACCGGAATCGGCCCTGTAAAATACCCATCATAGGAAATATTAGGGAATTCAAGTGTCACTGGATCATAAAGCTGAATTTCAGGATAACCCAGTCCACCGTAAATCAAGTCATCAAAACCGAACCCAGCCTTTAGCCGACTCTTCATTGTTATACTTGCACTCGAATTTGGCGCGATTGATTCAATATTGCAGCGAATTGAGCCAAGGCTTTTCCAAGGATCAGTATCCGCAAATGAGCGCTCTTGGCAGTTACTGGGCCAGTCAAAAATATTCGAATGATCCATGAAAAACGCATATGAATTCAGCGAATCGTCTGCGTACGGCCCATTAACATCCAATATCAGCGGATTCGACTTAGTGTCAGATGAGTTTTCGATCGTAAATGTCCAGGTTAAATCTTTATCCATATCCGTATAATAGACATCTAGAAGATCAGCGGATTTCTTTACAGTCAGAGTAGATTCGTGTGTCAAAGAAAAACGCCTCTCTATGGAGCGACCGCCTTGTTTTTCTTTGGTTAGCGCATCATTTATTGGCGGGGGATTTTGTCGTATTTCACTATAAAGCCAACCTACATATGAATCATCACTAGGGTATTTCTTTGCAATTACCTGATAAGAATTATTTGATGTGACAATTGATGCGAGAAAGTAAAGATTTCCGGAGGTCATTGAGATTGTCTGAAGTCCGGAAATAGAGTCATTAGCTCCATTCCAGCCCAAATCTCCATTCGGGTAATTTAAAATGTCTGAAATCGAGAAATAGATTGACGCGCCTTCAGAAATTTTAATTTCAACTTGATCCGAACGATTAAGCGTAGATAGGTAGCTGAAAGAAATTTTTATTGGTACAGCAGAAAAGGCATTATCAGGAATATCGATAGAATTTAGAAAATTTTCATCCCGAGACCCGTCAATGAAATCCCAAACAGGATCACTATAAGCTCCACTAGAAATAAAATAAAATCCACATAACAAAAATTTAACGATTACATGAGCTTTTTTATATTTATTTTTTAACTTCATTCTATATCTCCGGCAAATAGGCAATTTTGTCCGCTAAACTTTCAACGCTGAAAACTGTGAGCCAAAAGAAAAAGACTGGCCTCAGAATTCTATTGAAAACAGGCTTTCAAGCAAATTCCTTTTTAATTGACTAGTTGCTGTCTAAATGAAAAAACCCATAGCTCTTCTGACTCTACTAAAACATTGACCCAGTGCACAAGTGGATTGCCGAAAACTTCCACACGGGTAAAATTTTCGATCAATTGATTTTGCTTGGAATACAGGGGTTTATCAACTCTAAAAATGTCGCTAAAGTTGGTACTGCTTATGCCGTTGTGGATTGGTTAACACTTCAGCTGACAGAAATTATCTTACCGACGTTTAATGCTCCACAGTGGATCGCGCAAACCATTATTTTCGTGGTGATCATGGGATTTCCATTCGCTGGGACCTCAACGTAATGTTAGTGGCCGAATCTCTTATCGGTTTGGCGATTTTTGGAGTGGCACCAATTCTGCCATCGGAATCAGGGGCGGCAGTATCGAATTATCCCCACAATTATCCGTTGAACCCAGCTACTCTTTTAATAAAGTAAAACTTCCAGAAGGAGATTTTAGAACGGAGGTTGGGAGGCTTAGAGTCACATACACCATTTCTCCAAGAATGTATCTTAGCGGATTCGTTCAATACAATTCCACCCAAAACTCGTTAAGCAGCAATCTGCGATTCCGATGGCAGTGGTCACCAGGAAGTGAGCTGTTCGTGGTTTACAGCGATGACAGAGATACCAACCCCTTCGATACACCTGATAGCTTTGAGTTACGCAGTCAGGGTTGGGTAATTAAAATTAATAAATTATTTCAAATTTAATTATTTCCACTATTGCCTCTTGAAATCAGCCCATGATCTAGGATTTAATCTAACAAATAACAAAATAATTTATCAAAGAAGTTTTATGAGACCCAAAAGAATAGAGCTCTTTGTGCTTTTCTCAATTGTAAGCCTTCTGGCGTCTGCCAGTTACTCGCAGCAAAATACCGTGCTGCCAGATTATCCAAACAATTACACCATGTATGAAAACCTCGTGAACCTGCCAGACGATAGGAGTATGGGTTCTGGTAATGCGATAGACGTCGATTCTCAGGGTAACGTTTGGGTTTTTGAGCGATGTGGAGGCAATCAAGGGGCGTGCTCAGAAAATGATGTCGACCCGGTATTAAAATTTAGCCCCGACGGCGAGGTTTTAACCAGCTTTGGTGCGGGCATGTTCGTCTGGCCACATGGTATTGTTGTGGACGATGAGGACAATCTCTGGATAATTGACGCGGGCGTAATTGACGGAGAGAAAGGCAACCAAATTTTTAAATTTAACCAGAGCGGAGAAATTCTTATAGAGCTGGGACAACCTGGAATTAGAGGCGAGGGCCCAGACTTATTTAATGAGCCCTCAGATCTTGCGATAGGGGCAGATGGATCACTTTATGTCATAGACGGGCATATCAGTCCAGACTCTAACCATCGCATACTTCATCTAACTTCTGAGGGCGACTATATTGAAGAGTGGGGATCTCAAGGTTATGGTCCGCTCGAATTTGAAGGCCTCCACGCTATTGCTGTTGACTCTCAAGGCAAAATGTATATTGGCGATCGTACAAATAACCGCCTTCAAATTCTCTCACCAACAGGTGAATTACTTGCCATCTGGGCTCACTTCGGCAGGCCTAGCGGAATAAGAATACACGACGATATGCTCTATGTGGTTGATTCAGAGTCTAGGGCGGCAGAGGGCCAATATGGTTACAACCCTGGTTGGCATAGAGGTATTTATGTCGGAACTTTAGACGGAGCCGTTACTGACTTCATTCCCGATCCAGACCCTCATGGTGCCACGAGCTTTCCTGAAGGAATAGCAGTGGATGAAAACGGGGTCATTTGGGGAGCATCAGTGGGCGATCAAAAAGTTACTAAATACATGCGAGATTAAGATAGGCTGCAGCAGGTGACTATAATCGCGGGATTTCACTATGACTTCGGGAGCCCAAATTCCTATTTCTGTCATCGCGAGATTCCGCAGATTGAAGAACGAACAGGAATAGAATTTACATACGGTCCTATTCTTTTGGGCGGGGTCTTCAAGCCGACGAATAACAGACCGCCAATGGAGCAATCCGCTGAAGTAAAGAACAAGAAAGAATACTTCGCTAGAGAGACAGAACGCTAAAATTTATTAAGGCCTTGCGAGGCACCGATATGCCGATTAGCCAGATTCGCGATTACGGCCAACCTTACCTTGAAGGGGAAAAAACAGCCAAAAAACTCAGCGGCTTGCTAGAAGCGCATCGAGAGAATATTCTCGAAGAGATCCAGAAAAAAAGAACTATCTCAAACTTATTGGAGCCAAGATAGCCACCACATTCGACAGTTGAAGGTACTGATTACTATCCTAAGTTGCTAGGTTGTGAGCACTCCTATCATCCTTACGCTTCAAAGAGATTACATGAAACAGATAGCCGCCTACGCCACCGGCAATTGCCTGCGCAATCAACCCGGCCAGAGTACGAGTGGGTGCGATACCAGAGAATCCTAAGGCTAATTTTAGAATTAGGTGAATAGCAACTAGGCCAGCCAGCACCCCACCCTAGGGGCACACCCCGATAAGTCAGAATGGTTCCATTGCACCCCTATACATACTATTGTGAAAGAACGGTGAGGTATGATTTATGTTTACAGGAAGTTCTTCTGGTCGGAGTTATAAATGCCAACGTTAGCTAACAAGCAGACATATTTAGAATCAGGACAACAATTTGAAACGAAACAATTTTCTGGAGTTTCATATATTGACGCACTTCTCAACCGAAAAGGTGATGGCTCTAGTAGTGGCGCTCCGATTAAATGGGTAAGCGATCCCTATCTAACAGAAGAAGAATCAGACAACTCGATAACAACCATCTCATACAGCTTCCCTCGCGCTGATGGCTCCTCTGCACCCTATAGTTATCCTGATGATGTCGGTGAAATTACCCCAATAGCTTTTAGTTCGAAACAACAAGAAGATATTCGTGCTGCGCTTAGTGAGATTGAAAAATATATTAACGTAAAATTCGTAGAGGTTATTGAAGACTAAAGAAAGCGTTGGAACAATAAGATTCGCTATGAATACGATTACTGATGAGAGCGGGAAATTATAGAGAGGGTATCGCTGCGACAGCAGATCCTGTTTCGGCGCACCCTCGTGGTGGCGATGTTTGGTTCAATAAATGGTTTGTAGAAGCGGATTTTTCCAGTGGGCTTGTCCCGATGTGGCGAGGAGGGTCAGAAAGCCCTGGTTCTCAAACTCCTATTGGAGATTTGACCATTATGTATCATGAGATATTTCATGCGCTTGGTGTTGAACATCCGAACGATAATCCTGACATACCTTTTCCTGAAGATAAAAATTCTCGAGAGTACACAGTTATGGCAGGTGAGTTTTCTGTTGATGGCGCTTCAACACATATTATAGATGATAAAGAGTACGCGATAGCTTCTACGCCTATGGCTTATGATGTAGCAGCTTTGCAATATTTATATGGGTCTAATTTAAATCACAATAGTGGAGATACAGTCTATACTTTTGACCCTAATACTCCTGAAATCAAACTTATATGGGACGGAGCAGGAACTGACACTCTCAACTTTACGAATTTTCCAGAGAAGCAGCACAATTAATCTGAATGGCGGTTCTTACAGTACTGTTCCGTTTAATGGTTGGTCATTAAAAAATAACTATTAGTATTGCCTTCGATGCTGTTATTGAGAATGTAATCACCGGTTCTGGTGCGGATGTGATCATTGGGAATTCCTCTAACAATGTGATTACGGGAGGGTTAGGCGGAGATACCATAGATGGTGATGCGGGTATTGATCAGGCTGTTTACACGGAAAATTTTACAGATGTTTCTTTGGTTAAGTCGGGAACTGTTTGGAATATTGCTTCGGGAACTGATAAAGATACTCTTAGTAACATTGAACGCCTTAAGTTTAATGACAAGCACATAGCTCTAGACCTTGATGGTAACGCAGGGAAGACAATTAAACTGTTAGGGCTACTTCTTGGAAAAGATCAAGCGACAAATAAAACATATGTTGGTGCAGGATTAAAGCTTCTTGACGACGGAATGACCTATGAACAGCTAATGCAGACTGCACTTGACGTGGTTCTGGGGCCTAATGCAAGCTCATTATCAGTGGTTGAAATGATTTGGGGGAATCTGATCGGACCACCTACGCCAGCCGATAATATCAGTCAGTATTCGGCTCTCATTGATAATGGTACCTATACTTCAGCCGGTCTAGCCATAGTTGCTGCTGATCATAGCTTGAATACTACCGCTATTGATTTAGTCGGGCTCGCATCAACAGGCGTAGAGTATACAATTTAGTTAGCCAGTAGCCAGCACCCCACCCTAGGGGCACACCCCGATAAGTCAGAATGGTTCCATTGCACCCGTATACATACTATTGTGAACGGGCTGGCGAGAATCTCTGAGAACAAGGCTATGGAACTACTCATCTCTACATTCTTCACCCTACTGCTTATCTCACTAGCAGGAGCGTCCTATGCTCAGATTCCGCAAATTGAACGTGATGCTCTTATCGCTTTATACAATTCAACTGACGGGGCTAACTGGACGGATAATACGGGTTGGCTTGGAGAGGCTGGGACTGAATGTAGTTGGTTCGGGGTGCGCTGCTATGCTTTGATCTAGACAACTTGCCAGTCTAAAGGTACCTTTATTCTTCCTACTTCAGCGTGCAGAATCATATAGGTGATCTCTATGAAAATATTTAAGGGACTTTTAACAAGTGCGTTCTTTGCACTTACTTCGCTAAGTTATGCAATTGAAGAACCTGTCACGCTCACGTCTGGTCAGGTGGCCGGTACTGCTTTAGAAAGTGGCGTACAGGCATTTCTCGGTATTCCTTTCGCGGCGCCACCGGTGGGTGATTTGCGATGGAGGGCTCCGCAACCGCCAACTCCGTGGCAGGGTGTAAGACAAGCCTCTAATCAGCCGCCTGCCTGCATGCAGCGAGGCAATCGCTATATGAGCGAAGATTGTCTGTATTTAAACGTCTGGACTAAAGCAGAATCTGCCGAAGCAAACCTGCCAGTCATGGTATGGATTCATGGTGGGGGTTGGACAAGCGGTGCTAACAGTATCCCCATATACAATGGTGAACAATTTGCGCTAAATGAAGTTGTTCTTGTTTCAGTTAACTATCGCATGAGTGCATTTGGTTGGATGGCACATCCGGCACTTTCTGCTGAATCACCGGAAGGCGTTTCTGGAAACTACGGTATTCTTGATCATATTGCCGCATTGGAATGGGTTCGCGACAATGTCGCTGGATTTGGTGGTGACCCAAACAATGTAACTATCTTCGGAGAGTCTGCTGGCGGCGGCAGTGTTTACTCATTGTTAGCCACTCCGTTGGCAAAAGGGCTCTTTCACAAAGCAATATCACAGAGTACCTGGATTACTTCTTACAACGTTACCAATTTAAGTTCTCACAATGGTATGACTGCAAGCGCTGAAGCGCGTGGCGAGGAAGCTATTAACACAAAACTAGATGAACTCGGAGTGAGTGGTACTGATCAGTTAGAAAATATGCGCGACCTCACTGCGGCACAGCTCATGGAGATGAATCTCGGCATGGACGGCGTTTCACTCATTGTTGATGGTCATATTTTTCCAAAATCTCCGGCGGAAATTTTTGCTGAAGGGTCCCATAACGCTGTGCCATTAATCGCAGGTGTTAATGACGGAGAAGGACTATTCTTTATTCGCCCAGGTCGCACATTTGAAACTGTCGAAGAACAGCGTACAGCAAGAGTTGAGGAATTCGGAGAGCATGCTGGAAGTCTCTTAGACATGTATGTTGCGGATAGCGATGAAGATGTTTACAACATTGAAGTGGATTACAATACCGATTCCTGGTTTGCTCGTCCAACTCGCGAAATTCTTAATGCTATGGCACGGACGAATGAAGACAGCTACATGTATTTATTCAATCGAAATCTTCGTAATCCTGAAGAACGTTCACCTCATGCAATGGAGTTAATGTATGTCTTTAATACTTTACCTTCCGGAACAAGGGATGAAGATTGGAAAATCGCTAAACTAATGAATGATTACTGGGTAGAGTTCGCACAATCCGGCACACCGAATAACAATGAATTGCCACAATGGCCTGTATATGACATTGAACAGGAAACTCATCAGATAATCGGTGTTGAAGTAAAGCAGGGAGCTCAATTTAGAACACAAGAACTTAATGAATTAGATCGTTACTTTGATGATCGTTACAACTCGGCACGATAGAAGGCTAGTAGTTTCTCTTTATTGGCAAACCGGTATTTGTATCGCCAGTACTTACCATTGGGTTTTACGTGCAGATAGAGACCACCACCATCAGCTAACTTGTATGGCTTATCTTTAGGCTTAGCCTGTTTGACTGCTGTAGCTGTTAGCTTTTGCATAGTGGTTAACTGGGGGTACTTGGTTTTGTATTTCTGAAAGTACCCCCAAAAATACCCCCAAATATCTTGGATGTAGTCGGAGTCTAGTGGAGGTCTATGGAGTTAGTGTACACAAAAAGCCCTAATATATAGGGCTTTGAGGTTATTCTTGGAGTTCTCCAGAGCTCGCTGGAGTGGTGTATGGTAGCAATGGGTGGACTTGAAGACCCATTATAATCAGTAACTTAGATGCAAATACTGCATATACCCACCTAAGTACCCACCAAAAACATTTCTTCTATCGACCTTTTGCCCCCTTAAAACTACCCCACCCCATTTCCCAGTAACCGCCCAGCCAGCATCTCACCCTAGGGGCACACCCCGATAAGTCAGGATGGTTCCATTGCACCCGTATACATATTATTCTGAACGGACTGTTAGGTATTCCGGAGATTTACTATCAAGCCACGCATCCACACAGCCTTATTCCTTCTGCTTATCTCACTAGCAGGAGCGTCCTATGCTCAGGATTTTGAAGAGACCAAGCAGCTTTCTACCCAAAATTATTTTGGTATAACTCCAGATGAAAAATATGGCTTACCAAATAATATTGGGATCTACTCTAGCGATACAGGAAAAATATCTACATGTATTGCGGTTTATGAGATAGATGAATCGACATCGATTAGTGGTCAGAATTATTTTGGAATATCTTTCAAGCTTGAATCAACAAATCCTGTAATTTTTACCGTAGATGAAAGTCGTGTTTTCAATGAGTCGAAACTAAAAACGTCTGCCGGAGAAGAGCCTGCCTGCTACGGAACTTATGACTCATCAACTAAGACTTATCAAGATATTGTTCAGGTCGATTCTACCCCGTATGCGTTGGCCTTTGAGTTGGTGGATGCAAATAGTTTTCAGTTTCAGCTCACTGACTCATCAGTATTAACTGAAACAGCGGATGTGGCATTTGTTCTTCGAGGTTATGACGGAACGAGCAGATACAAATTTACCGAAATGTTCCGAGATACTGCTAGGGAAACGCTAGCAAGATTATCCCAACTTAGTTTTGGTAAGTTCAAGTCATATAGAATATTCGACGGAGGGATTGATCAAAGGAATACGGACTACTTTCAAGCAAACGAAGATATAAAAGCGATCGATGCGGCTCTAGGCGGTTGGCAAGGCTTCCCATGGTCATTCTACGCGGAAAGGGACGCTCCCTTAGGAACAATATTTATCGATCCCACCCCTGAGCAACTAGAAATTCTGAAGTCGGCAAGGCAGTGGGTCTTAGATAATGGCAAAGGGCTTAGGTATGGATGGTATGAAACAGACCTTGGTAAGCAGCACAGGAGTTGGGTTGATTCAAAGGTTGTAAGATATGCGTGGACGGCATCCTGGGACTATTTAGCCGGGTATAAACTTCCTAAAGGGCTTTATTCAGAAAACTACAAAACTATAGGGATTATCTTCAACGATGAAACCACATACCAGACCAGTGCAGCTCAGTTTGGATGCGCAGGGGGCTCTGTGGTCAGCGAAACGGGAAGTCAGGTGCGTATTGGGTTGCTTGATTCTGAAGGTCGAACAATAGATGGTGGTAAACAATGCTGGTATGCAGACGACAGTTTTTATACGCTTAATCCCACGGGGGAAAAAAGGGAATTCTATAAAAGCCGTCATTCAAACACCCATGTGCATGAGGTTATCCATGCTCTTGGACAAGATGGCCATGATCGCGATCTTGAAGGCAACCTTTTTCAGTACGGTGTTATGGGTGCTAGCGGCGGCCCGTTCCAAGATCAAATGAGGGATCAATATCCGATTTGGAATCGTGTATACCTGATGGGCTGGTTGCCCGAATCCACCATCACCTATGATCGTGCTTTGGTAAAGGACACGAAGGGCGCAACCGACCCGAATGGAAAATATCTCCTTCAACTTGGTCCGGAAAATGACTATGACTGCAAAGACGGACAAGGAAAGGTTGCCAAGTGCCATCGTTACCAAGAGTTGTATGATGGTTGGTGGGTTCAATACAAAGGGGCATTTGTCAAAGACGGTGTAGTTGAGACTAATATTGATGCGCCTCTTGCCAGAGCGGGGGTAAGGTTTGAGCCACTAAACGATAAGACTGATCTCATTCCGCCCAAGGTCGTTTCAACTAACGGGGCCGCAGCAGAAGTCGTTAGAGTCGCAGACGAGCATCGCATAAAAATCAAGTTCAGTGAGCCAATTAGCCTGGGCAAAGGGAATGTGATACTCAGCGATGGCGACGGTCAACAGCTTGCCTCGTATCCGACAAATCTAATTCCTCACCCTGATATGTACTCTGCAATAGAGTTATCGACTTCTGGTAATGAACTGACAATTATCGCGTATAAACCATTAAATATATCTAATTGGTTGCAGATGAACACTTTCGATGCTTTCAGAATATTTAGTATAAGTGAATATGTAGCCGGCCCCGAGGGTACTAGGCTAAATAGTGGAGCAACATATTCAGTCTCGTTTACAAAAGGGGCGATCACGGATCTCGGAGGTAATAGTGTCGATCAGAATAGCTATACCTTTACTGCTAACCAATAATCTTACTCTGCTTCCTAATCAGCCCCCACAACCTTTACAGCCGAATATCTATCCTTCGGCTCTTCTGCCCTAGGTAGTTCAACACGTACTTAACTGTGAATTCAAAGCCAACAGTACTAATAAAGATTATTATCAGCTAAGGGGACTTCAAGCGTATTGGCAGAAATTTTATGTGGACCGCCTATCATCTCGTCATAAGCACTATCCTGCCTCAGGACAGTTTCTTTGGCGTTTATTTTTCTCATTTTTTTTTGCAATTGATTTAGATTATGAGATCGAAGTAATTTACCATTGTCATCGCTTACATACTTTTCTTCGCCCTCGATAACTACAGAGACTTGATAAAGACTCTGATCGAGCGAATGATAGACTAGTTTATCAATAGAAAAATATTTTATTAAATTTGATTCTCTTATCATTGTCCCTTAGATATCCTTTAGTAAAATCAAATTGCAATCTATGACTGCTTAATCATAATGATAACCGATATTATCTAAAACATATATTGCGTTAAAGGCCCCTGCGATAATTGAGTATGAGCAGTTCTCTAAAGAAAGAACACTTTCTCTATATTACAGCAGAGCTGCTTCGGCAAGTAAGGGGGGCAAATGATCGAATAATTCAGCCTTACTTATCCTATATTCAGATACCGCCCAGACAGCACCTCGCCCTATGAGTACACCCCGATAAGTCAGAAAGGTTCCATTACACCCCTATACATACTATTCTGGTCGAACCTTTAGGACTTCCTGAGGACAAGGCTATGAAATTACTCATGTCTACATTTATCTCGCTACTGCTTATTGGTTTTGCAGGGGGTTCTTATGGGCAAGATGGGCAGGTCTTTACTGTTTGGAGCGTTAAATTCAACTAAGAGAAGGGACACCGTATCCGCCCAAATTTACAACTGCACCAAATTCTAAGTGAGGTAACCTGATGGACTTAACTATATTGACTGTTCTACCAATTTTTCTTTCTGGAGTTATTGTGGGTATGATTGTTTTCCACGCAGGAATTATTGCTCCTTCTTTGTTCAAGAAATTTGCTGCTGCAGAAGTCGGACCATTTTTGCGAACAGTTTTTCCACAGCTATTTTTGCTAGTCTTAGGTATAGGCATTTGTTCATTACTGGTTTCATTCCTTAATAATGGGTCGATGGTAGGAAAGATTGTCTCTTTCATTACAGTAGCTTTAATGGGAATTTGCTATGCGATTATCCCTGCAACAAATTCCGCGAAAGATTTGGGCGATGAGACTGCGTTTAAGAGGTTGCATAGATTAAGCGTGATTCTAACTGTAACTGTATTATGCCTGAATTCATTTTGGATACCTTTTGTCTGAATAGGAAGAATGAAAACTGCACCAAATTCTAAAGGCCACAGGATATAGCTAACCGTGTGCTGATTTAACCGTACGTGGTTAAGCAGGCACGCGGTGGAAACCAATGCCGGTTAGCCGGCTAATCCTCAGCCAGCGCCTTTGTAGCTTCCAAATGCGGCAAATTGGGCCTGTTTGGCGCTTATATCTTGCTAATAAGCCTTAGCGCCTCTCAAGCTATACCTGACAGCCAATATCTATAGTATCTTCGGGGTATGAATATGAAGCAGCTCCTAACCTCTGGCTATGCAGCTCCACTCACCCCTGTTTCCTAGCAACCACAGCACCCCACCCTAGTGGGCACACCCCGATAAGTCAGGATGGTTCCATTGCACCCGTATACATACTATTCTGGGCCAACGATTAGGTATTCTTGAGAGTTACTGTGAACAAGTCACGTATAACAATAATAATGCTTCCTTTATTCGGAGACCTGATGCGATGAGCATAGAACGAATTATTAATGTAATAGGCATATTGGGGGTTATAGGTTCCCTTATATTTGTTGGCGCACAAATGGAGCAATCCCAAAAAATAGCTTTAGCTGCACAGCAGCAAGCTAGAACTGAGGTGCTTGTCGAAATTATTGGTGGATTTGACGAAGGTGATTCAAGTTTTGTGGAATATATCTACGGAATCGTAAATGGAACTTACTCAGAAGATACGACTACGGTTAGAGATGCTGTATGGCAATTTTGGATGCTTTTTGAAAATGATTTCCTTCAATACAAACTTGGTCTGATGGACCCTGGGATCTGGGACGCAAAACTAAATGCAATGCTAGCTGTGTATAATTCTTGTAAGTACAGAGATATCACGGATTTGGTTTTAGGATTTTCAACTGCTGAATTATCGGAACTACTCATTGAGTCATCAGAAATTAAATGCCCCTAGTTATCAGGAATTAACTGCTAACTAGTAGACCCCACCCTCGGGGCACACCCCGATAAGTCAGGATGGTTCCATTGCACCCGTATACATACTATTGTGGACGAACGGTTAGTTAATATTGAGAGTTACTATTAAGCACTCATTCCATACAGCTCTATTCCTTCTGCTTATCTCACTAGCAGGAGCGTCCTATGCCCAGGTTCCGCAGATTGAGCGTGATGCCTTAGTCGCGCTATATAACTCAACTGACGGTGCTAACTGGACGGACAATACAGGCTGGCTTGGAGAGGCTGGTACTGAATGTAGTTGGTATGGAGTCACTTGTTCAGATGGGAACGCAGTATCCCTTCGGCTTCAGAGTAATTCTCTCAGCGGAAGTATTCCTGCTGAGCTGGGCAATCTGACAAACTTAACTAGCCTTAGTCTTGATAATAATTCCCTCAGCGGAAGTATTCCTGCTGAGCTGGGTAATCTGACAAAGTTAACTGGTCTTTATCTTTATAATAATTCACTCAGCGGAAGTATTCCTGCTGAGCTAGGCAATCTGACAAAGTTAACTGGCCTTTATCTTTATAATAATTCCCTCAGCGGGAGTATCCCTGCTGAGCTGGGCAATCTGACAAACTTAACTAGCCTTTTGCTTAATAATAATACCCTCAGCGGAAGCATTCCTGCTGAGCTGGGTAACCTGACAAACTTAACTGGTCTTTATCTTTTTGATAATTCCCTCAGCGGAAGCATCCCTGCTGAGCTAGGCAATCTGACAGAGTTAACCGTCCTTTTCCTTCGTGATAATTCACTCAGCGGAAGTATCCCCTCTGAGCTGGGTAATCTGACAAACTTAACTGACCTTTCCTTAGTAGTAATTCCCTCAGTGGGAGCATCCCTACTCAGCTGGGTAATCTGACAAACTTAACTAGCCTTTATCTTGATAGTAATACCCTCAGCGGAAGTATCCCTACTTCAGCTGGGTAATCTGACAAACTTAACTACCTTTATCTTTATAATAATTCCCTCAGTGGCAGCATCCCTACTGAGCTGGGTAATCTGACAAACTTAACTAGCCTTTCTCTTGATAATAATACCCTCAGCGGGAGTATTCCTGCTTCGCTGGGTAATCTGACAAACTTAACTGTCCTTGTCTTTATAATAATTCCCTCAGTGGAAGCATCCCTTCTGAGCTGGGTAATCTGACAAACTTAACTAGCCTTTCTTAATAATAATACCCTCAGCGGGAGCATCCCTTCTGAGCTGGGTAATCTGACAAACTTAACTAGCCTTTGGCTTAATAATAATACCCTCAGCGGGAGTATTCCTGCTGAGCTGGGTAATCTGACAAACTTAACTTCCTTATCTTGTGATAATTCACTCAGCGGCAGCATCCCTGCTGAGCTAGGCAATCTGACAGAGTTAACCTGTCCTTGTCCTTCGTGAGTAATTCACTCAGCGGTAGTATCCCTTCTGAGCTGGGTAATCTGACAAAGTTAACCGACCTTTTCTTAATAGTAATTCCCTCAGTGGGAGCATCCCTACTGAGCTGGGTAATCTGACAAACTTAACTAGCCTTTTGCTTGATAATAATACCCTCAGCTGGAAGCATTCCTGCTGAGCTGGGTAATCTGACAAAGTTAACTGGTCTTTATCTTTATAGTAATTCACTCAGCGGAAGTATTCCTGCTGAGTTAGGCAATCTGACAAACTTAACTGGTCTTTATCTTTATAATAATTCACTCAGCGGAAGCATCCCTACTCAGCTGGGCAATCTGACAAACTTAACTATCCTTTTGCTTAATAATAATACCCTCAGCGGAAGCATCCCTGCCGAGCTAGGCAATCTGACAAACTTAACTAGCCTTTGGCTGAATAGGAATTCTCTCAGCGGAAGTATTCCTGCTGAGTTAGGCAATCTGACAAACTTAACTGACCTTTATCTTAGTTATAATGCATTTAGTTTGCCAAAGCCAAGTTGGCTAGAGAATTCAACTATCGAAAATCTGTTTATTTACAATGCTTTTTTTGCGACAGATGCTGATAAGGATGGTATAGACGATGATATAGATTCTGACCCTAGTTATGCATCACAGATTAACTTAGTTACAAATCAGGAGGATTACTCTGTTTCGATTTTAGGATCAGGCAGAGTTGTCAATTGGGTGTCCCCTTCTCGTTTTGAAAGGGGTAAAGCTGGGTTGTCCTTTACTGAAAGAGAATCGCTTATATTTTCGTTATACTCCTATTTTTACGATGAGTTTGATTCTATTAATATTGCTTTGAACTTGGAAGCTCCTCCTGAAGATTCAAAGTTTTCTGCGAGACATGTACAGGTATCCAATTCTGTGCGCGGTATCGGTGAAAGGATATTCGATAACAGCGGTTCGTTTGGCTCGCAAGGAATGCTTTAGGGAGCAAACGAATATCTAAAGAGAGATGGGCTTGCATCAGCCGGTATTCATGAAATAGCTCATACCTGGGGAAACAAGCTCGACAAATCCAGCCTTCCTACTTCTTCTGAAGTAGGTCATGGACATTGGGGGTATCGAAATATAGGGGGTGTGCTAGGTGGCTGGTTACCTGGCAGCCTTGAGGATTTGGGAGGGGGTAACTACAGGGCTAAAAGTCCAGTAACTGGTGAATTTGGAAAATGGGATCCGTCTGGTAATAACGTTGATGTTTACGGAAATTTTGAGCTTTACATGATGGGGTTAATAGATGCTGCAAGCATCGGCCACGATATTAAAACAGCGGAGGATTTTGAATGGGTAGATGAAGCGTCTGGACTCTTTAAGGCTTCTAATATTACATCCATGACCATAGACGAGTTTATAGCGGTCGAAGGCATTCGAAAGCCAGACTATCTCAACTCCCAGAAATCGTTTAGAGGAATGTATGTTGTTCTCTCAGAAGAACCGCTGTCTATTGAGGAGTGGAGGGCAGCTGATAGAGCTGCGTATGATATGCAGTTAACCTCAGACACTGGAAATACGAATGATAACTTTTGGAAAGCAACTAAGGGTGAGGCAACGATTACATTTGATCAGTTAGACCTTCTCTCTAAAGCATCCCTTACCCCTGTTAGTTCAACAAATAGCATAGTAACCAGTCCTACCAAAGAAAAGCCCATCGCGGCAATAGTTGGAGGAAGAAAAACCGTCATTGCCGATACAGACGGTGCTGCGGGTGAATCGGTTCTGGTCCAAGCTACCGTCTCAGATAATGATGGGACTATTGCATCTACTGAATGGTTGATTGAGGGAGAGGCCGTTGCAGGAACCACAGGTTTTTCTGCAACCTTGTCTTTGCAAAATGGAGCAACCGTAGTCACGTTTAAGGCAACTGATAATAAAAATGCTACTACTTCCTCAACGCAAACGATAACTGTGCTTGAGCCTATAACAACGACAACGATTACCGTTGAAGCCCCTAATGTTGCTCCGATAGTAACTATCTCAGGAGGCAACCGGACAATCTCTGACACCGACAATGCAGCTGGTGAGTCAGTCAGTTTCACGGCTACTGCGACAGACAGTGATGGAACGATTGCAACGACCCAATGGTTGGTTGATGGTGTTGAAGTAGCGACTGGTTTAAGCGCCACTCTTGCATTACCGAACGGCTCAACAGTTGTCACCTTTAAAGCGACTGATGACGATGGTAAAAGTTCCACAACGACGGCAACGATTACTGTTGCATCTCCTGTTTCTTATGAACCCACGGCTGAATGGCCCTCACCCTATAACGGCGTAACACCGGACTCATCTTATGGGCTGGAATTTAATAACGTTGGAGTCCTTAATTCGGCTGATGCAACAATCTATGTTTGTTTAAGAATATTTACCGATGGTTTGCCTAGTGCAGTCAATGGCGTTAGTCAGTTTGATATGGGATTAAAGGTGGCATCTCTATCTGAAGCTACGGTGCAGATAACTAAGTTTAGAGAGTTCAACGCTATTAGCGCGCTTAATGAGAACGGTCAAACTCCTGATTGCAGCGGCAAATTTGAAACGACGACCGGAGTGTATACTGACATTATTCAGACCGACAGTAGCGTCCTTGAAACAACATGGAACTTAATAGACCCCACCAACTTGATTCTTAAGTTAGACAGCTTTAAGGAGCTGACTGCTAACTAATAACTCTACTCTGCTTCCTAATCAGCCCCCACAACCGTTACAGTCCAATGCGCATCCACTGGCTCTTCTGCCCTAGATAACTCTATGTCATTCACATTTCCCAGCAACCGCCCAGCCAGCACCCCACCCTAGGGGTACACCCCGATAAGTCAGAATGGTTCCATTGCACCCCTATACATACTATTGTGGACGCAAGGTATTGCATATCGAACTTGTTGACGCATGACTAATATCTAAATGTAATAGTGGGTTGTAGAATAATTTGAATAAATTTAATTTTCATATCTGGAGGCAAGATGAGTATTCAAGATATCGGTTCCCTTGGAGAATTTGTGGCTGCATTAGCCACAGTTATTACGCTTATTTATCTATCCGCGCAAATCAAGCAAAACAACCTGATCACTAAAGCGGAATTTGGACACGGACTCACTCATCGACTGTACGATCGATTTTTTAATACAGCGAAAGACAAGGAATTTGCTGAGTTCATCGCTAAAGATTGGGCGGCGGAAGACCTTGAGGATAGTGAAAAATCTCGGATTACTTGGTTTTCGATTATGCTCCTAGTAGATGTTTTTGATGTTTACGACAAAGTTAAGCAAGGGTTAGTTGAGGAAAAGCACCTGGACATGAGAGTACATATGTTAAGCACTGGGATTTTTAGGTCACCTATTGGAAATCGCGTTTGGAAATTTTGGAGCAATGTTCGAGATGAAGAATTTGTCACATGGTTCGAAAATAATGTTCTTGATCCCACTGCGGCGAAAGAAAAATTAGAAAAATTTAGAACAGAAAACTCTGAACTTTATGAAAAAGAAAAATCAGGTAATACAATTTTTAGGGGGTTAGAGTGAGGTTGGCTAAGTAAATGATTGCTAGCTACACAACTCTCGGTGGACGTATGTAATGCCCTCAGTACAATGGAATGTCCAAACGTAGTCGGCAACGCTGTCAGGCTCCTTGATCAAGGGCCAGACTAAGTGTCGGTTTCACGGGGGCAAAATTCATGGGTGCTAAGACAGCAAAAGGTATAGCTAGGTTAGCTCTCTGCACTCTGTTTCCTAGCAACCGCCCAGCCAGCACCCCACCCTAGGAGGCACACCCCGGCAAGTCAGGATGGTTCCATTGCACTCCTATACATACTATTGTGAACGAAGGATTTAAATTTACGTGACTAGGCCTTATTCAAATAACAGATTGGCGCTCGTTTCAGTGTGGTGCACTTTATTAGTGATTCCAACGCCGTTATGGGGTGCGTGGTACAACCTAGCCAGCGCATATACCTTGGAACAGCAAGACTGTAGGCAGAATAGCATTTGGGAGTTCGGAGAAGAACAGATACGTGAAAGAGACGATGCGTACGAACACGTTTGAAAAGGCGACGCGTGAGTCACTTACTTTGGGAGAATGAAGTATTAAAATTGGTAAAATTGGTAAAGGCTTATTAGGTATGCTCATCATATTAGCTGTTGCAGCGGCAATTTTCTTATTCGAAGGTGACTTGCCGGCGTCAGTAGTAGATGCGAAATATAGTAATTCTGAATCTGAATTTCTCATCATGGAAAACGGTAGTCGCGTGCACTATCGCGACCAGGGCAATGCTAGCGGCCTGCCAGTGGTGCTCGTACACGGGGCGATGGCATCGCTACACACTTGGGAGCCGTGGGTAAGTATTCTGGGCCAGAAGTACCGAATAGTCACTCTAGACCTCCCAGCGCACGGGCTCACAGGGCAGGTGCCTAGCGGCGAATACGGAGGTGACGTTTTTACTCAGACCATCGATGCGGTTGCTAATGCGGTTGGTTTGAAAGACTTCGTGCTGGGTGGGAATTCCATGGGTGGAGGCGCAACTTGGCGCTACGCGCTCGAGCACCCTGAGCGTGTGTCTGCGATGATACTTGTCGACTCTGTAGCGCCAAGGAGTTGGCAGAGTTCGAGCATTAACATAGACGAAGAAGGCGGCACCGAGTATGACAGAGAGGCCCCCGCAGCATTCGCGCTACTGCAGCAAGAATGGTTTCGCGCTATCGCCCGCTATTTAGACCCTGCATCGTTAATCGGACAAGGGCTAAGATCTGCTTATAACGATTCTCCTGTGGTTGATGAGCAACTGATCGAGCGTTACTACGAACTCATTATGCGAGAGGGAACGCGCACTGCAATATTAAGTCGAACAGGATCCTATGGCGACTCGGATCAGCTAACCGATTTTAGTGCTCTTACTCAGCCCACATTGATTATGTGGGGAGGACAAGATGCGGTGATACCTGTGTCAGTAGCGCCCCTGTTTGAAAAAAATATGCCTAATACAGTGACGATCATCTATCCTGATCTGGGCCATATTCCGATGGAAGAAAACCCAACGCTCACTGCCGCAGATGTTTTAAAGTTTCTAGATTCCCTGCAAGCTAAATAGGTAGCATTTCCACAGATGATTAGTGCTACGAAAGGGAATGTGGCCGTAAGGCAACGACAGAGTCAGCGTCAGCCTGCCTTGCGTACACGTAAGCGCGTCTTTGACCCTGTTACTTCCTAGCAAACGCCCAGCTGGAACCCCACCCTAGGGGCACACCCCGATAAGTCAGAGTGGTTCCATTGCACTCGTATACGTCCTGAGCCTCTTGTAGTCCTAAGATTACTGAGACGGTGTAATTGAATCCCTGAGCCTCAAAAGCCATTACATCTGCCCTCTGCAACCCTAGGGGGGCTTATTTAAGGGACGGGGGGCTAACGCACACAGCTTATGGTTCTAGTTGCTGCTCAGACTTGCTTGAGCTGATTTTGGAAGGAGAGTCAGAATGGATTTGATAGTTAGTCTTATATTCGCTTTCTTAATAGTTTCTGTTGGAGTCACTTACGGCTCTAAAATATTTTCTAGTGATGATGCTCACGGTGCGGGGTGAAAGTTAATAATACTTCTTTTTGCGCTTATTCCGGTGATTGGAATCATCCTGAGCCGGGAATAATTAAGCCGTAGAACCGGCAAAAACTCCTAAAGCAATCTTCATTAATTCCTGCCTGTAACCGGTTACCCGTTGCTCATAAACAAAAGCCTGCAGAGGCGTGATTACCACTGCAGGCTTGGTTTTTGATTTTAAATGAGTAGTTTAAAACCGTTCCAATATCCAGTTATTCTCTAATGTAGACGTCTATCGTGGCCGTTCGTGTGAAGGGATTCATTACGATTCTATCTAAGTTTACCGTTCCGTTTGATACTGCTACCAATTGATCTAGCACTAGCATCGTGCCATCACGACGCCAGATTCCCGCGCCGGACCCTGAGATAGCGGTATCCTGATCAGGGTATGCTCGTCCTTCAAATGTATAAGTACCGCCGGTATTTGTAGAGTTATATGAAAGCTTGAAAGTCATATAGACACGCCCGTAAACTTCCATGTCCTGCGCGGCTTCAGCGACAATAGTTGTCAACTCAGAGCCTATCTCGATAGATATCAGATCAAGGTTGCTTTGCGGTTGGCGAGCCTCCAATGCTAGTGCGTGATGATCAGCAAAAAGTTGGCTTGGCAGGGCAAAAATCAATGCTGACATCAGAAGTAGCTTTTTAATCATAAATTTCTCCGTATATTTACATGTTTAAAAAAGTTTCTTTAAGAAACTTGTTAAAACATCCCATACTGAAAATGTCAACAGAAAAAATATTAACACTGCGTTACACGAAATTAATGCGCTAGGTAATGGAAAGTAGCAACAGATGCCTTTATTTGCAGGTTTTGTGCGTATTGTTGGACTTTTACGTACTGCTTTGTAAAGGGGAAATGGTAGCAATGGGTACTACTGAATAGTACCAATAAGTCATTGTTATATATAAGTATTAAATTTAGAAGTTAGACGATACCATCACGGATACCATCAATTAGTTTTGTCACCTTGCTCTCTGGCTCTTCAGCCTTAGATAGCTGCCCCACCCCCATGTTTCCTAGTAACCGCCCAGTCAGCACCCCACCCTAGGGGCACACCCCGATAAGTCAGAATGGTTCCATTGCACCCGTATACATACTATTGTGGACGAACGGTAAGATAGATTTAAAAAATCCAAAAAAGCTTAGGCCTTTTGTCTCCTGTAGGCTTCGCGCTGGCGCGCTTGTTGGAAATTGCTGGCGCAATTAGTCGAACCATCGACACGAGGATTTTCAGTAGACCGCGTGACCGATTCCTATTTAGATTCAATGAGTTGAAGCTGCGAATCCAGATTGTGCTAAGAAGTGTGCTATAGAATTCGCCTATTTAGCATTTCAGCCTCTCCAAAAACTAAATCTGTCCCTTTATAGTATAAGTGTTCGATTTAAGTTGGCCAGAACAAACCGCTTTGGCGCACGTTATACGAGAATGCAGAAGATGGAAAAACCTAGTGCATGGATTCGTAAAACCGTTCGATATACGTTTTTCGATCTAAAGACCGTTTGTACCTGGAACTTTCTCTTGGATACAAATCGGATGTGTTAATGCCTCCAAGAGACGCTTGCCGTTCAACGATGAGTTCGAGTGAGACCTCATGGTTTTTAAGGATGTCAAACATGGTCATGAACACCGTTGATCTACCGGTGCCGTCCCAACATTGAACGTAAACCGTCTCATCGTCACTAATGGAATCAACTAGCTCAATGAATTCTTTCTCTTGGAAAGATTCAGGAAATACTGGAATGAAAAACCGATTATATTCAATGTTGTGTTTTTGAGCCATTTGCTCATTTGTAAGTATCTCAGTCGGCGAAAGTTGGATATTTTCAATCAGTTCATACACCGGTTCACTTCCCCAATGTATCTTGGACGTCGCGATTGTCGAATTTTTATTGAGAAACTCTACGAATTCATTTTCCATCTCTTTCATGGAATTTATTCCGGACTGAGGGTTTTTCACATCTTTGATATCTGTAATATAAGATTTGTACCAAGTGACAGGAAGTCCATCTAAATACACGTGTGGTTCCTGGCGGACATCAATGATGCGCAACTTTCCTCCGGTTTCTTGTTTTAGTTTTATCATTTGCTCTTCAGTCAACTGTCCGCCACCTGCCATGTTTAGTTCTTGTAGGCCCTTCAGCTTATCTTGTGAGATGCCAGTTAGATTATTGGTTGAACGAAACCTGAGCGGATTATTACTCTCTGGATTTATGACGTGCACTACTTCAAGGTTTTTACTTGAGTCTAGGTACTCAATATAATTGCGCGATTCTGCCGCTCCAGTTAGTGAAGCAGCTCTACCAGGATACCGCTTGAGAGAAAGATTAAAACTTTGCAAAGCTTCTTCGTATCTCTTTTCTTGAAATAACAACTCGCCATATACCTCGGAAGGCGGTTTTGGAATCGTTGGAGGTCCATAATCAAAAGATTTTTCAATTAGCATTGAGGAAGATTGAGCTATTGTTGCAAGCCCCGTTTCGATATCTCCTTTTTTGTAAGCTATCATACCGGTCAAAAGAACCTGCATTGTGAGGACATTAATGTCGTCTCGGCTTAGGTTTTGTAGTGCATCTTGTGAAACAGGTTCATATGTTAGAAATGAGGTGTACTTAACACTACCTTCGATATCACCATCAATAGAGAAAAGTAACTCGGCATGTTTCATCGCTTCATTTAGGCTATTTCTTTGCAGTGCGAGATAAGCATTTGAATAATGATAAATGGCTTGATCAATAGGTAGGAATCCATCTAACTCAATAGATACGTCCAAAGCCTCGTTCATCGAATCTTGAGCATCACTAATGTAATGCGCGCGCATCAGCATAAAATACCTACGATGCAATTTGGCAGTTGCTATTCTAGACTCTTCCCTCATCTCATTTAGCATTTCTAATGCGGTGGAAGTATCATCTTTTTGTAAGTAGCCATACAGAAGCCACCAAACTGAGTGATAATAGTTCGTGTAGTAGGCTTCAAATGCCGTCAACTGACCCAAGCTGGCATTTTTTTCAATGAGTTGTTTTTCACCTGCTCTAAGAGATTTGATGTTTGAAATAATTACATCATCCCACATGCCGAGTGCGAGGTAGATGTGAGAAGGCATGTGGCTAATGTGTGTGTTTTCTTTGATCGTAGAATCGTTTGTCAGTTCATCATATCGGAGAGCAGGGCGCATGCCCAATTGGGCATGAGTTGGATCATCATAGCTGTGAATTAAATAGTGCAATACGCCATGATGTTCTGGATATCTAATGAACAAGCTTTCCAGTATGCCCGCGGCTTTCATATATGTACGTAAATCTCGTCCTTCGCCACTGGTGCCTAAAAGTGCGAGTGCATAGAAACTCCCAACCTCGACATTGTCGGGATATTTCGAATAAAGCGCTTCCATGAAATCTGCGTATTCATTTACTCGCACAGAGTGATTTTTTTCTTCGTATAGTAATTCAATGGCTTCCATCAACCCGGCTTCCAAAGGGTTCTTCGCTTTCTCCAAGCGTGCTTGAGCAGTTGTAGCTAACCTTGCAAGTACTGTGCGTCCGCCCTCCAAGTCTTCAACGTCCCAGAGTGGATGGATAAGGCTCATTGCTTCGCCCCAATATGCTAATACAAATTCAGGATTCAGCTCCTGAATTTGGCGAAATGTTTGTGCTGCGGACATGTATTCAAAATTGTGAAGCAGGGTAATGGCTTCTATGAACATGTCCTCTACTTCTCTTGTGACTGAATTGCCAGACACTATTCCATAGTTGGCCGAAGAAAAAACCGATCTTCCAGAATTAGCTTCATACTTTTGACTTTCGCAAGAGACCAAAAAGAACAGGAGGAGAAAGGTTGTTATCCTATACATAAAAATTCACATTAGATTTTCAAAGAGATTCATAGTTATCTACTAATGTAGCAGGATTTGCAAATCAAGATTACAGAACTACCGCCGGAAGCTGATTGGTATCAGGTCTTGCGAATCGAAGGTATCGGAGCAAGCGCACGAAGCTCAGGCGTGGTGCTCCTGACGCGTGCATGTGCTGCTCACCTTGGTAAATCACCAGGGCCTCGTATAGAACAAGGTAAAGCAACCTTAAAGCACGGCAATACACTAAACAAGGACAGCCCATTGGGTAGAGTCTGTTGCGGGCTAGGAGTGCTCTCCTGAGCTAGGCCGTTCTGTGTGGCGACTAATAAGATGAAAAAACTGAGGTGTGACAGATGCTTCATAGTTCTCATTGTGGTTAGTGCCCAGTTGAAAAAACTGACTCTTTCAAAGATCGTTCTATAAGGTGGGATCAAGCCACGAGATGTAGTGCTTCGAAGCCAGAATTGGCTATTGCATGTAATCAGACAGAGGTTGTACGTTCTTAAGACACGTCGATGTACGTTCTTTAGTTCAATTTTTACACTAATCGCCAAAATGATGGTTTCGATTCCCAAACTTAGGGATAACGCTGGAAGAACGTCCAGATGAGTTCACTAGCAGAGATGTCCTGAGTGACGTGACTTCCCGGCCGCGAAATTGGTCCGCCAGGCCACGTGTGGCCGCCTCCTTCAATGAGATACCATTCGGTGGCGGCGGTGCAGCCTGACCACGTGTAGCGCAGGACTTCAGTACTAACCCTGCTTTGAGTAGGTTCAGAAGCACAGCCATTGTGACGTGCCCAGCGCGCCATGATCTCCTGCATAGGTGGATCGAACCACGGAGTGCCTGATCCTTCGATGGGTACGATCCTATCCGCATCACCCTGGAAAGAGAGCATAGGACGAGGGCCAGCATCGGCACATTCCTCCGTGTAGTAATAGCGATAGGACACCGGGGCGAATGCGGCGAAGGGCGTGTCAGCAAGACAGGCTAGTGTTGAGCTTATATCGCCACCAGCGGACATGCCTGTGGCGTAAAATTGCTGCGTACAGAATTCGTCTTGCAGCGATGCGACTAACTCCAGAATGAAATTCACATCATAGTCGCGCTCGCGTTTTACAGCCTCCCATGCGCTGTTCCAATAGGTGGCCAATGGATGATTCTGATCCACATAATGTTTGTTAGCATCCGGATGTACGAGAACAAACCCTTCGCGATCAGCAATAAGGGGGAAGTTGCTGTAGCGAAACTCTCCTTCTGCTGTGCCAGTCGCTCCATGGAAATCGAAAACCACATTTGCACAGTCTCCCGCCAGGAATCCCACTGGCAGTCGTAATAGGTATTTGCGTTCTATGCCGGCACTGCCAACAAAAGCGCGGGTTTCATAATCGGTCAAGTCAGGGGTTTGGCTAGATGCAAGCTGCCCCATAAATAATACCGATACCATAACAACTACGCGTAACATAATTAAAAGTCTTAGCTCAAAAATTTTTCTACTCCTTATCTGTGAACTACTTAGAGACGCGGCAGGCCTGTAGAGTTTTACTAGACTGAGTCTAGGTGACTGCTTTCGATTCAGTCTTCTCGCTATTTAGTTCGGCGATCCAGGTGATACACAAGTGTCGCTGCTATTTCTGTGCTCGTTGAGCTAAACGTTCATGAATGGCTTCGATAAACTCTGCGGTGGTGCCGCAGCAGCCTCCTACGAGATTGGCGCCTAGGTCCAGCCATTTTTTGACGAAATCGGCATAGCTGCTTGGCGTGATATCTTCTCGAATCATAAGTGAGCCATCTTTCTCTTTGTCCCCAGTTAACAGCCAGTGTGCTCTCGTTTGTTGTTGAGCACCTATAGCTATTCTCTGAGACTGTCTCATCTCGAGCCCTACGAATAGCAATCCCGCAAGCACAATTAATATACCTAGCAGTTGGACCCATGTATCTAAGCTAACTTTCTTCATATTCATACCCAGAAGATACTATAGATATAGGCTGGCAAGTATAGCTTGAGAGACGTTGAGATAGGTGGTTTTCAATGCATAAGCCCCAAACAGGCCAAATTCGCTGCAGTTGGAGGACATAAAGGCGTTAACTGCGGATTAATGGCAGCTAATTACAATCCTTCAATTTACGGCAATGTTTCGTCATCAACGCCTGAGACAGACCTCGATGCTATTCACTTAGAAGCGCTACGGCCACTGCCTAAGGATTAATCAACCGCCACCCTCTCCACCGCCACTCCCCGAGGAGGGAGTTCGTTTCCAAGAATAATTGCAGGCTTTGCAATGTATTTGCTGCCTACCATCTTCATCCAATTCATTCATTCGCTTCTGCGAAAGGATGGACTTGAGGGTTTCGCAATTAGGACAGCGCAACATCACAAAAAATGCTCTTGAAACAGCAAGTATCAGTATAGCAAATATGATTTCGGCCATAGGTTAATCACTAAATTCATTATTTGCTATCTGATAACCGGTGTCATAGAACTGAATTTCTGACATGAGAAAATCTCGATGGCCCTTTAGGCTGCTAACTGGAAAGTTCGAATTAGCTGTATAAAAAGGAGTCACAGGACTCCTTTTTACTTTCATAGACCTTTAAAATTTTACTGGTTAGTCCAAGTCTTAACCGTATTCACCATGCTATTTGAATATACGGCAGAGATGCTGTTTACGGCTCTTTGAAAAGAAGCCATTCCGAGGCGGTCAGAATTTCTGACTGATAATAACGTAGAAAAATTGTTGGCCTGATAAACCACTAGGTGCGTTCCAGTTGCATCGCCGGGTGCTGTGATGCGCCAGAGACCTGCATTCACATCCCAATTGGTAGGATCAGAGTTAACCAGCTGTTGCCACTCCGCTGCGAATGCGGCCTCATCAGTAACATCTATGACAATCCAGCGAGAGGCATATAAGTCACTTGTGAGCGCATCAGCATTATTGTTTGTAATTCCAGTTGGTTCGAACATAACATTTAATACTGTGTTGGACGCCGCGCCAAACTCTGTTAAGAATTCATTCCAATCTGCTGAAAGCGCATTCTTTAAAAATGCATCGTCCATGCCCTCAACTGACGGATAAAAAACTGCTAGGTTGTGTGTCGCAGATGAATTCCCATTAGCGACATACTGTGAAAGAATCGCGGTCGCTGGTATAGAATTGCTGGTCTCAGATTCAGTATATTTGTCCATTGCGGCGAGGAGTCTACTGGGATCGGTGACTTCTATATCAAAGCCCAAAGCTATCTGCGCATTGCTTGAGGCACTGCTTATTACTAACCCAAATGCGATTAAAAAACCTTTTGAAAAACGTGTCATTTTTTATATCTCCAATTTTTTGCTTAAGTGAAAACCTATAAAGGATATTAGGTTTAGTATACTATATTACTGATTCTCGAAATAAATAGCTGAGCAAGGTGCATCTGATTTAAGACTCGTGGGTAAGCCGAAAATTATCTAACACCTAACCGTCCGTTCAGAATAGTGTGTATACGGGTGAAATGGAACCATTCTGACTTATCGGGGTGCGCTAGGGCTTAGGCTCTGATGAGAGCCCGTCAGGCATTAGCTTCAGGTAACATTGCCGCGGTTCAAAAGCTTCTGGTTCAGGGGTGACTTCCGGCATTGGTCCTTGGGGCCATTCGAAGCCGCAGCGAAAGTCAGCAACCATCTGATCGATCTTCCTTTGCAGACGGTGCTCTCTAGCGGCCTGTAATTCATCTTCCATTCGACAACCAAGGCTTTGCTAAAAGGAATATTTCCAGGTAGTTGTATTAATGGTAATCTTGATTAAGTTTACATGGTTAACATCTGAATAATAAATTGGTAAATGAGGAAGCAATCATGAGAATTATAGAGGCACTTTTGCTGGTAACACTTTTAACCGCATCCTTCGAAGTAGCAGCTCAACGCCCAAATCGACCGTTATTTCCTTTGCAGGCCTACACGCTTAGCCAGTATATGCCTATTGAATACAGCGAAGCTTTCGACATGCCTGCTGAATTTGAAGGTGAATCTTACGCAGCCGTTGCCGTCAATGCGCGCGGCAATCTTGTGATCCTCAGCCGCGGCAGTACACCATTTTTAGAATTCACTATCGATGGTGAGTTTGTCCGCTCTTTTG
Organism: uncultured Pseudomonadales bacterium; assembly: GCA_949372635.1. Taxonomy (GTDB): domain Bacteria; phylum Pseudomonadota; class Gammaproteobacteria; order Pseudomonadales; family Pseudohongiellaceae; genus UBA9145. Next base: position 50,351 of record CASIAB010000011.1, read on the forward strand.
GAACTGAAGGGCTGATCAGACGTGCGCACGGGCTTTTCATAGAAGCCAATGACACTATCTGGGTCACAGATGTAGCCGACCATGTTGTTATGAAGCTGGATCGCAATGGCAATGAGTTAATGACCATTGGCACACGTGGTGAAAGTGGTGAATGGGATGAGACTACTGGCGCACATTTGTTTGAGCAGCCTAACGACCTGACTCTGGATTCCGCAGGAAATATCTATGTGGTGCAGGGACATGGCGGAGCCAACCCGCGCGTGCTGAAATTCAATCCTGGCGGCGAATTTATCTCGCAATGGGGAAGCCGCGGTTATGGGCCAGGGCAGTTCTGGGTCGCGCATGCCATCGAGATTGATGCTGACGACGTTTTGTATGTAGCAGATCGCGAAAATATGCGTATTCATCGCTTCGACACAGCGGGCAACTTACTGGGTGAGTGGAGTTTTGATGCCATGGTGTGTGCTTTGTTTCTTCACAGTGATGGCTTTATGTACATGACCACCGGTTTCGATGGTCAGCTGGCTAAGGTTGATATGACTGGAAGAGTGATGGGCGCTATCGGCAGGCCTGGAACAGAGAATGGTCAGTTTGGAGAGGCACATGCATTGACTCTTGATAATGTGGGCAATGTTTATATTACTGATGTAATAAACCGGCGCGTGCAAAAGTTTGAAAAACAGGACTAAAACCTTGTTATCGCTTCTACCGACCTTGGAAATACCGGGTTTATCTTCTCTCTTTAGTACATAGACGACTAACATTGGTTAAGCCTTCATATTCATACCCAGAAGATACTATAGATATAGGTTGTCAGGTATCGCTTGGTTGAGGGCGTTAGACTATTTCTCTGTTGGAGCCTGAGATATGAATCAAGGAGGTCGATAGGGTTCTGCGGTGACCCCAAGGCGACCCCAGATTTCATATTTCTAGGCAAGAACCTTTTTAGCCTTTAAATATGGTAGCAATGGGTGGACTTGAACCACCGACCCCAGCATTATGAATGCTGTGCTCTAACCAGCTGAGCTACATTGCCAAAAATTTTTACTGGGTCTTACTACTGCACTGCATCTGCAACTTTGAATTCCAAGCTACAGCACATTAGAAACCCGCGCTACGAAATTTCAAATCTTTCAATTTCGTACATGAATTCTGTGTCTTAACCCCGAAAGGCCGCGAATTTTCGGCATTCCGAGGGTGTTTGTCAAGCTAGACGTTAAATCGGAAATGGATCACGTCGCCGTCTTGGACGATGTACTCTTTGCCTTCCAAGCGCCATTTACCCGCGTCTTTGGCTCCGTTCTCACCATTATTGTCTACGAAGTCCTTATAGGCCGTTATTTCTGCTCTTATAAAGCCCTTCTCAAAGTCGGTGTGGATGACTGCGGCGGCTTGTGGGGCAGTGGCGCCTTGCTTTACTGTCCAGGCTCTCACTTCCTTCACTCCGGCGGTGAAATAGGTCTGTAGGCCGAGTAGGGTGTAGCCGGCGCGGATAACGCGGTCCAGGCCGGGCTCTTCCATGCCTAGGTCTTCTAGGAACTCTATGCGTTCATCGTCTTCTAGCTCAGCGATCTCGGCTTCCAGCTTGTTGCAGATCGCTACTACTGCGGCGCCTTCTTCTTTGGCGATGGCTATTACTGTGTCCAGATGAGGATTGTTCTCGAATCCTTCTTCATCGACATTGGCGATATACATGACTGGCTTAGCGGTTAGCAGGTGTAGGCTGTACAGATCGGCTAGCTCTTCTTCAGTTAAGTTCAGCGAGCGGACTTGCTTCGCCTCATCGAGATGTGTTTTTACCTTTTCTAATACGATCACCTGACGCTGTGCATCTTTGTCACCGCTTCTGGCTACTTTGGATGCTCTATCAAGAGCTTTATCGACGCTCTCAAGATCGGACAGCGCGAGTTCGGTGTTGATGGTCTCTATGTCTGAGGCCGGATCTATTTTGTCCGACACGTGGGTTACATTGCTGTCTTCGAAGCAGCGCACTACGTGTGAGATGGCATCACATTCGCGGATGTTCGCGAGGAATTGATTACCTAGGCCTTCACCTTTGGATGCACCTGCGACTAAACCGGCGATGTCGGTAAATTCCATCGTGGTAGGTATGATCTTCTGCGGATCGACGATCGCGGCTAGCTTGTCCAGCCGCGTATCTGGAATAGAGACGATGCCAGAGTTGGGCTCGATGGTGCAGAACGGAAAATTCTCCGCAGCGATGCCGGCCTTGGTTAGCGCATTAAACAGCGTTGATTTACCCACGTTGGGTAGTCCGACGATTCCACATTTTACAGCCATTACTTGTCTCTATTTGATCTATTAATTATTGAGCATTAGGTATGCAACAGGCGCATGGCTTCTTCCCAATCGCCCTTAACTGCTTTCGGGGTTACCCGAATAGCATCTTCTATATCCGACATGATGACATCGGCTTCTGATCTGGAAGGGTTGCCGAGTACATAGTTTGCGACCATGGACTTGTCACCAGGATGACCAACACCGATGCGCAGTCGATAGAAATCTCGCTGATTTCCAAGTGCGCTGATTATGTCGCGGATGCCATTGTGACCGCCGTGACCACCGCCGTGTTTGAAACGTGTGACGCCCACGTCAAAATCGATCTCGTCGTAGGCGACCAACATATTCTCCGGCTCGATCTTATAGAATTTGCACACGGCAGCTACAGACTTGCCGCTGTTATTCATGAACGTAGTCGGGAATAGGAGTTTGATGTCGTCGCCACCAATATTGACGCTGCCGAATTCGCCGAAAAACTTACTCTCTCCACGCAGGCTGCCAGAATAGCTCTTGGCAAGATGGTGGAGAAAGATGACGCCGGCATTGTGCCGGTTGGAGTCATACTGCGAGCCTGGATTACCCAGACCCACAATAAGTTTTATGCCATTGCCTGTCATAAGATTTTAGGGCTAGCCTAAAAACAGGACTAGTCTTCCTTCTCTTCGGAATCATCGCCACTAGCTTCGGATTCAGGAGCATCCGGTGCATCCGGCGCAGCTGAAGCTTCTTCGACTTCCGCTCTAGGTGCTTGCACTGTGGCAACAGTAAGATTGTTATCCGCAGCAAGAGCAACACTCGCTACACCTGTAGGCAATGTGATGTCTGCAAGGTGGACGGCTTCGCCGATTCCTAGCAGCAGCATATCGACTTCGATAAATTCTGGTAGGTCTTTCGGGAAACAGTGAATTTCAATCTCATTCAATGTCTTGATGATGCTTCCGCCGCCAGTTTTAACGCCCGCGCACTTATCTTCGTTGAGGAAGTGAATCGGTACGTTAACTGTAATCTGGACCTTATCGCTTACGCGCTGGAAGTCAGCGTGCATGAGAATGGCTTTAGCAGGATGACGCTGCAATGCCTTGATAACGGCCTTTTGTTTCTTCTTTCCTACATTCAACGTAATAATGTGTGAAAAGAATGCCTCATTTTCAGTGGCCTTAGCGATGTCCTTATGGGCGATCGTTAAGGAAACGGGGTCTTCACCACCACCATAAAGTACAGCGGGGATATCGCCATTCAAACGGCGTAGGCGGCGGCTCGCACCTTTCCCTAAGTCCGTTCGAACTGTGCAGTTCAATTCAAATTCTTCAGCAGACATAAGTCTCTCCTAAGAAGTGCTGTAGGTAGCTTGCGACCGGCTAACTACAGTGTTTATAAAGATCAATTGATAGCGAATCTATCACTGACCATTGTGTATCCGCTCGAGGCTGACAACTCTATGTGTTGTCGAACATCGCGCTTATGGATTCTTCATTGCTCACACGACGAATAGACTCGGCCAGTAATTTAGCCATGGATAGTTGTCGTATGCGCTTACAATTTTTTGCTGCGTCGCTCAGTGGGATCGTGTCGGTAACTACTAATGAGTCGAGGCTTGAATTTTCTATGTTATCGATTGCCGGACCGGATAGAACTGGGTGCGTACAATAGGCCATTACTTTCGCGGCGCCGTGTTCTTTTAGCGCGTCTGCGGCTTTGCAGAGCGTGCCCGCTGTGTCGACCATGTCGTCGACGATAAGACAGCTGCGCCCTTTTACGTCACCGATAATGTTCATGACCTGTGCTACGTTTGCAGCTGGTCGGCGTTTATCTATAATAGCGAGGTCGACATTCAGTTGCTTGGCAACGGCTCGTGCTCTAACTACGCCGCCGATGTCTGGTGAGACGACTATCAGATTCTCATACTTCTGCCGTTCGATATCGTCGGTCAGTACCGGTGAACCGTAGACATTGTCCACTGGAATATTGAAAAATCCCTGTATTTGTTCTGCGTGCAGATCAACTGTGAGTACGCGGTTCACGCCCACCGTGCCGATCATGTCGGCAACTACTTTGGAACTAATGGCAACGCGTGCCGACCGAACGCGGCGATCTTGTCTCGCATAACCGAAGTAGGGGATTACTGCTGTAATTCTATTTGCCGATGCGCGGTGCAGTGCGTCCGCCATCAACAACAACTCCATGATACTGTCGTTGGTTGGCGCGCAAGTAGGCTGAATAAGAAATACGTCCTTGCCGCGAACGTTCTCATTAAGCTCTACAGAAATCTCACCATCGCTGAATTTGCTTATGCTCGCATAACCCAGAGGAATACCGATATGCTTGGCAATATTGTCTGCCAATTCAGGGTTGGCATTACCAGTAAAGACCATCAAATTATTTGGCACGGTGAATTCCTGTAAGTTTCGGTACAAGCAGTTCGGGATGAATCGTTCTATTTAGTATAAATAGTTTTAAAAAGACAGCTACTTCTGTTAGCTCTGCTTTGTTTTGCAACTGACTTAGAAAATGGCTGGGGTGGCTGGATTCGAACCAGCGCATGCAAGGATCAAAACCTTGTGCCTTACCACTTGGCGACACCCCAATAATTCGTCATCTAACTGTAATCCTGTTCCAGGGAATCGATGCCCTTGGCAACGAATCCCGGTAGATTGTCTGGCAGCGCATTCAGCACTTTTTTGGCCGCCGCTTCACACTCGAAGCTGGCAAAAAGGCTTGAGCCTGTTCCGGTCATCCTGAAATCGGCGATTTTGGTCAAGAATTCGAATGCTTGATCTACCTCTGGATGCAGTTTTCGAGTGACTGATTCGCAGTCATTCCGGGCGCTGCCCGCCAGAAAGTCGGCCATTTTGATTGCTTGGGAGTTCCGTGTCAAATGTTCATGACAAAAAACCTCTGCGGTCGAGACGGAACATTTCGGAGATACCACCAGATACCAGCTGTCCCCCAATTCTAAGGGGCTGAGCCGTTCTCCAATTCCCTCGGCCCAAGCCGATTTTCCGCGGATGAATACAGGCACATCTGCACCTAATTTGACGCCTATCTCGCAGAGCTTGTCCCTGCTTAGATTTAGCTTCCATAGTTGGTTTAAGGCCAGAAGACAGGTGGCAGCATTCGAGCTTCCTCCTCCTAGGCCAGCTCCACTTGGGAGTCGCTTTTCTAGACTGATGCTAGCACCAAGCAGCGGGTTGCCTGCTTCTAGCCTTAGTAGTTGTGCGGCGCTAGTTACTAGGTTGTTATCCAGCGGAGTATCAGTCCCGGCGTTTTCGCTGAATGATAAGTGCAGGCTGAGTATGCCGTCGTTACCTGCCTCAAATGCCATCCGATCGCCGAAATCGAGCAGCTGGAATACCGTCTGCAGCTCGTGATAGCCATCTTCACGGCGGCCAGTAATATGCAGGAACAAGTTCAGCTTGGCGGGCGCTAAGAATTGGGTTGATAGTTTAGTCATCAGTCTATCTATTCTTCGGCAATTTCGTCGGTCAATGCGTCGGTGGTCCAGTTGAGTCCAATAAAGCGTAGGCGAATATCATTGCGCGGCCGTGTTAACTCTACACGGCGCGGCAGGCTAACCTGTCCGTATTGGCGCATATCACTTAAGTTGATGGTCCAGTCTGCCTGCTCGATAGTGGTGAGCTGATTTAGTTCGTTGAAGCTTAATTGAAAGCTAGAATCTGGGGAGGGAAGACCCTTAATCCAATAATTCAGTTGTGAGATGGGCAGTTCATAGCCCATCTGCCTCAAAATAAGTTCTTCCGGGCTGCTTGCATATACTGTCTCGCCATCGTTTTCTAGACTTACGTAGCCTGGGCGGCCGACGATTTGCGTATTGCCCGCGTTAAATGTGCCCCACAGTCGTATGTGGTACTCGACGTTCTGTTGCAGCCAATTGATGCGTGGGGTATGGGATTCGTTGTCGTAGCGAACATTAACGCGGCCGCGTAGCTCCCAGAACTCCAATTCCTGCAGTTGGTCACGTTGGTGTGTCCAGTCGCTGTTCTCTTCGGCAGGAGGGGCTATGGCAGTGCAGGCCGAAAGAAGCGCCATCATGAGCATTAGGCCTGCGGCTGCTCGGCTCGTTGCTTTAAATGAATTGGTTTGCCTGAGTCTGCTATTCATTCTGCGACTTGCAGTCTTTCCATTGCCTCGGCTATAAGCGGGCTTTCTGGGTCAGTCACGAGCGCATCTTGCCAGACGCGCATGGCTTCATCAAAACGTCCTAATGCCCAAAGCACCTCGCCAAGGTGGGACGCCACCTCGTCGTCGGGGAAGGCGGCGAAGGCGCGGCGCATCTGCACCAGGGCTTCTTCATAACGCGCAACTTTATATAGAGCCCAGCCGAGGCTATCAATGATGGCTGGGTCATCAGGAGAAATAGCGATGGCGCGTTCTATTAACTCTAACGCCTCTTCATGGCGTGTCGTCTGATCGGCGAGCATATAGCCGAGATGGTTCAGCGCGCGGGAATCTTCAGGCTGCATGCTAATAATCTGCATTAGATCGCGCTCGGACCCATCTCTGTTGCTTTGTGAGTCGTAATACAAGACGCGTGCAAAAAGTAGGTCCGTCTCGTTCGGGAATTTATTCAGAGCAGTATTAAGAAGCTGCTCTGCTGCACCTGGGTGTTCTTCCTGAATAAGCAGTGAAGACTCGATTGTCGTAAAGAGCACCTCGAGTCGAGGCTGCCCGCGCGAGAGTTTGCTTAACCAATCATGGGCCTCATTGAGCCGTCCCCTTTGAATCGAGAGTCGCGTTGCTTGTTGTTGTGCCGCAAGAAAATTATTCGTGCCGATGCGCACTTGTCGAAAGTGCTCAATCGACTTTTCTAGATTGTCCTGTTGCTGATAGATAAGTCCTAAGTTGTACTGACTCTCATCGGCGCGCTGATCAACTCCAATTAACTTAGTATAGGCAGCTATGGCTCGATCGAAATTTTCCAGTTGTGTATTTAGTAGCGCGACGGAGTAGAGCGTTTCCCAATCTTGCGGGTCTTGTTCTACTAAAATCTGAAACTGTTCCTGAGCGTGTTCGTACTCTTCATTTTGAACGAGCAGGCGCGCGTAGTTGAGACGTAGCGACTTGTCTGTTTCGAACATTCTTACGCCAGTTCGCATAACCCGAGTTGCACGCTCGGGATTGTCCAAGCTCTGGAGAATCTGTGATTCGAGCATAACCATGTTTGGCGTGAGATCCGTGTCGTCCTTTAAAAGTTCCAGCTCAATGAGAGCCGCTTCGAAATCTCCATTCTGTGCTAGCAACTGCACCAAAGTTAGATGAATGGAAGTTTGGTTGCCGAATTCGTCTTTTAGGCGGCGCAGGTTTTCTATCAGCACCGACCTATCCTGAGGATTAAGGCGGCCAGTACGAGAGGATAGGGCTGCGAAATCCATATTGCCGCCAAGATTGAGCACTCTCGACATATGGGAGATAGCCTGCTCGAAGGCGCCGCTCTCAAGAAATTGAATGCTGAGTAATAGCTGTGGCTGTGAGTTTGTCGGCTCTAGCTGAGCCCATAGCAAACCAAGTTGCAGCAGGGCATTGGTGTCGGTATTGACCGAGGCGAACTGAATGGCACGCTGGATTATAGTGAGGTCTCGGGTAGACATGGCTAAGTCGAAATAGCTCTCTCCGGCCTCGACTACTTGACCGCGCTGAGCGCTCAGTTCGCTGACAATGGCCTCATACAGCTGATCTTCGGTAAAGCTGCCGTACTCGATCTCCGGTACAGGTTCCGCCAGTACCAGTGCAGGCATGACTCTAGCAGGGGGCTTATCAGTCTGCGTTGGTGCCACGGAGGCGGCACATCCGATGAGGCTGGCATAGGCGAAAACTATTAATAAGCTATTGATTTTTATCATATTTCACTATCTGAGCCCGCTAGGGCAGCGTGTTTGCTAAGGCGGTCATTGTAGCAGCTACTCTAGCCGGCTTCCGAGCAGATTTGGTCTAGTTTTTGTCTAGATCGAGTGAGCAGTCTCTAATGGGAACTGGAGTGGATATTTAGTACCATAACGGCCCCTTTATATTGGCAAATTAATCTGCGGCGATTGTCGCGATTTCACCACGATCCGCTTGGACGGTTAATTCATGGCACTGGTACTAGTAGGTATAAACCAGAACACGGCGAATATCGAAATGCGCGAAAAGGTGGCTTTCCCACCGGAGATCGTGGAGTCAGCTCTTGCCGAAATTTATGCCTTGCCGCCGATTCGGGAAGTAGTGATCGTTTCCACCTGTAATCGTACAGAGATCTATTTGGATTTTGTCGAAGGTGGCTCTGAGGCGCCGACCGGCGATGCGCTTGCTCAGAATCGTCAATTGTTAGATAGGCAAGCACAAGTCGTGGCGTGGTTGTCGAAGTTTCACAATATAGAAGCGAGTGAGCTAGAACAATGCAGCTACTCCTATGCGAGTGAAGATGTAGTTCGGCATCTAATGAAGGTCTCCTGCGGGTTGGATTCCATGGTGTTGGGTGAGCCGCAGATATTAGGCCAAATTAAATCGGCTTACGCTGTGTCGAAAGACCAGCAAGTTGTCGAGCAGTCCTTGGGTCGTGCATTTGAAGAGGCATTTTCGATTGCGAAGCAGGTGCGCACAGATACCGCCATCGGTGAGAATCCAGTTTCGGTTGCCTATGCGGCGGTGGCACTGGCGGAACGCATCTTCTCAGATTTGTCCAGCCTCAGTGTTCTGCTTAATCGGTGCTGGTCGCACTATCGAGTTAGTTGTTAAACATCTTGTTGAGAAGGGTGTGAGTAAGATAGTGGTCGCGAACAGAACTTTAGACAATGCCTTGGAGATTGCTAACCGCTTCGATGCTCACGGCGTATTGCTCTGTGATATACCTGAGCAGTTGACTAAGGTAGACATTGTTGTCTCATCGACGAACAGTCAATTACCTTTGTTAGGTAAAGGTGCAGTCGAGAGAGCGCTGAAGCAGCGCAAACACAAACCAATGCTATTAGTAGACCTCGCCGTGCCACGCGATATCGAAGCGGAGGTCTCAGAGATCGCGGATGCTTACTTATACAGCATCGATGATATCAGTGATGTAATCGAAGACGGAGTAAAGAGCCGGGCCGATGCCGCAGCACAGGCCGAATTGATTATCGAACGTGGTGTGGAAGATTATCGGAAGGCCCTGCGTTCATTGAATGCGGTAAGCACGCTGCGTGCACTTCGCGATAAGGCCGATGCGATTCGAGAAGGGGAATTAGAGCGAGCGTTGAAAGCGCTAGAGAGCGGGGAGTCGGCCGAAGCTGTTGTTAGCAGTCTAGCTCGATTGCTTACGCAGAAACTTGTGCATTCTCCTAGTGTGCAAATGAAGAAGGCTAGTGCGGCAGGTCGCGATGAGCTATTGGAATTAACTGCGGAGCTCTTTGAGTTAGGCTCAGAATCTAAACCGAATGCCGGTGAAGAAACAGACAAAAAGAAGTAATCCATGAAAGACTCGATACGAAATAAATTAGACAATCTAAGGGATCGCTTCGACGAGCTGGAAGCTTTGCTCAGTGATGCGGAAATTATCTCCGACCAGAGTCGTTTTCGTGACTTGTCTAAAGAGTACGCGGAGATCGAAGAGCTAGTGAAGAGCTATTATCGCTTCGCGCAAGTTACAGAAGAGCTCGAACATACGAAAGAGATGCAAAAGGATGCCGACGCGGATATTCGCGAGATGGCGGACGAGGAATTTCGCAGCAACACAGCGGAACTAGAAGAATTAGAACTTAATATGCAGACTCTACTTCTGCCAAAGGATAGCAAAGACAGGCTCAACGTATTCATAGAGATCCGTGCGGGTACCGGCGGCGACGAGGCTGCAATATTTTCAGGTGATTTGCTGCGTATGTATTCCCGCTACGCGGAATTGCAGGGTTGGAAGCTGGAAATAATAAGCGAGCGGCACGGTGAGCATGGCGGTTATAAGGAGGTCGTTACCCGTATTGAGGGTAAGAACGTCTTCGAGAAGCTTAAGTTCGAATCCGGAGCGCACCGCGTGCAGCGTGTTCCCGAGACAGAGACACAGGGTCGCATCCACACTTCGGCTTGTACTGTTGCTATCATGCCGGAGATGGATGAGATAAATGAGATCGAGGTTAACAAGGGTGATCTGCGTGTGGATACTTTTCGCGCCAGTGGTGCAGGTGGACAACACGTTAATAAGACTGACTCTGCAATTCGATTAACTCATCTACCCTCAGGAATAGTAGTCGAGTGTCAGGACGAGCGTTCGCAGCACAAGAATAAGGCGCGAGCTATGTCTCTGTTGCAGGCAAAACTGATGGACGAAGCAACGCAGGCACAGCATCAGGAAGAGTCTGACAACAGGCGCAAGCTAGTGGGTAGTGGCGACCGCTCCGAAAAAATCCGAACCTATAATTATCCCCAAGGTCGCGTTACCGACCACCGCATCAAGCTAACGCTTTACAACTTAGCCGAGGTTATGTCTGGAGAACTCGCCGCCGTGATTCAACCGCTGATCAATGAGTATCAGGCAGACTTGTTGGCGGGCTTGGCTGAAGACGATTAGGTTCAGACCTTACGATGGCAACGATTAAGCAAGCGCTCAAGCAGGCCAACACACTTCAGCAGGTTAGCGAAAGCTGGAAGCTAGATGCTGAACTGCTTCTGGCTGAAGCCATCGAGGAATCTAGAGAATATTTATTTACTTGGCCAGATCAAGAGTTAACGGAATCTCAGCTTACGAAGTTTGATAACTACTGCGGCAGGCGTCTCTTAAATGAACCTATCGCTTACATTCTTGGCAGGCAGGCGTTCTGGAATTTTGAGTTGATAGTAAACCCCTCGGTTCTTATTCCGCGTCCCGAGACTGAGTTGCTGGTTGAGACTGCGTTAGAGCTGCTCGATAAATCCGCTACCGCTGCAGTCCTCGACCTCGGGACCGGCAGCGGCGCCATCGCCTTAGCATTGGCTGCCAACAATAAATGTTGGGCCGTGACCGCAGTGGATAGCAGTGAACCTGCCCTTGGGGTTGCCGTGGATAACGCAAAGTTGCTGCAGCTTCCGAATATTGAGTTTATTCAGACATCGTGGTGTGATGGTCTACAGAATGATCATTTCGATCTGATTGCGGCGAATCCTCCCTATGTGGAGGCCGGAGATAAACACTTAAGTGAAGGCAGTCTGCCTTTTGAACCGGTCGCTGCCCTGATTGCTAGAGAGAATGGCTTAGCAGATATTCGCGCCATCGCCGAACAGAGTCGACACTGTTTGAAAAAGGATTCATGGCTACTGATAGAGCACGGATTTCAGCAGAAGCAGGATGTTGAAAAAATTTTAGTCGATACCGGCTATGCGAATATTGAATGCCTAAAAGACTTAGCCGGATTAGATAGATTGACGAAGGCGCGGTGCTTAAACTAGTTATTCTAAAAATGTAGAAGCGCAAATCAATGAAAGACGAACAGCTACTCAGATACTCTCGCCAAATTATGCTGCCTCAGATGGATGTTGCTGGGCAGCAAAGACTAATCGATGCGACTGTGCTTATCGTCGGCATGGGCGGATTGGGCTGTCCCGCGGCTATGTATCTCGCTGCTGCTGGCGTCGGTCATCTTATCATCGCCGATGATGACTTGGTCGAGCTGACGAATCTGCAAAGACAAATTGCTCACAGTGAATCTATGATCGGCGAGCCGAAGGTGGTGTCGGCTCAACAAACCTTATTGGGTCTCAATCCGGATTTAAAAATCACGGCACTGCAAAAGAGCCTTGAGGGATCCGAATTGAGCGAAGTCGTTGGTCAGGCCGATCTCATCGTCGACGCCTGTGACAATTTCACTACCCGATTTGCGATCAATTCCGCATGCATCGAGCACGGCAAGCCTCTCGTCTCGGGAGCCGCCATTCGTATGGAGGGACAGGTAGCTGTGTTCGATAGCAGGAACCCAATTAGCCCCTGCTATCAATGCCTTTATTTACAAGGGGATGACGAGAATGCAAGCTGTTCCGAGAATGGAGTGATGGCGCCACTGGTAGGCATAATTGGCGCGGTTCAGGCAATGGAGGCAATAAAGCTGCTCACCGGCATCGGTGAATCTCTGATTGGACGGCTACTTCTGCTCGATGCCAGCACCATGCAATGGCGCGAGATGCGACTCCCGCGAGATAGCAGCTGCAGGGCTTGCGGCGTTTAGCGGCGCAGTTACCATCGTAAGTTTTTAGGGTAGCTACCTCCCCCGATATCGACTGAATTAGCCGGCACAAAGTTTGAAGTGTCTAGCGCATAGGGCTATGATGCTCGCGCTCCAGTAGTACCAGTCTCCATAAATCGTAAACTCCATATACCTTGTTTAGTAATAACTCATGGATTCAGAAATAAAACAGCCAAAGCTAGCCTTTAGTTACTTCGAGCTACAGAAGCCACTCGCTGACGCCATCAAGAAGATCGGTTTCGAGTACTGTACGCCAATCCAGGCGGAGTCGCTGGTGCATACCTTGCAGGGCCATGATGTTACTGGCAAGGCGCAGACCGGCACCGGAAAGACAGCGGCCTTTCTTATTACTATTATTAACGATCTTCTTTTGAATCCGATTGAAGAGGAACGTTATATCGCCGAGCCACGTGCTCTAATTGTAGCGCCCACGCGGGAACTAGCGCAGCAGATAGCTAGCGATGCGCAGTTGCTAACAGATGGCTGCGACATGCATGTTGTAACTATGGTTGGTGGTGAGGACTATGCAAAACAGAATCGAGCGTTAGATGCCAGGCCTGTCGATATTGTGGTGGCGACGCCCGGTCGTTTACTGGATTTCGTGCAGAACGGAAACTTGCATCTCGGTGCAGTCGAAGTGCTTGTATTGGACGAAGCCGATCGCATGTTAGATATGGGTTTCATCCCTCAGGTGCGATCTGTTGTTTCGCGCACCCCGAAGAAGGAATGTCGACAGACTCTGTTGTTTAGCGCGACGTTTACTCCTGCTATTGTAGAACTAGCGCAGCGTTGGGCGGTCGACCCCATCATGGTCGAGATCGAGCCCGAGAAAGTGGCGGCGGATGCGGTTGATCAGATCGTCTATCTCGTCACTACGGCCGACAAATATAATTTACTGTTTAATCTCATTGCTGAGCCAGAAGCTGAAAAGATCATGGTGTTCAGCAATCGCCGTGATCAGGTTAGAAGGCTTGCAGATAATCTGCATAGAAACGGAGTTGAATGCGGCATGCTTTCAGGTGAAGTCGCGCAGAACCAAAGAGTGCGTACATTGGATGCCTTTAAGAATGGAAAGATAAAGGTACTAGTCGCGACTGATGTTGCGGGCCGTGGATTGCACATCGATGACGTAACACACGTAGTAAATTACACGCTGCCCGAAGAGCCGGAAGACTATGTGCATCGCATAGGACGCACGGGTAGGGCTGGAGCGATTGGTACTTCGATCAGCTTTGCTTGCGAAGATGATTCGTTTCTACTGCCAGATATCGAAGACAAACTCGGTTCAAAGCTGGATTGCATACATCCAGAAGATGTGATGTTGGTTAAAGCGCCAGCTTTTGAGCGAGTTTCTAAATTTAAAGCAAAACCCACTAGCAGGACGTCTGGGAAACCAGCTACCGGTGGTAGACGGCCACCGCACTTGCGCTAGCTAGCCTTCGAGCTAGCTCCGGCCTGCTTCAGTATTTTTGAGTATTCGCTCGACTTCCTATGCCGTGACACCAAGTCTAAAAAGGTGCTGCCATCTTCTAGGCTGACGTTAATGTCGTGACCTGCATCCACATAGAATACAACGAACCTACCGAATAGATCTGCAGTCATGCCGCGATAGGCGCGCAGTAGAATGTTGTAGTCGTGGGGCAGGCCTTGTGGTGGAAGCACCTCGAGCCCGGCCTTCAGGCGCTCGTCCGACCACTCTTCATCTCGAGTTGCCTGCTGTGTCCTTTGTGCTCCCGACTTTTTACCTTCCGTCATTACATTTTCTCTCGAAGTAACTCGTTAACCTGCGCTGGGTTGGCTTTGCCTTTCGAAAGCTGCATACACTGTCCTACAAGAAAGCCGATTACCTGCTCCTTGCCGTCCTTGTATTGCTGTACCTGTGCTGGATTGTTTTCGATAACCTCGAGTACCAACTTTTCGATCTCTCCTGAATCGGTAACCTGCTTCAAGCCCTTAGCTTCGATAATTGCATCGACATCGGACGGGTCTGCGATCATGGCTTCGAACACGGTCTTGGCAATCTTGCCGGAGATCGTGTTGTCCTTGATGCGTGTGATCAGTGTTGCTAGGCGTTCAGCCTGAATGGGCGAATCTGCAATCTCCAAGTTGTTCTTGTTGAGCAAGCCTAAAAGATCCTGACTGACCCAGTTCGCGGCGAGCTTCGGATCGCCGCTCGAGCTCGCAACAATTTCAAAGTATTCCGCCAACTCTCTGTTACTTACTAGGACACCGGCATCGTAATTGCTCAGTGAATAGTCGTTTATGAAGCGCGCTTTTCTTGCGTCGGGGAGTTCTGGAAGCTGCGCCTTGACGGCTGCTACGTATTCGTCATCGATAACAACAGGCAGCAGGTCCGGTTCGGGAAAGTAGCGGTAGTCGTTTGCGACTTCTTTGCTGCGCATCGAAGTTGTCACGTCTTTGTCGGCGTTATAGCGTCTAGTTTCCTGAATGATTCTTCCGCCGTCTTCAAGGATTTCTTGCTGGCGTGCTACTTCTGAGTGAATTGCTTTCTCTACGAAGCGGAACGAGTTGATATTTTTGATCTCCGCGCGCGTCCCAAGCTCAGTGGTTCCCTTGGGACGTATTGAGACGTTGACATCACAACGCATGGAACCTTGTGCCATGATTGCATCAGAGATATCCAGATAACGAATGATAGTGTGTAGTTTCTTCAAGTAGGCGACCGCTTCTTCTGCACAGGTGATCTCTGGTTCGGAGACTATCTCTAACAGGGGCTCTCCGGCACGATTCAGATCGATTCCAGACATGCCGCTGAACTCTTCATGCAGCGATTTTCCTGCATTTTCCTCGATATGTGCACGGGTAACACCAATAACCTTCTCGCTGCCGTCGGCGAGAGTGACGGTTAGTGACCCCTTGCCAACGGTAGGAAAATCCAGCTGCGTCACTTGATATCCTTTCGGTAAGTCGGGATAAAAGTAGTTTTTGCGGTCAAAAACGGAACGCTTGCCGATTTCAGCACCTATCGCAACGCCAAATCGAACCGCCATTCTGAGTGCTTCTTCATTGAATGCAGGCAGCGTGCCGGGTAGTGCGCAATCGAAAATACTTGCCTGAGTGTTAGGAGGCGCACCGAATTCGGTGGAGCTGCCCGAAAATAACTTCGACTTCGTAGACAGAGAGACGTGCACTTCTAAGCCTATGACTGTTTCCCATTCCATGATTAGGACTCCCCGCTAGCAGCTGTTATCGCTGTCGATTTCTGCTTGTGCCAATCGGTGTGCTGCTGGAACTGGTGAGCCACATTGAGGATCTTCGCTTCATCAAAGTATTTACCAATTATTTGCATGCCTATAGGCAGGCCATTTGCTATTCCGGCTGGAATAGACGCCGCAGGTAATCCGGCGAGATTCACAGCAATGGTATAGATGTCCTCCAGATACATTGAAACTGGATCGGCCTTCGACCCTAGCTTGAATGCGGTATGCGGCGAAGTTGGTCCAATAATGACGTCGACCTCTTCGAAGGCTCTATCGAAATCGTCCTTGATCAGGCGGCGAATCTTCTGCGCCTTACGATAGTAGGCATCATAATAACCAGCAGAGAGGGCATAAGTGCCGATCATGATGCGTCTCTTCACCTCTTCGCCAAAGCCTTCGCTACGTGTTCTTTTGTACATATCTTCAAGATCGGTAGGGTCTTCGCAGCGATGGCCATAACGCACACCATCAAAACGCGAGAGATTAGCCGATGCTTCTGCTGGGGCGACAACGTAGTAGGCAGAAACAGAGAGATGGCTATTGGTTAGATCCATCTCTTTGATTGTTGCTCCAAGTTTTTCGTATTCGGCAAGTGCGTTGCGAATAGCTTGTTCGACCTCCATGCTTAAGCCGTCAGCGAAATGCTGCTTCGGAACGCCGATGCGGAGTCCCTTTAAGGGCTGATTCAGAGTAGCGGTGAAATCTTCGATTGGTCTGTCAATGCTGGTGGAGTCTTTCTTGTCCAATCCCGACATAACGTTCAACATCAGGGCAGCGTCTTCGGCGCTTTTAGTTATCGGACCGGCCTGGTCGAGGCTCGATGCAAAAGCGATCATTCCCCAGCGAGATACGCGCCCGTAACTAGGCTTGAGCCCTGTTACTCCGCAGAATGCTGCGGGCTGGCGGATAGACCCGCCTGTGTCGGTGCCCGTCGCCATGGCGCAAAGATCTGCTGCGACCGCTGCGGCAGATCCGCCGGAGGAGCCGCCTGGCACACATTCTGTGTTCCACGGGTTCTTCACGTCACCAAAGAAACTAGTTTCATTGGAGGAGCCCATTGCGAACTCATCCATGTTGGTTTTTCCTAACAAAACGGTGCCGGCATCAATGAAGCGTTCTACGACAGTTGCATTATAAGGAGAGACGAAGTTGTGCAACATGCGCGAGCCGCAGGTGGTCAGAATATCCTTGGTGCAGAATATATCTTTATGCGCCAACGGGATTCCGAGTAGCGGCCTATCATTTCCATTCGCGCGCGCATCGTCTGCAGCTTTTGCCTGCAGTAGAGCAGAATTTTCACATACAGTAATAAAGGCATTGAGCTCGCCGTTTAAAGTGGCGATGCGGTCTAAATAAGCCTGGGTAATTTCAACACTGGAGATGTCGCCCGCAGCGAGAGCCGCGGAAGTCTCGGCGACAGTACAATTAATCATTTGTGAATCCCATTTGTGGTAATTATGTTAGTTAAGTTGTTTGCTGTCAGCGTCTTTCAGTCAGATCACTCGAGTACTTTTGGTACCAGATATAAGCCGTCTTCGCTCGCAGGAGCCAGTTTCTGGAGCTTGTCGCGCTGATTACCTTCGGTAATCGCATCGGCGCGCAGACGCTGCACTAGATCCAGGGGGTGAGCTAGTGGCTCCACCACTTCAGTATCTACTGATTGCATCTGATCGATAAGCGCCAGAATATCGGTAATTCGAGTAGTCACCTCTTCGGTTTCAGATTCTCCAATGTGTAATCGTGCCAAATGGGCAATTTTTTCTATTTCTGTCTTGTCCAAAGCCATTGAGAATCTCCGGGGTTTTCGTGTTGGGAGTAAATTAGTTGCAGTATTTACGGTGGCTCAGATATTTGTATCCTGCCGCTTGCTCAAAGCCCTAGCCGTTGCTAGAGTGCCTGCTATTTATGCAAGGGACGATTATACTTGAATTTCATCGATGTTCCCAAAAAGAGAAAATGGTCAATCACTTTAGTAGATTTCTGCCGGAGTCACATCTGCGTGTCAAATTGGAGCAGAAGGGCTTCGAGTTCATACTAATTTGTTTCAGGCATGAAATAAAAGCAACCAATCGCTAAATCATTAGGCATAAATGCCGCTTAAATAAGAATGCATGCCAGAAATAGAATCTTTAATTTGAGGTCTACAAAAAATCATGTTCAAAAAAATTAGGGGAATGTTCTCCAATGACCTGTCTATTGATTTAGGCACGGCTAATACACTGATCTATGTGCGCGAAGAGGGCATCGTATTGAACGAGCCTTCTGTGGTTGCTATCCGTACGCACAATGGCCAGAAAACTGTTACAGCTGTGGGTTCCGACGCCAAGCGCATGTTGGGGCGAACGCCCGGTAATATCACCGCCATCCGGCCATTGAAGGACGGCGTTATCGCAGACTTCGAGGTGACTGAGAAGATGCTGCAGCATTTTATTAATAAGGTCCATGAGGGAAGCTTCTTCCCACCGAGCCCCAGAGTATTGGTCTGTGTGCCTTGTAAATCTACGCAAGTAGAGCGCCGAGCCATTCGTGAATCTGTATCTAGCGCTGGTGCACGTGACGTGCGTTTGATTGAAGAACCCATGGCGGCCGCTATCGGAGCGGGTCTGCCAGTAGAGCAAGCGAGTGGCTCCATGGTTGTGGATATCGGTGGCGGCACGACTGAGATTGCTATTCTTTCTTTGAGTGGAGTGGTTTACTCGGATTCAGTTCGCGTTGGTGGCGATCGCTTCGATGAGGCTATTATTACTCACGTGCGTCGTAACTACGGCAGCCTTATCGGCGAAGCCACAGCGGAGCGTATCAAGGAAGAGATAGGCTGTGCCTATGTCGGAACCTCCACAGAGATTCGTGAGATCGATGTCCGCGGTCGTAATCTGGCCGAAGGTGTACCTCGTAGTTTTACTCTAAACAGTGATGAGATACTCGAATCCCTGCAGGAGCCACTTTCGGCGATTGTGGGCGCGGTGAAGGGCGCGCTGGAACGGTCTCCGCCAGAATTGGCCTCGGATATTGCCGAAAGCGGCCTTGTCCTAACCGGCGGCGGTGCTCTGTTAAGGGATCTGGACAAATTACTTTCCGAAGAGACTGGCCTGCCCGTTATCTTGGCAGATGACCCTTTAACTTGCGTGGCGCGCGGCGGTGGTAAGGCAATGGAATTGATGGATTCCCACGACATCGATCTGTTAAGTCTGGAATAGACCATTAGTTGCTGCCTCGTGTACGCCTTACGGGGCTGATATACTTTACGCTTTCCCTTTGGGTTTGAGCTGAGAGGGGGTTTGAATCGAGATTTCGAATCAGGCCGTGCTTAGCTTCCGGTCTTAGCTTCCAGTGAAGAGGTTCAGCAGCCATCGATAAGATTCTGTTCGTAAAAGGTGTCGCTCTTGAGTATCGGGCGCTCACCTTTATATTTTTCTCCGTTTGTATCATGTTCGCAGATGCCCGCTTTGGTTATTTGGAGCGAATTCGGTATGGTCTCGGCTATTTCACCACGCCAGTCTACTGGATGGCCGATATACCTAAGCGCGTTTCCTTTTTGATCGATGATGTTTTTGTCTCTCGAACCGACCTCCTTGAAGAAAACGATAGCCTTCGCGCCAATCTACTAATTGCGCAGCGTGAGCTGCAGCTGCTTGAGAGTCTGGTCAGTGAGAACAACCGGCTGCTTGCACTGAATGAGGCCACACAAGGAATCAACGGTAACGTATTGGCTGCTGAGATTATCAATATATCTCCTGATCCCTATTCAAAGAGAGTATTGATCAACAAGGGTGCGCGCGAAGGAGTATTTGTCGGTCAGGCTTTGCTCGATGCTAACGGTTTGATGGGGCAGGTGGATGAGGTGCTTCCTTTTAGCGCTTGGGCCTTGCTGATTACCGATTCTCATCACGTGATCCCTGTTGAGGTGAATCGCAATGGCGAACGCGCATTGGCTAGAGGGAGCAGCACTACAGCAATAGAATTGGAATTAGTGTTTGTAACGCAGACTCAAGACATCAAGGCAGGTGACAGATTAGTTAGCTCGGGTATGGGCCAGATCTATCCTAAAAACTATCCCGTCGCCGAAATCGTTAGCGTCTTTGCTGATCCGGGACAAGACTTCGCTACTATCAAGGCCAGGCCATTGGCACAGCTAGCCAGCACGAGGCATGTGATGCTGGTATTTAACAATGAAGAAGCGCAAACGAGCGTGCGCGGCGCAGCAGATATTTTAGAATCCGAACTACCTGTAATCAAAGCGGTCGAAGCAGCTATCGTTGATAGTGTTGATGCATCGACTACCGCAGATCAGATACCTCAAGCTGCGTCCGACGCGACGGTGCAATAGGCTCAGCGATGCAAGATAGGCCACACTCGATCTGGGTAATTTTTCTAAGCTTTTTTATTGCATATCTTCTGGCTATTGTGCCCCTACCCGAATGGGCAATGAACTACCGCCCCGAATGGGTGCCGATGGTATTGATCTATTGGACCATGGCCTTGCCTTATCGCGTTGGCATCGGCTCGGCATGGGCAGTGGGACTAGTCTTGGATGTACTCGAAGGCTCGACTCTAGGGGTGAATGCGCTGGCGCTTGTTGTTGTTGCTTATGTCGCGCTTAGTCTGCACCAGCGGATGCGAATGTTCTCTGCGCTGCAGCAAAGCGGCCTAGTGCTTGCTTTGGTTGGCCTCAATCTCATGCTATGTAATTGGCTGCAAATTGTGACCGGCCAAAGTGTATCTTCTAATCTCATGTTCCTAACGGCCGCGTTGACCAGCGCTGTGACTTGGCCTTCTCTTTTTCAACTGCTTCGACAAATTCGCCGTAGTTTCGATGTGCATTAGGTGAGGTACGTGATGGAGTCGATCATACTTGCTTCGGCTTCTTCCAGACGGCAGGAGTTGCTGGCTCAGATTGGTGTTTGTTTCACGGTTCGTAGCCAGTACATCGACGAATCGATTCGAATTGGGGAGCAAGCGAATGACTATGTCAGCCGCATGGCGCAGGAAAAGGCGAACTCTGCGCTCACCGAACTCTGCGTTACTAAGGATTCAAACGATACCCTAGTGCTTGCAGCCGACACCAGTGTTGTTTGCGATGCTACAGTGTTTGGCAAACCGCTGGATGAGGCAGATGCGGTCGATATGTTGCGGTGCCTATCGGGGCGCGAGCATCGAGTACTCACTGCAGTTACCCTGAGCACGCAGGATAAGCAGCGCACTGTGCTGTCCGAGTCGCGAGTAAGATTCCGTGAGATCAGCATTAAAGAGGCGCAGCAGTATTATAGAAGCGGTGAGCCGCTAGGCAAGGCAGGTGCCTATGCCATACAGGGCTATGCTGCTGTATTCGTAGAGCAATTAGTTGGTAGCTACAGCGGCGTTATGGGGTTGCCCCTATTCGAGACGGCACTGTTGCTCGCCGAGTTTTCTGTGCCCATGCAATCTATCAATCCTTCGTTAGTGAAATAAATTATGAGCGAAGAAATTCTCATCAACGTGACAGCGATGGAGACTCGAGTGGCGCTTATCGAGAATGGTCTGCTGCAAGAGATTTTCATCGAGCGTCACGATCATCGGGGGCACGTGGGCGATATCTTCTACGGCAAGGTCATACGGGTGATGCCGGGTATGGAGGCTGCCTTCGTCGATATTGGCTTGGAGAAAGCGGCGTTCATTCATGCCTCCGACATAACGGCGATCGATGCCGACGGTTTCGAGACTAAAGATGAGGAGCCAAAGTCGATTCAACAGTTATTGCGCGAAGGGCAGTTTATAGTCGTGCAAGTTGCAAAGGATGCAATCAGTAAAAAAGGAGCACGTCTAACTACTAACTTAACCCTGCCTTCTCGTAATCTAGTCTACCTGCCTCGAAGCAAACACATAGGTATCTCGCAGCGCATCGAGGTCGAGAGAGAACGGCAGCGACTACTTGGACAGCTCGAACACTGCCTTGAGCAGGAATCTTGGGATGGGTATGGCGGATTTATTGTGCGTACCGCAGCACAAGGAGGACTAGCGGAGGAGTTCTGTGAAGACGTCCGTTACGTGCGTCGGTTGTGGGCAAAAGTGAAGCTGCGAATAGAGAGAGCAAATAAAATTAGCACTGTCTATGGCGAATTGCCTCTCTATATCCGAATCACCCGTGATCTTATTACAACTCACGCTGAAAAAATTCGTGTCGATAACAAGCAATCGTTAAAAGAGATTCAGCAATTTTTAGAAGACTTTATGCCCGATTCGACCTCGAAATTGGAGTTCTATACGGGCGACCGTCCACTATTCGATCTGTTCGGCATTGAGGATGAGATCAACAAGGCTCTGAGTAGGCAGGTAATGCTGAAATCCGGTGGCGATCTAATTATCGAGCAGACCGAAGCCATGACGACTATCGATGTTAATACTGGTGGCTATATCGGTGTTAAGAATCACGCCATGACGATTCTAAAAACGAATCTTGAAGCAGCCACTTCGATCGCTCGACAGCTTCGTATTAGAAATCTTGGAGGGATTATTATCCTCGATTTCATTGATATGCTCGATGAGGAACATCAGCAGCAGGTCCATCGGGCATTAGAGAAAGCTCTGGAAAAAGATCCGGCACGTACTTTGATTACTGGAATATCGGAACTGGGCCTTGTGGAGATGACACGCAAGAGGACCCGGGAAAGTCTGGGCCAGATTCTGAATAGCCCCTGCCCAATCTGTGAAGGTCGTGGAATGCAAAAGTCTGCAGAAACGGTCTGCTATGAGATATTCCGTGAGATATTGCGCGTGGCCCGCGCCGTTGATAATGATGTGCTGTTGGTTGTGGCCTCTCAGGTGGTTGTTGATCGATTGCTCGATGAGGAGTCGTGTACCGTGGCTGATCTGCAAGAAATAGTGGCGAAGACGCTCAAATTAGAGGTTGAATCCATGTATACTCAGGAGCAATTTGACGTTGTTTTCTCTCGCTAAAGACTCCTTATGCTAGTGGGGTCGCTGTTAGCTCACTTTCAGTTACGGTTCAGCAAACCTGCGCTATACCGTTCAGGACATACAGAAGCTTGCGCGCCTATTTCTAGAGGTGGCAGCAGGTCATCTATTGAGAATCGTATTAAGACCCGAACATGCTAAGTTCAATTCTTAAAAAAGTTCGCCAACAGCTCGTACTGATGCCGGCAGTCGCTTTACTTCTAGTGGCTACTTATGTCGGTGCAGGTCATCTGTTTATGCCGGCCGTTTCCGGTTATGTCTCCTTCTTCGAAGAACAAGTCCTAGAACGCAGCGGTATTTCTATAAGTGTGGAATCGCTGGTCGGTGACTTTCAAGGTTTCTCTCCCATCCTCCACGTGAACGGAATGACGCTGCTAGTTACTGATAACGATGCGGCGCCAGTAGAAGAGGCTGCACTTTTTCTGCAAAGCGCTTCAGTAATAGTCGATATCCCTCAGAGCATCTGGCAACGCACTTGGGTTCTTGAAGACTTCGTCGTCGAATCATTGGAGATAAATCTCTATCAATTGGAGTCCGGTGCGTGGCTACTACGCGGACTGACAGGCGGTAACGCCGATTCAGTAGACTTTGATAGTCTGTATAGAACCCTGCAACAAGTTTTCCAGCTTAGCCTGAGCAACGTGGCAATAAATATGCACACTTTCGAAGGCGAGGTGCTTCGTTTTCACGATGGTCTAGCTACCATCGCGAATCGTGACGACACGCATTTTCTGCACGCCAATTTAAGTCTGGCTGACTCATCAGAGGAGATTGTCCTCTCGGTAGAGGTTACTGACAGTGAGCTCGCCGATATGGGAGGGCAGGTTCATGTTGAGCTTCCTCATGCTGACTACAGTGAGCTATTTCATCGACAGGTATTAGAAGGTCTGAGTATCGATGAGTTGTTTGGGGGCGGGAGTTTTTGGTTTACCTTCGCAAAAGGCGAGTTGAGTGAATTTACCTCAGAGCTTGAGCTGGATACCCTAGCGCTGCTTAGTAGTGCTTCTGATTCCTTATCGTTGCATGACATATCGGGTACGGTTGGTCTAGCAAGGCAGTCAGTTGATGATAACTGGGAGTTGTCGCTGTCAAACTTCGCGCTTTCCTGGCAGGATTTACGTTGGTCACCGTTTAATTTTTTCGTGTCCTTAAAACCTGCGAAGAGCGTTGTTGTGCGAGCAGATAGTATTGATGTCTCTCTGATCGCGCAGTTTGCAGAGAGCAGTGGTCTGCTAAGTGAGGGTGCGCGGCTCCAGCTAGAGCAGTACGCACCTAGAGGCAAGATGGAAAATTTTAGCTTGCTGCTCCCGCTGGCAGAGAATTCTGCCGCACATATGATTATCAAGACGAACCTTAACAACGTCGACGTGAGTTCAGTGCGTGGTTCTCCCAATATGTGGGGTTTGGATGGCTATGTCGAAATTGACTTCGATCTAGCCAGTCGGACTGCGACCGGTTTAGCCGAGGTTGAGTCGAATCGATTGCGTCTGAATAT
This sequence comes from uncultured Pseudomonadales bacterium, assembly GCA_949372635.1. Classification (GTDB taxonomy): domain Bacteria; phylum Pseudomonadota; class Gammaproteobacteria; order Pseudomonadales; family Pseudohongiellaceae; genus UBA9145. The sequence goes on from CASIAB010000011.1 coordinate 74,494, forward strand.
TCCAAATGTGTTTACCAGTATCTGGGATCATAACTATGTAAATGGCAGTATCGGTTTCAGCTTAGACCTTAGCCAGGGCATGCATCTTCGATTGAAGAGCAACGTCATTGTCGCGGAGACTGATGTTGTCGATGGGCGTGTGCAATTCACTTCGATAATCGATCGCCCAAATGACGGAGAGCCTAGGGCAGAATTGGAATTACTTGTCGGGGCTTTACAATTAGATGCCGCTGGCCGAGCGGACTTTCTTCCCGATGCGCCTCAGGTGAATGAGGGTTTAGCGAATACAATGCAGTGGCTCAATAGCGCGATGATAGGTGGCGTATTGATTGACAGTGGTGCTGTGTATCGCGGCTCTACACTACCAAATGCACCGGCTTCCACTAAGACTTTTCAGGGTTTTTATTTACTAGATGAGGGCGAACTTAATTTCAGTGACGAGTGGCCCAATCTGAGTGAAGTGACCGCCTACGCGATCTCGGATGACAAAAATATTGATATCGAGGTCCAACGAGCGACCAGTCTCGACGTTGTTGCCACGTCTGTAAATGGGTCGATTCGAGTGAACGGACAAGGCGAAAACTGGTTGTCTATTCAGGGCGTTGCCGAGGGAGCAACTACTGACGGACTAAACTATTTACAAAATGCAGTAGTTGGCGAGAACCTAAAGGCGGCCTTTGCGAATTGGCAAGTTCAGGGCGATTTCAATGCGAACATTGCAGTCGAGGTACCGCTGAATGGTGAGCAGCTGCAGACTGCAGTTCGTCTTGATATGTACTTGGAAGACAACAACCTGCTCATCCCGGACTATGCGATACAGATAAATGAGCTAACTGGCCCCGTTGTCTTCGATACTCGCACAGGCGTAGAGGATAGCGAGCTGTCGGGGCGCATGTTCGAGCAAATAGCCAACATTCAACTGAGTTCGGAGTCGGTAGAGGGGAGCCTCGAATCGGTACTAGTTCGGGCCTCTGGCCTAGTGACCCCCGAGCAGCTTATTGCCTGGCCAATGCAAAGCCAGTTCGTACAAGATATCTTGGGAAGCATGGAGGGGCAGCTCGCCTACCAAGCTAATCTGAGCATCGATCAGACTGGTATTAGCGATGTGCCGAATCGCCTGACAATAGACTCTACGCTGCTAGGGGCTTCGTTGGCTTTGCCTCACCCTTTTACGAAGTCGGTAGAAGTTGAATTGCCTCTTAAACTCGATATCGCGTTCACTGGTGATCAACAGAAAATTCTTGGGTCTCTTGGCCCTACGCTGAGTTTCGACTTGGAATTAGAGCAAGGGGAAATCCACGATGGATTGGTGTTCGTCGGCGAAGGTCAGGGCAATTTCGAAAACCTGCGCGACAATGTATCCCAAGGACTGGCGGTACTAGGAAATATGGATCAGTTCGGGCTAGAGCAGTGGAGTGATTTTCTCGCCGAGTTTAACAGCGGTGAGTCAGTATCCGAGGGCATGGGCGGCACAATAGAGTTCGTGGACTTACAGATAGAGAATTTCCAGTTCTATGGTGAAAAATTGAATGATGTGAATATGCGCATTACTCCTGCGCTGACACAAGACAATTGGGAGATCTCGTTACAAAGTAATTCAGTAGCAGGGCAGGTGAGGTTGCCCTTCGACAGGGATGGCTACCTGAGTGTCGATTTACAGTACCTGCGACTGCCGGGCGAGGAGAGAGATCAAATCGGCCCTATGCAAGAGGGAAGAGTTGAGCAGCTATTACTTGAAGAGGAAGAACCTGTCGATGTTCTTGCAGATATCGACCCCCGCGAATTGCCGCGTATGCATTTTTCAACGAATGAGTTCTTCATCGGAGACCGCCCCTACGGAAGTTGGAGCTTTTCTCTGAACCCAAATTCCGAGGGCGCAGAAATAAATGACCTTGCCTTCGACTTTCGTGGACTGCGGCTAGGTCTGGATGCCGTTTCCTCTGAGCAAGCTGAGAATGATCCGCTGGATATAGAGGCCGGCGACTCGCTTCTGATTCCGCATTTTAGTTGGCACTTTGATGGTGATACACACGTAAGTTCATTAACCGGCGTCCTTACAACTGACAATATAGCAGATGTGTTGATGGCTAACGGATACGCGGCAAGTTTAGAGAGTAGCTCTGCTGAGTTTGCAGCCGATCTGAGCTGGCCAGGTAGCCCCGCTTTCTTTACAGCGTCGAATCTTAGTGGAGACATTGCGATAAACATAGAAGACGGACGATTCTTGCAAGGCGCAGGCGCCGCGGGCGCGCTTAGGTTAATCAGTATTCTAAACTTCGATGCGATTATGCGCCGGTTACGATTTAGTGATGACTTGCTGAGAAGTGGACTTGCCTACGATGAAATTACGGGGCAGATGTCGATGGTCGATGGGCAGGTGCACATCGAGGATAGGTTGGTAATTTCTGGACCATCTAGTCTCTATCAAATTACAGGCGATCTAAATCTCAAAAACGAAAGCATCGTGGGCGAGATGTATTTGACGTTGCCGGTTAGTAATAATATTCCTTGGTATGGCGTTTTAACCGCGAATATTCCGCTGGCGGTTGGGGCCTATTTATTCGATCGAATCTTCGCAGATCAAGTGAATAGTTTGACCAGTGCAGTCTATACACTCGAAGGCCCTTGGGAAGATTTAGAGCCTGAGTTTAAACAGGCATTTGGTTCTCCAGATAGTCCAGTACCAGCCGGACAATAATCGATGCGTTATAAGCTTATGAAACAAATTCTGAGAAAGAAGCCGCTTAAGATAGCAATTATCCTGCTGGCCTTATACGCACTGCTTGTCGTGTTATTCGAATCCTCACTCGGTTATTTCCAGCCCGAGAACGCGAGCACGCTGCAAATTGCAACGATTAATGCTGATGGAATAGTCAATCAACGCATACTGGCACGTATAGATTGTGCTGGGCAGCTCTGCGTTGCAACTAATCACTGGCCTCGTGCTTGGTATAGGGAAGCGCTCGCTAACCCATCTGTAGAGGTGAATTTGGAAAGTGGGCAGGGGGGCTATATTGCAGTACCCGTCGAAGGCGCAGAGCATGATTTGGTAAATGCGGATAATTCACTGGGCTTGATGTTTAGGATTTTGACTGGCTTCCCGCCGCGCTATTTTCTGCGCCTCGATCCAGCAGGCTAATATCTTATCCATCTTTGATTGGTGAGAATCAGTATGGTGCTGAACCCGCCAATTAGACGTGGATCTAGTACTATATCCCTTCCGAGCGCGCTCCGCGCAAAATATTTCTCAATGCGTAGTTACCAGCATGGCAAGCATACTCGAATAGCCTTTCGTCGGTTCTAGTCATCGGCATAAGGATTACTATTCGATCTTGAAATGTATCAGGATCGTCGATGGTGATCTCGTAATCTAAAGAGCCTTCGGCCGTCGGTGTGAAGCGTTCAATAAGCAATCGATTCTTCGCACTGCCATAGGCAACCTGTCTCATACCAATGCTGGCGATGGAATCGGTGAAGTTTCTGGACTCAACGACCAGCGTATTGCCTTCGAAATAGCCCCTCGAATCTCCGGACCAAAGTGTTATGGCAGTATCGACATGCTCCGTTTTCTCAAGCGACACAATGCGCGCGTCGAAACCCATCTCGGTTAGGATGACGACATGATCACTGTTTTGAAAAATCTGCAGATTATTATTGTAGGGACCGCTGAACATAGGTGGGCCGGAATTAAATACGATGCAGCGTTCAGATAGTCCTCGGTCCTCGGGCCCGTCGCTACTGATACCTCCATGGGTGAAGCGCACAGGGCGATCTCCGGGTATCACGGTGACGCCATTAGCGTCACTGCGTTGAATTAGGGTTCCTGGAGCTACATCCGGCAACCTACCGTTTCTTGGGTAGGTCACTAGCGAAGTCCTGCCATTTTCTCCAAGTGCATCGCTCTCGAACCAAAAATTATTCACAGCTTCTACTGAACGTGCATTCTCTGTCGTCAGGATACGCTCCGAGGTAGCTGCCTCTCTCGCTGATGTGGCTGCCGCACTTTCTACTCTTGACTGTAGTGTGTTTGTCAGCTCTTCATCGGTCAAAAACTCTTGGTCGCCAAAGCGTTCAGGTCTCTCTAGAGGTGTCTTGTTGGAAAAATTCCACACGCCGCGTAAATCAGGATGTCCATACTCGGTCAGCCGCGGGCTGAAATCCTGTGCAATCACGGGCAAAGAAGCGGCATAAAGGCAAAGAAGCAACAGCTGAATGAAGGGGTTTACTAATATTTTCATGTACTTAATTTTGTGTCGGGAGATTTTGGCTAATCATAATATAATTTTAGCCCAGTCGGTAGCTCTGCCAGACTTCATCCATTTGCCGCACCAGAGTCATCTAAAATGGCAGAAGTAACTGTAACGCTTGCGCTAGTTGTGAGTCTTACTCTAAAGGGTCAAAAACACAACGGCGGCTATTGAGAACTTCAAGATGATTCGACTGAAGAACTTTAGCCAGATGTATCGAACCGCCTACATCGAAACCCCAGCGATGTTAGGAGTGGGTAGAGTTTGCAAATGGAGCTGACACTATTCAGTCCTGCAGAGTCAATGTTGCTAGCCATTGGTGTTTTTATTCAGGTTACCGGAGGCAATTGGGTTTTTGCGGTCGATGCTGATGGTGTCTATGCCAACCGCCGAGACATTCGTGTGGTTCATGGAATAACCGTTTTGTTGAGGTGATCGCGTGATTACTTCTAGTTATAGGCAAATGGCTAACATGGCGCGGTTTCAGCTCGGTCAGTGATTGAATGCGGTAATTGCTAAGCTCGGTTCGCCCGTCTTCCTCTTTGCAAATCTTTCTACTCACTTGCCCCATCAGGCGATGATCTATTAGTATGCGTCGATAACTCCAACTCTCGTCGATAAATCTCCAAGAGGTCTACTATCAATATAAGTATTCTCAGCAACCTTATTGCAGCGGCCTTATTATTAGTCGGTCTGCTCGTAGAATGGCCGTATCAGGCTTATGTGCTCAACACGGGTCTCTTTGCGCTATCTGGAGGCATAACCAATTGGTTAGCTGTTCATATGCTGTTCGAGCGTGTTCCGGGAATCTACGGCTCAGGAGTAATCCCTTTACGATTCGAGGATTTCAAACTGGGTATTAGGCGGCTGATCATGGAACAGTTTTTCCACAAAGCCGATCTGGAAGAGTTTTTCCATGGTGCCGGTGATATCTCTGAAAAGATGACCGGTCAACTGAAAAAGGCGATCGATGAGTTGAATCTGGATGCCGCCTTCGAATCGCTGCTCGATGTGATCATGAGCTCCTCTTTTGGCGGTATGGTTGGCATGTTGGGCGGTCGCGATGGCCTAGGTGCATTGAAGGCGCCATTTATTGAGAAGATGCGTGATTTCTTTGGTGAGCAATTGACAGACGGGGGCTTCCAGGAACAGATTCAGGGCGCCCTAAGTTCTGCTATGGATGACGAGCTGATACGTAGCAAATTGGAGTCTATGATCGATGACCGACTGAATCAAATGACGCCAAAAATGGTCAAAGAAATAATTCAGCAGATGATACGCAAGCACTTAGGTTGGTTGGTCGTTTGGGGGTGTGTGTTCGGCGGTCTGATCGGCCTTCTCGTAACGATAATTAATACCCTTTAACAGCGCCTAGTAGGCTTCTTTTCTTGAACTGCCATTCAATTTTTTTTCCATCAAGGTATGTGACTGCTAAGGTCTATAAAAATTTTTTTAGCACACGCTGATAGAGCGTGATGCAGATCACATGGACGCACCCAATTAGTGCATTTAATTCGTGGTGAATAATCTAAATCGATTCAAAGGTAAAACGGGAATTATTTCACTTGCAATGGGTGAAAAAAAAGAATCGCTGTACTACAATACTCGATCCAAAAATTTGTTAAAAATCACGAAAAAAAAGCAGGTTTATTTCTTATGCAGGCGACTTTTTAACCTGTCAACTTTAAAGCACAGATTGAGTAGACGAATATGGCACGACCAGTTGAATTTGATGAAGACAAAGTTTTAACCTACGCGATGGAACAGTTCTGGCGCGAAGGATACGAGGCAAGCTCTGTTCAGAAATTGCTAGATTGCACGGGTATCAACCGAGGAACTCTTTATAACTCTTTCGGTGACAAGGAGACTTTCTTCAAATCTTGTATCGATCAGTACAATAAGGTGGTGGATACGCAGATTGCCGCCACTCTAAAAAATTCTAAACTTGGCCCTTGGGAAGCTATCGAAGCCTATTTAGATGAGACTGTTCTTAATGTGACTATCAAGCACCGCAGTATGGGCTGTCTGCTGGTTAATTCGGTCTGCGAAAGCATTAACTACGACAAGGAGATGCGCAAGGTCGTGCGCGGCTCTCTGTCTAGTATGCGCAAAAACCTATTGGCTCGTCTAAAGGAAGCCCACAAGAATCGCAAAATGAAGAAGGGCGTTAGCGCAGAATTTGCCGCTGAAGTTCTGATGAATAGTCTTCACGGCATCCGAGTAAATAGCCGAGACGGCAAGACTCCAAAGCAGCTAAAAGAGCTTATTAAGTTCAATGTTGCTTCGCTGAAGAAGTAGTAAAAAATAAATATAGGTGTGTCATTTTAAAATAATTTGTTAAAAATCAAGAATTTAAATCTAATTCCGGTGTATTTAGGATAACGAAGATAGAAAAGGGAGGCTACAGCCTTCCTTTTTTATTGCCTGCAAAAATGGCTCGTTCGAAGCCCTGAAATCTGCCTTTTAATTCAGTCGAAAGGATTGCTATACTCTTAGGTTAAATTCCCTCATTTGTGGAATCAGTCCAGGTTTGATGCACCGCTGCGAGCCACTGCAGCTTGAGTAGTTAGGACACCAGTAGTTAGGATAAGATAATGAAAAAAATAGCCGGCAGAAAGAAGAGCGACGACACTAAGATTGACCTTACCCCCATGTTGGACGTGGTCTTTATCTTATTGATTTTCTTCGTAGTAACAGCGACATTTCTCTCTGAGACTTCGGTGAGTGCCGCGAGTAGCGATAACAATAATAGCGATCCGCCTCCCGAGGACGACGATAAGAAGAACATTCTTTTCGAAATTGGTTCTAACAACGAGATTATCCTTAACGGCAATCCTCGTCCGATTCTACCAAATTTCATTCGCTCTAATATTGACCAACTTAAAGCTGAAAACCCTTCCGCTTCGGTAATTATCCAGCCGAATAATGCGTCTGATGTCTCTTCCTTGGTGATGATCATGGATGCGGCTCGGCAAGCAGGCATGGCGAACATCTCCATTGTAGAGCCTCAGTAGCGACTAGAAGACAAACTGTTGCGGTTATTAACCGAGATGTATTAAACGAAACGCACTATCGCCTACGATGGTGCGTTTTTCGTTTAGGGCAGAGTCCCTTAACCTCAAAGTGAGTTACATAACATCATGAAGAACCGTTGGATAGAATCCCAAGCTGCAGCTATAGCCGGCGAAGGCGATAACCTTGGCCTGCGTGTTTACACTTCGCAGCTGCTGGGAGCGGAAGCCGACCTCGTGCTGCATGGGGGTGGCAATACTTCTGTGAAGGGAGAGTTGAAGAACGTATTCGGCGAAATGGAGTCTGTTTTGTTCGTGAAAGGCTCCGGATGGGATCTGCGCACGATTCAAGGCGCGGGCTTTCCAGCTGTGAAGATGGATCACCTTTTGCGCTTGGGCGAGCTTGACAGCCTCAGCGATAGTGAGATGATGCGTCAGCTTCGCCTCGCGCTCCTAGACCCTGCTGCGCCAACGCCTTCGGTCGAAGCTATTCTGCATGCCCTCATTCCTCACAAGTACGTAGATCACAGTCATGCCGATGCCGTCGTTGCGATAAGTAATAGTCCGAACGGTGAGGTTATGCTGCAGGAAATCTATGGGAATGAGGTATTGATACTGCCCTATACGATGCCAGGATTTATCTTGGCTAAGCAGGTGGCGCAGGCGACAGCCTCAGTTGAGTGGTCATCGCTGCGCGGCATAGTCTTATTGCACCATGGCATATTTACTTTCGATAAAGATGCAGGCGCTTGCTATAGCACAATGATTGAGCTTGTTAGCAAGGCGGAGCAGTATTTAAAAGAAAAGATGGGCACTACTGGATTGGCCGCTGCTGACTATGACCCCGACGCAGAGGATTGTCTGCAGCTCAGCCGGCTACGTGGATTTGCAGCAGGTGTTATGGGTAGACCGGTTTTGCTTAGGCTTGAGACTTCGAGTCAGGCGACTGGATTCGCGAGCCTGAAAAATTGTGCTGAATTGGCTACTCGCGGTCCGTTGACGCCCGATCATACGATACACACGAAAGCCTTCGCTGCTATTTTTGCAGATGACCCTGTTCAAGGGCTGCAGCAGTTCCAAGCCGATTACCGTGACTATTTTGAGAAGCATAGCGATGAATCCCATCAATGCCTAGATAGCATGCCTCGTTATGGTGTTTGGCGTGACAAGGGCATGGTTTATCTGGCACCTAACCAGAAGCGATTAGGTATAGTTCAGGATATCTCACAGCATACGATTAAATCGATTCAGCAAGCGCAGCTTCTGGGAGGCTGGCAGACATTGCCAAGTCAGGACCTATTCGATGTTGAATACTGGGAACTGGAGCAGGCGAAGCTGAAATCTTTGGTTAAGGTGCCGGAGTTTGAAGGCAAGGTGGTGGTAGTGAGCGGCGCCGCATCGGGAATAGGAAGAGCCTGTGTACAAGAATTCATAGACCAGGGCGCGGTAGTGTTGGCCCTCGATATCGCTCAGGACTTCGCGGCTCAATTTGAAAGCGCTTGCGTGTTGCCAATTCACTGCGACGTGACCGATTCTGTAGCAATTGATGACGCGCTACGGCAGATGGTCGTCGAATTCGGCGGAATTGATATCGTGGTTAGCAATGCGGGTAGTTTCCCCGCGAGCCAATCGCTAGAAGACATGGATGACGACAATTGGGAATCATCACAGCGCTTGAATCTGGGCTCGCACATGAAACTGTTGCGCTCCGCTACGCCTTTTCTAAGGAATGGTATCGATCCGGCGGTGGTTATCGTTGCGTCTAAGAATGTGCCTGCACCAGGACCAGGTGCTGCTGCCTATTCTGTCGCGAAAGCCGGCCTTACACAGATGGCGCGCGTCGCTGCTCTGGAGTTGGGCGAGGCAGGCATACGCGTAAACGTGCTGCATCCTAATGCTGTGTATGATACGGCGATATGGACTGACGAAGTGTTAGCTAGTCGAGCCCAGTATTATGGTGTTAGCGTTGAGGAGTATAAAACTTCGAATGTGCTGCGCACCGAAGTCGAATCAATCGACGTTGCGAAGGCAGCCGTACTATTTGCAGGAGGCTTATTGACTAAGACCACTGGAGCCCAGTTACCAATCGACGGCGGCAACGAGCGCGTTATCTAATTTTACTACGATCTGTTTATACTATTAAGGCGATACGACTGTGAATGTGAATGGCCAGCATTTCCAGAGCATCTGGTTCGATGAATCTGACGATAGTGTCAATATCATCGATCAGACTCGCCTGCCTCATCGTTTCGAGATCGTTACACTCCAAACCCTGCACGATGCCTGCCATGCAATTGAATCCATGCAGGTCAGAGGCGCGCCTCTGATCGGAGTGACAGCCGTCTATGGTGTGTATCTGGCGCTGCTTGAGGACCCGAATCAGCTAGCAGTGGCGGTGGATAGATTGGCTGCCACGCGGCCTACTGCCATAAATCTGCAGTGGGCTCTAGATAGAATGAATGCAACGCTGCGAAACACCCTCGTCGAGAAGCGAGTTGATGTTGCTTTGCAACAAGCCCGAGCGATGGAGGCTGAGGACATTGCTATCTGCGCCGAGATTGGCGCGCAGGGAGCTAAGCTACTGCAGGAGATTTGGGATGCTAAGTTGGATCAGGGTAAGTCGCTGAATGTTCTAACGCACTGCAACGCAGGGGCCCTAGCGGCCGTTGATTGGGGAACAGCGCTTTCTGTCATCTACAAGGCTGCCGAAGCGGGAGTGCCAATTCATGTTTGGGTAGATGAGACTCGACCTCGCAATCAGGGAGCGTCTCTTACCTGTTGGGAGCTTACCCAACAAGAGATAGCTCATACTTTGATAGTAGATAATGCCGGCGGTCATCTCATGCAGCAGGGATTAGTAGATTGCTGTGTTGTCGGTAGCGATAGAACTACCATTACCGGTGACGTCTGCAATAAGATTGGCACCTATCTGAAGGCGTTGGCTGCGTTTGATAATGAGGTGCCATTCTTCGTTGCTCTACCAGTGTCGAGCATTGACTTTACGCTGACGCACGGCATTAAAGAGATTCCAATTGAAGAGCGCGATGCTGAAGAGGTCAGTCATCTCAGCGGTATCGATGCCGATGGGCTGTTGAGCAAGATTAGGCTTTGCCCTGCAGGTGTAACGGTGAGCAACTTCGGATTTGATGTAACGCCCGCGCGTCTAGTCACAAAGATTATCACTGAGAAGGGTGTGTTCGACGCCGAGCAGTCACAGCTGCAGCGGCTGCGTAGTTAGTTTCTTGTCCTCAATTTTCTGCTGTTCTGCTCATCAGTACTAACCCGGAGGCCAGCTAAGCGCGCGGCCACCGAGAATGTGCAGATGCAGGTGGAAGACAGTTTGTCCTCCATCGCGGCCAGTATTAATCACGTAGCGAAATCCATTTTCACTCAGGCCTAGGTCTGCGGCGATCTGATTGGCTTTCAATAGCAGTTTACCCAGTAGCGCCTCATCTGCGTCATCTGCCGAACTCACGTAAGTTAGATGTTTTTTGGGGATAACAAGAATATGCGTAGGTGCGACAGGATTAATATCATGAAAGGCATACACGTCTTCGTCGGAATAAACCTTGTTTGAGGGTATTTCCCCTGCGATAATTTTGCAAAACAGACATTCTTGTGACATTCAGTGCTCCAATCATTCAGCTGTGATTAATGCGTCCGGGCTGTACTATAGCATGGGATATTAGAGGAGAAATTTTGAGTATTCGATTTAAGAGATCGCGGTTATTACTGTTCTTCTTATTATGCGGCGCACCAATTTTGTCGCATTCACAAGAGCAGGTGGTTCGCTATGGCTACAATATCTTGAATACTTATCCGCATAACATTGACTCCTTTACCCAAGGTTTAGTCTATCACGAGGGTTTTTTGTTCGAGGGCACTGGCAAGAATGGTCAGTCAAACTTGAGCAAAATAAATCTCGAGGATGGCGAAGTGCTGATGAACAAGAGCATGTCCCAACGCTACTTCGGAGAAGGCATCGAAATAGTCGACGATAAAATTTATCAATTAACTTGGCAGTCTCATCTCGTCTTCGTACACGACAAGACTACTTTCGAATCGATGGGATCACATTACAATGCAACGCAGGGTTGGGGGCTCGCCTACGATGGCAGCCATCTCATCTTGAGTGACGGAACGGCGACTCTACAATTCATGGATCCAGAGACTTTCGCGCCAGTGCGTAAGGTCGAAGTCCAGATCGACGGCAATGCCATAAACCAATTGAATGAGCTGGAATATATAAACGGCGAGATCTGGGCGAATGTTTGGCAGACAGATTTTATTCTGCGTATCAATCCCGAAAGCGGCGAGGTCGGTTCCATCGTAGACTTGACTGGCTTGTCCGCGCAGACTCAGTTGGGCAGTTCGGAGGCGGTGCTCAATGGCATCGCATGGGACGCAGCTACCAAGCGGCTTTTTGTAACCGGCAAGCATTGGGCAAACTTATTTGAGATCGAACTGGTTGGTTTATAAGCCAGAGGCTCCCTAAATATGTGGTTACAGAAGTCGGTCAAACTCCAAGCAAAGTCTCGCGGCTTTCATCTGGTCAGCGGTGAAATACTAGAGGCCCTTCCTGAGATTTCATCTATCAATGTCGGGTTGCTGCATCTTTTTCTGCGGCATACATCGGCCTCGCTGAGCATCAATGAAAATGCCGACAGCTCGGTGCGGCGCGATATGGAATCACATTTCAATCAACTCGCGCCGGAAGATGCTCCCTACTATGAGCACACCTATGAGGGTTCCGACGACATGCCCGCTCATATCAAGTCAGCCCTGCTTGGCTGTGAGATGAGCCTGCCAATAACACAGGGACGTTTGCAGCTGGGTACCTGGCAGGGTATCTATCTCGGCGAGCATCGCAATAGTGCGAATTCGCGAACCCTTATCGCGACGCTTGCGGGAGAATAGCCGGTGCAGAATGTCCGCGTACTTCGTAGATCAAATAGCGTGAAGGCAACTCTCCTCGTACTGCTCTCGATCGCATTGGTCTCCTGTGAGACCGTAGGCTATTACTCGCAGGCCGCGAGAGGGCAGTTAACAATCGTATTCGGGCGTGAAGATATTCAGCAACTACTAAAAGCAGAGCAAGACTTGTCTGCCGAGCTAGTGGAGAAGTTTGCTAAGGTCATGGATATTCGCGAATTCGCCGCGAGTGAGTTGGGGCTGCCAGTTGGGGGAAACTACTCTAGCTATATCGATTTAGAGCGAGAGCACGTGGTATGGAATGTATTTGCGGCACCTGAGTTTTCCGTCGATCCATTGAATTGGTGCTATCCGATAGCAGGCTGTGTAGCCTATCGCGGCTATTTCTCCGAGCAGTCTGCCCTGAGCTACGCCGCGAAGCTGGAAGAAGATGGCTTCGATGTCTACACGGGAGGGGTCGACGCCTATTCGACGCTGGGTTGGTTTGAAGACTCGCTACTTAGCACGGTGCTGAATCGTGCCGACTACCAGCTCGCCGGCTTATTATTTCATGAGCTCGCTCACCAACTCGTTTATTTGCCTGGCGATACAACATTTAATGAGAGCTTCGCTACGGCGGTAGAAAGGGAGGGCGTCCGGCGCTGGCTTACTAAGAGCAATAAGGACTCTGACATCGATGCGGCCTTGCTAGACTATGATCGACAGCAGCAGTTTGTTGACTTGGTTACCGACTATAGAGATCGTTTTGAGTCGCTTTATCAGCTAGATCTCAATGAGTCTTCGATGCGCAGCCAGAAACTGGAAGTGCAGCAGGCGCTACGCGAAGAATATGCGGTTTTGAAGCAGCAGTGGCAAGGTTATGAGGGTTACGATGGCTGGTTCTCGCGACCGCTAAACAACGCGCAGCTTTCAACGGTCGCTTCCTACAACGATTTACTTCCATTCTTTGCGACAATGTTTGAACAATCAAATCAGGATTTTTCTGCTTTTTATGCAGAAGTTATTCGCATAGCAAGTCTGCCAGAGAAGGAGCGAGATGAGCTAGTCGCGGTTATCGAATAAGAGACTCGCCCGCAACTGAAGACGCTATAAGCGACTGCGCGTTGATTCCACAAGGTCAGAATAGAAACTCGAATCAGGATTCTTAGCGGCGGCAGATTTATAGGCCTGAAGTGCGTCCTCGATTCGATTCGCCTGTTCCAGTATTCGCCCAAGGCTTCGGTCGAAGAAGGCATTGCCAGGCATGACTTCAATTGCTTTTTGATAGACAGCGATGGCCTTGTCAGCCTCACCTGCATTGTTGTAGGTGTTCGCCATAATATGTACTTGTGAGTCGTTGTCGGAATCTAGTTCAATAGCACGTAAGTCAAAGGCAATCGATGCAGCATAGTTACCATCGCCGCGCTCAAGCTCGCCTAATGTCGTTACGGCGGCAATAAGTGAAGCAGTAGTGGCTGTTTGCAATCGTATGAAGCGAGCAAGCAAGGGTTTTGCTTCATCAAAGCGTTCCAGATAGTAGTAGGTGTTAGCTAGATTGCGAAGGGCATCTGCAAGACTCGGGTCGGCGCTGATCGCCTTTCTGTATTCGTCGATCGCCTCTTCGAAGCGTTCTAAGTTGCTATAGGTGTTGCCGCGGCGCAGGTACTTTTGTCCAAGTTCGGCATCTATGGTGGGGCCAGTGCGTTCTATATCGAGGTCACCGTAGCGCTGAAGTACCGATGCGGCGCCATCGTCCTGAGCAACGCTAGCTGTGCTCATCGCGAGGATGGCCAGCGTGATGCTTGTGCGATAAACGGCGTAAAATAGCTTCATTGTTTAACCCTGTTAGGCAGTATCAATTCTGCTCAGGACTATAACCCAGCTGACATTCATCTTCCAGCAAGCGCATTTTCAAAGCAGTGAGATAAAAGTTGAATCGATGCCTTTAAATAGTTGTAAATGATACGAGGTACAGTAAATATCATGATTAGGCCAAAGCTAATAGATCACATTGTGTTGCGAACGGATCGCTATCGAGAGCTTATCGATTTTTATTGCGATGTGTTGGGTTGTACGCTGGAACGAGAGACTTCGGATGAGGTGGGATTAACACAACTGAGGGCCGGCGATTCATTGATCGATATCGTGAATGTCGTTGGTGAGTTGGGAAAGGCAGGCGGTCCTTCTCCTAACGAGGAGGGAAACAATGTCGATCATTTCTGCCTGCAGATCGAGCCAGTTGGAGAGGAAGCATTACAAGCTTACTTGCGAGAAAACGGGGGTAGCAGTAGAAGAGTATCAAGATCGGTATGGCGCTCAGGGGTTGGGACGTTCCATTTATCTGAAGGACATCGCAGGTAACACTGTTGAGCTACGCAATGTGATGTAGCCAATCGGCTTTTCTGTTTTGCCTTATTTCAGTATCAGTGCGGGTAACTGGCCTCCTGTTTTAGCGACCCGCCCAATCGCTTTAGCCTGTGGGTATCCAGATTCATGAAGTTGCTTGATACAGTCTTCGGCTTGCGATTCTGCCACGCTTGCTAACAAACCTCCTGCGGTCTGTGGATCAAATAGTAGATCGAAACGTGGATTGCCTTGAAACGCTTCGCTATTGAAGATGTCGCGACTGACGAGGGAATTGTCGGCGTGAAGTGAGCTTAGGATTCCCTGCTGTAGTGTCTCCAATGCGCCATCAAGCACAGGCAGATCGGACAGGCTTAGTTCTAACTCCACGTTGTTGGGTGTAAGCATCTCGAATAGATGACCGGCGAGTCCGAAGCCGGTTATATCGGTACAAGCCGTAGCCTTATATTGGATAAAGCTCTGCGCTGCTTTCCTATTCGATATCAGCATCTGAGTCAGAGCTTCTTTCATCCAACGATGCCTAGCCTTGAAGCGCATGTCTGCAGCTAAGAGAGTGCCGGTCCCGAGAGGCTTGCAGAGTATGACGATGTCTCCAGTTTGCATTCCGTCCTTGCTAAGCAGTGCATCTCGCTCGGCGAAGCCGTTTACACACAGGCCAAATTGCAGCTCTGTAGATTCGGCTGAATGACCGCCGACTAACGCACAGTCATTTTCCTGCAGCGCTTCGCTGCAGCCGAGCATGATCTCGCGAAGCTGCCCCTTGCTTATCGCCTTGCTTGCAGCAGGCACACCTACAACGGCTAGCGCGGAATGAGGCATGCACCCCATCGCATAGATGTCGCTCATGCAGTGGTTGCTTGCGATCTTGGCGAACAGCCAAGGATCACTTATGAAGGCGCTTAACTGGTCTACGCTCTGCAGCAAGACGCGACCATCATCCAATTGAATCAACGATGCATCTTCGGCTGCGGATCCGGAGGAGAGGATGTCTGGGTTCTCATGACGCGGTAATTCTTGCAGTACTTCTTGTAACGCGTCGCCGGCAATCTTGGCGCCACAGCCAGCACAGCGCATCGCGTGCTTTCGAAGTTGCTGTTGCGTAGCGTCATCGACTAGGCCTTTGGCGATTTCGAAGTTGTCGGGCATCTCTGGAAACTCGCTGTATTTCCGAATGAAACCCGTATCGATAGAGTGTTTCAGTGACCAGACCGAACGCCCCTGAAAGAAGAAGTTATGGCGCGATGCGATAGCTTTCTTGTTGCCGAGATTAATCAGCGCCAAGGCATGCTTCTGCGGGGAATAGGGCTTTAAATTCTTAGCGGTGGCGAAGCGCTGCAGATTTTCTGCCAGCGGCTTACCCTGGCGAACCGCATAGACGCCAGACTTTGGCCTAGGGTGCCCTTTGATGGTGGCGGCATCGCCTGCAGCGAAGACGAATTCATGGCTAGTTGATTGCAAGAAATCGTTCACTTCGATGAAGCCGTCCTCGCCTATTGCGAGCCCGCATTCTTCCGGCCAGGATGAGATGCTGGCTCCCGTAGCATAGATCATCGTATCGGCTTCGATCAATCGCTCATTGTCGCAATAAATTTTTCCAGCGCCAAATTCGATGACCTCGTGTTCTAGGAACACTTCGATCTCGCGGGTGACAAACTCGGCCTTCACGAAGTGGCGAACTTTGCTGTTATGAAATTTGAGCACTTCTTTATCAGCTGTGACGATGCCGATTTTCAAAGGCGAGTTTTCGTAATCTTTTATTTTCAGTTCATTGTGAATGCGTTGTTGCACAGCAAAGGCGAGTTCTACACTCGCTGGCCCCCCGCCTACGATCATGAACCTGTAAGACTTTTTTTCAGAACCAATGGCGCTTAGCATATCAGAATAGAGCTGTTGCCAATGTATGAGAAATCGATCGATAGGCTTTATGCCTATCGCAAACTCCGATGCGCCAGGGATTTTTATGGCATTCGGCTTTGATCCAATATTCAACGAGATGAAATCGAAATTAATTGTCGGTCTGCCCTCGCAGTGAATGATCTTCTGCTCGAAATCTATGCGAGTGATTTCACTTTGAATGAGTCGCGCCCCGGCAAATTGTGCCAAGGGGCGCAGGTCGATATGAATCTCATCGCGGTCATAGATGCCACTGATGTAGCCGGGCAGTGAGCCGGAATAGGGGGTTTCTATATCTGCGCTGATCAGCGTGAGGGCAAGCCCAGGAACCGGATTCATGCCAAACTGTTTTAATACCGCCAAGTGGCTGTGGCCGCCACCAAGCAAAACCAATTGCTTTACTACTGGACTGTTAGTATTCGAATTCATGCCGGACTATGCACTGCCTGGATTGACTGGAAAAGCCTGTAAATCTTCAATGAGATGAATGGGCGGTTGATTTGCGTGGCTAATTTTTCGCTAGCCCGCGGGAAAAGCCGATTCTAACCGTTACAGTGCAGCGCTCAAAGCGGTATTGTGCATACTGTGAGCCTACTTTGAGCAAAGTATGACCGTGAAATCGGATATTTCTTCAACTTTGATAGTCACCTGTCAGTATTTTGAAGTAAGCTAGTCAGCCTTTGAAGTTGATCTGCTTAGATGAACACTTAGCAAATTAACAAATATAGTTATCCGAATCGCATTTGGATCAAGAAATTTTGGGTTAAAAAAACAGTAGGAGTGTAAGAATGATCTCGAAACCACTACAGACTAAGCTCGCAGCTCTGTTGGCTGCAATTTTATTTACGGGTGTAGCACAGGCCCACTGGTCGCTGGACAACGGTGCTTCCAGCCTTAGCTTCGTCACTGTGAAGGCAGAACACGTAGCTGAAGCGCATACATTCGACAGCCTCTCCGGCACGATCGGTGACGACGGCGGTGTCGAAATCTCGATCGAGTTGGCTAGCGTGAACACTATGATCCCCATTCGAAACGAGCGCATGCAAGAAATGCTGTTCGAGACGAATCTATTTCCAGATGCCACAATCAGTGGCTCGATCAACTTAGATGCATTAACGGGTATGGATGCGGGTAGTTCTGTCGCTAGGCAGATTGACTTTGAATTGTCCCTGCATGGTCAGAGCGTTGCCTTAGCGGCAGATGTTCAAATTACGCGAACTGGCGAGGGTGTTATCGTCTCTACGCTGAAGCCAATCATCGTAATGGCTGATTCATTCTCTCTAGTTGCCGGTGTCGAGAAGTTGCGTGAGGTAGCGGGGCTGCCTGGCATTAGCCGCGCGGTTCCTGTGAGCTTTACGGTAGTATTCGAAGAAGGGCACTAACTCGAGAAGTAGCGAGAATGCTAGAGCTTTTAAAGAAAGCCCGCCAGCAATATTGGCGGGCTTTTTTCAAGCCTGTAGTTCTAGAAGCGGTACTTCAAGAGGAGTCTAATGTGGCGCGGATTCGAGGGATGGAAGTGAATATCCTCCACTCCAGTTGTCTCGTCAGGAAGTTGCGATTCAAAGAAGAAGGCGATGTCGTCGTCCTCAGCGTCCAGCAGGTTTATAACGTCGACTCCGATCTCCCAATTATTAAACTCATAAGAAACGCCGGCGTGAACGAGCGTCGAGCCGTCCTTCTGCACGGCTTCGTCTTCGGTTAGTGCGGCATCGCTGAAGTGCCGGACACGCAGGCTAGCGGTCAGACCATTGTTGCCTACATGGGTCAGGCCTGCGGCGAGTACTTCCTCGTGTGCATCGGTAATGCTGTTAGCATTCGAGGGTAGCCCACGGAAGTGGCCGCTGGTTTTTGCCGCGCTAAAATCAAATACCCAGTTTTCACTGATCTCCCAGAAGGAATTGATTTCGATACCACCGCGGCTGGTCGGATCGCTAGGTTCGGTAGTTCCAGCATCGCCAACGAACACTAGTTCTGAGTCTGTGCGTAACTCGAAGGCGGCGATAGCGATATTGAATCCATTTAGCGTGTCGTAGCGGAAGCCGATCTCGCTACCCTTGCCTTCGACTAAAACATCTTGTGCCTCAGTAGGATCCCCGGTGACTGGATCTATGGTATTGACTGCGGCGCGGACATCATTCGAATGGAAGCCGTGCCCATAGTTTAGGTAAAGCTCAATGTTTTCGTTGATGCGATAAGCGAGTCCGATATTCGGTTGCCAGAGAGAGTCTTGATCGCTGCCAGAGTTGCCTGGACGTAGTGCATCGACTTCGAAATCATAGTAATCCATTCGTACGCCGAATGTGGCGCGAAGCTTATCGGTCAGGTAGATCTGCGATTCGGCGAACAGTCCGGCGCTGAATTCCTCTGCCTCGTCTTCCCGAATGCTGCTAACGCGACGTCTGCTGATAGTATTGAACAGGTTTAGCTCGTTCACATCATCATAGCGAATGTCGATGCCGACAGTCTGCGTGGCAGGCAGACCGAATATCTCCGACTCGCTGCGCTTGCGCAGAGAGCCACCGAAGAGGCGTCGTTCGTCTTCCTGCTCAAACTCATCCCCGTCTGTCGGATTATTAAGAAAATAAGTCGGATTGTTACTTAGGCTCATGTAGTAGGAGCTTGCATACAGATTGAGGTCCCAGTCATTGATCTCGAAATTTCCGGTTAGTGAGTATCTGTGCGACTTGCCGCCTAGGTCGGGATCAATGAACCCAAAGCGCGAAATTAAGCCGCTGTCTACGGCGCGCTGTGGCACTTGGTTTGTTGATATCCACTGGGAGTCATAGGCCGAGAAGGTGATGCGGCTAGGTATGTCAGCTATTGTTCCTGTGTATTTGAGCAGGCCGTTGTATTTGCGCACATCTTGGTCTAAGTCGAAATGGCCGTCGGAACGATGATGTTCAAAGGCGGCGAGCAGGCTGCCGTTTTCCAGTTGAAGGGAATTTGCGGTTACTAACCGAATTTCATCTTTGGAGCCGAAGGTAATCTCCGTGAAGTTTTTATCCAGAGTATCGTAAGTCTTCATAGAGTTGGAGCCCGCTAACGAGAAGTCTCCGGTGTCCGCAAAGTAGGGGCCCTTCTGGAAATCCACTCTCTCGATGATCTCTGGAATGATGAAATTCAGGTCCATGTAGCCTTGGGCATGGGCATGGGTTCGAAAGTTAACTGGCATGCCATCGAAGTAGGTAGAGAAGTCCGAGCCATGATCGAGATTGATGCCGCGCAGGAAATACTGATTCGCCTTGCCTGGGCCGCTGTGTTGAGTGGCAATCATGCCGGGTACGACCTCGACCAACTCTGCGACACGTGACAGCGGTCGAGTCGAGAAGTCGCTATAGCCGACAACCCCTTGTGACGCAGAATTTGAGTTGCCCAGTAATTGCAGAGATCGCCCCCAAACGACGACTTCCTCGACCTGCTCGGTATCTTGTGAGTACGCGAGTTGACTGCCTAGGCAGCAGGCGATGGCGGTAGTGATGGCGGGGAATTTAGTGGGTCTTGTCATGGCTCTCTCGTTTCCTTCTACTTGCTCATTTTCTAGGGCGGTTACGCTCTAATGTATAAGCAGATTGCTAGTTTGGAATCAAAAGATACGGCAAATAATCACGCAGAATAAGTGAAGTAATGTTATTTAACGTTAATGAAGGCGAATATTAGCTCAGGCGAGAGGTGTGCTGATTAAACGAGTCTCTGCGTCGGGCCGCGGATGGTCGGGTATGAGCTGCGATAAGACTAAGGAGGCGCAGGCAATCGCTGCTCCTATCAGGAATACGGCACTGTGATTAATCACCCATACAAGCCCCAACACTGCCGGTAGTACGACTGCCGCTATGTGATTGATGGTGAAGCTGATGCTGGACGTGGCGGCAATATCTGCTGGGTCGGCGATCTTCTGAAAATAGGTCTTGATGGCAATCGCCATGGCAAAGAACATATGGTCGAGCAGATACAGTGCGATCGCGATTTCGATGGTGTCCACGAAGGCGTAGCTGACGAAGATGACTATCAGCCCAATGTATTCGAGCGTTAGTGTGCGCCTCTCGCCAATGTAACTGATCAAACGGCCAATCTTAGGTGCTAGATAGAAAGTGAGTGCCGCGTTTAGGAGCGTCAGCATCAC
Source organism: uncultured Pseudomonadales bacterium (assembly GCA_949372635.1). Lineage (GTDB taxonomy): Bacteria > Pseudomonadota > Gammaproteobacteria > Pseudomonadales > Pseudohongiellaceae > UBA9145. Next base: position 95,040 of record CASIAB010000011.1, read on the forward strand.
TACGTCCTCGATCGGAAAATCAAATTTTTCTACAAGTAGAAACCCAGCGAACACGACGAATATCTGACGCCTAGCTCCCGCGAAGAAGGTCAGCAGGTAGAACAGCCAATATTTCTTACGAAGAAACAGGGTTTTCTTTTGCGCGACGCCATCCTCGAAATGCGGGAATGTGAGCCAGCAGAAAATACCGATGGCCGCGGCGCTGATTCCGGCAACCATATAAATGAGGTTATAGTTGGCAGCAAAGAACATCAGATAGATGTAGAGAGTGCCTAGAATCATGAAATTACACAGGGCGCGGACGCTCAGAATTTTCCCGAGCACTTTCGGTGCTTCGTCTTTACTCAGCCACTGCAGACTTAGGGAATTGTGCAGGGTCTCTAGATAGTGAAAACCTATAGACATCAAAACCGTCGAAAAATACAGCCAGAGGGCCGCCGGATAGAAGGCTGTAATGGCTGTGCCTATGCCGAGTGTAAGTAAGGCGAGTATGGCGAAGGTCTGTTGTCTAATGAATATCATCACCAAGATAGCGGTGAAGGCGAGAAAGCCTGGTACTTCACGGAGACTTTGTAGGATACCGATCTCTTCGCCGGTAAAGGCGGCTTGCTCTATGGCAAAATTGTTAAGCATAACCTGCCACGTGGCAAAGGCGATCGTGTTGCCTATTGCTAGCAGATAGAGGAGTGTCTTTCTCTGGGTGAGTAGCTTGCTGAACATTGATACAATTTCAAGGATTGATGAATGGGCTGGCTCGATTGCTACGAATCATGGCTATAGCCTGTGAGCTCATACGATTATATCATCAGTACCTGATGTCATCTCTTACTATTTTTGCCGGCACCCACGCTTTGCAGCGCCTTCGTAGAGAAGGACTCAATGCCGATCAGTTTAAAGTCATGCTCGGTGCCTCTGGAGGCCCTAAATGGTTTGTGTTATTTGGTCTGGATCGCTATATCTTCGGTGAGTTCTTCGCGAATAGAGAGCGGGAATTGATAACGCTTGGTTCCTCCGCAGGCGCCTGGAGAATGTGCTGTCTTGCTACCGCCGACCCGGTGGCAGCTATTGAACGTCTCGCGAAACGCTACAGCGAAGAGCAGTACTCTGAACTACCAACCACCGACGAGATAACTGACCAGGCTCAAGAAATGCTTGCCCAAACCCTTGGGCCAGATGGCGTTAAAGAAATCGTTGAGAACAAAATTTTCAGGACGCATATAATTGCCGATCGCGCACGAGGGATTGGCTCATCACGGGTCAAAGCGCTGCGCATGTTGCATCTACTCAGCAGTGCCTTACTAAATCTCGGCAGTAGGAGAACGCTCTCCCTTTTCTTTGAACGAAATATCTTTTCTAACATGGGGCAAGCATCACCTTTCAGGAATGCCAACGATCTTAAGACTGCTCACGTTGCTATGAGCAAAGAAAATCTAATGGATGCCATGATGGCGAGTGGCTCCATTCCCTTCGTACTAAATGGAGTGCGGGATATTCACAGTGCGAAGGGCGGCATGTACTGGGATGGCGGCATCACAGACTACCATTTCGACTTTCCCTTTCACGCAGGTGACGATCTTGTCTTATATCCACATTTCTCATCGGCTGTCATACCCGGTTGGTTTGATAAGCGAATTCCCTGGCGCCGGGTTGACCGTAAAAACTTCGAGAACGTGGTAATGATTGTTCCCTCTAAAGAATTCGTTGCCGAGTTACCCTATGGCAAGATTCCAGATCGAACAGACTTCGAGACCTTCGACTATTCCAGTCGCGCTGCCTATTGGTCTACCGTTCTCGAGAAGAGTAAGCGCCTTGCTGATGACTTTGCAGCGTTGGTTGAGAGCAGTGCAGGAATTGAAGACGTGCAGCCTTTTACCGGCGAGCGCTAGCAGTCAATCTATACTAATAAGCGACAGGGAATAGGCGCTGTAGGTAGTTGTCTCAACGTCTTATTGATGAATTACGTAAGCAGCCGATACAGTGTCTAATCGTAAGTATCGCTCTGCCCAATGTGAGCCGTGTTGCATTGCATGAGAGCCTCAGACATACGAAGGCAGGTCAGTTCTTTGAGGTCGGATACAAATTTGGTGAGTTCGTAGATGTGGGATACTGGGAATTGAAGTTATGGAATTACTTACTATTCATTTCGGAAAATTCAGGTCGCTTATTTTGATAGGTCTCTGTCTGCTTCTATTTTCTTGTGTGGGAGCCGTAGTCGGTGTTGCAGTGGATACAACGATCGAAGTAGTAAAGGTACCCTTTAAAGTTGTTGATGCTGTTGTGGATTTGACTGTGCCTGACGATGATGACTAGTAAACATCGAGTATTAATCGAAGAGATGATTAGATGAGTGTAAAGCCCGAAGACTACGAGATCGATTCTAACTATCGCCATTGGGAAGGTGACAAGGCCGAGGACTATATTGGCCCATTTTTTTTTGTAATGGATGGCAAGAACAACCGAACAGCATTTCGAGTTCAGGATCATCACTGCAACGCACATGATTCCTTGCACGGTGGCGTGTTGATGGCGTTGGCGGACTACACGCTCTGCCTTTGTGCAAATGGGGGAGAAACTGACAGTGTCGTCACAGTAAGCTGCAACAGCGAATTCATTGCGCCAGCCTACAAAGATGATCTGGTTGAGGGACGAGGAGAGTTAACTCGACGCGGAGGCTCTATGGTGTTCTCTCGCTGCGAACTCTTCGTCGGTAAAACCGTGGTGCTAACGAGTAGTGCCGTGATCAAACGAATTCGAAAGAAATAGCTTTTACTGGCTATTTTCTATAATGGTTTTACTCAAGTCAGCAGGGACCTCGGCTATAAATGTGGGTTCTTCAGCAGCCAATTCTTCTTTACTACCGTATCCCCAAAGAACGCCAGCGGTACGCAGGCCCACTTTATGCGCAGACGTCAGGTCGATATAGCGATCACCAATCATCAGCGAACTATCTAGGACAGTTTTAGTATCTAATAGATCGCGCAATTGATCTGACTTGGCCGTTCCGTATGCGCCGCTGCCACTCACAAAACTAAAGTACGTATCGAGCTTAAACTCTTCAAGTACCTTGATCGCGTATTTTTCGAACTTGGAGGTGCATACTCCCATTCGAAATCCTTGTCCTTGTAGGGTGTCTAGTAGCTCAAAGATGCCGTCATAGACAACATTCTCTGAATAACCCAATTCCTCGTAGCGTTCTCGATAGGTCGCAATCAATTCTTTGATGTGAGCCTCGTCAGTGCTGCCCGATAGCTCACTCAAAGCCACCTCCAGAGGCGGTCCGATATAGGGCTTGATCTCCTGCTCAGATTTTATCTGATGGTTATGACTGCTCAGGGCATAGTTCATGCAACGCACGATGCCGGTAAGTGGGTCCGTTAGGGTTCCGTCTAAATCGAATATCAAGCTGTGGTAAGACATTCTAATCCTGCAGGCTGTAGACCTTTTCCGCTGTGCCATAGAACATGGCGTGTTTTTCATCTTCGTTAAAATCGGCGACCATTTTCTTGTAGGCATTAAACAAGACATGATAGTTAATAGATAGTCGGTCCACGGGGAAGTTACTCTCGAACATGCAGCGCTCGGGACCGAAACATTCGATGGCATGCATGTAGTACTTCTGCTGCTGTTTAATGAATTCATCGGAGCTAGGCGGCCTACTTTGCAAGTGCCAGTCGAATCCATTGTCGGGCATTGCTAGCCCGCCCAGCTTAGCATAGACATTTGGGCATTTTGAAATCTCGCGGATCTGTGCTTTCCATTTCTGGAAAATCTCATCTCTAGAATTTTTATAGATGCCGACACCGAGTGGTGTGCCAAAATGATCGAGTACCATTGTGCAATCTGGCACCGCGCGGGCGAGGTCTAGAAAGTCCAGATTTTGATGATGATAATGCCAAGTATCATAAGTTAGGCCTTGTTCCGCGATGAGGCGAAGACCTTTGCGAAATGCTTCCTTGCCGTGCAGGTAGGGCGGGGCAGATCCTACGATAAACAAGTCTTCAGGGCGCTTGTCACGTGCGGCAGAGTGGCGAATACCACGCAGCAGGCCGTTGCTCGCAATGCGGTGTTGCTCTAGCGCCTCAAGCAACTTCTCTTCCGATTCGGCGGCCAGGGTGAGGTCGCTGTGTGCAACGATACCGGCGATGTAGGCTTTATTCGAATTATTTGCCAGGCTCTCGGAGGCTAAAGCTGCAATAGTTTCTGTTTCTCCCACGGACTTGAGATGTTCTTCTCCCTCGCGCCGATAGAATGCTCGGCATTCTATGAAAACCGTCTTCACAATATTGTGACCTGAGCCCGTGTCTATCCATAGTTCAGGTAATAAATAGTCGCGATTGAAGCGCTTCTTCCAGAGGTGATGATGTGGGTCGATGATTGCTCGTTCAGGATCGAGGATTTCTTCTTCAATTTGAGCCAGCCATGGGTCGGAACCTGGGTCTAATACAGACATAATTTTTCCTGTGGATACTTGTATAGAGCTCAAGCACTCAAGTTAGCATCACGTCGTATTTGTGGAAATAGCGGCAGGAGTTTACCGCGCATCTGTTGCCTTACAATTGCCATCGTGTAGTATGCGCAAGCATTAGGAAAATAGGTTGATACTTGTCAGGTCTATCTGGATCGGGTTTGCTTGCTGTTTATCAGCTGATTTAGAATAACTAGAATTAGAGCTGGAGTTGTACATGGATTTGACCGCTTATGTGATCCTCGGGTATTTGTTGTTTTTCATCGCGGTGGGGATTTATATCAGTCGTGGCAATAAAAGTTCTTCTGACTGGGCAATCGGCGGCGGCACGCTAGGTGTAGGCATGCTGGCAGCCGGCATAGCCGGAACTCGCATCGGTGGCGCAGGTACCTATGGTGTCGCGGGTGATGTTATTACCGAGGGCATCGGTCATCTCTGGTACGGTGTTAATTCCTTCGCCGCCTTGTTTATGGTTGGTTTGTTCTTCGCTATACCTTATCGCAAGCTGAGACTTACCAGTGTGGGTGAGGTATTCGATAGACGCTTCGGCTCAAGTCGTTGTCAGTCTCTGACTAGTCTGTGTGTGCAGGCCGAGTATCTGGTTGTAAATATTATTGAGCCTTACGTAATAGCGACCATTGTTAGTGGCGTGACGGGATGGCCATTTGGACTCTGCATCATCATCGGTGCGGTAGTTATTGTGTTGTTCACCGTAACCGGTGGGCTAAAAGGCACGGCTATAACAAATATTGTGCACTGCACAGTCATCATCTTCGGCCTGTTTGCGGTTGGTTATATAGCGATGCAGAATTTAGGTGGCTGGGAGTCAGTGGTCGCGCAATCGGAAATCAGGCTAACTGAGGCGGGCAAAGATATTCCGTCATGGTGGAGCTTTACAGGTATCGGCTGGGCAACAATTATCGCACTGTTTATTTCCGCCACAATTCACACACCGGCAGCATCGATATATGCGAACTATGCGAGTTCGGCAGCGAAGCAGGAATATCTTATCCCCGGGTTTTTCCTGGCAGGGGTAATTGCCGCATTGATGCCGATGGTAGCAGGATTTATCGGTATCTTAACGATGGTGAGCTATGGCTCAGAATCCGGATTGTCTGGGTATCTAAACATTGCACAACTTGCGATGGATACTGGCCCGCTACTCGGGGGTATTGCGTTGGCAGCCGTATTAGCCGCCGTAATTTCTTCTGGAGCGCCTATTCTTTTGGCTAGTGCAACAATGCTTGTAAGTGATTGGATACCCGGCTCCAAAGATTTGTCTAGCGAGAAGAAGCTACGCCTATATAAACTGGTAACAGTGATCTACGGTTCTACTGCTGCATTCTGTGCCTGGTATTTTAACTTTGGTTCGGTGTTGCAATTCCTGCTGTTGGGCTTTGCCATGGTAGTGCCGCCCGCTATAGCAGTGACGTACGTGTTTTACTGGAAGAAGACGACCGAGAAGGCTGCGTTCTGGGGAATGTTGATTGGATTTATAAGTGGTTTGCTCATGTGGCTGCTCAACAACTGGTACTCCGGTGCCGAGAATGCCGACGTAGGTGGATTTGCGCAGACCTGGTATGAGCTTTGTCAGTATCTAGGAGAGTGGCGCGACCCATCGTTCCTAACGCTATTGCTGCCGGTTTTCACAATTCCGATATTCACGCTGATGTTCCCTGCTAAGGATAGCGCAGCAGACATAGAAATTTCGGCTACGTTTTATAAGGACTTGGGAAGGATTCAGCGCAATCTTGACTGGGTTTAGTCGGTGCAATTGAGTCCTCAAACTAAGAACGAGGACTAGAAGTTAGCCCTCGTTCTAGCAACTCCTTTTCACAACGCTATCTTTGCATCTCAGCGTTGGCCTGAATAACGAAAGGGCCGGGTGTCTCATAACTTTTCTCAAGCAAAGTGGTTAGCTCCTCAGCAGTATCAGCAGTAGCCCCTGGTACTCCGAAGCCTCTGGCCATATCCACCCAACTTAGCGCTGGATTGCCAATATCGAACAGGCTCGCGGCTATGTCGCCAAATTCGGTGACGCCTAGTCGAGCATATTCCACATTGAGAATATTGTAAGAGCGGTTAGCAAAAATAACCGTCGTAACATTGAGGCCTTCTCTCGCCTGAGTCCAGAAACTCTGATTCGTATAGGCTGCACCACCGTCACCAAGCATGGCTAGTACCTGCCGATCTGGACAGGCAAGAGCCGCGCCAGTAGCGCAAGGGCCACCCTGGCCAATAGCGCCGCCGGTAAGACTAAGCCAAGTATTCGGCGCGGAATTTTGGCAGTAAGGATAGGCGGCATTGCCGCCGCCAGAGTCAGTTGCAACAATTAGGTTTTCAGGCATCGTTGCCGCGACAGATTGGATGATAGATTTCGTGTCGAGCTCACCGCTCGGCTTGCCAATTTCAACCTTCTCGAAATTCTTAATGACTTCGTTTTGCGCACCGAGTCGCTCGGTCAAGCGTTGCAGTGCATCGATGGAGTCTTCTTCGATGTACGTCAGGCGACTAACTTTGCAGCCTTCCGGAACGAGTTGTCCAGGAACGCCCTTATAGGCAAAGAAGCTCGCGGGAACCTGACCGCCAACTATGATGAGGTGCTCTACACCATCTAAGGTCTGAAGAACCTGCTCGGGGAAGTAGGGTAGACGTTCAACAGCTGCCGCTTCAGGGCCCCCATCTACGCGCCCAGGGAAGGTGCCGGTCATCAATCGACAACCTGTTTTGCTCGCTATCTTGCTAGCAGCTGCCAGAGCAGCTGGATCAGTAGCATGATGCTCTAGAAGCATCATGCTACTGACACCTTTCTCTAGAAGCGGGGCTATCCTTTCGATCGGCTGTTCGTCTATTTTGCTGCGCTGAGGCAGCGCATTCGGCATCACCGGTCCCGAGCACTCGCCCCAGGCTGCATCTGCACCCATAATCAGGGTAGCGATCTGGCCATTAGAACCTGCACTTTGACGCAGTGTGGCGGTATACGCGTCCGCACCGTCTTGTGCGAGAGTTTCATTGGTACTACAAGACTTGATCCAAGAAGAATAATTCTTCGCAAGCGTTTCAATATCTGAAGTAAGCGGTGCATCGAAGCCAACATGGTAATTCGGATGGTTTCCGACAATATTGATCATTGGTGAGTTCGCGCGGCGCGCATTATGTAGATTTGCTATGCCGTTCGCGAGGCCAGGCCCTAAGTGCAGCAGAGTGGCTGCAGGCTTGCCTGTCATGCGTGCGTAGCCATCGGCAGCGCCGGTGCATACTCCTTCGAAAAGCGCGAGCACAGACTTCATTTGTGGAACGCTGTCGAGTGCCTGGACTAGATGCATCTCGGAGGTACCAGGGTTTGCAATGCAAAGCTCGACTCCGCAGTCTGCTAATGTTTCAATTAATGCGGTGGCTCCGTTCATGTTGAGGCTCTCCTGCGGTCTACAATAAGCCGCGAAACTATTCGCGGAAAGGCTGACTATCATAGCATCAAAGACTGAACTCGTAAGTATGAGATCGGTAGGCGTCAGAGGAGTCCGAAATTGGCTATAAGCGTCGAACAACGTGAATATGCTGGGCGCATCGTTGACCTCTTGCAGTGTTTTGGGCTCGTAGAATCGAAGTTCATGTTTGGCGGTTTTGGCGTGTTTCTTGAAGGCTTAATGTTCGGCCTTATTGCCAATAATGAGCTTTATTTGAAAGTTGTCTCACAAAACCGGAGGAGGCTATGTAGTTAGTTTGGTAGTTAGCCCCTCAAGCTTACCGTAAAAATTCCTAACTCTTCTTCATTCCCTAGTAACCGCCGAGCCAGCGCCTCACCCTAGGGGACACACCCCGATAACCCAGAATGGTTCCGTTGCGCCCTCGCACATGATTTTATGGTCTTATGACTACTAAAAGTAGTGACCGTATCGGCGAAATTATGAGGATCTTGGCTTACAAGCCTTCAGGTTCGGGATAAACTGAAAGTAATTCAAGATGGGTACCATCAGACGGAAGATACTTTTGAAAAAAATGGATTACTGTGCAGGTAAATAGATACCTTATCTCAACTCTGGTTTAGAAAAGAAGGTAGCCATGCACCACAATTTCCTAAGAATGATTCCTAAATTTTACCTGCTAGTCTTTATTTTATTCAGCACCATAAGTAGTGCACAGAATATCTTACCAGGTGTGCATCGAACTCCCGACGCGCGGTTTGAAAATATTGACGGCTATCCTTGGGAGCCGAATTACCTTTACATCGATGGTCTGAGAGTACATTACCTCGATGAGGGTTCGGGTTCGGCAGGCGTGATGTTGTTGCTTCATGGGGAACCGTCTTGGAGTTTTCTCTACCGTAATATGATCCCAACCTTCCTCGAGAACGGCTATCGCGTCATCGCCCCCGACATGATTGGATTTGGCAAGAGTGACAAGGTGATCGACCTTGAATGGTACAACGTAGACAACCACGTAGCGGTCCTACAGGAACTAATCACCGAACTGGATTTAAACGACATTACTGTTTTTGTTCAGGATTGGGGTGGTCCAAACGGTTTGATTACAGCGACCGAATTGCCTGAGAGATTCGAGCGATTGGTAGTAATGAATACCTGGTTACACCATGATGGTTATGAATACACAAATGCCCTTCGCAGATGGAATGTAAGGTCTCAGCAAATGGACTTTCACCACACGTTTGCCCCAGTCGCTCTCTGACCCGGCCTACGTGGCACCCTTTGACAGTCCGCAAGCCACCGCAGGAGCTTACCGTTGGCCATGGATGTTGCCTTTTGCACAACCTGAAGAAGGGGCTGCTCAACGCCAGGAACGCGCCTTCAAAGCATTGGCGAATTGGAATAAGCCCGCCCACTTTTTCTTTGGCGATCAAGACCAAATTTTTACTGTGGACTGGGGGCGTAAGTTTTCCGCCCACGTTCCAGGCTCGAGTTTCGATGTGATCGAAGGCGCTGGTCATTTCGTGCAGGAAACCGGTGAGCCATTGGCAAAGCTGATCATGCAACGAATCGGTGAAGAATAAAAAGAATTACCAGACGCTTTTCTTAGCGCAACAGGGACCGAGTTAGAAGACTTTTACCAAATGTTTGAAGATGCCGAGCTTCTGAGTGCTTGGGCATCCCGCTCCTATGGCGCGGCTATGCGGGCTGTCGCGAAGAAAGGCGGTAAGCGAAAGAAGTGCAAGAAGTGCAAGTAGCTTAGCAATCATTACTCGCAGCAGCGCATCACTGCAGCGCGTTAGCGAAGCCATGTAATAGCTGCTGGTGGTCAATTAGTTTACACTCAACGCTTCGTAAATTGGTTGTCTAGGGGGCATTCCATGAAATTTCGACTTCTTACTCTCAGTGCAGTGACCGCTGCTGTCATGGGTCTTAGTGTGACATCAGTGCAGGCGCAGGATAGCGACTATGTCGTACCGCGTACTGAATACGGCCAACCTGATCTAAACGGCGTGTGGAATTTTAGTTCCTTCGTCCCTATGCAGCGTCCTACCCAATTTGCTGACAAAGAGTTTCTTACACCCGAAGACATCGCTTTGATTGCCAGCCAGACCGAAGCAGGTCTGCAAGCGTTGAATAACATCGGTGTTGGTGGCTACAACACGTTCTGGGTTGAGAACGCAGGAAGGGGCGATAACACGCGTACCTCACTTATTACCTATCCTCGCAATGGCCGGGTGCCGGAAACAGTTGAGGGCGTGTCGGTTCAAATCGGCGGACTTGGGCCGGATGAGCCTGGCACACGACCAGTGCGCATGGTTGTGGGCGGTATTGCAAAAGACGGCCCAGAAGACAGGGGTATCTCCGAGCGATGTATCGTGGGCTTCAACTCGGGACCGCCATTCACACCAAACTTGTACAACAATAATGTACAGTTGGTTCTAGGCAAGGATACCGCGGTGATCATGACCGAGATGATTCACGATGCGCGTATTGTGCCACTAGACGGTCGAGATCATATTGACGATAGCATTCGCCAATTCTCTGGTGACTCACGCGGTTATTGGGAAGGCGATACCTTGGTTGTCGAAACTAGAAACTTCAACGACCTGACGCAGAGTTTTAGTGTCTTCGGTAGCTCCATCGATAAGGTTCTTACGGAGAAATTTACGCGTGTCGATGAATTCACAGTTAACTATGAGTTCACAGTCGATGATCCGAGTACATTCAAAGACAGGGTCACTGCTGTGATACCGATGTCGAAGCTTGATGGTTTGATGTATGAGTATGCCTGCCATGAGGGTAACTACGGCATGGTCAATATACTTCGCGGTGAGCGTATGGAAGAGCAGCGGGCCGGCGAGAACGGTCAATAGACTACAACTGAGGAAGTGGGTTTAGGTTCACTTCCTCCTCTAGTTCAAGCAGCGCTAGTCCAGTTAAGTTCTACGTTTCCTCCGGATCAAGTGAGATCATATGTGACTTCGCATAGCGATCGCCATATACCGAATCTCCGCTAAATACCTTTCCCACTCGGGTTAGCTCCTCGTTGCTGATCGAAAGCTGAGCCGCTTGCGCGTTCTCTTCGGCATATTTTGTATGCTTGGTGCCGGGAATCGGTACGAAGTTAGGATCTTGTGCAAGCACCCAAGCTAGGGCGAGTTGCGCTAGGGTGCAAGAGTTCGAGGCGGCGATTTCCCGTAAATCAGCTAATTGCTTGAAATTCTGTTTGAAATTTTCACCAAGGAATCTTGGCATGGTGTGTCGCATATCGTCATCGCCCAGGGCAGACATGCCAGTAATTACGCCAGTAAGAAATCCCCGGCCTAGAGGACTAAAAGGGACGAAACCTATCCCTAATTCCCTACAGCAATCGAACACCTTGTTTTCAGGTTCGCGGCTCCACAGAGAATATTCCGATTGCACCGCACAGATCGGGTGCTCGTTGTGAGCCTTTCTTATGGTTGTGGAAGAACACTCGGACAAACCAATAGCGCGAATCTTGCCTGCGCTAACACAGTCTGCGAGTGCGCCTACACTTTCTTCGATAGGAACATTGAAATCACGGCGATGCAGGTAATACAGATCGATGACATCGGTATTCAACCGGCGAAGGCTGTCCTCGCAGGTCTTCTTTACGTTCTCAGGCGTGCAATCGATAGCTCGCTTTCCATCTCTGTCCACAATGCCGCACTTACTGGCAACAATAAACTCATTGCGCCGGGCAGGAAGAACCTCGCCTAACAGGGTCTCATTGTGGCCGAGGCCATATAGGCTGGCGGTGTCTAGAAAGGTATAACCTATATCCAATGCTCGGTGCAGGGTTCGCTCCGACTCCCGTCGATTGGCTTCTCCATAGGATTGCGACATGCTCATGCAACCTAATCCTAGTGCGGAAACCTCTAATTCTCCGAGTTGCCTAGTCTTCATAATTTTTTTATATCCACACTGTAGTGCCCGTTAAAATGGTCGAGATTCTATCATGTTAGTTCTCGTTCAGACTCTGTTCATACTCGCTCGTGTACTCTTCAACCCTTCAACTCTTAACGGAATAGAACTAGCGACAGACAACCTCGCAAGATCCGCACTAATTAGCCTGTTTGCTGGTAGCACAGTCTGCCGCAAATCCTCACTCAACTAATGGCGGTTAGAGGGTGGGGATTTTTTATGTCTGAATAAATGAAAAGAATCTTGCGCCGGATTCTTACTTTCCGCGCTAGAGCTAATATAGTGCCTCTGATTGTTTGATCAATAGTATATCTTTGATAAGATTACGAAATTCTCGGAATCACCAAAACAAGACAGTGGCTCTTAAAGTTAGAATGATATTCCCCCCTCAAACAGGCACCTGTGCCCCTCGCTGGAGAACAAGGCGTGTCTATGCGGCATTCCTGTCAGTTCTCGCAATCATCGCTATAACAGCACTACCTTTCAACAGAGCTTCGGCTCTAGAGCCCATCGAGTCGCCGGATCAGTACTCCTTGCCAGCGGATATGAATGGCGTTCATTTCTATCTGATTACCGTCGATGTGGGCAACAAGGTATGGGATAACTTCGGTCATACGGCGCTGCGGGTAATCGATGAAAATACCAATACAGATGTGGTGTTCAACTGGGGTGTATTCCGCATCAATGGAGGTCCAGTTTCATTTTCCTACAATTTCTTCAAAGGAATAATGAACTACGAATTGGGAACGCAATCACCCAGTCAGGAATTCGCGATGTATCGCTCTCAGGAGCGCAGTGTTTGGCAGGATAGGATCAATTTAACGAATCCGCAGAAAGAAATTCTTTACCGGCGCCTACTTTGGAATATGCAGCCAGAGAATATAGTTTATCCCTATCAGTACTTTTTTGATAACTGTACAACTCGTGTTCGTGATTATTTGAATGAAGCTCTTTCGAATACAATTGCAACCCAGACTTCCAGTTACGACCTCCCGTCTCTGACTTTTCGTGATCAGGTTAAGGGGCATTATGAATCGGTGGCGCTAATAGGCTTCTCCCTCGATGTGTTGATGAATAGCAATATCGAGGAACCCCTGAGCCAATGGGATGAGATGTTTCTGCCGCTCAAGCTCAGGGAGCGACTGTATCAGGTTGAATCGGATGTTGCTGAGGACGGTGTGCGCAATAAGCTCTTGTCTGACCCGCAGGAGGTTATGTTATTTGCACCACCAAAGGTGGAGACGGACCCCTATCAGATAGCCTCTGTTGGTCTCTTAGCCCCGGTGCTGATGCTGTTATTGATGCTAAAGAAGATCCGCATGTCATATTTTGCGACTCATTCTCAAATAGGGTTAAAATTTCCTAGCATTAGTTATCGCTTGCTAGGTTTGTTGGGTATTGTGACGGCTTTGTTCAGTGGTATCTATGGCATACTCATGTTGGGGAGTTGGTTTGTATCCGAGCACCTAGATCTGCACCACAATATTAATCTATTGCTATTCTGGCCTACCGACTTGCTTTTCCTAATCGTAGCTATGCGTTGGTTAGCGTTTTGCAAGCCCTGGCCCATGACCCACAACAGCACACCATTTTTGAATTACTACATGATGGCGCATTTGCTCAGTATGATGGCCTATGCAGGGGTGACCTTCTTACAGCTAGTTGATCAATCCACTATGGATATCGCGGTGCACGTGCTTCCGGGTTTTGCCTTATTTACAGTGTTAATTTGGCTTGTTGGTTTTGAACCTGCTAAGCCGAAAAACACATTCTTCTAATCTGTCACTTTCAGGTCGCAGCAAAGGTTCATTATGACGGAATTAATTAGTTCGGTAGCCAAACGTGCCGACAAATTGCATCCTATGGCCGCGAAGGTAGCCCGAGCCTCCGCACGGCAGAAGCCGCTGTGTGAATGTACGGCTGAAGAAGCGCGTTCCATGCGTGAGATGCTAGGTAATCCATTTGCTCCCCCTAGCTGTGAAATGAAGAGTATTAAAGATCACTGGTTGCCAAGTAGTGGCGGTGAACTAAGAGTTAGGCGCTATCATCCCAAGTCACTCTCTGCCGGTCTGCAGCCAGCGCTATTGTTTTTTCATGGAGGTGGCCATGTTTTGGGCACACTGGATGGTTACGACACGTTCGCTCAACAGCTGGCTCGATTAGGGAATTGTGTGGTGCTGTCGGTTGAATACCGTTTAGCGCCGGAAACAAAATCCGCAGGAATTTATCAAGATGGCTTCGATGTCTATGCCTGGCTTCTGAACTCAGGGGAAGAGTTAGGCATCGACATCGAACGCATCGCTATTGGTGGCGATAGTGCCGGTGGTAATATTTCGATAGCCGTTATGCTGCAATGTAAGCAGCATAAGATTACACAACCGAATTATCAGGTGCAGATATATCCTGGTATCGATTATCAAATGGGTTACCCCTCAATCGAAGAATTTGCGGAAGGCTATTTTCTCACCAAGGCTGATAAGCAGTGGTTTCGAGGCCAGTTTCTTGAATCTGAAGAGCGCGCTAGTGACCCTTTGGTTTCATCGCTTCTTGCCGATCTTGCTGGCCTTCCTCCCGGCCTAGTGATTACAGCTGGTTTCGACCCGCTGCGCGATGAAGGCGAAGCCTTTGCAAAACGTCTGTCAGACCACGGCGTCGAAGTAGAGCACGTGTGCTACACAGATATGATCCACGCGTTCGTGTCTTTCGCGGGCGGAATTCCTGCGGGTATGACAGCATTGGAAAAGATAGGCGAACAACTGCAACGAGTGTTTTCCAGCGAGTAGCATGTAGGCAGTAATAGGTTTTGCTTTCTTTTTGGCAAAAAAAAGCCGAACGCTAGATTCGGCCTAACTTCCAAACTGAAGAATTCAGCTAATACTAAATAATACGTTTCCTGATACAGATGTAGTAATAATCAACTACTAAGGCGTAGAAATTTGTACTCTACGATTCTGTTGATAGGCGCGATCGTTTGATCCGCGATCTGCAGGTTGTTCCTCACCATAACTAACAATCTCTATCTGGCTGCGTGATGCACCATTAACGATGAGATAGTTCTGGATTCCCTCTGCACGGCGTTCGCCCAGTGCTAGGTTATATTCTCTTGTACCACGCTCATCAGCATGACCTTCTAGACGAATTCGTTTGTTTGAATTCGCGGCGAGATCTCTGGCGTGAAAAGTTAATACGTCACGGTCTGCAGGGCGGAACTCAGACACATCAAAGTCGAAATAGAAGACGTTTGTGTTGAGTGCTGCTGCCGCAATCCGTGCTTCGGCTGCGGCGGCGCGGGCAGCTGCTTCGGCTGCAAGCTCTTGCGTTCGACGGGTAGTCGCGTCTATGCCTGATTCAGTCTCGGCTCCTGCTTCAGTGGCTTCTTCTTCGCCGGTTGAGCTGCATGCGGCCAAGCTAAATAGGGCAACAAACAGCAGGGCAAATTTAGTTGATTGAGAGAATTTCATGTCGTCTCCTAAGGAGTATCTAGTGGAAGTCTGTATTTTCACTGCTTTTTCTAAATTTTGCTCGGAATTACAGCGTCTTGCAAAGTGGGCGAAGGATAACTTAATTGAGGATTTAAAGCCAACGAGTGATGGTCATTTGCTGCTAAATAATTCGAAATACCGGATCTATATCAATTCAACTCGAGGGGCTTGCAAGATTCCGAGCAATCGCTCGATTATTGCTTATCAAGAACTGGGAATAATGATAATCTTCACTCACTTTCAAAATCGACAAATAAATTATAGTTAAACACTTCACCCGCTTAGACTAGCTCTTAAGCTAGATGATTAGGGCCGCATTAGCCTAGAACAACAGGAGATTTACATTGAACGCTGACTTTACTACTGATGAGCTGCAATTTGAGATCGAAGTTCAAGAGTTTTTGCAGAACGATTTTCCAGCCGAATACCGAGAAAAGGTAGATGCAGGTATTCGTCTGAGCAAAAATGAACTAGTGCGTTGGCAGAAAATT
The DNA here is from genome assembly GCA_949372635.1 of uncultured Pseudomonadales bacterium. Taxonomy (GTDB): domain Bacteria; phylum Pseudomonadota; class Gammaproteobacteria; order Pseudomonadales; family Pseudohongiellaceae; genus UBA9145. The sequence continues at coordinate 110,851 of CASIAB010000011.1, forward strand.
CTCTACAAGAAGGGTTGGGCAGCGCCTACGTGGCCGGCTGAACACGGAGGTACTGGCTGGACCGCAACCCAGAAGCATATCTTCGCGACTGAGATGGCGTTGATAGGGGCTCCAGAACCCGTCCCTTTCGGGATGAAGATGGTGGCCCCTGTCATCATGGCCTACGGTTCGGATGAACAAAAGCAGAGGTTTCTGCCAGATATCCTAGAGAGCAATGTGTGGTGGTGTCAGGGATACTCTGAGCCTAACTCGGGTTCAGACTTGGCTTCACTGAAGACATCTGCCGTGAGAGACGGTGACGAATATGTTGTGAATGGCAATAAGACCTGGAATACCTACGGACAATATGCAGATTGGATCTTCTGCCTAGTACGCACCGATACCGGCGTTAAGAAGCAGGAGGGTATTAGTTTCTTATTGATCGATATGAAGACACCGGGTATCACCCTTAAACCGATCGTGTTGTTAGACGGTCACGCGGAAGTTAACGAAGTATTCTTCGATGACGTTCGGGTACCTGCCAGCAATTTGATAGGCGAAGAGAACAAGGGTTGGACCTACGCGAAAGTATTGCTAACTCACGAGCGCACGAATATTTCGGGCGTTCCTCGGGGCAAGCGTCGTCTCGCCGCGCTGAAGCGATTGGCCGGCAATACTGATGATGGCTTCGGTAATACAATGTTAGCGAACGCGGCATTCAGAACGAAACTCGCAGAGGTTGAAATCGAACTTCAGGCCTTGGAGTATTCAGAGCTACGAACTTTGGCAGCATTGAGCGTAGGCAAGGCACCTGGCCCTGAATCATCAATCTTAAAAATTGTAGGAACAGAGCTGGCTCAAGAGATGGATGAATTGTTTGTCGATCTGGCTGGATACAATTGCTTGCCCTTCGTGCCTGAGCAGTTTGAAGAAGGCTTCCAAGGTGATGCAATTGGCCCCGGAAATACCGCGGCTGCAGCACTGACCTATTTTAATAACAGAAAGCTATCGATATTTGGTGGCTCGAATGAAATTCAACGCAACATTATCAGCAAGGCCGTATTGGGTCTTTAGTGGACTTGTGAAGAGTATAGACTAAGATTCTAAGCTGAAATTGTATATAGATTTAGAGAGGAATTATTGTGGATTTTTCGAATACTGAAGAGCAGCAGATGCTGCAAGAAAGCGTGCAGAAGTTTGTTCAAAAAAGTTATGACTTTGATACGCGCAACCAGATTATGGCTAGCGAGAAGGGATTTAGTCAGGAAAACTGGGATCTCTTCGCCGAGCTAGGTTGGCTGACTGTACCCTTTAGGGAAGAAGATGGTGGCTTCGGTGGATCTGCCGTAGACCTCGCGGTGATGATGGAAGAATTCGGTAAGGCGATGTTGGTCGAGCCCTTTATTGCGAGTGCCGTACTTTCCGGTGGAGTGATAAGCGAGCAGGGAAGTGCGCAGCAGAAGGCTGAGATACTCCCTAAGATTATGGAAGGCAAATTGCAGTTGGCTTGTGCCTATGCAGAACAAGGCAGTCGCTTCAATCTTGCACATATCAAGACGTCAGCTACCGTAACTGGTGACACTGTCGTGCTAAATGGCAGCAAGACCGCAGTTTTGAATGGTTCGAATGCCGAGATTTTGCTGGTTCTGGCGCGCGAGTCTGGCGCGGCAACGGATAGCGAGGGTATCTCGGTATTTATGGTAGACGCCGCAAGCACAGGTGTCACTATTCGAGCCTTCGCTAATGTGGACGGGAAGAAGTCTGCAGAAATCAGCTTGAAAGATGTCAGTGTGCCAGTTATCCAAAGGCTTGGAGCTTCAGGCTCTGCCTTACAGGCATTGCAAGATAGCGTCGATCGCGCCACCCTAGCAGTGAGCGCCGAAGCCGTTGGGGCTATGGAATCGTTGTTACGCAAGACTGTAGAGTACAGTAAGACGCGCAAGCAGTTCGGCACGGCTATTGGTACATTTCAGGCTTTGCAACACCGCATGGCAGATATGTTTATCGAATGCCAATTGGCGCGTTCAATAGTGATTATGGCAGCCATGAAGTTAGACGGCGGCGATGACGCGACTGAAAAAACCAAGTCGGTTTCTGCTGCGAAGAGCCGCATCGGCAAGGCGATACAAAAAGTGGGTCAGGAAGCTATTCAGATTCATGGAGGTATCGGCATGACTGAGGAGTTAGATGTAGGTCATCTTTTCAAGTCGATTACCGCTGCTGAAATCATGTTTGGCAATACTGATTTTCACACCCAGCGATTCGCGTCACACTAAGAGAAGTTTTCATGACTCTCTCTAATAATCCCTATATCTGGGCATCTGCGCCGTGAGTGAACTTATATTAGTTCGCCATGGACAGGCGTCATTTGGCAAGGCTTCTTACGATAAGTTAAGCGACAAAGGTGTTGAGCAAGTTAAGATTCTCGCACGGCACTGGGACGATATGGGTGAGCAGTTCGATCATGCCTATAGTGGCACATTGCTGCGTCAGAAAGAGACGGCCAATGAGCTGGTGTCCTTAGTCAAAGGCACGCCGACGGTCTCTATCGAAAATCCGGCATTAAATGAATACAACGGCGATCCCTTGATGCGCGTGTATCTGCGCGATCACGCGGCAGACGATGGCTTTGATACGCCTTTCTCTTGGCCCATAAAAGATGAACGTCTATTTCAAACCGTATTCGAGGCTGCCTGCGCGAAGTGGATACTAGGTGAGCTGAAGCCAGGTTCGGAAGATGCTCACTTCGAATATTGGGAAAATTTTCAGCATCGAGTCTATACCGCAATCGATGAAATTATGGCCAGACACAGGAACGGCTCGCGAGTCTTAATTTCTACCTCTGGCGGAGTTATAGCCATGGTGTTGCAAAGAGTATTACAATTTCCCGATCAAGCAGTTATCACGACAAACTGGATGGTGCGCAATAGTTCCGTGAGCCGTGTTAAATACGGACATGGAAAGGTATCCTTGACCCAATTTAACAGCTTACCCCATCTAGAACGACCGGGCTTGCAAGAAATGATCACCTACAGATAAAGCAAAGGAATTAGCTTTGACGAATAACGAACTAGTCGATCAAGCCGGCAGCATACGTGAGGGAGAGGAACTTGATCTTGACTGTCTTCGTCAGTACTTAGAGCCTGTGCTCGGCAGTGCTGTGGCAACCTTAGAGGTTAAGCAGTTCCCCGGAGGGTTTTCCAATCTTACCTACCTATTGAGTAGCGGGGATGATAAGTGGGTGCTGCGCAGACCACCTTTTGGTAGCACAGTAAAATCAGCTCATGACATGTCGAGAGAGTTCAAGATTCTCTCGGCTCTGCAGAAAGTCTATTCCTACGGACCAGTGCCCATTCATTTCTGCGAGGAACACGAAATCCTTGGCTGCGATTTCTACCTGATGTCCTACATACAAGGATTGGTTATCCGCAGAGAATATCCGCAAAGCCTAAACCTGAGTCCGGACCAGATTCGTCGGCAGCTCTTCAACTTCTTCGACGTTCTAAGCGAGTTACACTCAGTTGATCTTGTTGCAGCTGGGCTTGACACCTTCGGGCGACCCGAAGGCTATGTTAGGCGGCAGGTAGAGGGTTGGTGTAAGCGCTGGGGCGATGCAGTTACGCCGGACACGATTAGTTGTGATTCTACTATGCAATGGTTGCAAGACAATATGCCGGCCGAGAGTGGTAAGGCGAGCGTTATACATAACGACTATAAGATGGATAATGCGATCTTTTCTGCTGAAAATCCGTTGAACGTGATAGGTGTTCTAGACTGGGAGATGGCTACAGTTGGTGATCCATTAATGGACCTAGGTTGTACTCTTGGTTATTGGGTCGAAACAGGGGATCCTGATTTCTTTCGCGAGTATAGAACGATGCCAAGTGATATCGAAGGTGCGCCCACCCGTGCGGAAATAGTTGCTCGCTTCCAAGAGAAGACGGGCATTGCGGTTGATAACTTTCCGTTCTATTTTTGCTTTGGTCTGTTTCGGCTCGCGGTGATAGGGCAGCAGATCTATTATCGCTATTATCAGGGTCTGACTAAGGACAAACGCTTCGCGATGATGGTTAAGAAAACCCATATCCTGCAGCAGATGTGTGAGCTGATTATGGCTGGGAAAGTAACTACATAAATACTCTGTCTATCGACGCGTTGTAAAATAGTACTATTGGTACATTGCTAGGATTAGGACTAAAAATGACTTTCGATATAAGTGAACTCTTTTCCGTAGCCGGCAAGGTGGCGATTGTAACAGGTGGCTCCAGAGGCATAGGCAAAATGATCGCTGAGGGCTATGTTGGCAATGGTGTAAAAACCTATATCACTGCACGTAAAGCTGATGCTTGTAAGGCAACTGCCAAAGAGCTATCGGCTCACGGAGAGTGCATTGCGATTCCAGCTGATCTATCTACCAAAGAAGGTAGAAATTCTTTCGTTAATGAAATAAGAAACTGCGAACAGAAGATCGACATACTCGTAAACAATGCAGGCGCTGCTTGGGGCGCTCCCTTCGAAGAATATCCAGATGAAGGCTATGACAAGGTTATGGACATCAATGTGAAGGCGATATTCACGCTAACTCGCGACTTAATGCCCTTACTTTGTAAAGATTCAAGCCCGGAAGAGCCGAGCAGAGTTATCAACATAGGCTCTATAGACGGACTCCGCGTCTCTTCTATGGATAATTTTGCTTATGGGGCGAGTAAGGCGGCCGTGCATTTTCTCACTAAGAATTTGGCAGTACGATTGGCGCCTAAGGGGCTGACGGTGAATGCGATCGCACCAGGTGCATTTGAGAGCCAAATGATGGATCACACGTTGAGAAAATTCCGGGACAAGATAGAAGAAGAAAACCCGTTAGGCCGAATAGGCCGCCCAACCGATATGGCAGGGTTGGCGCTATTTTTGGCCTCTAGCGCCTCCAAATATATGACGGGGCAGGTGATAGCTATCGACGGGGGGCGCAACTTGGGCTCCCGCTAGCTTCTTTCCCTAACTATTCCATCTGGGCTGATTCCCGTCCTCGCAGCATGACTTAAGTTATCTAGCGCCCGCAAAAGGGCGTTTTGTCGCGAAACCTCTTCATTGTCTTGCGCTTCAATGATACTTTTACCGCTCTTTAGTGTTCGTAGATAAGAGTAGCCCGTGAATCCAGTTAGTCTTCCTAAAACAGTTGTAGTCTGTGTCGCCTTCGTAAGTGGATTCTGTATCATGACGGTGGAGATGTTGGGTGCGCGAATCATGGCGCCGTATTTTGGCGGAAGCATTTCCGTTTGGGGCAGCCTCATTACGGTTTTTATGTTGGCGTTATCTGTGGGCTACCTAATTGGTGGTCGTCTCTCGACGCGCAATCCCAATCCCAAGACATTCGCGCTTTTTTTTATCGGTGCGGCCATCTCGTCAATCCCTATTATTATCTTCGCGGATGCGATTATGCGCCCGATATTTCTAATAATAGAAGATCCTCGCTATGGCTCATTGTTCGCCTCTATCTTTCTGTATTTCATTCCTACGAGTATACTTGGGATGATCTCACCTTATTCGGTGCGCCTGATGGTGGACTCACATGAACACAGCGGCCATATGGCAGGATTATTGTTCTTTGTCTCTACGATCGGTAGTGCAGGAGGAACGCTAGCAACTAGTTTCTATTTTGTCTTGTGGTTTGATGTAAATCAAATTCTCGGGGGCGCCGTCGCTGTTTTGCTGCTGGCGGGCTGTGTAATTCTTCTTATCAATTATTTATTGCAAAAAAGAGCAGCACACGCTCAGGTTTCGCGCTATGAAAAACAAACTTAGGCTACTACTTTTACTTTGTGGATTGATGGCGGTTACACAGACCCTCATTGCAGCGGAGGTAATTCATGAAGAAAAATCACTCTATCGTGATATTAATGTTGTGCAAACGGGTAATCGACGTTGTTTGATATTTAATGTGCATAGAGGTGATAGAAACCAAACTTGCCTCGACGTGAGCAACCGCGATGAATTGATATTCAGCTATACGAAGATGAGTTTCGCTGGCTTACTTCTAACGCCCCAGCCGAAGAAAATACTTATAGCCGGGCTTGGTGGGGGAACTTTGCCTCTGGCATTCAATGACTTATTTCCCGATGCGCAGATAGATGTGGTGGAAGTTGATCAAGCAGTGGTGAATGTCGCGAAAGAGTTCTTCTTTTTTGAAGAGGATGCGAACATGAGTGTGGCAGTTAATGACGCTAGGGTGTTCGTAAAACGCGCCGGTATCCTTGGGGAGAAGTACGATTATATAATTCTTGATGCTTTCGGTGGTGACTACATACCCGAACATCTATTGACTCAGGAGTTCCTTGAAGAAGTTAAGCAGATCATGACGAAAGATGCTGTGTTAGTTGCGAATACATTCTCTACCAGCCGCTTCTATGATCATGAGTCTGTAACGTATCAGCGCGTGTTTGGCGAGTTCTTCAACTTCAAACTACCCGCCAGTGGCAATCGCATGATAATTACCCAGCTAGATCCGCTACCACCTCGCGGAAATTTAATTACTCGAGCGCAGTCTCTGGCTCCCTCGCTGGAGAAATATGGAGTGCCGTTACTTGAATATCCTGCCCGTTTGTCTACACGCGTTGATTGGGATATGAGCCGCCGCGTTCTTACCGATCAATATGCGCCGGCGAATCTGCTACAGAATAACTAATAGACACAGTTAGGTCAGGAGAAGATACATTATGCAAAATCGAATACTCCTGAACAGCCGAAAAACTAATGATTATCATTAGGATAAGCAGGATATCGAACAACCTACAAACCCTCGTCTCCTAGCCGAAAATTACTTTGTAGATTTTCTTCTGTGCTGTGCTTTAGCTACCCAATCCCAAATTATTGTGCGCCCCTAATCATATTTCGAGCGATGATAATTTGTTGAATCTGGCTCGTGCCTTCGTACAATCGGAACAGGCGAACATCACGATAGAATCTTTCCACTGCATACTCTGACATATAGCCCGCACCGCCATGTATTTGCACGGCACGGTCGGCAACTCGGCCAACCATTTCTGTCGCAAACAACTTACATGCAGAAGATTCTGTACTGACATTCTCCCCATTGTCCCGCTTACGCGCGGTTTCTAAAATCATGCATTCTGCCGCGTAGGTTTCTGTCTGGGAATCGGCAAGCATCGCCTGAATGAGTTGCTGATCCGACAGCGGTACACCAAACTGCTTGCGCTGCATCGCATATTCTAGTGCGTCCTTGATGAGACGCTTTGCTACGCCGACACTAACGCCTGATATGTGGAGGCGTCCGCGGTCGAGTACCTTCATTGCGGTAATAAATCCCGTTCCTTCCTCGCCGATGATATTTCGTGCGGGAACTGGGCAGTCTTCGAAGATGACGTCGCAGGTCATGGAGCCGGATTGGCCCATCTTTTTATCGATAGGTCCTAAAGTGATGCCAGGTGTGCCCTTCTCTACTATAAATGATGAGATGCCGCGCGCGCCTTTGATGTCGGGGTCGGTTCGGGCCATGACGTTAAAGGTGTCGGATACTGCCGCATTAGTGATATAGCGCTTCGTTCCATTCAGAATGTACTGATCACCCTCGCGCCTAGCAGTGGTTCGAAGTGACGCGGCATCAGAGCCAGCTTCGGGCTCTGTTAGACAGAAACAACTCACCCATTCGCCACTGGCGTATTTGGGTAGGTACTTTTGTTTCTGCTCCTGCGTTCCTGCGAACACAATGGCAGCGGATCCGATCCCATTATTCGTTCCCAAGATAGAACGAAAAGCAGGAGAGGTATGACCAAGCGCCATTGAGACGAGGAGTTCTTCCTCCATGGTTAGCCCCAGGCCGCCGTATTCTTCCGGAATGGTTAGACCGAACAGCCCCAGACTCTTCATCTCCTCGAGGAGCGCCTCCGGTAATTTCCCCTCTTCGGCCATTTGGTTTTCGGCGGGAATCAATTTTTCGTTCACAAAGCGCTCGATTAGATTGACCAGTAGTTTGAGTGTTTCTGGGTCTCGTATCATTAGGTTGTTTGCCTGAGTTCTTGGATTAGTCGGTTAGTCAAAATCTGAGCAGTGCAGTCCTTGTGATGTACTTAATCCTAGGGCCTGAATGCTCAGTAGGTAGCCGCTTTAAGCTAGCATAATTGTCTGTATGATGCGACTGTATGGGGCGTAATTGCTGGAGCTTGGCCCAATACCCTAGGCCGAATGGCTATGCTAGAATGCTTAGTCTTGCGTCTGCAATATCAGTATTTACCGCTGCAGAGAGAGGTTTGATATTGGATTCAGGGAGAATCAAGGCCGACAGTGCGAGTGAACCGACAGGCCTCGCAGTAACCTTAGTTTGAAGTAGAGAAGCTTCAGTCAAAATGAGCCTTAGTTGTTACTGTTCTAAAACTATTTCCCCATTATAAAAAACAGAGTGAGAGTGAAACATGTCCGATAATTCTCAGCGCGATGCATTTATCTATGACGGCGGTCGTACCGCCTTCGGTCGACATGCGGGTGCGCTTTCCCCAGTTCGCCCCGATGATCTATTGGGTCATGCAATCAAGTCGGTTGTTGAGCGAAATACCTTCGAAGCAGATGCCTATGAAGATGTCATCATGGGAAATACTAATGGCGCTGGTGAAGACTGCCGCAATGTTGCGCGCTTTGCTTCACTGCGGGCTGGTATGCCAACGTCTGTCGCCGGGTTAACGGTGAATAGGCTTTGTGGCTCGGGTTTAGCGGCAACGCTAGATGCAGCCAGAGGAGTCAAAGCGGGCGAGGGCGAGTTATTTCTCGCAGGTGGCGTAGAGTCAATGAGCCGCGCGCCAATCGTTATGTCCAAGGCGCACACCGCATTCGATCGCGGACAGCAAATCGCAGACAGTACTCTAGGTGCAAGATTCACAAACCCCGCGTATGCAGCCGAGTTCGGAAACGACACGATGCCACAGACAGCAGATAATATTGCTAGCGATCTTGATATTTCTAGAGAAGACAGCGATATCTTCGCCGCTGCGTCTCAGGCGAAGTACGAGGCAGCTCGAGCCGACGGTTTCTTCAAGGACGAGATCATAGCTATCGACGTGCCCCAAGGCCGAAAGAAGCCGGATCTGACTGTCGATGCCGATGAGCATCCACGGCCTTCTTCTACACTCGAAGTTCTAGCTGGGCTGCGTTCACTTTCTGCGGATGGCGTGGTTACTGCAGGCAGCGCGAGTGGAATCAATGACGGTGCGGCAGCACTTATTGTTGGTAGTGCCGCTATCGGTGAAAAATATTCGGTCAAGCCGCGAGTGCGCATTATCGCGGGCGCAGTTGCGGGTGTTGAACCTCGCGTCATGGGACTAGGTCCAGTGTTCGCAATTCGCAAGGCGCTAGCGCGTGCAAACCTAGAACTGAAGGATATGGATATTATTGAGATCAACGAGGCATTCTCAGCACAGGTTCTCGGCTGTCTGAAGATGCTGGAAGTCGATTTTAGTGACTCGCGTGTGAACCCAAATGGTGGCGCGATAGCGTTGGGGCATCCGTTAGGGGCATCAGGTGCGAGAATCGCTATCACTGCGATGCGTCAACTAGAAAGAACCGGTGGCCGTTATGCGGCTATTAGTCTCTGTATCGGAATTGGCCAGGGTGTTGCCGCGATTATCGAGCGAGTTGGTTAGATAAAAATTAGTGAGTAGTACTTCTTACACACATACCAGTAATACAGGAAATAAACATGTCGAATGTCGTTAGTTATGAATTAGTTGAAAATATTGGCGTGATCAGTGTCAATAGTCCGCCAGTGAACGCACTCTCACAAGCAGTGCGTGAGGGCATCTTAAATGCTGTGAATGCTGCAGCCGAAGATGCATCTGAGGCGGTAGTGTTGCGTTGCGAGGGTCGTACCTTTATCGCAGGCGCGGACATCACAGAGTTTGGTAAGCCGCCGGTGGAGCCTGGTTTACCAGAAGTGCTCTCGGCCATTGAGAATTCGAAGAAGCCAGTAATCGCTGCTATTCATGGCACGGCGCTGGGCGGTGGATTTGAAGTTGCTCTTGCCTGTCATTACCGCTGTGCTATTGCTTCAGCAAAGGTTGGCCTGCCTGAGGTTAAGTTAGGTCTTCTTCCGGGTGCCGGCGGAACACAGCGTGTACCGAGATTGGCTGGGGTGAAGGCAGCACTGGATATGATCACCACTGGTAACCCGGTTGCGGCGGCGAAGGCAAATAGCATGGGTCTAGTAGACGAAGTTGTCGAAGGTGATGATCTGCAGGCGGCAGCGATTAAGTATGCAAATGATTTAGTGGCCTCCGGCGCTCCGTTGAAGAGAGTTCGCGACATTACTATCGACCCCTCAACTATTGAATCAGGTTTCTTCGACGCAGCTAGAAAGAAGCTTGCCCTGCGCGCCCGCGGACAGATAGCTCCAGATAAGATCGTGTCTTGCATCGAAGCAGCGGTGAACCTGCCTATGGATGAAGGCTTAGAGCGAGAGCGAGAATTGTTCCGTGAATTGGTTACGTCTCCAGAGTCAGCCGCTATGCGACATATCTTCTTTGCAGAGCGCCAAGCAGCGAAAATCAAAGACCTGCCTAAAGATACTCCGCTACGAGACATCAAGAAGGTTGCCATCATCGGCGGAGGCACTATGGGCGGCGGTATTGCCATGTGTTTCGCGAATGTAGGTATTCCTGTTGTCATGGTAGAGATTAATGATGAAGCGCTTGCGCGTGGCATGAAGATCATCCGCAAGAACTACACGATTACTGTGACCAAAGGAAAGCTCCCTGCGGACAAGATGGAGACTTTGATTAGTACAATTACTGGTACAACTGATTACGCAGACTTAGGCGATGTCGATTTAGTCATTGAGGCTGTGTTCGAAAATCTAGAACTCAAGAAAGAGATTTTTGCGAAATTGGATGCGGTCTGTAAGCCAGGTGCAATCCTAGCGACAAACACTTCTTATCAAGACGTGGACGCCATCGCTGCTGCTACTAACCGACCACAGGACGTGCTGGGACTGCATTTCTTTAGCCCGGCTAATGTGATGAAGCTATTGGAAATTGTCCGAGGCGAGAAAACTGCTAACGATGCCTTAGCAACTTCTATGAAAATCGGCAAGAAGATTGGCAAGGTATGTGCGCTATCAAGAGTGTGCTACGGCTTCATCGGGAACCGTATGTTAGGTGGCTATGGTCGCGAGGCGCAGATGTTGTTGATGGATGGTTGTACGCCAGCGCAGATCGATTCAGCATTAGAAAAATTTGGTATGGCGATGGGGCCTTTAGCCATGAGCGATCTGGCGGGTCTGGATGTTGGCTACAAGGCGCGCGAGGGACGCACGGACCTACCTGATGACCCAAAACTTTATCGTATGGGTACGTTACTTGTTGAGATGGGCCGTCACGGCCAGAAGACTGGCTCCGGCTTCTATAAATACGATCCAGAGACTAGGCGTCGCATGTCAGACCCGGAAGTCGAGTCGATGATTAAGGAAGAGGCGGCGAAGTTAAATCTCGAGCAACGAGATATTTCCGACGAAGAAATTTTGCAGCGTTGTCTTTATCCACTTATCAATGAAGGCGCACTGATCCTTGAAGAGGGAATCGCTCAGCGTCCTAGCGACATCGATGTTGTCTATGTGTTTGGTTACGCATTCCCAGCAGCTAAAGGTGGGCCTATGCACTATGCCGATCAAGTTGGGCTAAAGAATGTCTACGATAAGATCTGTGAGTTCAGAGAGCGCGACGGCGAGATGTATTGGAAGCCAGCTCCGCTATTAGAAAAATTAGCGAAAGAAGGTAAGACGTTCGCGCAGTGGGAGCCGGATAATGGATAGAACTCCATTTTAAGGGGTTTCGAATATTTTTTGATCTTTCGCACGATTTTTTAAAAAGAGACTACAACATGATTTCATATCAAACGGCTTCGCCCGGAGCGGCTCTGGTAGTAGTAGAGTCAGAGACCCCAGTCCCTCAAGGCACAGAGGTGTTGGTTAAAACAATCGCTTGCGGTGTATGCCACTCCGATATACACATGCACGATGGTGTTTTTGATCTTGGCAATGATAAGCAACTTGAAGTTGGCCGAGAGGGTATGGTGCTGGGTCATGAGATATTTGGAGAAGTTGTAGCTGTAGGCCCTGATGCTCAGGGCGCACAGGTTGGTGATCGCCGGGTAGTCTACCCTTGGATAGGTTGTGGCGAATGTGCGGCCTGTAAACGCGGTGAAGAACAGCTATGTACGCCTGGTCGCGCTCTAGGCATCGCAGTCAACGGCGGCTTCGCCGATCATGTGATCATTCCTCACAGTCGTTATTTGTTCGATAAGGGGAGCGTGTCTGACGCCCTGGCAGCAACCTATGCCTGTTCCGGTCTCACTGCTTATAGTGCGCTAAAGAAAGTTGGAGAGCTTCAAGATGACGACGCCTTAGTCATCATCGGTGCTGGCGGCGTTGGTATGATGGCAATTCAGATCGCGATTTCATCAATGGGGATTGATCCAATTGTTGTCGATATCGACGAGTCAAAGCTTGCAGCAGCGCGGGAACTTGGCGTAACACAGACATTTAATTCTTCCGATCTACAGACTTCGAAAGCGCTCCGTAAAGCAACTGGTGGTGCGTTCGCGGTGCTAGATTTCGTTGGCGCAGAAGCATCGGTGAGTTATGGCCTAGGCTGCCTACGTAAGGGCGGCATGCTGGTCATCGTCGGCCTCTTCGGCGGCGCATTAAATATACCTATCCCATTCATACCTATGAATGCGCGCATTATTCAAGGCAGCTACGTGGGAACGCCGCAAGATATGGCCGAGCTCATGGAGTTGGTGCGGGCGGGCAAGATCGCGCCAATCGAAATACAAGAACGAGCGCTGTCCGAAGTTTCGGAGGCATTAGCAGATCTCAAGGCGGGTAAGATACAGGGGCGTCAAGTTCTGATTGCCGGCTAGCTATTTTTAGTAATACGTAAAAATTTAATTTTAGATTGGAAAGATAGGAGTTTTGCCTTGCAGTCCCAACAAGAATTTAGAATCGAGACCCGAACCTGGTTGGAGCAGAACTGCCCAGAGTCGATGAGAACCTCTATGGTTCAAGAGGAAGTTATCTGGGGCGGGCGCAATGCTGAGTTTGCCAACCCCGATAGCGCAATTTGGTTGCAGCGGATGGCACAGAAGGGGTGGACCTGTCCCACTTGGCCTTCTGAATATGGTGGAGGTGGTCTGGATAAGGATCAGGCGATCGTATTGGCCGAGGAATTGGCTAGGATTAATGCCCGACCTGCGTTAACGAGCTTCGGTATCAGCATGCTGGGTCCGGTGCTTTTGGAATACGGTAATCATCAGCAGAAGCAGGAACATATACCAAAGATCGTGCGCGGCGAAATTCGCTGGTGCCAGGGCTATTCTGAGCCAGGTTCTGGGTCGGACCTTGCGAGCCTTTCTACCAAGGCAGAATTGCAGGGGGATAACTACCTCATCAATGGCTCCAAGGTTTGGACCTCCTATGCGGACAAAGCCGATTGGATATTTTGTCTCGTGCGCACAGATTTCGACGTCCCGAAGCATTCAGGCATTAGCTTTATCTTGTTCGATATGGCTAGCGAAGGCGTATCAACTAAACCTATTCAGTTGATTAGTGGTTCGTCTCCGTTCTGCGAAACATTCTTTGACGACGTAAAAGCGCCTGCGAGCAATTTAGTAGGGCGCCTCAACGAGGGCTGGGCCATAGCCAAACGTCTATTGCAGCACGAGCGAACGATGATTTCTGGTTTCGGTTTGAGCGCTGGTCAATCTGATGACGGTGGCACTACGTCTAGCATTTCAAGTTTGGAAGGGACCGCCATGCACTATCGCGGCGATAGTAAAAAACTATCAGATCCGGTGCTGCGCGATCAGATTGCGCGGTTCAAGATAGATGCCGACGCATTCGCTCACACATCAAGGCGCTCGTTAGAAGAATCCAAGCAAGGGCAGGGGCCGAACGCAACTTCCTCCATGTTGAAGAACTATGGCTGTGAATTGAACAAACGACGCTACGAATTAATGTTGCAGGCAATCGGAACTCAGGGTCTAGGTTGGGAAGGCGAAGGCTTTAATGATGAAGAGTTGCAGTTGACTCGTGAATGGCTGCGCTCCAAGGCGAACTCCATCGAGGGTGGCACGTCAGAAGTACAGTTGAATATCATTGCCAAACGCGTGCTGGGCTTGCCAGATATTTTAAGCTTGGCGCAGAAATAGTCGTCTGGATCGATGATATTTATTGTAAGGAAGGTTTGAATAATGGCTTTAGTGTTAAGTGAAGACCAGCAGTTGCTGAAAGATTCGGCAAAGAATTTCTGTGAGCAAAATGCACCAGTTTCAGTGCTTAGAGGACTGCGTGATAGTAAAGATGAGCAAGGCTACGACCAGACGATATGGTCGCAGATGATCGATCTCGGTTGGGCAGGAATGGCTATACCAGAGGCCTACGGCGGATTCGATTTTGGCTACGGTGGGCTTGGTGTTGTGTTAGAAGAAACGGGAAAGACCCTGGTTAGTTCTCCGTTAATTTCCACTGTGCTAGCCGGTGCTACTGCCATTGTCCAGCTTGGAAGTGAAACACAGAAGCAAGACTTACTTCCGAAAATTGTCGCCGGCGAGCTACTCACAGCGATAGCGCTTGATGAACACGTGATTCACAATCCAAGCAAGATAGCGACTACTGCAACGAGGATTGAAGATGGTTACAGTCTGAATGGCAGCAAGACTTTTGTCCTCGATGGGCATATTGCGAACATGCTAATTGTTGTTGCGCGTACTTCCGGGGAGACTGATAGCGAGCAGGGGATATCGTTGTTTCTAGTTGATGCTAACGCCAAAGGGCTTAACGTTGCTCGCACTATCATGGTGGATAGCCGTAACTGTTCCAATATTCAATTTAACAATGTAGCCGTTGCAGAGGATGCCCTTCTCGGAGAACTGGACCAGGGCTTTAATGGGCTGGATACGGTGCTGGATATCGCACGCATTGGTATTGCTGCCGAGATGTTGGGTAGCATGCAGACGGTTTTCGAGAGCATTTTAGAATTTCTAAAACAGCGCGAGCAATTTGGTGTATTGATAGGCTCCTTTCAGGGGCTTCAGCATCGCGCCGCTGAGATGTACAGTGAGATAGAACTCTGTAAGTCATCTGTTCGTGCGGCTTTAGCTGGTCTGGATGACCCCAATACGACTCGGGCTGAGATTGCAGAACTCGCTAGCATGACCAAGGCGAAGCTTTCCGAGGTTTTTTTCCTCGTGAGTAACGAAGGCATACAGATGCACGGCGGTATAGGTATGACTGACGAATTCGATGTAGGCTTTTTCATTAAGCGTGCGCGAGTTGCTCAACAATTTTTGGGTGATGCTTCATTTCACCGAGATCGATACGCGACCCTAAACGGTTTTTGAGACTATTCGGAAATTCACTAGAGCTTGTGCCCTAGTAGGAGTCTGAAGATGATCGCGAAGCTTCGCAAATTTTACGAAACCGGTAATCAAGTTAACGATGGGCCGCTGGGTTTTGTCTTCGAAGACTTCTTAAGCGATATTGAGGTTGAGCACGTGCTAGCCGCGGCACATCCAAAGCTCAAGCAGGCGTTGGTCAGCGCATGGTTATTTGTCTGCTCCTCCTAACTGATGTAGAAGACGGTGGTGGGACATCCTTCCCATTCCTAGGCATGGGAATGGGAGCTAAGAAGGGGTGGATGGTACAGTTTCATAATTGTCATGAGGGCAGTACGGCCAGTCACTGGAACAGTCTGCATGGTGGTATGCCCGTCCTGAAGGGCGAGAAATGGGCTTGTAATTTTTGGTTTCGAGAGCTGGTGTATCAAGCTCCCGGAACTTTTTCAACCGCGCCTGTGGGCGCAGCTGCTCCATCCAAAATACAGTCGCTTTATCTAACGGGGTAAATAATGCCTTTGCTTATTATTGGTGCTGTACTAGCGATTTTGGTCTATGTGCCAAGCTTTTGGGTGCGTCATATTATGGCTAAGCACAGCAAGGAGATTGTGGGATTACCGGGCACCGGTGGTGAGCTAGCGAAACATCTTATAGAGCGTTTCGAGCTAACTGGTATCACTGTCGAAGAGGCAGCGCCAAATACCGATCACTTCGACCCTGCCGGGCCTGTGGTTCGGCTAAGCCCGGACAACTTCAACGGCAGATCGCTTACGGCTGTGGCGGTAGCGGCTCATGAGGTCGGTCATGCCATGCAGTTTTATCGTGGCGAAAAAATATTTGAGTTACGTAAGCGCTATCTTCCTTTAGCTGCTAGTTTCAATCGGATTGGCGTTGTCATCATGATGACGATTCCCTTTATTGCGCTGCTTATTCGCATGCCGTTGGTGATAGGTGGAGTTATAGCGTTAAGTTTGTTGCTTCAGCTCGCAGGTGCCTTTGCCTACCTGATTATTCTTCCCGAAGAATGGGACGCGAGCTTTAACAAGGCATTGCCCGTCTTAATCGAAGGCGAATACATTGAACAGACACACATGCCCGCCGTTCGACAGGTGCTGAAGGCGGCGGCGCTAACGTATTTTGCGGCCGCATTGGCGAATGTTCTTCATGTTGGTCGCTGGTTTATGCTACTAAGACGGTAGTGAAGGGGCAGGAAATGGATGACTCACTCAATATATTCGATGAAGAATTAGTGCCATGTGGCACTGATCCCGTTACTGGTTTTTATCGCGACGGTTGTTGCAATACGAGCGATGACGATCCAGGTTCTCACACGGTATGCGTTCGGGTCGACGAGCGATTCCTGCAATATTCACGATTTCGAGGCAACGATCTCTCCACGCCCATGCCAGACTTCGGATTTCCGGGGCTCAGTCCGGGCGACAGCTGGTGTCTCTGTGCCGCGCGATGGTTGGAGGCCTATGAGCAGGATATGGCTCCTAAGGTTTATTTAATGAGGACTCATAAGCGTGCCCTCGAGATAGTCAGCCTCGACAAGTTGAAAGAATTCGCGGCAGACCTAAACTAATGGTGCAAGCTTGTATCGTTGTAGTTGCAACCGGGCGAATTTTTCACAATTTAATTTGAATATTCTGCATCGATATGAAGGGCAACTTCGCATGATAGAGATTCCGCAAAATTCAACCATTTATGCTGTCACGATGTTGTTCGCAGGTATTGGGATTCCCATCATGGCCGCTCTCAATGCTGGGCTGGGAACAAAGCTGCAGAGTCCTGCTTTGGCAGCTGCTATTCTTTTTTTTGTAGCCATGGCCGCGTCTCTATCCTACCTACTGTTAGTGGAAGGTATTCCCACGTCGCTCTCGGCACCTCCGATGCCGTTCTATTATTATCTGGGCGGCTTGTTCGTCGTCTTCTATGTGCTGAGTGTCACTTGGATAGCTCCCCGCTTTGGTATCGGCAATGCCGTTTCTTTTGTGCTGTTAGGGCAGTTGCTATCTATGGCGACCATAGATCAGTTCGGACTAATGGGTGCGCCTCAGACCTCTCTAACGCTGCCGCGACTTATGGGGCTAATATTTATGGGAATTGGCGTTTTTCTGGTAGTGCGGAAGTAGTATGCTGGTGGTGTTAACTTGGTAGTATTAAGGAACTGCAATGAATAAAAAAATAATAACAATGCTCGCCTCGCTAATTCTGTGCATCACCATCATGGGTTTTGGTCTAAGCCAAGTGCAGGCCGCTGAAGAAAGTGCGGATGCCTATTTATTAATGCATGTTGAGTCAGATGGTGTGTTGTCGGCAAGAGATTTGGTCTACACGAATGTGGTCACAGGTGCCGATGTGTGGATACGTGATTTGTTAAGCCTCGGTAGAGCGGGGTCGCGGAAATATATTCTGCAACAGTTGCCTGCCGGTAAGTACTACCTTAGCAGTATATACCCCACGGTCAGTATTAAAGATAATGCGCCTCGTATCGGGAAAGGTGAAGAAGAGGGAGTTATTACGATCCTTGCTGATACCATCAACTACATTGGCGATTTTATTTTTAAGAGTAGGGAAATAGGTAGAGGGGTAGAAAGTAGCGTTGATTACCAGCCTAATTCAAACACGCTCGTAGCAGCAGTCACGGCTGAGCGTGAGTTATTTGAGGTCATGGATGTGGCTATATCGATCGCAGGCAACGCACCGGTGCTAGTGGATAAGAAGCTGTTAGGTCTTTAGTGCTTTGCAAAAACCAAATAACTATAACGAGAAGAAGGTGAAACTATGAAAAACAATAGCATAGTGCGTAGTGCACAAATATTTCTACTACTAGGGTTGGCTGCGCTCGCTTCAATTGCGACCGCACAGGACTTAGATCCAACTCGATACGAGAATACGATACTTGGCTTCGAGGCTATTGATGCCAAGTCGCAGCCAGCTGAAGGCGCTATTCTACTCACGGGCAGTTCTAGTATTGCGCGCTGGAATGATCAGGCAGAGGCCGCTTTAGCACCTCTGTCTGTGATTCCGCGCGGCTTCGGTGGCAGCGTTATGGGGGATGTCTTGCACTATTTAGACCGCGTCGCTCTGACCTATAAGCCGCGTGCGATTCTCATCTACGAGGGTGATAACGATACTTGGTACAAGCTGTCGGAAGAAAAGATTATCGGGCAGTTCGAGGAAATTGTAGCGAGGGTGCACAAAGTGCTGCCTCAGACGCGAGTATATGCTCTCTCGGTGAAACCCAGTGTGGCGCGAGAAAGTGTATGGCCAGCAGCACAGCAGGTGAGCGCTCGAATGCACGCTATCGCAGAATCCGATTCTCTCGTGCACTACATTGACGTCGCTTCACCGTTTCTAAAGTCTGATGGATCGGTTATGACCGATATCTTCGTGGAAGATGGCTTGCATCTTAACGATAAAGGAAATGCAATATGGGGCAGAGCCATTAAGGCCGGCTTAATGAAAATTGAGGGTCAGTTTGAATAATTGAATCACAGGTTATGAGTCAGAGATATTGATGCCGATAGGGTTCATCTCGGGAGCAATGCTGGTGATTCACTGATTGGTCAATATTTCAGCGAAGTGGTCATCACCGATTTGGTGCGTATAAGGGCACTATAGTGCTCACGTCGATTCGATAAATCCCATCTACTCGGAGTGAGCATCCGGGCTATAAGATAGTCCGGAAAGAATTTGCCGCCGCTTCATAGAAAATCTGACAGATAGGCTTAGTGCTGATTAGAATTCGTCATAACCTTCAGTCAACTCGATATAACCACCCCAAGGGTCTGTGATGAAGGCGATCTTCAGGCCTATCGCCGGTATGTCACGAAACGGTACATCGAACACAATGCCTTTTGCTGTCAGCTCATTACAAAATGCCTCGAGGTCATCGAATTCAAAGCCGATGTGATCCAGTGCTGCGCCGCGGGTTGGTAGCCTGGGAGAAGTTGAATTGCCAAAACTGATGTTCATGCCCGGTGCATTTGTTGTGGACTGAATAGAGCCACGAGGCTTGACCTCGAGCGAGAAAATATCAGTGTACCAGGCTAGCATCTCTTCATAATCGGGTGAGATGAAATGGATATGGTAGCCGGTGATCTCCTCTGACAGGCCTTGATCTTCCTGCATTTCCACATACACCTTACCGGGTAGCATTATATAGGCATTGGTCTGTCCCTCAGCGCCTATAAAAATCCGGCCGACTTCCAAGCCATCAGCGCGCCATTTGTCGAGGAAGGTGTCCATATTGCGGACCTTAAAACCAAAATGGTCCATTATGGTTTCTTGCATCGCCAGAGTCGGCTCCTGCTCCTGCTCGGTTAATGCAACTAGCATATTTGGCAGACGCACTGCTGTTAGC
This sequence comes from uncultured Pseudomonadales bacterium, assembly GCA_949372635.1. Taxonomy (GTDB): domain Bacteria; phylum Pseudomonadota; class Gammaproteobacteria; order Pseudomonadales; family Pseudohongiellaceae; genus UBA9145. The sequence goes on from CASIAB010000011.1 coordinate 130,589, forward strand.
GGTCCTTTCTCCACAACTACACCGTTGAAGTGATCGACCCAAATCTCTTTGTGGCGATCCATGTCTACAACATTAAGGTGCACATGACCATAGGTCAGGCCGGCTGGATTTGGTGTGGCGAGTTGAGCTTGTGCGGTAGTCGTCAAGGTAAAAAGTAGCAAAGCAGATAGAAGTCTCATGGTGCTAAATCCTTTCTTGTTATAGAGGTCTTGGTTCGCTTACAAATAGTTGAATCAGTGTTTAGCCAGATTAAGAATAGTAGCTTGTGGATCCCGAGTCCATGCATTCACATTGTGGTTGCGCGGTGGCGAATAATCTAAAAGGCAATTCTAGATGCTTACCATACGTCGGCCAGCAACTCGTAAGAGCGGCGTCTGGCCTGTGTATCGTGAGTGATCGTCACCAACATGATTTCATCTGCCTGAAACTGTTCAGCGAGGCTCAGTAGTTTTTCTTTTACCTGTTCGGGCGTGCCGACGGCTCGCTTTCCTCTGTTTTCTTCTAGTGTTCGTAGTTCACCAGGCGAGTACGGGTAGTTCAGTGCTTCCTGCACGTTAGGAAAGGGTCCTGGATTGCCCTGCAACAATCGACAGTACCACAGGTCGCGGCTGCGCGATAAGAGCAAGGCCTCTTCCTCAGTGTCAGCGGTGATACTGAATAGGGTAAGGCAGGTCCATGGTGCGTTCAGGTTTGGGCTAGGGGCAAAACGATCGCGATAGAGATCAAAAATATCCGGCCTTATACTGGGGTTGATAAAATAGGCGAAGTTATAAGGCAGGCCAGTCAGCGCTGCCAATACCGCGCTATCTTCACTCGAGCCCAGCATCCACATCTGGGGCGGTGTCTCTACGATAGGAAAGGCGCGAGCCTGCTCCATTCCCGGTGTGCGTGGATCGCTATCATTGAGCAGTGCCTGCAGGTCGACGACCATATTCGGAAAGTGTTCCGCGCCGACTCGTGAGCCGTATCGAATTGCGGAGGCGGTAAATGGATCGGTCCCAGGCGCTCGGCCCACCCCTAGATCCATTCGGTCGGGATACAGCGTCTGCAGAATTTTAAAATTTTCCGCCACCTTATACGGGCTATAGTAAGGTAGCATGATCCCGCCGGAGCCAAGCCGTATTTGTGTGGTTTCTGCGCCTAGTCTTCCGAGCAATACCTCTGGAGAACAGCCGGCGAGAGCATCGGAGGCATGATGCTCTGACACCCAGTAACGATGATAGCCGAGCTGATCGCAAAGGGAGGCTAACTCGATCGTTTCTTGCAGCGCAGCAGCAGGATTGGAGCCCGTTTTCACGGGTGACTGATCAAGTGCAGAGAGCTTTAGTTCGTTATTCATATGTTGCTTAAGGATCGTTGGTAGCGGTTCATAATTGAGGGCGTTCCGGCCACCGGAGTAGGTGCTCTCTAAAATTGGCGACGGCTTAGGCGGCCATGTCAGTAGCGGGCCTGCCAGCGACTGACCCGAATAGACTATTCTATTTCATTGTTGGGCAGCATACCGATTTTTACCATGATTTTTAGAAGTCAGGTACCTAATCCTACTAAGAGTAAGGGGGATTTAGAGAGGTGAGAATATAAGTAACATATTACGGATATATTACTCAATTTAAGGCTTTTTTCATTGGTTACGCGGCGGAAATATTTAGTATAAAGCAACATTCTAGTTTAAAATCGAACGGTTGTTCTATAACAGTGACAGATATTAAATTACAGCAAAGAATTCAGTCAATTATAGTTAAAACGTAATAAGAATTATTATCATTTAGGGAAAGGGGAGTAAAGATATAATGTTTAAAAGATTTCCTAGTAAGCGCAGTGGGGTAGCACTGGCCGTTATGGCTGCAGCCGCCGGAATGTCCATGCCACTGATGGCTCAGCAAGATCAAGTTGAAGAAGTGGTAGTCACGGGTTCTTATATTCGAGGCAGCGCAATTAATGCGCCATCGCCCGTAACCGTAATTGGTCGCGATAGTATTGAAGCTCAAGGAGCATCTCAAATCTGGGACGTGATCAGAAACCTGGAGGTGAATCAGGGTTCGGACACTAATGTCCAAGGAGCCAATGCAGGCGCTGGCTCTCAGAATACAGGAACAGCTGGAGTTAACTTGCGTAACTTGGGGGGCAACTCCACGCTCACCCTAATAAACGGGAAAAGGTCAGTGCCAGCTGCGGTTGTTACCGCCTCAGGGCAAGAGAGTGTTAACTTAAATTCGATTCCACTCGTGATGACTGAGAGAGTTGAGGTGCTTACTGACGGGGGCTCGGCTCTCTACGGGGCTGACGCGGTAGCTGGTGTGGTTAACATTATCATGCGTACTGATTTTGACGGGTTTGAATTGTACGCAGATGCCCAGGGTATCGAAGCAGCTGGTGGCACCTATGAAAATACCATCAGTGGTATTTGGGGGACTAATTGGAATGATGGAGATACTCGCCTGGTTCTTTCCGGTGAGTATTTTGAGAGAGATCCTCAAGCATTCGAGGATTCTCAGTATTATGAAGAAGGTAGGAACATATCTAACAGCCGCGTGGGTGCATTTGCTCCCACTAGTCCCCTTGGTGCGACCTTTAATTATGCCTACCTCGATATGGCGTTGACGGGGCAGAATAAGGCTGAAAGAGCAACTATCGGAGAGGGCTTCGGAGGCACGCAGGGCTTTGTTTACTCTGACCCTAATTGCGAATCGGGCTCAGGTAATTTTGGCTCCTTCTATGTAGATAATAGATTCTCAGACTTCGCTCGTCAGGGTGGACAATGTTCTGAAAATAACATGGACAACCAGTTCATGACTTATGGCTCGGAGCGCTATAGCGTGGCGGGTTCTTTTGAGCACACGTTTTCTGAGAGTGCTGAATTTTATTCGTTCTTTAATCACTCGGATTCCGAGGTTACCAGGGAGTGGGATGGGAGATCTTTCTCGCGGACCTTACATGTTTTCTGGTCACCATCTCAGCTTGGATCGCTGGCACCTTTCGTAGGTAACGCGCCAGCAACACCATCCGCCAATAATCCAACCCTTGAATCTAATGGTGGTTTTGGGCAGGGGTTCTACGGTGGCGGCGTAGCAACTGGTTGGCCAACAGAGAGAACTGGGGGTCTGCCAACGCAACAAAAGGAATCTAATGTGCAGGCAGGCCTTCGTGGCGACTTCGAGGGCTTCGGTAGAAACCTTGAATTCGACGTTAGCGCTGCTTGGAGTGAATCGAGCATAGAGCAAGAAGTTTCCACTCTAATACGAGATCGGACCGAGCTTGCAATTAACGGGCTTGGAGGTCCTAACTGCACACCAAATGGTAACTCCGAGACTAACTTCATGGCGATCCCAGATTTTGCGGCGCTTGGCGGATTATTTGATCTTGTGTTCCCGAACTATGTGCTGAACACTTACGATAATAATGCTCTTGCACTTACCAGTAATAATCACGGTAGGGATGGTTGTGAGTTCTTTAATCCTTACTTAACTTCGTTGACCGATCCTAATTTGGCGAATAGCCCTGAGTTGGTGGATTGGATGTCAACAAGGATTAATAGGGCGGACAAGAGGAATCAGCTTCTTGTTATCGATGCCGTTGTTAACGGTGATCTAGGTGAAATGGCTGGTGGCACGGCGGCCTTTGCGACTGGCCTCCAGTACAGAAAAAGAAGTGCAACAGGTAGGGCGCCAGAGATTAACTTGCCTGGAATCAGCCCGATTAAGAGCTACATGTCAGGTCTGCCATTTCCCCAGAGCCTCTTTGCTCCGGTCACCGAGCGTTACTCAGAAATAACGAATAACTTGGAATGTGCTAACTGCATTTTCAATTTCGATGATGAAAGATCCATCAGCTCGTTGTTTGTTGAGTTATCGCTTCCGTTCGCTGAGAACGTGGAGACGCAGCTTGCCCTCAGATATGAGGACTATGAGGACATTGGCAGCGCGCTTTCACCAAAGGCTGCTATTAGCTGGCGCCCAGTTGAGGAACTCTTGCTTCGTGCATCTTGGTCTCAATCCTTCCGAGCGCCTAACATTGGTGTTGTAAACCAGGCTTTTGAAGCTAACTCGACTACTATCCAAGACCCACTTAGAAATCAAAGCGTCAGAGCGGGTTTATTGCCAGCCACTAATGCAAACGCGCAAGGTAACTTTTTCTATACGAAAGGCAGGCCGAACCCCGACCTGGATCCTGAATACGCAGACACCTTTAACGTAGGTTTTCAGTGGACGCCAAGCGGTACCCTTGACGGGCTGTCGGTTGGAGCAGATGTCTGGCGTTTTGAGGTAGAGGATCGAGTATTACCTCAAGTCCCAAGGTCTGTCATTGACCCAGAGATAGCGATGTTCAATTCTGTGGTTGGTAATGAAGAAAACTACGTGCTCAACAGTACTGTGCCGCTTGATTCGAGAGATGCGACCGGTACTTACACCTCTTGCTCTCCGAGCGGGTTGACGGCTCAATATGGTGCTGATTCGGCTGAGCGACTAAATTGTGTTGTGAATCCAGATCTTTACTTTGCAGATCAAGTGCAGAGGCTTTATGGAAGTGCAGACGCTGCGGGCGTAACGCTTGAGTTGCCGGCTGTGAACGCCGGTACTTATGAAGTTCAAGGCATTGATATTAAAGCTGGCTACACTTGGGACAACGACTATGGAACGTTCGGTGTAGGTCTAAACTACACCCACGTGGAAAGGTTTGTTGTTGATATTCCGGGTCTAGATCTTGGCCTTCAAGCTACCGGTGAGATGGATGCGGCTGGCGGTGACGGCGAACAGAATATCGTTAGGCCTGTCCCAGACAATAAGGGTACTCTGAACTTCTCTTGGAATCGGGATAATCATCGCGTGTCTATCTTTAATCGGCACATCGGTTCTATTAAGGTCTTGAGTCATGATGACTTTATGAGAAATCCAAATACTGCAGAAATTAATAAGTTCTATGCTGAGTCTCAGACAGAGAGTTACAGCACTTGGGATGTTCAATATAATTACACTCGGGCTTGGGGCGATAGCACCTCGATCTTTACCGTTGGTGTAATTGATATGACTAATGAAGATGTGCCTCTGTTTAGAAGGGACGCCTACCATACTTCTATGTTTGATCCTCGTGGTCGACGCTGGTATGCAAGGGTTCTTTGGCAGTTCTAATCCTCTTGGATTATAAAAAAAGGCGGTGAGAAATCACCGCCTTTTTTTTGTTAAGAAAAATATCAGGCCATCCGTCGTCACAGCCTTTGCCGTCATAACCGATTATGAGGACATTGGTAATGTCATTCAGCATTCCGGCTCACCTATACAACTTAGCTGGAATTAATAATGAGTCTACGGAACGAGACTGGCCAAAAACTATCCGTAATATAGTTAAATTAGTTACTGCTTTAAGGCCGCTAACCGGAGCTGAGTAATAGGAATTCTTAGAGCTTAGCCTCGAACCAAAATGCGAGGCGCCGACCGGCCAGGGCGAGACGCAGTCGTGCGTGATACTTCATTGACTCGACATAGTCATCACTTAGATCAAATTTGCGGAGTTCATCTAGAGAGTCATCTGAACGCGCAATCGCCGACTTCATTTCTTCGGTATAGATGGTGTTGAGTAAGAGCGCTCGGCTTTCCTGCATCCAGAGAGACCAATCCTTATAATCTTGTTGTCCCATTCTTTCGAGTGTCTTGGAATGCTGTCTTAGTATAGCTTCGGCATTTTGAATAACTCCCTCACTACTCAACGCTCTGTCCCAGCGAGCATGGAGGTTTCTTCCATCGGTCTTGATACCGTTGCCTCCCCGATCCCCAGCTGAAAATCGATTTGTTGAATACAGTGATCCTGTGTGTAGTGGTTGATGTATGTCGCCGATCAAATGCAAGACCCAGCAAAGGGCAACGGCACGCTGCGGCAATAAAGCCTGTGAATTGGCAAGTAGGGTCGTGTTGTAATCCAGCGCAGTCATCACATTATCGGCGTTTGCCTCATTACGAATATCTCGAGCGTTCTTGCCTGTAATATCGTCGAAGGGAGCAACCCCTATATAGGTGTTCCCTTGCACCTGAGCTCTGTCTCTTAGCCAGGCACCGTCGATATAGTGCCAGTTGGCACGATTGTAGCGTTCTCTTTCTGTATCGGGCAGTCCGCGAGTGATGTCGGGCCAGAATGCTGCCTGACCTAGGAGCCAAGCAAATCGCGCTTCTTCACTGCCGCGCGCAACCGAGGCTGGCATCTGATCTGCGAAGTCCTGTTGATAACGCGGGTGTTGCTGGAGAATTCTAAGTAACTCGGTTTTTGAGTTGTCACTCAGATAGTTGCTCGCTATTGCGGCAGACACCCGGTGACCAACAGAGTCCCAGGCGAACGCGCCCTGCATAGACGCTAGTGCCAATGAGGTGAGCAGCGCTAAGAGAAAGTTTTTACGGGAGCAAGGCATGGTGTGCTACTCGTAAGGATGGAGCTCAATAGTGTAGTGCTTTAGAGGCTAGACTTCGAGCCACTCTGCTTTGACATCGTCTGCCTGGAGCAAACTTTCTGGTGTGCCTTCGTAGACAATCTTGCCGTGACCCATCACGTAGAGGCGATTAGAAATTTTTAGGGCGATAGACAACTTCTGTTCTACTAATAAGATGGAAACGCCTCGCTTTGCGATTTCCTGCAGTAATTTCGCGAGTTGTTCGACAATCTTTGGAGCTAGGCCTTCGGTAGGCTCATCGATCATAATCATATCGGGATCACCCATTAGCGTGCGACACATACACAGCATCTGCTGCTCGCCACCACTTAGTGCGCCACCGGGAACGTCGGCGCGCTCAGCCAAGTTTGGGAACATGCTAAACATTTCATTGATGTCCCAGCGGCCGGTTGGCTGATTTGATTTCATGCCGAGTACAAGATTCTGCCTGACAGTAAGTGTGGGGAAGATGTCGCGATTCTCTGGAACGTATCCCAGCCCGAGGTGAGCGATTTCAAAACTCTTCTTTCCTGCTACCTCATTCCCCTTGAATTGGATAGAACCCTGCGGCTCGACTTCACCCATTATGGTTTTGACAGTCGTGGAACGGCCGACACCGTTACGCCCGAGCAGGCTAACGATCTCGCCCTGGGCAACGTGAAAATTGACGCCCTGCAGTATGTGGCTCTTGCCGTAGAAGGCATGAAGGTCAATGACTTTAAGCACTGTGCACCTCGCCGAGATAGGCTTCTTGAACCTTGGGATTGGCGCGAATTTTTTTTGGTTCGTCTGTAGCGATAATTTCGCCATAGACGAGGACGGAGATGCGATCCGCCACATCGAATATGATGTTCATATCGTGCTCGACCATGATCAAAGTCTTGCCCTTGGTAATTTTTCGGATCAGCTCGACCGCGTTCTGCGCCTCGCTATGACTCATACCGGCAACCGGTTCATCCAGCATTATAAGCTCTGAGCCACTTGCTATGGCTACACCGAGTTCTAGCGCCCTCAGTTCTGCGTAAGCGAGCTCTCCGGAAGGGAATTTTGCCCTGTCCGCTAGGCCAATCTGTTCGAGCACATGCATGGCCTCATCGTTTAATTCTGTTTGCCGGCCTAGCAGATGCCAGAAGGAATAGCCGTAACCCTTCGACCAGAACAAAGCACAACGAATATTTTCGAATACGCTCATGCGCTGGAAGATATTGGTAACCTGAAAGCTGCGCGCGAGACCCATCCTTGCGATTTCATAGGGCGGCTTGTTCTCGATATGCTGTTCCTTGAAGCGTATGCTGCCGTCGGTTACGTTATAGCGCCCGCTGATGAGGTGGAATAGCGTGGATTTTCCGGCACCATTGGGTCCGATGATAGCGTGCTTCTCGCCCTCGACTATATCGAGCGAGACGCCACGAATAATTTCAGTGATACCAAAATTTTTCTTCACATCTTTAAGGGAAAGAATAGCCATTCTCTAAGCCTCTTCTTCCTTGGGAATCGCATTGGCGGTCTCCCATGCGTCATTCAGTTGTACCAAAGACCTCTTAACTGTAAAGAAGGCCCCGCCGGCAACGGCAAGGATAACGATCCAAGTAATTGGACTGGCAGGATTGAGCTCGAGCCCGAGGTAATGAAAAACCTCGTCTTCAATATGACTCATCTCAATCAGTGCGATGGCGCACAGTGTGAATAGCAATGCCGGAATAGCGGTAACTATATAGGGCTTGATCAACAGCTTCATGTTGCCGCGGATCCATGCTATCTGATGCATCATGATGAATCCGGCAAAGCCGCGTGGCAGATACATCACAGTTAGTAGAAACATGATGCCGAGATACAGCATCCAAAGCTCTGAATAGTTGCTTAGCAGTGAGTTCATCAGTGTCAGGACAACGGCACCGATTATTGGGCCGATGAAATAACCCAAGCCACCGATGTAGGCCATCAGGAGCACGCGGCCCGAAGTTGCAGCGTTCAAATTTTCTTCGGTGATGAACTCATAATTAAGGGCAAACAGCCCGCCCGCTATTCCAGCGAACAGACCTGAGGCGCAGAAGGAAATGAAGCGGACCTTTCTCGAACTGTAGCCAATGAACTCGGCACGTTCAGGATTGTCACGCACTGCATTCGCCATTTTTCCTGCTGGAGTCTGCGTAAAAAGGTACATAAATAGCGTGGCGATGAAGGCCCAAAGAGCGGCAACATAATAGATTTCGATATTCTGAGCAAAGTCGAAACCGAAAAACATCGGGCCGAAGGTGCGATCGCCGCTGATGCCAGCCTCGCCACCGAAGAAACTGGAGAAGATAAGCGAAGAGGCCGCGATGAGCTCGCCAATGCCAAGTGAAATCATTGCGAATACGGTGCCGGCCTTGCGTGTGGAGAAGCTGCCAATAAATATTCCAGCTAGAAGACCGAATAGACCTCCTATTAATGGAATCCAAAGAATGGAAAACACCATCGTCTCGAATTCGATGAGAATCAATGCGTGAACTGAAAGAAAACCACCTAAGCCGAAATAGACGGCATGTCCGAAGGAAAGCATGCCGCCCTGGCCAAGTAGCATGTTGTAACTAAGGGCGAACACGATAGCTATAACCATCTGATTCAATATGGAGATGGCAAGAATAGAGTCGAATACAAGCGGAAGCCCTAGCAGCGCAATTAGAAAGGCAATCCAAATCGATGATTTCTTTAAGAGTGCCATCATTCTTCTCGCTTACCTAACAAGCCAGTCGGCCTAAAGATCAGCACTAGAACCAGCAACAGATACGGTAATACCGGAGCAATCTGCGGAAGATTCATGGTCCAGAGATCATTCAGCGGATGACTACGATCGAAGGAGATGCCTAACAAGCCGAGTAAGTCAGGCATGCCTACATCGGAGGCAATCGCATAGGACTGCAGCAAGCCTATTAATAACGATGCGATAAAAGCGCCGGGGAGAGAACCCAGGCCACCAATCACTACGATGACGAACACGATACTGCCCAACACAGCTGCCATGCCAGGGAATGTGGTGAGAACGGGGCCGGCGATTACTCCCGCTAAACCTGCTAGCGCAGTGCCCATGCCGAACACGCCCATAAATATCAGCGGCACATTGTGGCCGAGATTCGACACTGTTTGCGGATGAGTGATTGCTGCTTGAATGATAATGCCGATTCGACTCTTGGTGAGTACGTAGTACAGTGCGATAAAGATGGCAATGGAGATCGTCATCATGAAGCCGCGGTAGGCGGAGAACTCTTGTCCGAAGAGGGTAAATAAAGGGAAGTCTAAGAGGTCGGGGGTTTGGTAGTTCTTCGTGTCGCGACCCCAGAAAAACTGGATGGCTTCTTCGATTAAGAAGGCGAGTCCGAATGTAAACACGAGTTCTGCAACGTGCCCGGAGGCATGAACCTTTCTTAGGCCATAGCGCTCGACTAGAGCACCTAACACACCGACGATAAGGGGAGCGAAAATTAGCCCGCCCCAGAACCCAAAATAGAGGCTAAGAGAGTAGGCGAAGTAGGCGCCGAGCATATAAAAACTGGCATGGGCGAAATTTAATACACCCATCATGCTGAATATCAGTGTTAGCCCGCTGGCTAGCATGAACAGCAAAAATCCGGTAACGAGGCCATTCAAAGTGGCAAAAATAAAAACTTCTAGCATGCTGGCCTTAGCATTTAATCGCTTTTAACTGTCTTTTTATGATTTTAGACTTAACTCTTATATTAATTCTAACCATTAGAAATCTCAACGACTCGGTCGTCTCATCTGGCAACTGGATTCTACCATTGTCTCTTCTAGTGGGACCTGGTACTCAGTAACGAGTCCCCAGCCAGAATTGTCTGCATCGAATTCAACTCCCTCATCGGTGTGCACTGAAACGCTCAACCCCTGAAAAATTTGATGATCTTGAGCGCGCATCCATATCTCTTCGCCACCCATGGTGGTAAATCGCATATCCTCTAAAGCCAAAGCAACATCGTAGGGATCGGTGCTTTGAGTTTCCTCCATCGCCGCTACTACCATCTGCAGAGCATTCACTATGCGAGGTTGAGTCACGTCGTAGTTAGGATGGGCTATTTTGAAGTCTCGATTGAATTGCTTTCGCGTTTCTGTGGGAAGTGGGTTGGCGACCCCATTGTGTATTAGTCGAATCTTGTTTTTGCCACCCTCTCCGAGTGTTGCTGTTATTCCGTCATAGGCGGCATAGAATGTATAAATAGGTATGTCGAGGCCTGAGTCGATAATGGACCTGGCCAGTGAAACCATGTCGGCTCCAAAGTTGCCCGTAACAACGGCGTCTGCGCCGGAGGAGACAATTTTGGTGACATAAGGAGTGAAGTCCTTAACTTGGCCGATAGGATGAAATTCGTTGCCCACTATTTCGATGTCTGGACGTTTCTCATTTATCAGCTTAATAGTTGTGTCTGATACGACTTGCCCGAAAGAATAGTCTTGACCGATTATATACATGCTTGATATGTCAGGATCGGCGGCGATGAAGTCAGTTAGAATGTTTAACTTCATATTTGCATGGGCATCGAATCGAAAGTGCCAGAAGCTGCAGTTGTCTTCAGTAAGGATGGGGTCAACAGCGGAGTAATTGATCTGCAAAACTTCTTGTCCGGGGTTCCGGCGATTGTGTCGAGAAATTGTTTGACTCAGAGTACTGGCAACGGCGGAACTATTTCCTTGAAAAATTATCTGAATTTCTTCGCTTACTGCCCTGCGAAATTGCAGCTGAGTTTCGTTCGGACTCTGTTTATTGTCCAGTGACACGACCTCGATCATGCGTCCGCCCAATATGCCGCCCTTGGAATTGTAAAAATAGTCGGCTGCGAATTCTAAGATTGTTCTACCGGTGTTGCCGATTGATGCGAACGTTCCAGATAGGGGATCCATGAAGGCTATTCGCACCGGTTCTTGGGCTGAACTAGTGCTACTAATGATGATTGCGCTGCCCAGACTGATGGCCAGCAGTGGCTTGCGACATGAGCCAAAAATCTTGGTGAGCAGTAGGGATCTTTTCATAAGCAATGTGGTACTTTTCATAGTTATAGTGTGGCTACATACTACGGTAACGGCAGCAAATATTGACAGTAACCTAGTAGCCAGCGTGAATCAAGATATCAGCATCCCTATGCGACAAGGTGACAGAATCTTCTGCTGATCTGGAAACTAACTTCTTTTATTTCAATCTGTTGCGACTTGCGGCTGTTATACAGGCCCGAACCGAATATACTTCTCTCACGAGTAGTTAGGTTAGTCTAGCTTAGCTGTTCAATCGACATCCTCCACCGGTAAATAATTAGCTGAATGTCTAATGGTTAAAATCGCAGAATCTGAGATCGAATTTACTGCTATTCGTGCCAGCGGGCCTGGTGGTCAGAATGTAAATAAGGTGTCTACGGCAGTGCAGCTGCGATTTGATGTGCGGCGCTCCAGCCTCGCGCGGGAAATTAAAGATAGAGTGCTGGTCTATGCTGATAGCCGAATTAATAGTGAGGGTTGTGTCGTCATTAAGGCGCAGCGCTTCAGAAGTCAGGAAAAGAACAAGCAGGATGCGGTAGAGCGTTTAGAAATATTAGTTGCGGCGGCTACCCATGTAGACAAGAAGAGAATTGCGACGCGGCCTGGCAGGGCATCGAAAGAGAGACGGATACAGCAAAAGAAGAAAACCGGCGATAAAAAATTGAAGCGAGGTATGGTCCGTTCTTATGATCAATAGAGAGCTCGATAGCAGGAAAAATTGCTGGTGAGCATAAACCGTGTCACCCACATTACTGTGTATGTCACAGATCAGGATGAAGCCCTGGCGTGGTACCAGCAAAAACTGGGTTTTGAAGTTTGCATGGACAACGATGAAGTGGTGTCAGGGATTCGGTGGTTAACGGTCTGTCCCGCTGGGAATGCTGCAACGCAATTCGTCTTGATGCTAGTGCGTGAAGAATCTGACAAGAGCAGAGTTGGCACGAATCTAATGACTGTTTTAAGTAGTACCGATTGCATTTCAGATATGGCGCGATTGGCACGAGAAGGTGTCGATATCGTCGGGCCACCAGAAGAGGTTCCCTGGGGGCTTTCCGGAGTTATTCGAGACCTATATGGAAATCCTTATAACCTTGTTGGTCCTGGCTAAACTAAGCTTGCTGAGTAATCTCCAAAATGAATAGAAAGACCTCACTCGTAAAAGCCTGCTGTTTTTCGTTCTTGGCTTGCCTATCGCCTTGGCTAAATGGGGCGGAAGGCATCGAAGACGCCCAAGCGAGCTTCACTTATATTTCTAGTACGCTACAGACTTTTCGCGGAAGCGGCAGGCTGGTAAATAACCCGGGAATCGATGGTTCCGACCTAGAGTTCTTTATTGCGCTTCTTGATGAGTCATATCTGAGTTTTAGTAGAGAGTTTAACAGTAAAAGTGCCATGTGCCTTTTTTATAGAGATCCGGAAAATAGCAGGATGACAATAGAAGAGCGGGCGGAGTTAAGTTTGAGCTTCCTGCGTGATCTCGCAGATAGAATTACGTTATACATTTCGGCGAATGCCGAATTCAAGGACAACGTTGATGATCAGTTTGGCCGAATCGTTCTAGATGGTATTAACGTGATCAAAGTAGAGTCAGTGAGTAATCAGCGGCTGCCATCATCTGCGTTTGATGAGGCAGCCACGATTAACTTTCTTGACTCAATGTGTACTTAGACTAGTCGCTAGTAAACCTCAAATAGCCCAGCAGCACCCATTCCGCCGCCTACACACATCGTACAAACAACGTACTTAGCACCGCGTCTCTTGCCTTCGATAAGGGCGTGTCCAACCATGCGCGCGCCGCTCATACCGAAAGGGTGTCCGATTGAGATCGCACCACCATTTACGTTGAGTAGTTCATCAGGAATGCCCAATTGGTCGCGGCAGTAGATTACCTGTACCGCAAACGCCTCATTCAATTCCCAAAGCCCGATGTCATCCATCTTCAGATTATTGCGTTCTAGCAACTTAGGCACGGCGTAGATTGGACCGATACCCATCTCATCAGGCTCCAAGCCAGCAACAGCCATGCCGCGATAGGCGCCAAGTGGCTGCAAGCCTCTCTGCTCGGCCAATTTGCTATCCATAACCACTGAAGCAGACGCGCCATCAGATAACTGACTGGCATTGCCGGCGCTAATTACGCCGCCCTCATATACCGGCTTCAAGCCTTGCAGTCCCTCGAGAGTCGTCGTAGGACGATTTCCTTCATCTTTCTCCAGCATGGTCTCGTGTACGCTTTGCTTTTTTGTTTCTTTGTCCATGAACAGCATCTTAGAAGCCATGGGTACTATCTCATCGTCAAACGCGCCGGCTAGTTGTGCGGCAGCTGTTCGCTGTTGCGACCGAAGAGCATATTCATCCTGTGCATCGCGGGACACACCGTAGCGCTTAGCTACTACTTCGGCTGTTTCTATCATGGACATATAGGCGTGTTGAGATTTGGCTAGTACATTCGGATCTTGCGCGCGATAGGAGTTGCGGTGCTCATTTGCTACAAGAGAAATCGAGTCCAGACCACCACCTACTACAATAGGCATGCCGTCAACGATGACCTGTTTCGCCGCAGTAGCTATAGCCATCATGCCGGAGGCACATTGGCGGTCTACGCTCATGCCGGCTACAGAGCTCGGCAGTCCTGCAACAACACCAGCCGTGCGGCCTATGTTGTTGCCAGAAGAGCCTTGCTGCATGGCACAACCGATTACTACGTCATCGACTTCGCTCGGATCGATACGAGCGCGTTCAACGGCTGCAGCAATTGCGTGTCCTCCTAATGTAGGGGCGTCCGTATCATTGAATGCGCCTCTATAAGCTTTGCCGATTGGAGTGCGTGCTGTTGATACAATTACTGCTTCTCTGGTCATTCTGCTCTTCCTCTGTTCATCTATTTTAAAAGTTCGCGCGGCTATTCAATTAGCTTTGCTACACTTAGCTTGAAATCAATTCTTTTTACTGCCTCTTTTCACAAATCATTGCTGTAATCGCGTCAATCGAACTGAGTGCTAGTTGCGCCATTTCTTCATCAGTTCGATCCTGAATCGGATGTGCAACGAACACGCTTTCCGGGGTTATGCCCAAGGACTTCCCCTGTGCCGCAGCGGCGTCGACAAATTCTCTTGAGGCGATGAAGCCTGACGGAAGTCCTCTGCTTTCTAAGTCCATGATGTCATGCAAACTGCACGAGGTACATGAGCCTCAGTCGGCGAGTCCTTCGATTACTGCGTCGCACTCGACGCTAATTTGCTGTGTTAGCTCTGTTGGCGCTACACGAGTGAAGGTAGGCTTGGAATAGCGCTTTACCTTTGCGCCGGCTTCTTCCAGATGCTTCTGCACTTCATCTAGAAATTCTTTGCCACGGGGCTTGGAAATATCCAACAAGCCAACGGTCAAGCCAGCGATACTCTTTAGCCTGGGTAACAACTGCCGCGCTGCTGTCTGCAGCTCAGCGGTCGGATCCAGAAGGATGGTAGTGCTTTGCATAGTGTACCTCTTCGTTTTCAGTTTCGGTTTTTTACGTGTGTCAATTGCTAGCTACAATATAAGGTTAAATCTTTTGTGATGTTAATTGGCTGCCACGTTCACCTGAGGCGACCCAGCCACCGATGATGGCAGAGAACATGCCTGCCGTGCCGCCAGTGGTAACGATATGCAGGCCATCGTCTCGAAATTTATTAAGCACCTTGTCTTTGAAATTTGCTGGCATGCCCTCGGCTATATCATTGGCTCCGCGGATAATCTCGACGCCAGGTGTCACTAGTTCCTCATGCAGTGCTTTGCGTAGGTCCTCTTTATTCCAGCCGCCTTCACGGAAAACGCGGCGATGTTCTGGGCAGACCACAAGAATAGCATCTGCTATTCCGAATAGTTTGGTATGTGCCACGCTGCGTAGGCTCATTGCCATGCTCTTGGCTAGTGAGTGTGGCGTGCGCGATTGTTGATCGAGCACCGGTTGCAGACCGTCGCCCGCGAACAGGCTGATAACAGAGTCTTTGCGGCCGAAGCCACGATCCATAGAGAGGCTTCCCCAGTTCGCATCGCTCTCATCCTCGGCAAAACAATATGTGTATTTGCCAGGGTTTCCCATGTTCGCTCGATCGATACCACCAGGTACACCACCGCCGACGTTACGGATTATCAGCTGTAGCGCTCTGCCTATTGTAGCGTTAGCACGATTACCCTGACCAAGCGCATTGACGCCTGAGTTCATGCCAATTTGTTTTGTAATCGGTCCGTTGACCACCATCACAGGTGAAGAGAAATAGGTCGTGCAGAGTAGACCGTGCATACAGAAGCGATCTTGTAAGGCTGCCTCGACGCTGGCGATAACAACGGGGAAGTATTCGGGTTTGCAACCTGCCATGACCGCGTTAATTGCGATCTTTTCGATGGTGCAAGGCACGTTGTCAGGAGGCGCCTTGCCGACAATCTCGGCCGCATCACGTGTACTGCCATTTAGCATGCGCATAACACGAAGGGGGGTAGGCGGCACTACTGGCAGACCATCGCTCCAGCCTCGGTCGTAGCAGGCCTCCATGATGTCTTCGGCCTCGGCCAGTTCAACGGAACGAGCTTGTAGTATCTGCTTGCCAAAACGCAGTGCTAAGACTTCGCTCATGCCGGGGTCTTGCGTCTTGGATCCGCAGCCAGGTTTAAAATTAACAAGCTCGGCGCCCAGGCCTTCTATTCTTGTAAAACTCTGCCACTGTTCCTTATCCCAGCCGTAGATTCGAGAATCTTCAGATTGCGCGTCGTTTCCATCTGTGAGGCGAATTAGGGTTGGAACAACTTCAATCTCGGCTTGATACGAATACTCAAGACTAGAATCGTCGATTACGCCGTCTAGGTTGGCTGGAAACGAGGGGTCGTCCTGTACATAGACTTTCAAGGAAAGTGCTGAGTTTTTCGCCAGAGCCAGAATGACAGGTTCGATCAAGGTGCAAGTAGGACAGTCTTTTTTAACCACCAGTACATAGTTAGCTGGCTGGGTTTCAAGTGCTTGGTTCAATTAAGGAGTTCCTTATTTCTAGCCGAGGTTATCGAGGTTTGGTTTCTGTCTCAAATTGGCTCTAGTAGACAAATCCTAGAGTCGATATACCGATGAGAATATTGATGATCATGAACACCGAAGAGGTCCTAGACATAACCTTCCATAACTGCGGCCCCTTGTAGGCAGCGCGGGTGCCGATGATGAGGATCACCGTATAGGCCATCATAGCCGCAACCATAATTAGGTAGGGTATCCAGCGTTCTTGATCGACCGCTTGGGATCCGAATGTTGCAAATAAGCCGGCGCCTACAAAATACAGGGCCCAATAGGTAGTGGCGAGACCGTAGTCACCTGCTAACACTTTGGTGAGGAGAGATTTTTCGCCGTCCGTCTCGCTATTCACTGCTTGTTCTGCGTCGCTCATATAACCATTCTCAATTAGGTACTAAGTGTAACGCAGGCCGCTTAAATTAAGAAATCCAGCAGCTAACAAAGGTAGGGGTTTTGGTGCGGCGCGGAAGGTTCTTAATACAGTACAATTTGTCACAAACGTGGCGCGAAGCTTCTTCTATAATCCGACATTCAATAATTTGAGATAATTTCGGGTGTGGATGCAAAAATGGCCGATAACCTGAACTCTGAACCATCAGGCCACCCTGATTGACTTGTCTACGCCATAAAGAGACCTAATCTATGAGCAGTAAGACTCTTTCGCTTCGTGTTCTAGCGAGTCGCGTCGTAACTATAACCTTTCTCTTCACCGTCGCTCAGATAGCAAGTGCACAGGATAACGTGGGCGAGGATTCTACTGTGGTCTATCCGGCAAGCTATTTCGCTGAATTCAACCCGGTTACCGCACAGGATATGTTGGATCGTATACCTGGTGTTGGCAGCGCGACGGGGGGCGGTGGAAGAGGCTTTGGAGGTTCTCGTCAGGGGGGCGGTAATGGTGGCAGAGGACTTGGCAGCGGCAGCGGTAGTCAGATAATCATTAACGGCAAACGAACAGCTGGCAAGAATAATCAAACTAGTGGCCAGATGGCACGCATTACCGCTGAGCAGGTTGATTATATAGAGATCATTCGCGGCACCTCCGGCGAGCTTGATGTGCGCGGCAGCAGCCAAGTAGTAAACGTTGTGTTGTTTGAGGAGCTTTCTTCTAACAGTTTGAGTTTTGAAGCCAACATGGACCGCTACCTCGATCACGATACCCAGCCTGGAGGTTCCCTTGCCTACAGCGGTCAGACCGGTGGACTAGACTATGTCCTTAGTGCGGTTGCCGAACCTCGCTACGATCATCGTGTTAGTAAAGAGAGTAGTATATTGGGAGATTTCTCTCTTAACGATGAGGTTCGAGAGGAGAGAATTCGGGAACAGACCAGTTATGACCTTAGCGTCAATCTCGGATATGAAATAAGCCCCAAGAGTAGTGCTAGGTTCAATGCGCTCTATTCTCAGAATGATAATCCGACTGATGTGCTGCGTTACACCACGAATTTGCGAGTCAGCCCCAGTGCGACTGCCATAGAGCGCGAAGAAATACCTGGCGAGAGAGATAACTGGGAGATCGGCGGTGACTACGAGTACGTAGCTGACAGCGGCGGCCGTTTCAAGATTCTCTTTATAAGTAATAGGAATGACGGCGCGTCGACAAGAGAGCGCTTCGATGTGTTTGCGGATGGGAGCGAGTCCAAGGATATCTTCTTGGACTTAGCAAGTACTACGACAGAGCGTATCGTGCGCGCCTCCTTTACGATGGGCTTCCTGCAGGGGCAGGATATCGAATTCGGTGCGGAGCGCGCAGAGACAACGTTAGACTCGAGTCTGTCTCTGGGCTTGCCTGATGATACCGGCATTCCGTCGCCAGACTTTGGCGGACTGGTGCCGCAGAGTGTTTCCAATGCAAATTCCACAGTTGAGGAGATTCGCTTAGAACCCTTCATAATTCATAACTGGATAATTAATTCTCGTATGTCTTTGGAAAGTACCTTGCTCTATGAGCTTTCAGAGATCAGCCAGACAGGGGATGTGAACAGGAAGCGCGATTTTGACTTCTTAAAGCCGAAGGTTGATTTTCGCTATAACCTAACACCCCAATTGCAGCTGCGCGGCTCTATAGAAAAAGTGGTTCAGCAGCTTAGATTTAGCGACTTCGTTGCTGCGAACGACGATCAAGATAACGATTCGAATACGCTAGCTGGCAATGAAAACCTGCGCCAGGAATGGTTATGGAAATATGATTTTAATGCGGAATACCGGCTACCGAATGACATCGGTGTGGTGGACGCAAACATCTTCTATCACCGACACCATGACAGGATCGAGCGTATTGATGTCACAACCTCAGAAGACAGTCTGCAGTCTGCCAACGGCAATATAGGTGAAGGCGACATGTATGGAATGTCGCTAAGTGGCAGTATTCGTATGCGTATGTTTGACATGCCAAATTTACTGGTGACATCGCGGCTCAGTGTGACGGACTCAAATATCACGGATCCGTTTCAAGGGTTTGAGCGCCGTTTTCGCCGTTTTGGGCGTGGGCGTCTCAATCTAGGTTTTCGACACGATGTGCCCAAGTGGAATATGAACTATGGTCTCGAGTGGAGTAACCGTTTCGACAGTAACGAGAAGATCTACGAGATCGATGACATCGAGAGCTATCTCGGCGAGCCGAATACAAATGCCTTCGTGCAGTTCGTGGATTTTCGAGGCATCACCTACCGCTTCGATGCGAGAAACGCGACCAGCAATTTACAGTGCCGCGAAAGGCGACGCTATATTGGCCGTGTCTCGGCGGGCATATTGGAAGAAATAGAGAATCAGTGCGCCACTTCCGGACGCGTTGTCTCGCTGAAGATTAATGGTACGTTTTGAGCAGACCGAGCGTACACTGCTAAAGTACATGCTCTAACTCACCCCTTTTACATCCCCTGACAGAGCCGTAAAATTCCTGTCCAATACCGATGCGTCCGATTAACGGCCCATTAAACCCTTGATTGCCGCAGGAATGTCCGCTGGAAATACTACGAACTTCGTATTGTCCGAACCCGATAGATTCTGCAACGAGCTGATGTACTTCTCACCCAATAGATAAACCACGGGCATTTCCTTTTCGCCTATCGCTTCGGTCACCAGAGTTATTGAAGCTTTGCTGGCTTCGGCGAGAATTACCTGTCCCTCAGCTTCGCGCTTCGATGCTTCTAGTACACCTTCAGCCTTTAGGATGGCGGCTTGCTTATCGCCATCTGCTCGAGTCACTGTGGCGCGCCGGGCACGCTCAGCTGCCGCTTGCTCTTCCATCGCGCTTTGCATGGTGCCCGAGGGGTTGATGTCTTGAATCTCTACGGTCTTTAGGGTAATGCCCCAATCAGCAATGTCATCCGAAATCGCAGCCTTGAGCTTCGCCTTAATGTGATCTCTAGAAGAGAGTGCGTCGTCTAGACTCATTTCGCCAAGGATAGACCGCAGGGAGGTCTGCACCAGGGTTTGGATTGCTATGATGTAGTTTTCTACGCCATAGACTGCCTTCTCCGGTGACACGATGTTTATGTAAGCGACCGCATTGGTGATCAGCACGGCGTTGTCTTTGGTGATTACCTCCTGCGAGGGGATATCGAGCACGATATCTTTAGTCGTGACTTTGAAGGCGACACTGTCGACATACGGAATAATAAAATTGAGGCCGGGTTTTAGCGAGGTGTGGTACTTGCCGAGTCGCTGCACGACCCACTTAAATCCTTGCGGAACTTGGCGAACGCCTTGGGCGAGAGTGATGAATAGGAAAGCAATGACTCGTGATGGCCAGTATAGTTCCAATTTCCATTGTAATTCTCCTTGGCTAAACATCTGAGCTCTTAAAATAGAGTTATGACTGCCTTTGCCAGTTATTTTATTGCAACTTAAGCTTTTTTAACTATGAGCGAATTGCCGGATAGATCAATTACGCTGACTCGATCGCCTGCAGTTAAGTCATCTTGCGAAATGATTAGCCATTCGTCTGATCCGAGAAGTGGGGCGGGGAAGCGAAGCATCCCAAACTTTTCTCCATTCGGCGGGTCTAATACCTGCCCAATTTGACCTAACAGTGCTTCTTTAGAGAGGCCTGCCTTAGTATTGTCGCGGGAGAGTGGTTTAATAAATTTGAACCAGCCTAGGGCGAACATCAAGGAGGCAAAGCCCCAAATTATTATTTGTGCCGCCTCGGACATATTGGGAATGGCGAGCATAGCTACGCCCACACTCAGTGCAGAAGCGCCGAACCAAAATATGAAAAAGGAACCAATAAAAATTTCGCTGAGCATGAGAATAAAGCCCAGTACAATCCAGTGCCAATATAGAAGTTCAAATCCCATAGAAGTTCTCCTAATTTTTATCCAATATATCGAGAGTTTCTCTTCGAACCCGAATATCAAAGGGCTCGCAAAATGGGCTCCATGCTCATACTGGGCTGTTTTGGTCGCCCAGTAAACTAATATGGTGGGGAAATCATCTAATTTCAAGCGCGAAAGTGGTGGGATTACTCAAGCCCACTGCTACCAATGGCTTGAGGCAATTTAGCCAATAACTCATACTGAAATAGTCGTGTGACTCTGTCAGAATACGGTCCCCTGAAGAGAAGAGCCAGCCAAGCCGTTATGTCCACGATATCTCAATTGTCCGCACCGCACCTTCACATGGGTGGTCAGGGTGCCCCTCTGCACTTTGCCGCTGCTAATGGTTATCCGCCGGGGGCCTATCGGGCTTTCTTGGAACCGTTTGCCGAAAGCCATGAGGTAGTTGCTGGCTTGCACCGTCCACTATGGGAAGCCCCACCTGAACTAGAGTCATTTAGATCATGGGATGTGCTTGGCAAGGATAGTTGCCAGTTAGTTAGTCAGCTGCAACACCCGGTTGTTAGTGTTGGCCATTCGATGGGTACGGCTGCAATACTTATAGCAGCCATACAGCGCCCGGAATTGTTTAGCTCGATAGTTCTCATTGAGCCGGTTATAGTGCCGCGTCGTTACCTTTTTGTTCTGAGTTTCTTCAGACGCTTTCGACCGGAAGTAATTCCATTAGTGAAGAGGACGCTGTCGCGAGTCGATCGATTCTCTAGTAGGCAGGAGGCTTTTGATCACTACCGACCAAAGCGAGTTTTCCGGCAAATTAGCGATGAGGTGCTGTGGGACTACGTCCAGCATGGAACGAAGGAGATCGGGCCAGGCGTATTTGTGCTTGCCTATAGTCGGGATTGGGAGGCGCGCTGCTACACTCTCGTATACAACTTATGGCGCTTGCTGCCGCATCTTCGTGTGCCTACCTTGGCAATTCGGGCGCAAGATTCCAACACCCTCGCTGCTTCCTCCTGGAATAAGTGGCGAGCGATGGCGTCGGATGTTGATTTCGTCGAGATCGAAGATGCCGGCCATCTTGTGCCTTTCGAGAAGCCAGACCAGCTTGCCAGCGTCATTCTCGACTGGATAGAGTCTTAGCAACGTCTTGTTGGCTCTTATCTTTTCTCTGGATAGATTCGTTCTTTCGATTGATTCTTTATCCGGACAGATCCCTTCTTCTAATCAGATTCGTGTGCTCGGTAGCGTTGTTCTCTCAATGTAAACCGATCACTTAGCTCTGCGTTCTATTCGGTAACGGAAGGGATAATGGACACTAAATCCGGCCCCCTAATGACACACTATTGTTAATAGTAGGCAAGAAAATGCAGAGACACTCGCGACTAAAGCTCATGGTGCTGGGTTTCTTCCGATGGAAGCATAGAAGACGAAGGTATTGATGGCGCCGTTGGCGCTTATAGCGCAGGGGGTCAGATAACTATTAGAAATGCCAAGTCTGTGGTAAGGCAGATAATTCGTGGGTGAGCGACCTCTACCGGGTGGAGCGTGTCTTCTGCGCGACATACCCTGTATGGCACTGTTCGTGCTGAGCTACAAGTGTAGGACATATCTCGTAGTGACTATCGTATATAGACAGATTTCCCTCTGACGGCTCAGGAAGACGATGAGGGTGATATCGTAGGCCGAGACGACATTAACGGCGGTGGCAACCCCATCCGGCTTAGCGTTAATAACAGCTACATCCACATTGTTAGTGTCGATAATTAATGAGAGCGCATTACTAAAAGTGTGCAATAGTAATCGTATAACGGCGAACAAAAAAGGGGCTAATATTGAGCCCTTTTTTATAATAATGTTTGTTGCGCTAAAACTAGATCCAGGTTTTTTGAATCAACTCTTCTGGGATCTTGTCTTTAATTTTATCGTGTAGCTGCGGTAGCTTCGACCAGTGCAGACCCTGCTTATAGTGATGAGCAGTATGATAACCAAGATTGCCGGTGAATAAATTGTACCAACGATTAACGTTATTAAACGATGCCTCAAATTCCTCTTCAGTATTCAAGCCAGCGTGGTGATCGTAGGTTGTCCATGCAGTTATAAGAAGGCCAGTCATCATGGGTAGAACGAATAACAATACTCCAGCAGCTGGTTGATAAGCCACTAAGCCTGCGACAATTGCGAATGTAATAACCGTATAGAGGATGAAGTCTCGCTGTTCCTTCGGATGTTTCTTTCCAACTAGATAGCCGCGGTAGTAGGCTGTAATGGCGATTGTAAGGCTGTATTCGAATTCCTTCATTTTTGTGCCGTTATCGCGGGTCCAGCGGCTCTCGTCTTTTTTTTGATCGAGGAAGTTATTGTGATGCCCGTAATTATGATGCAGAACCCAGAGATTAGTTGTTACGCCTGTGTGTAGAGCATAGAAAAATTCCATTAAGCGATTGGGAATTAAAGTTTTAAATGTGGGTGCATGCTGATGATGGTGATTCCACGCGCAGATCTGCGACTTGGGAATGATCATTATGAAAAAATAGCCTGCTAGTACATAGGGACTGCTCACAAAAAAATAGAGAGCAAAATCCAATGCGCTAAGGCAGAGGATGAAGAGTACTGGCAAACGGTCTGCGGAATTTTTAAACACTTTTAGGATTAATTAATCTTATATTTTTCAGTTGACGGCTAAGGTGGAGCGCAGATTAGCATATTATTTAATCGGATTGCAGTAGCATAAGCACTAGTGAGGGATTCAGCGTGATAAAAGATTACCTGCTCGTATCTAAGCGCGTCTATCGGGTCCAGATTTGGGGCCTTAGAGGCAGGCAAGATGCCGAACAATACGCCGGCAAATCCTGAGAAGCCTAGCGCTAGAGCGATGGACCACAGTGGAATGCTAGCCGCTAGGAAAGAGGGAATGCTGCTGGAGATGAGAGTTCCGAGGCCATAGCCAATCGCCAAGCCGATCAATCCCCCTAGTAGAGATAGTGATCACTAGCAATTAGTTGATTTTATTCGACAGCTTTTTCCACAGCGCGCAGATAGGCGGGGCGAGCGAAGCTGCGCTCTAAGTACGCTTCCAGTTTGGGGAAAGGTTCTAGTTGGCCGAGTCGTTTGGCTAAAGCGATAACATAGCTCACACCAAAATCTGCTGCTGAAAAATCCCCACCTAGAATAAATTCATTGTCTGCTAGCTGATTCGAAATATGACCTAGATGCAGTGCTACCTCACGCTTGCTATAAGCATCTAGACCCGCATGAGGTTCAGTCGATCGAAGTAATATCATTTTTACCAACAGTGGTCCGAATACTGATCCTTCTGGGTAGTGAAGCCACTGAGTGAAGTTGGCCCATTTTTTAGTATCGCAGCGAGGTGGGGCAAAATTATGCTCGGTGTCGTATTTTTCTAACAGGTAGGTAGTGATTGCACTAGACTCCGAAATCATCAAATCATCATCCTCGATGACCGGAGATTTCCCTAGAGGGTGTACTTCCTTTAAGTCTTCCTGGGCGAGAAAAGTCTTAGGGTCTCTGTGGTAGACTTTTAACTCGTAATCAATCCCTAATTCTTCGAGTTGCCAGACGGCTATCATTGAGCGGCCGATGCGTAGGTGGTGCAATACAATCATGTGGGACTCCAGTTTCGATGACTCGGATAGTCGCATGTTGCTGGACCTTTCGCCATAACTGTCCGAAAACAGTGAACAGGCAGGGCTGGCCGAATCTACTATGAACAATTTTAATTTCATTAATTATAGGTAAGAACCCTCCGCATTCGATTATGCAAAATCTAGATTCCATCACATACAGATATCTTATCGAGAAGGCTTGGCCGATTATCTTGGCTAATGCCGCAGTGCCTCTATTGGGATTGGTAGACACAGCGGTAATCGGCAACGTAGGCACAGTAACTGATTTAGGCGCTATAGCGTTCGGCGCGTTAATCTTTTCCTTCGTTTACTGGAGCTTCGGTTTCTTACGCATGGGGACTACTGGATCAGTAGCGCAGGCGCTGGGTGCGGCAGATCAAACTGAGATTCGTGCAGTACTAGGCAGGGCCCTGATTTTGGCCGTTGCACTGGGTCTCATGTTAATCGTGATGCAGTGGGGTATCCGTCTGGTCGCGTTGGCTTTGTTGGATGGCAGTGCTGCCGTTGAAGAGGTCACTGCGCAGTACTTCAGTATTCGCATATGGGGGGCACCTGCCACCCTGGCTACATTTGCCCTGATGGGGGTGTTGATCGGCTTGGGTAATAGTCGGCAACTACTGCTAGTGCAGCTGTTCCTTAACGGGCTCAACATTAGTCTCGATATCTATTTTGCGGGGGTACTTGATTGGGGAGTTGAGGGTATCGCGCTGGGCACTATCATCGCCGAATGGTCAACTGTGATATTCGCGGTGTGGCTTATCATGCGGGAGTTAAATTCTCGTCGTGAGCTCGGTAGCGAATTCTGGCCAAGATCTCGCTTGTTAGATGCCGCCGCACTTAAAAAGACGCTCGCAGCGAATAGGGATATCATGATCCGCACGCTGTTGCTGGTCTTCTCCTTCGGCTTCTTCATCAATCAGAGTGCGCAATTTGGCGATGTTGTGCTCGCGGCAAACCACATCTTGTTACAGCTTATCTCCTTCGCCGCTTTCTTTCTCGACGGCTATGCGTTCGTCGTCGAATCTCTAGTTGGCTCTTCTTTGGGTGCGAGGCGTCGCGACTCGTTTGATATCGCAGTGAAACGCTCGAGTATTCTTGCCCTGGTAACAGCCACGGCACTGGCACTGCTGCTTCTGGTGTTTGGCGATTTGGCTGTGGCTGTGCTTACCGACCTCGAGCCCGTTCAAACAGCGGCGCAGGGGTCGTTGTTTCTTGCGGCGATTTACATCTTCTTTTCTTTTGCCGCCTTCCAGTTGGATGGTGTTTTTATCGGTGCTTCGTTTACGCGTCAAATGCGCAATGCGGCCTTTCTTTCCATCGCAGTTTTCCTGTTTGCATGGTGGATACTGATGGATAGGTTTGGGGTGAACGGTCTGTGGTGGGCGATGATTATTTATGTGGCGGCCCGAGCCGATGCGCTTCTGCTGTTTTATCCTGCGCTGCGCAAATTCATCGATCACTAATGTAGAAATTTGTCGTGGTCTTCGGGCAGCATATGGGGATCGAGGTGCAGCTTGTGCAAGCGCATGCCGTGTAGCTCCGCAGTGCCTTGAGATCGTGCCTCGCCGGTTGATGTGAACTCGAAGATATAGCGTCTTCTGAGCCTCATTAAGCCTTCGTTGTCCCGCACCGGCCAGACCCCCTTCAAGACCATAGTCTGATCCAGCAGTTGAAGGTTCTGTTCTTTGCAAAGTTTGTACACGTGGGTCATGGCGACGGCCTTAACCTTATCACCACCCCACCAGAAGGCGACGAGGGATGCGATTAGAGTACTCCAGATGAGAAATGACAGGCTCACGGTAGATTCCATTCGTGAATAAAGAGGGGTCGAATTGGGTAGGCCTAGATTAGTCGTTTAGTCCGCCTAAATACAGTGACAATTAGTCGTCAGTCGATTTCGCAGCGTGCTCTATGTAGCGCTTTATCTGAGGTGCGAGAATTTCCAATGCGGTCTGATCGCAAGGCGGCATTTCTGCATCGCTGAGTGTTAGCGGCGTTACGCGATCTCCCCAGCGAATGAGGGCAGCTCCCCAAGTAAGGCCGGCTCCGAAGGTGGCAGACAGCACATAGTCGCCGGGTTTAATTCTGTTTTCTTCCAATGCCTCCGTGAGTGCAACTGGAATCGTGCCTGCAGAAGTGTTGCCGTATTTATGAACATTGGTGAACACCTTGTCCGTAGAGATGCCTACTCGCTTGGCGAGGGCGTCGAGGATTCGCTTATTCGCCTGATGAGGTACGACAAGGTTTACCTCTTCGAGACTCACGCCGGTCTCTTCAAGAACGCTTAGGCAGGCTTGAGCCATTGCCTTTACAGCACGTCTGAAAACTTCCTGTCCTTCGAAATTCCATCCGACATACAGGAATTCGTCGCTGAGCCGGCTGTAGGCCGAACCGAGGTTGGTTATCTGGATGGCGTACTTTGCATCGGCCTCACAACCGATCTTGGCTGCCAGCAGACCGACTTCCTTATCGGTAGCTTCTATCACTACTGCGCCACACGCATCGCCAAATAATACGGCGACATCTCTTTGGGCCCAGTTCATGTAATGCGATATAAATTCACCACCGATAACCAATACTTTCTTGTGAGCGCCGGTACGGATGAGATTCGTGCCGATGTGCAGGCCATAGAGGAAGCCGGTGCAGGCAGAGTTGATGTCGATCGATGCAGCGTTGCGGGCACCGATGGCATCTTGAACTATTGATGCAGTGTTAGGGCAGAGGCTGTCATTAGTAAGGCTCCCGAGTAGGATGAGATCCAGCTCCATAGGATTCATGTCGGCCGCGGCCAGGGCGTGCCTAGCTGCCACGATCGCCATGTCTGAAAAGTTTGTATGGCATATACGACGCTCGCGGATGCCGGTTCTGGAGGCGATCCACTCGTCGGAGGTGTCGATGAAAGTGGCAAGATCATCATTGCTGAGCACCGCAGGTGGTACACATTTTCCCCATCCGGTGATTTCAGCGTGCTTCATGGTGATTCTCCAATCTCTCGATGCGGATCAATTCGATCCTCTAAGGCCGAAATGCCAAAGAGTAAATTATTTTGAAATAGATTCGGCTAAACCCTTTCTTGTTATATAGACCGAAGGAAATTATTCTTCATCAGTCCAGCTCAAACTGCTGTTTCATTGTGTTGAATAAGGGCAGCAACGTGTCAAAGTTGCTTGAAGCATACTTCATTTCTTCAGGCCATGATAGCCTCCAGCCCAATGAATGATGCCTTCCAGCACTTTAGCTAGAGAATGAGAAAGTCATCACACACAGACAAGGAAATTAACTTGCATCACCTGCTTAAAATATTCGTCTGCCTGCTTTTGCTGCTTCCGCTACATGCTAAAGCCGATTTCGATCACGCTGAGTGGGACGGCCTGCTGAAAGAGCATGTAACAGTTATTGATGGTGGCATCGCCACACAGCTTGATTATTCGGGAATAGCAGCAGAGAGAGTAGTGCTGAAGGCCTATCTAGCCGAAGCCGCACAGGTGCCGCGCAGCACTTTCGAGAGCTGGTCGATCGCCGCTCAGCTAGCCTTCCTGATCAACGTTTACAATGCCAGCACCGTCGACGTGATCCTGGAAGAATACCCTGATATCGATTCCATCAGGGATATAGGCTTCTTCTTATCCTCCGCCTGGAATCAGGAATTCGCGAGTCTATTCGGTGAGCCTGTCACTCTTGATGAGATCGAGCACGAAATTATTCGTGGTTGGGGTCGCTATAACGAGCCTAGGATTCACTTTGCAGTAAATTGCGCAGCGATAGGTTGTCCGGCACTTCGTGCCGAGGCCTTCATCAGTGAGAAGTTGGAGATGCAGCTGGAGGACAGTACCGTAAAATTCTTAAGCGACAGAAGTCGTAACTATTTCGACAATGGCCGCATGTACGTTTCTAGCATCTTCGATTGGTATAAAGAGGATTTCGAGAAGGGCTGGGGCGGAGTCGATTCAGTGGCGGAGTTTTTGGCTGGATATGCGGCTGAGCTAGAACTAGATAGGGCTACCGCAAATCAACTTCGCGCTGATGATATTCGCATTCGCCATCTCAAATACGATTGGGGTCTGAACGATACTCAGTGAGTGCCCGAGGAGGGTGACTCCAATCCTGATTATGATAAACTCTTGGTGGAAGAGTATCATCCCCGGTGGGGTGCCCGGATTTCAAACCCGGTGAAGTCTGTTAATGACATGCTTGGTGGGTTCGACTCCTGCCTCTTCCGCCAAACATCTTCCTTGTAGAATCCAGCAACGCCAATAAAGCATTCTGTAAAATAGTCTTTGACTGCAATGCAAAGTTTCCTTATTAAAACCTACCTGTGATCGATGAACTTACATATGCCATCTTGAAAAATGATGACGGTGATAGATTAGTTATTCTCTCTAGCGCAATAGTATGGTTAGAGGTGAAATGGAATCATACTTGTGCAAAGGAGTGTACCTCATAGACTTGTCGGAGATTAGTTGCCTAGTTTTATTCTATTAGAAAGTAAAGAGTGCAGATTTATTTATGAGATCATTGTTGGAATAGTTGCTGGAATAGTGCTGATGGTTGTAATCCTTCGAAAGCCCCGCCTATATAAGCAGATAAAACCCCAAGAAATACTACGCTAAATATTGAAACCCAAATTATACGGTTTACCCAAATAAGAAGGATATAGCCTTTGCGAAGCGTATTCGCACGGAGTTTTACATAAAGCCTCTTAGAAGCTTCATCATACGCTTCGGTATACTTCTCCCCTTTCAGATTTAACAGCTTTATATTTTCAGCAGACTCAACACTTACTATATCCCAAATGGCAGAATCTCTTTCTCCGCTATCAAACTCGGCAAGAGCTTGTTTATGAAATTCTGTTTCTGGCTCTGAAGTGGCTGCTTGTTGTTGTGGCTCTTGGTTTTCTAAAGACATGATTTAAGACCTTCTTATTTTCTATTGGTCGGCTCAAGTATCACATTAAAAGTGCTATTTTTTAGCTTTCGTAGTTTTTATGCTCAAATTAACTAACCTTTCGTCAAGAATAGTATGTATAGGGGCGAGATGGAACCGTCCTTGTGCGAGGGACGTGTCGGGTCAAATTTAAACGAGAAGGTCTAAGCAGATGTTTTAGAGCGATGCGGTTCTTCTTGAAGACTTAGGCGGGCTGGGTAGAGAAGACCCATACAAAGCTATCTCGGGCTAAAAAGCCAGGGGATAGGCCCTGGACCTTAACGGTTGCAGGGTCTGATTAAGGCACGGAAAGGCAGAGTAGGGTTATTGTTGTTAGGAGTCGTAGCAATTTGTGGCTAAAGTAAAACTTCAGGATATGGCCTAAATCCTCAGATTAATCCCAATTTTATATCGGCATAACAAGACTCTCCCAGCTTGCTTGCGTTAACCCAAAAATCTGGGCAAAAGCCTGAGGTGCTATTAGAATAGTTCCTAGCAGAAGTTCTTTATTCATAGGTGTCTCCCGATGCCGTTGGATATGAGTGGATAGCGCAAGCTGCCGCACGCGTATTACCTGTAATTTATGATGCATGTTCCCAATGAACTGGATACAAATGGGCTTGCCATCTTTTGCTTGGCGAGATTCCTTGCTATTGTTGCGGCTTCGCGTTTTCTTGAGAGAAGGGTTTTAGTTTCATGGTAAATATACAATTTATCGAGCATGACGGTTGTGAACACTCTGTAGAGGTGCCAACAGGGGGCTCTGTAATGCAGGCAGCTGTAACGAATGGTGTCCCGGGCATTGATGCAGATTGCGGCGGTTCCTGCTCCTGCGCGACCTGTCATGTCTATGTTAATGAGCAGTGGTTAGGGAAGTTGGGGGAGCTTAGTCCTACTGAGGAGGCTATGCTCAGTCTGAGCACTGACCGCAAAGATAACTCCCGTCTGGCTTGTCAGATTCAGGTGACTGAGCAATTAGACGGTTTGGTTGTTACCACGCCTGAGTTTCAGTTCTAGAGTGTTGCGTCTGGCGTTAGAAGTTGAGTCAGTATCAAATTAAGGTCCTGTGAGGGGGGATTCCAGTATGAGCGATGTGGAGAGTGGCCGAGGGTCGAAGACGAGCAAGTGGAGCATGGTAGGAAAGGATCCCTATGCCATGCCAATCGAGCAGATTGACCTATCACACCCTGGAATTTGGCGAGCGAATGAGTTTCTACCTTTCATGGAACGTCTTCGCAGTGAAGAGCCAGTTCATTACTGTCCAGAATCTGCCGTTGGTCCTTACTGGTCGGTAATGAAGTACAAGGATATTATGGAGGTGGATACATCGCCTCATATTTATTCTTCCGAACCAACTATCGGTATCGTCGATAGCTTCGAAGAGTTTACACTTCCTGCATTTATTTCCATGGACCCGCCGAAACATGACGAGCAGCGCCGCGCTGTTCAAGATGTTGTAGCTCCAGCAAATCTTAAAAATTTGGAAGGCTTAATTCGACAGAGAGTCTGCACAATTCTCGATGGCTTGCCGATCGATGAAACATTTGATTGGGTCGAACATGTCTCGATCGAACTCACTACACAGATGCTCGCTACCCTATTCGATTTTCCCTTCGAGGACCGAAGTAAACTGACGTTCTGGTCGGACGCAGCAACGGCAATTCCAGGTGGGGGAGTCGTTAGCAATCAGGCGGAACGCTGGGGCGCCCTGCAGGAATGCTTCGCCTATTTTATCCGTCTCTGGAACGAGCGCGTTAACGAAAAACCGGGAAACGATTTGATCTCCATGCTTGCACACGGCGAAGCTACTCGTGATATGCCTCAAGAAGAATATCTCGGAAACATAATTCTTTTGATCGTGGGTGGCAACGACACCACTCGAAATTCTATCTCTGGTGGCGTGCTTGCACTAAGCGAAAACCCTGTGGAGTACGACAAATTGCGTGCGGATCCTAGTCTGATTCGCAACATGGTTTCTGAGATAATCCGCTGGCAGACGCCGCTAGCTCACATGCGCCGCACAGCTCTTGTGGATACCGAGCTTGGGGGCAAAAAAATTAAGGCGGGCGAAAAAGTTGTCATGTGGTATGTATCTGGTAATCGCGACGAAGAATCTATCGAGCGAGCGAATGAATTTCTAATCGACAGGACGAATGCTCGGCAGCACCTTTCCTTCGGGTTCGGTCTGCATCGCTGCATGGGGAATCGGTTAGCAGAGATGCAGCTCACTATCGTATGGGAAGAAATTATGAAACGCTTCCATAAGGTGGAAGTGGTTGCTGAGCCAGAGCGTGTGTACTCCAGTTTCGTAAAGGGTTATATGAGTTTGCCAGTTAAGTTGCAGCCGTTGGACTAGGCATGTCCGATGTCAAGGCTCGCCAAGACGATCTTTAGGCCCACTTCTAAGTCAGCTTTCACTTCCCGAATATATTTTCCTTGTTGGTGCGAACGAAACGGCTATTGCCGTCTCTGCGTGTAAAGCCAACGCTGTCAAAATATTCGAGGATTTCGATGCAGAGGTTCCGGCCTATCTTGGAGGCATCGCGAAACTGTATAACGGAGAATCCATCCTCGTCAATCTCGGTTTCTATTAGCTGCTCTATAAAGCCGGCCAGGATCATGATGGTCTCTGGTAGGTAGTAGCGATTTTCCGCAACCTTAATCAGCGTGCCAGCTTTCGCTGACTCGCGGAGGATTCGCTCTAGGGACATCAGTGGAATATTCGTCATCTCCACAAGTTCGCGCGTACGCGGGGGTACGTAGCCTGCCTTTAACAATATGGGCCTTACCTGTTCGAGGAAGGTTTCTTCCTCAGGGCTCAGCGAGGTCTTGTGGCTTGGCAGGTGTAAGAGCGTGCCGGTGCGCTTGATTGCGTTCGAATCTAATAGGCTCTGCAGTATGCCGTGGAAAAGCAGATGCGAACTCGCAAAGTCGACACCATGGCTGAGAGAGGGCTCACTGATACCCTGTTGATTAGCTTGTCTTTGATGAAAATCTTTGAGGTAGCCCAGGATATTGTTGCGGTACTCGCTATGATAATTCTCGTGCAGCAATACTGGGAGTGAAGACTTCTCCAAGTTGAGGGAATGAAAGCCTATGCCTTCTTGTTTAAGAGTTTCGAGTAATTTTTCTATTGCAGAGTTGCTAATATTTCTACAGATCGAAAATTCTTGTAGCTTGATGCCGTCGACTTGTAGCTTGAGAAGCTGCTTGAGGGCATCAATGCCGCTATGTTGCATCGCATTCAATTGTGCGAGTCGTAATTCACTGCTGCGTTTGCGCCTGGGTATAAAAATATCGACAACGCGGCCGCCGCCCAATGTATGTTGTGATGCAGGGTCGCGGACGATGAATCGGTCGCCGTGATGCGCGATCATCGATTCAAGGCATTTTACTTGATAGAGACGCTCCCCCAAGTGTCGGATATTGACCACATGATGAGATGCGCCGATGTGCACATGGTATTGCGCGCTGCTGATCAGTTTAAAATCCGCATCTATAAAGTCTAAGCTTGCATCTAGGCGATTGATCGGCTGAAAGAGCCTCTCATCGATTAGCCAGTCACCTCTGTTTACGAGTTTGTGATCCAGGCTTACATTCATTGCGGCGCGCTGACCATTATAAACTTCGTTAAGTTCAGTCTTGTCAAGCCTGGCGCTTCGAAGTTTTGTGAATTCGCCCGACGCTGTGTGCTTGAGACTGCTTCCAGTCTTGATGGAGCCAGCTCGTACGCTACCTGTCAATACAGTGCCAATTCCCTTCGCGACGAAACTCCTGTCTATGAGATAACGAAAATACCGATCGTCGTCGCCGCTTTCCTTTAAGGCGCTATCATCACCGAACTGGCTCTGCAGGTAATCGATGAGTTTAACTATGCCATCGCCACTTTCATTCGAGAGAGCAAAGATCGGCGAGCCCTTTAGGCTCGTTGTGGCTTGTAGTTGTTTGATTTCTTCAATGACAGTTTGAACACGATCGGGTTCGCAGCGATCGATCTTGGTCAGCGCTATAGCGCCGCGAGAGACGGCTAACAGATCGAGTATGGCGAGATGTTCGCGTGTCTGCGGCATGATGCCATCGTCGGCGGCGATGACTAGCAGCGCACCGTCTACGGCTCCCACGCCGGCAAGCATATTGTTGATGAAATCGATATGACCCGGTACATCGACGAAACCTAGGGTGTTGTTGCACTGGGCTCCATCGATGACGCTGGAGAAGTGGTGATAGGCGAAGCCCGGAACGATGGTTAGGCCACGGTTCTTTTCTTCTGTGAGTGTATCGGTATTGGTGCCAGTGATATTCGCCACCAACGAGGTCTTGCCGTGATCGACATGACCGGCAGTCGCAAATATGAGAGAGCGGGAACTTTTCTCTGAGGAATCAGGCATGACTTAGGGACACAACGAATACCGCGTGATGGGTATTCGGCTAATTATCGAAGCGCTCAGTATAGGCTAGTCGTGTCTAGTGATCTATGGTCAGGTCGCGTCGCTGCGATTGAACTTGATGATGAAGAAGATCATCGTTGCGAAAATCAGCGAGGCGAGTATGAAGCCCGCGTTTAGAATGCCGGTGGCCATGTTTACGATTCCATAACCAATAGCGCCAGTCAGCAACGCGTAGTAGAAGAATGGCAGTAGGGTCTTTCGTATTACCGCGCCTTCTTTGCCAACCAGGCCTACAACAGCGGAGGCTGCAACCACATTGTGTACACAGATGATGTTGCCCGATGCTCCACCCACTGCCTGCAAGGCCACGATCCACGTTGGGTCGGCCATGATGCGTTCGCCCACACCAAACTGGAATAGCGAGAACATCATATTGCTCACGGTGTTGCTACCTGCGACGAAGGCGCCGAGTCCACCGATAAAGGTAGAGAAGAAAGGCCATGCCGATCCAGTAAGATTGGCAACTCCCTCGGCGAGCACCAGCGGCATCTGTTCGTAACCGGCCGCACCGCCGCTGGAATTGATGAAAACCTGAACCATAGGCACGGTGAACACCAGCGCCATGGAGGCAGGGACAAGTGTTTTCAGAGACTTGCCGAACGCGACCTTATATTCCGATGGCTTTAAGCTGTGCAAAACTATGGTTATAAGCGAGACGATAATGAATATCGTGCCGGGAGACCAGAATGGCTGAAAAGAGGCGGTAATATCACTGCCGAAAATTTGACTCCATGACCAGGTTGTTAGGATGCTCGGTCCACGTAACAGTGGCTCTAAATTGAAATAGGGTAGGCGAGTAATAACTAAAAGGCTGGCTACTAATAAGTAGGGTGACCATGCGCGAACAATACCCATAATCGGTTTGCTCTTATCTTCGGCTTCAATCTGCATGCTGCCAGTCCACTCTTCGTCCCAGTTCTTTTTGTCATCAAAGTCCCAGATTTCATCTTCCTTCGGTAGTAAAAAACCAGCCTTTGCTGCGCTGACGACGACACCGAGACCTACGAGACCGCCAATAAGCGATGGAAATTCGGGTCTGAAATAAGTTGCTACTAAGAGGTAGGGAATGGTCATAGCAAAAGCGGCAAACAAGGCAAATTTCCACACCTTAAAGCCTTCAGCGAAAGACCTATTCTTGCCGAAGAAGCGAGTCATTATGGCTACGACAAAAAGTGGAATAAAAGTTCCGGCGATCGCGTGAAGCAAGGCAATCTTCGTCGCGATAAACGCAAGAAATTGATCCCACTCCGCGAACCCTAATTGAGCAGCGTAGGCTGCCATTTCTGGGTCGGCCGAGAGTCCTGTGCTTACGCCGACCATAATCGGCGTACCCATTGCGCCGAATGATACTGGTGTGCTTTGAATTATCATGCCGGCGACCACCGCGGCCATCGCAGGAAAGCCGAGTCCTACCATTAGCGGGACGGCCACTGCCGCAGGTGTTCCGAAGCCTGCTGATCCTTCGATGAAGGAGCCGAATAGCCAGGCGATGATAATGACCTGGATGCGGCGATCGGGCGTGATGTTTGAGAAGCCTTGGCGGATTGCGCGAATGGCGCCGCTTTGCTGCAGTGTGTTTAGCAGCAGGATGGCTCCAAAGATAATATAGATTAGCGTAGCTGCTACCCACAGCCCGTTAGCGCTGGCGGCGAGTACCTTATTTACGGGCACCTGCCAGACAAAAAAAGCAAGCGCGGCGGCTACGACATAGGCGATAGGCATAGCGCGGCTCGCAGGCCAGCGTAGCAACACCAGGAAAAAGGCAACGGAGATGATAGGTAAAAGCGATAGTAGGGCGAGGATTCCTGTGCTCATAATTTTTCTTCTTAGTAGTGAGCGATCTTAATAAGCTTAGCAGATAACTCGGAATCTGCGAAACCCATTTTTCTACGCGCATATCCTACGGGGACAAGTGCGCTCATAAGTGGAATAATGCGATTTAGAAGCCTGTTTAGCGGGCGCTTAATTCATCTTTAGAAGGAGCCAGACTATGGAGATTTCAACGATTGTGGTTTTGGTGATTGTTGCCGTCCTGTTCTTCTACATTGTTGGTATTTATAACCAATTGGTTAGCCTCAAGAATCGCTACCAAAATGCGTTCGCGCAGATCGAAGTTCAGCTAAAGCGTCGCTATGACTTGATACCGAATTTAGTGGAAACGGCGAAAGCTTACATGGAGCACGAGAGAGGAACGCTCGAGGCGGTTATTGCTGCACGTAATTCGGCGGCTAATGGCTTAGCTGCTGCTGCAGCCGACCCAGGAAATGCTGCTGCTATGCAAGACCTCATGGGTCGAGAGAGCGCGCTTGCTGGTGCGATGACTAAGTTCAATGTGGTCATGGAAGCCTATCCAGACCTGAAAGCAAATCAGAACATGATGCAGCTGAGTGAAGAGCTCACCACTACGGAGAATAAAGTAGCATTTTCTAGGCAGGCTTTTAACGATCAAGTCATGGCCTTCAATACTTATCGTCAGTCTTTCCCGCCTGTAGCTGTGGCTGGATTCTTTGGGCATGGTGAAGACGCAAGCCTGCTCGAATTCGCAGACAGCGAAGCCATACAAGAAGCGCCAAAAGTCTCTTTTTAGCACAACAAAGGGCTCTCCTTTGTTGTTATGCTTCAAGGTAATTGTGTACCTATAGGTTGGCGTCGATCACTATGAATTTTTTTGAATCGCAGGATATGGCTAAGCGCAACACAGGGAAATTAATTTTCCTGTTCGCTCTGGCTGTACTGTCGCTTATCGTTATTACAAATCTTCTTGTCATGGCGGTCCTCTCTTTTAGTGGCGCAGGCATGACGAGTATGAACGCCAAAACTGGCGTTCATTTCGACCCCATGATGTTTCTAATTATCGGAGCCATGGTAAGTTCGATTGTGCTTTTCGGTAGCCTTTATAAGATTAGCTCGCTTTCAGGTGGCGGTGCCCGTATCGCTGAGATGATGAATGGGCGTCTGTTAGTGTCTGGATCTGGTGATCCCGCTGAGAGGCGCGTCCTAAATATAGTTGAAGAAATGGCAATTGCCTCAGGAACACCGGTTCCGCCTGTCTACCTGATGGAAGAGAGCGGTATCAATGCTTTCGCGGCCGGATACTCTCCCAGCGACGCCATCGTTGCAGTTACCCGAGGAACTATCGACACGCTAAGTCGTGATCAGTTGCAGGGTGTTATTGCTCATGAGTTCAGTCATATTTTGCATGGCGACATGCGTATTAATATTCGTCTCATTGGCGTGCTGCACGGCATCATGGTGTTAGGTATTATTGGTTATCACCTGCTTAGAGGTGGCGCCTACAGTCGCCGCTCTAAGGACTCGAGTGGTATTGTATTTGTGGGTCTAGCATTGGTTGTGGTGGGCTTTGTCGGTACATTTTTCGGGAATCTGATTAAGGCTGCTGTAAGTCGCCAACGTGAATACTTAGCCGATGCATCGGCAGTGCAGTTTACCCGAAACCCAGATGGTATAGGGCAGGCGCTGATGCAGATTGCGCGGAACCAAGACCGTTCCTACATTAAAAACCCCAAGAGTGCAGAAATAAGCCATGCCTTGTTTGAAGAGGGGCAGGTATCTGCGTTAAGCCGTCTCTACGCGACCCATCCACCCCTTAACGATCGCATACTTGCCATCCTCCCTCGCTGGAAGGGTGACTATGATGAAAGTGATTGGGATCGGTCAGGACTTGCAGCAACCGAAGGTGCTAAGCAAAAGGAGAAACCTTCTGAGCAGAGTCAACGAGAGAAGGCGACGGCGATACTAACCGGTGCCACAGGTGTCTTGCTGGCAAATGCCGTGATCAACCAGGTGGGAAATCCCGATGGGAAGCATTTAAATTACGCGGACGCTTTAGTAAAGCAAATTCCGCAGTTTTTTCTGAATGCTGCACGCGAACCTTCAGGCGCGCGTGCGATTGTATATTTTCTGGTGCTCAGTAAAGATGAATCGGTTCGGGGAAAGCAGTTAGAAGTGTTGCAAAGCAGTGCCGACGTCGGAGTCTTCGATGAGTTGCAAAAATTGTATCAGTCCATGCCAGAAATTGCAGCACAACAGCGTTTACCTCTGGTTACTATAGCGCTGTCTAGCATGCGTCAGCTGTCAAAGAATCAGTATCAATTGTTTCGAGGTAATTTCAAAAAACTTGTCGAGATAGATAAGAAAATGAGTTTGCTGGAATGGTCGCTGCAAAAAATTGTCATGCATAGTTTAGAGGCCGTGTTCGGCAAGGATGAGGCGCCATACTTTGGAAAGAAGAACTTGAAGAGTTGTAAAAAATCTGTTTCGGTATTGCTTTCAATACTTACTCATTCCACCGTTCAAGATGGTATATCTAATGAGGAGACTTTCGCCGCCGGTGCCGATGAGCTGAAAATGTCGCTGCAGCTCATAGCTGTCAGCGAGATCGACTTTGATACCCTGAACAATTCCTTGGATGACCTGGCCGATCTAAAACCCCTGCAGAAACCGGCGCTACTCAAGGCCTGTGTCCGCTGTATAACTGCCGATGGTAAAATTCGGGCGATAGAGACTGAGCTGCTTAGAGCTATCGCCGCGACCATAGATTGCCCGGTGCCTCCTTTGCTGTTAGATGAGGCGGTCTAGTCGACAGTTATTGACTCTTCAGTAGGTCTCCATACAATTCTTCTGTGCAGTTTGGACAGGAACCATGGCTTACCTGCGTTCCTGTTTGGCGGTCTTCGATATACGTCTCTGTGCTTTGCTATTTCACCGTGTGATCCCGCGTCTTCTTGTAGTTAGTACACATGGAAAATATGGACTCGAGTACTCTCACTCTCGTTCCCATTTTATTGACTGTAATCATGCCAAGGATTCTGCGCTGCAAGATAAAGAACCCAAGTGTGGCGCCCACTCCTAAAACGAGATGCGAAGAGAGTGCCTATGACAATCTCAGAAATAGTTCCGCGTCTTACCCATAGAACTAATCCAGCAGTGATTACAAAAATATCTAATCGGAAATTAACAGCCGCACAGGCAATGTCTGGCAAATCACGATCGGGTTCCGTGCGGCGGTCAAAGCTTGCACGCATAGCATGCTGATGATTAGTGAAAGAAGCTTTTTCTGATTAGTATCGAGTTTATCCTGCCATTTTCGCAATCGCATTAGTGATTCTCCAGACAGTTTCTGCTTTACCTTAAAGTATTTTCAACGCGAAATTTTGCAATGTAGTTACGCTGCAGCTGGGTAGTTAGAAACTAGTGTAGGGTATGCGACAGGTTTAATGTAAAGCTTATGTGCTAATTGATGCAGAGCAGAAGGGTTTAAAGCAGGCAGTCCGCACCATCGAGTAGAATATGTAAGCAAAGGCCTATGCCCAAGGCCCGGGTTTTAGGGTGCAGTAATAGTAGTGTATACAGCACGATGGGGATGGAGGCATGCAGCGGATGAAAGCCAATGCTGCAACGCTCGGCGTCATAGATTGGGCTTGCTAGTAGATGATCTATGTCGATCAGCAGGCCGGTAAGCATCAGGGCATAGTTCTTCAGCCAGGCTTTCTTGTAGAGTCCGGCTGCAAATGGCAGCGGTACTAAAAAATGAAGAATGATGTGTAAAATTTTCGCTGACTCTATATTGCCGTGTTTCTAGATTACAAATTAGAACGTGCTGCGAACTTTGAACGCGACGCTTATTCCAGTAGTGTAGCAGTTCTGTTCGATCTCTCTTAAGTTGTTGTCTATAACATAATCATTATAACGGTAACGGATTCCACATGCGTGGAAATTGTTGTTTTCTAGTCAATACGTGAAGTTGCTATAGCCTATCTTTTCGACGAAGGCTGTGAGAAAGTCCCGCCGTACAAAGTCAATTTCGTTATAATTTCAACAAAGAACGAATTCGAAAGGGAATGGCATTCACCGGAAAGAAACATGACTGACCCGCAGAATTTATCCCCCCTCACATTTAGCCATCGCATCGCCCAAGAGGCTGATACTGAAGCCATACGGCAACTGATGCAGACATCGATAGCGGAAAATATGAAGGCTTTTCTCTCAGCGAGAGAGATAGAGGCGGCGAAGGAAACCATGGGTGTCGATAAAACCCTGATTGAGGATGGAACCTATTTCCTGATCGAGACAGTTCACGATGGCCAAACAGTGCTGGCAGGCTGTGGCGGATGGGGCAAGCGAAAAACGCTCTATGGAGGCGATCATACGGTTGGTCGTGATGATAGCTTGAGCGATCCATCAAATGATGCGGCACGAATACGCGCTATGTACACCCATCCTGATTGGGTTCGCCGTGGAATAGGTTCGTTGTTGCTTGATATTGGCGAGGGTGCAGCGGCTGAGGCGGGTTTCAAGATCATCGAGTTGGGATCAACAGTTTCAGGGGAGCCTTTATATCTTGCTCGCGGGTATGTCGAGATCGAGCGCAAAGTCGAGAAAGCGGCGAATGGATCTGAAAAAACCGTTATTAAGATGATAAAGACACTGGTCTAGTTAAGCCATAGT
Organism: uncultured Pseudomonadales bacterium; assembly: GCA_949372635.1. GTDB lineage: Bacteria > Pseudomonadota > Gammaproteobacteria > Pseudomonadales > Pseudohongiellaceae > UBA9145. The sequence continues at coordinate 170,821 of CASIAB010000011.1, forward strand.
TCATCAATTGTTTGTATTGCTTTGATTCGTCATCTCATCTCCAGTCTCTACATTACAACTTTTGTCTGTTGAATTGGTCGGTGTGCAGATGACATGTTGCAGGTGAAACCACTATTCGATAGGGGATGGTACGACTACTTACTGAGAAAACTTAAATTGGGGGAAACGGAGGGGCAACAATAGGATGGTAAGATGCGAATTCCTTAATTGATGCCTAGGTTGCAGGAACTTTACCTTCTCTGCTTCGATTCTTTTTCGCAAACCAACGCAGGAAACGACGCAGTGCCAGTGCAAGACCAGTCCAAACCATGAAGATTGTGGCGAATGACGCAATGCCTGCGATTGTCTGACCAGTTAGCCCCAATGCCTCTCCGGTGTGTAGGAACCTTACCCAGCGCCTAGCCTGTGCGCCTGGCGTCTGGCTGGTGAAGGGTGCCCAAGTAATGACTGCTCCATCACTTACATCGAGAGTTAGTACATGGCGTTTCTGTGGTTGCCCACCGTCGCCTTCGTCTAGCCTTAGGTTTGCAGAATTTGCTGCTGCAGCGGGTATATTAAGCGTAATCGTGCGCCAGTCTTCGCTGTAAGTTTTTGCAGTATCCACTAAGTCAGAATAAGGCAGGCGACTCACAGGTGCTGATACCGAGGGGGCGGTGTTTGAAGCCACGCCTCTCACAGGTGGCTCTTCGCCTGCGAGTTGGTAGACCAGATTATTTGCCCAAGAATAGTTGAATACAGTGGCCGTAGAAATGATAACGACGAGCGGAATGGCAGCCCAAAATCCAAAAACATGATGCCAGTTGAAATCCCTTGTATTGGCATCATTGTTCGATGCGTTAAACCAGACTCGCGCGCGCAGCGTTGCTCGGGCATAAATCTTGGGTAGCCAAAGATAGATGCCGCTAAGAACAAGAAACAGAAACATCAAATTCGCCGCACCAGTCACAACGCGTGCAGAGCTGCGATTGTCGCCGGCCATGTTGAACCAGCGGTGCCAGCCGCGCACACTGGAAAAGAAACCACTCCAGGCATCGGAGTGCGGATCGTAGGCTTGGCCGCTGTAGGGGTTGAGATATTGAGTCTGGCTGCGGCCCTGTCTTAGAACGGCAGGTGCGGTTGGGTCTGAGTTCAGCATGAGGCTAGTTGGCTCGAATCCCTCAAGGCTTCGGCTAGCCGCTATCAACTGATCGGCGTTCATCACCTGCTGGCCCGCTCCGGGCTCGGCATAGTAGCTGCGGTCTTCCCATACTTGAACTTGGCGCTCGTAGGTGAGGACGACGCCGGTTACCGACATCATCAAAACTACTACTCCAGCGCTGACGCCGCAGGTTAGATGCAGCCAGAAGATTATTTTTCTAAACATGAAAGACCACTAACAAATAACACAAATACGAATCATTCTCATCCTACAAGTAATTGATTCGCGTTGTCACCCTTTAGTTGGGTGAATATTGAGCTTGGGCGAAGGTGGCTAGGCTGGTGCGAATTCTAGGAGAGTATCAGGCATGCAGCCACATATGGTGCATCGAGCACATGCGGCTGGAGGCGAGCGAATATCCGATACCACAGATAATCGTTGTTCATGCGGAGGTGGAATACCGCTTTGCCAGTTATCAGGTGGCAATATCGAGAAAGGAAAAGGCGAAGTGAATAGTGAGGAGCAGCGCTTTACCTGGGCTGGAGATGTCTGCCGCATAACTAAATATTAATCCCACGAGGAAGATAAAGGAAATGCCGAAACTAGAAAAATTATATATTGGGTGAGCATGGTGCTTTAGCTAAGTTGCTTACGCAAATGATACTAATTTAAGCGGTTCTGGATTATTAGAAAAGTGACGTAGATTCGAGAGTTAAAACGGTAAATCTATTTGTACTAATTCTTCCATGCTGCTTGGGCTCTCAGAGTCGCCTTGATAAGACTCCGACATAACTATCACTCCAAAACCTAAGTCAGTCCATATGACTACTCTGCTGTCTGGATATGTCAGTGTCATTTTTATTGTACTAAATGTACCACCTTGCACAGTTACACTACCGCCAATATTGTCTACGGTTATAGCTGTTGGGGCCGTTTGACTGATTACGGGGCCATTCCCTGACAGATCAGGATCATCTACTAGAGTCTGTGTTACAGAGGCAGCAAACCACTCTTGCCCTTCGCAGAGAGATTCTGTTGGCCCGATAAATAAAGAGGGGGCGTAAGTGATGTTTACATTTTGGTTAGAAGGCGATAAGCCAGTGGTTGTTATTGCTGAATCTTTCTCGGATAAAAAGAATAGGCCGTTTAACGACTCAAAGTATGAGGTAAGGCGAGTGGATATCGTGTTCTGAATGTTATCAACTGTGCTGGATTGCCCAATGACGGTTATGGTTATTGCGTTAGTAACTTCTTGGTACAATTCCGACCTTTCAGTAACTGAAGATGTTTCACCAGAAAAAGTAGTTGTCTGATAGCGCGCTGTATCGTTTTTCGGTGGAAACTTTCTTTCAACACAATTGCCGTTGCCGGGATTAGTAATTGCGTTCTCTCCTCCTGAAAGTGGAGACTCAATACTATCTATAACGGCCACTAAGTTATCCAGTGTATCGACAAAGAGCGGGTCTTCTCCAAATTGATCGCCGACTACATATACATCTCCTTCAAAAAACGGCCCAACACCATTGATGTTGATAGCTACGTAGGAATCCGAGCCTGAAAAATAACGATAGAACCAATCGGAGCCTTCCGCGTTAATTTGTTGTGTTTGTGCAGGGGGAAAAAACAGCGTCGGTTCTGCCATTTCAGCAAAATTAAAAAGTTTGTTTGCTCCGGCTAAATCTGGGGTGTCGGCGAAGCATATGTGAGAGAAGCAAAATAGCAGCACAATTAAAGAATAGGCGTTGGTGCGTTTCATTGTCATTCCTGAATTGTCAATTAGAGAACATCGCAGACGTAACTGTCTAAAGCGCTTTAGAGCTCGGGTCCCAAGTGACATTTTTACTTATGCTGCGTCTCTGATATGGCAAGAAGGTACGATACGGAGTGAACATGCTAGCTTGAGAGTACGCTAGAGATTGTTTATTAGATCAGAGTTGGTGTCCGAAAAAAAGCGATCATAAGGGTCAGAGTAGTTTGATTTTATTATATTAGTGCCGGATTCAACTGCTCTGGTCTCTGGATTTTAATGCATAACCATTCTAATCCGGGATTTGGAAATTAAGAGTTTTTGTGACTTCTTTTAATACTCCATAGCTTGTTGACTCTTGAGCACCAGTTTGAGCAGCAATTCTAGTTAATTGAATAACAAGTGGGGTGGAGTGAACCTAACTCAGTGGTCTTAACCCAATTCAGATTCGCACAATGCCGACAATTATTGTATTTTTGAAGCTGGGCTCCTCCTAATGAACCAGCAACGCAAGACATATTGTTCTCACAGGAACGGAACTAACAACTAATATCCACCGAACAGGCATTACCTATGTTTTATCACTCTCGTCTTCAAGCAAGTTTTAGATCTTACTTATCATTGGCCGCGCTGCTAAGCGCAGGCCTAAGCGCTGCTCAGCCTGGATTGACTCAAGAGCTGACCACAGAAGAGGGGGTCGGGGACTGGGTAGCTGCAACTATGTGTGCGGCGGATAACCGCGATGTCGACCTGAGCCAGAGAGCGTCCTTCTCCTTTACTGACGCCGATGGCAACAACCCACGCCATATAAACGCCGCGCAGGCGGGCCTTACCACCGGCGATATGCCAAATCTGGAGCTGGCCTGGGCAGTCGCTTTTCCGGATACGTCCAGTTTGCGTGCCGCGCCGGTTATAGTTGGTTCAACAATTTTCTATTCAGCCACCGATTCAGGTCGAGTTTTTGCGCTGGATACCAACAGTGGTTGTGCCAAGTGGGTCTACAATGCCGACACACGGCTTCGTTCTTCATTGGCTTATGGAGTAATCGATGGCCTGGTTACACTGGTTTTTGGTGATGGTCGCGGCATGATTCATTCCATTAACGCGGGAACTGGCGAGGCGATCTGGGTGGCGAGCGGCCAAGCCTCTGAAAACCAGGCAATGATTACCGGCACACCGGTTATTCATGGAGACAAAATAATCGTGCCACTTTCCGGTTCCGGTGTTGTAACCGGAGGCAATCCGAATTTTGAATGTTGTGATAATCACGGGGCCGTCACCGCGCTGAATGTGCGCAGCGGAGAAAAGCTGTGGGAATACCATACCATGCCAACGGCTGAGTACACTGGCATGGTCAGCTCAACCGGCGTTAAGCAGCGAGGTCCTTCCGGAGCTCCAATCTGGACTACACCGACAGTGGATGCGCAGCGAGGTCAGGTTTATGTCACCACTGGTGAAAACACTTCGCACCCGACTACCAACACCAGCGATTCAGTTATAGCCCTGAATCTGGAAACAGGGGAGGCCAACTGGGTCTTCCAGGCTCTAGAGAACGACATGTGGAATTTCTCCTGCAGCGCCGGTGGGCCTAACTGCATCATTTTAGAAAATACAAACTCAGTCGACTTCGATTTTGGCGGCCCGGCTATTCTAGTGGATGGTCGTGATAGGCAGCTGCTTATTGCCGGACAGAAATCTGGTGATCTCTGGGCGCTTGATCCCGACACCGGCGCACTGGTATGGAATCAGCGCATCGGTGAAGGCACAGCACTAGGCGGCAACCACTGGGGAATCGCCACCGATTCTGAGCGAGCCTTCATGACCATCAACGACCCGGGCACCATGAGTGAGAACTTCCGGCCGGGCATATACACTTACTTCGTTGCAACCGGCGAGCCAAGTTGGTCCTACGAGGTGCAGTCAGAATGTGGTGACGAGCGTAGCGATAGACTGAGGCGCTGTGAATCACTCTATGGCTTCTCAGCTACGCCGCTGTCTGTAGACGGAGCAATTATCACTGGTGGATTAGACGGTCGCCTGTTTATATTTAACTCGGATACGGGCGAACAGCTCTTCAAATTCGATACAGCTCAGGATTTTGAAACAGTCAACGGCGTAGAAGGGTATGGGGGTTCCATCGACAGCCATTCCATTGCCGCTGGATCCGGCATGGTGTTCGTGGGTTCCGGTTATGGTTCTTTTAGACAGGTGGCTGGTAACGTGCTTCTGGCTTTCAAGCCGTCTAAATAGAGCTATTTCGAATCCGCATCTAATCAAAAAGAAATCAGTCTAATTTGACTTCGTAAAACTGGCGACATAAAAAAAGCGCCCTGAGCTTATCAGAGCGTTTTGTAGTAATGAGACATCAAGCATTCAATCCGATATTTTATTCGTGCGCAGCTTTTCTGAAATTCTAAAGATTCATAATTAGGGCTTGATTATCATGTCAGCTGTACGTCTTTGATTGGCGACTACTCTTTCACGATCCGCCTGAATCGCATCACGTCGTCTCGTGATATCCTCTCCAGATTCAAGAATAGATTTAGTAACGGCACTGACCCGCTTCAATATCGCTGCTGCCGAACTCTCAGCAATATCTGAATTATTAATTAACGTATTCAAGCGCTCATGATTTGTACTGACGCCTTGTTTGTTTGCATTAGCCGCGGCAGAACTCATCCTCTTCGTTAGTTCGCCGTCAACCCACTCTGCATTCTCAGAAATCATCGTGTCTACCTGCTCAACTATAGTCTCGTTAGCATCAGCAACCAGCGTATTGATCGCTTGCAGCATAACGTTGACTTCTTGCACTCGACCGATAATTTCACTTAACTTTTCGTTTAATTGCGTCCTGTTTTCTAGCTGATCAATTTTGACAGAGTTAGAAAACATAGTCTGAAAATTCGACTCAACATCAGTCTTGGGATCGAGCGAATCGATCATTATTAAACGCGAATTAAACAAATCGTTCACGTTATCGACCACAATCGCTCTATTCCCCATGAACGAGGAGGTAAAATTTCTATTTAGAAGAGCCCGATTTTCTTCAATATCGGCCAACAAAAGCATTAATTCTGCGTATGTCGTCGATACTCCAGCTTCAAGTTCAAAAATCCGTCGCTTATTCTTCCGGATTCCGATCTTATTCTCTTCTACTAATTCTAATTCTGATTCATTGGCCATTAGGTCACCTGCTAGTTAGTCGGACATCTCTTCATCCGCGATATCGTTTAAATCTGGAAGATCGAGTTGCGTCGAACGAGACAACTTGTTCATGTTTATAAATCCTTTATTCGGATGCGATAAATCGCAGAAGCGATAGATATAGTCAAAGATATTTTCAGCTTGATCGGCAGACACAACAACATGAAGCTGTTCGACGTCAAACGAATCAGCAACACCAGCCACTGATTTTCTGCCTATCGGGGATCCTGCTACATTATAAAAATACGCTTCGTTAACCCCTCTTTTCATTAATTCTGGAATCAACACGTCTGTGCCACCCTCATATAACACTCCAGATATCAACCACGTATAGTCAAGATAATGCTTACGAACATCTGGTTTGGATATTGGTAACGTCATGATTATTGGCCAGCGTACTTAGACAGAATTGAAGGAGGCACATATGTCGCCGCCTGTAACAACGGTGTCGCATACATAAACCCGTTCCCCGGTACATCAAGTTTGGCTGCCAAAAAAATTCTTTCGAAAATTCGGTCAACTTCGTCACTCGACACCATTACACTAACAACCTCACGTTCAGCATCAATAGCGACGCCAAGAGCTCCCAAGCGTTCTCGAATACCAACGCCCATAGCCGCGTGAATTGTTGATCCCTGAATACCGATTTCTAGCAATGCATCAGTGATCACTTCACCACACCCACTCTGCACGACGGCAGTAATAAGCGTTGCATCAGTCAAGGTCGTAAATGAGCGTTTCATACAATTTCTCCTTCTAGAGCAAACTCTTTTGCTATTCGGCGTTCTTCCCGCTTCACTTTAAACTGAACGTATAAACCAAGGGTCAGCACTGCCACGATTGGACAAATTGATGCTGTGGCTAAGATACCGAAGCCATCCGTTGATCCCATAGCATTGCCGAATCCGAGCCCCATAGCAAGTACAAGCGGCACCGTGACCGGCCCCGTAGTCACGCCAGCAGAATCCCATCCAACATTCACAAACTCTTCGGTTGAAAGCAACGTTAATATCAGCCCGAGCGTGTAGCCTGGAATTAAGATATACATAATATGAAAATCGAAAATGAGTTTTAGAACTCCTAGCATAAGGCCAGTCGCCACACCGAACGCCACCGCTCCCATTAACATTGATTTTTTAAAGGCGCCGTTAGTTAAATTTTGAACGGTCATACCAAGCGCGTTCAATGCAGGTTCAGCCAGTGTTGCTCCTAATCCCAAAACCCATGCGAACAATCCTGCAGTCGCCACACCCACAGAAAAGCTGTAAAGAGGACTCGCGCTGATTGCGTCAATAGACGCAAAGGCGCCCGCAATCAGGCCGCCTGATTGATCGCCAAGTTTTGCAAGACCGTACGTTAATCCGACATTAAAAATACACATTCCCACAACAGCCATAATGATGCCGTAGTACGTAATAAATGCGCTCTTCATTTTCTCTCGCAAGACAACAAACAAAACAATCATCAAGAAAATGACGAGAGGAACAATCGCTCGCACGCCAAGAATAACCTCTGCCCAAGGAGTCACCTCATACCATTGAGGCTGGCTAGCAGCCATCGCTGCCGCTAACTTAACTTCGGCTGCGGCCGCAATAATTGTTTCAGGAGACACAGTTAATGCAGTGTAGAAGCTGAGGCAGAGCACACCTAAAATTGGGAATACTGATGCCAATGTTACGATTCCGAACCCAGATAGCGACGAGTCTGCGCCTTTACCAGCAGCAGAGGCGACCCCAACACCAAGTGCGAGCACGAGTGGAACTGTCACTGGCCCTGTCGTCACTGCACCCGCGTCCCATGCTAAGCCAACAATTGAAGAGAGCCCTATGGGGTCCCACTTCCACGCAATCACGCTGAGGGCCAATGTTGGTGTTACAGTCATGAAAATTAGGGGCTTCAAGCTCCAGCCCCGCAAAAATCGCACTGTTCCAAGAACGGCGGCCAAACCGACGCCCAAACCAACCACCAAAACGGTTGCGCCACCTCTATCGTTGAGCAAAGTATATAGATATGGCGCCTCCACTGGATCAACAATAGAGCCGGCAACCTGAAGTGCTCCGATTGCCGGTTCAGCGAACGTCACACCAATGCCGAGCAAGAACGCAATGAAAAGTACGCCAACAAGCGGAAGTTTGCGGGGCAATGTGTTACCAATCACCTCACCGAATGGCATGAGGCCCAGCTTCAACCCTTCCATGAACATCATCAGACCGACCATTACCGCTAACAATCCACCGGCGACGATCGAAGCATCCATAACAGGAGTTTGGAGAACAATGTATTGAAACAGAGCGAGGTAAATTGCCAATGGAACAACCGCTCTAGCTTGGTCAATGAATCGCGTAGACAGATAAGGCTGCAGGACCTTGACTACATCACCACCGCCTAGCTTCAACTTAGGAACAGGCTGCGGGTGTTCATTACCGTGTCGGTCAAAAAGAGGTTCAGGCATCAATTCTTCGAATGGAACCTGCTGAGTATCCACGACCATCGCCTGAATATAATCCCCAAACCGGATTGCATGTCTTTTTGCCATTATCGGTACCGTTAATTAATTTGTTTTAGTTATGAACTACTTGGAGCATTCAAGGATCATATCTCACAAAAACCCTAAACTATAGAGATTTTAGGACTTCTATGAAGCTTTTTCAGGTTTAATGAAGTAGACTTTGTTGAGGCTCAGGGAGCCGCATAACCACTTTAAGCTATTGATAATAATAAATATTATTTTTTTAACGCATCTCAGCGTTACATATAACGCTACATTCGAGCAAAATCACTAAACCATTCAGCAGCATCTAATTAGCCCTAATTAACATTTTTCATTCCTTGCCCTAAGCAGCCGCCTTTACTGCACATAATGCAGCGCTATCCCGCATACCCTTTTGAACTAGAGTAGTTACATCTTGCCCCTATACATAATATTCTGGACGAATTGTTAGTTATCCTAGAAACTAATGCTAATGCTATTAATCTCTGCAATTGGGAAAGTGAGCCCAATATTTGGTTTGCTATCGAACTTACGGCCATGCAAGAGAGCAATCTAATGAGTAGCAGGTGGGGGGGGAATTGATTATGGAAAGCAAAAGCCTAAAAGCTGTTCTTGATTTACCTGATTGGAAAATCGGATTTGCCGCGTGGATATTTGCTGGATATTCACCGTTAGAAAAAAAAGAACGTGGCGTTTTGATCAGATTAGCCGATGAAACAGAAATTTCTTGTGGCGGCACTGACTATATTAAAGCAGAGAAAGCCCAGAGAGAAATCAAGCAGACCCTTGAAAGGGGAGTGGCTGAATTCAAGAACGTTAAAAATATTGATTCCAAGGAAAGATTTGATCGAAATTTATTAATCGACATTGCCTTAGAAAATGATCTTTCACTGATAGCAAATCCTTCTTTCCTTGGTAGGACTAGCTCATGAAACTACTGACAACAATAACCATATTCTGCCTTTTCTATTATCAAATTAAATCCAGCTCTCTCACGTAGATTTTCAGGGATATTTAAAGACCCTTAAAAATATTAACTTCGTGCAGCAAATTCCTGCTTATCACCATTGGAATTAGTAAAGAAAAAAGATTGTAGCTTTTAATGATTCATGTAGAAGGTAGCTATTGGAGAATGCTATGACTGTGAAATGGGACTATTATGTTAGTACAATTATTGCCGATCCAAATGAAAAAAGTAAAACTGCAGATAAGTTAGAAGCAATGATGAGAAGGCAAGGTGTTGCAGGATGGGAGCTTGTCAATGTGGTTCCTTTTGGCACTAACTCCCTTTACGCAATCTATAAAAAACCATTGAGTTAAAGAAACTTTAACTAGGCTTCCTTGAGTCAGAATTAGACAAGCGATATGCTAAGTTTCTTCATGTACAGTATATATCCTGTTCTTTGCTTCGAGAGATTAGAAGGTATTAGATGGTTTGAAATTAATGAATGGTGCCCGGGGCGGAATCGAACCATCGACACGAGGATTTTCAGTCCTCTGCTCCACCAAAGTGCAGCAGAGAATAAAATCTTAGGCGTTTCGCAGCTTAGCCTGCGCCGCTGCTAACCTGGCTATCGGCACGCGTGGTGGTGAACAGCTTACGTAGTCCAAGCCCGCACGGTGGCAGAATTCGATCGAGGCAGGATCGCCGGCGTGTTCGCCGCATATACCCAGCTTAAGATCAGGCTTTGTGGCGCGACCGCGATCTACTGCGAAGTCGATGAGTTTGCCTACGCCGTGTTGGTCTAGGCTGGCGAAGGGGTTCTTGTTGTAGATTTCTTTGCTTTGATACTCGTCATAGAACAGGCCCATGTCGTCGCGGCTCAAGCCAAGTGCTGTCTGGGTCAGGTCATTGGTACCGAAGCTAAAGAAATCTGCTTCTTTCGCGATCTCGTCAGCAGTGATTGCCGCACGTGGTACTTCGATCATGGTGCCGACGATGTAATTGATGCGAATCTTGTGCTTCTTCATTACCTCCTTGGCTACGCGATGCACAATCTTGAGCTGATCCGCGAGTTCTGCGCGGAAGCCCACCAGAGGAATCATGATCTCTGGCTTCACTTTGATCTTCTTTTTACCCTTTAGAACCTGCGCAGTTGCCTCGAAGATTGCGCGGCTTTGCATTTCAGTGATCTCAGGATAGATGATGCCCAAACGACAGCCACGGCAGCCGAGCATGGGGTTCTCTTCGTGCAGTGACTTGATACGATCGATGACGTAATCGAAAGGTACGCCGAGCTTCTCAGCTAGTTGGCGTCTAACCACGTCGTCGTGAGGAAGGAATTCATGCAATGGAGGATCTAATAGACGGATCGTCACCGGGCGACCATTCATGGCCTTAAAGATGCCAACGAAGTCTTTCTTCTGAAAAGGCAGCAGTTTCTTCAATGCTGTGCGGCGCTGCACTTCGTCTGAGGCGAGAATCATTTGCCGCATATAGTCGATGCGATCGCCTTCGAAGAACATGTGCTCGGTGCGGCATAGCCCAATGCCTTCAGCACCGAAGGCCACGGCTTGTTTAGCCATAGTGGGCGTATCGGCATTGGTGCGAATATTCATGGTGCGGTTTTTGTCAGCCCATTTCATGACAGTTTGGAATAGCTCATAAGTGTAGCTTTTGCTAGGCTTTAGCCCACCGTCTAGCACGCGCGTCACTTCGGAATCGGTGCTCTGGATCATGCCCTTATAGATGGCGCCGGTGCTGCCATCTATAGATATGTAGTCTCCTTCACGCAGGACTACTTTGCCTGCGGTAAGGGTTTTCTTCTCGTAGTTGATGCTGATGCCGCTGGCTCCACAGACACATACCTTGCCAAGTTGACGGGCAACAAGCGCTGCGTGAGAGGACACACCACCGCGGGAGGTCAAGATACCTTGTGAGTGCAACATTCCCTTCAAGTCATCAGGGGAAGTCTCTGTACGACACAGTACGACCCGATTTCCCTTGCGTGTTTCCATCTCGGCTTGAGCTGCAGTGAAAGCTATGCGGCCGGTTGCTCCACCAGGGCCTGCCGGCAGGCCAGACGCGATTACTGTCGCAGCCTTCAATGCCTTGGGATCGAAAACGGGTACCAGCAGCGAATCGATAGACTCGGCTGGAATTTTCAACAGCGCCGTCTCAACATTCATCAGGCGCTCTTTTTGCATCTCTACAGCGATTCTCACCGCGGCTAGACCAGTACGCTTGCCATTACGTGTTTGCAGAATGAAAAGCTTGTTCTTCTCGATGGTGAATTCGAAGTCCTGCATGTCTTTGAAGTGCTTTTCTAGCTTAGACCGAACCTTCTCCAGATCTTTAAAGCTCTTGGGCATTTCCTTGGCAAGCTTACTGATGGCATTTGGTGTGCGCAGACCTGCTACCACGTCTTCGCCCTGCGCATTAATTAGATATTCGCCGTAAAACAGCTTCTCGCCGTTGGCTGGGTCGCGAGTGAAGGCAACTCCTGTCGCGCTGTCGTCGCCAGCATTGCCGAATACCATGGCTTGAACATTCACAGCCGTGCCCCATTCGGCGGGGATACCGTATTCCTGGCGATAGAGGATGGCGCGCTCATTTCTCCAGGAGCCGAATACGGCGCTTATCGCGCCCCAGAGCTGCTGCATAACATCTTGTGGGAATGCGCCCCGAGTGCGCTTACGAATTAGCGCCTTGTATTGAGTGACTAGTGTTTGCAGGTTCTGAGTAGTCAGGCCATTGTCTGACTCTACACCCACCTTGCGCTTTAATTTCTCCAGAAGTACATGGAAGGGGTCTTCCTCTTCCTCTGTACGCGCGGTGACACCCATCACTACGCCGCCGTACATCTGGATGAAGCGACGATAGCAATCCCAAGCAAATTTGGGGTTCTTAGAAACATCGGAAAGGCCTTCGACAGTCTCGTCGTTCAGGCCAAGGTTGAGGATAGTGTCCATCATGCCCGGCATAGAATCGCGGGCTCCGGAACGGACAGATACCAATAAAGGGTTCTTGCGACCACCGAACTTTTTGTTGAGCTGCTTCTCAACGTTCTTTACTGAGTCGGCTACGCTTTGGCGCAGGGTTTGAGGATAGCGTTGCTCGTGATCATAGTAATAGGTGCAGACTTCTGTGCTTATGGTAAAGCCCGGAGGCACGGGCAAGCCGATTGAGGCCATCTCAGCTAGGTTGGCACCCTTGCCACCGAGCAGTTCACGCATGGTGGTATTGCCGTCAGTAGTCTTACCGAATGCATAGACGAATTTCTTGCTTTTACTTGTTTTCTGAGTCTTGGTGGGCTTCTTAATCTGGGTTCTGCTCATAGCGCGAAAAATACCTTGTTTCTTATGTAAAGCTGTACCATTTTACCCAACCCACAAGGGGGAGGGACTTTCGTCGGGGCGGCCTGTAGGAACTGTCTACAGGGCAGTCCCTATGATGCTTTCAGCGAAAGCCAGTTGCTCGATTTGTGCACTGATAGGACGACAAATTGCCGCCCTATGCGGGTAGGGGAGAATAATGCACTTGCACGTCAAAATCCAGCATGGATAGCATACAACAGGCATAGGCTAAGCCTGAGAGTTATAGCTCAGCCCATGTGTGAAATTGAGCGGTACTCCGCAAACAATTGAGATGCGGAATAGAAGAGCGCCACAATCTGCGTGATCAGTTTCTATCCTATGCGCGGGTCAGCTGACGCTGTCTGGCAGAAATCTTGAGCCTTCGTTGTCGATTCCGGCTAACTACCACCCAGTCCTTGGGAATGCAGCGGAAGCAATTCTAAGGAGTTGTAAATGACACGCGAATGCTGTCATGACTTTCGTCATTAACCATTAAGTTCTGCGACCCTATATAAGGGGCTGGAAAACTTCAATATCTTGATCGTTCAGGAGTTTGTCTAAAACGCCTCCAGTAACTCTTATCGAGATATTTTTACAGAAATTGATCTGACTGATTAAGCGGCTGGCGGAGAGAGACTTTCAAATGATGTATGGCAAAGGGGCAAAATACATCTTCTTTGAAGTGTTCGAATAGTCGCCAATACCCTTACTCCGATTCATTGCGTACCGTGATTGCAGGAATCCCCTCAGAGTCTACTTGTGTCCTAATTTGAATAGGTCGGCAGCATACTTGGCAGTCTTCAATATATTCTTGTTCGGGAATAGAGCAGTCTACGAGTAGTTGTATGGGTTCGCCGCAAGAGGGACAATAGGTCTCCACATTTTCCTGCAGAAGCATATTAGCCCACCTCGGTGAGGAGTGGCTTGCCTGAAAAGTAGGCATCCAAATTATCGATCACTAACTGGCCCATTGCTTTCCTTGTCTCTACAGTGGCGCTACCAATATGTGGTAGTAATACCACGTTGTCTTGCTCGAGCAGCTCTTCAGGGACATTGGGCTCGTCTGCATAGACGTCTAAGCCTGCTGCAAAAATATGCTGCTTCTGCAAGGCAGCTGCTAGGGCTACTTCGTCAACGCTGGATCCTCGGCCTACATTGATAAAGATTCCTGTGGAGCCTAATTTTTTCAGGATGTCTGCATTAATTGCGTTTTTAGTGCCCTCGCCTCCGGGCAACATGCAGAGCAAAATGTCAGAAGCCTCGGCTAAGTGAGCTATGCTGGAATAGTAGCTATAGGGTAAGTCTTTCGGGCTTCGGTTGTGGTAAGCAATCTTTAGTCCAAAGGTGAGTGCCCGACTAGCAATTTCCTCACCTATCCGGCCGCAACCTACTATCCCCAGAGTCTTACCGGCTAACCCCATTCCGAAGGGGAGCGGTCCTTGCGGCCATTTTTTCTCACGTACAAAACGGTCGGCATTGACAATGTTTCTGGTGGTCGCTAGTACAAGGGCGATAGCAATATCAGCAACTGCATCATTGAGCACATCAGGAGTGTTACTGACTCGAATATTTCTGCCGCGAGTTACTTCAAAATTTATTCCGTCGACTCCCACGCCGAAGCATGAAATGATTTTGAGAGAATTCAGTTCATAGATGATTTCATCAACCATCCACGAAGCGGTGGCTATGGCCTCACATGTCCCTTGAAGCTCTTGGATGAGCCTTTTTTTTTCATCGAAGGATAGCTCCCATAAATGATGTGTTTGAAATTTTTCATCTAATTTTTTAATTGTCTCAGGGTGAAATTCATTCGCTAAGAGTACACTGTGCTTGGAGACCATAAGATTATCTTCTAGATACGTATTCAGCCGTTGAGTGTATTCATTCGAATGCCTTGTGCGCAATAGAATCTTTTTATTTCTCAATTGGTTGCAACTGCAGATTATATTGCTTAGATTAGAGATTCACGGATAGAATGTGCAGCTGCTACAGTGTTTCCAGCCCCGACCTATCAATACTCATTGCCTATTCTATCCGGTGTTATAAATTGAAAAATCATCTTCAGAATCTTCCCTCAATTGATAAGCTCCTTCAATCAGCTTCGCTTTCGTCGCAGATAGATAAATTCGGCCACAAAAGTGTGAAGGATGAAGCGAGGTGTCAAATCGACTCACTGAGAGAATCCCTTCTACAAAAAGAAGATAGCGCTTTGACGTGGATGTCCACGCCTGGCTTTTTCGAAGAATTTTGTCAACAAATCGCCAAGGCCGTCGAGGCGCAGTTTTCTAGCACATTAATTCCAGTATTTAATCTGACGGGCACCGTGGTCCATACGAACCTGGGTAGGTCTAGTCTCCCCGCTGAGGCAGTGGATTCTATGGTCGCGGCAGCAACTCATGCCACAAATCTTGAATACGACCTGTTAAGCGGAAAGCGGGGCGATAGGGATTCACACTTAGAGCGCGCCATTTGTGAGATGACGGGCGCTGAGGCGGCGACCGTTGTGAATAACAATGCCGCCGCCGTGCTTTTGGTGCTCAATACCTTGGCACTGAATAAGGAGGTCATTATCTCTCGTGGCGAGCTGGTTGAGATCGGGGGTGCCTTTCGTATACCCAATGTGATGGAGAGTGCGCACTGCACGCTGCGTGAGATAGGTACGACTAATCGAACGCACCTGGAAGACTACGCGGCCGCAATCAATAGCGATACTGGCCTGATGATGAAGGTGCATACCAGCAACTACGAAATCAGGGGCTTTACCAATTCCGTTGCAGAATCTGACTTGAGTGAGTTATCTAAAGAGAAGGGCATTCCCTTTGTCTCGGACCTGGGTAGCGGCTCGTTAGTCGATCTGCGCCAGTTTAATTTGCCTTATGAACCTACGGTCAAAGACACCATTGAGATGGGCGCCGACCTAGTTACCTTTAGTGGGGATAAGCTGCTTGGCGGTCCTCAGGCGGGCATTATCGTGGGTAAGCGGGAATTGATAGAGAGAGTTAAGAGTAATCCACTAAAGCGTGCCCTTAGAGTCGACAAGATTACGCTGGCGGCGTTGCTGGCGGTAATCAATATTTATAAAGACCCAGACCGGTTGGAGTCTCGTCTGCCGATGTTGGCGGACCTCGCACGGCCCGTCGCCGGAATCGAAGAGGTTGCTGCAAAGGTTATTGCCGCTGTAAGTAAGCGTTTAGCAGGAAG
>CASIAB010000012.1 GCA_949372635.1 uncultured Pseudomonadales bacterium
CGAGTTCGAATCTCGTTTCCCGCTCCATTATTTTATCAATTAAATCAATGGGTTAACTTATCACTAGGGTCGAAAAGGGCGTTTTGTGCCCTTTTCGTGCCCTTTTCAATTCACAAACTTGCAAAATCCGACTCCATTAAGCTGGCATCGCCACCATAAGTATTCTGTTGGGTCATTGATGCCGGTCGGTCGCTTCTTGGATGTTGCAATACTTTCATCGGGACTCTCTCCAGTTGAGATCGCTCCTCTGCTAAAAGGCTCAACGCCAGTATCGAAAGGCATAGGAGGAGAACAATTAATCACAGTGGTAGAAGCTATGAGCGCGGCCGGAATTATTAAGAAAGACTTGGATGGTCTGGAGCCAAGTACGGCGTTGAATGGATTACGTGAAAATTTACAAGTCAACGCTGCACTAGAAGACTACCTCACTATCACCGGGCACATGCTGATTGGTGGGTATTGTATATCCGAGAAAACTTTACGCGAGTCTCCAAATATCATTATGGCGAGAATTTTTGAAGCTATGGAGCCTGCTAGTGAAGCTGGATTTGACGCAGAGCTAGAGAAAGCAATAAGAGGGAAAATCCCAGAAGCGGATCATGCCGAGTTTGACCTCTGCCTCGCGGATGCAAGATCAGCTAATCGAATGCGAGATGAACGAGGTATTTACAACGATATATGGGGTGCTGGCATTTCGCGCTGTTCTATTTTAGAAGCTGGGCGACGCCTGCTCGAGGAGGGCATTCTCTCCAACGCAGAGCTGTCGTTGGACGCCTCGCACGATGAGTTAATCGGTTTGTTGAAGGGAGAGCCTACCGCAACCGATGAGCTATTATCCCAAAGGCGTGAATGGCGACTAACAAAGAACATCGATGAGGTGCCCGATTTTCTTGGTGACCCGCCGTCCGACCCACCGCCACTAGAACTGCTTCCCCTTAAGATTCAGCCCACTTTGAGGGCATTCGGCTTAGTTATGGGGAATGTCTTCGATGAACCGAAAGAGGCTACTGAGAAGATCAGCGGCCTAGGGGTGAGCCCAGGAATCTATGAAGGAACTGCCAAAGTGATTCTCAGCACACGCGATTTTGATAGGCTCGAGAAGGGCGACATACTTGTCACCAAGAATACTTCGGCGGGATTCAATGTCGTGCTTCCTATTATCGGAGCCTTAGTCACCGATAGGGGTGGAATTCTTAGCCATGCCGCTATCGTTAGTCGCGAATTTGGTATGCCGGGAGTAGTAGGCACGAAGAACGCGAGTCAGCTGATAAATGATGGCGACAAAATTCGAGTAAACGGTGATACGGGGGGGGTTGAAATTCTTTGAGTGCCCATTTTAGCAAACCCGTACTTCTTAAGGATGCAATCGAGGAGTCTCGCTTCGGAGGAAAGTGTGTCAGCCTAGGAGTTGCTTTGCGGGCTAACTTGCCAGCTCCGCGAGGCTACGCGCTACCAGTCGATCTGGTGGATGCAGTCGTCTATAAAGATGAGTCAGCTGTAGCGACTGTTCTACCGCTATTCGCTGAGCTCGCGCCAGCCTTAGCCGTTCGCTCCAGTGCAGTGGGTGAAGACTCCGTGGACGCTAGTTTTGCCGGTCAGCATCTAACTGTACTGAATATCATGGATGCAGAGTCTATGATAACGGCTATACAACAAGTTCACGCCTCCGCCTTTACTGCAGAAGCGATTGCCTATCGCGCTAAGATGGCCGTTGAGGGAGAGCCCGCAATAGCCGTTGCCATTCAGCAACAAATTCTGAGCGAAGTCGCTGGTGTTATGTTTACCAAAAATCCTATTACAAATGCTAATGAACGGTATATCGAAGCCAGCTGTGGCCTTGGTGAGGCTGTGGTTGCCGGCATGGTTATTCCAGACAGCTTTCGAATATCTAGCCAGGGGAGCGTACTCGAGCAGGTTCTAGGCGACAAAGATGTCGAGCTCGTTGCCATAGCGCAAGGCGAGACGAGGGAGCAGGAGGTTGACCAGATCAGGCAAAATTCTCTCTGTCTTAGTGAGGATCAGCTCTATAGATTGCACAATCTTGCGCTAAACTGTGAAGCCATCTACGGTGAGCATATAGATATCGAATGGGCATTTCATGATGGGCAACTCTATCTGTTGCAATGCCGCTCTATAACCATGTAATAGCTTCGCCCGATTAGCGGAAACATTAGTGGTTGGTCAGATGGCCTTAGCGAATTAGTTCCCGCGCTATTGAGAGCTGTGTTCCTCTACCCCAGCAACCAAGACGATTACTGTCAATCGTGATAGATGTACCAACAGCCATTAGATTGTCATTCGCGCTAACAACAGCAAATTTTTGATAGGCGATATAAAAGCTGATTGGTAATCACTAATCCTTTACCTCTGCATCGACCACAAAAAAGACACTTGGTTAATTCGAGCCCCAATTCATCGTGAATAGAAATCAGTAAGCTGGCAAGGGTGAAGCCGCACCAAATTAGTGCAAATGTCTAAGTCGCCATACTCAGCTGTTTTATCAACTGAAATGCTATTCTCTGTAGAAAGAGTTGAAAAGAAATTCGGGTATATGTGTAACGAAATTTAGGTCCTGATGAAATTCAATCAAAACCAAACAAGGCCATATATAAAAATCTTGGAGTCATTATTTTTTCGACTATTCTTGCTGCGAATTTTGAGATTACTACTCAAATCCCTGACGCTCTAACCTCATTTGTAACAAAAAGAAAATCCTGAAATTCCCGCCGCACTCATATGTCATGCCGGCTGAGAAAGTGTGACAGGAAAAATATTTCCCGCCCGCGATAATTGTGAATTTAAGTAACAAAAAGGAATGCTCATTCCAAGCCCGCTCTCGGAATATCTCTTGACCTGTGATTCGTCGTCCTATACGTTCGATTTATCGCGGAGCATATTTTCTAACTTAAAGTTCCAAAAGTATCTTTGAACAGATGACTTTGCAATTTATCTGATAGCAAAGAAGCTTCGCGGATAAAGGGGCACTTTCTGGGTGTCAGCCGATCATTCGAAATGAGAATAACTAACCATCTCAAAAAAATCTAACCAGAGTGATTGTTTATGCATAGTAGAGGATGAATCTTTTATTCATTGGTCTGCCTAGTTGGTCAAATGACTCCAAAAGCAAAAGTCTGTGTAGCATTTTGCCTAGGGGCAAAAATTAATATTCCCGGGGGGGGAACAAATATATGAAATCGAGAACCACTATCACGAAGACACTAATCGGTGCTTCGGCATTGTTCTGCGCAAGTTATGCGCCGAACGGGCTGCTCGCCGCTGAAGCCGAATTAGATGAAAGGCGCATAGAAGAGGTCACAGTAACAGCGGAGAGAAGGGAAGCATCAGTTCAAGATACTTCCATATCCATTACCGCGATAACAGGTGATTCGTTGGAAAGTTTTGGAATTCGCAATCAAGAAGACCTACAAAACTTCGTCCCCGCTACAACCATCCAACCTTACGACGCTACAATTCGGGGCGTTGGTAGAAATTTCCGCGCACTCGGCGGCGATCCTGGCATAGCAACTTACATGAACGGCGTTTACTCTGAAGATTTGCTAACTGCCACGGCAGCAACTTTCTGGGATGTCGAGCGCATCGAAGTACTGCGTGGGCCTCAGGGAACGCTCTACGGTCGTAATGCAGTTGGCGGCGCGATCAATGTGCTCTACAAAGAGCCCACTGATGAAATTGATTACTCTTTCAAATCCATCATAGGTAATTTTGGTACGCAAGAAGCCTACGGCATGCTCAACGTGCCGCTGATCGAAGACACGTTATCAGCACGGATAAACCTTGCTATTCGCGACCGTGATGGCGTGATAGAGGAACTAGGCACTGGACCCGATATCGATGGCCTTGGTACCGAGAACGCCGCCGTATCGTTTAAATGGACACCGACCGATAATATTGAAGTTAATTTGCGACAGAACTTCATGGAAATCGATCGTTCATTCGGCGGTGCTAACGGCGCTGGCCTTGTGGTATTGAATGAAGATGGGCAAGGAAGTCGAAACACAGCAAACCTAGTTCCTGGTTACCGATTTATCGACACCACAAATACTGATCCTGGCAATTTTGATAACAACAATTGGTACGATCAAAGTCAGCCCATCTTAAACTTCACCAATCCGACTACTGGCGCAGCTGATCAAGCCCAACGTGTTCGGCCAGGAATCGATCCTGGCGCTTTCAATGGGGTTCATAATGCAGCAGCGTCATTGGATGGATTTAACAATACCTCGGACGCATCAGCGGCCAGATACAACGACTGCGTGTTCCCTGGCGACATCGCTGGCGACGATCTCTGCGCAGCCACCAACGGCCTGAACAGAGAGAATTTTAAGCAGCAAGGCACTCAGTTTAATATCTCCTGGGATGTGAATGAAAAGCTCGAGCTGAAATATATATTCGGGTACAACAGGCTCAGCTACAAGCGAACAACCGATGACGATAATACGGCCAGTCAGTTTCATGATCGCCAGTTTTACGTGAACCACGAGGCGGATTATACCTCTCACGAATTTCAGGCCTTCTACGACATCAGCGATACAGTATCGATCACTTCCGGCTACTTCATTTATGATGCAACTATCGATCAGCGCGGAGATTTCTACTCTTCACTGGCCGAATCCAGGATGGTTAACCCTTATGCGGATAATACCTCGCTAAGCGCTGAGCGTCTGCGGGAGCCATTGGAGCTCCGGGTTTGGCGGGCATTACTGCCAGTACCCTAGCTTTTTCAGGCAGGCCGATGGTTTCGATGTTTAGTGCGAAACTGTCCTGCAATGTTGCGACCCCTGCCGCATCTTGCGCCCAGAATAACGGCGGCAACAATGTACAAACCTCAGCCTGGTATGGTGACAACGGTAGCAACCCAGACTTGAACGTTATTCACGGCCCACAAACGTCAGCATCAGACTTGCTCTACGCTACGCAAACCAAACGTGAGGCATTCGCCGCTTATACTCAAGGTGTCTGGGATATCAACGACGTGTTCACTCTTACTCTAGGCATACGTTATGCCGAAGACGAAGTGACCGCGGAAGAGAATCTGTGGCGGTATTCAGAGACTGGTGCAACCAGCTTTTTGGCTCTTTACGGCGGCCTAGCTGCAGTAAATCGCACAAATGGCGGCTTGGTTGACGATGGCACAGGCTCAATCACAGAACCTACTCCAGCGGTCACCAACGGCGGCATTCCATTTGCGTTGAGTGTTTACCGACCCTTTAACCGAACGGACAAGAAGACAACCGGGCGTATCAATCTGGACTGGAATGTAACTGATAACTCATTGATGTATTTCTCTGCCACATCCGGTTACCGTTCAGGTGGTTTTAATCTGGTATTTTTCAGCAACACGGACACTTATGATCCAGAAGAGTTGTTAGCTTACGAGATTGGTTATAAATCACAGTTCTTAAACGACACCCTGCAATTGAATGCCTCTGTCTATGTCTATGACTACGACACGATTCATACAGTGGGAACCGAAGTCACGTCCATTGGTGGAACAACTACTTCTGTATTAGAGGCGCCGGGTGCCCGGGTGACAGGTATCGAGGCCGAAATATTGTGGCTGGCGACTGACGGCCTGACACTAGGCGGTAACTTCAGTTACACGCCAAGTAAATACACGGAGTCGTTGCTAGTCTCTGACTCTAGTAGACAAGATGTGCCGGAGTCGCTGTATCCTGAATTCGACACATTGACAGAAGACATTAAAGGCAATCAGCTATTGCAGGTTCCTGAGGGCAAGTTCACTGCATGGGGAAGCTATAATATCCCAATGAATGGCGGAGCGCAGCTGGAGCTTTTTGGCGTGTATAGCTGGACTGATGAAGTCTTCTACTCACCCTTCGAGACCCAGGAAGAGAAGGCTGAGGCGTACGGCCGTGCTGACTTACGAGCAACCTGGACATCGCCTAATGATAATTGGGCAGTATCAGCGTTCGTTAATAATATCTTCGATGACGTAGCCAACTTGGGGATATATCGCCAAAGTGAGGCTGAGTTCTACCGTCATAACTCTGGCATTACGCTGCCTAGAGTCTATGGTATGGAATTTAGTTACAAGTTATAGAAAAGCCACAAACGACTAAGATATCGGGTTGAATACTTGATATCTCATTACGATAAAACGCTCTGACTAGCTCAGGGCGTTTTTGTTTCCGTCGCCAGTTATACGGAGTCAGCCCAGACTGATTTCTTTTTGATTAGATGCTGATTCGAGATAGCTCTATTCCGACGGCTTGAAAGCCAGCAGCACGTTACCAGCCACCTGCCTAAAAGAACCATAACCGGAACCTACGAACACCATGCCAGATCCCGCGGCAATGGAATGGCTGTCGATGGAACCGCCATACCCTTCTACGCCGTTGACCGTTTCAAAATCCTGAGCTGTATCGAACTTGAAGAGCTGTTCGCCCGTGTCCGAGTTGAATACAAACAGGCGACCGTCTAATCCACCAGTGATAACTGCTCCGTCTACAGACAACGGCGTAGCTGAGAAACCATAGAGTGATTCACAACGCCTCAGTCTATCGCTGCGCTCGTCACCACATTCTGACTGCACCTCGTAGGACCAACTTGGCTCGCCGGTTGCAACGAAGTAAGTGTATATACCCGGCCGAATGTTCTCGCTCATAGTGCCCGGGTCGTTGATGGTCATGAAGGCTCGCTCGGAATCGGTGGCGATCCCCCAGTGGTTGCCGCCTAGTGCTGTGCCTTCACCGATGCGCTGATTCCACACCAGTGCGCCCGTGTCGGGATCCAGCGCCCAGAGATCACCAGATTTCTGGCCGGCAATAAGCAGCTGCCTATCACGACCATCTACTAGGATAGCCGGGCCGCCAAAATCGAAGTCGACTGAGTTTGTATTTTCTAGAATGATGCAGTTAGGCCCACCGGCGCTGCAGGAGAAATTCCACATGTCGTTCTCTAGAGCCTGGAAGACCCAGTTGGCCTCCCCTGTTTCCAGGTTCAGGGCGATAACTGAATCGCTGGTGTTGGTAGTCGGGTGCGAAGTGTTTTCACCAGTGGTGACATAAACCTGACCTCGCTGCGCATCCACTGTCGGTGTAGTCCAGATTGGAGCTCCGGAAGGACCGCGCTGCTTAACACCGGTTGAGCTGACCATGCCAGTGTACTCAGCCGTTGGCATGGTATGGTATTCCCACAGCTTTTCTCCGCTGCGCACATTCAGCGCGGTGACAGTAAATACTATTTCCAATTTGCCTTTGCTACCGGGATGCGTCATCAAGAAATACTGGCATTAAAATGGTCTGACATCGATGGGGATACCGCAAACGTCCAACGTTGTATTTCAAATTACCGGATTGAGGAGAGAGTCAAAACTGACTTTATGGGGCGAGAAGTTCTTTTAAATGGTTCTGCGCTTGATGCAATCAATAAAGCACAGACACGTTGGGCGAAAGGCTTCGTATTCCCGCAGCCTAATGGTGACTACTACAAGAAACCAAAACGGTTCCGATTAGCCTGGATAGAAGCACATGAGAAATCTGGTGTTAATTATCGCCCAATGAAAACCACCAGGCATACCAGAGCGACTGAATTGCTATCGAAGGGAGTTAACCCGGCAAAAGCTGCAAAGCAATTGGGGCATGATAAGGAAACTTTCTTAAAGACCTACGCAGATTATTTACCGGAATATGATGGCGGGGATGACAGCTTAATGGAGTCGGATTTTGCGAACTTGTAAATCAAAAGTGGCACAAAAGTGGCACGAAACGCCCTTTTTCGACCCTAGTGAAAAGTTATCTTATTGATTTAATTGATAAAATAATGGAGCGGGAAACGAGATTCGAACTCGCGACCCCGACCTTGGCAAGGTCGTGCTCTACCAGCTGAGCTATTCCCGCGTTTTGAGGTGTTAGTCACTCTTGAGTATCGCCTGCAAAGCTAGTAAGTACGTATGCTGGGACCGCTACCCGAAAGAGGCGCTTATTCTAATGCCTAAGTGCTCCAAGTCAAGCTGAACTGAAGGCTTTCTGGCATTTCTTACGACTTTCGCTGCAGTTCGCACCAGCCTGCTCGGAAATACTGCATTGCTGAGCTTATACTCAGCACAGCAGCAAGATAAATTAGGCCGTAGCCCAGCATTAACACCCACTCCGGCAGGCTTGGATTAGCCAACAGGAGGATAATGATGGCGAGCATCTGTACCGTGGTCTTGAGTTTGCCCGAGAATTTCACCGCCACTTTTTCTCTAAGTCCTTTCGCCGCCATCCATTCGCGCAGCGCGGATACTAGTATCTCGCGGGCGATTATGATGCCCGCGGCAAGTAGCAAGGGTGGATAGATCGAAACCAGCATGATTAGGATGATCGCCACTAGCAGCTTGTCTGCAACAGGATCCAGGAAGGTGCCAAATTCAGAAGTCTGATTGAGCTTGCGCGCAAGAAAGCCGTCCAGCCAATCGGTCAGGCTCGCGATCGAAAATAGGATAGCTGCTAGCAGGTGGCTCGATTGTGCGTCCAAATGGTAGCAAATGATAACCACCGGAATGAGGACGACTCGACTAAATGTAGCTATATTTGCCCAGTTCATAGTAATTTTTCTTATTCCTTCGATGGTGTGCCTAGCACTCTAAAATAGAAGTGAATAAGAGCTAAAATCCGAAGTTTTGTGATAACTCTGAAGTTAGCTGGATCAGATGTTGTGCAAGTATTCATATATGCTTTCGGCCAATTTCTTGCTTATCCCAGTAACTTTTACAATTTCTAACTCGCTGGCCTTACTGATCTCCTGATGCCCGCCGAAATAGCGCAACAACTCGCGCCTGCGCTTCGGCCCTAAGCCAGGTATCTCCTCGAGCTTAGACTGCTTGCTAACCTTGGCACGCCGAGCCCTGTGGCCGGTAATGGCAAAGCGATGAGCTTCGTCTCTTATCTGCTGCAGAAGATGCAGAGCGCCACTTTCAGTGGGTATGACGACCTCCTTAAAGCGCTCATCCTTAAGCAGGAACAAAGTCTCCTGGCCCGCGCGTCGACTTATGCCCTTAGCGATGCCTAGCAACTGAATCTCCGGCAGCTGAAACTTCTCCATGATCTTCTTGGCCTGGGTGAGCTGACCCTTGCCGCCGTCTATAAGCAGGATGTCTGGAATCTTGCCTTCTCCCTTGGCAAGCCTCGCAAAACGGCGATCTAGCACCTGCTCCATCGCGGCGTAGTCATCGCCCCCAGTTATTCCCTTGATATTGAAGCGGCGGTAATCGCTCTTCACCGCCCCGTTCTCATCGAACACTACGCAGGAACCTACGGTGCCCTCACCTGATGTATGGCTGATATCAAAACACTCTACCCGGTTTGGCATAGACTCAAGCTTGAGGGAGTCTTGTAACTGTTGGAAACGTTTATAAATATTTTGCTTATTGCTTACGTAAGCCTGTAGCGATTCACGGGCATTCGTCACTGCTAGCTGCAACCATTTGGCGCGATGGCCACGCACGCGCATCGATAGCTTTACCCTTCGCCCGGCCACGTAGGCCAAAGCGTTCTGCAGCCCTTCAGCGTCCTCGAGCACCGAAGGCACGATGAGCTCCGCTGGAATATTGGCCGCCTTGTCATCGCCTAAGTAGGACTGGGCCAGAAAGGCTGAAATCAGCTCACCTTCTTCTTCCGCTAGCTTGAAGCGCGGATAGAAATTCTTACTGCCGATGATGCGGCCTGCTCGGACATAGATGACGTGGACACAGGCGTAGGACTGCAGGAACTCGGCAGCCACGATATCAGCATCTTCGCCCTGGTTGGCAACGATCTGGTCTTCCTGCATGCGCCTGAGCCCTATTATCTGGTCTCGCACCGCAGCCGCCCGCTCGAAGTCTTCTTTCTCCGCTGCCGTCTCCATATTCGCAGTCAACTCCTTGACCAGGTCGTTACTCTTGCCCTGCAGGAAAAGAGTCGAATAGTGCACGTCCTTCGCATAGTCCTCGGTGCTGATAGCTTTCACGCAAGGAGCCGTGCAGCGATCTATTTGATACTGCAAACAAGGCCTTGATCTATTGTTAAAATAGCTATCTTGACACTGTCTTACCTTAAATACCTTTTGAAGTACTTGAAGGGTTTCGCGCGTGGCATTAGCACTAGGATAGGGACCGAAAAAGCGCCCCACTCGCTTGCGACTGCCACGATAGAAACCCAACCTTGGATAGTCATCCTTACTAGTCAGCAGGATGTAAGGATAGGACTTATCGTCACGCATCTGAATGTTATAGGTTGGCCGGTGGCTCTTGATCAGTGTCTGCTCTAAGAGCAGCGCTTCGGTCTCGCTGTTGGTGACGGTAATCTCGATATTTTGGATCTTACTGACCATGGCCAGCGTCTTGCTGTTCAGACCCGACGCCCTAAAGTAGCTGCCTACTCTGTTCTTCAGGTTGCGCGCCTTGCCCACATAGATCACCTCACATGCCTCATTCAACATGCGATAGACGCCAGGACGACTACTGAGATGCGTAAGGAAGTGTTTATGATCAAATAGCATACTGACTTCTGCGAGCATAATCCTGCTACAACCTCGCAGTTGGCAGGATTAGGGTCGATTGACTAGAATTATGGTCAGGTTAGCCGATGCGGCCTGCAGTCTCAACCGCGGGTTAACATTGGCGCTAAGGTATTCAATCGCTCTAAGAAAAACGAAGTAAAGCTGGACACAAACTGGAGAATCTAAAACAGGAACTGGTTCACACTTCTGAGGTTTAAAAATACAAACACGCCGAATCGATTAAAGTTTTTTAGAAGTATCAACGCGCAGAAAAGAGGTTAGATGATCTGAACTTCAGTCTGCAAGGCAATGCCGAAGCTCTGCAGAACCGAGCTGCTCATCTCTTGAGCGAGAAGCACGACGTCCTCGCCCGACGCATTGTCGCGGTTCACTAACACCAGCGCATGATCCTCATGAACTGCCGCGCCCCCTCGGCGCCTGCCTTTCCAGCCCTTTTGATCCAGCAACCAGGCAGCTGACACCTTTACCAGGTCAGCATCCTCAGTATTCCAAGCGGGAAGTTCCGGATAAAATTCACGCAGACTCAGTAACTTCGCCTTAGAAACAATAGGGTTCTTGAAGAAGCTCCCCGCATTACCAACCTGCTTGGGGTCAGGCAGCTTGCTTCTGCGGATGACACAAACTGCATCGAAGACGCTCTGTGGCGTCACTTGTTGCCCAGCAAGCACTTCTGCCAGACCAGCGTAGCCAACCTCTAGCGCTGGCTCTAAGGCGAGCTGCAAAGTCACTGAAAGAATAACCAGCTTCTGACCTGGGTCTTGCTTAAAAATGCTACCGCGGTAAGCGAACTGGCAGTCCGCCTTGCTCATGCGCCGTATCTCTCCAGTCTTTAAATCGAAGGCTTCCAACTCCACGAAGAACTGATCCAGCTCAACACCATAGGCTCCGATGTTCTGGACTGGGGCCGCACCGACAGTGCCCGGAATAAGCGCTAAGTTTTCTATGCCATAAAGGGAATTCTTCAAGCAATACAAAACAATTTCATGCCAGTTTTCCCCAGCAGCGGCTCGCAACAAGCCTGCACCGGGCAGCATCTCCCTGCCTCGATTGTTCATATACAGAACTAAGCCCGGGTAGTCGTTTATAAATAGCGTATTACTGCCCTGGCCGAGGACCAGCATCGACAAACGCTTCGATGCAGCAAATTCACGCGCTTGTCGCAGATCGCTGGGATCTTGTACGTCAACAAAGTACGCAGCCATCTGACTCACACCGAAACTATTGTAAGAGGTGAGGTCGACCTGTTTCTGAATCTCAAATACCACAGCTATTGCCCCGTCTTCGTAATGAACAGCTCTCGCTGTAGCTTCTCAAGTAAACACCGGTATGCGTCTTCTACTGGGTCCAACACCTTCTCGAAGCCTTGCCTTGCATCGCCGAAGTAAGGGCTCCGCACAGACCGTGTTGCATCATTCGAAAAAGATAACTGCAACTGCACCTTAGCCTTGCAGCTGCTGGGAGCGGCGCTCTCTAGGTGATGCAAATTGTCTACGTCCATGGCCAACACGGAGTCGAACTCCTTAAAGTCATTAGCCCTAACTTGCCTGGCCACCTGCTCTTTCAAGTTATAACAACAGCGCTGGGCTGCTGCAATCGACCTTGGTCCGGATGATCGCCAATGAAATAAGTACTGGTTCCTACAGAGTTAACTTTTATAAATTTACTTAAGCCTTTATTTTATATTAATTTTCCTAAAATCCCATGGGCAGTAGGTGAACGACAGATGTTGCCAAGGCAGACCATCAAGATCTTGAACTTGCGATTTTTATTTGCCCCATTAGCGACAGCGTTCATTGGCAATTTTGCGAAATCTATGCTTTAAAAGCGTTGACGTGCGCACGCACGAGTTCTAAATCTCTCTCGGTGTCGACACCCGGAGGAATGCTCTCGCTAGACACAGCCACATGAATCCCGACTCCGTTGTATAACGCCCTTAACTGCTCTAGCTTCTCGATCACCTCAAGCTCACACACTGGCCATTCGACAAATTGGTTAAGCACGGCAACTCGGTAGGCGTAGATACCAATGTGCCGGTAGCAGTTATTCGCAGAGGCACTGCCCCGCCAAGGAATCGTAGCGCGGCTGAAATACAGCGCATGCCCCCGATTATCGATAACCACCTTTACACTATTCGAATCGCAGATTTCTTCCTTGCCAGTGATGGCCTCGCAAAGTGTGGCGATGCCAACTTCAGAATCTTGTTGAAGGTTATTCGCTACCTGATTAATTGCACCCGGAGGAATTAGAGGTTCATCTGCCTGAACGTTGACCACCACAGCGGATTCTGGCATCTGCAATTGGTCGCTCACTTCTTGAATTCGATCGGTACCGGATACATGAGAGCTAGATGTCATGCAGACAAATGCGCCGAAGTCCTTCGCCGCCTCTTGGATCCGCACGTCATCGGTAGCGATGATTACCTTGTCGGCCTTACTCTCAAGAGCGCGCTCGTAGGTGTGCTGCAGCATCGGCTTGCCACAGATATCCAGAAGCGGTTTTCCCTTTAAGCGCTGCGCCGCGTAGCGGGCCGGAATGACGACGCTGAAACTCATCGGTATTTCTCGCATTCTTCCCCTGTTAGCCCCCTAGCTTCATTACTGAGCATCACCGGCACATCATCTCTAACTGGATATGCCAATGCGTCAGCCAGGCAGACCAATTCCCTCGCCACCCGATCATATTGCAATTCACCCTTGCACAGAGGACAGGCGAGAATAGTTAAAAGTTTTTGGTCGAGCATAGAGGGACTCCTGGGTCTTCATAAAAACGAAGGGAATAAATCAGCTACAGCTTTTAGTCTAAGGTATTATTTCTAAAGAATGGAGACTTGTCGAATGTCTTCAATGAGACGCTCGACAAATTGACTCTCAAGATTCACTTCTACCGATAGATACCAAAAATTGTTTTTGGCGAACTGGCGACATTTTACCGCATCCTTTTCTGTCATTACGACAGGTTGATGCTCATCAATACCCTGTCGCTTAAAATCGGCTGCGGTAAAGTTGTGATGATCGGGAAAAGTGAAAGTCACTAATTGGTATGGCAAGCGCTCCAATAACGCGTAGAAGCGCTGCGGATTGCCAAGCGCGGAAACCGCCTGCAACTTGTTGTTCGTGTCAAATGGCGCTTCAGCAAAAAGTCGCTTCTCGCCGCTGACCAAATTGACGAGGGCGCGCGGCTCCAATTGCATCCTGCTAGCTCTCGCCAATTGTGGAATTTCTCTTGCAGGTTCGCCGTTTACGACGATATATTGAATCCCATTCAGACGATACATCGATTCCCTCAGAGGTCCAGCAGGAACGCAGAAACCATTAGAGAAAAGCCGCTGACCATCTATGACCGCGATTTCAAGATCACGATACAACTTATAGTGCTGCAAGCCATCATCACTAAGCACCACATCCACGTCTTCGCAAAAAAGCAGAGCATGCAATGCCGCACTGCGATCCGGATCGACATACACCGGACAGCCAGTCTTTTCTGCGATAAGAAGCGCCTCGTCACCGGATTGATTAACATCGCTGTCACTATTGACCGCAAGAGGATAGCCTGGCGCATGTCCACCGTAGCCACGACTGACGATGCCAGGCTTAAAGCCTTGTTTCAGCAATTCTTGAGAGAGTGCGATCAGCAAGGGTGTCTTGCCGGTCCCACCAAGTGAGATGTTCCCGATGACAATGAGAGGGGCTGTTAGATCAGATGGACGTTTCTTCGATTGCTGAGCTGCCCTGCGGATAGTCGTCAGCAATTGAAACAATACAGAGACTGGCCATAACAAAATCAACCACCTTGCTCTTTTATACCATGCCCTTTCTAGAAAATTCATTTAGCTGCTACCGAAATATTTTCCGAGAGCTGCTTAGCGTGAAGCCTTGAATAATTCGCCTTCTTAGCAAGCAATTCCTCATGAGTGCCAGACTCTATAATATTTCCCTGCTCTATGACTAATATCAAGTCGGCGTTCTCGATTGTCGACAGCCTATGAGCTATAACAAATGTAGTCCTTCCCTTGCGGAGGGTATCTAACGCTTCCTTTATGCGCATCTCCGATTCAGAATCCAGCGCCGAGGTAGCCTCGTCGAAGATCAAAATAGGCGCGTCCCTAAACAGAGCGCGAGCAATTGCGATGCGCTGGCGCTGACCACCAGACAACAGCACGGCATCGTCACCAACCAGCGTGTCCATACCTTGCTCTAACTGTTCGATGAACTCCATCGCGTGCGCATCGCTGGCTGCTTTGCTTGTCTTCTCATGATCGATAACATCCTCGCCATAGGCGATGTTCTCTTCTATCGTGCCATTGAATAGCACAACCTGCTGAGAGACTAGAGAAATATTTTCACGCAAACTCTGTAGCTTCAAATCCTTCAACGGCACGCCGTCTAGCGTTATCTCGCCCTGCTGAAAGTCATAGAATCGAGTAATTAGACTCACCAGACTAGACTTGCCACTACCAGACTTTCCGACCAGCGCGATCGTCTGCCCAGGCTGCGCAACAAAATTAATATCCGTCAGCGTCTGGGCTCCATCTTTGTAAGCGAAACTCACATTTGTGAATTCGACACGTCCCTTCGCCCTATGCAACAACTGGGTGCCGGTGTCCTTTTCTATCTCCTCGTCTAACAATTCAAAGATGCTCGCCGCGGCTGAAAGACCCCGCTGAATCACGGCGTTGATTTGTGTGAGCTGGCGGATAGGTTTTGCCAACAAGCCGGCCGCGCTTAAAAACGCCACGAAATCGCCTGGAGTATTGTTAGCGAAAAATTCCGGTGACATAGCGAACCAGACCAATGCTGCTATCGCTGTACTGACTATCAACTGGATCAGCGGTGTGCTCGCGCTGCGTGTGAGCACCATCTTCATATTCTGCACGCGATTCTTCTCACTCGCCGCAGACAGCCTATTGCTCACATGGTCTTCTGCATTAAATGTCCTAATCACACGATGACCCTTGATTGACTCAGTAGTAATCTGAGTCACATCGCCCATGGAATCTTGTATCTGCGTGCTATAGCGGCGAAATTTCTTAGACGCCACCGAGACGACCTTGCCGACAACCGGCGCTATAATCAAAAAGGTAAGGCTGAGCTTCCAGTCCATATACGTCAGATAGGCAAGCAGCCCGATCACAGTGAAGCCTTCGCGCACCAACACGGCCACAGCATTGCTCGCGGCACCGGTAATCTGCGTGACGTCAAAAGTTAGTTTAGAGACGAGTCGTCCCGAGAGATTATTATCGAAGTAACTTGCAGGCAAGCGGATTAGCCTGTCGATCAATTCGCAACGTAGCTTATGAACTAAGTGATTCGATATGCCCGAAAGATAGTAGCTACCCATGAAGCCACCAAGTCCGCGCACGGCCGCTAGGCCGATAAACGCCAACGGGCTCAATACTCGCAGAGCCGCATAGTCCTCAGCAGCAATGGCATCGACGGTCCAGCCCAGCCACCAGGTCGCGGCGGGCACGGTAAGCGCGAAGATGACATAGCCAAGCATGGCTGTGCCAAACAGCATACGATGTGGAAGCACATAACTAAATAGCCGACCGTAAAGACGCCAACTCTCTTGCTTAACTATTTTTCGATCCGTTTCGCTCATAGTCAATCCGTTAGGGTAGATTCCGGTTGTTCAAGTTGCTCGGATTCCTGAAGCCGCTGCGTAGCGATGTTGAGGCGTATAAATCCAGATTGACCAATACCATCCATAGCAGTCACAACAGATTGATGTGTAGCCTGGGCATCGGCGATCAACAGAATCGGCAAGTTGTAATCACCGCCCGACTCTAACTTCAAACCCTGCACCAGCGTCTCGATCCTAGAATTGACCAGCGCCCTGCCATTGATCGAAAAACTACCGTCTCTGGCAACTAGAATCTCTACTTGCTCAGGATCACTCTCTGCAGCCTCGGCGTTCGCCTCTGGGAGGTTTACCAGCAGCCGTGTCTCATGGCTAAATGTCGTGGTTACCATAAAAAAGATAAGCAGCAGAAACACCACGTCTATGAGCGGTGTCATATTAATGCCGAGTTCTCCGCGATTGGCTCGTTTGAATTTCACGTTGCTTTGCTCTCTCTAGTTCTTCTTTAACTGCACTATTTCACTTCTACTTTACGATCGCTGTGCAGCGCATCGACTAGCTTGATAGACTCCTGCTCCAAGATCAGTACTAGGGATTCGACCTTTCGCGTAAAATGACGATGGGCAATATATGTAGGTATCGCGACGGTGAGTCCAGCCGCTGTCGATATCAACGCTTCGGAGATACCGCCAGCCAGCACATTCGCATTACCGGCGCCCTGCAGCATGATCTCGCTGAACACGCGAATCATGCCAACAACCGTGCCCAATAGGCCCAGCAGCGGCGTGATCGCAGCTATGGTGCCTAAGGTATTCAGGTAACGCTCCATGTCATGGATAACTTGTGAGGCAGCCTGCTCGACACTCTCGATCATCGCCGCTCTGCCGTACTTAGAGCTAAGCAGGCCTGCTGCCAAAATCTGACCCAGCGGAGATGAGATTCGTAGCTCGCGTAGCTTGCTGGAATCCAATTGATTATTTTTTAACCAAGTCCATATCTGTGCGAGAACGTATTTGGGCGTGATCCGGGCAGCGCTCAGGCTCCAGAATCGTTCAATAGCAATAGCTATCGCTAAGATGGAACACAGAATAATGGGCAGCATCAGCCAACCGCCAGCCCGAATTATTTCTACCACGTGTTTCCTCCAACAATTCGATTAAAGACTCTATCATATTCGCCAGTACACGGCCTAAAGAGACGGCTAGTCCTTCTTAGTAGACTTATCGGCATCAATTGCAGGTCTAATTAATGCCAAGATCGAGAATTCCTTTTCTTGTACTGGCTAATGTGAATAATTTGATCCTCTAGTCTTCATTTTTATTAACTTTCTCAATAAATTCGAAGCTAATCATACCACCCTGTGCTCTATTAGGATCCTTGCTAGCGAATTCACCGAAGCGTGCAACCACCTCACCGTGAGGATGACCAAAGCTATTGCGGTAGCCAGCGAAAAACACCACGAAGCTCAGCTCGACGCGCTTAATGAGGGCATAACTTGATGCCGCTGATCATGCCAATGGACAGCCCTGATATAACAAATAGATGATTGCTTTCCGTTGCGGTAAAGAGCCCCCAGCTGACTTAAGGAATCTGAGACCTGCCACCAAGCAGCATAGCAATCAAGAGGCCGCCGTAGTAAGTGAGAATCAACTTGCGTGGAAAGAATCCTGATGGCACGTGCAGAAACTGAAACTGAAACTGAAAATTCTGCGCAATCAATGATTGCGTTTCGGCAGGCCGATTACGACATTTTCAACTTGAAAGTTCCCCCTTCGAATATCTCGGGCAGGCGCTTCCTAATCAGATCGCTATCCCAGTATAGGTGCCGCCTCACGCCTGGAAAAACTAGCAGCAACCCAATAACTAATCGGCGAAGAATGTTGCCGCCTTCAATAACTCGGCTAACAATAAAGAAAAAAGGAGATGGCTACAAATTCCGGAAGAGAGTTTGCGCGAATAAGACATCAGCAAAGAGGGTGGCGCCAGCAATGCCTGCACATATCAACAATAAGGCGCAGCGCATCGATTCACCTATCTACCTTTGATACCTGTACCTTACTTCATAAGTTATAGAAAACACTGAAGGATGAAGCGGGCAGCGGGAAAACTATTCGTGGCGCAGAGCATCAGCTGGTTGAATCGCCGCCGCTCTTGATGCCGGATAGATGGTCGCCAACAGGGAAAGCACGAGCACTCCAGACGCGACAGTGACTACATCGCGGAAATTTAACTCAGAAGGGAGAAAGTCAATTGGGTAGACTTCGGCATTCAGTATCTGAATGGAGAATGTAGTCTCTATAAATGAAGCGAACTGACTAACATATAGCGAACCCAACACGCCCAGCAGCACCCCAAATAAGATACCGGTGAGGCCGATAAAGCAGCCCTGCCACATAAAGATGCGCTTGATGGTCTTCGGACTTGCCCCTAGTGTTCTCAATATAGCTATGTCGCCACGCTTGTCACGCACGATCATAATGAGGCTAACTACCAGATTAAATGCCGCCACAGCGATTAACAGCCATAACATAAAACTAATGATCCCACGCGAGAACTTAATATTCTCATAGATCGCACCCAACGTGGCTACCCAGCTCTCGCTGCGCAATGACTCAGGCAGATCATTCATGATCTCCTGACGGACCATTTCGGCCTGCAACACATCGACAGTCCGGATATGCACAGCGTTATAAGGGGTACGTAACCTAAACAACGAACGTGCCGCGGAGAGATTGATCATCACCAGATTGCCATCTAACTCTTCTGCGCCAACGCGGTAGATTCCTACTACGTCAAAGCCCTTGAACGCTGCTAGCGGAGTAATCGGATTTATAGATATCACTGTCGAGAAAAGATCGACATTATCCCCTAGCTCTATACCCAAGCTGTTTGCGAGTGTCTGCCCAAGCACAACACCCCAGCGATTATCGATCAGCGCATTAAGGTCACCTGCGCGCATAAAACGATTAATAGCCGAAGACTCAGCCTCGAGTGCGGCATCGACGCCGTTTATCACCACGCCCTTATGGCTTCCTTGTGTCGCCGCGACGCCGATGGCCTGAATTACTGGCGAGACAGAAACAACGGCAGGGTTCTGCTGAATAGTGCTCCGAACCTCCTGCCATTGCGTCTCATTGAAATTTTCTTCAGTGCTAATAGTGATATGCGGCACTATGCCGAGGACACTCTGTCGCATCTCCTTATCGAAGCCATTCATAACCGAGAGAACAATGACGAGGGTAGCCAGACCCAGGGCCAAGCCGAAGATAGAAATAGCAGACATGAAGGAGACTAGATGACTGCTCTTACCGGCGGTCACGTAGCGAAACGCCACGAAACGCGACAAGGCTAGAGGCTTACTGCTCACGCAGCAGTCCGCCGGCGAGAAGGAACTTACGCTCCATAGAGGATGCTAACTGTTCATCATGGGTGACCACGATGAAACTTATCTCTAGCTTTTCATTCAAGTCGTTCATCAGTGCTATGAATTTCGTTCGCCGTATTCCGATCGAGGTTGCCAGTAGGCTCATCGAGCAAGACACAGCTCGGCTCAGTTACCAAGGCGCGCGCAATCGCCACTCGTTGTCGTTCGCCACCGGAGAGTTCGGAAGGTTTGTGCTCGATCCGAGAATCTAGACCCACCTTGTCTAGCATGATCCGAGCCCGCTCGGCAGCCTCAGCCATTGAAAGCTTGCCTATTAATAGCGGCATGCACACATTCTCTAGCGCCGAAAACTCGCCCAGCAAATGGTGAAATTGATACACGAAGCCAAGATGCTTGTTGCGTAAAAAACCTCGCTCGGTCTCATCGACCTGAGCTAAGTCCTTGCCCGCTATAGTGACCTTGCCGTTAGTAGGCAGATCGAGGCCGCCTAAGAGATTCAGCAAGGTGGTCTTGCCGGAGCCGGAACTGCCTACAATCGCTATTCGCTCGCCGCGACCGACCTGCAGATTCACTCCCTGCAATACCTGCACGAGCTGCGGCCCTTGAGAATAGGTTTTCTCAAGCTGCTCGCAGGTCACTACTGTGGAATTCTCTGTCATTTCTTTCTACTACTCATAGCGCAGCACTTCTGCCGCCTGAATTTTACTAGCGCGGTATGCTGGATACAGCGTCGCGAGAAAACTAATTGTGAGTGCCGCGATACAGATCAGCGCCACCTCCCCCCATTCGATCTGGGTCTGTAAATGGGAAATAAAATAACGATTCGAATCACTCGCCAAGGAATTTATAATCCTCTCGAGGATAAGGCTAATATCCGTGATATTTGCGGCCAAGAGCGTGCCTAGAATCGCACCGAGTCAATGTTCCCAAGAATCCCGCCACCAAACCCTGCACGACGAAAATCTTCATAATAGTGCTTCTGCTGGCACCCATGGTCCGCAGGATTGCTACGTCCGCTCCCTTGTCGGCGACAACCATAACCAAGGTGGAGACGATATTTACGGCACCTACCATAACGATCATCAACAACATGAAACTTGTGAGCACCTTCTCCATACGCAGCGCATTAAACAAGCTCGCCTGCGCTTCATCCCACGACTGCACGCTCAAAGCAGGATAATCGGCGAATAAGTCTTCTGCGATCGCCTTGGCATTAAACACATCATCCACGCGCAATCTAAGCTGTAGTTGTGACGCCGAATTTTGCGCAAATAGCTGTTGGGCCTGAGCAAGATTAACCAACCCCGTATCGCTATTTCCGTAGGCACCAAAATCGGCGTAGCCGACAACGGTAAACCCTTGTGTGTCGGCAAGATTTCTAGCAAGCAAGCTACCCAAGGCAGTAACCGAAAGATCCGCATTACTGTATATACCTAAGCTACCCGCGAGCTGCGCTCCCAGTATGATGCCGTTTTCTGTTTCGGAAAGTACTATGAGCAGATCCCTGTAACCGGAGCTAGGATTGTCGACCACATCCGCTTCAAGCACCCCCTCAACACCACGCAGACTGACAAAGCGATTATTCCCTTGATACAGAATATTTGCCTCACCCTCGAGATAGGGTGCCGCTGAGATTACCTTGGGGGAGCTGAGTGCTATGTTGGCGAGCTCATTCCAGTTCGTCGTTACTCTATCGCCAGAGACCGTGACATGAGGAACCGACTTCAGTGCATCGGCGCGCAGCGTATCGATAGAGCCATTCATCACCGACAAAGCAACGATCAGAATCATTACACCGAGGCTTACGCCAAGCATGGAAATTAAGGAGACAAATGAGAGGAAAAAATTTTGCTTACGAGCCAAGGTGTAGCGCAAACCCACGAATACAGAGAACGGCTTTTGCATGAGCAAACCTTGTTTGAATCTAGCTCGTCACTTCTAATTAGGATCGAAACTTCGTAAAACGGTGCCGCTAGCAAAACCACCACGGCACGCGCTCAATAATTAATGCTGCTGTGCGTGTCGCTGCAAGAGCCTTTGCACAGTCTTGAAACTGATCGGCATTACTGGCGTCGATACTTCGCTGGAGATCGCACGTAGCGACTTACCCAATTTCTTCAGCTCCATAATTCTACGTAGCACTCTCTGCTCCATAGGATTTTCGATGAGGCGACCATTCTCGTGAATCATGTAGCCAAATGGGCGACTGCCGCCGAGATAACGTCCCTGCTTTCTTTGTCGTTGCTTGACGCCCTTAATGCGCTCCGCAGACTTGCGTTTTTCGAGCGCGCTAAATAGCTCAGTTACTTTGGCAAAGTTCACGCTGAGTTCCACATCTGTGATGTCGCCACCGAGCTCGACAACGTGCAACTGAACAGACATCTCTTTCAGCTTTTGCACTAGCTTGATCACTTCATGACTGGAGCTGCAGATGCGCTCGAGTTTGCTGCATAGAATCACATCACCAGGAGCCAACAGACTCATCAATCTCTTGCCCGAATCGCGACGGCCGAACTCATGATTCCAATTACAATTTGAGTCTTTTAGTGTTTCCGTCATAAACCAGCTCTGGCGGAGGCAGTAGGTTTGTATGGCCAGCATCTCTGGCTCTAAAATCGCGTCCAGCTCATCCTGCTCGAGTGAAGCTTCTAGCTCGGAAGTCCGGCAGTAGGAATAAATAGTCATTGATCTTGCCCCTAACATCTTTGGCGATCCGTCTTGTTATTCGACAGTTACGCCTGTTAAATTATTGCTCTGTTCTTATTCTATTATTGTCTAAGATTAGCCCTGAATCGACCACTAGTGGCTTACTTAAATTCTATGTTTTGCCAGTATCTTATTGATTTTTTGTGTCTTTGTACTGGCAAAGCCACTGCGGCGGGTATTTTAAACACAGGACTTTCGTTTTATCAAGCTGCGCAGCAGCGACACACTCATACAGCACTGTCGTATAGATCGTTCAACTGTCCACCGCGCCTCCAACGAGTCTAAACACCACAAAAAATCCATCAGCTAGCTACAAATCTAAGCTGAAAGAATGATGCAGATTATTGTTTTTTATAGTAAATTTCATGAAACAGAAGCACATTAATTGAGTCCTACAGACATTGCTGTTATATTCCTCGCCATGCTCCCTCTAACTTTGTATTCGAGGGTAGCGTCTGTAATCCACAAGCGCCAGATTGCGCGGGATACAGAGCATCGGAAGTCTTCGGTTATTTGAGAGATTTTATTGAGACCAATCGTTAAGACCTATTGGATCAAGCTCTCCTGACGACAACTACACAGGGTCCGTGCCATTTAGCCGCGACCACACAGGCAGAATTACAGCTTCATAAGACTGATTCGCACCAATACAGGGCAATCAGCAGATAGCTAGAGAGACTGCTAACCCATTTAACAGTTATTAAAAGTCATGACTCAAAGTCATGATGAGACAAACCGGATAAGTTTAGGAATATATTTTCGAGCAAGGCAGCTGATGCTGCGCTGATATCCAGCTCTAATCAGCTGGGCAACGAAAGACAAAACTAAGTAATATTTTCAACAAAAACAATAGATATATGCAACATAGAAGCCTCATATAGGCGGTCAATTGAGCACAAGACAAGTCATAGCACGTCTATGGCTGTTCTATTATTGTTAAAACGTTAAGAATTTGCTCTAGCTGAAGCCTAATCAATCCGATTCCGCTTCTTCGTTGCCCTAACCCACTACTCCTTATTGAGTCGTGCGCGCCCAACTCGATGATTCCCTCCTAAGCTTCTTATCTGGTTCAACGACAAGTGAACCTATTATGAAAAGAATGCTTATTAATGCGACGCAGGAAGAAGAACTCCGTGTTGCTCTAGTTGATGGTCAGAAACTCTACGACCTAGACATCGAAAACCGCACTCGCATCCAGAAGAAGGCAAATATCTACAGAGGCAAAGTGACTCGTGTAGAGCCTAGCCTTGAAGCTGCCTTCGTCGATTTCGGCGCTGACCGCCACGGCTTCCTGCCATTAAAGGAAATATCCCGTCAGTACTACGCCACGGATGTTAAGAGCAAGAACCTCAAGGAGCTGATCCCAGAGGGTACGCAAGTTATCGTTCAGGTTGAGAAGGAAGAACGCGGCAATAAAGGCGCGGCCCTTACTACATACATCAGCTTAGCCGGGCGTTATCTGGTATTGATGCCCAACAACCCTAAGGCCGGCGGCATTTCTCGTCGTATCGAAGGCGATGAGCGCTCCGAACTGCGCGAGGCACTGCGTGGTCTAGAGATTCCAGACGGCATGGGTATGATCGTGCGTACTGCCGGCGTCGGTAAGGCACAGGAAGAATTACAGTGGGACTTGGACTATCTGTTAGCACTGTGGCACGCAATTCAAGAAGCCAGCACCACCAAGCCAGCTCCCTTCCTGATCTATCAGGAGAGCAACGTCATCATCCGCATGATCCGCGATTATCTGCGCAAGGATATCGGCGAAGTACTCTTTGATACTAAGGAATCCTTCGAAGAGGCGATCACCTTCATCAAGCAGGTGATGCCACAATATGAAAACAGAATTAAGCTGTACGAAGACAAGCTCCCTCTCTTCAATCGCTATCAGATCGAAGGTCAGATAGAGAGCGCCTTCGAGCGCGAAGTTAAACTTCCCGCAGGTGGTTCAGTAGTAATCGATCCAACCGAGGCGCTGATTTCAATAGACATCAACTCCTCACGAGCGACTCGCGGTGCCGACATCGAAGAGACTGCTCTGAACACAAACCTCGAGGCAGCTGACGAGATCGCACGGCAACTACGCCTAAGAGACATGGGCGGCCTGGTTGTCATCGATTTCATCGACATGAACTCCAGCCGAAACCAACGCGAAGTCGAAAATAGAATGCGCGATGCGCTTGAGCCGGATCGCGCGCGAGTGCAAGTCGGTCGCATCTCCCGCTTCGGACTTCTCGAAATGTCACGACAGCGACTACGCCCCTCACTAGGGGAGACTAGCGGGATCGTTTGTCCGCGCTGCAGTGGTCAGGGATCGATTCGCGACGTGGAATCACTCTGCCTTTCAATTATGAGAATTTTGCAGGAAGAAGCGAACAAGCAGAAGTGCCAGGAAGTACGAGCTACTGTTCCGCTAGCGCTTTCTTCTTATCTGTTAAACGAGAAGCGCGCAGGAATTGCCGAGATTGAGGAACAAAGCGGAACTAAAGTTTCGATAGTTCCTAAGCCCGAGCTGCAAACGCCTCATTACGAAATTACTGCAGTGAATCAGCAAGGAGAAGTGTATGAGGTAGATGTTACCGCTATCGCAGAGCCAGCTCCGAACGCGAAATCCAAGAGTAAGGATGCGCCAGCTGCTCAGAAGCCTGCGGTAAGTAACGTATCTTCAGATCGGTCGCCTCCTCCTCCACAGGTAGCGCCGAAGAAACAAGGCTTCTTTTCGAAACTATTTGCTTCGATATTTGGCTCCTCGGACAAGAAAAAGGAAGAACCTAAGA
Organism: uncultured Pseudomonadales bacterium; assembly: GCA_949372635.1. Taxonomy (GTDB): domain Bacteria; phylum Pseudomonadota; class Gammaproteobacteria; order Pseudomonadales; family Pseudohongiellaceae; genus UBA9145. The sequence goes on from CASIAB010000012.1 coordinate 24,964, forward strand.
AGAGATCCCAAAGCGGCAACCGTAATCGATCTAGAGGGAATTCACGCAGTCAGAATCAACGCGGCCAACAGTCACGCGGTGGCAATCAGCAGCGCAGAGAGCGCGGCGGTAAGCCTTCTAACCCGAATCAACGACGCAACCAGCCGAACAAGAAAAACGAAGGCGAGTAGGTCCAAGTCTGACAACGAGAACCCTAACAAGCAAGATAAGGTAGCGTCATCTGACAAGCCGGAACAACAAAATTCTGGACAGAACTCCGAGCAAAATTCTGAGCAAAAAACACAGCGACGGCCAGCCAACAAGCGTCCACGCAATTCAAATCAGCGCAAGCGTGGGCCTAGACCAGAACAGGCTAAAGCAACTACGGATGAGAGCAGTGTCTAGTCAACAGATCTAGACCACGCTGCTGAAGTAGATGGCAACAAGGCACCTCAAGAATCGCAAGCTAATGGTAATCAGCAACCACGACAGCAGTCGAATCAATCTGGCAACAGATCTAGGAGCGGCGCGTCGCGGAAATGCGATCCAGTGCAAGTGCGAACGCTAGCGAGAGTCCTACAGCAACTACTCAAGCAAGCAGCACTGAGGCCGTTGTTCCTCAGAACGCAAAGCCAGAGCATCGCCAGCAGCTAGTAATGAGACGACTAGCCAGCCGTCAGCGAATGATCAAACAAGCCAAGAGCCAAGCCAACTCCAGCGGCACGGGAGTACTCTGTCCGAGCACCTGCACCCGCAATAGAAGCAAAGCCAGTGCAAGCAGCTCCTGAACAGGCAGCCGAGCTGCAACAAAGCATGCAGAAGAAAGCAGCTAGCGCACCGGTAGCAGCAAAACCAGAACCTAAGGCTTCTAGCCCTAGTCCTGCACCTAAACCCACGCCAAGCCGAGCAAGCACACTAACAGCACCAGGATCTGCTGGCGGTCGCGCAGCTAACGACCCACGCGAAATTAAGCGTCGCGCGCATGGCAGCTCAAAAGGAACAAGATAAAGGCGAATAGTTGAACAAATAGACAACTCGTTGAGTTCAAACGAGTCACATAAAAAAGCCCGGTTACCCGGGCTTTTTTATGTGTGGCTCAAATCTAAAATTGCGAAGCTGGCACCTATCTAAAGAGCAGCCTCCAATTCGGGAAGCACCTTAAACAAATCGCCTACCAAACCATAGTCGGCAACCTGAAAAATCGGTGCCTCTTCATCTTTGTTTATTGCAACAATTACCTTGCTGTCTTTCATGCCAGCAAGGTGCTGAATCGCACCAGAAATACCTACCGCAATATACAGATCAGGAGCGACTATCTTGCCTGTCTGACCTACCTGCATATCGTTTGGCACGAAGCCCGCATCAACCGCGGCTCTAGAAGCGCCGATTGCAGCACCTAGCTTATCTGCGACTTTCTCTAGAAGGACGAAATTTTCGCCGTTCTGCATGCCACGACCACCAGAGATTACTATTGATGCCGCAGTCAGTTCAGGACGCTCAGAGACTGAAAGCTGTTCGCTAACGAAAGTAGCCAACTGCTGACTGCTGACGAAGTCGGAGTTCTCGATAGTGGCACTGCCACCCAGCGCCGCTTCAGCGTAGGCGGTAGTTCGAACAGTAATCATCTTGACGGAGTCTGATGACTGCACAGTAGCCATCGCGTTACCCGCGTAAATAGGCCGCACGAAGGTATCTTCGCTCTTCACTTCTATGATGTCGGATATCTGCGCCACGTCTAGAAGCGCTGCCGCGCGAGGCATGAGATTCTTGCCAGTAGTCGTCGCCGCAGACAAGATGTGCGAGTAATTCTTTGCAAGCTCAACCAGAAGAGGCGCTACGTTTTCAGGTAACTGATGTCCATAAGCTTCATTGTCTGCGCTGATCACCTTCGCGACCCCAGCGATTTCTGCCGCTGCCGCCACTGCAGCTTGGCAGCCTACACCAGCAATTAACACATGAACATCATCACCGATGGCCTGAGCCGCTGTGACTGTATTCAAAGTCGAAGTCTTGATCGAATCGTTATCGTGTTCTGCTACTACTAAAATTGACATGCTCACCACCTATATGACTTTAGCTTCAGTCTTCAATTTGTTAACGAGTTCTTCGACAGACTCGACAATAATGCCCGCAGTTCGCTCTGCTGGCGCGGCAATACTGAGGGTCTGAAGTTTCGATATGATATCGACACCCAACTCAGCAGCCGTAGTGGCATCTATTGGCTTCTTCTTAGCCTTCATGATGTTTGGCAATGAGGCATAGCGCGGCTCGTTTAGACGCAGGTCCGTAGTCAGAATTGCTGGCAGACTCAAGTAGCACAGTCTGCTCGCCGCCGTCGATCTCGCGTGTTACTTCAATCTTGCCGTCTTTTATTTCGGCCTTGCTGGCAAATGTGCCCTGTGGGTAATTACATAGCGCCGCAAGCATTTGTCCTACCTGATTGTTATCGGTATCGATAGACTGCTTTCCCAGGATGACCAGATCGATACCTTCTTTGTCGACTATCGTCTTGAGGATCTTGGCAACCGCCAGTGGCTCTACCTGCTCGTCAGTCACAACGAGTATTCCTCGATCGGCACCCAATGCCAGTGCAGTGCGAATTTGCTCCTGGCTAACCTGAGGCCCTACCGATACAGCAATGACTTCATCTGCTGCACCCGACTCTTTGATTCGGATCGCCTCTTCAATGGCAATCTCACAGAATGGATTGATCGCCATCTTGGCATTGGTAAGATCAACGCCAGTGCCGTCGCCCTTAACCCTAACTTTAACGTTCGCATCAACGACGCGCTTTATCGCAACAAGAATCTTCATGGATTCTCCATAGTAGTGTCTAACAAGAATGGTTTAGCTTTTTATCACTAGTAATGAACTAGGTCAGGCCCCAGAAAAATCCGTTTTCACGGCCCGAAAAAAGGTGGCAATAATGCCGTTTTTAGTGGTTTAGGTCAACTGAGAGAGCAGTTTCTGTAGCCGATTTTAAGCCTTTAGCTGCATCGAACCCCGCTAGCCCAGAGTAAAGAATTGCCCGCTGCTCCAGATACCCATACCCGGGAGTCCTGTTTCGGCTTCACTTGGCACTGCAAGATCAACCAAGCGATAGAAAACAGCACGATTTATTAACGCATCGAGACCGCTTCGCACATGGATGCTGGGATGGGGCTCACCACTATCCGGATCTACTTGAATATTCAGTAGATGCTCTTCTCCTGCCACGACCTTCTCGCCAATATTCGTGGTAAAAGTTAATTTCTGCTGACTCCCCTCTCCCTCGACATCCATATCCAGAGCCACGAAAGGGCAGTCTTCGACTTGTATCCTAACTTTCTCTGCGGGTGTTACCAGATAGTATTCGCCATCGTCTGCGATTTTTAGAACCGAGGCGAAAAGCTCTACCAAGGCAGCGCGGCGAATCGGTTTTCCTTCATGGATCCAAGTGCCATCTCTGGCAACAACCATATCCATGTCGCCGCAGAATGGCGGATCCCACAGGTGCACCGGCGCTGGCCCGCGACCCTTGATCTTGCGCACCATATCGAAGGGGTCGATAGTCTCGCCCTCGGCATTACTACTATCATCACTACTTTCGCTTGAGATCGTTCTACTCCCAGATTAACAAGTTCCAGCTGCTTACTATCAGCTCCTATCACCCTGTCAATAATACGGCGTGCCGAGTGCTACCGCAAAGCCCAGTACGCTATCAGTATTGACTGCGCATCCTAGGGCTGAATAGGCCTAAGTGTTACACTTCATCTTCACGAAACAGTTCAATTACTGATTTCCTTAAATACGTGCCTGTACCTTGATGCCTCTACTCCTTCGCGAACCAGAATTCAAAGATCTCTTCACTCAAGATCTGCCGTTGATAGACGTTCGTGCACCGATGGAATTCGAACACGGCGCATTTCCTAATGCCATTAACCTTCCGCTGCTTTTAGATCACGAGCGGCACGAGATAGGGAAGAAGTATAAAAATGCAGGCAAAAATGCGGCGATTAATCTGGGGAATGAACTCGTCAGCGGCGAGAGCAAAGAACTACGGCTAAGCAATTGGCAGAAATTTCTCCACGCGAATCCTTCTGCTGCAGTGTATTGTTTCCGCGGCGGGCTACGCTCTCAAACAGTGCAGCAATGGCTGAGCCGATCTGAGTATCGATGTGCCGGTGATTGAGGGAGGTTATAAGGCACTGCGGCGTTACCTGATCGATACAATAGAAGCGGTTAGGCTAAGCTCTCAGTTCATGATCATTGGCGGCAAAACAGGAAGCGCCAAGACGCACCTGCTCAATTCTCTGAATTTCAGCGTCGATCTCGAAGGACTAGCCAACCATCGCGGCTCTGCATTTCGGCAAGCGTATTCAGGGACAGCCTAGTCAAATCGATTTCGAGAATCAGTTGGCTATCGCCCTACTAAAACTACCCTTCGAGAATGCCCAGCAACTCTTTCTTGAGGATGAAAGCAGGTCAATCGGCTCGATGTCAATTCCGAAAGAATTCCATGATAAAATGGCTGACTCACCTATCGCCATGCTCGAGGAATCTATGGCGGCCCGGGTAGAAACAATCTACAAAGACTACATCTACTCCAATTTTCAGGATTTTCAGAAAGATGACGCAGAAGCTGCGCAGAAAAATTTCTCGAAGTTTCTCCTAGGGAGCCTAGAGCGAATACAACGTCGGCTCGGAGCCGAGAAGCATACTGAACTCCATGCTGTAATGGAGCAGGCGCTGACCCACAATGATCCCGCCGAATCCGAAGCGCTACACCGACAGTGGATAGAACGGCTGCTATGCGACTACTACGACCCCATGTACGAATACCAGATCAACAAGAAACTCGATCGCGTCATCTACCGCGGCAGCAGAGAAGAGTTCTTGGCCTGGGCGTCACATATCAACAGGCAGCCGTGACTCATGGCCATTCGTCGTTTTGACATCGATGCCTTACTACCACTGCTTAGCAATGGCTTCACGCTACTAACTCCTAACAATCGAGGCGTGGACGGAATCCTACGCGAATACGCGAATGGTTTTCGAAGTAGCAGCGAGAAAATAAAGACTTGGGAGCGACCCGCTGTATTTGCAATCGATATCTACATCCAACAGCTATGGCAACTCGCTGCCTCTCAGGGAATAGCCCCCTTCAATGAGACGCAACTGCTAGGTCGCTTCGATGAACAAGAAAATTGGCTACAAATCGTACGATCAAGCTATGAAAAATATCCGCTTCTCAATAGCGAAGAAACGGCAAACTCAGTCGCGCGAAGCTATCGATTCTTTCAACAATGGGACGTTGCTGCGAGCTTTGATCCGGAACGCTATCGCAGCGCAGTCGACTTTCAGACATTTCTAGATTGGAGCGAACAATTCCAGGCGCGTTGCAAAAAAATCAACGCCGTTAGCCTCAGCGACGCCGGCAGGATAATCGCAAAGCATATCGAAGAGATTAAACCGATACTGCCGAGCAAGATCGCGCTTATTAATTTCAATCAGCCTCCCCCTCTATACGTAGAACTAATCGATGCTCTAGCCCTGGTTTGTGAAGTTGAATGGCCTCGTGTTGGAGCCCAAGACCCACAGTTGGGCCCGGTCTTCGCAGATAGGGACAACGCGTACCGCTGTTTCCAAAACAACAGCACAGAGATTGATGCTTGTATCGATTGGTGCCAGGACAAGGCCCGCGAATTTCCGGACTCACACATCGGCATAGTAGTTGACCACAGCCGTTCTTTGGAGCCGCCGATCGAAGAGGCGCTATTTAGAAACAGCAAAGCCAACAATAACAAGCATTTCGATATCGCCGATCATCTTAATCGCTATCAGAGCACAGAATCACTAGACGAGCTGCCAGACTTTAGCGTGGCTTTGTCGCTGCTTGCGCTCAATCGTGAGCTGATAGATAGCGAACGTTTCTGCAAGTTACTGCAGCTACCAAACCTACTTGGTGAGGAGGAAGAACCGCAGGCACGCATTGCCCTAGAGATAGCTCTTCGCGGGAACACAGAAGCCGAGGTTCGCCTCACGCAGCTACGTTCAGTCATGCTGCAAGACAATCGTAGTCATCACTGCCCTGTCCTAGCCCAGAATTTACTCGCCTTTAACGAACTCGCTAGGCACGAACACAATCATCAGTCGTTACGCCAATGGCTGCAGCTATTTAGCAATCAGTTACAATTGATTGGCTGGCCAGGCAACCCTTCAGCTGAACACAATCAACAGCAAAGTTTGCTTTGGCAGCAGTGCATTCAACGCTTTGCAGCCTCATCGAAAGTACTAGGCAATATTTCTCTAAGCAACGCTCTAGCGAAGCTGCAGACTTATCTGAAGCAATCAAAGGTAAATCTAAACTTTGATGACCGCAGGCAGATTTCCTTAATAGATGCGGAAGAAGCGCAGGATCTTCAGTTCGATCACCTTTGGATTCTATCAGTAGATGACAGAAACTGGCCGCAGCCAATCAACCCTGTGGCGTTTCTTCCCTATAGCCTGCAGCAAGCGCTGGAAATGCCGGGAAGCTCCAACCAACAACAGTTAGGTACCGCGCTCACGCAGCTGGCTGCACTTCGCAAAAACACTACAGCAGAGCTGGTGATTAGTTATCACGCGCTAGAAGAAGAACTCACCATTCGGCCGAGCGCCCTACTAAAAGAGATAACCTTCGAACAACCGAATGCTACTGAAGTGATTCCTGAAGGACATTCAAGCAATCAGATTACTAACAATCTAGAGAGGTATGAAGAAACACTTCACATCCCGCTGACTAGCGACGAAGACGTGTCCGGAGGAACTGGCTTGTTAAGCAATCAATCTAACTGTCCGTTTCGAGCCTTCGCCAGAAATCGCTTGAGGGCTAAGGGACTCGATGAGTTTAGCTATGGCCTGAATTCCTTGGTTAGAGGAAACGCCTTACATAAAGCGCTAGAGCATATCGGCCTGCAACTAGGTGATTCCAAAACACTGCATAGTCTGTCCCCTGCCGAGACAGAAGAAATGACCGCACAAAGCGCAGAGATGGCTATCGACTATCTTAGAAAATATCATCCCGAGACAATGACTCCTGCCTTCTCGCTGCTTGAGAAAGGCAGGTTAACGAATTTATTGGAGGGCTTTCTGGCACTGGAAAAACAGCGCAGCGAGTTCACCATCTTAGATAACGAAAAAAAAGTTTTCTGGCAACATTCAGGGCTCTCACTTGATTTGCGCATAGATCGCGTCGATCAACTAGGCGATGGTTCTCTCGCTCTGATCGATTATAAGACGGGAAAATTTACTAACTACAAATGGTTTGATGAAAGACCAGATGACTTGCAGCTCCCGCTTTATCAAATTGCTCTCAGCACAGGCACCGACCAGCCGGTCAGCGCCACGCTCATCTTTCAGCTCAATGCAGAGAACATAGGACTGATCAGCCCTATGGAGCTAAGCGACTTTGGCGCGCAGGTAAAAGTCAGCAGACAGGCGAAGTCATTTGAAGGCGGTTGGCCCGCCCTGCAAAATTACTGGAATAAGAGCATCCATAAGCTTGTAGAAGAATTCGAATCCGGCCTCGTAGCCGTCGCTCCGACGCGAGGAGCTACTACCTGCCAATATTGCGACCTCGGCCCGCTGTGCAGAATAGCCGAATCAGAGCAAAGCGAGATACCCTTAAGCGAAGAAGAGATATGACGGCCGCGGAAAAACAGGTAGTCGACTTCGATGCACGGCAGAACGCATTGGATATCACTCGCTCCATCGCCGTACAGGCCCCTGCAGGCTCAGGTAAAACAGAGCTACTCAGCCTTCGCTTTCTAAAACTACTCGCCGTATGCCAGCACCCAGAAGAAGTGCTAGCTATAACGTTCACCAAGAAGGCCGCCAATGAGATGGCGCAAAGGATTCTCAATACACTCGAATGGGCACAGCAGGTCGACCCAATAGCCATAGAGACACAGTTAGATCGCGATAAATATGAGATCGCCAACAGCGTATTAGCACAAGATGCAAAAGAATCTTGGCAGCTGCAGCAATCACCAAACCGGCTGCGAATTCAAACCATAGATAGCTTCTGTAACTTCCTCGCAAGTCGGCTACCGATACTTTCCCATTTTGGAGGGCCGCTACAAATAAGTGAGCAGATTGATGATTGCTATCACCTAGCTATTCGAAACTGTCTAAAACTACTGAACGAAGACCTGCCAATCTCCGCTGCCATCGGTAAGTTGATGCTGCACTTCGACAACGACAGTGAAAAGCTAGAATCTCTCCTAACAAATCTCTTGAAGCAGCGTGAACAGTGGATTGGCGATATTGTGGGCGTTGCGAGCTCTCCTGAGCAAGCCATGGACTATCTCGCAGCAAATCTATTGGAACTGATAGATGAATCCATCGAGAGCGCGCAATTGCTATTGGAGCCTTACACCGCCGAATTAATGCCGCTACTACGGTACGCCACTACAAATCTTCGCGAGGGGGGTATCGATTCTGATCTGCTGCTTTGCAGCGACCTAAACGAACTCCCGAAATCCAGCCATACATACCTGACTACTTGGATCGGCCTGACTAAACTGTTTCTTGTTAAGTCCGATACGGCATTTCGTAAAGGTGTTACTAAAGACGTCGGTTTTCCACCGCAGTCAGGCAGCAAAGAACAGAAGGCACTTCAAAAAGAAAAGAAGGACGCGATGAAAGCGCTGCTGCAGTCGATGGCTGAGTCGCCTGAGCTTTTACAGGCGCTGGACTATCTGCGCAGACTTCCGCCACCCAATGATGACGAACTCTCCTGGGACTTTCTCAACACACTGACCTTAGTGCTCCCAACCCTAATGGCTCAGCTGGAGCTGGCGTTTACGCAAAAGAACAAAATTGACTATCCACAGGTAAGTTTGGCGGCACTAAGCGCGCTAGGCACTGAAGAGAATCCTACAGACCTGGCACTTAGCCTCGACTATCAGATCAAACACATACTGGTTGACGAGTTCCAAGACACGTCATCCTCACAGATGGAATTGCTGCGTAAATTAACAGCGGGCTGGGAAGAACGAGATGGACGCACACTCTTCGTCGTGGGCGATGCGATGCAGTCTTGCTACGGGTTTCGAAACGCCAACGTAGGCCTGTTCATTAGGCTACGAGAAAATGGCATGGCTCATATCCCGATCACCGCGATAGACCTGTTAGCGAATTTTAGATCCGACAGCGGCGTAGTAGACTGGGTAAACACAGTGTTCTCCGGCGCCTTTCCTGAACAGAACGACATCTCCCGAGGCGCGGTAAGTTACTCGCACTCCCATGCGGTACATGCAAAAGACATCGAGACTGCCGTATCGACTCGCATCTATCAGTACGATGAAGACGGTAAGACTGAAGCCTATATCGAGGAGGCTGCGTATATTGCAGATGAGATATCGCGCCTTCGCGAGCAGCATTCCCAGCACAAGATAGCCATACTCGTGCGCAGCCGAGGCCACCTAGAATACATACTTCCCGCACTTCGCGAAGCGGAGATCCCTTGGCTTGCCAACGAGATTGACAGACTCAATACGCTGCCGCTCATCACCGACCTGATTAGTCTAACAGGCGCCGTATGCAACCATGCAGACCGACTTTCTTGGTTAGCCACCCTCAGAGCGCCATGGTGTGGAATCTCTTCAGAGGATCTGCATGTCGTAGCGAATTTTGGAAATAATATCAGCGTGTTTGAAAGCATGCAGCAGCTGTGCGCCGACAAACAGAACACACAACTCAGCAGCGATGGCCTTCTACGCATAGTAAAACTAACGTCGATACTGCAAGGCGCTCTCGGCGCGAAACTACTGACTAGAATAAGCCGCGTAATTCGTACTACATTTAGCGAGTTAGGCGGCGAACTAATTCTTCGATCTGATTCAGAGCGCGACAGCTTAGAAAGATTCTATGAAATTCTAAAAAACTCAGAAGCCGCGGGCAGACTCGAGAACTTTTCCGAATTCGAATCTAAGATAGAGAAGAGCTTCGTCTCCAGCGCCGCATTAGCAGCTGATGCCAACCCTGTGCAAATCATGA
>CASIAB010000013.1 GCA_949372635.1 uncultured Pseudomonadales bacterium
TGCCTGTTTATGCATAACAAGCTTCGCCTTTGCGGCGGAGCCCCTGGTCACTGCACTTGTTGATCCTATTCCCCAGAGGATCGAGAAGGGCGACATCACTGTCGTCGCCCAAGAATTTCTTAGACTTCCACAGATGCTAGATTCGAGTGACGTCCCCCAGACTAACGATGCCTATTCACGGCTACAATACATGCAGCCGATTCCAGATGGATCGGGTCGACTCGTTATCAACGAACTGCGCGGTGTGCTCTACATATATGATGAGGCGGCAAACACGCTCGATGCGTTTTTAGATATTCGTGACGCGGAATTTGGTTTCGACGATTCTATGTTTCCTAACGAAACCGGATTGGCAGGTTTCGCCTTTCATCCGCAGTTTTCCCAATTGGGCCGTCCCGGATATGGAAAATTCTACACGGCATTTAGCACGAGATCAGACAGCGGCGTCGCAGACTATCTGGATGGCAACTCGGAGAATCATGAGAGCGTGATACGCGAATGGACAGCGACCGATTCAAGTGCCAGCGTTTTCTCCGGCACATCGAGAGAGGTTTTTCGGATCGGTCAGTTCGCACAAAATCATAATATTGGCACTTTGGCATTTAACTACGCGGCGACTTCCACAGATTCAGACTATGGTCTACTCTTCGCCAGCTTCGGCGACGGCGGTGGGGCGAATGACCCTGATGAGAACGGTCAATCTCTTACTTCACCAATGTCATCCATCATTCGCATCGATCCGCTGAATTTTGATCGTGGTAATAAATACTCGATACCTCAAGACAATCCGCTTGTTGATATCGCTGGCGCAGCGTCTGAAATTTGGGCCTATGGCCTGCGTCATCCGCAGCATTTTTCATTCGATACCGACGGGACGATGTATATAGCCGACATCGGACAAAACCAGATTGAAGAAATTAATATTGGTGTGAAGGGAGCGAACTATGGCTGGCGCGCGCGCGAGGGTATGTTCGCGACAGCATTCGGTATCGGCAATGTGCGGCCAAATCCTGTTTATCCTAAGCCAAACGATGAGCAGGAATTCACCTATCCAGTTTTACAATTCGACCACGATGAAGGCAACGCTGTAGGCAGTGTGTTTGTATATCGTGGAACAGCAATTCCTGAGTTAGTTGGCAAAGTGGTATTTTCTGACATGGTGACTGGCCGTGTCTTTTATGCGCAGAGCCAAGGTTTGCAGGCAGGCAATCCAGGACTCATCGCCGAGTTACGCATCCGCCTTGATGGCAGGGAGGTGATTGTAGGCGATGCAGTTGGTATGGCTAATACCTATGGCGGTGGCAAGCGCGCAGATTTAAGGCTGGGTATCGATGCCGATGGCGAGCTGTATCTGCTAACCAAGGGCGATGGTTGGGTACGAAAACTAATCGCCGATAAGAATTAGTAAACTGATCGGCTTTCGACTGATGTCGTGATAGTTGGCCGGCCTTCTCACACACCGGAGGCTTTATGAAACGTCGTTCGTTTTTGCGCGTGGGCATTACCGCGGCTGCTGCTCTACCCTTTTTTGCATCAGCGCAGATACCCTTTCCCGAATATCAGCCTAGAGACTGGTCCGGTAACTCGCCACTGCGCTATCCGGACCCCGATCTTATCGCGCTGGATCCCAGTTTCCAGCGCTACATTCCATTTAACACACCGATTCAGCGACACCACACAGGTACGCTCTGGGCAGAGGGGCCAGCTTGGAACGGTGTTGGCCGTTATCTAGTCTGGAGCGATATCCCTAATGATCGTCAACTGCGTTGGATCGAAGACGATGGCAGAGTGACAGAATTTCGCAACCCGGCAGGAAATAGTAACGGCAATACATTTGACCACGAAGGCCGGCAGATTTCTTGCGAGCACGGTGGGCGCCGCGTGGTTCGCTATAACTATGATGGCAGCGAGACTGTATTAGCCGACAGTTTCGAAGGGAAACTCTTGAACTCTCCGAACGATGCAGTCGTTGCTGCCGATCGTGCTATCTGGTTTACCGATCCGCCCTATGGTATCCGAGGCAATTACGAAGGAAGCAGGGCAGAATCGGAGTTACCTAACTCTGTGTATAGGGTAGACCCCGTAAATGGGCGTATAACCAAAGCTACCGATGAAATAGCCGCGCCGAATGGTCTGTGTTTTTCGCCTGATCAGAGCAAATTGTATGTCGCTGATACTGGCCAGGGTAGAGAGATAAAAGTCTGGGACGTCGATGGTGATCGGCTAAGTAATGGCCGCCGCCATGCGCAGCTGACCCTTCCTGGGACAGACACGATTACTTCCGCAGATGGAATCCGCTGTGATGTGGATGGTAATATTTGGGCCGGTGCTAGACCGGGCGTGCAGGTTATATCTTCCTCAGGCGACACAATAGGTGTCATCCGGCTTCCTGAGGTCTGTGCTAATATTTGTTTTGGCGGGGCCAGGCGCAATAGATTATTCATGACGGCTAGCCAATCGCTTTATTCAGTCTATGTAGGTGTGCGCGGGGCGGGAATCGCGTAAGCTTGGGGGCTCGACGAACTAGCAGCACAGAGCCAAAAAGCAGATTCCTATGACTAGCAATACACCGATCTATCCCCATGGTAACGTGGAAGAAATTGCAGAAGACATCTTCATGTTGCGCGGCAGCATCAAGATGAACCCTTTGCTTAGAATTTCCCGTAATATGGGCATTATCAGAAACGGTGACGAGCTGTCTCTGATAAATCCTGTGCGTGTTAGCGCTAAAGTAGAGGCGCAGATTGCCAAAATAGGTCGGGTCAAACATATTGTTCGACTAGGGTGCTTTCATGGAGTGGACGATCCTTACTATGTCGAAAAGTTTGGCGCGCAGATGTGGGCGCAGCTAGGTGGCACCACTTACACAATTCCCAAAATAGACAAAGAACTTGATAGTGTTGCCCCGCTTCCTTTCGATAATGCAGAAATATTCGAATTTGCAGGCACGATACAGCCCGAATGTGCTTTGCTCATTAAGCGTGGCACGGGAATTCTTTTTACCTGCGATGCGATACAGAACTACGGTGACTACAGCTACAATAATATTGCGGCGAAAATCCTCATGCCGTTTATTGGTTTTCCTCGTACCACGATAATCGGACCAATCTGGCTGAAGTATCAGACTCCCGAGGAAGAGACACTGGAACCGGAATTCCGAAGATTGTTAGGTCTCAAGTTTGATAGGCTGCTTGCAGCTCATGGCACCCTGTTGAAAACGGGCGCACATGCGGCAGTAGAACGCGCCGTGGAAAAAGTGTTCGAGAAAAAGGAATAGTTTAGGAAGCAGATTAGGAAATAGATTAGAAATAACCCAACAAGTAAGAATCAACACTAGCGAAGGAACTATCCATGGCTTTACCAGAATCTCTGCGAGGAAAACTCTCGTTACCAGTAGTCGGAGCGCCGCTCTTTATCATCTCCAATCCCGATCTTGTTATTGCCCAGTGTAAGGCTGGCGTCATCGGCTCATTTCCAGCACTGAACGCGCGACCCATCGAGGTCTTGGATGAATGGCTCACGCGGATTGCTGAAGAGTTAGATGCCCATAACCAGGCTAATCCCGATAACCCTGCCGCACCGTATGCGGTGAATCAAATCGTACACAATTCCAACGACCGGCTTATGCACGATGTCGAGATGTGCGTGAAACACAAAGTGCCAGTTGTCATTACATCTCTAGGTGCTCGCCCCGAGGTGTTCGAGGCGATTCACTCCTATGGTGGCTTATGCTTCCATGATGTCATTAACAATCGCTTTGCTCACAAGGCTATTGAGAAGGGTGCCGATGGTCTAATCTGCGTAGCAGCGGGTGCCGGCGGTCATGCTGGCACTCTATCTCCCATGGCATTTGTTCAAGAAGTACGCGAATGGTTCGATGGTCCAGTACTGCTATCCGGCGCTATATCTACCGGCGACGGCGTGCTCGCCGCTCAGGCGATGGGTGCCGATCTGGCTTATTTGGGTTCAGCCTTCATTGCTACCGACGAAGCAAACGCCGATCCGGCTTATAAGCAGGCCTTGGTTGACTATGCGGCGAGCGATATCGTGTACACGAATCTTTTCACCGGCGTCCATGGAAATTATCTGAGGCCTTCCATCGAGGCGGCAGGTATGGACCCTGATAACCTGCCCGAGAGCGATCCATCGAAGATGAATTTCGGCTCCGGAGGCAGCAACAAGTCGAAGGCATGGAAAGATATTTGGGGCTGTGGACAGGGTATTAATGCGATCAAGACAGTAGCACCTGTTGCAGGCTTTGTTGCGCAATTGAGAAGCGAGTACGATGCGGCGAAGCAACGTATTCTTTGAGTTCGTTGGCTAATTTTCAGATTTTATAGGGATCACCATATCTTTGAGGTTTTTCTCAACTATGTGGAGAATCCCTATCGTCAAGTCTCGACAGAATGATTTCTCTGGCAAGGTATTTCTCCAAACAAGAACGTGGTTTTGCACCGCGTTCATTCCCTTTAAAAAGGCAGCGCTATCTCGGCACTTTCTTCTGCACGTGCCGGTTGAAAATTTCTGCGAGGTTCATTACTTCGAACTTGCTCTAACCAAAATACTCCATCATAGGGGTCGCTGTTGCCACGTGTTCCAACAAAATCTATATCGCCATCGTTGTCTAAATCTCTTGCGATGAAGCGGTCGAACATCCCACGTTTGCGCCTGGAAATATCGTGCCGGGTCCATTCGCTTTCAATTTCGCCAGGATTCTCAAACCAACCGATTCGACCTAAAGAATCGTTTTCGTCTACCTCACCATCACCCATTCTCGGTCCGCGGCTATAGCTGCCAGCTATGATATCTACCAAGCCATCATCATTAATATCAGCTATTTCAAAACCTGTCACGCTATCGGGTGCGAATGATCCAATTGAACGAGAGATCCAAGCATGATCAATACTTTCTGGCTGCTCTAACCACGACAAAGTGCGGCCTGAACCTCCGATTATGTCCAAGCGTCCGTCTTTGTTGATATCGACGAATTCCATGTTAAATCCATTCGTACCTGGACCATAAACTCCAATAGCATGTTCTTCGAAACCAAGTTTATCTGGGTCGACGTTTTCAAATAAAATTATTCTATTCTCTCCGTTGCTACCGACAATGATGTCCAGATCACCATCTTGATCAATATCTATTGGCTCCGAATTCCTAGGATTACTGAATCTGCCTAGCTCAATCTCTTGCCAGCTAGACCCATCCAATGGATCGCCGGTGAACTTATAAATAGAAGCCGCAGTCGAGCGTCTGTAATCAGCAACAGCTGGACGCTGGGCCCCTTTGTTGGGTGCAATTGCTTCAGGCTTGCCATCGCCATCTAAATCGGCAAGAAACACTCGGATATAAGACCCTCTGCCCCTAGTCATTGGAAGTATTAGGCGCTCCCAAACTCGATTACGAATGTCTTGGCCAGGGTTTTGGAAATAAATGAGATGCGATAATTCCGCAGCTATCATGATGTCAAGAAAGCCATCACCATTGACGTCAGCTATAGCGGCGTCCTCGGCAGCTGAAGCCTCAACACCTTCAGCGAGGGTAATATTGGTCCAACTGTCAGGGTCATTCGAGCCAAAAGCGATTCTTACATGGCCCATAGCGGGTGGTGTTTCTCCTGGAGTAGTGGAATCGTATGCTGAATCTGACTCGTGGACGGATACAATATCATCAATTCCATCACGGTCGAGATCGGCCATCTCAAGACCGTCACTACCGCTAAAGGGGACACCGGATAATACTCGATCGTCGATGATGTGTTCTTTCCAGCTAATGTAAGAGCCACCATCACTGCGGGCAGTAGTCAGTGATTCGCTAATAAGGCTTTGAGCTAGAAGGGGACTGCCCAAACAAATAGGAGATAGTAACAACAGATGAATTCTTCTCATTTGGCTCCCTAGTTGGCAAGTTTCTGGTCAATAGAATAGAAGTTAATATGTGGCAAGTCCAATCAATGATTGCGATGCATGAAGTCTTAACGAATATCCCGGACGCGGTATTCGAGGTTTCACAAGGGTCAGCCGGTAACCGATTAGAGTTTTTTCATCTGCCACAGCGCTAGACTGAATCTGTCTATTCAATAATTGCCTGCTGAACAGCATTTTCAAAGTCGTACTGTGCTGGTCCATAAGGCTGCTGCAACATAATAACTGCAGTCAGTTTCTCTTCAGGGTCGGTCCAGGATCTCGTACCAAAGGCGCCGCCCCAACCGAATGCGCCGGCACTGCGACGTGCGTTCGAGGTAATTGGATCTAAGGTAACCGCTACCGTATATCCAAAGCCCATGCCCTCTTGCTGGCGTGAAAAACTCTTGTACAAGTCGCCAATCTGATTGCTGGACATCATTCGGACTGACCGGGGGCTCAACAGGCGATTGCCAAACAGCTCGCCGCCATTAAGCAGCATTTGCTCAAAACGTAGGTAGTCTTCGGCGCTGCTGGTCAGACCACCGGAGGCAGAAAAGTATTTTGTTGGTGGTCGGTCTAGGAAACGCGACATATCACGGTCTTTGATATTGACGCGTAGGCTCTTGTATTCCGCGGGCACATTGAAGTAGGTGTTATCCATGCCGAGTGGTTGCAAGATTCGCTGATCGATGATTTCGTCAAAAGGCTTGCCGGAAACGATTTCAAGGATGTGTGAAACTACATCCAAGCCAACTCCAGGACTGTAAGTCCAGCGCGCGCCGGGCTGGAAATCTAAGGCATATGAGCCGTACTGTGGAATGATACTGGCGAGCGTTGAGTCGTCGTCGCGTTTTGGGCGCTCAGATGTTGCAGTACCTAACCCACCGCTTGCTAAGCCGGACGTATGCGTGAGTAAGTCATGGATTGTGATTTCACGCTGCGCGGGCACTAGTCGGTGCTCCGGTATATTTTCAGAATTGACAGAATACGGACTTATGTTCTCATCGATTAAATCCTTGAGAACCGCTACCTGCATGTCGGCAAATTCGGGTATATATTTTGAGACTGGATCTTCGGGTCGAATCAATCCTTCTTCGATCATCATCATAGTCGCCACGCCGAGAAGTGGTTTGGTAGAGCTCATCATAATGAACAATGAATCTTCCTGCATTGGGCGATCGGCATCTACATCCATCAATCCATGAGTCTCAAAGTGTACTAGCTTGCCGCGCCTAGCGACCATAGTAACGGCCCCCTGAATATCACCGGCATCGATATGTCGCTGCATTGCCGTGTTGATTCGCAGTAGTCGTTCAGAGGACATGCCAACATCTTCTGCTTTGCCTGTTGGAATTTCAGCAGAAAATGAAAAGTTAAAAGACAAACAGCCTAGCAAGAAACTGGCTGCTACTAGGATTTTCCATAGTGTTGTCGGCATGATAGGGCCTCTTAGTTGATTGTCTAAATAGTAAATATGTCAATGATACTGCCATAATCTTATCTTTATCGTCTATGTCTTGAAATTCAGTCCTTCAATTCTAAACATTGAGATGCGCTCTGCACGTTTTCGCTCATGAATCGATACAGCGTGGCACCGATCGCATCGCTGTCGCTAATCGCGTCAATAAGAATATCCAGTCCCTGTTGTTCGCAGATGCCAGAAAATAGATCTCGCCCATAGGTCTGTTGAAAATAGTTATCACGGCTCAAAGTGAGCTCTGAAAGATTGCTTGATAGTTGTGGTAACAAGGCTAGCTGCAATTCTTCTTGGCCCGTAGGGAATATCGATCCCATAGCCGCGCGCAGATTCGAAAGCGGTAAGGGGTTTTCGGTATCGAGTATTCGAGTTACCCATTCCTGTTTGATGTCGTGGTCAGGTAGCGCGGCTTGCGCAGCGATTGCCGAACGTCTGCCAGCATCTGATGGATCTCGCTGGCGCTCAGCCGCCAATAGCTCGCGTGCACTGTCGTAGTCTCTAGCAGTAAAACGCTGAATGATATTCCAGCGTTGATTCTGTCCCAGGCTCAGTCCTGAAATTCCTGTGCTGTCCTCCAATAAGCTTGCAAGATTTCCCAGTGCCTCAAAGCTGCGTGCAAGACCAATATAGTGGGATAGTCTGAGGTTTAGTATGCCGGCAGATTGACTGCCTGGCTCGTTGCTAACGCCTGCGTTGATTAGTTGCCAGAGTTGCCGCTCGGCCTGCGGGCCATACAGTGCGAGCTCATTGGCATATTTGCCACCTAGTCGTTCTAGTAAATCCAAGTTGCTTACTAACGCGGCCAAGTTTTGGCGAATGACTCGGTCATTGTCTTCTTTAGGTAGCGAGGCAATCAAAGTCTCTAACAAGGTGGAGTTTTCCATTTGGCCGTTGCTCGGCGCTTTGAATAGGGCGGTCCAGATCATTGAGCGCATGAGCGGATCGTCTATTCGCTCTAAGGCGCCATCGCTGATGATGGTATCCATGCTGACTTCATCAAGACTCACTTCGGTATATCCCCAGCCCTCGTAGTTGGGCAAGGCGAGATCTGGGCAGGCGAGGCCTATGGCTTCGGGCACTTGAGTTTCGGCGCCGAATATTTCTATCGGAATAGCAGTGTTGAGCTCGATAGAACCATTCGCATCTGTGCTAAATAGACCTAGCTGCACGCGCTGGTCTCTTAGTGTTGGATGATCATATGGAACGGTCTGCAGAATGGCGAAGCTGCTTATACCGTTGGCATCGCAGCTAAATCGCGCTTCTATAGTATTTACTCCCTCCTGATACATCCAGTCCTGCGCCCAGGGATCTAAGTCTACGCGGGACTGCTCAGAAAGCGAGCTCATGAAGTCGTCGAGCTCGGTGTTCTCCCAGGAGTACTCCTTCAAATAATTTGAAACCCCCAGACGAAAATCTTCACGCCCGATATAGTGAGACAATTGGTTTAGAACAGATGCGCCTTTATCATAGGTGATAGCATCGAAGACGTTGAAGAAGTCATTCGTGCTAGCAACCGACATTTCTATCGGGTGCGTTGACACTGCGTTGTCGGCGAAGATCGCGGTTAAGTTCTCAGAAAGATAAAAGTCATGCCATAGGTCTTCGAATTCGGTCACTTCTGATACGGCGATGGAGGACATTAGTGTCGCGAAGCTTTCGTTCAGCCATAGGCCGTTCCACCAGTTCATCGTGACAAGATTGCCGAACCACATATGTGCCATCTCGTGCAGAATTGTTCCAGCGCGGCGTTGGCTATTGAATCGGTTAGAGGCGCCACGGTCGACATAACTTTCGGAGAAAGTTATGGCGGCCACATTCTCCATCGCACCGATCAAAAAACCGGGAACGATAATTTGGTCGTATTTTTCAAAGGGATAGGGAATGTCGAAGTAGTCACGGTAATGGGCTAAGCCTGATTTTGTGTGGGCCATCCATTCTTCAACCGCTACGTATTCGCTGAGGGACTGTCGCGCCATCAGTCTGATTGGCACATCGCCGGCCATGTCGTCCCATATCTGATAGGGGCCAGCATGCAGAGAGAAGATATAGCTGGAAAATTTTTCCGACTGCGGGAAATGCCAGACTCTCGCATCGGCGTCCTCGACGATAGCATCCTCGGTTGTAGATGAGACTACTTCCCAGTCTGCAGCGGCGCGAACAGTTAGTTCATAGGTCGCCTTCAGATTGGGTTGATCGAAGTTTGGGAATAAGCGATTCGAGTAATAGGGCCAAAGATAGGTGTATAGATAAGTACGATCATCTTCAGGGTCGACGAAGCGATGTAGCCCAGTACCGTCTTGATCAAAAGGATGAGCATACTCAATAAGCACTTCATTGCGTCCGGCTATTAAAGCCGTTGGTGATAGTGTAACGAAGTAGCCGTTGTAGTCAGGCTTCAGCATCTCTCCGTTCACTACAAGTCCATTCACGCTGCCACCGGTGAAGTCGATATTCAGTGGCCTGTCGTTGTCGGTAAGAGTGAAATTCGCGGTTACGCGGCCCTGATAGGAATCTATGAGACTGACAAGGTCGATGTCTAAGACGTAAGAAATGTTCGAAACCCGCGCCTTGCGTGCTATAGCCTCGGCTTCGCTAAGCTGATCCAGAGCGGGGCGAACGGGGTAGTCGTCGATGCTAGCATCTATGACCGGGGTAGCGACTTGCTCACTACAGGCGCTAAGCAGTAAGGTCGAAAATATCGCAAGCAGTGTGGTAGTTCGATACATTAAAATATCCTTGGCAAGCTTGGGCATTGGTCCTGCCTGAAGAGGGATAAAGTACGTTAAATAGGAGCAATAGATCAACCACTATTGGGATTGCCAAAAAGGCAAGCAGTGAAGATCTCAAACTCAATTATGTTGACGAAAAGATTAAGTTTGAGTAATTGAAGGGCAGTCAGAAATCAGATGCCGTATGGATCGAGGATAGCCTGATACAACAAGCGCTTCGAAGTAGCATGAACTTTCGGCAGAATGCTGCTCAACTGTTGAATCATGCCGCTGAGCACCAGATTTTCAATTGGATCAGTCTAGAACTAGGCACCGGCGCCGCCGCCCAGTAGAATAAGGCTCAGTTACTATGCTACATCTTGTCGCTATTTATAAATTGTGCTGGCATGACGAATAAGCTACCTTTCAGTCATTGTGATTAAAATATCCGCGGTGCTACTCATGAAAAAAGCAATAATAGCGTTTCCAAGACTTACAGCGCTGGCAGTGGCCTGTGCCTTTTCTACGGTGGCCTTAGCTGCCGAAGACTATGTCGCTCCGCGCACTCAGTGGGGTCAGCCCGATTTGCAGGGGGTCTGGAATTTTTCTTCCAACACGCCCATGCAGCGTCCATCTCGCTTTGGCGATCGTCAGTTCCTTACACCTAAGGAAGTCAGGGAAATCGCTGAACAGCGAGCAGCAAGAGATGCCTCTAACGATGGTGCGATAGCCGTTGAGGGTGTTGACGGCTCCTACAACGATTTTTGGGTCGAGAATGCCGGTATTGGCGGTAATATGCGTACCTCGCATATTGTCTATCCGGTAAATGGCAAACTTCCAGCTCTTAGAGAGGGCGTTATAGCTAACCAAGGAGTATACGGCGGAGATACGACTGGTGAGTCTCGCCCGGTACGAATCTCAGCTGGCGGCATTGGCACGGATGGTCCAGAGGATCGCGGGCTTTCAGAGCGTTGCCTAATTGGTTTCAATTCGGGACCTCCCTTTATACCGAGTTTGTACAATAATAATGTGCAAATTTTTCAGACCAAAGATACGGCAGTCATCCTCACAGAAATGATTCACGATGCGCGTTTAGTCCCTCTTGTCGATACGCCTAGTGAGATGGGCTCACTTAACGATAACGTGCGACTTTGGATGGGAGATTCGCGTGGCTATTGGGAAGGGGAGACACTCGTTGTCCAGACGCGAAATTTCAATGGCTTGGCTTCGAGTTTCGGCCAGGCCGGAACCTCAAAAGATAAACTGCTTACAGAGCGCTTCACTCGCAGGGGCACTTACACGGTAGATTATGAATTCACTGTCGATGACCCATCAACCTATATCGACAAATTTACGGCCATTGTACCCATGACCAAAGTGGCAGGTCTGCTCTATGAGTATGCCTGCCATGAAGGTAACTATGGCATGGTAAATATTTTGCGCGGAGCAAGAGTGCAAGATGCGTTAGCGGAATCCGAAGCGCAGTAATAATATGTTTTGGGAGAGACTAATGGGGTTTGAGTAGTAGTTACTCTGGCCCTATTTTTGTTTAGACAGCAAGTATGTAATACAACCAAATAGAGAATGTTATGAAATTCTTTAGAAGAGCAATCATCATAGCAATTTGTCTGCTACTGATTCCAATCGCGGCAGTCGCGACTGCCGGTGCCAAGCAGCGGTTTGAGGACGGCCCGAATCGCGTCTTCTCAGGCGGAGCCCTTGTAGCCGGTGAGCTGCATTTAGGTCCCGATCCAGATTGGAGTTTCGTAAGCGAGATTCCGACAATAGAGATGCAGTTGCTTGATCCTGCGCAATCTCGTCGCATCTGGATTGCCGAGTATGAAAATAAGATCTACATCTGGTCGGGCTACATGGGTAATCCAATCGGACGAATTTGGAAACAGTGGCCGATACAGGCGGAGCGCGATGGCCGCGCGGTAATTCGCATCAACGGTGTGCGTTATGAGCGCCAACTGCAACGCATACAGTCAGGTGATGTGCTCGATGGGTTGACTGCTACTATCACCGGGAAGTATCCGTCGGCGACGACTCGTGCCGCGGTCGAAGCAGGCGATGTGTGGGTATTCGAAGCAGCGCCTCGAAGTTAGAAAGGGGAATAAAATGAATGTAGATAGAGATTAGATAACTCCCCAAGGATTTTGAGCATGAAAAATTTTTACATTTTTACCGGGGTTGCTGTTGTAGTTACGATTCTTGCCGTGCTGTTTGTACCCGGTGTTGATGATTATGTGGAGCGCACTTTTCAGGTATATCTGGGTCGCGCCGCGCGCTAGACGCTATTCTTTATGGAGGTAGGAGCTATGATGATTAATTTAATTCAGCTCAAACTGACTACAACAAAGATTCTAAGCCAGCTAATTTTCGTAGTGGCTTGTTGCAGTTCTGCTGTTGCTCAGTCTGATTGGACACCAAATATTCTTGCTGATGGGCAACCTGATATCGGTGGTATGTGGAATAACGTAGGGGCTACAGCGACACCGCTGGAGCTGCCGGAACAATTTCAGGGGCGCGAGCCAAGTCAGGAAGAAATTGCGGACCTTATAAGAACTAGAGATGAAGCCAGGAAATCGGATACTTGGACAGGATTCGAGGATAGTAGTGGCGTGGGTGCCTACGAAAATTACTGGTTCGATTGGTACTGGTCCGATGCGGTTGCCGATGCGCCAGCCCTGATCGTGAAGCCGCGTAACGGAGTTCGTCCCGCCTTAACAGAAAAAGCGAAAGCGATTGCCGCCTTCAACGTGGAGCATGAACATGATTCCGCAGGCAATGTAGAATCGGGTGATCGGTGTCTTTCTCGTGGTGTATTCGGGATGATGATGCCTACCGCCTACAATAATGGGAAACTCATTGTGCAGGCTCCTGGCTACGTCGTTATCCATAGCGAAATGATTCACAACGCTCGCATCATTCCCATAGACGCAGGTCCGCATCTACACGAAAATATTTCTCAGGTAGAAGGTGATCCTCGAGGCCACTGGCGTGGCAATACACTTTATGTAGAATCTACAAACTTTGACTACGTGGGCAATATGCGCGCTCCAGGTACGCCGGGTCCCGGTAATGCTCCACAACATCCTGGCCGTACGATGATAGAGACATTTGCTATGATGGATGAAAACACACTGCGCTACACATTGACCGTTGATGATCCTCAAACTTATTCAGAGCCTTGGACCGTAGCTTTCCCTTACGCACGCGATAGTGAATATACTCAGTACGAGTATGCGTGTCATGAGGGAAACTACGCTATGGAGAGCCGCTTAAGCGGCGCGAGAGTGCAGGAAAAAAATTAATTCTTTTGTGATCCTCGGTTTCTGCTCTTGCGCTAAAATTATTGTTTTAGCTGCCGCTCTCGCCGTAGTAGCAGATCGGCTGTTTTGCGAAACCTGACCAGTGGCAATTGCCCCTTTCAGCACTAGTGTTAATTGATCTTCAAGCAGCTCGGCCTCGATACATCGCTCTGTTGCTAGGCAAGAATCTGTTGTAATCTTGGTGCCGAATATTTGGGAAAAAAGTTGTAAAACTAATCATCAATAACAATCATAGAAAAGGAAACACGCATGAAACGCTTAATTTTGACTCTCCTAGCACTTCCTGGCTTTATTACTTCAACAGCATTCGCACAGGAATACGTAGCAATCGAAATGGAGATCGATGTCGATAAACCCGCCGCCGAAGTTTGGTCCAAGGTTGGTGGCTACTGTGATATTAGCGAATGGCTTAGTCTGCCGTGCGAGATCACTTCAGGTGATGGCGCTCTAGGTACAGTACGCTCGCTATTAGGCGGCAGAATTCTCGAGATTCTCGTTGCTGAGACTGAGTTGTCTTATGGCTACACACAGCCGGCGCCGGAAGATGGGTTCTACGATCACTACCATGGTTTCCTTGAAGCGCGACCTACAGGCGCGAGCAGCTCCAAGCTGCTGTACACACTGATGTTGGATGTCTCAAATTTGGAAGATCAGACAGCTAAGGATGCAAATGTCGCACAACGACGTGGCATGTTCGAAGGAGCACTAGTTGCGATGAAGGAGTTAGCTGAAAAATAAATTCTAGGTTTTGGAAGAAGAGGCGGAGAGTTTACTCTTACCGCCTTTTTGGTTTACAGCTCTTTAATTACCACTTTGCGAAAACGCAGGACACCGCGACCCCATTGTAAGGCTATCGGCCCGCTTGAAAGTAGATTATCGTATACATCTACTGTTCGTCTGCCATTAAGCTCTACCACTAAGTGATTACCGTCTAAAGTAATAACGAACACATTCCAACTGTTCCCGGCTGTAGGCCTAGGCTCTTCTACCGGAGCAATGTGAACTATAGCGCCGGTACCAAATGAGGGATCGCCGCGCTGATCGAATACATTCGCTTCATAACAAGTACGATCTGTAATCTGATTTGCATCTTCGCAGCGCATATAGATGCCGCTATTGGAGTCGTTGCTTGCCCAGAATTCTACACGCAATGAAAAATCGCTATAACTGTTCTTGCTGACTAGCCAGGATGCACCGCTACCCTCGGTTGCCTGAATAGCATTGTTTTCGGCAGACCAATTCGCATCACCGACGATGTTGAAATTCTCCATTCCCTGCGTTCCATCTATTAGAGTTACCCAATCGTTGTCAGCTGCCTGAATGGCAGAGGTTGCTAATACTATAGATACACAAGCAAAGAGTAGGCTGATGTATTTCGCTAATTTGTAGACTGATCTCATCGCATACTTCTCCTAAATGGTTCTAACAATGTTCAAACTAGAGACTAAAAGGTCTTGCGCGAAAAAGCTATGTCTCTAGCGTTCTATTTAGCTAAGGTTTGTAAGCATTTTTCTAGTGATTCTCCTTCTCCTTCGATAGTGGATTCATCATTCTGGGAGAAGCGCTGCGACGTATAACTTTATGTATAGCTCCATACTCTTACTCGGACCGAACACTATTCCTCGGGCATATGGACTATATCAGTGGGTATTAGCAGAGGATGGGTCTATTTTCAGTAGAAGTTTGCTACTCTAGATTTGCCGGAACCGGATTCGGCCAAAAATGTGTCCCAAGACGTGTTTAATAATAAGAAGGAATACACCATGCCATTCTTTAGCCCTTTCAACCGCTGTCTATCTGCTGCTCAAAGCTTAGCAGCGGCATTTTTACTGTTAAGCGCCTTCGCTGCCGTGGCCCAGCCACAGGCACTGTTGAACAACTACACGCCGGTCACGCTGGAAGAGCTAGCTGATCCGCCGGCTAGCGATTGGTTGATGTGGCGCGGCACGCCGAATAACTGGGGTCACAGCCCGCTGGATCAGATCAACAAAGACAACGTAGACAGCCTGCGTCTAGCTTGGTCCTGGACTATGGAGCCGGGTAAGCAAGAAACCACGCCACTAGTGCATGATGGCATAATGTTCCTGCCACAGGCCTGTGATTTCATTGAGGCGGTAGATGCGACCGATGGCACACCACTTTGGGAATACAGAAGAGCAACCGTCGATCATGTTGCGCCGCTTTCTTGTGCGAATCGTAATGGGACTCTTTACAAAGATCAGTTAATTATAGCCACTCGGGACGCCTATATTGTTTCCTTGAACGCTACCAGTGGTGAAGTAACCTGGGAGCAAAAGATTGGCGATTGGACGGTTGGCCAGCATTACTCAGGTGGACCACAGGTGTTTAATGGCAAGGTCATTACCGGCATGTCCGGTTGCTACTATATCAATACTAGCTGTTGGATTACCGCCCACGATGCCGACACGGGCGAGGAATTATGGCGTACCAACACAGTACCGAAGATCGGTGAGCCAAACGGTGAGAGCTGGGGGGATGTGCCTAACGAGCAACGTCGCGGCGGTTCGGCTTGGATGCCGGCGAGCTTCGATCCCGAACTCAATCTCATTTTTATAGGTGTGGCTGTGCCCATTCCCTGGGGAGAAATCCAGCGCGGCACTCGCGGGGGCGATGTCTTGTACACTAACTCCACTCTGGCACTGGAGGCAGAGACCGGAGAGATAGAATGGTACTTTCAATATATTCCTGCAGGCAATTGGGATCAGGATCATCCCTTTGAAAGGCTTATCGTAGAAACCGAAGTCACGCCAGATGCCGATGCAGTCTCTTGGATGAATCCAAATATAGCATCAAGCGAACGTAGAAAAGTCATAACAGGTATTCCTGGTAAGCCGGGTATTGTGTGGACGTTAGATGCAGCCACAGGCGATTTTCTCTGGGCAACAGAGACCAATTACCAAAACATAATCGTTGGCGTAGACGTAGAAGGGCGCAAGGGAATAACGAATCCGGAAATAGACATCACTGAGATCGGGCAACAGAAGCTTGTTTGCCCAACCACCCAGGGCGGCATTAACTGGAACTCGGTAGGCTATAGCCCACAAACCAATTCGTTGTACACACCAACGAATAACACGTGCATGAATTTTGCCCTAAGGCCAGTGGAGCCAACCGTAGGTCTACACCATGCCTCGGCTAGAAGCAGCGTGGATATTGGGCCTGAAGATACGGGTCAGGTTGGACAGTTTGCCTCCATAGATGTAGCAACTGGAGAGACACTCTGGACCTATAATCAACGAGCCGGCATAGGCGGTTCAGTCTTAACAACGGGCGGGGGGCTTGTTTTCGTCTCGGATGATGCCAGGCGATTTCGTGCCTTTGATGCCGACAACGGCGACATTCTCTGGGAACAAGTTCTCAACTCTACAGCCGGCGGCTTCCCGGTGAGCTATAGCGTCGAAGGGGTGCAGTATATTGCGATAGCGGCAGGCGAAGGAGTTAACTATCGACGCCACACTCCAGAGATTCGTCAGCGCGGTGGCGGCAACACTTTGTATGTGTTTCGATTGCCATAGTGCAAAAAATGGAGCGGGCGACGAGATTCAAAATCGCGACAACTAGCTTGGGAAGCTAGAGCTCTACCAACTGAGCTACACCCGCTTAGATTTTTACGTGACGAACCATGATTCTGCGTCATTTAACTTTGAATGGGAATGCAAAAATTCAGTTTGGGAGTAGTAAGTATGAGAAACGACAAGACTGTAAAGTGGGTAGCGATTGGAGTAGGCGTGTTTTTTTGGTCTACGTAGGTTCTATCGTTTGGTTCGACGTTCGACTTGGCTACAACCAACCACAGGGCAGCGCCGCAATAGTCATAGCAACGTTTAGTGACGGAAACGAACGCCATGAAAGTGTGTTGAGGCTTGAAAAGATCGATGGCCGCGTGCGTGGTACAACCATGCGATCAATAATCCGAGCGTCGAAGTAAAGTTGCCGGGTTAAGATTCGTTCGAAGATTATTTGGTAGTACTATTGAAAGGGAGCGAGGAAGAATATATCAGAGAGGCCTACAACTTCGATTTTGAATTTAGATTTTGAACGTGTTTTCCTCCGCGATATTATCTGCGGCTCGATCCGCAGGCGTAACTAAAATCTGAAGTACTAAGTTAATTAAGGAAGAGAAGTATGTTGTACAGTTTGGGCGAGAATAAGATTGAGATTACGGGCAAAGATTTTTACGTTGCCCCAAGTGCTGACGTAATAGGAAATGTACGATTGGAAAACAACGCTAGCGTCTGGTTCAACGCAGTAATTCGCGGCGACAACGAACTTATTACCATTGGTGAGAGTTCAAATGTACAGGATTGCTCTGTGCTACATTCTGACGTAGGTTTTCCGCTTACAATCGGCAAGAACGTCACCATAGGTCACAAGGTGATGCTACACGGTTGCACCATAGGCGATAACTCGCTTATCGGTATCAATGCCGTTGTGCTTAATGGCGCGAAAATTGGTAGAAACTGCCTTGTCGGCGCGAACAGCTTGGTTACTGAGGGCAAAGAGATTCCCGATGGGTCTCTAGTGATGGGATCTCCTGCTAAAGTAGTAAAGACTTTATCTGCACAGCAGCAGATTGGGTTGGCTAGGAGTGCCGAGGTTTATGTTGCTAAGTTTAAACAGTTTAAGGCAGAGTTACGGCCGGACGATTGACAACCGGTCTAACAAATAACATCGATTAATTCTGTATTTATCGGTCTCTTTAACCACTCACTATAGAACTTTAATAATATGTTTTATGAGCCTAAGAAAAAAAATCACGGACTGCCCAAGAACCCTTTTAATAGTTTAATTATCCCGCGTCCCATTGG
This sequence comes from uncultured Pseudomonadales bacterium, assembly GCA_949372635.1. Lineage (GTDB taxonomy): Bacteria > Pseudomonadota > Gammaproteobacteria > Pseudomonadales > Pseudohongiellaceae > UBA9145. The sequence continues at coordinate 18,256 of CASIAB010000013.1, forward strand.
CTGGATCAGCTCTGCAGACGAGTCAGGCATACACAACCTTGCACCTTATAGTTTTTTCAATGCGGTTAGCTACAGTCCGCCAACCGTAATGTTTTCCGGCGGTGTAGGCTCAGCCTCAGATGGGTTGAAAGACTCTGTAAGGAATATTGAAGCAACAGGCGAGTTCGTGTGCAATCTAGCCACTTGGGACACGCGCGAGCAAATGAACAAGTCTTCCCAGAATTTGCCGCCAGAAAGCGACGAAATAATTCTTTCAGGCTTGACTGCTATCTCCTCCAAAATTGTTAGCGCTCCGCGAATCAAAGAAGCGCCAGCACATCTGGAATGCCGCTATTTAAAAAGTGTGGAAATCCCGGGCTGGAATGAAAAAAATGCGTACCGAGTAATATTTGGCGAGGTGGTCGGGATTCACATAAACGATGAATTCATTACCGAGGAAGGCTTGGTTGATGTGATAAAAATGCTGGCCATTGGAAGGTTGGGATACAATGACTATACCCGTGTAGATAGCGGATCTATATTTAACATGAACCGTCCATAATTATTGGGTTACTAGTTTTTGATATTTTCGTAGAATAAATATCTCCTCAATTACCAAAAGAAAAGGGTCAGCAAGTTTCCCTAAACCTGTGACCCTTTAACTTGTCTTTAGCCCAGATAAATCTGCCGCCCCTTTTTGTATATTAGGGGTAGTAAAACTATTGCTGTGGACAAACCAGAAACTTCTCGCCCGTATGCTTTGCATAATATTGCTGCATAATTTCGACTTGTAAGGCATCGCTCAATGAAATTTCATTAGTGTAGTTGCTCGCAAAGCTAGTCGTTAGTTCCTTTGCTACCCGACCGCGCAGGCGTCCAGCTACTTCCATGCTAGTCTTGGCTAGAAAGTTTGGTAGCAACCAGCCACCGACGCCCCATGCCATGCCGTAGCCTCGGCTCAAAGTCGTGGGGGTAGTATCGAGCCCACCATAGAGATAAACCTGCTTCTGTTTGATCGAGCCATAAATGCTGTAGGCACCAGGTGTTCTAGCTGCTGCACCTTCCATGCAAGTAAGAATGTTTGAGGCGAGCTTGCCGCCGCCAGTTGCATCAAAACCTAGCGTCGCACCCGTTGCGTGAATGGCATCAGTCAGGTCGGCCATAAAACTATCGGCGCTGCTGTTCACTACATATTTGGCGCCCATGTCTTTGAGCAGAGTGGCTTGCTCTTCTTTGCGTACGACGTTAACTAGCTCAACGCCGTCAGCTTGGCAGACGCGATTCAACATCTGGCCTAGATTGGATGCCCCTGCAGTATGAACCAGTGCAGTATGGCCTTCCATTCTCATCGTTTCGATCATCGACAAAACAGTCATTGGATTCACAAAGCTAGATGCGCCATCTTTGGCAGTATGGCCTTCCAATAACGGTAGGCAGGCTGAGACATCAACGCTGCGGTATTGGCCATACATGCCACCTCCGGCTATCGCAACAATTTTACCGTCCAGGTTTTTGGCAGCCTCGCTATCACCAGTTGCCACAACCGTGCCGGCTCCTTCGTTTCCTAAAGTCAGTGCTTGGCCTATACGTGCCTTCATTGCTCTCATGGCTAGTTCGGAGACAGGCGCTGTTAGGGCACCATCAGTGGACGTGGCAGCGCTCATGTCTGTCAGGCCGAACATGACACCTAAATCGGAAGGATTAATAGGCGTTGCTTCAACTCTGACTAAGACCTGATCCGGCCCAGGTTTAGGTGTTTCCTGTTCTTTTAATTCTAGGCGCAGCTCTCCGGACTCGGTTATGGTGGAGAACATCTGTAGATAGGTAGGATTTACTGACATGTAGTGCCTCTTTATTCGGTGCGTTAATTATTAAGTGTGCCGCTTAAGGCACATTAGTTTCAATTTTCTCAGGCTGATAGTAATAACTGCCACCTCCTAGAAAACGGAATTCAATATACCAGTCCTAAACTAGGAACGGGACTGATTTATCGCTGCTATCTCTAACCCATTTTCTCTAGAGGCTAGTAAATTGACTAGTGGAGGCAAATTGCTCGAATTAATGTATATTCTTCATAAACCCGCCTATTCAGCTTGTTCACCTAAATGAAAAATCATGACGGAGAATCCAAATGAGAATTCTTTTCCTCCTACTACTAATCAGTCACAGTATCACTAACGGCATAGCACAGGACTATGTAGCTCCGGAGACTGAATGGGGAGTGCCTAACTTTCACGGTGTATGGAAACACGCCACGATTATGCCCTTTGAAAGGGCGGTAGAACTGGGTGAGAAGCGTGCCTATAGCGAGGAAGAAGCACTTGTACTGGAGGGCGCTGTACAACAGAAATTTGAAGCTGCCAATGAGCCCTTGAGCCCTGATCGTGCGCCGCCGGAAGTAGGCGAAGCGCTGCCATCCCTGGGTAATTATGATTTGTTCTGGCGCGAGGATGCTAAGTTTATTCCTACCATAGACGGCGAGTTTCGCACTTCAGCAATTACAGATCCGCCAAGCGGGCGCATGCCTGCCCGGGTTGCGGGGTTTAGCGAGAGAATGAACGCTAGGCCCACCAATCGACGCGACCGCAACAGCGATGGTCCCGAAGGCCGAGGTCTGGGCGAACGATGCCTGTTGAACGGGAATTTTGGTAGTCCGGTTATGCGTCCGAGTATCTACAATAGCCACTTGCTGTTTAACCAGTCGCCGGGGTATATAAGCATTACTACTGAAATGGCGCACGATACTCGAATTATCAAAATAACGGATGATCATAATCCAGCGGCTAAAACGCAAAGGAAGTGGATGGGCAGCTCAATTGGGCGCTGGGAAGGGAAAACGTTGGTTGTTGAAACTACGCACTTTAATAATTGGCAAACATTGTATGGCATGCCGACCGAGAATCTCACTGTCGTTGAAACCTTCAGGCGGGCTTCCAACAACAAAATGATTTATGGCTTCACCGTAAATGATCCAACGGTGTTCACTGCTCAGTTTTCTGGAGAATATGCGCTTTCAAGAATCAACGAAGAAATTTACGAATACGCCTGCCACGAAGGTAACTACGGAATGACAGGAATTTTAGGTGGCGCTAGGCGCCTTGAACAGCTCGGGTTAGAGCCATAAAATATAAAACTCGCATAAAAAAACAGAACGTAACGAATCAAAGAGGCCAGCGTTTATTAAGAGACCCCAACACTGCCGCTACATCAAAATTCGATCTGCGCCGGCTTCGTTTGAAACCACTATGGCGCGAGTTACTTTTGCCGTGCCCAGAAGGGTGGTAAATTCTTTATTAACAGCTTCCAGATGAGCTTGCAGTAGTTGAGCTCTTTTTATGAGGGCCTGCTTTACCTGCCCAACTTCATCAAGAGATTCGAAATTTACAGTGCCGGTTACGATAATCATTTTACTTCCTAATTCTTCATAGTTGGGCTCTAAGTGCTGCGAATAAATCTGAGCCTTAAGTCAAGTAAGAGCAAGAAATTTTAACAGGCTTAACTGCTATAACTTGCACCATAATAAATTGTCGGTCATGCTCATACGCTGAAATTTTTAGGATGAATCACGAATAAAAAGGAATATTAAAATGATCAAGCTAAGAACTCTATGCTCCGCCGCGGTGGTTCTAACTCTATTTACTGCTCTTGGTGCGACCGCGCAAGACCGAGTCTATATCAACCCTAATCATGCCTCGCAGGCAGATGTGTCGCCCTTCAGTGGCGCGGTGTTAACCGGGGATACCCTGTATATCTCAGGCACACTTGGCTTGGAGGATGGAGCAGTACCTACAGACACAGCGACTGAGGCACGAAACGTCATGAGGGGTATCAAGGCGCAGTTGGAAGACGCCGGAATGACAATGGACGACCTGACCTATGTGCAGATCTTCTGTTCTGACTTATCTCTGTACCAGGTCTTCAACGACGAGTATCGTACCTTTTTTACACAAGAGTTTCCGGCGCGTGCATTTATCGGCGCTGGTAGCTTATTATTCGATGCCCATTTCGAAATTCAGGCTATAGCAGTCAAAAGATAGCAGCTAAAATGTAGCGGTGAAAAAGACAGTTCACGAGTCTTAACTAAAAAGGGTTTATTACGATGTTACATAAAAAAAGAAAAACCAGCTTGAAGACGGTGACCTTGGCAGCTTTCCTATCGCTGCCATTGATGGGAGCTGCGCAGGATTTTAGCGCTATCGAAATTACTACTACACCGGTACGAGACAATATATATATGCTGCAGGGTAGTGGCGGTAATATTGGGGTATCTATCGGCGAAGATGGTGTGATCATCATAGATGATCAATTTGGACCTCTGACGCAGAAGATCGAGGCAGCAATCGGTGAGCTTAGCGACAAACCTGTAACATTCGTAATGAATTCTCATTTTCACTACGACCATACTGACGGAAATATAAATTTTGGCAGGGCCGGTGCCTATATTGTGGCGCAGGACAACGCGCGCAAGCGCATGGAGAGCACTCAGGTTCTTTCCGGTAGCGGTAGAGTTCAGGAAGCTTATGAGCCGGTTGGTCTTCCGAAGATTACCTTCGAGGACAAGATGCGCTTTTACTTCAACAGCAATGCTGTTGACATTGTAAACACTGGGGATGGCCACACCGACGGCGATGCACAAATATTTTTTCGTGAATCGAATGTGATCCACACAGGGGACATGTTTGTGCGCTATGGTCTTCCGTTCACCGATAGAGACAACGGTGGAACAACTGACGGCATGATTGATGCGCTGTGGAATATCTCCGCTTTGATTAATGACGACACGATTATTATACCTGGCCATGGTGTGCTTTCTAATAGGGCAGATTTGTTGGAATTTCGCGATATGTTAGTGACTATTCGTGGACGCCTGGTACGGGCGAAGGTAGAAGGTCTGTCAGCAGATGAGATGCTAGCGACTGAGCCGGCAGATGGCTATGCGCCAGCTAATGAAAGCACCAATGATTGGCTGTTACAGGCTTGGGGCGAGTACGCGAATTAGCCTTAAATAAGAACTGTTGGCAGGATAGGGCTTGCCTACCTTACCAGCGATTGATTATTTTTTCGCTTTAGCTGCGTCTTGTAACAAAGTGCCAAAGCTGCCTATCTCAGGCCTTTTAGGTGCTCTTTCTGCCGACTGGGGACGTGCAGAGCGAGTCGAGCTCGTAGCGGTATTTGTGCCAGACTCTTTCCCTAAACTTTTCGCCTGAATCTCATCATCGAGTCGCATAGTTAGCGCGATACGCTTACGCTGTAAATCAATTTCCATTACTTTTACCTTCACCACGTCGCCGGTTTTCACCACCGTATGTGGGTCTTTCACGAATTGATTCGAGAGTGCGGAGATGTGCACTAGCCCATCCTGGTGCACACCGATATCCACGAAAGCGCCGAAGTTGGTCACGTTGGTGACTACGCCTTCTAGGCTCATTCCTACTTTAAGGTCTTTCATAGACTCGACGCCGTCTTTGAATTCAGCGGTCTTGAATTCTGGCCTGGGGTCACGGCCAGGTTTTTCAAGCTCGACAAGTATGTCAGTGACTGTGGGTAGTCCAAATTTTGCGTCGGTATAGTCTGCCGGATTAAGTTTCGAGAGAAAGCTGCGATCGCCTATCATCTGCGCAACTTCTTTCTTGCTGGCAGAGCCAATCTTCTTGACGACGCTGTAGGACTCAGGGTGAACGGCTGAAGCATCAAGAGGATTGTCGCCATTGACGATGCGCAGGAAACCTGCTGCTTGCTCGTAGCTCTTCGCACCAAGGCGCGGCACTTCTTTTAAGTCGCGTCGGTTTTTAAACTCGCCGTGCCGATTGCGATACTCAACGATATTGGTCGCGATAGATGAAGAAAGACCAGAGACCTGTTTAAGCAAAGCAGCGGATGCCATATTTACATCCACGCCCACAGCGTTCACGCAATCTTCTATTACCGTGTTCAAGCTTTTTCCAAGCTTGAACTGACTCACATCGTGTTGATATTGGCCCACGCCGATAGATTTAGGATCTAATTTAACCAGTTCGGCTAGTGGGTCTTGCAAACGTCGGGCAATTGAAATCGCGCCGCGTACGGTAACGTCCAAATCGGGAAACTCTTTTCTGGCTATATCTGAAGCCGAGTACACTGATGCTCCGGCTTCGCTGACCATGGCCTTATCGAGTTTGAGTTCTTTGTGTAGTTTGATTAGATCGCCGATAAGCTTGTCGGTTTCGCGTGAGGCAGTGCCATTGCCGATGGCAATTAGCTCGACTTCGTGTTTCTTTGCCAGCTTTGCCAACACACTGAGTGATTCGTCCCATTGGTTGCGCGGTTGATGAGGATAGATGGCAGTGTCTTCTATGAACTTACCTGTGCGATCGACTACGCATACTTTGACGCCGGTGCGCAGACCAGGGTCTAGGCCGAGGATGACTTTGTTTCCCGCCGGCGGCGCCAGAAGAATGGCCTTCATGTTTTCTGTGAACACCCGAATAGCCTCGTTATCGGACTGTTCTCGTAGCTGTCCGAGCAGGTCGGTCTCTAGGCGATAGATGAGTTTGATGCGCCAGGTCCAGGTGATTACTTCGTTTAGCCACTTGTCCGCCAAGCGGCCCTTGTTCTCGATACCGAAATGATTGGCAACCATACCCTCGCAAGGGTCAGTGGCGCCAGGTTCTAGGCTTGCACTGCCAATTTCAACTGACAGGAAGCCTTCTTTACGTCCGCGAAAAACAGCGAGTGCACGATGGGAGGGAATCTTGTTTAGGCGTTCGCTGTAGTCGAAATAGTCCGTGAACTTAGCGGCATCCGTCTTGCTCTTCTCGACAACACTGGAGCGGAGCTCACCGTTGTCCCATAGATGGTTACGTAGTCTGCCCATCAAGGCGGCGTCTTCGCTGAAGCGTTCCATGAGAATATCGCGGGCGCCGTCCAGGACTGCTTTGGTATCCTCAAAGCCTTCACCGATAAATTCTGCGGCTTGCGCTTGTGGATCTAGTGTTGGGTTGTCGACCAACCTATCTGCCAATGGCTCCAAGCCGGCTTCGATGGCAATCATGGCTTTGGTGCGACGCTTTCTCTTAAAGGGCAGATACAAGTCTTCTAGTTCGGTCTTAGTCTTGGCGTTACGGATCTGTTTCTCAAGGGCAAGTGTTAGCTTTCCCTGTTCCTTAATGCTCGCGACTATCGTCGCCAAGCGATCATCCATTTCCCGCAAGTAACGCAGGCGTAATTCTAGGTCGCGCAATTGCAAATCATCCAGTCCGCCCGTTCCTTCTTTTCGATATCTGGAGATAAACGGAACCGTAGAGCCCTCATCAAGCAGTGCGATTGCGGCTTTAACTTGTTCAGGTCTAACATTTAACTCAGTGGCAATTTTTTGCGTGATAATTGGAGAAGGAGTATCGGTAGCGGTCATTACAATCCTGCATCCCCAAGTTTTAGAATTGGGAAAATTTGTTGGTTAGAGAGAAAGGTATCTTACGCTTACTAGGGGTGGTTAAACTATGAAAATTACAGTGATCATTTTGGCTGGGCAAAGTATTGTTTTTTAGGTGTTATGAATTGTGTCCGTTCTTGTTGGTAATCGTTTTGTTATCTCCCGCAGCTACGCTTTCGATAATATCCGTGTTTTTGAAGTCGCCTGTCATAAATTATTTTTCTTCGTTGTTGCAAAGAGATAGGGTGTGTCAAAGGTGAAGATGACTTGGCGCCGATGTGCGAAAGTTAGTGGTAAAGTAGATGGATGCGGATCTAGCTCCAATCTGTTCCATCATAGTAGCGTGTGCCCCTATGTCCTTTTTTAGCAACCGGCTTTGCAATCTTCTCGCCTGGACAGTCCACGAGTATTAACGTCCTTGGTTTGCCTGACTTTGGGTTCACCGCGCCGTCAATCAGCTCGCGAATACAAAGCCTGCCTCTGAGTTGATCGTTGAAAATTGTATAAACAAAATCTCCCACGTCTAACTTGGATGGTGTGCCCGCCATATGGAATTCAAATTCCGCGCGAGACCCATCGAAGAGTGAGTCAATTCCTTCATCGCCCCTCGATGCAGGAATAGTTTTTGTAATACCAAAATTCATATTAGTAGTAGGTAGCAATTATTAAATGTTAGCTGAACAAATCGAAAGCGCCAAAGTCTCCACCTAATAAATCCATCGAATCATTATGCCCTAGCCAACCCTGTGTAATTGTTTGGTAGACTTTTCTAAAATCGGTGGTGTAGGCCAGGTTGTCACCATCTGCTAGCTCGGTAAGGCTAGGCAGTCTGCCGTAGTGGCCGCCCTTTACCTGATTGCCGACAACGAACATGGCATTGGCTGCGCCATGGTCTGTGCCGAGGCTTACGTTCTCTGGGACGCGACGGCCAAATTCCGAAAAGATCATCAGCGCCACATCATCGGCGCGACCAATGCGTTCTAAGTCTCTTATGAAGCCAGCTACGGCATCAGACGTATAAGTTAACAATCTGCGATGTAGGTTGTTCTGAAACACGTGTGTGTCAAAGGAATTATTTCTATAGGACACGTAGTAGAGACTAGTTGGCATACCTGCATCTAAAAGTGCGACTACCTTTTGTAGGTCCAGATCGTTCACGCCGTAATCAACCGGTGAGTCATATCTCGACCATGCATCACGCACTAATGCGGAGGCATCGTTGGCACCACGGGCGATGTCTAGTAGGAAGCGACGCGAAGGATTTTCTATTTCGCCGATATCAGGTACTACATCTAGAGCTTTTTTTTCTGCGGCGAATGCTTCGCGCATGAACCGATTCGGGTCATCGAACACAACCGGCACATGTTTTTCGCTTTTCACCGCCAATGATTGTTTAGAGCCGATGTTCACCAGATAGTTTGAGGGTGCTGATGGCGCTATCGAGTCGGCGAGCTTGCCAACCCAGCCATACTCTTCGCCGCTGTTAGGTGCCGCTGTGTGCCAGTAGGCCATGGAGGTAAAATGAGAATAGGACGGGTTCTCGTAACCGCAGCCATGAACAATAGCCATCTTGCCATCTTTGTAGAGACTCTCGAATCCAGCCATGCCGGGGTTGAATCCAAAGTGGTCGTCGATGATGCGCAATTCGTTCTTGGGAATGCCTATATTAGGCCGCTGTCGATAATAGGCATCGTCGCCGTAGGGTACGACAGTGTTCAAGCCATCGTTGCCGCCGGAGAGCTCGAGTATGACCAAAACCTTACCGCTTGTAGCAGCTTGTGTAGCGGCAGCTTGGGCAGCTTGGGCGAAGGCGGGTGGCACCATGCTCATCGCGCTCAAGCCAGCCATGCCAGCTAGTAGTTCGCGTCGATCTAGTGTTTTGTCTTTTTTATTTCTCTTCATGGTCTGGCCTCATTATTTTTTTATGAGTTAACTGTTTACAGATTTAGCCCAATTGAAACTCGGGTTGACTCATTATCAAGTGCAGCACTAAGCGAAGCGAATCTTCCATATAAGATTGCGCTTCGGTAATACTCGTTGTGCCAAGGTCCTCATCGAGAAAGTTTATTAACATGCTTCTAGTACTTTTGTCTGGTTGCACGCGCATGAATCTGGCGAGCAGATAGTCAACCGCCTCGCTGGTATTCTCTACACCGCGCTCGTCAAGCATTTTGCTGAGGTTTAGTCGGGCCGTGTGGCGCGGAATAGGTATTACTCTTTCGATCGCCATCTGCCAGCCACGAAAACTACCGTAGCGCGTGTTAAATTCTTCGTCACGGTCCGCCAACATATTGGACTCCGCCATGATGCCTCCCTCGCCTATCGAGGATGGCTGAGTGGCGGAGGTGATATCCAAACCTTGTCGAATACGATCGGCAACGCTGCGAATCTCTGAGCTGCCATTGACTCTGTCTGGGGGTACGAAATTAATATCAGGAAACAACACGTCGCGTGCGAAATTTCCGCGCTCTAGTAGAAGTCCAGGAGTCATCCAGCTGCGGCCGCCGGCCCAACCAGCTACAGTTGGTGGTCGAAACAACGTCTGACTGAGCGCGCCGGTTGCTCGGTTAAAATCAGGTACACCTGGCGCACTTTCTAGGCCGAGCTTTCGATAGGTGGAAACAGCCAACTGCACCGGGCTCTTTATTTGACTACCGACCGAAGGCGCGCTGTAAAAATCCTTGGAGATAAGAATGGAAGCCAAGAGAGTTGCCACGTCGTAGTCTGCGTCACGTAAAATCTTGCCTAATTCTTCGGCTAGAGCTTTGCTCAACTCTTCTCGCACAAAGAATCGATAGATCTTGCTGGCGATGTATTCAGCTGTAACTGGCTGTTCCATAATTAGATCGATAATCTCGACGCCGTCGAAATTTCCGCTGTGGCCTAGAAAATTCTTTATGTCGTTGTCGTGTTGATCCTCGTTGATCACAAAATTCAGGTCCACGTAGTTCCAGCCGGTGAAGGCGCGAGCGGCCTCGCGTATATCAGTCTCTGAGTAGTTACCAACGCCCATGGTGAATAATTCCATTATCTCACGAGCGAAGTTTTCGTTCGGGGCGCCTTTCAGATTCACACCAGCATCGAGGAAGGACAACATTGCTGGGTCTTGCGCGACCGCTACCATGAGGTCACGAAAACTGCCTGTGCCCATCTCATGAAACAATTCCAATTCATTCAATAGCTTGCGGTAGTCACGCACCTTGCTTTCATTGATTGCATAGTGGCCATGCCAAAATAAGGCCATTTTTTCTTGAAGTGGATTATTAGAGGCAACCATACGATCAGCCCACCAGTAGGCGACTCGATTAGTTTCCAATCTACTGGCTCTGAGCCAGTAGAAAAACTTATTTACCACAGGCTGCAGCCGGCGGTTCCCTTCAGGTTTTACTCTTACCCCTAAGGCTTCTCCAGTTTCTTTCGCTAACTCTGTAGTTGCAGGGCGGCTAGGTGGAAAGGGTTCTAATCCGGCATCGTGTATACCTGAGTGCTCGAAGGCTTGCAGGTGGCGGTTATTTGCTGAATCGAAATTCACCAGGCTGTTCACTGCCGCTTTTGGGGACAGGACAGCTAGAGCTTCTATTTGGGCGGGTGTCCCGCCAAAGCCAGCGCGTTCTAGCAGGTGGGCAGCAGTTTCATAGGTCCAGTCTGAGTTGGTGATCGGAGCGAGGTCATCCTGCCAGGAGACAAGACCCGCTAGTTGCGCTGTGCTTGCACTGGATAGCAGAGTTAGCGCTATGCCTGTAATAGCCAAGCAAGCGAATCGATTTGGTGCGCGAAGCATGGGGAAATCTCCAGATGTCACTGTAAAAGCACACTTTATTCTATTTTTCGAAGGGGTAACAGGCCGCGCATTCTATTTTTTAGGATTTACCTACTCAGTGCAGCAAAATCTTGATTCTAGGCTTGATTCACGTTCTCTTTATTTTCCATCTCTGCTTGCGTAAGAATGTAAATACGGTGATTCTAGAAACGTGGTCTGTTTCCACTATGAGAGGAAAGACAATATGCTGGGAAAAATTCGACTGGTGTCTTCTTTGCTGATTGCCATAGCGCTGAACAGTAGTTTGCAAGCGCAGAGCCAAACACAGATTGATTTCCGTCCACTCACCCAAGAAATGTTGAACGATCCAGACCCTGAAGATTGGTTGATGTGGCGCGGGGGTTATAACAATTGGGGTTACAGTCCACTGGATCAGATCAATCGTGAGAATGTTGATCAATTACGTTTAGCCTGGTCTTGGTCATTTGCTCCGTCGGCGCTAGGCTCCAACGGCATGCAGGTGGAGCCTACTGTCTATGATGGTATTATGTACATTCGACATTCCGATGAGAAGTATTCTGCCCATAACGCTGCTACAGGTGATTTGATCTGGCAATATTCTCGCCCGCTGCCTACGGAAATCGCTGCTGGTGATACCCGCCTAACAGTGCACAGGGGAAGGGGAGTATTCATCTATGAAGATAAATTAATCTCCCATGCTACCGATGGCACCTTGTTTGCGCTGAACCCAAGCACAGGAGCTCTCTTATGGGAATCGGTTATGACTGATTTCCGCAGCGGTGCACAGCCCAGCGGTGCGCCAGTGGCGTTTGGCGGTTCGGTAGTAGTCCCTTATAACTGCACCGCATGGACAGCGGCTGACCCCTGTCATATGTCAGCCTATGATGCAGACAATGGCGACTTGCTTTGGCGCTGGTATACCAGTCCTACGGCACAGGACCCTATGCACAGTACTTGGGGTGATGAGCCGCAGATTTATCCTCTGCAGCGTCGTCGCAATATGTCGCCTTGGATGACTCCAGCGGTGGACAGTGAGCGTGGCTTGTTTATTTTTGGCGTTGGATCCAGTGCGCCGCAACAACCTCAGCTTGCAGGTACTAATGGCGAATGGCCTGACCGCCTGTATCAAGGTTCAACCGTAGCATTGGATCACCGCACCGGAGCATTGGTGTGGTGGGCCCAGCATCATTCTGATATGTGGAACGATGATTCAGTCTACGATCGAATTCTCGTCGATGCGAAATTAAATCCCAGTGCACCAAATTCACTGGGCCAAAACCCAGATATCGATCCTGATCAGACTCGCGAATTAGTTATTGGTTCTTTCTCTAAGGACGCGATTTTTTATGTCTACGACAGAACTGACGGTGGTTTTTTATACGCACGACCAACCGCCTATCAGAATGTTATTCGCAGTTACGACGGTGCAACAGGTGCGTACACTACTGAACCTGATGCAATTATGACGGCCGAAGAAGGCAGAGAGGCAACTATATGTCGAGAGAACAGACAAATTCCGCAGGGAGCCTACAGCCCTCTTACCAATGCCTATTATGTGCCGGCCTTTAATGGCCCTTGCTCAGTGATGTCAATGCGCTCCACTGAGCCCACAATTGAAACAGGTTACAACACTACTTACAGTGCCACCGTACCGAGCCCTGCCGCCCAGCTGGGCCAGCCGGAAGCGATCGATGTGACTACAGGCAAGAGCCTATGGCGGCTAGATCGGGAAACGCCATTATATGGGATGTTAACTACCGGCGGCGGTCTGTTATTTGCTGCGGATACGAACAGACGTTTTCACGCCATCGACCAGTGGACCGGGGAAACGCTGTGGCAAACTATATTGAATGGTGCCAGTGATATGGCGCCGATTTCTTTTGCTGTTGATGGCAGGCAATTTGTCGCGGTGATTGCGCCAAGCGGAACTCAGGCAGCGGCGCAGCACGCTGGCCAATTAGGGTTAAGCTCGCTTACCGGGCTGCATAATGTCGGGCATACAATGTTTGTATATGCGCTGCACTAGTTGAAAAGGCTGCTAACTTTGTAGTCAAAACTAATTCTGCACTACATTTTTTAGAACTTTTATTTAGAGCGTAACCTGAGGTCCAATGTGATGTTGAAGGCTGGCGTTTAAGTATAGCCGGTTGCTGCGATTGAGGGTTCCACTGTCCAGCTGAAACTTGCTGCCTACTCGAGTCACTCTTCTATTACAGTGAGAGCCCATTTAAATTCGACTTTTCCTGTCTGGATCGGCAATTCTGAGGTGACGAGTAGGGACAGCACTATAAGTCAGGGCAGGAGTGACTTTTCCATCGATTTTTGAATGTTTGGTGGAAGATATTATCCATAAGAGCGCGTCAAAAACTGTCAGTAGTCTAATGCCAAATAGAAAACAGATTTTTGAGAGAAAATAGCGTGTGTTGCAGAAACAGAATAGCTTTACACAGACCGTGGTTCCTATATGCTGTCAAAGAGATGGAACAATAAAGAGGTTACTAGAAATGGCTAAGTCTGCAGGTATCAACAGAAGAACATTCATAAAGAACGCTAGTCTTACCGCTTTCGCTGGGGCGACCGGCGGAATAGCGACGGGCTCTGCCGCAGCCTCCGCAGCCAGCAGTTCAAAAATGGCTAATGGCAAATACGACTTCGACACAATCTATGACCGAGTTGATCACAATACGTCCCGCTGGGACTCCCCTCCCAAGAGCTACCCAGAAGGTACTTTCAAATATGGCATGGGCGTTGCGTCCATGGATTTCGAGTGCGCGCCCTGTATTACCGAGGCAATAGCCGAGCGCAACAAACATCACAGCTGGGGCTACATGAGTAGCACTGAATCACTGCGCGACCAAGTCGTTAAGTGGAATGGCGAACGCCACGGAGTTGACCTTCCCAATGAAGCGATTACTATTTCCGATGGTGTGTATGCTGGCATGATTGCTGCTATGCGTTCATTGGTTGGCTCCGGTGGCAGGGTATTAATTAATACGCCTGCTTATAACGGTTTTTATACGATGAATCGTAATGCGCGGACGTTAACGGTAGATAGTCCCTTGGTTAAGGTCAACGGTCGCTATGAGATCGATTGGGAAGATCTAGAAGCAAAAATGACCCCAGACGTTCGTGCAATGATCGTCTGTAATCCGCAGAACCCAACGGGCAATGTCTGGAAAGAAGACGAGCTCTTGCGAATTGGTCGTCTTTGCCTAGAGCATGACATTGTAGTTTTGTCTGATGAAATCCATGCCGATTTTGTCCGGCCTGGACACAAATATACACCATTCGCCAGCCTCCCAGATCAGGCTGTGGTAAACAACAGTCTTAGCTTCAACGCTATTAGTAAGACGTTTAATCTTGCAGGAATGAAGAATGCTTACTTCTACTCCAAGAATCCTCGATTGAAGGCTAGAGTGGATGAATATCATTTTGCCGAGTTGAGCACGCTGGGCGTAGTTGCCAACGAGGCTGCTTATAAGGGAGGCGCCGATTGGTTCGCACAATGCCTAACTTATATCGATGGCAGTCACGATATGGTCGAAAATTACATTAAGCAACACATGCCCACGGTCGGTTATACTCGTAATGAAGGTACGTTCATGACCTTCCTAGATTTCAGCAAGACCATGGAATCGATCGGTGCGAGTCAGCAGTACAAATCTCACGGCAAACAATCGCCTGAGCACTATTTACAAGATTGGCTGGTTCACAATTCCGGTGTATATCTAAATCCGGGTTCAAATTATGGAACCGGCGGCGCAGGCCATATGCGCATGAACGTTGCTTCGTCACGGTATGTGCTCAAGGATGTATTTGACGCCATGGCGTCAGCGGTTAATAAAGTCTAAAAGCAGTGAAAAAAGGGGTCGGATTTTTATTCAATCCCTCTTTTAGTTCTATTTCCTTGCATTAAGAGAAGTTGTAAAGAGTAAGCTTTCTATATTAGCTATTGATAATTCCCGTATGCCTAAGAAGAGGAGATTCTATAATGAGAATGACACGTCGCGGTTTCGTTGGAACTATTGGCTTGGGTAGTGCGGCCGGACTTCTTTCCAGCGCAGGGTTAACGAGTAAAAATGCCAATGCGGCTTCGAGTTATGAAGATGAAGCTATCTATGATGGCGGCATCATGCAACTCAATCAAAATGAAAGTGCGCGTGGGCCTGGGCCGAAGACAATGGAGGCGATTCGCTCCCATGTTAATAAGCGTGTCGGCCGAGGTTATGCGCCGGATCATGTTAATGAGCTGCGGGCTACGTTAGCAGATGGTTACGGCGTCACAACTGATAATGTGATTCTTGCTACAGGTTCTGGACCATTACTGGTAGGGGCGGCTCGCGCATTTTGTTCTGAGAGTAAAGCGCTGGTTACAACCGGCCCCACTTACACGACAGCTGAGCAAACTGCGCGTCTGATAGGCGCGCCAATACGAAGCATACAAGTCGATAGTTCTACTATGGGAGTAAACTTGGAGGGTTCGGCCGAAGCCGCCCTAGGTGCGGGCTTGGTGTATTTTTGCAATCCAAACAATCCGACAGGCACGGTGCATTCACCCAAAGCGGTTGAATCATTTATCCGCCGCGTACAGCGAGAATCACCCAACACCAAGATGCTTATTGATGAGGCGTATATCAACTATGCCGCCGATGATGCCATGCAAACAGCCCTGCCGTTGGCGATGGAATTCGAGAACGTCTTTATTACGCGCTCCTTCTCCAAGGCGCACGGTATGGCCGGTCTGCGTGTCGGTTACGCTTTAGGTCAGAAAGCAACTCTGGATGCGGTGAGCTCTTCCTGGGGTATGGGCGATATAAATATGCTCAGCGCGATTGCTGCGATTACGGCCTTTAAAGACAAGGCACACATTGAATGGGAGCGGCAGGAAAATACAGAGATACGCGCCTTTGTCGTTGCCGCATTTAATGACATGGGGTATGAGGCCGCAAGTTCCCACACCAACCATATTTTTGTAAACTTAGGCCGACCTGCAAAAGAATTCCGTGAAGCCTGTCTTGAGCACAAAATTTTAGTCGGTCGCGATTTTCCGCCGTTTGAAAAAACTCATTGCCGTATCTCTATGGGAAGCAGGGAAGAGATGCAAGAAGCAGTAGCAGTTTTTAGGAAAGTTCTTGCATAGAGAGATAAAACAGACCTTTTTTAATAAAAGGGGTCGGAGTATTAATACAGTCTGTATTAATACTCCGACCCCTTTTAGTTAGGCCGCTTCTCTTTTCTAGTTGTTAAAAGTTGTATCGCTTGGTCTAGGCTCAACTAGTATTCAAGGCGCTTATTCATTGAAATACACAAGGTTAATTTATGCGATCATTTTCATGTCCACCAAAGCTGGCTAAAAAATCAATTAATACTTTATTCGTATCATTTTCTGTAGCGGCACTGATTTCAGCCTGCACGCCTGAATCTTCAGTTTCTGGCGTGGCAGAAAGTGGCGCTATCTCTGCGCAGGTCGAGAATTTAAGTGAGACCGATTCGTCAAAGCAAGTGCAAATTCGTTGGACTACTCACGGCATTCCACATATTAAGGCAGATGATTGGGAAGGCTTAGGGTATGGCTCTGCCCACGCTATTGCGACGAATACAATCTGCGTTCTGGCTCGCGAGTTTGTTACTGTGCGAGGCGAGCAGGCAAAATATTTTGGTGCAACTGAGCGCAACATCAATGCCGATGCATTTCATCGTGCTCTGTTACATCAAGAGAAAATTGACGAATATTTGGCTTACGGTTCGAGCGAAAGTCACGAATTAGATGCAGGGTATGTAGCCGGCTATAATAATTTTATTAATACTCAGGCGGGCAATATGCCTGCCTCTTGTAACAATGCTCCATGGATAACGCCTATCACCGAGGGAGATATAGCAAAGATGGCTATCGGAGTGGGCATTCGTTACGGACTAGGTCGCGTTACTAATGAAATAGTAACTGCTCGGCATGGGCTCGAATTGGCGCAGCTGAATGCTCTTGATCTCTTTTTTGACCCTCAAATGATTGGCAGTAATGCACTGGGTTTTGGGAGTGCATTGACTGAGAGTGGGCGTGGCATTCTTCTAGGAAACCCTCATTATCCTTGGCATGGTCCGTCTAGATTTCACATTGCCCATCTTACGCTTCCTGGTGAGGTTGATGTAATGGGTGCCAGTTTAGTGACGACTTCTCGAGTAGCTATAGGGTTTACAGAGAGAGTGGCTTGGTCGCACACAGTTTCTACTGCGCTGCGTTTCACCATGTTTCGACTCGATCTGGTTTCGGGCAATCCCATGGCATATCGACTAGGGGACGATGTGCACAATATCGAGGCCTTGCAAGTTGACGTTGAAACAGATGGAGTTCCTATTAATCGCACTGTACATATGACACACCTTGGCCCGGTAGTTGTTGGGAAAAATACGCCGTGGAACGATCAGTATGTCTACGTAATGCGCGATGTCAACTATGAAAATTATCGCTCAGCTGACCAGTACAGGGATATAAACAGTGCTCGCAATGTAACGGAGTTACGTCAAGCGCTCGCAACTCATCAGGGTGCGGCATTTGTAAATACAATTGCGGCTGATGTGGAAGGCGGAGCCTTGTACGCCGACATGTCAGCTATTCCGAATGTGTCATCGGAATTGATAGAGCGTTGTGCGGTTGATACGGAGAACGGGCAGCGTGCTATTACGCTCAACGGTTCAGATCCCTCGTGTAATTGGCAGATTGATTCGCGAGCGGCTTATCCGGGATTGATGCCGCCTACAGAACAGCCAAGTCTAATTACTGATACCTACGTTAGTAATAGCAATGATTCTTACTGGTTGTCTAATCCTGACAATCCGCTGGAGGGATTCTCTCCAATAATTGGTAACGAGCAGCTAACTCGTTCGTTGAGAACGCGTGCAGGATTGAAATTTGTAGAAGAGGTGTTGAACTCAGATCAAAAATTCAATCAATCTATGGTTCAAAATTTACTGTTCAATCACCGGCATTACGGTGCGGAAATATTTCTGGATGACATTCTAACTGTCTGTGTGCAAAGTGAGAATTTACAGGAAGCCTGTGACATTTTGGCGCAGTGGGATAGGCGGCAGGATTTGGACAGTGTTGGTGCTGTAATCTTCAATAGATTTTGGAGTATTGCCGGAACGGTACGTGATCACTATTTGGTTCCTTTTGATGTCAATAATCCCATCCACACCCCAAGTGGTTTAAAAATAGAAGAGGCGGTCACACAGGAATTTATAACAGCGTCTTTACAAGAGGCGGTTGCTTCTTTGAATGAAGCCGAGATTCCGCTGAATGCGAAATGGGGAGATGTGCAGTTTGTTCTGCGCAATGAAGACAAGATTGGCATTCCTGGAGGTTCAGGTAGGCAGGGTATGTTCAGCGTGATCACGTCTCGTTTTGATGCAGAAAAAGGTGGTTACAACCCTATTTCTCATGGCAATAGCTATATCCAAGCGGTTACGTGGAATGATGATGGCACGCCGAATGCTAAGGCGATACTCACCTACTCGCAGTCCCCAGAACCAGATTCAGCCTTTTATTCTGATATGACGAAGTTGTATTCCCAGAGTGAATGGAGCGATTTGCCCTTTACTGATGAACAGATTACAGCACAGCTGATCAGGGAAGAAAATTTACGCTATTAGCTCTAGATGGCAGGAAAAAGGGAACGGCGAGGTTAATTTGATATTTCATAGACAACGACGGTACATGGCGAGCAATCGCTCCCAGTGTCGCTCCGCGGATTTCTTGTGGTACTTGTCACCACGTTTGGGGAACACGAAGCCGTGTTCAGTGCCGGGGTACCATTCGATGCGGGAGTTAAGCTTGGTGCCACTAAGATAATTTTCGAGACCATCCACCATTTCCTTTGGCGCATATTCGTCAGTCTCGGCGCAGCCGAAATACATCTCACCTGTTATGCTTTCCGCATCGAGATGTGGAGAATCTACCTTTGTCAGAGTAGAGGTAGACGCCATGAAAGGAGGCGCTAGCCGCTATGCGTTCGGGAAACTTAGCGGCAGCAGCGAACGCGAAAGGCCCGCTCATACAATAACCGACGCAGCCCATCTTGCCCTCTCTGGCAGCGGAGTCTCGGTCAGCAAAGTCAATTAGCGACTGTATGTCCTCGCAGGCCATAGCGTTGCTTAACGAGGCCATATGCTCGTGCATCACCTCGCGGCCAGACTCCTGAATTTTGAATTCCCGAACGCGGCGATAATAGAGATTCGGTAACATGACGTAGTAGCCGGCCGTACCTAGTCGTCTAGCCATATCGTGTAATTCCTCGCGCTTACCTGGCGCATCCATAAGAAGCAGAATAACTGGATGCGGGCCTTCTTCCTCAGGGTGAGTGACAAAGGTATTCATGGCGCCATCTTTTGTTTGTAGGTCTATCTCTCGATCAATCATAGTAGGCAGTCTTTTCGTTATAGGTTTTATTGTCGGAGAAGCAAAGGTAGCAGAAACCCAATGATGTTCAACACTAGTGTGCGAAGGACCAAAGTGGCAGGTGGGGAATTCTGCCCCCACTCCTGTATATTGATTATATTAGTATGATCATTATGGAGCTTTTAATATGAATAAAACCACCAACCGATTCAGTGTTTTAAAATTATTGTTTGGTTTGTCCGCAATAATCCTCACTTTGCATAAAGCGACAGCCCAAGATGCAGTCGCTATTGATGTAAAGGTTACTATCCTCTCATCGAACCTCGCCAATGGAGCGACGGTGGGGGAGTGGGGCTTGTCGGCTCTGGTGGAAGTAGATGGCAATTGCATTCTATTCGATGCAGGGCGCTATCCGGATACTGTGATCAGGAATGCCGCCGTGCTTAACGTCGATCTGTCTTGTGTCACCGACGTGGTGCTTAGTCATTACCATTTTGATCATACGACGGGTCTGTTGCCGCTGATAGATAACTTGAGAGCAATTAATCCTGAAGCTATCCAGCGCGTGCATGTAGCCGATGGTTTTTTCTCGTCGCGTCGAAGTGCGGGCTCAGGTAGCGATGCCCAAAGCAACCAGATGATTGGCCTACGTGATTCAATCGAAGTGCAGGGAGTCGAATTCCTAATTCATACCGAGGCGACTGAAATATTTCCTGCGGTATGGGTGTCTGGCCCTGTTGAGCGCCGGCATCCCGAGCAAAACTATCCTGCAGGCCTTAATTTGGCGATGGATGGCGATTGGGTGCGAGACTTTTTCCCGGAAAGCCAGGCCTTGGTCGTGAGAACAGACGATGGGCCCATAGTGCTATTGGGTTGTGGACATTCCGGAGTCGTGAATGCCTTGGATCATATTCAGGACACTATTCAAGATGGTGCCGTGCATGCACTTATGGGAGGTTTGCATTTGTTTGCTGCCTCTGATGAAACTCTTGAGTGGACTGCGGCACGCCTTTTAGAGATAGGTGTTGAGAATTTGATGGCTGGGCATTGTACTGGCATAGAGCCTTTGATGCGCCTGCGGGCTGGACTTAACTTAGATAGAAGCACTGCTGTCGTCGGAGCTGTAGGATCGAGTTTTGTGCTGGGCGAAGGGATTCATCCTACTGTCATAGCAATGTAGGCGCTGTTGTATTGTTAGAAATTGAAAGGAAAACCCAAAATAGGTAACACAATGTCGGAGTATATACCTCCAAAAGTTTGGAAAGAGAACACAGAAAACGGTGGGCGGTTTTCCAATATCAACAAGCCCACATCAGGAGCGCAAGAAGAGCGGGTCCTAGAGGTAGGAAAACACCCGATGCAGCTCTATTCGCTTGCGACCCCCAACGGTGTGAAAGTAACTATCATGCTGGAGGAATTGCTGGCCTTAGGTCATGAAGGGGCAGAATACGATGCGCATCTGATTAACATAGGTGAAGGCGCTCAGTTTGGCAGCGACTTCGTAGCTATTAACCCGAATTCCAAAATCCCAGCCTTGCTGGACCACAGTACCAGCCCGCCAACGCGAGCCTTTGAGTCTGGCGCGATCTTGATTTATCTAGCGGAAAAGTTCGGCGCTTTCATCCCTGTCGATCCTACACAACGCGCCGAATGTCTTTCATGGCTCATGTGGCAAATGGGTGCTGCCCCATTCCTTGGCGGAGGCTTTGGACATTTCTATGCCTATGCGCCGGAAAAATTAGAATATCCGATTGATCGCTATGCTATGGAAGTTAAACGGCAACTTGATCTTCTAGATAAGAATCTCGCAAATCGGCGTTACCTAAGCGGCGATGAATATGACATTGCTGATATGGCTAGCTATCCCTGGTATGGGAAAGCCGTACTTCACAATTTGTATGACGCCGCTGAGTTTCTCAACGTGGCTTCATACAAAAATGTAATTCGCTGGGCGGAAGAAATCGAAGAACGCCCAGCCGTGCAGCGCGGGCTTCGTGTAAATCGAGTCTGGGGGCCGGAAGAGCATCAATTAGCAGAAAGACATGACGCGAGCGACTTCGATAGCTAGTTTAATGTGAATGATGCGCGAGAAAGATTGGAATAAAAATACCTAAGAAAGAAGAGGGTGCCGTTAACCTTAAAGCTGATTTTCCGCTCAGTGATTGTGCAGCGTGATTTGATTTCTTCCAGAATATTGGTGGAGATGGGTCCCGCGAGGTGCGAACAGCGTCTGCACAGAGTGCGGTCGGTCAATGCACCAAGTTCCAGTCGATAGGTAATTCCACGCGAATCTCTGATTTCGAAGATGACACACACCACTCCCAGTCTATGGCTTCGTAATACACAGAAGTAGTCACTACTAATGGTTCTGCGGAAATTATGCTAGCTTGTGTCTTAGCTTAAATATTACTAAGTAGGAACTTCGACCGTTGAGCGATTCAGTTTCACATCCAATCCATTATTACAGCCTTAGCAGCGCCGCTGACGCGATTCGCGATGGCCAACTATCTCCTGTTGAGCTGACAGAAAAGTTGCTATCTCGCATCGATTCTGTCGACAGGCAGCTCAAGAGTTATGCCACTGTTATGACTGAGCAAGCCATGGAAGCCGGGCGAAAGGCCGAACAAGAAATTCAAGCAGGCAATTACAAAGGCCCACTACACGGTATACCCATCGCAGTTAAGGATCTGTGCTTTACGACTGGTACTCGGACCATGGGCGGGCTGAAGGTGCTTCGAGACTTCGTGCCAAACTATGATGCGACGGTGGTTCAAAAGCTGCGCGAGGCAGGCGCCGTGATCCTCGGTAAATTGAATCTCACCGAAGGCGCTCTATCCGGCTATCACCGTGACTTTCCTATTCCAGTTAATCCTTGGGGAGAGAATCTCTGGGCAGGTGTTTCTTCTAGTGGGTCGGGAGTAGCCACAGCAGCAGGATTGTGCTTCGCCTCACTCGGTACCGATACTGGAGGGTCTATTCGCTATCCGGCTATGGCTAACGGTGTGGTTGGCCTTAAGCCTACTTATGGAAGAGTGAGTCGTCATGGTGTTTTGGAACTAGCAGCATCGCTAGATCATATTGGACCGATGACGCGTTCTGTAAAAGATGCGGCAATTGTATTCGAGGCAATCTCAGGCTTTGATGGCAGTGATTCCAGCTCACTTAGAGATGCGGTTCCTAGAATTACGGAATCGTTGACTGACGAGCTTAGCGGTATGCGGATCGGTGTTGACGAGCATTACCTCGCCAGCGGCACTAACTCGGCTCTGGTGGGTGCGATCCACGAGGTTATCGAGGTGCTACGACAGCTCGGTGCTGAAATTGTGGCAGTGAGCATGCCTAAGTCTGATCCGATGGATCTACGCAATGCATGGTTACCTATTTGCGCCTACGAAGCACACAAGGCACATAGTGCTACCTATCCGTCCCGTGCCGATGAATACGGAGGCTACTTTGGCGATGCGCTGGAAATGGGTGCGACTATGAGTTTAGAAGACTATGTCAATTCCACCAAGCTTAGACAAGAGATTAGTGCACAGTACGAGTCTGCTCTAGAGGCGGTAGACGCTGTTATCTGCCCTTCGGGCGGCTCAGTTTTTGCTGTGGAGAAGGAAGTTCAATACGGCAATATGGAAGCACTGAGACCGGTAATTCAAAATTTTCAAGGTCAGTTTACTATTCCTGCAGACTTGGCCGGTACTCCTACTATTACTGTACCCTGTGGTTTCTCAGGTGAGGGAAGTCCCTATGCCGTTCAGTTTCTTGGCGCTCGTCTGTCAGAATTAAGTCTCTGTCGTATCGCTCATGCCTATGAACGGGCTACACTGTGGCATCGTCGTCACCCGGTAATCTAGATAAAAGATCTTTTGTTCTAGGTCTCTTCATCTCACTATTTTTCTCCTCAATCAGAAAACTACTTTATATTCGATAAAGGTAAATAATTTATTATAAGCGCGTTATTTAGGGAGAAATTTTCGAGTTAGTCTTGGTCCCTAATTTTTTCAAGATCAGGGTAAATCTATTTGGAAATAATCTGGATAGGCTTCGGTCGCTGTGATGTGACTAGCTAAACCATTAGTAGATTGTTCTATAAAGTCGCGGTTACGGGAAAGTAGAAAAATATTGAAAATAATACCCTTCTACAGATCGACTGAATCTTCTGATGACGAAGTCAGTTTTCGGTGCGAGTTGAGCGTGTAACAATGGAAGCTCTATTTCTTCGTCGAAGAAAGAAAGTAGAAGACAAGTCCTAGC
The DNA here is from genome assembly GCA_949372635.1 of uncultured Pseudomonadales bacterium. Taxonomy (GTDB): domain Bacteria; phylum Pseudomonadota; class Gammaproteobacteria; order Pseudomonadales; family Pseudohongiellaceae; genus UBA9145. Next base: position 42,073 of record CASIAB010000013.1, read on the forward strand.
GCTATTATGCTGAGTCCAAACAGCCCCTCGACAGGTCGACTAATCAAAACAAAGGTTAGTGTCCAGCCGGTTAGTGCTAAATATATTAGTGGCGGTAATGGATAGAGAAATGTTTTGTAGGGGCGAGGCAGGTCTGGTTGTCGCCAACGTAGTACAAAAATCCCTAAAACGGTTGTAAAGCTGCTTAGCGCAAGAGTAAACCCAGAAAATACCAACACTGATTCAAAGGTCGACGAAAAAATAAACAACAAGGCGATGGCTGACTGTATATAGATCGCGGTTGCGGGAATGCCGTCTTTATTTTTCTTGGCTAGCGGCTCCAGCACGGGGAAGTCTTCACCGATTACCTGAATGACCCGCGGTCCAGCCATAGTCATAGCGCTAACCGTTGATACCAATAGCATTGCCAGAACTAGTCCAGTAAATCTGCCGCCTAGATCACCAAAGGCAGTCTCGGCTGCAATAAACCCTATCTCGAGCTGGCCGGCCATGGAGTCCATCGGCGTGGTATGGAGAAAGGTAAAGTTTAGAGACACGTAGAGCGCTGTCACTATTAGGGTTCCGCCCATTAGAATCCAGGGAAGTGTTCGTTGTGGATTTTCTAATTCACTGCTTAGATATGTAGCTGCATTCCAACCAGTGTAGGCATAGCTGACATAGATGAGAGCAACAGCGAAGACGCCGCTGGTTAGTAAAGCGCCATCCCCTGCGGCAGGTAGAAAGTCGATTGGTTGCGGCGAGTCGGTAACGATGAATGCGGCTACGCAGAAGATGACGATTATGCCTACCTTCAAAATAGTAAATATGACCTGCAGTCCGCCGCTATTGCGCCGGTTGCTCGCGTGAACAAGAGTCAGCAGTATTACTAATCCTGAGGCCAGGCTCTTCTCTAGCCAGACACTCTCGCCTGCTTCAAAAACCGATGTAGCATAGGCGGCAAAAGTCATAGCGGCGAGCGCGGTAGGGCCGGCAAAGCCTACGCTTGCGGAAACCCAGCCCGACACGAATCCGACAGCGGGGTGATAGATACGTGATAGGAAATTATACTCGCCGCCTGAGCGTGGCATTGCGGCACCCAACTCGGCGTAGGTCATTGCGCCACATACGGCGGCAAGACCGCCTACACCCCACAGAGCTAACAGTACGAATCCGGAGCGGATATCTAGCAGTTGAAAACCAAGGCTTGTAAACACGCCGGTGCCGACCATATTGGCTACAACAACGGCCATAACCGTGAAGTGACGAAATTTACCTTGGGACATAGCGCGGGCGCAATTCTGCGGAATGAGTTAATCAGGCTGCATTATTGCGGTGATAAAGCACCACGTCTATGGCTGAATGGACAGTTTGCTAGAGACAGAGGCTAGCTGGGATCGCTTAGTTTACTGATCCAAGCTGAAATTTCCTCTGCAGTGATCAGAGTCACAATTACTCAAAACTCTGGTATTCTAAGGACAATCAACGTGATTATTGTGGAGTTATTTATGCGCATTCTGCTGCTTTCCTTCGTTTTGTTTTTGTCACCTACCTTGTTAGCACAAGCCAGCCAGCCAGATTGGTCCTCCGTTGAAGAAGAGACGCTACGCCATTTCCGTGCCCTATTGCAGTTCGATACTAGCGATCCACCGGGTCGAGAGTTGCCTGCAGCCGAATATATTCGAGACGTGCTAGAGGCAGAGGGCTTCGAGGTTGAGATGTTGGCTACTGATCCAGAGAGGCCTAATGTTATTACTCGTTTAGAAGGCAACGGAGATAAAGAGCCGTTGCTCATTATGGCCCATACCGATGTCGTGAATGTGGATCCTGAGAAATGGACCTTTCCGCCGTTTAGTGCAACGGTAGACAACGGCTATGTCTATGGGCGTGGCGCGGTAGACGACAAGGACAACCTTGCTTCGGCACTAATGGTGATGCTGGAGCTAAAAAGGCAGAACGTTCAACTCGATAGGGACGTCATCTTTCTTGCCGAGTCCGGTGAGGAGGGGGCTACCGAGTACGGCATAGAATTTATGGTTAACGAGCACTTCGAGAAGATAGAATCAGAGTTCTGTCTTGCTGAGGGTGGATCGGTCGCGCGAGTGAACCGCGAAGTTCAATACGCCGGCATTCAGACCGTGGAGAAAATACCTTATCGGGTAGATTTGCTTGCAACGGGCGTTGCGGGTCATGGTTCGGTGCCGCTGCAAACGAATTCTGTAACGCGACTTGCAAAAGCGGTCGCCGCAATTGCAGATTGGCGTTCGCCGATTCGTTTGAATGAGACAACTGCAGCTTACTTTCAGAGACTCGCCTCAATCTCGCCAGCGGATGCCGCCCAGCGATATCTAGACATTCTTGATCCAAATTTGGCGGGTGAAGTGGATGAATATTTTCTTGCTAACGAACCTCGCCATTCATCGATGCTACGCTCTTCTTTGTCGCCAAATATTTTCAACGCAGGCTATAGGATCAATGTCATTCCATCTGAGGCTGCGGCGAGCGTCGATTTCCGTGCACTGCCCGATGAAGATATTCCGGCATTTCTTGACGAGATCCGCCGGGTTATTAACGACCCCGCTGTGCAAGTAAGTCTCGGCGATCGCAATACTCGACCACCGGGAGAAGCAAGGCTGAACACGGCTGCATTCAGTGCGATCGAAGAAAATATTAGCAAGCACTATGGCGTCATCACCTTGCCTACGATGAGTACTGGTGCAACCGACATGGCCTATCTTAGGAATAAAGGGATTCAGTGCTATGGTATTGGGCCCGCTATCGATCGTGAAGACGCGGCACTTGGGTTTGGTGCGCATAGCGATCAGGAGCGTATCCTGATTAGTGAGCTACATCGCTTCGTGCGTTTTAACTGGGATGTAGTCGTTCAACTGGCTGCGTCTGGCAACTAAATTGACAAGATTATTTAATAAGAAGATTTAAATGAAAGTAATCCAAATTGGAAACCGTAAAATGATTCGAGCCATTATTGGTGTGGCTGCATTGATTTTTGGTTTTTCTGTAGCTCAGGCTCAGTCGGATTCGGCTGCTCAGGGATCTATAGGTAATGGAGAAAAGAACTGGATTACAACCGAAGGAGTTCAGCGACAAGGCGGGACACTCACATTCTCGGAAGTTCAGATCGACGGCAACGGTTGGCTAGTAATACACCCATTCGAAGGTGGCGCGCCGAATGGCGATAAGTACGTTGCCTCGGCGTATGTAAAGGACGGTGCAAATTCGAATGTGAGTATCAAAGTTCACAAAGGGCTAGAGACTGGGGAAATGTTCATCGTGATGTTACATCGCGACGTTAACGAGAATCAGGTTCTAGACTTCGTGTTCGTTGATGAACTGAACGTTATGGACACTGCGGTTTTCGAAGGTAGCAGAATGATTGGTCATGCGATTCCTGCGCCTTAGAACTGCTTGCTGAGATAGCGACAGTAAGTAGTATGCAAAAAACCGACGAGAGCGTCGGTTTTTTGCAGTGGGATTAGTCGTTGGACTCTAGCGCCAGCTTCTCTTCAATACGATGACCTGAGAGAATATTTGCCATCCCATAGTTGCCTTCGTGACAGGCGTATTCGTAGATGTCGTCAGTCGTATAGTCGAGAATGATTTCGCGAGTATAAGGGGCGGTGAAACTGCCGGGATCGTCGGATGTAAACTGGTACTGAATCGCACCACCACTAGTTCGGGTGAGGCGCTCGACATTTACTTTTCGAGAAACCTCGGGGCCAGTGCTGCTCTTGTCTGAGTAATTCGTTGTCTCGATTACCAAAGTATCTCCATCCCAGTAGCCGCGCGAATCGCCATGCCAAAGTTTGATGTCCTCATGGATATGCGGTTTCGCAACCAGTGGGATGATGCGTACGTCGTGGGCCATCTCCTGAATGATCGCTACGGTGTCTCGCGTCTGCACGATCTGCCAATAGCTGTTGTACCCAGAGCCCAGTCGAGGCGCACCGAAACTAACGCAGCGCTCACCCAGAGGTCGGTCTGTATAAGAATCGGCGGGGTGGTCTTGTCTGTGCTGAGCTAAATCACGTGCAGCGGCAACAGCTTGCTCGGTACGCGGTGGAAACTGACCATTCGGAGGATCGATGATCTGAGATGTGCGGCGGTGGATTTTCCTGTCGACCATCCACTGTGAATCATAGTTTCCCGTGGTGGGATCATAGGAATTGATTTCGCCACTAAACGCAGCGGCTAGTACGCCTTCACCGAATAATGCATCGCCTCCCTCGGCCATAATCTGGGCCATGCGTTGCTGCAGGAATTCCACATCGTCATCAGTGAGCATTTCCTTGTCGCCGAAGACCTCCGGGCGCTCTACCGGTGTCATTGTGTTGTTTTCCCAGACACCCTGTAAATCGGGGTGGCCATCGATGGTTCGAGTAACTTCCCAGTCGTCGCTGGATTGTGCCAGACTGAAGCTACTGATTAGTAATAGAATGGCTGCGGAACCGCAGTGGTTTAGGACTCTGTTCATGGTAAAAATCCTTGGAATAGCCTGTTTTTATAGGGTTTAGCACGCAGAGTGCTTTTTATCGACTAGACTTCAATTTAACCTTTTGGCTCAAAAAGTTCAAGTTAGTTCGCGGCCTGTCAGAACCTTCGCGGCGGCTGCTCCTCAGATAGTCTCAGAGCTTTTCTTGAGCCGCAGTGCTGCTTGAGCCTGATACAGGGCATTCCTAAAGTTCGGGGCATTCAGAAAAATTAGGAGAATGGCGGTGAAAAATTGCTATTTCCTCTACTCTTGGCCAGCTGCTCAGCGATCGGAAACTGAAGACCGACCAATGCTGCCAGCCGTTTCCCTCTGCGTTCATGCGATCGCGCGGCAGAATTAGACCATCAAGAGGGGCTAGAGCAGAACCCTGTCGATCTGCTGCAAATCGAAGGACTGACAAATAATCCGCTTGGAATCTGAGCGTTTATTCGGTGGCAGGCTAGCGATTCCGCAACATCTCTCTGTTTATCTGCGAAATATTTGAGACCCCAAGAAGCCTCATGTCGCGCTCGATCTCAATTTTCAGATTATTCAGCGCGCGCTCAACGCCCGGCTGTCCTGCTGCAGCAAGCGCATAAAGATACATGCGACCGCCAGAACAAGCTTTTGCACCCGCGGCTATCGCTTTGAGTACGTGCGTGCCACGTCGTACACCACCATCGAGTATCACATCTATATCATGACCCACTGCATCAGTTATCTCGGCGATCTGATCGAAGGGTGATCGCGAACCGTCGAGCTGGCGACCGCCGTGGTTTGAGACCATGATTGCATCTGCACCTATATCCACTGCCTTCTTCGCATCGGCCACGCTCATGATTCCTTTCAGACAGAATGGTCCATCCCACTGTGCGCGAAGCGCTTCTGCATCAGACCAGTTCATCGTTGGGTCTAACATTTCTGCGAAGTAGTCACCTATAGATACGGCAACGTTTGAACCCTTCTGAACAAAATCTTTTAACTCTGCCAACTCGAACGGTTCGCCCAGAAAATAATTCATGGCCCAGCCTGGATGCGTTGCGAAACTAAGCAGGCTGTTTAGCGTTAGCCGAGGTGGCGAGGTGAATCCGGTATACAGGTCGCGCTCGCGATTGCCGCCCGTGATTGTATCGACGGTGAGCGCTAGAGTGTTGAAGCCCGCCGCTTTGGCGCGTTCCACCATCGCGTCGTTGAGTGCGCGATCTTTGTGGAAATAGAACTGAAACATCTTCGGGGTTGAGATCATCTCACCAATCTCAGCAAGACTGACTGTGCCTAAAGCAGACACGCCAAACATAGTGCCATATTTCTCCGCGGCTCGCGCCACGGCTCGCTCACCGTCGTGATGGAATAGTCGCTGCAGTGCCGTAGGGGAACAGAAGAGCGGCATATCTAATTTCTGGCCCATCACGGTCGTCGACATGTCGATTTTTTCCGCACCGGCGAGGACGTTGGGAACTAGGTCGGTGTCGTCGAATGCGGAGGTGTTCCGTCGATAGGTAATCTCGTCATCCGCGGCGCCATCGATATAATGAAAAATGGGCCCAGGTAGTCTCTGTTTCGCTAATAGGCGCAGATCTTCAACGTTATGGCAGTCTTTAAGGCGTCGGAACATAGTGTTTGCTCGGTATTCAGTGATATTACAATCTATTATCGTTGTATTGGGCTCAGAATCGAAGGATTTATTCAGCTGAGACCATTCCTCGCCGCTGAACGCCTATAAAGTCACTCGCCAGAAGCATGGACATTCGTTGCGGGCCAACTTAATATCATGAACTCGTTGATTATAAGCTCTTATAAGGAAACACCATGCGCAAAACACTATTTAATCTAACTACACTAATCGGACTGATACTCAGCTTGGGCTATAGCAGCCTCGTGCTTGCAGCTGACGCGCCGCCACCCTGTGGTCCCGCATCAGACTTGTCTGACGATCTTTCTGGCAATGTCGATTCAGGTTCACGTTGTTTCGAGATTCGTATGTATACAGCAGAGCCTATAATGAACGGGGTTGGCGGCATCGACAATCTGCATCAGCGTTTTCGCGAGAAGGAAGTCTCCATATTCGAGAAGCACGGTGCTGAGGTGATCGCGGTATGGCAGAGGCTAGATAATCCAAATACTTTGGTTTGGATGCTGGCCTATAGAGACCGCGCTCATCGCACTGAAGTCTGGACTGCCTTCGCTGCCGATCCTGAATGGGTCGAGCTCAGAGCGAAATACGAAGTACCTATTTCTGCGGACACGTTCATGATGAGTGCCACAGATTATTCCAACCTGAAATGAGGTAATTTTCAGAGCGGGTTGGCAATGTCACTAATGGGTGCTGCTGACCCATCGGGAAATTGACGATCTGCTAAAACGTTCTTGAAGTAGCACTTTGCTAATAATACTGATTACTAGCCACATGCCTTTTTTAGCTAGCTCGAAGCAGGGCTGTTACACAGATGTTTGGTCAAAGCATTATGGTACTTGGCACGCTTTATCGGCACACGTCGCGGAGGCGGGGGATAGCGTCGTTCTGATTTGCTTAGTTGGACTAGGCTGCCAAGAACAGGATAGAGTTACGTAAATAACATAACAGGTTCGATTTGGAATCAGCATAGGAGCAACAATAATGAGAAAATTCACAAGCTTAATTGGCATAGCAACTCTTGCTTTGTCACTCAACGTATACGGAGCCGACGCGCCCGAGACAATTACGGTAACTAGTTCGGCGTTTGACCATCACGGTACGGTTCCGGAAGAGTATTCGGCCTACGGTGACAATAAGTCGATCGATTTAAGCTGGTCTAATCTGCCTGTTGGCACAGTGCAGTTAGCCCTGATTTGCGATGACCCCGAAGTTGTTACGATCGGTATGATGGAGACACCATTTCCGCATTGGGTGGCTTATAACATCCCAGCCTCAGCATCTGGCTTGCCAGAAGGAATGGCTACAGATGCAGTTGTATCTGGAGTTGCCGGCCTAGACGGAATGATCAACGGCCTCAACGGTACTAGCAGGCCAGGTTACTTCGGACCACGGCCTCCAGTAAATGGTCATCTTCATGCCTACCACTTCCGTGTTTATGCAATCGATGCGAATCTGGACTTAGGAGAGGGCTTGAACAAGGATGAACTGCTTGCGGCTATCGATGGCCACGTACTAGCAACAGGAATGTTGATGGGTCACTACGAACGCAAGGAACAGTAGATCTAATTCTATAAAGACCGACTAGTTTGAAGCGGGCTTGAGCCCGCTTTTTATTTTCCTCCTTATAAGTATTGCGGTCGACTGGAAGGACTGTGCAGATTCAATCGCTACTTGAAGAGAATTAAAGCGAATTCACTTTCTCTCAATTGAGTTTAGGTATTTTTCAGCCCTGCCAAAATCCTGTTCGAAGGCGCGATTGAAGGCAAACCTAACCAGAAATCCGGTTAGCCTTGAGCTGGCTTTGTAGGCGGCGGAAACTTCGACCGTGGTTCTGCCGTTAGCCTGTTCAGAGAACTTGTAGAGACCGATGGAGTAGTCAATCGGGGCGCTAATCGTGGACTCAGACATCTCCGTGAAATAAGCGAAGGAGTACGGCGGATCGAATAGAATTATCTTCTGTACGAGCATGTTTGTATTCTCCATGATCGTGACTCTTCTAGAGCCTGTGTCGAGCTCATTTAGGCGGTTGGATTTAGAATTATCGAATGTGGTGCTAACAACATCATCCGAGTAGCTGGATAATTCTGATAGAAGCGATCGAAACACTACCTCAATAGGCTGATCTATATCGAGCACCACACGATTATTTGGATCGTTCGTCGCCTTCTCTAATTGTTCGCCGATGAATGAATCGTCAAATTCATTGCTAGGCTGCGCGTGGCTGGAAAGAGTTATGCAGGCGAGAAAAAGTGACAGAATCATGTTGAGTGGGTACATTTTCACTCTCAAAAATAGCTTAGGTTCTGAGTATAGCGTAATTTAAATCAATCTCGATGTCCGCTAATTGTTAGTTGAAATATAGTGTTCCCAAAATGTTAGCCTAATTAAACAACGCGCTACGAGTTCTCATCAATCATAAATCGGTAGGAGCTGCAAAAAATCAGGTCTCCTCGATACTAGAGATGCTGGATTTTCGAGGTATAACACGGGCTGTTCTGAAGGCGATCAATCTGGGGGTGCCGTATTCTTAACCTCCCCATTTTTTCCAAAAGGCTGCATAAGCAATACGGACATACTGATAGCCTGGTCCTTGCCGTAGCCCTCAATCCCTATAGACATTTCTTCTTGCTCCAGAGAAGGTTGGGCAAGATAGCTTCCAAATAGTCTGTCCCACCAAGGGAAATTGAATCCGAAATTTTTATTGTGTTCAGCTTCCATTGCCGAGTGATGGACACGGTGCATATCAGGTGTGACAAGAAAATAACGCAGTGTTGCGTCAAATCGTTTCGATAACTTGATGTTGCTATGATTAAACATGGATGTCGCATTGAGTAAAACTTCAGAAAACAGTACCGCGATCGCCGGAGGCCCTATCAGGATGATTAAACAAAATTTAATAAGAGTTGATATCAGAATTGAGAGTGGGTGAAAGCGTATGCCGGTAGACACGTCATAGTCGATGTCTGTGTGATGCATACGATGCAGGCGCCATAGAAATTTGAACCGATGAAACAGGCGATGCTGCCAGTAGATAGTTAGATCAAAAATAAGAAGATAGACAAGAAAAGATATCCAAGTAGACGCTTGGATAGTGTTGAACAAGCCCCATGTTTTTTCCTTTACTAGGAGTGCGACAGCCACGCCCGTGATAGGAATAAGTACTGCTATAGATATTGAATTTAGGAGGCTGATGCCGAAGTTGTTGAGCCATCGGCTTTTTTTCGAATGCTGAAGCTGCCTTCTTGGTCGCAATATTTCCAAGAGTGCTAGGACTCCCAGCATGGCTAGGAATACCAGTAGCCGAAGCGTGGCTTCGGATGTAATGTTTGGGCCGTTCATATCTGCACCTTTGATAAACTGCATATTCCTAATTATTCATTCTTTCTTGAAAGAAAAATAGACACTTTATAGTCAAGCTTCTCGATTGTCGTGGCATCCAATTTTTTTGTCGATCTTCTGTTTGGGCTGTTTGGTTTGTTTTCGTTTCCGCAGCGCTGCTCATAGTGATCGATGATAGCGGCACCATCGCGTATCACTTCTCCTTCTTTTGTTGATGCTTATGCGCTCACCTATATTGGGTAATACTTGCTCTTAATAGTAAGCAGAATTTGGCAGAGTCTTACTGTACTGTTCTCCAGTTTTGATCAGGTAGCTGCGCGCCCCACCTTTATAGAGTGAGAGAGGAGATCCATAAAGTGTGATTTCTGACATAGACGATCTACTTTTCTAGAAGGTTTTCTCAGCTAGACTACGTCGAATCTAAGTGTCATATTTAACCTTAACACAATTTTAGATTTCGCTGACAGCTTCGGGCAGCGGTAATCGATGAGTCTATTTTTTAGGGGTGATTAATTGCGCAGATTGCTTAGAAATGTAGTTGCCGTTTTTGTACTTTCAGGTCTAACAGCATGCGTGGGATTGAATTCTCCTCTGCATCCTCAAACCGCGCAGTCCAGTGGCGTGCTTTCTGAAATGCAGGCGCTGTATGACGTGCAACACTACCAATTAGAATTGCAGGTCTATCCCGACAGAAAGATCATCGAGGGCCGTGTCACTATGCGCGCTATTGCGACAGAATCCATCACAACTGTTGAGCTAGACCTAGATCCAAGATTCGAGATCTTAGAGACTTCGGTAAATGGGCAAACTGCTAGCTATCAGAAAGCGGAAGGAAAGCTGCTGCTTTTAGGTTCTGAGATTCAATCGAGCAGTGAATTCACAACGACCGTCTCCTATCGAGGCAGGCCCTATGAAGCCGAGAATCCCCCGTGGGATGGCGGCTTCGTATGGGCCGAGACTGAGTCTGGCGAACATTGGATCGCCACGGCCGTTCAGGGCAGGGGTTGCGACCTCTACTGGCCCTGCAAGGATCATATATCTGATAAGCCCGAGCTAGGTGCGGACATGTTAATCACGGTGCCCTCAGGCCTTACCGCCGTGATGAACGGAAAACTGCTCTCCGAATTAACCCTCGGTGAGCGAACCACCTATCATTGGAGTACTCAGAACCCAATTTCTGCCTACCATCTTGCGATTAATATTGGCCCGTTCAAGAAGTATGAGATACGACATAGCAACGCACTTACCGAAAATCCAATTCCCGTGATCTTTTATCATGTCACAAATGATATGAAGAAAATCGAAAGGCTGATTAAGGAGGATTTTATTGACCAGCTCGAATTCTTTGAGAGAATGCTTGGCCCTTATCCCTGGGGTGGGGAGAAGATAGGAATCGTAGAAATCCCCTACTTAGGTATGGAACATCAGACTATGAATGGCTATGGAAATAGTTATGAATTAGATCCGTATGGCTTCGACTGGTTGATGCAGCACGAGTTCTCTCACGAGTGGTTTGGTAATCTAATGACTCAGGCAGGGAGTAAGGACTTTTGGCTGCACGAGGGTTTCGCTAACTACATGCAGCCTGTCTACGCGCAGCAAGTCATAGGAGATGCGGGCTATTGGAGCTATATGTGGGATTTCTATAATGGCTTGGTAAACTGCAAGCCGGTCGTCCCAGATGAAACAGTATCGATGGACTATTTCGATTCGAACGACGCCTACTACAAAGGCAGCTGGATACTGCATACCCTTAGAGGCTTGATCGGTGAGGAGGCTTTCTGGCGCTCGGTACGCCGACTTATCTATGACACGGCGGATCCTTGGTCGCTTTCCTACCCGCTACAACCTACGCGTCGTAGCAATGATGATTTTGTAAGGATAGCCAGCGAAGAATATGGTGAGGACCTGTCCTGGTTCTTCGATATGTATCTAGGGCAAGCTGCGATTCCGCTTCTTGTTCAAGAGCGCAGTGAAGACGGATTGAGTTTTAGTTGGCCACACAATCCAGAGGCCAATTTCAATATCCCAATTCTGGTTACTCAGGACGGTCGCGCCACCGAGTATGCGGTGCCGTCAACTGGTGAGAGATTCCCTTTAGCGGAAGATGCCTTACTTCAAGTGGACCCTAGGGTCGCGCTGTTAAGAGATTTTGGCACTACTGAAGCTTGCGCGATTGACTGAACTTTCTATCACCCTATCTCTCTAGCAAACGTTCGTCGCCGAAAGTAGGCAGTATCAATTGATAGGCTTCAGTCAACAGGCCTATTACATCTCGTGTGAATTGCTGCGCATGGACGTTTTGAATAGCTGCCAAACGCAGATCTATCTCGCTCATGAGGTGGGAAAATTCTGCACTATCGGCGGCGGTATAAGCCACTTCGAAACCGGGTATAAATTCCAGTATCTGTGCGTGCAGGGATGCGACTTCTATCTGCGCTGCAGGGGTAAGTAACTGGTGGTAGGCGCTAACGAGTCGTGTGGCCTCTTGCGCACTATTTATTCTGTCCCCGATAGGCTCTATAGGCCCAATGAGGTTGCCATCGATCGTGAGGATCACGAACTCATCTTCTGCGCCCTGGGCATTGGCCAAGGCAAACCCGAGGATTAAGAAGACGGATAGATAGCAAGCCATTCCGTCCTATCCCCTAAAGGGAAAAGCCTGAAGTGACCTACTTGTCTTCATAGGAGAAAACGGACTTCAACTCGCGTTTGCTAATTTTCCAGCCATCATTAGTTAGCTCGAAGTCGTCATGGTATTCGCCAATGATCGCGAAGCCTTCCGTCGAGTTTGAGCCGGCAGCTGAAGTATAGATAGTTGCATAACTTACACCGGAGGCATGCAGTTCATCGATAGGCTCAATGCGAATCGTGCTCATTAGATGTCGGATAGACCCGCTCTTATCCAGTCCCTCTATACGTGCGCGAATATTGTTGCGACCTTCCCATGTCTGGTTGCCAACGCTTAGTGATGCCTTGTCGGTAAAGAGATTCGAGAACTCAGCCGCATCGAATCTATCTCGAAAGTAGGCGTAGTCTGTCACCAGGTTAGCGCAGTCGCGGTAGACATCTGCTGCGTAACTCGCTGGGATTGAACCAATGCTTAGTGCAACCGCGAATAAGAGACGTTTTATCATTTTAGTGTTCCTGATTAAAAGTAAGAGAATTTCGGTGAGAATTGATCTCATTCAGACTGAGCCAGCAAATTCACGTTATTGTTCCTTGAGCGCGTTCTGGATATCCTGATGGGCCCGTCGAAAGCTATTTCAGGTATGCTATATCTGATACCCATTAGGCCACATTGAGTAAAATAAGTTAATGTTATATCCCTATATCAACCCACTCACGCTGTATATAAGGAGTCACTGAGACGATGTTCACTGTAAAGATACTATCTAAATGGGCTGGAATTGGTCTCGGCTCAATCCTGCTCTTTGTAGCCGTTGCCTATGGTGCTATGCGAATGAACGATGGCCCAGTGGAATTCTACCCCTGGTTTACTATAAGCATCGGGGGCCCGTTTCGTAGTGGCGAGCTAACGGCGGCACCGCAAAGTTGGGAATTTTTGCAGGAGCGCGAAGAGATCGAGATTCAGACGCTTAAGCCGACCACATCCAGGACGGTCTGGGTACCGATAGTCGATGGCGAGCTTTTTATAGTCAGTGGCTATATGAATTCACCTATCGGCAAGCTGTGGAAGCAATGGCCGGCCTATATGGAGGAGGACAATCGCATTCTGATTCGGGATGAGGGAAAGATCTACGAGCAATGCCTGCAAAGAGTGTTGTCGGATCCCGAGAAGATTGTGCCGGTGTTGGCGGAACTAGGTCGAAAATATCTCGGCGGCAACGGCGAGCTGATTCCAGGAAGTGAAATCGCAGTCACCAGTGGCTCCGTCTGGATGTTCGAAGTAACTGGCTGCGAATAAAATTCGAGAGGAAGACAGTATGTATTTAAGGGCGCTAGTCGGTATTATCTCGCTTGCCGTATTTGGCGCTGCGATTGCTCAGGCAGATATTAGTGGTACGTGGATGCTCAATGGCCCAGGTACAGAGAGCGATATTTTGTTAAGCGCGGAGGGTAAGCGCCTACAGAACGAATACGAGTTGTTGGAGGATGACCCTAGCTTGTACTGTACACCAGCAAGCTCATCTAGAATTTGGGCAAACCCAGGCGCACCTATCAAAATTGAGCAAACACAGACAAGTATATTAATTAGCTATGAACTTTTTGATCTCAGGCGCGAGATACCACTGGGAGACGAATCGGCACTAACGGATCAGCCGAGCACCAAAAACTTGAATGGCACGTTCTTTCCGGAGATGGGTTCGTCGTTTGCAAGCTACGACGGCGAACGTCTTATTATTGAATCTAGAAATCACGCCTACGGATATATTAGAACATCACGGGGAATACCGCAGGCACCGAGCACAACCGCACGTCGAAGTGTTGGAGGTGGAAGGCGATATACTGCATATCACCCATACTTATATCGACGAATCGATATTCGAGAAACCGTTAGTGCTTGAATACTTTCTAAGACGAGCAGACGATGCCGTACTTAACGTGTATGACTGCACTGAAGCAAACTACAACTGGTTCGATGAACTGAATGCGAATTAGGCTGGGAGAATAAAAATGAAGAAAATTCTATTGATCGCAGTATTGTTAAGCGCTCCATTTCTGCTTAGCGCACATCATTCGACGGCTGCGAACTTTACGCAAGAGATAATCTCAGTCGACGGCACTATCGAGCGGGTTCGATTTCAGAATCCCCATTCGTCTGTGCTAATTAAAAACACCGATGATCAAGGTGAGGAAACTTTCTGGCTAATTGAATCCGTCGGTAGAACTACCTTGGAAAGGCAGGGTGTTTCATTTGATCTACTTGAGGTAGGTTCGATGGTAAAGGCGAGTGGAAGGAAGGGGCGCAGAGAGTTTACGATGTATCTGCGAGATATAGAGTTCGAAGATGGAGCCGTCTTCGTTCCTGAGCCAGGCCTCTATTGATTTTGAGGCCCAGCCTAGTTAGTGAATGCCCCGAGACAGATTTTCTTGCGGCACTGTCTCGTTACGATTTAGTGACTATTGTTGGTAGGTGATCCTTCCGCCTACGATAGTCATCATGTTTTCGCTGGTAAGGATGTCTGCCTCGGGAATCGTCATGAGGTCGTTATCGAATACGGTGAAGTCAGCATATTTTCCTATTTCTATAGAGCCCCGTAGGTTTTCCTGAAAGGCGCCGTGTGCCGGCCAAAGAGTAAGCATGAGTAAGGCTGTCTCTCTAGAGACGGCTAATTCAGGATGCCAGCCTGCGCCCGATGTCCCGTCTAGTCTTGTTCTAGCTACCGCTGCAAAGAACTCAATCCTAGGATCTCCTTCTTCAACCGGCGCATCGGAGCCGGCCAGTATCCTTAAGCCCCTATCGACTAATTGCTGCCAAGGATAGGCATAGGAGAGTCGGTCACGTCCTAGGCGATCGGGAGCGAAATTAAGGTCGCCGATTGCATGGCTAGGTTGCATAGAAGGAAGCACGCCTAGCTCTACGAAGCGCTGTTGGTCCGATGGCGGAATTATCTGCGCGTGTTCCATGCGCCAACGCAGGTCCTCGCTGGCCCATTCGCTTCTAGGTACGTAGTTGTATGCCTCTTCGTACCAATCCAGGAGCGACCTTACTGCACGATCTCCAATAACGTGTGTCTCGATTTGAATTCCCTGTCTAAGCGAGGCATAGAGAATCGGCATCAACTCTTCTTTGGTCGTGCGGTTCATGAAGCCGTTGTGATCGGAATCGGAATAATTATCGATGAGTGCAGCACCACGTGAGCCTAGAGTCCCGTCTATAAACACTTTGATGCCGCGCACATCAAACATATCATCAGCTGTGGTTTCGCGGCCGCGCTCCAGCATAGTTTGTGCCTGTGAAACCGGGATCGCGGCATACACGCGATGTGCCATGTCGCCTTCTTTATGAATCTCCTTCATCAGTCCGACTAATCGATACGACATGCCGGCATCTTGTGTCTGTGTCCAGCCTAGTGAGGCATTCGCACGCAGGCCGCGTAGTAGATTATCTTTGAGATAAGCATCGGTTTCTGGTGGCAGTATTTCGCGAAAGGCATTCATCGCATTGGCAAGCACGTAGCCGGTGGGTGTCCCGTCCAATTCTCTTTCGAATCTACCGCCCTCAGGGTCTGGGGTGTCCCTGGTAACGCCCGCGAGTTCCATCGCTTTCGAATTAACTAATGCAGATACGCCATCGGCTCGCGGCATGAACAGCGGTTTGTCGGCGGTAAATGAGTCGACGTCGTACTTATTAAGGAAGCGCTGCTCATCGGTCCATTCCCGCTCTATCCAACCTCGTCCCTGAACCCAGTCGCCGTCGGGGATATTTGCAGCCCAGTCCTCGATGGTTTGTACCGTCTCTTGTAGCGTGGCAATTCCGAAGAGGCTGAGAGTTTTTGTGCGCTTTCCTACGCCTTCCAAGTGTTGGTGGCTATCGGTGAATCCTGCGAAGACCGTCTTGCCTGCCAGATCGATAATCCTAGCGGAGTCACACATATACTCCTCTGCATCAAGATTGGAACCAACGAATACGATTCTGCCGTCCTTGCTGGCAACAGCCTCCGCCGTCCATTGATTCTCGTTGGATGTATAGACGCTTGTGTTATGAAGTACGAGGTCGGCCTGTGCGCAGTCAGTGCTGGCAACTGCAGAGTCTAGGGCGTCAATGTTTGAGCCCTCATCGCTGCAGGCGGCAAGGAGTAATAGAGCAGGCAGGGTCAGATTCAGTGCAATTGTGGGGTGCATCCAAGATTCCTTTGGCGTTCGAGGTCTTATAATTCAAGTTTGGCAGTAATTAGCAAAGATTGTATCAGATGGCGCAGAATCTCAAGGGTTGCGAGCATACTGCGGCACTCGAAACAGGGTAGACGTCTCGCAGTTAACTAGACCAACGAGTAGTTATCGAGGAAGAATATTTGCTCATATTCTTAGGCGAGATGACTAGTGTATTTGGTTACGCCGTGACTATTGCTGCTCAGTGAGACTAAGAGACTTACGCTTGTGTTTGCTTATCGATTTTTGCCCGATTTTTTAGGAGTTGCTCACGCAATAACTCTACTTTGTCGCGGCCAATATTTATGGCCATCTTCGATTCAATTGTTTTAAAGTGCTTGGCGGTCAGAGCCTGAACTTCTCTTCCTTTGGCGGAGATGACGACAAGCTTATCGCGCTTGTTGCTTTCTGGGTGCTGCAATTCAACCACTCTTTTTTCGATTAACTTGTGTACCGTGTGGTGCACAGCCTGCCTAGAAACGCCTAAGTAGCGAGATAGCTCGGAGATTGACCTACTCTGCCCGCGCAGGGCCGCGAATAGTTTGATCTCAGCATTGTTAGCTGACGCAAAAGAAGAGTCTTTGAGCAGTTTGCTCTGCTCGGCCTCAATCCAATCAAGCGTATCCCTAAGCAGCGCCTTCAGGCTATTTCGTAATACTTCTTCGGTTTTTTTCTCGTGCATGGCGATATTTTATGTCAAATACTATTGACAATCTAGTGATTGACGTCTAACGTGGCTGTTACGTCAATCATAATTGACAATTTATAGATAAGGAGAAAACCATGAAACTAAACTATTCTCTTGTTCAGGTACTTATCTGCATCTTCTGCGCACAAGTCACGAGTGCCCAGCAGAATTCTTTCTTATCGGAAGAGGAATCGGTAATCGGCTGGTATCACTCTCACGACATTGAGACCTGGGTAACCAAGGGTGCGGATTCAGAAATTCTTACAGACATTCTGGACAGAGTCTCAAAGAGCGAGGGAGAAAAACGTCACGCAGACTTAGTCGACACTCAAATCGCCTTTGGTCCTGGTAATTGGTCTTACGAATGGATTCAGGCGGGCGATGCTGCAATGGCAGAAGCAAATCGAGTGTCAGGCGCAGATAAGCTTCAGAAACTTCGTGCCGCTTTAACCTATTACACGACGGGCTCATGGCCGCATCTGGGTAGAAGTGATGATGTGCAGGCATTGGAAAAAGCGGTTTTTGCGTATATGCAAGCGGGGCAGCTGATGAATGTTCCGGTGCGTCACGTTGACATTCTCGTCGATGAAACTCTAGTCAAAGGCTATCTTCATGTTCCAAAGGGCGACGGTCCATTTCCATTCGTAATCAATTCTTTCGGGTCTGATGTAACTAAGGAAGACAGCTTCGATCTGTTCTCTCGGGAATTGGAACCTCTGGGTGTGGGTATGTTGGCTATAGACATGCCGGGAATTGGCGAAGCCAGAGAGTTATCCATGTTGGGTGGTAGCGATAGAGTTATGGAAGCCGCTCTCAATTACCTAAACCGGCAAGCGAATGTTAATAGGGATAAAATTTTCATAGTCGGTGGAAGTTTTGGAGGCAATGCAGCAGCTCGTGCTTTTTATAGGTTAGAAGTAGCGGGAGTCGTAAGTATGTGTGCGCCCCTGCATTCAGCCTTTGTAGCGCCTGCAGCTGTCTTGGATGGCTTGCCAATGCTAACCATAGATGGAGTGAAGTCTCGATTTAAAGTTTTAGATCAATCAACGGAAGTGCTGGCAGAGTTGATGCCGCAAGTATCTCTCAAGGTGCAGGGATTGATGGTTCCAACAAACGAAATTGATACGCCACTTTTGGTTGTAACCACGAACCGTGATCCCGTGGCTCCCCTAGATGATCTCGGTGAGTTCCTTGCAACATCTACAAATAACAGGAGTGTAATTATAGATATCGAAGGCCACTGCCCACCGCGCTGGGTACGCGAGCCGCTTATTGCTAGATGGCTTTCCGATGAGCTGGCTAAGTAGATTGAGAATGATTAGCCAAAAAAATAGTCCACTGCAAAGGCACTAAAAACCACAGGACAGTCATTCGAAATGGCAATTCGAATGGCTGGAAATAACACCAAGACTTCCTTACACTGTTGAAATAGGCTTTAAAATCTAGAATAAGAAGAAGCTCAATCTTCTGTTCACACTGTGAGGTATAGCATGTCGAGAACTACGACTAATAGTAGGCGTGATTTTCTAAAGGGCGCAGCTGTCGTAGGCGGTGCATCCACCCTAGGAGCCTGTGTAGGCGCACAATCAGGGCCCTCTGTTACGCATACCCACTCTCCCAGTTTCTATCCCAAGCACAACGAGCGCACCAAGGGCTGGATGCGCTTTATGTGGCAGAAGGCTACAACGCCTGATGACTGGGGATATTCCGAAGATATCGAACGCCCGTGGGGTATTAACCTGCCCCGTGGCGATATAGATTGGACAGAAGATGGCAATGGGCCCCATCCCTGGTGGGATCAATACAACGCGCCACCAATGTTGAGCTATCCGCGCTTCGATTTAACAGACTCCAGTTATGTCATCATGATGATGGCAGATCAAACCCCTGCCTGGCGTGAAGCGTATACGCGTATTCTGGATGAGCTAGCGACACGCCACACTTCCTATTGGGCAGCGATTGACTGGAATTCTTTTATCGGCCCCAGCCCCGATCGGGCGAATTATGGGCCTAGTAATGCACCCGGTGCCCAGGCTTGGCCCGAGCGAGTCCGTGGCAACTATGACTCCCCTGGCTGGACAGCGAATGGCGTCGAACCTTGGGGTTTGCAGCCCGACCCTATAGGGGCTGATGGCAACTTGTTCTTCCGCGGCTGGCTAAACCTGCTGCTAACTATCTATAAATATGTGTCGGGTGATGACAAGTGGGAGAAGCCCTGGCAGATAGCGGGCTATGAGAATGAAAAGTTCGAATGGACCCAGCCGCGCATCGTCGAGCACCTGCACAGGCAATACACCGATCATCCCGAAGGCCCGCAGTGTGAGAACACGAAGATATGGCCGTTCTGTAATTCGGCTGCCGGTCTGGGTATGTATCTGTCCGACAAGTTGGGTGTGACAAACTCTCATGGTGTGTTCGAAGAATGGATAGAGTTCATGCGTGATAACTATATGAGCATCAATGGTCAGAATCAGATTGAATGGATGACGATGTATTACGATCCGATTGCAGAGTTCAAGGTTAATATTCCCGGCGCTGGTGGAACGGGTGCGGGCACCGCCTTTTATCTAATGCCCCAGTCGCCTGAGACTCGCCACACAGATCTATGATGCTACCGCCAATTCTCTAGGCTGGCGAGACCCGAGACAAGAAATCAGCCCCAGTGCTACAGGCTTAGCCATGGCTAAAGCACTGGGCGATCACACGGCAGTCTCACGCTTAAGTGCGGCAGCCGAACGTTACTCAGACCCGAAGTGGTTTGGCGACGACATGGATAAGTTTGGTTGGTGGTTCAATAACGAAGATCCCTGGCCCCGTGGACAGCCTTCAGCACAGCAAATGATTAGTGAGATCAGCGAAGGTAATTGGGTGGATGCGTTCAAGGTACAGCATTTGGATAAATACACCGCACCTACACTTGAAGGAGTCGACTATCCAAGTCTTGGTGTCGACACAGCATGGAATGATAAGGACAGTGGTGTGCTGCACGTTGGTACCTATGTTGCTGATAGGAACCGGGCTGGCGAGTCTACGAGCTGGCAGATAAGCAATCTGCCGAATGCTGGCGAAGCTGTCGTGATCTGCGATGGAACAACCGTTAGCGATGTGCAAGTTCTCAATGCGAATACTATTCGTGTTCCTACGGATATCGGGCAGCATCAGTATCAGATTTACACTGGTTACTTCGGGCAAGAAATCGCTATGGCCAAGCCTGATCCATCGACGTTTGCCAGTGCCGCTACTGCCTCTGCCACACGCCGTACGGCGGAGCAGAATGTCAAAGCAGCGGAAGCGGTGATAGCCAGCGGCGCAACTGGCTGTCCTTGCTGCGCTGGAGTGGCCTAGGCTTCAGAGAATAGAAATTGAATAAGTTAGAGGAGAATGATTGAATGCGAGTACTTAGAATAATAAGTCGAAAATTGACAGAGGCCACACTGCTAGCACTGCTACTGCTAGTGGGAAGTGTTGCCAATGGCGATGCGGCAGAGCAAGCTGCAGCAAGGTGAAAATATCATCGTGCTCGATGTAGAGAACATGACCTGAGTAGGCTGTATTGTTGCCGTGCGCAACTCACTGAATAAAGTCGAAGGTGTTATAAAGATCGAAGTAGATATAGATGAAAAAACAGCGACAGTGATCGTCGCGAGTAAAGAAGTCGATACATCTTTGTTGGTTGCCGCGACAACCAATATTGGATTTCCCTCTGTAGTTAGACAGCCGTAACTATCGGCCCTTAATGCCGGTTTGTATAATATTTTAGAACGGGATTGAGTTTGCAAACTACAAAAAAGAAAACCGACTACCGCCATCTCATAGCTGGCGGAATTGCTGCTTCGCTCACGACGAGTATTTGCTGCCTCGGCCCGTTAGCACTTTTGGCAACGGGAGTCAGCGGTGCTTGGATGAGCAATCTTATGTTCTTCGAGCGCTATCAACCGATTCTTATCGCCGTAACACTTCTTGCATTCGTGCTTGCCGGGCGCAATGTCTTCTTTACTACCAATGCGGTGGGTGAGAATGATAGCTGCCAACACAGAGGTCCTGATTGGAAGAAGGCGTCGGTTTTCGCCGCAAGTTCTTGCTTAGCTTTGGTGTTTATAAGCAGTGAATACTGGATTCTATTCTTAGTCTAACTCCCTCCAGCGTAGTGGGGCTGATTTGACATAATATCGATCCATTCCTATCAATTCCCTTACTCTATAGATGAGTAACAGATAGACTGCGCCTACAACATCCTCCCCTGGCAAGAGCATGAAATCAGAAATAAAGTCTACTGAACGTGATCCGGCTTATGGTTGGTTGATGGTGTTTGTCGTGTTTACTCTGAGCGGACTGTCATTCGGAGCCCTTGGAGCTATATCAGTTTTCTTAAAACCCCTGTCTGCAGAATTTGGCTGGGGCAGGGCAGAAACTTCACTGGGTTATACGGCGATAGCATTTTCCTCCGCATTGTTTGGCGTTCTCTGGGGCTTTGTGGCGGACAAATATGGCTCGCGCTGGTTCGGCGTTGTCGCAGCCCTAACAATGTCTCTTTGTCTGTTCATGTTAAGTGCGCAGACGAATATCTTTCAGTTCTATGCGTTCTATTTTCTATTTGGTGCGTTCGGCAATGCTATGGCGTCTACGCCTTTGTTTGCAAATGTGGGATTCTGGTTTCGACACAACCCAGGCCTTGCTCTGGGCCTCACCGCATCCGGTGGTGCGATCGGTCAGGGTGTCGTACCGTATCTTGCTGGAATGGCGATCACCGCTAATGGTTGGCAGTGGGCCTATCAGGCGATGGCGATTTCCTACTTGGTGATAGCGTTGCCGATTGGATTTCTCGTGCGTGAATCTCCTAGGCGTCAAAAAGCGCGGGTATCACCGGAGACTGAAGTGCGGCATTTTCC
>CASIAB010000014.1 GCA_949372635.1 uncultured Pseudomonadales bacterium
GGTTAGTGCACTAAATAATAAAAAGGTCGGGTTGTAGTCTGGGTTTGACGATTGTCAGCTAACTTCATAATTACCACCTTGAATACTTATGCAGTACTGATTTAGGTACTCACTTAATAAAAATAATAAATTAATAAATAACAATAATAAGATATAGCTTCCAAATGGGGGGTGGTACTCACCCCCTAATTATATCCTCCGGAACACCCAATTCCTTCATACTTCCTATTCAGATTGCGCCTCGCCTGTAGTTTTCTCTCGTTACGTGTATCATGCCCACTAATGCTTTCATCCTAGTTCCAATTCAGTTGAGGGGCTTTTAGAGCCGACGCACACTCCCCTCCTTTATTCTTGTACTCTCGAACTTTGCAGTTGTGCCACTAAAGAAAATAAGACGTGATTAATTCCTCTAACCACCCTAGACCAAGCTTCGCCTCGCTTCCCAACAGGGCACCGGAGTGCGACCAACAATGATTCAATCTACTCCAGGCTCTGATCTCGTAGGTATCGAGAACGCTACCGTTTTAGAGCGTGATAATCACCCTATCTCACGCAAGCAGATATCACCGAATGCCGTAAAGGTTCTCTACAAACTCACTGAGGCTGGATACCATGGATTTCTAGTAGGCGGCGGAGTGCGCGACTTATTGCTGGGCAAAAGCCCTAAGGACTTCGACATAGCAACCGATGCGTCGCCGGAACAACTCAAGTCGCTATTTAGAAATGCTCGGATCATCGGGCGCCGCTTCAAAATAATACATCTACGCTTTGGCCGAGAGATCATTGAGGTTACAACATTCCGCGCACCGCATGATTCGGAAAATAAAATTGACAACAATGCTCCTAGGCGGCGCATTCAAAACCAGGCATCTGCCCATTCAACCGCTGGAATGATACTAAGGGACAATGTCTACGGCAATATAGACGAAGACGCCCTGCGTCGGGACTTCACTATCAATGCCTTGTACTACACCATAGACAAGTTCCGCATCCTCGACTTCAGTACAGGCCTAGACGATTTAGAGTCTAAGCAGATACGCATGATAGGCGATCCCGTTGAGCGCTATAAAGAAGATCCCGTAAGAATGCTGCGCGCAATTCGTTTTGCCGCGAAGCTTGGCTTCACTATCGAAGAGAAAACAGAGAAGCCCATCAACGAATCGGCCCATCTATTAGAGTCTATCTCAACAGCAAGACTCTTCGATGAAGCAATCAAATTGATGACTGGAGGCAATGCCGAGAAAACATTCGAATTGCTACGCCGCTACCGGCCTGGCGTCTATCTCTTCGCACCTACCTTCCGTGCGTTGGATAAACTCTCCGGCTCGCCTTGCAAGCTGGTAGAGCTGGCACTCAGAAATACAGACGAACGCCTCGCTGAAGGCAAATCGGTAACTCCCGCATTTCTCTTCGCAGCCCTACTCTGGCCAGTGCTGAAGCTTCGCTTAGAGGCGCAAAAATCAGACGAAGGCAATCAGCATCAGCTATTCCAACAGGCAGCACAGGACGTGCTGATGGAACAAATCCAATACACCGCTGTACCCAAGCGCTTTACTATCGCGGCGAAAGAAATATGGGAACTACAATCAAAGCTCATGCGTGACAATAAACGCAGCATCGAAGGCTCATTCAGCCATCCACGATTCAGGGCCGCATACGATTTCCTATTGCTACGTGAAGAGGCAGGTGAAGACTTAGGCGGCCGCGGCGAATGGTGGACGAAGTTCCAGCTCGGCGATACAAGCCAGATCACCCAACGCACACGCCCTGAGTCCGATCCGGCAAAGAAGAAACGTCGTCGACGCAGACCAAAGCCAACGACTGAAGGTTAGGGAGCCAGCTATGACTCAGGGTGATTTCAGCAAGGCTGCTCCGCGCTACATTGCAGTCGAAGGCCCTATCGGGGTCGGCAAGACAACTCTCACCAAGCGCCTAGCCGATTCCTTCAACTACGAGTTATTACTCGAGAAAAGCGAGGAGAACCCATTCCTCGATCGCTTCTATCAGGACCCTAAACAACACGCCCTATCCACTCAACTGTTCTTTCTGTTCCAGCGCGCGCAGCAGATACAAGACCTTCGTCAGAACGATATGTTCGAGCCGGTGCGAGTGGCAGACTTCCTCATAGACAAAGACCAACTGTTCGCGCAGCAAAATCTAGAACCAGATGAGTACGAACTCTATCTAAACGTCTATCGCCATCTCACTATCGATGCGCCTTCGCCGGATTTGGTTATCTACCTGCAAGCGCCGACTAAGGTATTGTTGGATAGAATTCAGAAACGTGCGGTCAAATCCGAACAACTCATCGAGCTTACTTATCTGGAGAATCTGAACGAAGCATATGCCGAATTCTTTCACTATTACGCTAAGTCGCCGCTGCTCATTGTAAACAGCGAAGACATAGATCTAGCTAACAACGAAGATGATTATCAGCTGCTGCTTAAGCAAATAGCATTTACTGGTGCAGGTACGCATTACTTCAATCCTCGGCCCTCGCTTATTTAGGCCTAACTGTTCAACTTTTGGTCATCATCGACTTATCGAGTTTCGCGGGCCGTCGGCACCTAAATCCCGCACTACCCTATCAATTTGGCGCTAATGACCATCAATGAAGCTATATGGCTTGCATGGTAGACTCTCCGTCAAAATAATAAGCAAAGGGACCGGACCCAAACATGGGTGATGTAATTGTGCTCGGTGGGGGCGCGGCAGGTTTAATGTGTGCACTGACTGCTGCCAAGCGTGGCCGGCAGGTGCTGGTCCTAGAAAAAGCCAATAAGATTGGCAAGAAGATACTAATGTCCGGCGGCGGGCGCTGCAATTTTACCAATTACAGCATCGAGCCTGAAAACTTCCTATCCGCCAACCCGCACTTCTGCAAATCTGCACTCAAGCGCTATACCCAGTGGGATTTCATCAAGCTGGTTGAGCAACATAGCATCGACTTTGAGGAGCGCAAGCACCAGCAATTGTTCTGTAAAGATTCGGCTAAGCAAATTCTGGCAATGCTCCAGAGCGAATGTGAGCAGGCTGGCGTAACTATTTGGAGCCATTGTGAAATCAACAGCATCACTCCGCTGCAATCCTCGATTGAACCAAAAGAGAGCTCCAAGGCAGATCGCTACCAGCTAGAGCTTGCACGGGGCAAAAGCGATTCAAAAGAAACTCACACTCTCTCTTGCGAATCGCTCGTTGTTGCCACCGGTGCACTGTCAATTCCAAGCCTGGGTGGCAGTGATATGGGCTACAAGATTGCTCGACAGTTTTCCTTAAAACTTACCGAGCGCCGAGCCGGGCTGGTTCCTTTTATGTTCAGTAATAACTTCAAGGGGGTTTGCGAACGCCTGGCTGGATTATCAACGGAAGTTAAAGTCAGCTGCAACGGACAAAAGTTTAGTGAAAGTCTGTTATTTACCCACCGGGGGATCAGTGGACCGGCAATACTGCAGATTTCAAGTTTCTGGCACCCCGGCGAATCAATATCACTCAATCTGTTACCCGACATAGCGGCCGATCAATGGCTTTGTGAGATGAAACTCGCGAAGGGTAAAAGCCTTCTGAAAACGGTCTTGCAGCAGAAGCTTAGCAAGTCTCTGGTAGCAGAATTACAGGACCTGTGGTGGCCTACCGAAATAGAAACAATTTTGGCTGAATTCACCGACCAACAACTCAAAAAAATTGGCGGACAGCTCAATCAGTGGACATTGAAGCCGTCGGCTACCGAAGGATATCGGACCGCTGAGGTAACCTTGGGTGGCGTTGATACCGACGGCATCAGCTCCAAAACAATGGAGGCCATGCAGCAGCCGGGATTGTTCTTTATCGGAGAAGTGCTTGATGTCAGTGGTCACCTTGGTGGCTTCAATTTCCAGTGGGCCTGGTCCTCAGGCAATGCTGCCGGACTCTATGTATGATTGCTTCGGGCCGAAAATCTCCGCTAAACCCATTAGCGATTGCCTTGCCCTCCTCTTTGCACGGCGCATTTCCTATGATTCATAGGACAGCTTTTCAATAGCTTAGCACGTTGCTTTTTCTGCCTGCGAGCAAGACAACCATATGGCAACTGTTGAGCGATGCAAAAAAATGGAAGCAGTTTGATGTCGCTCCCGAGTATTCGCATTTACGAGGCGATACCATTGGCGCCTCGTTCCTGATGATGATTCAATACTAAAAATATAAACATGATGAGAACTCAACATGAAACATTACAAAACAGAATTTAAAACAACTAGCAAAGTTTTAGGCATCGCTATATTACTAATCGCAAGCATGGCTAGCAACGCCCAGCAATCACATCCAGAGTATGCGAGCGTGAAGCTCGTGATAGACAACTTCTTTGAAAGCATTAATACAGGCAATGGTGAGTTGCTAGCAAGCCTTGAGGTTGAAGGTGCGCAAATATTGAACATCAGAGAAGGGGCTGCTGGGGAATACGAATTCGCAGCAAGAAACTGGTTCGTCGCTGAGAACTTTAGCTCCGAAACCCAACTCACCGAGCGCTATTGGGACGAGGAGTTACTTATATCGGATGTACTCGCCGTATTCTGGGCTCCCTATGATTTTCACGTTGACGGCGAATTCTCCCATTGCGGAGTCGATGTACTAAACCTGATAAAGATTGAAGGCGCGTGGAAAATTGGCCACGCCATGTGGACGATTCAAGAACCCGACTGCGAAGCCTCACCGCTGGGGCCTTTGAACTGACAGGACTACAAAATAGGCGGATCGGCTCTATTGCATAACTGGGGTGTTTACTCATAATTATGCTTTTACTATATTAGTCAATGCTAAATAGAGAGGGCATTATGAATTCCGATATAGATCATCATTTCGGTGCAGTCCAAAGGTCTGTGAGCTCAGTCACCCGTGATGAGAAGGCGACAAAGACTGTTACTCTAACTCGAAGCTACCCAACGGGTATTGACGATCTGTGGAGCGCGCTAACCAACAGCGAGCGAATACAACTGTGGTTCTTGCCCATTACTGGCGATCTCAACTTAGGCGGTCGCTATCAATTCGAAGGCAATGCAAGTGGTGAAATCAGGGAATGTAACTCCCCTACCTTTCTTTCGGTTACGTGGGAGTGGCAAGACGATGTCAGCTGGCTGGAAGTTCGGCTTAGCGAGGCTGGAGAGAACAACACCCAGCTAACTCTCATCCATACTGCCGTGGCTGGACCCAATTTGGCTCAGGCGCTACTGGCGTAGGCTGGGAGACCGTTCTTATTGGGCTGAATTATCATTTATTAAATCCTAATGCGTCGATGATGGATAAGGGACAATTTTCGTCGTCGCCCGAGGGCAGAGCTTTCGTTGCACAAAGCAGCGAAGATTGGGGCAGAGCGTCTATTGCCTCAGGCACTCAGATGACTGAGGCGTTGGAAGCAGTCAAAAAGATAACCGCCTTCTATACTGGCGACAACTCAGAGACTTCTTAATGCATACATTCGAACAAATCACGCCGAATCCTGCCTGAGAATAAATTCTCCGCCCGCTTTCTTCACTCTTCTGTGGCGACAGTACCGGTTTCAGACAGCGGCGAACCGTCGCCATTGAGCCCCATGGATTCATAGCGTCTCCAGCCAGCAAGAATACCAACCAACCCGTGATTACCCTCGTGGCATGCGTATTCATAGAGTGGGTCGCCAGCGCGACGCAACGGAAATTTTGCAGACCAGGTCGCGTCCCATGATTGTGGATCTTCAACCGTAAAGTCGTAGTTCAAAGTATCTGCATCTAACCTGCTGAAGCGTTCGGTTATCTGAGCCTGCTCAGACATGCCAGAGTAGTTATAGTCGTGATAGTAATTTTGAGTATGAACAACGAGAGTATCTTCTTCCCAGTGCGCGACAGAATCGCCTTCCCACTTGAGTTGTTTAGTATGGTGCTCACTATCAAGCCTAATTATCCGGGCTGTGTGAACCATCTCGTTCAAGATCACAATGTGATCTTGGGTCTGCACGATCTGCACATTGTTATTGTAGGCGCTAGGAATCATCGGAGGACCCGCATTGAACCCTACAAGGCAGCGGTCAACTGCAGTGCGCCCTTCTGGTCCTGCACTCTCGAACACCATCTGCCCATAGGCAGCTCGGCGCTCTTGACCTACATCATTAACTGCCGGTCGCCTGCCATTCGGCGGATCATAAATAAGTGAGGTTCGACGATCGGCGATCGTCTGCACGCCGCGCTCATACCAGAAATTATTATAAGAGATAACACCCGGCGGATATCCAGCCCCACCTACCGAGTCAATAATTAGGTCCCGGTTCTGGCGACGATTTTCGAATTCCTCCCACTCGGCAGCCTGTTCAGGCGTGAGCACTTCGAAGTCTTCCAGTTCTCTAGGACGATTCAGTGGTGTAAGCGTTCGAAACGTATAGGTGCCCTGCAGATCAGGTTGGCCATACTCGGTACGTGGGAAACCACCGACTTGTGCCTGAATTAGGGGAGCAGTCACGATGCTGGCAAGCGCTAGTATCAGTCTAACATGAATTCTATTGTTCACTCGAATCTCCGATAATTGCTGTTTTTTTCACTCTATTGAACGAATCTATTCCCATAAATTACGATGATTTGAATGATTATTCAAGAGGAAATAGCAGTCCAGCCAAGCGAGCATATAGATAAATAATAGGCCCATGGCAAACACTTGATACTAATTTGATTCCCTGCTCCTATCTACTGATACTAATAATGCTGCTGTTTAGTAAAGCAACAATGCCATTTCACCCTACGTCAGTTGCTGACGTCCAAGTCTGCTTCGCGTAGCTCGTTCGTAATAAGCTTGCCTGAATTGGCTACATCGACTACTAAACGGAGTTTAATGGAGCACATTTATAAAGTTTATCAACTCATCATTCAGGTTTTAATCAGCCGAACTCACTTGCCTAGACACCCCCTTCGGTAGCAATCACTAAGCAGGTAGAGTGTTCAGGGATATTTAACTTCGCACTTGACAATATTGCGGCTAAACCTGCAGCACCGGACGGGGTGGTAGCGACTTTATTTTGGGCCAAAAAGTTCGCGGCCGTATTTGCGTCATCATCACTCACGCAAACAAAATCATCAGCGAGCTCATTGAGCAGTTTGAATGCAATAAGTGAAGGTTCCTTGCAGTCCAACCTGCCCATGGAAGAAATTGGACCACTGACAGAAGTAGCGCGCCCTAGCTTGTGACTCTCGAAAAGACAGGGCGCTGCATTGGGCTCTACTACAATGATTCTGGGTTGTTTTATCCAGTTTTTGCGAATCTCAAAAGTCATACTGGCCGCCAGCCCGCCAACCCCTGCTTGCAGAAATACATGTGTAGGCCAATTGTCTTCGCGCAAAAATACTTGCCGCATTTCCTCTGCGATAACCGTATAGCCTTCCATAACCAACATGGGCAGGTGGTAATATCCTGCCCAAGAGCTATCAGCGAGTAATACCTCTGCATTTAAATTATCATTCAGGGCAGCGACCATACTATCCTCATAGGTTTCGCCCGATCGAATTACCACCGCGCCAAGCGTCGTCAGCTTCTGAAAAAAAGAGGTTGGAACAGAATGTGCAATGTGGACTCGGCAATTTGCATTGAATAACTCAGCACCTTTTGCTACTGCGATTCCGTGATTCCCCGCACTGGCGCATACGAAAGTGAACTTATTACTCCAGCTTCGAACCTGCGGATCAATTAGCTGCCGAACTGGCAACTGACTACCATTCTCTTCTTGCCATTGCTCAAGCAGATACTTGGCCACCGCATAAATACCACCCAAGGCTTTGAAAGAGCCAAGCCCCATGCGGTTTGTTTCGTCTTTAACAAATAGTCGAATGTTGTTGAGTGGGGAGATTTCCAAAAGCGGTGTTTGCTTGTATGACGGGCAAACCTCTAACAGCTCTAGAGGGCATTGAACATTTAGAGATAACTTATAATCCATGGGTAGCAGGATACTATGGTTTCATTCTGATCAGGAAATGGGAACAAGTTGGGCTTGAATACTCCTATCTCTAGCCTTACTATCCCCTCCCTAAGAGATCCATCAGAACTAGCGAATAAAAAGCAGCCATGAGCACACAAACACACAATGCCAATGTCACACTAACCACGCTTTTCAAAATCAAAGAGCGCGGTGAAAAATTTGTCTGCATGACTGCCTACGACGCCTGTTTCGCCTCGATCCTTGGGGATGCTGGAGTCGAAGTGATTCTTGTTGGGGACTCATTGGGCATGGTGCTGCAAGGCCATGACAGCACGCTTCCTGTAACGATGGACGACATGATCTATCACATGCAATGCGTCAAGCGTGGCAACAAGGGCGCTCTGCTGGTAGCCGACCTGCCCTTCATGAGCTATGCCTCGGAGACTCAAACTCTGGAGAATGCTGCCGCGCTGATGCGCGCCGGTGCGCACATGGTGAAGCTCGAAGGTGGAGCATGGATCGAGAATACAACAAGATTACTTGCAGAGCGCGGCATTCCAGTCTGCGCGCACATGGGCCTAACACCTCAGTCCGTCAATCGAATCGGCGGCTTTCACGTTCAGGGACGCGATACTGGGCAGGCTGACGGCATAATCGCAGAAGCGAAACTCTTAGAAGATGCCGGCGCAAGTACTCTGCTCCTCGAGTGTGTGCCGCGCAGTTTAGGAAAGACAGTTACTGACTCATTAAACATTCCCGTAATTGGAATAGGGGCCGGACCAGATACAACAGGACAAATTATGGTCTTGCATGACGTATTAGGCGTCTCTGTGATCTCGCCTAAATTCGTGAAGAACTTCTTACTCGATTCAAAGAATGGCATACCCGGCGCCATCGAAGACTATGTTCAGGCGGTGAAATCTCAGTCGTTCCCTGCCGATGAGCACTGCTTTAACTAGCAAATTTTAAGCTACTCCTAGCAAATACAGCAATGCAAACTCAAAAAAAAATTAAAGACCTACGGCAAATTCTCAGGACTGCGCACTCGCAGGGTAAGTCAATTGCACTTATTCCGACCATGGGCAATTTGCACGAGGGTCACCTGCAGCTAATACGGCGGGCCAGAGATCGCTATGACTTCATAGTCTGCAGCATCTTCGTCAATCCTCTGCAGTTCGGAGAAAACGAGGATCTATCCACCTATCCACGAACCCTCGAAGCCGATCGTAAAAGACTACATAGCGAGAATTGTGATTGCTTATTTCTCCCTAGCATCAATGAAATCTATGACGAAGGCCTAGAACTGCAAACGTCGATTAACGTGCCAGGTCTAACTGAAAATTTTTGCGGAAGCAGCCGACCAGGACATTTCGAAGGCGTAGCTACAGTCGTAACTAAATTATTTAATATCGTTCAGCCGGACGCGGCCTTTTTCGGACTAAAAGATTACCAACAGTTTTTAGTGATTCGAAAGCTCACGCATGATCTCGCACTCGATATTGCGATACACGGCATAGAGACGCATCGCGAGGAAAGCGGCCTCGCCATGAGCTCACGCAATAATTATCTGAGTAAGCAGCACAAAGATCAGGCAGCAAATTTGTATCGATGTCTATGCAGCTGTGCCGAACAAATTCAACAGGGCAACACCCAATTCCAGCAACTCGAGAAAGCGGCTAAGAGAAATCTGAAACAAGCGTTTTTAGAGCCTGACTATTTCCAGATTTGTGATGCCAATACGCTACAACCTCCCTCCACAGATACTCAGCAAATAGCAATTCTTGGCGCCGTATTCATTGGCAAGAGCCGGCTGATCGACAACATCCGGTTTCAACGCTCGTAGCCTCAAGAAAGAAAGCTTTCTATACGTCTAGTGCTGCGCCAATAAAGGGCTGTAGCATCCTGACTGTTGCCCGTAAAGTTGCTTTGAGGCATACTAAACGGCTACTATTTTTGGAGGCCCTAGCGCCATACCCAGCAGCGTTAACACAGCTATCCATTAGCAGATAAGGAAATGCCTCATGTCAGAAGACAAGATCTATCCAGTTTCAGACGCCCGATCTAGCAACACGTATCTGAATAAAGAAAGCTTCCAGACGATGTACCAGCATTCCATAGATGCACCCGAAGACTTCTGGGCTGAACAAGCTGGGAATTTGCTGCATTGGCATGAACCCTGGAAGAAAGTCACCAGCGGTGAATTTGCCAAGGCCGACACGAAATGGTTTGAGGGAGCTAAGTTAAACGTTGCTTATAATTGCATCGATCGACATCTCGAGCAACGTGGCGAGCAGACAGCGATCATCTGGGAAGGCGACGATCCCACGCTCGACAAGAATATAACGTATCGCGAATTACATCAGAATGTTTGCAAGCTCGCGAATGCTCTTAAAGCCAGAGGCGTCAGCAAAGGTGACCGCGTATGCATCTATCTGCCAATGGTTCCTGAGGCGGCTTACGCAATGCTCGCCTGCGCACGCATCGGTGCAGTGCACTCCGTCGTGTTTGGCGGTTTCTCGGCTGAATCCATTAAAGACAGAATTTTAGACTCTAACTGCCAGAGCGTAATCACTGCCGACGAAGGTTTGCGCGGCGGGCGTACGATTCCCTTAAAGGCCAATGTCGATGAGGCTCTCGAGCATTGTCCGAATGTACATTCCGTTTTCGTTGTACGCCGCACCAATGCCGAAGTTCCTTGGCATAAAGAGCGCGATATTTGCTATCACAAAGCCACCGAGACCGCCGACAGTGAATGCGAGCCTGAGCTCATGGACGCGGAAGATCCACTATTTATTTTGTATACATCCGGCTCCACCGGCAAGCCGAAAGGCGTTCTACACACAACCGCCGGCTACCTACTTGGCGCAACCATCACCCACAAATACGTCTTCGATTATCACGAGGGTGACGTCTACTGGTGTACTGCCGATGTGGGTTGGGTCACTGGGCACTCTTATATTATATACGGCCCACTGGCGAACGGCGCCGTGACATTAATGTTCGAAGGTGTGCCTACTTACCCGAATGCATCGCGATTCTGGCAGGTCATCGACAAACATCAAGTAAATATTTTCTATACGGCACCTACTGCTATTCGTGCACTGATGTCCGCCGGCGACGATCCAGTTAAAAAGACCTCTCGATCGTCATTACGATTATTAGGATCGGTAGGCGAACCAATAAATCCAGAAGCTTGGGAGTGGTACTTTCATGTTGTAGGCGATGCACGCTGCCCTATCGTCGATACCTGGTGGCAGACCGAAACCGGCGGAATCATGATTACACCCATACCCGGTGTAACTGACTTGAAACCTGGCTCTGCCTCAACACCCTTCTTCGGAGTCCAGGCGGCACTGCTCGATGCCGATGGCAAAGAGTTAGAAGGCGCAGCCACAGGCAACCTTGTACTGTGTAACAGCTGGCCCAGCCAAATTAGAAGCGTATACGGCGACCACCAGCGCTGTATTGATACCTATTTCACAACCTATCCGGGCTACTACTTCACTGGCGACAGCGCTCGACGCGATGCCGACGGCTATTACTGGGTAACCGGCCGGGTCGACGACGTAATTAACGTATCGGGCCACAGACTTGGAACCGCCGAGATTGAGAGCGCGCTGGTACTGCACTCATCCGTTGCCGAGTCCGCCGTTGTCGGCTATCCGCACGACATTAAGGGTCAGGGCATCTATGCCTATGTCAGCCTAATGACCGACACCGAGGCGTCCGAAGAGCTACGCGCTGAACTACTGAAATTTGTCGCCAAAGAAATCGGCGCCTTTGCCAGGCCAGAGATTATTCAATTCGCGCCCGGACTACCCAAGACGCGATCAGGAAAGATCATGCGTCGTATTCTGCGCAAGATTGCCTCGAACGAGCTCGAGAGCTTAGGCGATACCTCAACGCTTGCTGACCCAGACGTGGTCGATGAGCTGATAGAGAATCGAGTTAATCGATAGCGATAGCGATAGCGATAGCGATAGCGATAGCGATAGCGATAGCGATAGCGATAGCGATAGCGATAGCGATAGCGATAAGACACATCGTTTTATTTACTAGACTCAACCAGTAGAAAGAGAAACTTCATGGCAGAAAAAAGATTAGGTCAGACAGATATCAAACTCACTCAGATTGGTTTAGGCTGCATGGGCCTCTCTGAATTCTACGGACCTCCAACCGAAGAGTCTGTTGCCATAAATCTTCTACACGAGGCTATCGATCTAGGCGTGAATCACTTCGACACAGCAGAAGGCTACGGAGTTGGCCGAAACGAGGCCTTATTAGGTAAGGCCTTCTTTGATAGACGCGACAAAGTTCGCATCGCTACGAAGTTTGGTTTCCTGCGCGACCCTGATACAGGCGCGCCGCTGGGCTTGGATGGCTCTAAGGAAAATTGCAGAAAGGCTGCGGAAGGATCTCTGCGCCGACTGCAAACTGATCACATCGATCTATATTACTTGCATAGAGTCGATCCCAATACCCCCATTGAAGAAACTGTCACCGAGATGGCAAAACTCGTGGCCGAGGGGAAAGTTGGCGCAATAGGCCTATCGGAAGTATCCGGCGCCACGTTACGCCGCGCGCAAGCCATACATTCTATAACGGCGGTGCAGTCCGAATATTCCATCTTCAGCCGCGAGATTGAGCAAGATGTGCTGCCTGTCTGTAGGGAAATAGGCGCCAGCCTTGTAGCCTACTCCCCGTTAGGTCGCGGCATGCTTACAGGCAGCTTCAAGCGAGACAGCGAAATTTCTGAGACCGATTTCCGTGGATCCATGCAACCTCGCTTTAGCGGCGATGCCTATGCTGCAAACCTAGTGTTGGTCGACAAGATACTGGATCTAAGCAAATCACTTGGCATCAGCGCTGCTGAAATTGCCTTGGCGTGGGTATTAGCGAAGCAAGATAATGTCTTGCCGATTGCCGGCACCACGAAGCTTGCCAACCTAAAAACGAATCTTGCCTCAATGAAGCTAACCTTAAGTGCTGGCGTGATAGCCTCACTGGATGGGCTAGCAGACCAAGTTGAAGGCACTAGATACAACGCACAGGGCATGCAGGTAGTTAATGCCTAACCTGCGTGGAAACTAATAGCAGTCATTTCAGCAGTGCAGTTGAAATGCAACAAGTAGTCACGGTTGCTGTCTAACTCTCATAGTTGGAGCTATAGTTGCCGATATTGGGTGTAAGATTAACCGCGGCGTTCAGGTCCTATACAAAGAGATTGGCCAGAGCGTCCTAGCCTAAGCATCACGCAATCATGCTCATCTAACTCGCAAACTACCCATGCAATCTGGACTTAAACTTAAAATTCAATTTAATCCCAGCAATTCATTGCTGGCATCTCTGTGCAGACGATTGATCGCACTATTCCCCCTCACGCTTCAGGGATTAATAACACTGCTAATAACAGCCTATGCTCTAAAAAAGTACGGTTATGGCGCCATGGACCTAGTCGTTTTCTCTCTGGCTATCTGTGCTCTGACTATCCTAATATTTAGCCTATTCTGCTCTGCTGTCAGCGGCGTGTTTATTCAACGTCGAGTGCGGATAATCTTCGATCAACTCGCCAATAGCTTCGAGCCTATAAAGGTTGAAGCCGGCTATCCGAATGAAACCGGTTTCCTTCTTCCCGCACTAAATTACTTCCCTTTGGTCAAACTCAGCTGGCGAGTAATCTATCCCGACTTCGTCGAAACACGAATTCGTGTCGCCTCTGATGGCAAACTCCTTGAAGAAATCATACCCGGTAAGCGCTGCAAGACAGAGCACGTTACGCGCTTGTTTACAGTTTCCGATGTACTCGGTTTCTGTCGCTATTCCTGGCAACAGAAACAGGACATCTCCTGTAGCGCATTACCAAAAATCAACACAGTAAAACCTTTACCATTTCTGCGCTCGCTAACTGCGGAGGATGGCATACCAAATCCTTCCGGTGACCCCGATGGTGACCGCATGGAAATTCGCCCTTATGTGCCAGGGGACTCGGTACGTAATATCATGTGGAAAGTGTACGCCCATAACCGACAGTTAAACGTTAGGCTCGCCGAGAAGAGCGTCTCCCACAGTAATCGCACTGTCGCCTATCTGTTAAGCAGCGACAACGACGAAGCCGCTGCCGCCGTCGCCCGCACTGCATTAGAGACAGGCGCATTAGGTGAGGACTGGGCTTTCTCTGCCGATGGCTCCGAGATGCCTGCGAACACGCTTCCTGCTGCGCTAGATGCCGTTGCAAAATCCAGAGCTATCGATAAACCACTAGGCTATGGTCTAGATGAGTTCTTAACAAAAAGCATGAGTCAGGCTGGTGCGCACTGCATCGTATTTGCGGCAGCAGAATTCGCCCCTTGGTTTGAACAACTAAAGAAAACAATCTCTCGTTTCCCCGGTCGTTTCTCCCTAGTGCTCGCAACCGATGGATTCAACGAAACCGAACAGCTGAAACTATGGCAACGTCTCTTATTGCAAGATGACCCAGCAAGAGACAAAGGCAACGAACTTGGAAGCTCCAGAGCCGATTTACTTAATTTATTGACCGCTCTGGGGCAACTAGTAGAATCAATCCTAGTCGTGGACAGAATAACAGGACTCAGTTTCGATCAGAGTCTTAGAAAAGTTTAACTTATTGATTATTAATTGGTTATAAGTCGAGTAATTACAATGACGCTGAACAGAACAAGCAATAAGGCAGCAAAGGCACAGCATTTCTTACCGACTGTTCTGCGCGCGGCAATTATAGCCAGTAGTTATTGGGTGCTAAGCCTGTCCCTCACCGTCGTCAGCGGTTCCGTCGCCTCCTTCATCGGCTGTCTGTTCACCTGTTACCTGATCGATCTTGGCATTCATAGACCCCTTTTAAAGCGACTACGCACCTTCACCATCAATCTAATGAGCTTCAGCTTTCTACTCATGGGCCTATTACTCGCATCGTTAGTCACTAACACGGTGCTGCTCTCGAATCTCGCTTCACCGATGTTCTCCTTTAACACCGGTGAGTTCATCAAGTGGTTTGCAATCAGCGCCTCACTCACATTTTGCCTGCGCGTCCTCGCACAGCGCACAAGCTATGGCGCCGTCATTGAAATACTCTTTGTCGCTATTGCCTTTGTTATAACCTTGTCTGCACATCGCAATGGCATGATCCATCGCCCCTTTCTTATAGGTGATTATGCGTTGATTCGAGGCATTGATCCCTCCTCGATTCTAATGGCATTCGGATGCGGCGCGGTTCTTTCACTCGCTGCTCTGCTAATGATCGAGAATAACCATCGACGCCTGCCCTATCACTTTACCGTTCTAGGGCTCCTGTGTTTCTCGCTGCTTTTTTATGTTCGGCTATTTGGGCTGCCGACACCGCAGCTAACAGACGATTTGGGGCTGACTGGACAAGAACAAGCAGGCAATGGTGCCGAGCGTGAGAACCCATTCAGAGATAGCGAAAATAATGCAGATGACAAAGAGGCGCCGATAGCGGTCGTCGTTTTTCGGGATGACTATGAACCCCTAAACGGCTCCTACTACTTTCGTGAATCAGCATATTCCCAGTTCAATGGCACACTGCTCGACTTCACGACACGCAGCGACATGGATCAGGATCTGATCAAGAAGTTCACAAACTCGCGCATCGAGACCAATCAACCACCCAAGGCCGAAGATCAACGCACAGCAGTTCGTGCCAGTATCGGTATGCTGATCTCGCATCGCACACCGTTTGGCCTAGAGAGTCCGATCGCCTATGAGAACACAGCTAACCCGAACAACCTGCGCTTTAAGCGGACCTATGACACTTACTCGCAAGCGCCCGAGTATGACTTCAACTACCTACTCGGCCGCGAACTTGGCAGAGCCGACTGGTCGCGGGAAGTCTGGGAGGAATACCTGGAACTGCCCGACGACCCACGTTACAAAGAACTCGCCGAGAGCTTGATCGTAGATTTAAAACCCGAGTTCACCGATGACCCCTTTGCCAAGGCCTGGGCAATAAAGACTTATTTAGATGAGAGCGGTATCTACAGTCTAAAGAACGAGCACGCCTATGAGACAGACCCGGCGGGCTCATTCTTATTTGGCGATTTAACTGGCTACTGCATGCACTTTTCCTTTGCCGCCACCTATATGTTTCGTAGTTTAGGCATCCC
Organism: uncultured Pseudomonadales bacterium; assembly: GCA_949372635.1. Taxonomy (GTDB): domain Bacteria; phylum Pseudomonadota; class Gammaproteobacteria; order Pseudomonadales; family Pseudohongiellaceae; genus UBA9145. The sequence goes on from CASIAB010000014.1 coordinate 16,045, forward strand.
GGCTAGAGTAGGCATCGGCTACGCCGTTCCTGCCAGTAATAAGGCCGGCGGTTCATCGCTATTGATTCAGGCTGTGCATGGTCATGCCTGGCCTGAGATTTACTTTCGCGACATTGGTTGGGTAATTGTTGACCCAGCACCACAGCAAACGCTAGTGGATATGACTACCGACCCACAGAACAATCTACAGCAGCTATTAGGCGATATGCTACGCAACGACGGATCTTTCGATGACTTCCTGCAATCACAACAGGCATCCGCGATTAACCTACAACTGATTCTGAATGTTCTGTATGCGCTAATCTTAGCGACTCTACTTAGCGCCTACACAATCAAGTTTTACCGCTGTTGGATTCCATCCCGAGCGGCGATAGACAAGCAATATCGGCTTAGCTATCGAGCGATGCTAGATCAACTCGCAGCCATTGGCTTGCATCGACAATTTGGAGAGAGCCGCGAAGAGTTTGCCCGACGCGTCGAGGCGGTGGCGCCAAGCATGCAGAAATTAACTAATCAACATCTCGCGCTGGCCTTAGGCTCTCAAGACAAGAACAGTTTTGATGCCGCGAAGTGGGCAGAGCTACGAAGTGACATCGCACAAGAAATAAGTCGTAATACACAGACTTGGAAACGAGTCGTCGCCTGGATCAATCCTTTTTCCTGGCTACTCAGCAAATAATCTTCGTAACTATTTAACTGAGAGCTGAATCTGTACAAGAAGTGGAGCAAACTATGACAGACAGTACCACCGAAGTAGCTGAGCCAATGGGCCTCAGCGATACTGAGGAAGTAAGCAGCAATACTAAAATCGACGCCGCCGTTGTAATATTAAATAGACTGAGCACTGCCATAAAGCAGCAGGTTTTAGGCCGCGATGATGTTATCGAACTAACCCTCATCGCTTTAGTCGCTGACGGGCATGTTCTGCTCGAAGATTTTCCAGGCTCCGGAAAAACCACTTTAGCGAAAGCGCTGGGCGAAGCAATCGTCGACGATGGCAGCGACAAGAATCGCGCCGACTTCATCCTGCCCTTTCGTCGCATTCAATTTACTCCAGACTTACTGCCTTCAGATGTCACAGGAGTACCGATATTTGATAGCAACAGCAACGCTTTCCACTTCCGACATGGTCCTCTGTTTGCTCATGTAGTTCTCGCAGATGAGATCAACAGAACTTCGCCGAAGGTGCAGTCCGCTATGCTCGAAGCAATGGGCGAGAAACAAGTTACCGTCGACAACGTCACCTACCAGCTCGACGGACTTTTTTTCGTTATTGCCACGCAGAATCCTCTTGACCTCGTAGGCACTTATCCCCTGCCCACTCCACAACTCGATCGCTTCCTGTTTAAGATAACGATGGACCATATCGATCGTAAATCTGAATTAGATGTTCTAGACACTTACAAACAACGAAGAGATCTAACAGCGGATAAAATAACTGTTACTCGCAATGAAGTCCTGTCCGCCAGGGAGCAGATCGACGCAGCAGTCACAATTAGCGGCAGCATCAAATCCGCACTCGTCGATATTTCCAGAAACCTGCGCGAGGACGAACGAGTACTTCAAGGCAACTCCACACGCAGCATGGTACTCATGCTACCAGCTCTGCAAGTCGCGGCCGCACTGCGTGGTCGCGACTATGTGAGTGCAGAGGACATTGGACTACTACTACCAAGAGTCCTAGGCCATCGTATTGAACTGGCTCCGGGCGTGGCAGACCTGAACAAGGTGCTCATCGATGCCATGCGCGGACCCATGGAACAGTTAGCCAGGGGCACGCTAGCCTAATGCACAATTCGAAACCTAGAATGTGGCCGCGACGGGCAGTCACGAGTCTCAGCTTGGTTACAATTTTGATAGCTGCTTGCAATCTATCCGCCCAAGACGACAGTCCTCTTTCGCTAGAAAGCATCGACATACCTCAGGCTCAGCGCCAACTCTGTTTTGGCTTTACCGATGTTAACGATACGAACGCCCTCGCCGTCTGCGATGCATTAAATCTCGACCTGAATGTTAAGGCTCGCGAGCTGAGCGAGCAGTGGGTGCGCCAAGAACCGGACTCCCCCGGCGCGCAGTTCGCTCTTGCAGAAATCCTGCTAACCATCGAAGGCAATATGCCTAGAGCGCTTTTTCACCTCAACCGCGCGGAGGAACTTACCAACTACAACAACATACCCGAGGCGTTAGAATCGGGAAATCTGCAATGGCACTACCTAACACTGAGCCAACTGTCCTATGTACACCAGCTCATGGGCGACCAGCTTCTCTCACTGGAATACCTAGATAAAGTCGAAGAAGTCTACGGACAAGACATGGAATCACTTCGCGGCTGGCCACTAATTAAGCTCAAGCAATACGATGCCGCTCGTGAGAGTGCAAACCGGGTTCTACAAAATAGCGAAAACGAGCGGGAACGCGCGCGCGCCTGGAACACTATTTGCGCGGCCAACTTGGCAAGCCTACAACCTATCGAGTCCTTGACCGCCTGCGACCACGCAGTTAGTGATGATCAGAGTTTCGCTGATTCCGTGAGCGACTACGACACGGTCTACCTAAGCAATGCATCGGAAGTTGCGCTAAGCCTATTACGAATGGATGAGGCGGAAGAATATCTCAACCGTGCGACTCGCTACCTAGATACGGATAGCGTGGCAAACCCCTGGATCTATAAACTCTACCTGCTCATGAATCAGGGTCGCTACGATGATTCCCGCGAGGCACTAGATCGCATGCTGGTGTGGCGCCAAGCGCAGGAACCCATAGTCAACGTGATGAATCGTGCCGAGCACTTACTCGTTACAGCGAGCTTCTTCTTGCTCGCCGGCTATAGCGAGGACGCAATCAAACTCACCACCACAGCATTGAATCAACCTGATCGGAATGGCTCTTATAGCGCTGACGACGAACAGAAAGACTCCATGGCCGCTCTGATCAACATGATAGCGAACCGGCTCGAGTATCAGATCCAACTGGAGAAGATCGCCACGATGGGTTTCTTCGATTCCCTGTCTGCGCGTGCCGATGCACTAAGCTTTCAGATCAATGCGTGGCGTTCGGAGCGTCGCGCCGCTGCACTGTTCGCCGAATTCGATGTACTACAGAATCGACTGCGCCCCTATGCACCCTTAGATGTGCATATCCCCGAATGGATTGAACCTGAAATCGTCGGCAGTATCGGCACCGGAATCATGAGTAACATTATTGAGCAGGCAAATAGCAACGGGGCCTTTATGCTCAATGCCGGCTACTATCATTCATACAAGGCAGAGGTTGCCGCGCTAGACAATGATCGCGATGCCGTTATGCGCGAAGGTGCAGCAGCTCTGAACCAACTGCCAGCACAGGAAGTCTTGCTTCGCGCACGCATAGCCGCACAAATGGGCAAAGTGGCCTGGCGTAACAATGACTATTCGCAGGCACTAACGCTGTTTGAAGACGCCTACCTTCAAGACCCCAGCATACTCCGCCGCCTAGCCATAAGCCTACCGGTAGATATAACAAACGATGGAACTGAATTTTCTCAAAAAGTCGCAGACTATCTGGCCGATTCGCCGCGTTTTTCTCGAAACGCAAATGGAATGAGCTTGGAGGTGAGCACGGCTCCCGATTTAACGATATGCCTTAAAACAAGAGCAGGCACAATCCTGTCGTGCTATGCTATGACCGCTGCCGAAAGTGAGAGCAGCAAGTGGAATGCTCAACAATTGACACAGATTTTTCATACCCAAACCTTCGGTTTAGGCTTTGAGATTGGTCAAGCTCAGCGTTCTATCCTGATGGGATCAAGCGTCATTCTCAGCTCGCAAAACGATCGTTCTCTACAGCGCAATCGGGATGCCGTACTGGATCGCTAATTCAATACCCGCAGTTTTAAACTGTCAAGATCTCTTCAATGTGCATATCATTGATGGAAAATAGTTTTGCCCACTCGCACTTCATTATCAAAGACACTCATCGTCTTGCTAGCGGCCACATCTGCACTGGGCCCTGCTGCCATGCAGATTTTATTGCCTGCCCTGCCAGTAATTAAAGAAACCTTTGAAGTAAGCACTGAAGTGGCGCAGCTCACCCTCAGCCTCTCGATGCTAGCCATTGCCCTAGGTACGCTATTCTTTGGCCCTCTCTCTGATAAGTACGGGCGCAAGCCTGTGATGCTGTTTGGTCTGTCGATCACTATAGCGGGATCAATATTCTGTTTCTTGGCGAACACCATCGAGCTGCTTATCGCGGGACGATTCATTCAAGCCTTCGGCGCAGCAGTTGGCCTCGTACTCGCACGAGCTATAGTGCGCGACGTTTATGGACCGCAGGAAGCAGCACGGGTCATCGCGACACTAGTCATGGTTATGGTTGTAGCACCCATGCTTTCGCCAGCACTGGGTGGAGAATTAATGCTGCGATTTGGCTGGGAATACGTCTTCATAGTAATCACCATCGCATGTATCTTGATCTCTTTGCTACTTATTAAGAACTTGCCGGAAACACTCAAGGAACCGGTACCCTTCACTGGCGTCGCAGCGATGATAAGTAACTATGCGCTGCTATTTCGATCGCGCGCGTTCTGCGGCTATGCCTTCTGCGTTACTTTTGTATCTGTCCTGTTCTTCAGCTTTATTTCTGCCGCGCCAGAGATCATGGTTTCGGTATTGAAGCGCCCGCCGAACGAATACGGATACTACTTCGTAATGATTCCCATCGGGTTTATGGCAGGAAATTACTTCGCACGGCACTTCGGCCGATCGATGGAACTGAACCGCATGATCAGCATAGGCGCAATAATAGGATTTACAGGGGTTACTCTCGCAATTGCGCTGCAACTCATGGGCTTTCATCAACCTATTGCCCTGTTCGCACCTATCGCTCTTGCTGTATGCGGCAATGGAATAGCTCTACCCAACGCGCAAGCAGCAGCTATTAATGAATTCCCCAAATTTGCAGGTAGCGCATCTGGCCTAACTGGCTTTCTACAAATGTTCTTCTCTGCCATCGCCGCGCAAATGGTCGCGGTGATCTTTAACGGAACAGTCTATCCACTGCTGATCTTAATGCTAACCGCATCGATTCTGTCGCTAATTTGTTTCAATTTGGGCGTGCGAGTTAGTCCGACAGCTTCTGCCTAATCTACAATGAGAAATACTGACTAGTATCAAGTTTAATTTCTGCCTATAGCATTACTATATTCCTATAAATTGGAAAACGAGTAATTCCCATGAAGAGTCAAACTAGCAAACTAATCCTTCAGGTCGTTTTTCCCCTAATCGCCGTTTTCTCGCCAGCTGGATGAAGCAAAAATTCGGATGATTTCTCACAGATATCCAATCCACCACCCTTCGACTATGTTGACAGTGAGCAATTACACCCAAATATGCATCAACTAGCCTTCGAATTGTAGCAACTCGATATGGCTTTGCTTGACACTTATGTCGACCGACCCAGCTTCCAACGCCAGATCGTATACAGCATCCAAAAAATCGAACGCATGGGGAGATATATTCAGGAAACTGAATATATCCGTCAGCCGCCCTTTCTGCAGGATGATATGGACAGATTTCTATCCAATGTACGAAGATCAAAAATAAAGGCGCAAAGAGGCGCACCACGCTTATAGCTACTAAATGGATCGTCTCGTCTCTGGCGGCTATATTACTTACCATAACGAGAACCGTTAATCACAACGCAAACAGGAGAATAGAGATGTCTAGAGAATCAGGAGACCGATACCACTGCGATAGCTGCGGCAAGCAGATGTCGAAGATCACAGGACGCACGACAGGAACGACTCGCTCGACTACAGCAGACTATTAGTACAGACGTGAATTTGTTCCACTAGCCTGCTGCTATACTTGAAAAAATGGTTATCAGAAGATAGCTATTTTTCGTAATAGGTCACGTAGCCAGTGAACATTTCATCGTAGCTCTCTAGGCCAAACGTAACTTCCTCACTGGGGTCAGGGTTGAACGGATTGGAATAGGAATTGTCGAAGGCACCGCCCACGTGGATACTATCGCCAGCTTCTAGGTTCAACGCCTCGCTCAGGTGATAGTGCGGCTGCCAGCCGTAGTTGTAGGCAGGAATGCTAAGCACGTCACGCTGCTTACCACCTGCCGTGTGTACTTTGAACCTCATCTTCTTACCACGAAAATTCATTCGCGCGCGCACGCTCGTAACCACTGCGGGCTTCTCAAACTGGTAGCTAGCCTCTATAGCATGATTCGAATCGTATGGCTCAATCACGAAACGTGGTGAGATTGCCTTCGTTAATAATTCGTGTCCTTGAGGCTCGTCATAAAAATAAAGCCCAATGGATGTTTCATCTTTAGTCGCAAGACCATTTGTCACGTAGTGAAACTGCATAGACAGTTTGTGACCTTTAGGAATGAGAATTCCTGTACCTTCACCAAAAACAGTAGCTGGATTGTTACCAGGAATGAAACTGCCCAAGAAACGGCGCGTACTGATTTCGTTTTCGGCCTCGTCACCCCAAAAGCCTTCATCTGCCGGAGAGATAAATGTCATCAGGTGGTGAAGGACAGCCTCCTTTCCAGGGTTGTATTGAAATGCTCGCACCCAGACATCGCGATCGAACGGCAGTGTTGCTTCTGTGTACAAATAATCTTGTATTCCTACGGCCGCGATCCCGTTTGCTGGTGTTTCAACGATAAAATCAGGCTCGCCTAATTCCCATTCGAAGATCTTCTCTGTCGGAACGAGCTCTAAAGGGTCAACAGGGTTGTCGCCTCTAGGTGCTCCGGCATCCATCCAATGCACAAGGGTTTGCAACGTTTGAGCTGACAGATATTTCGCGCTGTCGGTATGACCTATCACAGGGTCGACTTGTATAGGTGGCATGCGCTTGTTCAGCAGTACCTCACGAATCATCGGCGACCAACCTAGAAGAGATGTGTAGCTGTCCAAAGCGAAGGGACCTGCTCCTCCCCAGCGATGGCACTCGGCACAGTTATCAACAATAATCGGGGCAACTTCAGTGGTATAATCGGGGGGGCTTGCTACTAACTTGTCACGCATCGGATATTCTATGGTGCAACCGGCAACATCGCTTTTAACTGTGTCATCAACATCTCCATCGAGCAAAGTCTGCAGGGTTGTATCCAAAGACTGATTGGCTGCGCCACGATAGAATAATGACAGCCGCTCTGGGTTGAAGACGAGAACTTCTCCAGCATGTTCAATCTGCAAAGATGCGCTTACAAGCTGAGCAGCGTCATCGAGAAGCGGCAAGCCTAAATCCCGCTCGCTTGCTTCAATCCTTCCTGCACCCGATGAATCCAAAAGTAAAAACTCGACGCCCTGACCGGCGTACTTTGCATTCAATTCTGAAAGGTAGTTCACACTGTTGAAAATATTGGTACAGTTTGGATGATAAGACATCATAACTATCGCTTTGCGATGCTGGTAGCGACTGATCTGATGAAATTCACCACGATCATCAAGCAGCGCAAAATCCCCTACTCTATCTAAAGACCCAAAGGCTTGGGTCATTAATATGCTTGTTCCTAAAGCAACTGTAATCGTGGCTAAATTTCTAAATACGGTCAACTCAAACTTCCCCTGTTGGCTGCGGATAGTAAATTTCTTAAAGGCTTACTGTGGCATCGGAAATTTGCTGATGTGCGGGTTTTCTTGACGGTCACGCGAGTAATTGCGATCCGGCCTTTCCATTCCACCCCTAGCTGGCCCACCGGCATTATAGATGCCTCCACGCAAAACAGAGATCAAGTAATCACGATGGCTAAATAAGTACTTATCCTTGTTTGTGTATTCAGCAACCATGTTTTCAATTGCTTCAGATCGTCCAATTAATTCTGGATAGGCTAATGCATCGCCTATCACAACCTTCAATGCCTCGATGTTGTCCACGATAGCTGAAGCTTCCGGGTGGAACGTGAAGAAATTGGGCGCTATGACTGGAATGGTAGGAATATCAGAGGGCAGTGAAACTAGACTGCCGTGCAGACGAGCTGTTTTCTCTTTGTAGTACTGCAGCACATTCTCGACATCACGAATCTTTGCCTCCTGATTTGCCGCAGTAGCCACCACTTCCAGCGTCGCAATCTTTAACCATTGCGAAGCCCAGGTCAGCCCGCTTAACTGCGGAAATCCAACACGGTAAGAATAAGCATAGGGATGATCTGCCAGAAGCTCATCCGACTTTGGATTGTCAGCCACGGAGTGCTCGTCGTCGCTTAGGTAGCGGGCAACGGCTGCATCGACGGCGACCTTCTTATCATCGAAGGAATCATCTAGATAAATCTCTAGCAGCTCTTCAACGAATTCGCGGCCTCGCTTCAGTGTCTGCACCGCAACATCGGGCAGTGCGCCACTCTCAACCAATGCCTGCGCCGCCTCTTCAGCTGTCTGCTGCCGATTGATAGCAACAATAATACCTGGCACAGCACGGCTTTCAAACACGCGGTGCGGCCCCAGCATGGCCAGATGATCACCAGCGGAGTGATAGTGAGATGCCGTTGCTTCGGCTAGCTCCTCCAATTGTTCGGTTAGTAGCCGTTTTCCAATAGCAGCGGACGGAGATTGGTTTGTCGCTTCGATTTCCTCAAATACGCGAGCATGCAACACATCATGGGCGTACAACAAATTCACCAACTCAGGGAAGAGCTGATTCAACACAGGGCTATCAGCCATCACCACACTCGGACGCAGCAGCGTTAGAGCGCACAGTCCGGTTAACGCAAATTTTGATAGCAGCGAAAGGTTTCCCATATTTTTCTCCAGTGGACCCTAACTATCAGCTAGGACGAATTCTGTATAAGGAAGATATTTTATAAGATGCTCAAAGCCTATGCGACATAATGTCTCATTGCGATTTAACTCAAAATGGGAAAATTTCAAGATTTACTAACTATATTAATAGCTTAGCTGAAAGAAGTAATAGGAAGGCGCAATGGGTGTCACACAAAACTACAGATATAAAAGCCGAAAGCCCACCTTGAGGGGCCTTTCTCTTGCAGAGCCCCTAACTATTGATCTGACATCGTTCGATTTCGATAGAGATTATTATGTAACCGGCCCATAAATTGATCGACCTGCTCCAACTGTACCTCATCGAAAAGCGACTCCATCTCCATTCTGGCATGCATAAATGATGCGCCTTGTTTCTCAATCAATTCTTCGACACTCTGCGCATTCATCCTGCCGGTTTCGCCCTGAGCCATCCGAATGTGTTTTACGATGGTATCGAGGAGTAAATCTTTGTCCGCGTCGTTCAGGTTCCCAGTAGTGCGGGAAAGCTCTTCAGCATAGCCATTCTTCAGCTGCTGATCTGTCGCCCCTCCACGCTGCGCATCGATAACGCCAAGCTCGGCCATAGTCAACAGCGGCTCGAGTCTAGAGCGAACATATTCGTACTGAGTGATTACCTTAAGTTGATCTGGTGAGGCCTGATTCTGCGCAACTCGTAAACTTAATTCTGCGCGCTCACTGAACAATTCCACTAATACCGCTTCAACCTGATTGCGCTTGAGGGGCTGAGCGGCTAACGACCTGAGAAAGTCGCCGAACTGCACTTCGATCTGCACCCGCGCCGTCTGCTCAAACTGAGTGTCCGCTTGACTGCGGAGAATCATATCTCGCACAGACTCCGGCACAGTTGATTCTCTTATTTCTTGCGCAAAGTTGTTAGTCGCAAAAACGAAAGCTAGGACCGATATTGTGGGAAGCAAGATTGGTTTTTTCATAATGAAAAGAAGCATAGTGATCTCAAGGGCTGAAGTCTAGTGTAACTAATTAGAAGGCTTTTCAAAACTCAGCACGAAACGATCGGTCTGTCCCTTTATGTCCGAGTCAAAGACGATCATGGAACGATCGTCTTTCGGGTTTCGCAGCGCAGCGCTACTTTCTACCAAGCGAAACCCCACACTTTCTAACTCGCTTCGCGCCATAGCCTCAACCATGCGATGCAGATCGAAGACTTCCTCCCTCTCCATCATCGTATCGCCTGCATGCTCCACCACAACGAAACGAGAACCAGGTTTTAGAGCAGTGTATATCTGCTCCAGAAAATATGCAGCGTTCGCGGGACTTCCCACTGGCACATATTCTTCACCGTTGTAGCGCTTAGGAATGACATAGATATCATGCAACGCCATCACGATAATGGCTGCATCCATGGTCTCCTCTCCTAGGTCGAGGTTAATGCCACTGCGCGTATGACGATTGATGTTTCCAGGATTCCGCTTATCAAAGCGATCGCGTAACCCGTTGATACCCCAGGCTTCGAAGCCCTCGTTGTTGTGTAACCAGACCTCTCCGCTGACTCCTACTACACCAGCTAAAAGCTCACTGTAATAACCGCCGCTACCAAAAATATCGACGACCCTAGCACCAGGTGCAATATGCAATAGCGGGATCACTGCCTCGGGCCTACTTCTACTATCTCTCGTGAGATCATCGGGCAACCTGCCCTCTTCACTCATCACCATGCGCACGGCTGCCGCGTCAATCTCAGCACCGACTACAGATGCGCTACTCAACACCGCGCTGACAAGCATCAAGACAGTGAAACATTGTTGAAAAAAGGAACGCATCGAATCCAACCTCACCAGTCCTCGTCTCTTAGCTCGAAACGAATATTAAGATACACGACTGATTCAGTTTGCTTGATGCCATGTGCAGTTTCAAGGTGTTGCCTCGTATTCAATTGATTTGCATTTCCAGTCTACTCCACGTTTCTCAAGTGGCGCAAACGGGCGACTGATTTATCTAGCTGGGGCTCTGCATGCGACGTATTACGAGGAGCCCCGCAATCTGAGCCGCTAGCGCTCCCAGAATTATCAGTGCAGACCCAGTCACCCCTGTTACAACAAACGCGCTTAGGCTTATAGTCCCATTGAATAACGCATACGGTAGCTGAGTGCGGAAGTGTTCTATCTGCGGGCAGCTAGCGCCAGTGGAAGAGAGAATAGTCGTCTCTGATATCGGCGAGCTATGATCGCCAAATAGTCCGCCCGACAGCACTGCGCCTATGCAGACATGCAGCGGCGCATCGATTGCGACCGCCGTTGGTATGATCAAGGGGAACATGATCGCGAATGTTCCCCAGGATGAACCCGTTGCAAACGAAATAATGGCGGCCAAGACAAAGGCCACCGCAGGCAACATCCAATACGGCAGGCCAGCTTGGGCGACCGCGGCGATATAATCCGCAGCTCCCAACATTCTTCCTATGTCGCTCAATGCCCACGCCAGAAGCAGAGTTACAGCGACTAATGTCATGCCAGTCATACCATTGAGAAAGACCTCAATACTACCCAATACCTCTCGCACTTTGAGTGCAGCCATCAGAATAATTAGTAGTGCGGCCGCAGTTAGGTAGGCTGTAGTCAGCCCCGCCCGAAAATCTGTGCCAGAAACTTGCTCGAAGGGAAAGCCGAGAGGCACCAACATTATCCCGAGAACTACAGCGAGAACGATCAGTGGTGCCCACACTAAAACAGGCTTCGCATTGGGATGCGTGAATGCCTGGTACTGAATCTGACTCTTGTCCTGCGCTAGTGCCTTAGAGTCCTCATCTGGGTCTCGCTGAGCAACCTTCTCTGCCTCAGCCATTGCACCAAAGTCAAAGCGAAGGAACGTGAGTAGCGGCACCATCATCACGGCGAGCCAGGCATATAATTGAAATGGAATTGCTCGAACGAAAGCTGTGAACTCACTCTCGGGAATTCCCAGCGCCTCGTATTCCACATAGATCAAACTCATTATGTACACGCCCCAGCCAATAAAAGGCACCAAGATAGCGACGGGTGCAGACGTGGAGTCGATAATAAACGCAAGCTTCTGTCTGGAGATTCGCAACCTATCCATCAGTGGTCTGAAGACCGGGCCGACGATCAGAGGTGTGCCTAAGTCTGAGAAAAATACTGCAATGCCACCTACCCATGCGGCGTTCTGCGCCTGCAGACGTGACCTCACCCAGCGATTGATGGAAACGGCGAAGGCTGTCCCGCCGCCGCTATTCTCAACCAGAGCGACAAAGCCACCAATAACGGCCAGCAGGATCAATACTCCCGCGTTGTAGCTGTCGGTAAGCTCAGGGATCAGATGTTCTTTAACCATGATGCCGGCGCCGGTCAATGGATTGGGCCCATTTAACATTAGCACGCCCACGAACACGCCCGTAAAAAGACCTACGATAACATTGCGAGTATAGAGTGAAAGACCCAATGCGAGAGCTATGGGAATAAGTGAAGTTATGTCAGGCGCTGGCATTTTTTATTATCCCGAACCCTCTATGATCGAGACGAATAACGGTCTCATTGAAATACGAGGAATACAAACGAAAAAGAAGCGCGCCCCTCGGAAGGGATCACACCACTATCTAACCTTCTATACAACGATGGCTTCGACTACTGCCGAGTTCCGGTAACGTCAACACCAAAATCGCTGGCAAATGCTTCAGTAAGAGAATCACCCTCTACCACTCCGCTGAAACTCAGGCTCAGAGACTGCCCACCCGCATCGACATCAACAGCGAAGCTTACGTTATTGCCATCAACAATTATTCCATCGATAGTCTGATCGCCTTGATCGCTAGCTATCATGCCCGTGCCGTCTTCAGCGATTGTCCTAAAAGATTCCTGATTGCCAAGCGGAGTGGTCGCCATAGTGTTCCACGTACCTGCGAAGGGGCTGGAATTGCGAGTGGCGCAGGCTGCCAAAATTACCAACACGGCTGCAGCGACAATACTTCGAATTATTTTTAACATATGAGACTCCTAGGTTTTTCGGTATTACACCTTTTATTATTATGTGACCCAAGATTGTGATTTGCTCAGATTATTCAATTAATTCGCAAGTGGGCCTCAATATCCATAATTGAGGGCAGACTGAGTGTAGCCTGAAGGGGCAGACCTACGGTATAGCACTCGACTATCCCAGCCCAAGTGTGTGGCTAATAGACTCACCAGCTGCCCAGATTAGAAACCAACAGAGGCAGCTAAAACTGCTACCGGCAGACTCGTGGACAACGCTAGTCCACGTACGAGGTAGCGGCCACATAGCGCCGACAGCATATGTCCCGTGTATACGAAGAACATGATCAACACACTGTAGACCCCTACTGTTGTCAGGTCCGCAAACATTGCAACCGCAACCGGCAGCCACAGAAAGCCCTGCTTTCAAGTATAAGTCCCTGCGAACAGGCCTAGAGCGCCAATGGGTGTGACATTCGCAGGGTGCGGCCATACTGCACTAATAACCACGATAAAAAGTGGTATAAAAATTCCTTATTCGCTGATAAGAATTTTAACTTGTCTAAACTCCTAAAATCACTAAAACGAAAAATTTAGAGAAAGTTGTGCGGTACGATCCTGCGTATTAAATCCATCGACAATCTGATATTCCTTATCTAAAAGATTACCGATTCGCAGTCGCAGATTAAGCTCATCACTGAATCGATAGCCGGCTATCAGATTCACAACTCCGAAGCCCCCCACTTTCGAGCCGCCGAAATTAACCGGATCGATATCCGAGTGCTCGTTCTGCGCTAATAAAGTCACAGCGAGGTCGAACGCGCCGAACTCCCGAGCAATATTCAGCGACAGTGTCTGTTCGGGTCGGCGTAGCAAATTAACCCCAGTGCTTCGGTTCTCGTGGTCTAACAAAGTAAGCGTAGCATCTAGTCTCCAGTCAGCTATGGTCGAACTTGCAGTCGCCTCTATGCCGTCGATTCGAGCCTGCTGGATATTCGCTAAGGAGGTAAATGTCGCGTCGGTCGATATCATGTCATCGATGTCGGTGCGAAACACATTCAACTGCCAGGTCGCGCCCAAGGCCTCAGATTGCAGACTTAACTCTATGCTCTCAGCAGTTTCCGGCTTAAGATTCGGGTTCGAAAAGAAAAAGAAGGATGGGAAATCTACATACAGGTCGATCAGGTTCGGCGCCTTAAATGCCGTGCCATAGCTTACCCAGGCACGCAAAGACTCACCGAAATTACTACCGATCGCGATACTGCCAGTACTGTGATTGCCGAAGCGTTCATTGTCGTCGTTACGCAACGAAAGCGTGAAGTCCAAAGGGCCACTCTCGCGGACATACACACCATACACACCATCGTTATCACGTGAGGTGTTAGTCTGCAGCGCACCGAAAGTTGAGTAACGTAACTCCTGCTCTTGGTGATCGATACCAAAAGAAAATAAGTTGCTAGCATCAAATTTATAAGTATTCTGCCAGCTTAGCTTTTTGTTCTCGGAACTGCTGTTAGTAAGCCCGAAAGTACCGGCATCCATGTTGTCTTCTTTAAATTTCTCAAGAATAAGATTCGAATCCCACTGCTCGGTAAGCGATGCCGTTACTGTGCTGCTGAATTGCTGGTTGTCTGTGTTGACCAGACCATCATCGTAATCCGATTGTGCCTCAAAGCTAGAATACGCAGAGGACAAGCTAAAAATCTCGCTGAACTGATGGGAAAAAGACACTGAGAAAGAATCGTTTTCATAACCGTCGTCATCTGAACTACCACTCTCACTAAAATCGATCCCATCCGTCTCTCGATGAGAGGCGTTCAACGACAAGCTGGTATTGCCTATTCGTCCCTGCAAACCGATATTCGCATTACTGCTATTTTCGGTACCTGCCATCAACTTCACCGAGCCACTAAAATCTTCTTGTATATTCGGCTTAGTAATTATGTTCACCACGCCACCGATGGCTTCCGAGCCATGCACGCTGGATCGAGGGCCACGCACAATCTCGATGCGTTCAATCTGATCAAGAGGAATGAATTCCAATCGGCCTGCCGGCCCGCTATTGGTTGTCATCTGCACCCCATCGACCAAGATCAAGGTATGGTCCGACTCGGTACCGCGCATAAATAGACTCGTCTGCGCGCCCTGCCCGCCAGAAGGCGAGAAATGCATGCCCGGCACTCCGGCTAATAAGCCTGCGAGGTTCTGTGCTTGAGACTGACGAATGGCTTCTTTATTGATGACGGTAGTACTTGCCAAGACCGTGCTGAGCGATTGCCCAACGCGATTGGCTAGCACGATTATTTCCTCAGGAGCGCTAGCATCTGATGTTTGCGCCTGCACCTGTGTCGATAATACAGACGCGCTCAGACAAACGCCCACAAAGAAGGATGAGTTTGCTATTATTTTCATGTTAAGACCTCAATGAAAGTTACATTTCATGAGGGAGAGACAAGAAGTAGAGGGTAGGATGCCTAGGCAAGAAACCAGCTACCGATGAGCCCTCCGCTGCATCGTTAATACCATTGCATAGCAATGACGTAGTCTGTTTCAGGCCGGTGTCGGGCTCACCTGCTCGTTAATACTAATTCGAACAAGTTTACCGTTGCGGGGGCAGCGTCGGTTTCTCACCGAACTTCCCGTTTAACCAATGTGGAATTGCTCCCAGAATTGGCACCTGACGCAGGAGGCGCCACAGTAAACAAACTAATGAGAAGGGTCAAGCCCAACCGCGACTAATCGGCATTATTCAAACCCATTGGCTACTAAATTTGCTTCAGATCAACGTCCTATTGGCGCCTTCATGTTTGAATGAGATATCAAAGCCGCAATGTCAAAAAATACTAAGCAAGATTTCGTTATTGAGTTATCTATTGGTTTTCGTTGCTGGCTGCGCCGGAACTCGCGTCGGCTATTACCCCTCGAGACGATTTTGAGCCGCTCGACCCAACAACCATCTTTGCCACACCCGAGACGATGCCTTCGCCCAAATATTCTCTCGAGCAATTACAGCGTGGCAGATACATGTTCGGCCTGTTAGGCTGTGGCAGGTGTAACACCGATCATACACTAGTCGGCAGCGTGAATCAGTCTCGCCTTCTTGCTGGCTCGAGCACAGGCATCGCCTACAACAGCCATTTCTTAGGCGACTTTCCCGGTGTTGTCTACCCGCCGAATTTAACACCCGACCTGG
The DNA here is from genome assembly GCA_949372635.1 of uncultured Pseudomonadales bacterium. Taxonomy (GTDB): domain Bacteria; phylum Pseudomonadota; class Gammaproteobacteria; order Pseudomonadales; family Pseudohongiellaceae; genus UBA9145. Next base: position 31,964 of record CASIAB010000014.1, read on the forward strand.
AAACGGGTCTCGGCAGCTGGACTATGAAGAGATTGATTCAGATGATAATAGTTGGAACAATCGATCAACAACTGCCTATGTTTACTTCGGGATTTATCAGGGCATACCTAGTGAATAGCTCTTGCTCAGTCAGCGTAACTCAACTGGATGTGGGTGTGGATGTTGATGCGTTGCGCTATTTACACATGAGTGAAAACTTATTGAGGATTAAAGCAGGTTAAGATTTGCTGAAGAGTTACTTCGGCCCTTTCCTGCAGAATCAACTAATGTCGATAGGATGCATTAGATAATCCGCAATGCGTAGTACGAGACTAGCAATTGTCGGCAATGTGCCATTAGCAAATCTTCTGATTATACCAATGTACGGGAACCAGCAAAAAAATTGACCAAATTGAAAATTGCTATCCATACAATCTGCAGCTTGTATTTAGAATCACGCTATCAGTCCTTATCGATAGAGAATTGAGATGCAACTTATCCACCCAATAAGTGCTCAGGGATTTCCACTCCATTTTCTTTATAATAGCGCAGCGCTCCTTTATGTAGCGGGACTGGAATACCCTTTAGTGCCGCTTCAATGACCATCGATTTGGTAGCACTATGAATCTCCTGCAATGTAGCTAAATTGTCCCATAACAATTTTGTCATGCTGTAGACAATTTCTTCTGAAACGTCATCTCGAACTACAAAAACATTGGAACTGTAGGCCGTTGTAACCGGCTTATCCTGTCGGGGATAAGTCCCTGGAAGCAATTCATAGAAATCCCACAATGGAAATTGTTGGTTGATGGCTGTCATTTCTTCTTCGGAAAACGCCAAGATGGTCATGCCCTCACCTAGTAGTGCGTAAGCACGCGCTATGGCAGTTACTGGCGGACCTGCGGGGACATTCATGCCAACGATATTGCCGTCCTGTAGTGCGTTGGTAGATGGCCCGTAGCCCAAGTAAGCAATGGACACATCTTCAGTGTAATCTATCCCAAGCGCATCGAAGATGTAGAGGCCGGTGTGCTCAGCTCCTGAATTACGCATCCCGATGGAATACCGCTCGCCTTTTAGTTTCGCAAGATCTGAAACAGTACCATCCATAACCAAATCGGAACGTAATACGAAGTGCTCCACATTGGGCCACATCGCGCTGATACTGCGAATATGTGATTGGGGGGTGCTTATTGGCCCAACCCCATCGTAGGCCCAAGCTGCAAAGGTGCCTAGTATCAGTCCAAACTGCGCCTGATTATCCCGAAGTAGTTTGATGTTTTCCATCGAGCCAGCTGAGCTTATTGCGGTTAAAGAAAAACCTTCCTCGGCCCTTGCTGAAACCAAAGTCGAAAGAGCAACCCCCACCGGGTAAAACGTTCCGCCAGTTGTACCAGTAGTCAGCACGTAGGTTCGCTGGTCATTGGCCCCATCGGAACAAGCGCTGACAAGACAAATTAGCAGCACACCAACGGCTGAGAATCGCGACATGGAGTCCTCCACAATGTGTTACGGTTCTGTTAGGAAAAACTCTTAGTGCCAGTAGAAATTGCTTCGCTGCACAGGCCAAGCGGACACAAAGCGCTTGAGGAAATTTAGGAAACACTAGTAACTTAAAACTGCGTACTTAAGTTGCTAGTGTCTCCTGCTACTAAAGCCATAATGCCTCGTACAACTATAACAAGACAGCTTTGTTAATTGTAGAAAAAATCTTATAGAATGATCCTTTCACTTTGATTTATCACGAGCCGCTAATTAAAGACTAGCCGATTAATACCGAAACAAGGTAGCTCCCGCCGCAAATAACTAAAACCAATACAGAGCTCAAGCTATGCATCCAAGTTATTTCGCAAAATCCACTCCTGATAAGCCTGCCTTTATTATGGCCGGCAGCGGCGAAGTGGTGACCTATTTGCAACTAGAGCAGCGCTCAAATCAAATCGCACAATTTTTCCGCTCGCTAGGATTGCAGCCTGACGATCACATCGCCATCCACATGGAAAATAATCGTTACTTTATGGAAATTGTATGGGCTGCTCAGCGCTCTGGCATCATCTACACAGCAATCAGCACTCACCTGCGTGAGGAGGAGATTGCCTACATTGTCGACAACTGTGAAGCCAAAATATTAATAAGCTCAAATGCACTAGGCGACTTGGCCGGCAATATTCGCAGTCGCTGCAATGGCCTTCAAGATTGCTTTATGGTTGGCGGCACGTCCCATGGCTACCTGTCATTGGAGGGCGCCATTGAATCGCAACAAAATACTCCCATAAACGATGAAGAACGCGGCGTACAAATGTTGTATTCATCAGGCACCACGGGTCGACCCAAAGGCGTTTTACCCAAGCGCGTACCAGGTGAATCTATTCAAGTTATGACACCGTCGGCGGCCACGCTGGGAGTTAAATTTGGTTTTAGTGAAAACACCGTGTATCTGTCACCGGCGCCGCTTTATCACGCCGCGCCACTAACCTATAACACGATTACTATGCACTTAGGTGGTACTAGCATTATCATGGAACGCTTTGATGCCGAGCGTAGTTTAGAGCTTATAGAGAAACACAAGGTCACCCACAGCCAATGGGTGCCGATCATGTTTATCCGTATGCTGCGCTTAGATGAAAAACTCAGAGCTCAATTCGACTTTAGTTCTCATAAGGTCGCTATTCATGCCGCCGCACCTTGTCCGGTTGAAATAAAGCATCAGATGATTGATTGGTGGGGACCGATTATTAACGAATACTACGGCTCCACTGAAGGCATGGGATTTACCGCGCTGAACTCCAAACAATGGCTGAATCATCCCGGCTCAGTGGGGTCACCGCTGGGTTGTCGTATTAAGATTCTCGATGATGAAGGTCAAGAATTGCCAGACGGAGAAATAGGTACAGTCTATTTTGCAGACCGCATAGGCGATTTCAGTTACTACGGTGAGCCAGAAAAAACGGCCGCCTGCATATCGCCTGAAGGCTGGGGCACTGTAAGTGATGCAGGCTACCTAGATAAAGACGGATATCTGTACCTCAGTGACCGAAAGGACTTTATGATCATCTCAGGTGGCGTCAATATTTATCCTCAAGAGATTGAAAATCAATTAATTATCCACAACGCCGTTGCCGATGTGGCGGTGTTTGGTATACCCAATGTTGAATTTGGTGAAGAAGTGAAAGCGGTTGTGCAACCAATACAATGGCCGGTTGATGGAAAAGCAGTGGAGCGAAAATTATTGATCTGGCTGCGCGAATTTCTATCACCAGTAAAAGTGCCGCGTTCCATTGATTTTGTAAAAGAATTGCCTCGCTTGGATAACGGGAAGCTTTATAAGCGCTATCTTCAGCAGCAGTATCTAGATAAAGCGAAGCTGTTAAGCTGACTCAGGTATGGGGAAAGGAGATTTAGGATGCAAAGTAAGTTGCTAATTTAACTGACGGCCCGAGATAATTCGTTTGACCTAGATCTGTAGAAAACAAGAGCATCCAAAACTAATATTTAGCCGAATACAGCACCATCTTCCTGTGAGTTAAGTTGGTGGTGCACCCATGTTTGCTCATTTAATAGAGTCTTGCCCAAATCAGATAAATCATAGACACCGCGGGTCACGTTCTGAAACCAGCCATAATGATTATCGTAGACTATTGCTCTGGATTTAGGCGCCTTTAGTATCTTCGCAATATCGCTGGCCTTAGTAGCCCCGTTTGTACCCAGGTAGTAGGCTATTTCGATGGCTTGTTGTTTGTAGGCGGTCATTCGCCCTGCTTTGGTAGAGGCCCCGCCCAGATTTGGATCCCCAGCTCGTGCCTCAAATTCATCGATTAGCCATTGTTGTCTTGGTTTGGATTGTCGAGGCTGATAGGAGGTGGGACCGACAACAATCTCAACAGTTTTGCGCTTAGGATTAATAGCGACCAAACCTATGCCAAGCATCTTCAAGAGCTTAAGAATACGTTTGCGTTTCGCCTTTTTGAGAGCGCCACAAGAGTTAGGCACACCGATGTAAACAACAGGGCTTAGAGTCAAACGGTCAACGGCTTGTAAAATCACTTCCAAATTAAGCGACAATTTTAGCTCAATGATAGTGGGTGGCTGAGCTTTTTCGTTGGCTACGGGCACCTTAACTGCAACTATATCGCAGTTTTCTACCTCGGCTTTAACTTCATAGCCTTGTTTTTCAAGAAACTTTTTTAAAGGAAGATAGAGATCAGTTTCTTTCATGATGAAGGGGGCATATTAAATGGGTCAGAGTACTTTGATTGCTGACCCCTTTGATTGTATCGATCCTCTGCATCTCATGCCCAATACTGTCAATCAATCGTCCGACCTAGCACGAAGTATACGATTCCAGATGTTTTTATCAGTCGTCTCTATGAGTTCCCGCAGCACCAACCGAAAGTTCAGATTGGTTCGTGCCGTCTTCTCAATCTGATCAATGTACTCCACACCATGCAGCTCGACCAGTTCTTCCAGAGGCCCGCACGCGAGATTGTGTATCACGGCATCGGATGTGGTTACAGAGATAATCTGCAGCATAGCCGCCCAATTTAGATCTGGGTAGTCCATTTCCATATCCGCGAATTTCTCGATCGCCCAATAACATGAGTGATCCTCATTCGACGAATTTCCGCTCTCGTGGACTTCGATGTAGGCATTAACCCACTCGTTTAATTCTTCTATTTTCATGCTGCGCTATCTCTTGATCTGGTCTAGATTTATCGATCTACAGTCTGTGCAGAGCGCATATCTTGTTGCCGGATGGGTCACGCAGGTAGGCTAGGAACATTGAGCCGGTACTTCCCTCACGCAGTCCTGGTGCATCCTCGCAGTCTGTTCCACCGTTTTCAAGACCGGCGGCATGCCACGCATTCCCTGCGTCGATGCTCTCGACACTAAAGCCAAGTGTACTGCCATTACCATAGCAGGCGGGCTCGCCGTCGATGGGCCTACTAATAGAGAATATGCCAGTCTTGTTCCTCCAAAATACGCGACCCTTATCGTCGGTTACACCGGACTCGTAGCCTATTGCACCCAAGATGGCATCATAAAAAGATTTGGACTTTTCTACGTCATTGGCACCTAGCATTACATGACTAAACATTTGGTATTCCTTATCTTATCTACTGATTATTTCTTACGAAAGAAGCTGCTCACTGATTTGGTTCGAATAATACCTAGCCAAGTAGCTACCAGCCAGCTATCACTGCAAATTGTTTGAATGTCTCAGGTCACGAAGATCAATCCTAGTCAGCCAAGGTATCCAGCTGACCTAGGAAACCATTCACATCGCGCAGGCAACGCAGATCAAAGAGCAAGCGACCATCTGAGATCCGCCCTATGACCGGCTTCGGCAAAGTACGAAAAGCCGAGGACAAGCGTTGCAAGGCATCGTCAGTCTTGCCTTTCTTGGCTATCGGCGTAATACACAACGCACGACTCTCCATGAGGTCTAAAGGCAGCGCACCGCTACCAATCTGACTCTTACAGACCTGCACGGTTACCAATGCCCTTCCTGCTAAACGCTTACTTACAGCGGCAATAACCTTTGCAGCAACCTCTTCGATTCCGGCGACGGGCCGTGCGAGGTCCGCCAACATCGGCAGACGAGACTCCAACCGGTCTGGGTCTTTATAAATATTGATTACCGCCAGCAACGCCGCCAGCGTAATCTTGTCGACTCTAAGGGCACGCTTTAGTGGATTACTCTTAACTCTCTCTATCAATTCCCGCTTACCCACGATAATGCCCGCCTGAGGACCGCCAAGCAGCTTATCCCCACTAAAGGTAACTAGGTCGGCGCCCATCTCAATGGTGTCTTTGACCGTAGGTTCATAAGGCAAATTAAACTGGCGCAGATCGACTAACGAGCCGCTACCCAGGTCCGAGACAAAGGGAATGCCCTTCTCTTTAGATAACTCACTCAAGTCAGATTCTGCAACGGAATTGGTAAAGCCCCTGATTTCGTAGTTGCTGGTATGCACCTTCATCATCAGGCCAGTATCGCTATTGATTGCGGCCGCGTAGTCTTCCAGGTGCGTTCGATTAGTCGTACCTATCTCACGCAGCGTGCAGTGCGCACTCTCCATCACATTGGGTATACGAAAGGCACCCCCGATCTCAACCAGCTCGCCACGAGAGATAATGACCTCCTTATTCAGTGCCAAGGTATTGAGCACCAAAAGCACGGCGGCGGCATTGTTATTCACAACGGTCGCCGCCTCAGCGCCCGTCATCTCACAAATGGCGCGCTCTAAGTGTGAATCCCTATCGCCCCGCTTTCCGCTTAACAGGTCGTATTCAAGATTTGTGGCATGAGTTGCTGCCGCGACCATAGAATCCACTGCCTCAGCGGGGAGACTAGACCTACCCAGGTTCGTATGGACCACGGTGCCCGTCAGATTAAATACTGGAATTAATGTGCTAGAAAACTGCGCCTCGACGGCCTTGGCGATTTGTTGACAAAATTCTTCGAAAAAGCCAGGCGTGGACATCCACGTCAAAGCGCTATCTTCTTTTTGTAGAAGGGATTCTCTCAGTGAGTCGATTTGACACCTCGCTTCATCCTTCACACTTTTGTGGCCGAATTTATCTATCTGCGACGAAAGCGAAGCTGATTGAAGGAGCTTATCAATTGAGGGAAGATTCTGAAGATGATTTTTCAATTTATAACACCGGATAGAATAGGCAATGAGTATTGATAGGTCGGGGCTGGAAACACTGTAGCAGCTGCACATTCTATCCGTGAATCTCTAATCTAAGCAATATAATCTGCAGTTGCAACCAATTGAGAAATAAAAAGATTCTATTGCGCACAAGGCATTCGAATGAATACACTCAACGGCTGAATACGTATCTAGAAGATAATCTTATGGTCTCCAAGCACAGTGTACTCTTAGCGAATGAATTTCACCCTGAGACAATTAAAAAATTAGATGAAAAATTTCAAACACATCATTTATGGGAGCTATCCTTCGATGAAAAAAAAAGGCTCATCCAAGAGCTTCAAGGGACATGTGAGGCCATAGCCACCGCTTCGTGGATGGTTGATGAAATCATCTATGAACTGAATTCTCTCAAAATCATTTCATGCTTCGGCGTGGGAGTCGACGGAATAAATTTTGAAGTAACTCGCGGCAGAAATATTCGAGTCAGTAACACTCCTGATGTGCTCAATGATGCAGTTGCTGATATTGCTATCGCCCTTGTACTAGCGACCACCAGAAACATTGTCAATGCCGACCGTTTTGTACGTGAGAAAAAATGGCCGCAAGGACCGCTCCCCTTCGGAATGGGGTTAGCCGGTAAGACTCTGGGGATAGTAGGTTGCGGCCGGATAGGTGAGGAAATTGCTAGTCGGGCACTCACCTTTGGACTAAAGATTGCTTACCACAACCGAAGCCCGAAAGACTTACCCTATAGCTACTATTCCAGCATAGCTCACTTAGCCGAGGCTTCTGACATTTTGCTCTGCATGTTGCCCGGAGGCGAGGGCACTAGAAACGCAATTAATGCAGACATCCTGAAAAAATTAGGCTCCACAGGAATCTTTATCAATGTAGGCCGAGGATCCAGCGTTGACGAAGTAGCCCTAGCAGCTGCCTTGCAGAAGCAGCATATTTTTGCAGCAGGCTTAGACGTCTATGCAGACGAGCCCAATGTCCCTGAAGAGCTGCTCGAGCAAGACAACGTGGTATTACTACCACATATTGGTAGCGCCACTGTAGAGACAAGGAAAGCAATGGGCCAGTTAGTGATCGATAATTTGGATGCCTACTTTTCAGGCAAGCCACTCCTCACCGAGGTGGGCTAATATGCTTCTGCAGGAAAATGTGGAGACCTATTGTCCCTCTTGCGGCGAACCCATACAACTACTCGTAGACTGCTCTATTCCCGAACAAGAATATATTGAAGACTGCCAAGTATGCTGCCGACCTATTCAAATTAGGACACAAGTAGACTCTGAGGGGATTCCTGCAATCACGGTACGCAATGAATCGGAGTAAGGGTATTGGCGACTATTCGAACACTTCAAAGAAGATGTATTTTGCCCCTTTGCCATACATCATTTGAAAGTCTCTCTCCACCAGCCGCTTAATCAGTCAGATCAATTTCTGTAAAAATATCTCGATAAGAGTTACTGGAGGCGTTTTAGACAAACTCCTGAACGATCAAGATATTGAAGTTTTCCAGCCCCTTATATAGGGTCGCAGAACTTAATGGTTAATGACGAAAGTCATGACAGCATTCGCGTGTCATTCACAACTCCTTAGAATTGCTTCCGCTGCATTCCCAAGGACTGGGTGGTAGTTAGCCGGAATCGACAACGAAGGCTCAAGATTTCTGCCAGACAGCGTCAGCTGGCCCGCGCATAGGATAGAAACTGATCACGCAGATTGTGGCGCTCTCCTATTGCGCATCCCAATTGTTTGCGGCGTACCGCTCAATTTCACACATGGGCTGAGCCCCAACCCTCGGGCTTAGCCTATGCCTGCCGTATGCTATCCATGCTGGATTTTGACGTGCAAGTGCATTATTCTCCCCTACCCGCATAGGGCGGCAATTTGTCGTCCTATCAGTGCACAAATCGAGCAGCTGGCTTTCGCTGAAAGCATCATAGGGACTGTCCTGTAGACAGTTCCTCTAGGCTGCCCCGACGAAAGTCCCTCCCCCTCGTGGGTTGGGGAAAATGGTATAGCTTTACATAAGAAACAAGGTATTTTTCGCGCTATGAGCAGAACCCAGATTAAGAAGCCCACCAAGACTCAGAAAACCAGTAAGAGCAAGAAATTCGTCTACGCATTCGGTAAGACTACTGACGGCAATACCACCATGCGTGAGCTGCTCGGTGGCAAGGGTGCCAACCTAGCTGAGATGGCCTCAATCGGCCTGCCCGTGCCTCCGGGCTTTACCATAAGCACCGAAGTCTGCACCTATTACTATGATCACGAGCAACGCTATCCTAAGGCCCTGCGCCAGAGCGTAGCCGACTCAGTAAAGAACGTTGAGAAGCAGCTCAACAAAAAGTTCGGTGGTCGCAAGAACCCTCTATTGGTATCTGTACGTTCCGGAGCCCGCGATTCTATGCCGGGCATGATGGACACTATCCTCAACCTTGGCCTGAACGACGAGACTGTCGAAGGCCTCGCCGATGTTTCTAAGAACCCCCAATTTGCTTGGGATTGCTACCGTCGCTTCATCCAGATGTACGGCGGCGTAGTGATGGGTGTCACCGCGCGTACAGAGGAAGAGGAAGACCCCTTCCATGTACTTCTGGAGAAATTAAAGCGCAAGGTGGGTGTAGAGTCAGACAATGGCCTGACTACCCAGAACCTACAAACACTAGTCACTCAATACAAGGCGCTAATTCGTAAGCGCACTCGGGGCGCATTCCCACAAGATGTTATGCAGCAGCTCTGGGGCGCGATAAGCGCCGTATTCGGCTCCTGGAGAAATGAGCGCGCCATCCTCTATCGCCAGGAATACGGTATCCCCGCCGAATGGGGCACGGCTGTGAATGTTCAAGCCATGGTATTCGGCAATGCTGGCGACGACAGCGCGACAGGAGTTGCCTTCACTCGCGACCCAGCCAACGGCGAGAAGCTGTTTTACGGCGAATATCTAATTAATGCGCAGGGCGAAGACGTGGTAGCAGGTCTGCGCACACCAAATGCCATCAGTAAGCTTGCCAAGGAAATGCCCAAGAGCTTTAAAGATCTGGAGAAGGTTCGGTCTAAGCTAGAAAAGCACTTCAAAGACATGCAGGACTTCGAATTCACCATCGAGAAGAACAAGCTTTTCATTCTGCAAACACGTAATGGCAAGCGTACTGGTCTAGCCGCGGTGAGAATCGCTGTAGAGATGCAAAAAGAGCGCCTGATGAATGTTGAGACGGCGCTGTTGAAAATTCCAGCCGAGTCTATCGATTCGCTGCTGGTACCCGTTTTCGATCCCAAGGCATTGAAGGCTGCGACAGTAATCGCGTCTGGCCTGCCGGCAGGCCCTGGTGGCGCAACCGGCCGCATCGCTTTCACAGCAGCTCAAGCCGAGATGGAAACACGCAAGGGAAATCGGGTCGTACTGTGTCGTACAGAGACTTCCCCTGATGACTTGAAGGGAATGTTGCACTCACAAGGTATCTTGACCTCCCGTGGTGGTGTGTCCTCTCACGCAGCGCTCGTTGCCCGTCAACTTGGCAAGGTATGTGTCTGTGGAGCCAGCGGCATCAGCATCAACTACGAGAAGAAAACCCTTACCGCAGGCAAAGTAGTCCTGCGTGAAGGAGACTACATATCTATAGATGGCAGCACCGGCGCCATCTATAAGGGCATGATCCAGAGCACCGATTCCGAAGTGAAGCGCGTGCTAGACGGTGGGCTAAAGCCTAGCAAGAGCTACACCTATGAGCTATTCCAAACTGTCATGAAATGGGCTGACAAAAACCGCACCATGAATATTCGCACCAATGCCGATACGCCCACTATGGCTAAACAAGCCGTGGCCTTCGGTGCTGAAGGCATTGGGCTATGCCGCACCGAGCACATGTTCTTCGAAGGCGATCGCATCGACTATATGCGGCAAATGATTCTCGCCTCAGACGAAGTGCAGCGCCGCACAGCATTGAAGAAACTGCTGCCTTTTCAGAAGAAAGACTTCGTTGGCATCTTCAAGGCCATGAATGGTCGCCCGGTGACGATCCGTCTATTAGATCCTCCATTGCATGAATTCCTTCCTCACGACGACGTGGTTAGACGCCAACTAGCTGAGAAGCTCGGCGTACCTTTCGATTACGTCATCGATCGTATCAAGTCACTGCACGAAGAGAACCCCATGCTCGGCTGCCGTGGCTGTCGTCTGGGCATCATCTATCCTGAGATCACCGAAATGCAAAGCCGCGCAATCTTCGAGGCAACTGCGCAGGTTCTAAAGGGTAAAAAGAAGATCAAAGTGAAGCCAGAGATCATGATTCCTCTGGTGGGCTTCCGCGCAGAACTCGCGGATCAGCTCAAGATTGTGCATCGCGTAGCCAAAGAGGTAATGAAGAAGCACAAGATTCGCATCAATTACATCGTCGGCACCATGATCGAAGTACCACGTGCGGCAATCACTGCTGACGAGATCGCGAAAGAAGCAGACTTCTTTAGCTTCGGTACCAATGACCTGACCCAGACAGCACTCGGCTTGAGCCGCGACGACATGGGCCTGTTCTATGACGAGTATCAAAGCAAAGAAATCTACAACAAGAACCCCTTCGCCAGCCTAGACCAACACGGCGTAGGCAAACTCATCGACTTCGCAGTAGATCGCGGTCGCGCCACAAAGCCTGATCTTAAGCTGGGTATATGCGGCGAACACGCCGGCGACCCTGCCTCGATCGAATTCTGCCACCGTGCGGGCTTGGACTACGTAAGCTGTTCACCACCACGCGTGCCGATAGCCAGGTTAGCAGCGGCGCAGGCTAAGCTGCGAAACGCCTAAGATTTTATTCTCTGCTGCACTTTGGTGGAGCAGAGGACTGAAAATCC
>CASIAB010000015.1 GCA_949372635.1 uncultured Pseudomonadales bacterium
CCCAGAGAGATTCGAACTCCCGACCAACTGGTTCGAAGCCAGTTACTCTATCCAGCTGAGCTATGGGCGCGTGAAAAAAGGATTATATACACTTAATTTGAATCGGTCACTGCATTGCTGCAGGTAGGCGAACACAACTAGCTTTCACCCGCCTCTCTTCTGTAAGCTTGCCCCAATTAAATATGGTCAAAAGTAATCGGGAGATTACATGTCAGATCTAACTGCAGGTGAGGCTACTCCTATTAAGGCGCAAGGTGGCAACGACTTCTCGGCGGCGCCTATGCCAGCTATTCGAAAGGTCTTCGAAGTCGTAGGTTGGGGTGGGGCCGATTCTGGTTATTCCTAGTCTATCGGTTATCTTTGCTAAGACAAGCTTCATGATTGGTGCGTTTCCTGAGCCAATCGCGAATCCGGGAGAGGTATTTGATGCCTGCGATATTCGCTACTACACCAATGCACTGGCTACTATTCTGCATCTAGGGCCTGACTTCTTTATGATGGTGCTTGGTCCACTGCGGTTCATGCGTGGCGTAAGTAAGAAGCACAACAAATTGCATCGCATCAGTGGGCGCATATTTGTGCTATGCGTTACAATCGGTTCCTTCTCTAGCATCGATGATGCTTCAAGTAGGCTTTTTCTCTTTCCTTGTAAACAAAGGGAATTTCAATTTTGAATTAGACTTAAGCCGAATAGAGCATTTAATGCTGCAGTCTCAATTAAATGATGTAATAGTATTAGATGCCAGCCAAGATGGGCATAAAGATTTGTATTTCCAACAGAAAATTTCGTCTAAAATAAATGCTCCAATAAAAATTAGCGGAGCAATTTACTTCAATGACGGGAACGGCTATTTCGAAAATAGTAATTTACTTGGGCTGCCTGACTTCGAAGGCTTTGAAAATGGTCTCTCAGCAAAGGGCATGATAACGCTCGATGATGTCGATTCCGATGGTAAGTTAGATATAATTAAAACAGATGCATGGATGCGTCACTCTATTACAGAAGACATTGTCGAGAAAAGAACACATATTTATTTCAAAGATTGATTTTGAATAGATTTATTCTATGTAGAGCTATCTAAGGCTGAAGAGCCAGTCGAAAGGATTCAGCTTACCCAAAACACTCAATCCTCAATCCTCAATCCTGCGGATATAACATTCGACTACCTCCGAGATTTCATTCCTCGTTTCAGGCGGTAGATGAACACGATGCTCCACCCAAAACGCAGAACTGAGCACAAAATTTGTGATTTAGCTGAACACTTTTTTCAGCAGATTCCAAAGTTGACCCTAAATCAAATTGAGAATCATATGCAAGCAAGGTGCAAGGCAACACTACAGGTTTATTCTGCCCTTTTCGCCTAACAATCATCCTCTCAGACGCGCACATTTGTTGTTCCGGCTGCTTATCTAGAATACTCCAACAATCTACAGTAATTTCAGGAACCTCCAGGTCTAGGTCCATCTCCGGGAAGATAACAAGGTGTTCTGAACTATCAGCATTGAGTCCAATCCCGTGTTCCTTGAGAAGAGATTGATAACCGCGCAATGCTTCAGCTTCGCTTTCTGTCTCGACTGCGCGGCCAGCGATACTCAGCCTGAAACCTTGATCGAAGAGCCACTTTGCCATTTTAAGAGTTGGTTTAAAAGTTCGCTCACCGCGCTCTTTTTCATGCACAGCCGGACTATGATGGTCCAGCGAAATGCGCAGCTGGAGCTTTTCACCATATTGCTCCCTTAATCCTAGCAATTCATTTTTATAGCGTTCTATACGCCTAAAGCCATTCGTTAGAACCAGCACGTCAAACCCCTTCCCAAGAGTCAAATGCAATATTCGAAGAAAGTCTGGATTTAGAAAAGGCTCTCCGCCAGTAAAGCCGATCAGCTTTGTAAGTAATTTCTGAGTTTTGATCTCATCGAGAAACGTCCGCACGTCTTCTAATGACAAATAGGCAAGCCTATCATTGTGCGGGTCAGATTCGATGTAGCAGTTATTGCAACTCAGATTGCAAATCGAGCCTGTGTTGAACCAAAGTGTTTTCAGTGACTGAAGCTTTACGGATGCACGTTTTTGTCCAGCTGCTGTAAACCATGGGTCCGTGAATTTATCGACAGATTTCAATACTAGCGAATTCACTAGCAGTAACCTCCTTTCTTCAATGATCTGCTTTCGGCAGCTATTTGTAAACCACCTTCCCAAAAGGCTATGAAATCTCATAGATTTATCAAGAAGATAGATTCTTAATTTGCCATGCTCAGAACGTGTCGTCTGGCATAGCGCCCTTATTCTGAATTTATTTTTTTTAAGATAACTTTCACTCTAAATAAAAATGTATTTCTATAATACAGACAGGCACAATAATAAGTCGAGTATGAGTGGAGAGTAACTGAATCTGTCAGCACTCTCAATCAGATATTAATCTGATCTATGTTTATTGATTTGCATGCAATTTGGCAATTGGCCGTGGCGCCGGTGTTTCTATTGGCTGGCATTACAGGGTTGCTAAACGTGCTCTAGGTACGCTTGGGTCCTGCGGTTGAGACGCGCCTTGACAAGAAACCTCACTCGGATCACGTTACAATTCTTCAAGCAGAGATTGCTGTCCTTTGGAGTCAAATACGCTTAGCGAACTGGTCTATTGGAATGTTCGTAACAGCTGCGCTGGTAATTTTTCTTGCTATCGTTTCGCTATGCTTTAGTGAATTTGCTAGTTTCAATATGTCGGCGGCGATTGCGGTGTTTTTTTTCGGCGCCATGATGTTGCTGATAATAGGCCTCATTTTATTTTTGATTGAAGTGAGTATATCCACTCGAAGTATCGGCCACGGCGCCACTCAAATTCTATACGAAGAGAAAAAGCGCTAACTGACTCTAGCTTTTTGCTTTCTCTAACGTCTCTGCCTTCTTCTGTATCGCTTTCGCCATAGCAGTCTTTATATAAGAATCTAGGTTTCTCAGCGTTGAGCTTAGAAAATAGAAGCCAGCTACAGTAGCGATAAGCAGCATGCACGCGCCGAATAGTGCATTCGCTGCGCCGATGCTGTCTGCTGCAATTGCTAACGGAAAAACGCCGATAGGCGTAAGCGCGAAGGACAGCATCATGAAGCTACTCATGCGCCCTCTCACGCGGTCGTCCACGAGGATCTGTATCGAAGCATTGTTGATTGTTTGGCTCGCGCTGACGCACATATTGGCTAGCAAGAGCGGAATCAGGGCTAGGTAGAAGCTGTCTGTCTCGACGAATATCGCGAGTAGCACACCGAAGGCTGCCGTGCTGCCTATCATCAATTTAAGGCGCGAAGCATTGTCGCCGCGGCGTAAAATCCAGATCGAACCCAACACACCACCTATTCCGCCCACCGCCATTAGCGTCCCGACACCGCTCTCGCCTACGTCCCACTGCTGCTCTGCCAACATCACTAGAATGCTCTGAAAAGGCATGGCTAGCAGCATCGGCACTAAACCGAAAACGAGGCAAAGTAGTATTGGTCGATTGCTCCGCACATAGCTAAAACCTTCACTGATATCCGCTAGTAATTTCTCCTTCGGTTTGTCGGTAGGATTGGATCGGCTGCGTTGTACACCGAGCATGCAAAGAATGGCAGTGGCATACAGGACAACGGAAAGAATATAGGCTGCTGTCGCTGAATATTGCGCTACAACTACACCCATAATTGCCGGCCCGATGACGCGGCTAAGATTCATCACACCACTGGAAAAAGCAATGCCACTCTGCAGTTTTTCCGGTCCGACTACTGTCGCCGTGATCGCCATCCGCGCTGGCATGATGAATGGAAAGGCGCAGCCAGCGACGAAGGCGGTACAAAGCATATGCCAAAATTCCAGACGCCCGGTGAGAAGCATGGTCAAAATAAAGATCTCGTTGGCCATAATCAGGCTCTGGCCGATGATGACGAGTTGCCTGCGCTCTACTCTATCGGTGATCGCCCCGCCTAACAGAGAGGCGAAAATCATCGGTATGGCTACTACGAGATTTATATAGGCAAGCGACGTCGCCTCGCCAGTGAGATCCCAGGCGATGATGGTACGGGTAAGCATCTGTCCTTGCATGGCAAAGAAGAAGGCCGCGTTGCCAAGAAATAACCAACGAAATTGAGCTATGGAGAAAACAGCGAAGGCGCTGGGTTTGGTGGCTGTAGAGTCTAAAGAGAGGGAAGAAATGCTAGCGCTCCTAAAGTGTGCGCGCAGTATAGGTCTTACTCTGTTCAAACAAAAGTTTTGTTCTACAATCTTATAAAAAAGGCACGACTACTCTCAGTGACCGCCCTTCGCTGCCATAGCACCTCCAAATTTCTGAGCCTAGGCCTTGTTCAGGGCAAGAAGTAAGACCAAAATACACCGGATCAAGGCAATGCTCAAGCTCACCACTTTGTCATAATGAGTCAAATCTCAGCTGTATGTAATGCCCTATTTTTATAAAGTAATCACAATAGAAAGGACGCTATAACATGAAGAAACGCTGCTGGTGGTCAGGAAAGGATCCTGAGTATATCGCCTATCATGATGAGGAATGGGGCGTACCCGTGCATGACGAGAGACTCCTGTTTGAGTTTCTCTGTCTCGAGGGTCAGCAGGCCGGCCTGAGCTGGATCACCGTGCTCAAAAAGCGCGATCATTACCGCAAATGCTTCAAGAATTTCGATATAGACAAGGTCGCGAGAATGACCGACAAGGCTATCGAGAAGCTACTCTTAGATAAGGGCCTTATACGCAATCGCCTGAAGCTGTACTCTATTCGCGGCAATGCGCTTGCATTTAAAAAAGTACAGAAGGAATTCGGAAACTTCGATAGCTATATCTGGTCGTTTACCGACGGCAAGGTATTAGACGGCAGACGCAAAATGCGCGAAGACGTACCTGCTACTACTGATATCAGCGATATAATGTCGAATGATTTAAAGAAACGCGGCTTCAAGTTCATCGGCAGCACGATCTGCTATGCCCTCATGCAGGCCGCCGGGCTAATCAATGACCACACAAGTAATTGTTTTCGCTATAAGGAACTGAAAAACTAAGAAGTAGCTAATTTGGCTACGGAGTCAGAGCTAAAGAAAGCAGCTTATCTACGCTGCTTTACAAATAGTTAGCTGAATACTGGCTATTCCACGAGTAGCGATTGATTGCTGCTTATTACATCATGGCGTACAGGGTTTGCCGAAACACTGTAACCAGCTGTTCTACTGAAACGAATTTCAGCATTTCCCGCCTCGTTGGCACAAGTTGAAATGGGAGTTTCTGATAATCTGGCAACTCGAAAACGATAGTAATTTCTGCCACAGACCTTGTCGTATATAGTCAGGGTTATGCTACTCCCCCCCCCATTAGCTATGTACCAGTCAACCATGCCAAATTCAGGCGGCGTACTTGATTGACAGCCGAATAGTAAAAGGGCGGCTGAAAATATAATTGGGGATTTTACTTTTATAAAATACCGGTTTGGCTGACATAACATTTGGAAACTCGCTATCATATCTACTGGAGTTTAATGGTCTAGTCTGTTTCTTCCTGACTTGAAAACTGCGCATAGGCGATAGAGTTAAGTTCATGTGCACGATTACCAAAGACAATTTTATGCAATGTATCGGCTACAGAATTCTTAAAATCATCGATGTGCATGTAGGCTGAGACATTTCCATCGGTCGGATCCAGTGCCAATGTCTTCAAGTCACGACGATGGTCTTCTGTGATGATGACCACTGGAGTAGGCCTTCGAAAAGGACTGCGCTTCTCTTCGCCGCGCAGTTTAAATAGCAATTGATCCCGGGGCTTCTTATAAGGATTCCAGCCGGTTACTACGCACGAGATCTTGTTCGTCACTAGTCCAAAAAGACGATTATATTGCTGAATTGCCTCAGTCGCATTTGTCTCATTGTAGGTATTAATGGTGGTATATAAGCCGGTATGCCCGACAAGCGCGGCAGCCTCATCAACGAAGGTGTTATTTAGATCGTAAAGAAGAATGACTGGTTTAAGGGGCATGAGTTCGTATTCTGCACACTAATTATTCTTATAAATAGATTGATAGAATTTACAACGGCACTTACTCCGATCGAAAGACTATATTTGCAGAGATGTTGTCCCGCGTAGTACGCGTTTCATTGGCTTCTACCGAAGTATCTTCATAACCAAAGCTTATACCGAATAGTATCTGTGTACCATCCTCGATTTCAAACGCCTCACGCACCATATCAGGATAGTTGCGCATCGTGCCCATAGGACAGCTATGTAGCCCGAATGCCACCATGCTAAGCATAAGCGACTGTGCGAACATGCCTACGTCGAGCGCAACTGTCGTTCCAAAGTCTGGATGCATACCAAGAAACGCAATATGGGGCGCATCGAAAAACTCAAAGTTACGCAATACCGCGCGCATACGGCCTTCTTTGTCGCCCCTGCCTATACCCATCTTGGAATAAAGCGCGACTGCACAGTCAACCTGTCTAGTACGGTATTCGTCTGCGAAGTCACCACGATAAGGGTAGTCGGGGTTAGGTTTAACTCCCCCCGCTGTCGCCTCAACCATCTGTTTCTTGAGATGATTCTTTAATTCACCCGAAGCAACATAGACCTTCCATGGCTGCACATTGCAGTTGGACGGTGACTGATGCGCAATCTCGAAGATTCGATTCATCACTTCTTGCGGGACTTCTTTGTCCAAGTAGCCACGCACCGAATGCCGTGCATAGATCGAATCAATCAGACCCATATCTGGGTCGGCCACGTTGGACTTCGCTACTTCGCGCTCATTTTTCATGCATCAATTCCACATTCAATCTTGAAGATTAGTCTTCGTTCGCTGCTATTATCTAGCTCGGTTGCTTAGCTCAATATGCGGCCGCCATCGACATCAATGGTGGTGCCGGTAACAAAACCGTTTTGCATGACAAATAGAATACCTTGCGCAACTTCTTCGGATGTTCCCGCACGCTTGATCAGGTGAGACGCTGTCATCGCTGCGAGCTTGTCTTGCTTTTCTTCACCCATCCAATCAAACATCGCGGTATCTACAGTACCTGGCGAAACCACATTGACACGCACTGGCGCCATCTCTACAGCGAGGCAACGCACTAAATTCTCAACCGATGCACCAACACAGCTTAACGGAGACTGGGCAGGCCTAATTTTACGAGCCGGCGAACCACTAACAAGTGTTATAGCGCCATCTTCGGCAAGATACGGAGCTCCAACTCTAACAACCTTGGCATAACCCCAAAGCTTATCGTAGGCAGCCTTGAACTGATCTTCAGTTTGCTCGAGGAAAGGCTTAAGAGTTCGCTCTCCGCCCACTGCCGCTGAAACTAGATGATCAACTGTGCCAACTTCTTTAAATATGGCCTCGAGGCTGGCGGCATCGTGTGTATCAGCCTGCCGCACTTCGAAGCTGCCATTGGCGACTTGCTTGGCTGACTCGATATGCCCTTCCGAGCGTCCTGCCGCCCAAACTTTCGCGCCTGCATCGGCAGCTGCCTGCGCTGCTGCAAGTCCAATACCTGCCGTACCACCGATAATTACTACATTCTTGCCGGTTAAATTGATAGTCATTTCTTTTTCTCTCCAGTGCTTGTGCTAGTTATTCTTTACATTGTTTACTTCTGAATGATCGTAGACTGCGCTTAAAAGACACGCCCTGGATTAAGTATCCCTTGCGGATCCATTGTGTGCTTTAGCGCCTTCATGAGTGCTATCTCGGGCTCGCTCTTGCTGTAAGGCAGAAACTGTTTCTTCATTAAGCCGATACCATGCTCAGCTGAAACTGCGCCATGTAATTCTTGTATTAGGCCATAAATGATCTCGTCAATCTGTAGGTGAAGACTAAGTGTATCTTCTCCTACATGAATAACGATATGTAAATTGCCATCGCCAATGTGCCCGAACAGACCTAGTATCGCATCGGGCCATTCAGAGCGTAGCCTGCTCTCAACCTCCTCGCCGAAGTAACCCATGTCAGCAACGTTTAGGCTCACATCATAGGTATGCATGTAACCGACACCTGGATATATCTCAGCCGCCGCATCGCGCACGGTCCAGAGATTCTTAATCTTCGTGTCCGAGTCGGCCACGATGACCTCCTCGATTAGTTTTGCCTCACTTGCCTGCGACAAGACCTCGAGGAAAAGATCGCTATCTTTCTCGGCGTGCGAACCCATACTCTCTATGAGCACATAGAAGCCAAAGTGATCCTCCATCGGCACCGTAGCATGAGGCACGTGCTGATCGATAAGCTTATAAGTGTTATTCCAGACAACTTCGAACGCGCTAAGGTTTGCGCCCAGGCCTGCCTGCGCGTGTACCAACAGATCCGCAACCTTCGCGAAATCGTTGACCGCGCACATCGCCACAACCTGACTGCTAGGTTTTGGGGAAAGCTTGAGTACGGCGCGAGTGATAACGCCCAGAGTGCCTTCGCTGCCGATGAAGAGTTGTTTTAGGTCGTAGCCGGTATTGTTTTTTCGCAGCTTGTGCAATCCATCAATGATCGTGCCATCCGCCATAACTGCCTCCAAGCCCACCACCAGCTCGCGCGTCATGCCATAGCGTATGACACGATTGCCTCCAGCATTGGTAGAGAGGTTGCCCCCTATGGTGCAACTGCCTCTTGCACCCAGATCTAGCGGAAATAACAAATCGTGAGCATCCGCTTTTTCTTGAATAGTTTGTAATTCAACCCCAGCTTCGACTGTCATCGAGCTAGTGAAAGGATCTATCTCTATTACTTTCTTCATGCGCTCGAAACTAAGTGATATCTCCCCTTGTAGCGGCGCGGCAGCGGACACTAATCCTGTCATACCACCCTGCGGAGCAACCGGCTGACCGGCGGCATGGCAGGCTTTGAGAATCTCAGATACCTGCTCGGTGGATTCGGGCCGCAGCAATAATACTGGAGGTATGGATCTGGCACCCATCACATCCTGATAATTCTTCGATTCGATATCCGCACCCTCGCGGTATCCAGCAAGACCGACGATAGCCTTTAATGACTCGATTAATAGTTCACTTTCACAATCAGCCATAACGATCTCTCAATAGCAGGCAGAAACGAGTATGAATAGTAGCATAATCGGATCACTGCTTGACCAGCAGAGCTGATAGGAAATAGGTTCGGCAGCTCGAAGTAATGCTGCTAGAATCGACCCTTACAAGAACGTAGTCTCCTGAACACATAACATTTGAATCCTTGCACTCCGCCAAGGCAAGTTCCTACAAATAGGGGTTAAAATATGAAGAATTTTCTATTGGCAGCGTTTGCTGCAGGGGTAATAACCGGCTGTACATGGGTGCAACTTACTGCCGAGGGTAAAAATGTCAGTCTTGTCGGTATCGACCTCATCGGAAATTGCGAACGTATAGGTCGCGCAACCTCAAAGACTTTAGGCTCGATTGTTATGGTTGAACGCGGCGGCGGACGCCTGCAGGAAGAACTTCTAACTCTGGCCCGAAATGAGGCGGGACGCATGGGTGGTAACACCGTTGCACCTGAATCCCTCATCGATAATGGCCAACAAGATTTTGGTGTCTATAACTGCCCGAGGTAGCAGAAATACTGACCTCCTGCTAAATTAGCTCTCACCGCAGCGCTAAAATTTCGATTGCAAAGAGAAATAGTTCTGGACCTTATCTATATATGCAATCAGTTCCCGAAGCCATACCCGGCCCTTAGCAAGGTTAAATAAGAGGGAACCAACTAGTGAAAGTCATCAATCTAGACGATAATACGCACCTAGGGATTTCTTCATCGAATGAACCAAATTCAAGTTCTAACCGACCTGTTCATGAATCCAGTTATCGATCAAAACTAAAAAGACTCAGATAAGTCGAGCTGTGAGGCCGCAGCATAGAGATTTTTGTAAGTGGATGTATATTCTCAATGAGGATTTAAATATGGAAAAAATTCTACTCAGTCTCACAGACGCATTCGCTCAAGCACCCTATAAAGTGCTTCGATACAAGAGCTTTATACTCGCCGGCTTAGTCGTTATGACTTCCATCATGACTTACGGCATCTATACACGCACCACGCTAGACATGACCATGGACAGCTTCCTAGATGGCACAGATCCCGCCGCCATAGCTCTTGACGAATTTCGCGAACAGTTCGGCAGTGACGAATCTATTTTCCTCGTTTATCGAGCAAAAGATGGAGATGTTTTTTCCAGAGAATCTATGGAGGCCGCACAGCAGCTGACAGACGATCTACGGAACTGGCAGTCATTAGACCGAACCCAATATCCCGAGGCGGTAAATGGCATCGAGCTAGACTGGGAACAGCTCAACCATATCCGTCGAGTACAATCTATTTCCAATCTCCGCTATCAGGAAAGCGTTGGTGATAGCCTTCTTTCCAGTCGATTGGTACCGAGTTCTTTGCCGGAAGAGAATGAAGAATTAGGGCTAATTCGCGGCAACGCCCTCTCCCAGGATGACTTTTTGCTTGCTTTTTATTCCGAGAATACTGAGTACGGTGCCATACTGATTCAGACAGACTTCGGCACGAATCCTGTCGAGGGCTTCGTGTCGGCGGTCGATGCAGCTGACGTGTCGCTCGATGATAGCTTCGGCGCCTTCGGCGACGATGAGACATTTGATCTAGAGTTCAATGACGACATAGAAGCGCAAAAAATTGAATTTGAAGCTGTAGATATGCTCGGCTATACATCCTTCCAAGTAATGTCCAAGGCGATCTACGAAAAGTACGAAACACAGTTTGAATTCTTTCCAGTCGGCACACCTCCACTCATGGAGTTCATGCTTGGGATGCTTGATGAGATGCAAGTCCTCGGCATGATTTTGGTGCTGATTTTTATACTCCTCCTATGGATACTATTTCGCTCATTCAGCGCTGTTATCTGGCCGCTCGTTACAATTCTATTAAGCATCGCTTGGGCATGGGGGATTCCCGCATGGGCGGGCATCGTATTAACGTCCATGATTTCGCTCACGATCATGTTGATATTTGCTGTGGGTATAGCAGATTGTGTGCACGTAATGAGCGCCTATTTTACCTTCCGCCGCGAAGGTGAAGAGCACTATATAGCCCTTTCTCATGCTTATAGTAAGACTGGTCTCGCCATATTGGTAACTACCATCACCACCATGTGCGGTGTTATGGCTTTAACAACATCTGACCTTGCGATGATACAAGTATTCGGATGGACTTCTGCCGTGGGAGTATTTCTGGCTTTCTTCTTTACTATCGTCCTTCTGCCAATACTGCTCGATCTTTGGCACCCGGGAGACCCCGATGCGGACGCGAGCTTTGCAGACAAGTTAGGCAAGCGCTGGCATAGCCTAAAGAAAAATACGAAACTAAGCATAGTGGCTATCTACTTCGCCGCGGTATTTGCGCTTTTAGGTTTAGCGGTTGGTAGCTACATAGCGTTGGTGACCATTCTTACCTACGTGGTCGTCAACTGGCAAAAAGCGATCCTTGAGGCCGTCCCAGGCATCGTAGAACGATACCCTTATCTCATCATGACTGCCTTCGCTGGCATATTCGTTGCCTGCCTTTACGGCATGAGCCAAATCCGCATCGATAGCAATATGGCAGAACTCACACGTGAAGACTCCATCCTTCAGCGCGCCTACAATGTTGTAGATGAAAACATGGCTGGCTCGCAGAGCATGGAAATTGTGATCAACACGAACGCTATCGATGGCATGATGAATCCAAGACTACTGCAGGCGGTTGATGAATTACAGACACGTATCGAAGCGAGATACCCGAATGAAGTATCTCGGACAAATTCTTTAGCAAATATTGTAAAAGAAACGAATAAGGTCATGAACGATAATGATCCTGCCTTTGACCGCATTCCCGATTCGGAGTTGATGGTCTCGCAGCTGCTCTATCTTTTTAATAGTTCTAACCCAGAAGATCGCCGATCCCTAGTATCGGATGACTACAGCAAATCACATATATCAATCAGTGCTTACAATGCGGGTTCTTACCAATACCAAGCCTTTTTTACAGAAATGGAAGAGGAAATTGCGGATACCTTCGCTGGGCTTGAATCTGAAATCCCTGAATTACAGGTAACCGTTACAGGCGGAATGGCGATAATGATGCGAATGGCAGATGATCTTGCACGGTCGCAATATACTAGCTTGTTGCTGGCGATGGGTATCATCAGTGTCATTATGATAGTTACTCTAGGGTCATTTCAAGGCGGCTTGCTCGCCATGATTCCAAATATGATCCCAGCTGTCTTGAGTTTTGGCCTTATGGGTCTGTTCGGTCTGCCACTGGATGCTGATACATTATTGATTGCGCCTATAATCATTGGCATCGCCGTGGACGATACCATTCACTTCATGACTCACTATCGAATCGATTTGGCACGCACTGGCAGTATTAGTAAGGCGCTAATCAGCACAATTCGTGACGTCGGACAGGCGGTAATGTTCACAACTATGATCTTAGCACTCAGTTTTGCTCTACTGAGTTTTTCAGGTCACTTGGGTATGGCGAAAATGGGGTTCTTTGGAGCGATCGCAATATTCTTTGCCCTACTCTGCGATCTGTTCTTGATTCCAGCGATGATAATTGTGTTCAAGCCGACGTTTGGTGTGAAGGATGCGAATATTGAGATCGATTTTTCAAAAGCTGCAATAACACATTCATAAGATGCAATAGGGCGCCGGAGACAAAAATGCAAAATAACATTCCAAGCAGGGGGTTAGTAAGTCTAATAGGGATCCTATTTCTGCTCCCCCTGCAAAGCATCGCACAAGATCTTAGCGCTAGAGAGATAATGGAGAAGCTAGAAGACACTCGCCGTGCCACTTCAAATTCTGCGCTTTCCCGCATGCAACTTTCGACCTGCAAGTTTGGCGTCCGCGAGGGAAAAATTACTTGTGCAGAACGTCCGCGCGTCAAATCTTTAGAATCAGTTGGCAAGGGATATGGTCTTAACCTTAAAGACACCCGCTCGGTCGCAATACTTTTAGATCCCCCAGCTGAGCGCGGCATCGGTATGCTGAGCTTTAGTTATGATGAGGGCGCGAGGGACAATGAGACTTGGTTGTACCTATCTGCTTTAGGACGAGTAAAGCGCATAGCTAGCGGCAGCGCGGATGATGAAACTGAGCCTGGCTCACTATTCGGCTCCGAGTTCACAACCGAAGATCAAGATACTGGAAAGCTGGATGAGTATGAAATCAACCTACTCGAAGAGACACTGGAATCAGGTCGTGAAGTCTGGAAGATTGAGACGATTCCAAACGAGAAACGCGCACGCCAGTCTCGCTATTCTCGTACCGTACTTTATATCGATAAAGAACGCTTCGTCGAGCTCAGGGTAGAGATGTATGACCAGTACGACAAAGAAATTAAGCGCATGCTAGGAGCACGAGTCGAGCTTATGAATGGCATCTGGGTAGCTCGATCTACGACGATAATGAATCTTGTGACGAACCGACTATCGAATATGGCCTTTCTTGAGATGCATACCGGCATCGATGTGCCGGATGAATTTCTAACCCAGCGAACTCTCACGGATGCGGCCTTCAGAGAGACCGAGCTGGAAAAACTGCGCGCGCAGATTGACTAGTTGGAAAGTCCCAAATAATAGAAATGAAAAAATTAGCTGGCCTTGCAGCCACTACTTTACTTGTCATTCTGAATCCTGCAAATGCGCAAGACGACGTGTTGATACTCGATAATGATGCGCAATTCGACGGGGATTTCATTTTCGACGACGATTTATTCGGCGGTGCTTTCGATGAGGACAGTTCAGCCAATACTAGATCCTGGCTCGACGATTTTACGATCAAGATCAGTCAGCAGTTCTCTGGACAGACAAACAATCACGGGATAAAGATTACTCCTGGCTTTTCTATTCCGCGAGAGGCCGAACTTGAAACGAATCGACTTGGCGCTAATATTCGCTATCAGAACGCTTTTGCACCCGGATGGCTCCTGCAGGCGAGTGCGCAAATTCGGATTTATTTGAACGATGATTACCAGTATCGAGCTGAAGGGGATTCGGTCGATATTGAATCTCGCGGAAATGAATTTTTCCTCCAACGTAGCTTCGATCAACATAGCATTAAGCTTGGCCGACAGACTGTCGTCTGGGGGGAAACATCCGGAAATTCGGTACTAGACGTCATTAATACCACAGAGTTTCGCGACTTCAACATCATCGATATTGAAGATGCCCGATTGAATCAATGGATGTTGGTCTGGGATTATTTTGGCGAGAATTCCAACTTCTCCAGCTTCGTCAATCTCTATCCAGAATTCAATCCGGCTGCGGTGCGAGGCAGCCCCTTCTTCTTCGAGCCGGAGTTCAATCTTACCGACTACGACCGCGACAGCAGCATGCTACTTGAAGCTGGCACACAGTGGCGCAAATCATTCGAGGGCAGCGACATCTCTTTTATGGTCGCTTATCTTTATGAAAATCAACTACGCTATGAAGATCCGGCAATGCGAATAGGTGACGCCGTAGCCAAGACCAACGACTTCTTCTTGCTGGGCTTTAGTGCGAATCGAGCTATTGGTAAATTGCTATTAAATTTCGATCTAGCCTATAGTCATGATGTGCTAGCCGACAGTTTCAACTTCCCCGGAACGGCTAGCCTCGCCAACCCAATAAATCTTAAAAAAGATCAGATCGGCAGCTCTGTGGGTTTCGAGTATGCCATCAGTAACGAACAGACCGTCAGCCTAGGCATACAGGCGCAGATGCTATTAGACGAAGATGAGGGCTTATTACCTGGGCAATCATTGATAAACGAAGGCGTTTTTGGAAGCTGGCTGATGCGCTACAGCAATACGCTAATGAATAACGACTTGGTTATTTCATCAACACTACAGGGCGATTTAGCAGCAAATTCGCTGCTGGCACTTCTTGGGGCCGAATATACCATCAATGATAACTGGGCTATCGGTGGTCAGATAATCAACATTACTTCGAATGACGAATCGCCACTGCTTTTTTTTGCAGAAGATGTCAGGCTCTCCGTAACTCTTACCTATTCTTTCTAAGAAGTTGGCTGCAGCAACACTGCAGGCTGAAAATAATTTCTAGGAATTAATCGGCTTTTCAAAAATATTTTTGTCGAACTCATTTTCCCAATTAGCAACAGCAGTTGAGACAGACAAGTCGCCACCGATGTTTACCGCTGTACGCAGCATATCCAAGGGGCGGTCGAAAGGCAGGATGAACCCAATCACAATCGCGGTCTGTTCCGGGCTCATGCCTATAGTCTGTGTGACTGCAGCAATGAGAAATAGAGAAGCACCGGGAACGGCGGCCGTGCCTATAGATACCAGTGTGGTCGAGCCTGCAATCAATACATAATCCGAAAAAGCCAAGTCGATGCCAAAAGCCTGTGCGGCGAAGACAGAAACTATACCCACATACAGTGCCGTGCCATCCATATTAATCGTAGCGCCCAGAGGCAAAACAGTAGAGGCAATTATCGGTCGAATACCCAGATTCTCCTCAGCGACCGACATCGACACGGGCAATGTTGCCGAACTTGAGGAGGTGGAGAAGGCGACTAACATAGCGTCACGCGCACCTCGAAAGAACATGATCGGTGACAATTTCAACGTAAGTTTTATGATGATGAGACCATGAACTATAAATAAATGGGCAGCTGAACCAATTAAGACGGCCACCGCCAAGAGTATTACATCAAGCAACGCCCCAATACCTTGAGTTCCCGCCACAGAAGCAATCAAAGCGAACACTCCAAAAGGTGCAACCTCCATAATCCAATGGGTTATGCGCAACATCATTTCACTACTGGATTCCATCAGATCGGCGACAGGCTTGCCTTTTTCACCTATCGTTAGCAGACTCACGCCAACTAGCAGCGCAAAGAAGATAATTGCCAGCATATTCCCTTCGGCGAGCACAGCTATTGGGTTATGTGGCACGATACTCATCAGACGTTCAGAGAGTGGAATAGCTACCTGAACCTGCTCAGGAGCAGTCGCAGAAAAATCCACACCAACACCGGGCTGCAAGATCACCGCAAGAATCAACCCGATTGTGATAGCTGCCAAGGTAGTAACCATATAAATAGCCAGCGTCTTAACGCCAAGCGAACCGAGCTTATTCGGGTCACCCATGGACACCACACCTGAAATCAATGTTACGAAAACCAGAGGTACAACTATCATCCGGATTAGCCTAACGAATAGGGTTCCGACCCAGGCAATGCTGTCAGAGCCTGGACCCCATATCATCCCCACGATCGCACCTAATATGAGCGCCGCGAATATCCGTTTCCAAAGAGCTATTTCAAACCACGCTGATACCATCTTTTTTCACCAATTATTTGTCTTATATTTTCTCTGTATTAGCGACCCACCAAACGATGGTGAAATAATAAGGAGAGGGAGATCTAATTACTGCTTGCTAGGAGACTATAGAAGTTCATACCATAGTTCCAGCCCCATACCCTAGAGTAGCCAAAATGGTCCAGTGGATTCAAGGAACCGTAGTCGACAATATTCATTGGACAGAAAACCTCTATTCACTGAAGATCGACGCCGATGTAGACACCTTCATAGCGGGCCAATTCACCAGCTTAGCATTGGAAATTGACGGCGAGCGCATTGACCGCCCCTACTCCTTTCTGAGCGCTCCAGGCCAGAACCCCTTGGAATTCTTCTTCTATACCGCTACGAACGGCGTCCTCTCTAACGCCATGTTAGAGCTGCAGGCCGGCGACCCCATCTGGTTGAAGAAGAAGCCAATTGGATTCTTCACCCTAGCGACAATACCCGACTCAAGGGATCTATGGCTGTTCGGAACAGGAACAGGAATCGCACCCTTCTTCTCTATACTTAAGACCCAAGAGCCTTGGGAGCGATTCGAGAAAGTGATTTTAGCGCATGGTGTTCGCGCCAACGCTGACTTGCGCTATCAGGAGCTCATCGAAAATATTCAAAGCGATCACGGAGATCGCTTTGAGTTTAAAGCATTCGTGACTCGAGAAGATGTACCTGGCGCCTATCGTGGAAGAATCCCCGCCGCAATTATCGATGGCACTCTAGAAAGTAACTGCGGTATAAACCTCTCGCCCGAGAACTCTCAGATTATGCTATGCGGCAACCCCGATATGGTGACGGAAACGGTCGAGGCTCTTGAAAAGCGCGGGTTCAAGAAGAATCTTCCCCGTACCCCTGGTCAAGTAACCGCCGAATATTACTGGTAACTAGTCACTATTTCCAATCGACTTAGCTTGCGCCCATATCGGAATCATTGGCAAGTCTGGCAGAAGAGGCACATGAGCTTATTGGCACGTCTGGCTATTTATTTATCGCCTTGCAAGCATTAGCCGCGCAGTTCATCCCTATTTAGTTAAAGATACTACGCTTTGACGCATGCTCCCTTGGGTTCAGCGCTGGAACATAACCACAGACCTTAAGCATCTCATATAATTTGGGGCTTAGTTTACGAACGGTCTTTCAGCGGTTTACTTATTTCGAGTTTGCGGAGACCACCTCTGGCATTGCATTCTTACGACTTTGCTGGAATCACTCATTCTTACGAATTCTCCAAGCATTGTTTCCAACTCTATTTTCATGAGCGAAATAAGAGAGGCTTCAGTATCCCCCTTCAGTTGAATGAAACTACTTACAGTGACATAACCAACTTCCCATTCGTGGCTATCCCACATTGTTTGAGTGCCAGCTTCCAAATAACGAACACGTTTATCAATTCCAGTCTCGAAGAACGACAATATCTGCTTGATACCATTGTTCGAAGACATGCA
This sequence comes from uncultured Pseudomonadales bacterium, assembly GCA_949372635.1. Lineage (GTDB taxonomy): Bacteria > Pseudomonadota > Gammaproteobacteria > Pseudomonadales > Pseudohongiellaceae > UBA9145. The sequence continues at coordinate 17,759 of CASIAB010000015.1, forward strand.
CTCAATAGCAAAACCTTTGTCGCGACCATAGGAAACTGGAATCGCTAGCGTACAAATAAAAATCAATAGTAGCTTTTTCAATTTTTCCATTCCCTAGCAGTGTTCTCAATTTTGGGTACTAACGCCCTTGCTAACAGGACCGACCGTGAAGCGCTGAGGCACGTCTCTTACCCTACCACAGACCTTTTGTCAGGATGCTATATTCCTGTGAACAGGCCAACGATCAGGAGTTGGGGGCTAAAACGTTACAGACCATGGCAGCAATTTATGAGCAGATTCTTCTATAGGTTGACTGAATGTCAGTACCCTAGCCACCACGCCAACCTACACGCTCTAACTATATTTGTTAAATCCGAATTATCCACTTGCGTTCCCTCTCCTGCCTAGTAACAATCCCCCTTACTTTTTTCAATCGCAGGAATGTAACAATGTCTGACAGCGCCAGTAAAGACACCCTCGAACAAGCCGAGTTCCGCCAACACTGCCGCAACTGGCTGTGCGACAACACGCCCGCCGAACCCTCATTCAGGCTCCCAATTTCTGCACTCGAGATAATGACTGAAGAGCAGCTGACATACCTTAAGGATTGGCAGAAATCAGCCTATGACGCTGGATTGGTAGGTTGTGACTACCCAGTAGCTTATGGCGGAGGTGGACGGAGCAATTGCCAACGCATAGCCAATGAGGAAATGCATAGGGCTAAAACGCCTTATATGCCGAATATTATCGGCCTGGGTATGGCAGCACCCACTCTGCTTCAATATGGCCAAGAAGAACTGAAGAAACATTTACTACCACGTCTCTTCTCTGGCGAAGACATTTGGTGTCAGGGCTTTAGTGAACCGGGCTCAGGTTCAGACTTAGCCAGCGTGCAGACCTTCGCCCAGCGTGACGGCGATGCCTGGATAATTAACGGGCACAAGGTATGGACTTCCTTGGCACACTTCGCCGCCTGGATGATTATCTTGTTACGTACAGACAAGACACAAAAGCATGGAGGGCTGTCTTATTTTGTTGTGCCCATTAGCTCTGCATTGGATCAAGGCGTGAGTGTGAAGCCACTCATTAAGATGACTGGGGAAACGGGTTTCAATGAGGTGCTTTTCGAAGATCTTCAGGTCGACGATGGTTTACGTCTAGGTGCGCTCGGTCACGGTTGGCAGGTTGCCACCACGACGCTATTGCATGAGCGCGATGCAGGCGAATTGGTAACTCCACGCTCGGGAGGAATGAAAAACGCAGCGACACATAATGCCAACACTGCAAATCTCATAGATCTCGCGCGCAAGACACAATACAACGGCAAAGCTGCTGTGGAAGATCCGCTGCTGCGTGACCGCATTATGCGACAGCTTATTCGAGAGACTGCGCTTGAGGAGAACCAACGAAGAACTCGTGTACCTGCGTTACTAGAACATCCGGCACGCCTGCAATTGCAGAACAAACTACTTAGGTCCGAGATTGCACAGGAAACATCTGCACTGGCGCTTGAAGTTGCAGGTGCTAGTGCCTCGCTGTATTTAGGCGATCAGAATGCACCTGCCGCCGGCCAATGGCCGCTTGCCTACATGAGCAGCTATGGAAACACTATCGCTGCAGGTACTAGCGAAGTGCAACGCAATATTCTGGGTGAGCGCGTGCTTAGCTTAGCTAAATCGAAGTAAAGAAAAAATAAGGAATAACATGGCACAGCCCGATAACTATGGCTTCTCTGAAGAGGCCTCTCTGCTTAAGGACTCCGCTAGAAAGTTCTTTAAAAACAATTTTTCTACAGACAAGCTGCACCGAATGGTGGCTGACAATCCAGATTCTTCACGTGCGCCTGGCAGCCTCTGGGATAAAGAGCTCTGGCAGCAGCTTCTAGATTTAGGTTGGACTTTGCTCGCAGTTCCAGAGTCAGCAGAGGGCCTGGGCTTGTCAGCGGTCGCTGTAGCGGGCTTAGTAGAAGAGGCCGGAAGAGCCGCATTTCCTTGCCCGTTGCTGGCAACGCTGAATGCAACTTACCTGCTTGCTGCTTGCGGTGATCCCGGCAATGCAGCACTCAAGGAAATCGCGGAGGGAACCACTGCCACACTCGCGCTGACAAACCGAACCGGTTCTTGGCGGCCCCAAGACACTGAGGTAAGTGCCATCCAGAGGAAACTGAATGGTACAGCCTGGTTTGTGCAGGACGCGCGCAAGGTTGACCGGCTTTTAGTGTGCGCAAAGAAAGACACAGGGCACTCACTGTACTGGGTGGCAAGCGACGCACTAGGAATTACAGTGCATGCCGATAGGATCGTCGACCTCACAAGGGATCAAGCCCATGTCGAATTTCTCGATGTAGAAGCTGAGGAAGTTTGTGAGGATGGACTCAAAGCACTAGAGCAGGCATTCCCTGCCATCTGGACGATGCTCGCCGCGGATGTGATTGGAGCTGCTGAATGGCAATTGCAAACCACGACTGAGTACGCCCGCACGCGCACGCAATTCGAACGTCCTATAGGTTTCTTCCAAGCAGTGAAACATCCACTAGTCGACGTAATGATACAGATAGACGAGGCAAAATCCCTTGTCTATAACGCAGCCTGCGCGATCGATCACGAACCGCAACGCGCAGCGGAATACGCCCACATGGCAAAGGCTTCCGCGAGTGAAACTGCTGCGTTCGCCAGCAGCCGATCAGTACAATTCCATGGCGGCATCGGCTACACCTGGGAGTGCTTCGTGCAGTTGTACTTCAAGCGTCAGAAACACAGTCAATTGTTGTGGGGCGATGCCGCTTGGCACCGGGCTCGATTGGCAGACATTGTGTTGGGGAAAATTGATTGAATTGGAATAAAGGCCTTTCTAGCGCAGTTCCAACTAGGCTCACATTATTTTACTAGCCTTATCAGGCACCCCATAGTGTTAGGTTTGGAAAAGCCCAAAAAACGAGCCGACAATTATTTGCAAAAAAAACGCCGGCATATCAAGATTTACCGGCGTTTTTTAAGACTTGGTAATCGTTCTAGAATCTAAATCGCACCCCAACCATTGCCACCCTAGGAGCTTGTGCCCGAGCGCCATTCTTAGGCGCTCTAGCTACAATATCTTCGTCATCTCGAACGTTTGTTACTACAAGATAAACGTCTGCATTTTCATTAACTTCCCTTGTTAAAGAAAGATCAAATTGATTATAGCTGTCTACTTTTGTACCCATGGAGCAATCTGCTACGGAACAGGTTCCACCAAATGCATAAAGCGTTGCTGCCCCTGACCAACCTGTACCAGTGTCAAATCCGGCACTCAATGCAAGTTGAGAGTCAGGGAGATCTGGTATAGACATTCCCGAGGTAACATCTCCCCAAAAAGAGCTATCGAATGTATTCTTAAATTCAGCATCAGTTGATGTGTAGCTTACCCTCAGCGGGAAGCTCATGCCGCCAGATTCAATCACTGTTTGCGCGAGAAGTTCAAAACCACTTATCTCTGCTTCTCCAGCATTAAATGTGTCTCCAATCTCGCAGTCATTCACTGCGCCACCAGAAGCTGTGCAGCTTCCAAACATGTTCTGATAATCTGTATTGAAATAGCCGAGGTCTACGAAAAAAGATCCTGACGAGTATCTAACGCCAAGCTCAGTACTTTCCGCCTCCTCCGGATCAGCCCCACCAGATGTCGGCGTAAATCCTTCATTGAACCCAGCATAAACCAAAACATTATCGTTTAAAGCATAAGTAGCTCCAAGCCCGAACATGCTAGCGTCATCATCTGAAAGTGTTTTGGGATAACCCTTTTCAGTGTTGACAGCAGTCCTTTGAGTATCGATATATCTTTTTTGTTTTATCTCCCACTCTTCGGAACGATAGCCGAGATTTAAGGTTAAGTCGCCAAGTGAAATAACGTCATTAATATAGAATGCCGTGGCTTTAGCTGTTGTCAGGCGATTGTTCGAAGAATATCCAGGCATAGCACCTTCTGTAAGAGCGCCCATTTTTCCGCCTTCCCAGTCTGCTGTGGCATACCACTGCATTCTATCCTCGCTATCTTCTGTCTCTCGATACCCGACCGTGACATTATGCATTTCGTTGGACCAGCTACCCTTTAAGTCGATCCCTTCAGATTCATATACTCTGTTATTATTCTTGAGCTTAATTTCAACTGCCTTGAGATTATCTCCATTGAGTATCGCCGCTGCATCAGCGCTGCCCTCATTAGCTGCACCAATGATGTTGTTAATGCCATTGCCTAGGCCGTAAACTTTTTGATTATCAATCTTGTCAACTTTGAACCAATTTCGGGCAAAATCATTCTGATAAGCCGTCATACTAAAACCAAAGTCGCCCACATCTACCGTGTAGTTAAGTGACAGTGTCTCATGGTCATTATCCATATTGTCATACTTTGATAACCCGTATCTCTTATGAGGGTCTGATGCAAAAGACGCATTCGATAATCCGACATAAGTTTGATCTGAATCTTCTTCTGACCATTGATATTTGAAATTTAATTCTTGATAAATATCAGATCCACGATCACTGTTTATTCGGAATTTAGCGATATAATCATCCTTTCTAAAGCCCGTGTCCCCACGCTCATCTTGGAAGCTATCAAAGCCGTCAGTTTCCCAAACGTGAGCTTCCAAAAGAAAGCCATAATTTTCTGCTGAATTACCATATGTAATATGAGTCCTAGAAGTTCCATCTTGGCCCGCTTCCTGGTTTACAAAAATTTGCGATTCTTCAGGTATCGGAGTGCTGAGCATATTTATAGAGCCACCTATAGTGTAGGGGCCATTGGCTATTGCGGCTGAACCTTTGAGGACTTCTATACCGGCTAGGCGGCCAGTAGTTGGAAAGTAATACGCTGAAGAGGCTGCATATGGCGCGGGGGCAATTAATATTCCGTCCTCCATAAGCGTTATTTTGCCTGAGCGATCGGCATAGGTGCCGCGAATGCTTATGTTTGGACGTAATCCGTAACCTTCTTCAGGTCTAAAATTAACCCCAGGAACAGCCGAAAGAATTTTATGAATATCGGTGTATTCGAAGACCTCTAAGTCCTCTTGCGTAATTATGTTACCAAATCCAGATAGGCTACGAGCGTCTTCTTGGGTTCCGATTATCTTTATTGTTTCGATATTCCGCTCATTAGTTGTATCTTGGCCTAGTACCGGTGACGCCAGGCTAGCTAATGAAACTGCTGCTGCAAGATGACTCAATTTGGAGATTTTAAAGTTCATTTTGTTTCCATCCCCCGATGAAGGGTTAATAAATATTGATAATCACTAGAACCTAACTCTATTTTAGGCCTTCCTAGAGACCAAGCGGTCATGCTCGATCAATTACCCATTATAATCTAATAGTAATCTAAATAACAATCATTATCATTTAGGTTATTAAATGGCTCTATCATCGACCTCCCACACGATTAAGCCTATGCAGAATTTCTCGATGTAGAAGCTGGGGAAGTCTGTGAAGATGGACTCAAAGCACTAGAGCAGGCATTCCCAGCAATCTGGACGATGCTCGCCGCCGATGTGATCGGAGCTGCGGAATGGCAATTGCAAACAACGACGGATTAGGCCCGCACGCGCACGCAATTCGAACGTCCCTAGGTTTCTTCCAAGCAGTGACACATCCACTAGTCGACGTAATGATCCAGATAGACGAGGCAAAATCCCTTGTCTATAACCCAGCCTGCGCTATTGATCACGAACCACAACGCGCAGCGGAATACGCCCACATGGCCAAGGCTTTCGCGAGTGAAACTGCTGCGTTCGCCAGCAGCCGATCGGTACAATTCCACGGCGGCATAGGGTACACCTGGGAGTGCTTCGTACAGTTGTACTTCAAGCGTCAGAAACACAGTCAATTGTTGTGGGGCGATGCCGCTTGGCACCGGGCTCGATTAGCAGACATTGTGCTCGGGGAAATTGGCTAAATTAGAATGAAAGCCTTTCATTTCATAATTTGATCTGAGCTATTGATTTACATCTCATGTTACTGCGTCAGCTCAGAATAACTCATGCTATTCACCTGCTCAATTATCTTGGCATAGGCTCTTGTTGTAGCTGCAAGACTAGCCGCAGGAATTGCTTCAGTTGTTTCAATATTGGTATGCAGCAAAATACCAGCATGCATCAACACAATCGAGGGAACAAGATCGGCGATAGTTCTAATTTCCCCCACAGGCCCACCGGTCTCGGCCCAACGTGGAATACCAAAATCATCAAAGGCCTGCAACGTTATTTCAGCTAGTTTATTTGAACCATTTATTTGCCAGGAAAAAGGCCCTATTGCGTTGGTGGTGCACAGATCATCACCGAAGCGATCAACCAGCGCATGGGCAGTATGTTCGGCATTAATTAACAGCACAGCTTTATCGAGTATCGATTCGCGATTCTCAAACAACCAGGTGAAGCCCGTTCTCGCGATATTGTGGTGTCCTGGCGTGCCAATAATTTCTACTGTTCGCTTTCTATCCGCTTTTGGAATCTGGGCAAAGTAGCGCATTAATTCCAGAGCTGTGGCTACACCGGAGGCATTGTCGGCGGCACCTTCAAAATACCCATCGCGATGGGCGACGATAACAATTTTCTCGGCATCCGGAAATGCCGCAAGTATTTCGCCGCGCACACTGGAGGTGCTTAAACCGTCCACATAATCAACCTCGAACTGCAGGTCGATTTCAACTGGTTCAGTCAGGGCAGCGTCGGTTAGCAAGCGTTGTAGAATTGCGCCATCGGCCGAACCAATGGAAAAAGTTGGCACCGATGTTCCCACATCGTAAAACGCGGTTTGCAAATTGCCTGGCAATTCGAGCACTATAAATATTGCCGCCGCTCCCAATTGCTCCGCTCTTTGTAAAGCGCCAATTCTGCGCACCGAATTGAATACAGTGCTGCTGGTTGCTATTGAGTGAAGAACAAGCGCTTTTCCACTCACATCCCTTCCCTGAAAATCAGTAGCCATGCCCAAGCCAACATCGATCAACTCAAGTTTTGCACCCGCCCCTGAAGTACCAACCGAGCCATAGGCTGGCCAAGCTGAGGTCAACTGGGTGGCTTTGCCATCTAGCTCAACAGTTAGCTGCCAGCTTTGAGGAAGCCATTGAGTTGGCAGCGGTATAGAATCAAGTCGTACGTTTTCTACACCCGACTCGCGCAGTTGGACCATCATCCATTCTGCAGTCTCGCTATCAGCGCTAGTACCAATAATGCGCCCCCAGAACTGATTACCTGCCTGTCTATAACGTTGTGCAATGTCAGTCTGTTGTTCGACGAGACGCTTCATGCGGTCGCCATCGATTGAAGCGTAGGCTTCATTACTTGGATTACTTAATTGGAGATAGGACGAATCCGGAGTAAATTCCAGACCGCCGGTCTGCTCGGAAGGCGCAATACATGCAGAAGGCATTGCTGTTCTTGGATCTATTGAATTTGCCTGTGCAGTTGCGACTGGCACATACCAGCAAAACCAGCCGATCAGTAAATAGTGTGAATTCAATCGAAACCGCATGGTTACTCCCTATTGTTTTCTATTCGAAATGAAATAAACGGGGCCACAGTAAACATACAGTACTGTATGTTTACTGTGGCCCCGTTTATTTTAGTGTCCCCTTTATTGCCTTTCTAATCCTGTGCGGCTATCTCACTGCCGTTTTCCACGATAGCGCGTTCGTCTGGATGGATACTCAGGATGGCGGTTCCGTAGTTTCCATCGCGTTCCATTCTTTCTCGCAGTTGCTGCCGCCGTTCCTTAATCATGCTGTCATAGCCCTCTTCTTCGAGGTAGGTCACGCTGACATGAAAGTGCGACATGGCGTCCACACTGCGGCCACCAAACACAACCCATTGATCCGGATCGATTGAAAGCGGGTTATTCTCCGTGTTATCAAAGTGGGTGCGCATTACGATGGCAGTACCAGCTGGCAGTATCGGCCGGGCATCGTCTGCAAACACGAAAGACGTCTGCCAGTTGTGGTTATAGTTATTGATCGATGCGACAACATCACGGCGATTTGCACCGGGGCCGTAGTAATCCCGAACCCGGCCTGGCCATACTATCTCGATGGACATGGCAATACCGTGCAGGTGCATATGCCCGCGGAAACTATTGAGCAAGATCGGTTGGTCCAGAACCCAGGTGCGGTACATAGTTTGCGTGCCGTGCGGAGGAATCAGGATATCCCGGCCGCGCGCCTGACCCTCATCGAATTGATCGATCAGGTGATGGATTTCTACGCTGGCCTCGGTCGTGGGTGGAGCGTCTTCTGGATGAAACCAGAACGCCACCTCAATGTTATCGTCAAATTCTTCACCGATGGGGAAATAATGGGCGCCGAAATTAATCAAGCCGGGGCCCACTTCAAACCTGATACCCGTATCCTCGCCGAAGAAATCCCAGCGCTTACCGGCACCGGCTCCTACTACCCGCCCGGAGGGTCCTTCTTCGAGGCGCAGTGACACGTTATTGTGATGCAGGGCCCGGCGTCCCTTTATGGTATTCCTGATCTCTGCCGCCTTCAGGAAACGCGGGTTTTCCAGTGCCGGCCACGGCACGTCAATATCAGGCCAGAAATCACCCCCGGCTGCGCGTACCGCGATGGGCCCTGTTTCAAACACCATGTCAGGCGTACCCAGTTGCGGCTCCAGTTCCCATTCCAACCAGTTAGGCCAGTCCACCGGCGCTGGCAGCATTGCCGGATCGCCCTCGGGTGCACCGGCATCTACCCAGGCCACCAGGATTTCCCGGTCGGCATCTTTGAGCGAAAAGTCATTCTTGTATTCCTGAATACCGATGGTCGGATCCAGGTGCCACGGTGGCATCACCCGCCGGATTACATTGGTCTTGATGAGTGGCGCAAAGGGCCTGGTCTGTTGGTAGGTCTCTAACGGCATGGGCGCGATGCCGCCGGGCTGATGACAGCTCTGACAATTCTGTTGAAGAATCCGCACGACCTCATTAGAGAAGGTAGGGGCGCTGTCTGCAGCGTGAATGACCTGAGCCGGTAACAGGAAGAACGTCAGTAGAGTCGTCAGCAGCACCTGACTCCTGAACGGGGATAGATGCACGGGCTGTGATTGGTCCAGTTGCTGTTTCATTGCACTTCCTCTCAAGCTGATCTTCTTATGTATTGGTAACTTATTTCACGTTGACTCTGACGAACGCATTTGTCCAGCAGCACCAGAATTCGAAGTCATTGGTCTCGTACTGAGAGCGACCGTTGTTATTGTAAGCCTGCGCTTGCAGGATATATTTCCCTGCCTCACTGAATACCGCTTCCGTTTCAACCTCTCCGTAATCGTACTCGGAATCAAGCCAGGTGGCGGCCTCGATCCAACCCACCGATTTCTCTTTCCAGGAACTCCAGTCCGGTGCGAAGCTAACGTCACCCGGCCCTTGGTATTTGAACCACCTCACGCGGATTGCCCTGTCATCGTTTTCTCGAAAAGGATTATCACGCCGCACCCGGGCTGTAAGTACAACCGGCTGCCCTACGGTGGCCTCAAGAGTTTCAGAAACCATACCTCGGCCAAAACCGACACGCCCCTCGGCCACGGGACCCTCAGCAGTGAGACGAACCTTGGGCGGGCTATTCGTGCGCGAAGGTTGTGAGGGTTCGTCGTGGCGGTATGTGCTGTACTTCAGGCGGCCTGGCGAGGTGAAGTTTTGCCCGGTGCGCTCGTCGATCAATGTCCAGACCACGTCCTTTTCGCCCCAATCTGCGGGCACCGTCACGCTGAGCATGCAGTAATGGCGGCGACCGCCGTCGGGTTGTGGCATGAAGTGGGTGGGTTGCAAGCCGTTGAATTCAGCCGGTTCGAGAAAGTTGTTGGCACCGATCGGGATATCGAAGGTTTCAATGGTGTTGGTGTTGAAATATCCAAAACATAACTGATAAGTGCCATCGGGATTAGGAAACCAACCCTCGAAGATTGGTATCACGGGACCGCCGACCTCGCGCACCAATTGCGGATCGTTTTGATGTCCGCCCGGCGGCGCTACCCGGTTCCAGCCGGGGATTCGTGCCTGTGCTTCCACTTCTAAGCTAGTCATCGGCGAAAACGTCAACGTAATTCCCAATATTCCTAAGAAAAGCCTTCCTCTCACAATTATTGACCTCAATTACATTTTGAATCCACGTCTGGTCTGTCTAGTATAAGTCAGTCTGGCTAGTGGTTGACAGACAAGTCCCCGACAAGTCTCCGCTATTGCGCTGTTTTAAACGCTATAATCCTTCGCACGAGTCAATTCATTAAGGATTGGATAGAGTGCTGGATATGAATCGAGTTTCAAGACTGACTACACAAGTATGGGGTCTGCTGCTTGCAGGACTCTGCGCAACAAGCGCAGCGCAAAACACTGATCGATCGGCAAGGCTTCTTCTCGAGACGGCCGCGCCACTTCGTGTGCTCCAAGACAAAGATCCACCTAATGTTTTATTCATTATCGTTGATGACTTGAACACTGCCTTGGGTTCTTATATTGGCTCGGGGACGAGGCCGCACTACGCCACGGCGAGCACGCCAAACCTGGATCGGTTGGCAGCGCAGGGTATCCGTTTCGAGAATGCCTTCGTGCAGAACCCTCTGTGCAATCCCTCCCGCGCCTCTCTATTGAGCGGGCTTAGACCCAACACGGTCGATGTGCACACCACTGGAACTTGGCCGCGTCACAAGGTTGGTGACGAACTGCGAATGCTGCCCGAACACTTCCATGACCATGGTTATTTTACAGGCAGGGTCGGTAAGGTTGGTCACAACTCCTTTGAACGAGCTGTGAGTTGGGATGAATCGAAATTTGCCCTGTCTCGGGATCCGTCACAACTCTTCCATACACCTGGCTATCTACCCGGCGACGATCTCTCCCAGGTGAAAGACAACACTTGGACTGAAGGATCGGAAAATGGCATGTCGCGTGCGGATATTTTCGCTGGAGCAGGAGGTGGCCGAGGGCTAAGTCTGCCACTGACCTGGCGTGCCACCGGCGAATCGCCACCAATGACCCCTGACGGAACTACGGCGACGAGAATTATTCAGCTCATGGCAGAGAACCGCGACAAGCCCTTCTTCCTCGCCGCGGGCCTGCATAAGCCGCACCAGCCCTGGGTCGGACCCGTGGAGTTCTTCGATCAGCACCCTGTAGATGAAATTGTGCTACCAGAAACACCTGCGGATGACACAGATGATAGTCCCGCACCTTCGACGCTGGTCCTGGAGGATGACGCCGCGCACTCAGAACTTCAAAAAAAGCAGGCAATCGCTGCCTACCATGCCATGGTGACAATGGCAGATCACCATGTTGGCCGAATGCTCAAAGGCTTAGAGGACCTTGGCCTCGCGGATTCCACGATCGTGGTGTTTACCAGCGATCACGGGTTTCAATTAGATGAGCATGGCGGGCTCTGGCGCAAGCAATTCCAGTTCGATGAATCGATACGCGTGCCCCTCATCGTGCGACTGCCCAATGGCAAGGGTGCAGGTACTGTTTCCAATAGGATCGTTGAACTGGTCGATCTCTACCCTACCCTGACCGAGCTGGCAGCATTACCTGATCCAGAACACGATCTGGAAGGTTCAAGTTTTGTGCTTTTACTTGATAAGCCGGATCGCCCATGGAAGTCCGCGGCATTCTCTGCCTCCAGACGCATGGCGGGATCTAGTTCAAGTAATAACCCCCTGATGACCCAAGAAGGCCATGACGGCCAGACTATTAGAACAGCTAGATATCGCTACACGGAATGGACACCGCTGGGACGTCCGGGTGACATCTTGGCGGAGCTGTATGATCTCGAGCAAGACCCGATGGAATACAATAACCTTGATGACGATCCGACACACGCAAGCCTGATCACTGAACTCTCTGCGAGACTCGCCAGGGGCTGGCAGGGAGAACTACCTCCCAGCTCGGGCAATTGAACCTCAGCACTCATGGTGAGCGCGCTGGAAATAGGAACTTAAAATGCAAAAAATAAATTCGAGTTACTTTTCCCTTGGGCTATTTTTACTGTCCCAATCTGCGCTGGCGCAGACCCCCATGGATGCACATTCCTCCAACTCCTGTTTACTCGGGCAAGTTGATCAGGCATGGGTTGAGGGTGCTGAATTTATTATGGGTGACGACTCAGCCCATAGAGAAGAAGGCCCAGCTCACGCAGTTTCCGTATCGGGATTCTGGATGGATGCGCACGAAGTGAGCAATGCACAATTTGCTAAATTTGTTGAAGAAACGGGCTATATCAGTGTCGCCGAACAAAGCCCTAACCCTGCGGACTGGCCAGCGGATGTGCCCGCAGAGTTTCTGCAGCCTGGTTCTGTGTTGTTCGTTCCTCCTCTTGCAGGACAGCCCGCAGACAATTGGTGGTCTTGGGTGGCGGGAACTAACTGGCGCCATCCAGACGGCCCAGATAGCAATATCACGGGTAGAGACAATTATCCGGTTATTCATATCGCCTTCGAAGACGCCGAAGCTTATGCAACGTGGGCTGGACGATCGTTGCCAACCGAGGCACAATTTGAGCTGGCGGCACGCAACAAAAAAGACAACAGGTATGCCTGGGATGGCAATGAGCTTGCCCCTGATGGCCATCATCATGCCAATACATGGCAGGGCTCATTCCCTGTGGAACACTCATCAGAAGACGGTCATGTCGGCCTGGCGCCGGTTGGTTGTTTTGGGTCAAACGATTACGGCATTTATGATCTTATCGGAAATGTCTGGGAATGGACTTCCAATTGGTACTACCCCGAACACGACCCTACTGACTCTTTGAATCCAGAGGGTCCTTCCCAGCAGGAAAGCGTGAGCGGCAATCACGGTAGTGCCGTAGCTCGAGTGATTAAGGGAGGCTCCTATTTATGCGCCGAGAACTATTGTCTTCGATTCAGGCCTGCAGCCAGACAGGCCCAAGATAGCGGACTTGGCACTAGTCATATTGGCTTTAGGACAGTGCTAAATCCTGAATAGAAATTTTTTGATAGACGGAAGAGGCCCAAAAGAGGCAGAGCAAAAGATCAGCCGGGTTGTAATTCCCAAAGAAGTAGGGCGGGACATTTGCAGCAATTTGCGTCTCACTCGCAAGCCGCTGAGGGATATTCGGGGCTGAGTTAGAACCAATGTCAATAATAATAGAAGTCTAACCTTACAAAATAGCGAGACAAATTATGCATGCCAGCCACTATACCCGATCACTTTTACTCGCACTGCTCGTTACTGGAACTCTGCTGGGCTGCTCGCCTGAAGAACAATTCACGGAAGTCAGTCAAGAGCTCAACCGCGATGACTACATGTCGAGCGAGCTGCGCGCCAGAGTGGAGACACTAAAAAGCGCCGTGGCAACCGAAGCAACCAGTGAAAACACCATCGCCGAGCGAGCCGGTTTGTTAGCCGACTGGGTAGATGCTTATGCCCTCGCAGGTGGAGAGGTCGGCCTAGATGCAGCGCGAGTTCGCTTGCAGTCTACTTTGCCTCCTCGCGGCAGACAGGCCGTGAATCAGAGCCGTAACGTGGACCGATTCGTGCGGGAATTCATTCTGCGGGATGAGGATGGTGCCCTGGGCTTGCTCAGATCGGACAATCTCGGGCCGTTTGTTGCCGGCACTATGGACACTCTGAGTCAAACCTGGCGGGTCGGCACCCGATCCATGGCGATCGGCGGAGGCTTCTGGGTAGCGCGGCACTTCTCAGCAAATTTCGGCGTATTCCAATCTGAGGATCCATCTGCAGCCGGTTATATCTCAATCGAAACAACCGATGATGATGCGGTTTTCGAACCGGAAACGATTATGGCATCCGGACCCCACGGTGGCTTCCGTTCCCCGCAGCCGGCCATCGCCTTTCGCCTGGTCGCAGGGGAGCTTGACCTAGGCTCAAGTGTCACTATTACCTATGGTGACCAACGCCAGGGCGGTCCCGGTATTCGCCTGCCCACATTCGAGAGTGAACGCATGCCACTGCCACTCTATGTCGATCTGGACGGGTCCAGCGAATGGCGCTCTCTGCCCATCACACCTTTCGAGATCATTGGCGGCGAAGCGGCTGGTGTACACGGCTTCGGACCTAGCATCGTAGAACCCGGTGAGAATTTCGAGTTATCAGTACGTGCGCAAGACCAATTTTTCAATCGCGCCACCGGTGCAATTCCGGCATTTGAGGTTTTAGTTGATGAAGAAGTGGTAGCCACCACAGCCGGTAGCGATGCCATAACTGTGCTGGATTTGAGTGTGACTGAACCTGGCCCCCACTGGATTTCACTACGCAGCATCGATGGCCGCATTACCGGCATCGGCAATCCAATTCTGGTTGAAGATGATCCTGAGTATCGAATTTATTGGGGCGATACCCATGGTCACTCGGGTTATTCAGAAGGCATCGGCACCGTGGACTACTTTATGCGTTTCGCTCGCGATGATGCCCGCCTGGATTTCGTCACTCATTCAGAACACGATCTCTGGCTTGATGCCGGAGAATGGGAGCTGATTCGCAAGACCAGCGCCGAATACGATGAGCCGGGGAAGTTCATACCCTACCTAGGTTGGGAGTGGACCCGACCCACTCGCTTTGGCGGTCATCACAATGTTCTGTTTCGCGAGATCAAGGATCAGATGCCAGTCTCGGGGCTGAGTTATCCCGCACTGTCGGCACTCTATGCCGAGTTACATGAACGCTTCGACGCAGACAACATCGTGGTGATTCCCCATGCGCATAATCCCGGCGACTTCCGCCAGTCTGACCCGCAACTCGAACCCATCATCGAGATAATGTCCATGCACGGTTCATTTCAGTGGTTTATGAAGAGTTATCTATCACATGGTCATGAAGTTGGTGTGGTTGCGGCTTCTGATGACCACCTCTCTCGTCCGGGTTACTCGGCACCCAACAGTGAATCTCTGGCACAACGTGGAGGCTTGGGTGCAGTGCTGGCGCCAGAGCGTTCAAGAGATGCGATCTTTGACGGCATGAAAGCCAAGCGCACTTACGCCACAACGGGTGACCGTATTATTCTGAAGATGGATGTCAATGGCACTACCATGGGTCAGCGAGGCAGCTACAGTGAGACTCGAATCATTAGTGGCCGCGCTATTGGCACTGGTCCTATCAAGTCGGTGCAACTGTACAAAAATGATGAAGAAATATGGCAGCAGGAATATCTTTTGGAAGATTCTCCAGGCAGTGAGCAGGAATTGCTATTGAGTTTTACCTCCGATCCCACACCTCATTTCAACGGTGATGCACCTCGTGGATGGCGGCATTGGCGCGGAGAAATGACAGTGACTGGAGCTGAATTGAAGACTGCAACGGCTATGGATTTTGTAAACCCTACTACTCAAGCAATAGCTAGCGCTGGCAACACGGTGCGCTTCAGCACTCACACCCGCGGCGATACCAGTTCCATTCGGCTTAGTCTGTCAGATGTGCAAGCAGACGCTACCATTATACTAAACCTTGAAGAAACAACTGAGACCGGATCGGCTCCACCTTTCTATCGTGCTCATGCCACCATCTCGGCCACCCGAGTTGAAATTTCACTTAGTGATATATTCGATGGTCGGTTAACTCGAAATATTCCGCAAGCAGACTATCCCGAGGACAATATCACCATCCGCCGGGTCATCAATGGTGGCACACGCGACGTGAACTTTACATTCACTGATACGGATAATCCTGATCAAGGCGACTACTATTATTTCAAGGTCGAGCAGGCCAACGATGCAGTCGCCTGGTCAAGC